>NZ_LMSV01000001.1:1441158-1578649 GCF_001429705.1 Yonghaparkia sp. Soil809
CGGGCTCACGACCGGAGCCCTGAGCGGCATGATGCTCGTGCACGTCGGCTACTACCTCGTCATGATCGCGATCGGCATCGTCTTCACGACGAACCGCCTGCGCGCCCTGTTCCTGAAGTAGCGCCGCTCACGCGGCAGGCGACGGATGCGAACGGCGCCCGCCCCCCTCGCGGGGTGCGGGCGCCGTCCGTTTCGGTATTGCGACTACGGCCGCGCGGTGTACACCGTGCCGTTGCCCGGCAGCACGTAGATCGTGCCCGCCTGGCCCGTGTAGGCGCGGTCGGGGCTGTCCCAGTTGCCGTTGCTGTTGGTGAATGTGAAGCCGAACGAGCTCGGGGCGTTCGACAGCGTCACCTTCCACCAGTGGCGGCCGTTGACGAAGCCCTCGTACGCCATCGGGAAGGTGCCGCTGAGCCCGTTCCAGGTGTGGATCGAGTAGCTCGTCGCCGACTGCCACTCGGCGAAGTGCACCGTCACGCCCGACGTGGGCGGCGGCGGGGGCGGCGAGGTGCTCGGGGTCGCGGCGTACGCCTTCGTCTTCTCGTTGAAGGTGATCGTGTACGTCGTATTGGCGCTCACCGCGATGTCGCCGCCGCCCTGCACGGCGGTTCCGGTCAGGCCGGTGCCGCCGTAGTTCAGACTCCAGTCGCCCTTGACGTCGAACTTGAAGCGCTGGCCGGTGGCCGAGCCGAACGACACGTTGGAGGCCGTCCAGACGTCGCCCGATTTGGTCATCGGCGTCGACAGGCCCCAGCTGTTGTTCGTGCCGCGCACGTAGAGCGAGGTCCAGGCGCTGCCCGCGGGTCGGTACTTCTGGATGAACTGCGCGTAGCGCGTCTGCCCGGTGCCCGAGGCGACTTCGCCCACGCGCAGCACCGTCATGCCGAGGTACGGGAAGCTGTCGAACGCCTGGTTGACGTTGTCCCACCCGTTGTTCGACGTGATGCCGCCCGCGAGGGCGTTCTCTCCCTTGACCTTGACGCCCTGGCGGCCGGCCTCGGCGCCGATCCAGCCGACGAGGGTCTTCGCCTGCGAGTACTGCGGCGCGAAGTTCTCATCGTTGAATTCGAGGCACGTGAAGTGCAGGATCACGCCGCGGCCCGAGTCGGCGACGCGGTTGGCGAGCCCGACGATGTTCGCGTAGCCGCGACCGGTTCCCGCCGCGTTCATGTCGACGCTCGTCTGCACGAGTCCCGCCGCGACCTCCGCCGCACGCGGGGTCGGGCCCGTCATCGACCAGTGCACTCCGGGAATCTTGTAGCCGATCTCGGCGCCTGGGAAGGACGTGCCAAGGGCAGCGAGCACGGTATCGAGCATCCGCTCGCCATGGTCGACGAGGCTCTTGTTGTACCAGTCGACGAAGTCCTTGCCGTAGGTCGTGCTGCGGTAGTCGTCCGACGAGAAGAAGAAGCCCGCGTTGCTCGGCGGCTGGATCTGCGTCTGCGCCGTCAGGGTCGAGCCCCACGCGGCGTTGACGCCGGCGATCGTGCCGTACTTCGCGACCGCCCACTGCTGGAAGCTCTTCACCGCGAGCGGCGAGTAGGCCTGCAGGGCGCCGCGCGTCGGGTAGCCCGTGCCGGAGTCATGACTGTTGTACGAGGGGTAGCGGAGCTCGCCGGCCGGGCCGAGCGAGACGTTGATCTCCTGCATTCGGGTCGCGTAGTTGGTGCCGTACCGAGCCACGAACGACTGCGTGAACGCCTGGTACTCGTTCAGAACGGCGCTGTCGGCCCAGCCCTGCACCGTCTCGCTCGAGACGTTGCCCTGCTCGCTGCGGTGCTTGAGGCCGTTCGCGTCGAGCGTGACGCCGTTGACGACCGCACCGGTGTACTTGCCCCAGAGCCACGCAGGGAGCGGGATGTTGCAGGTGTCGCCCACGTTTCCGCCGCACTGGTGGAACGAGAGGATCGGCACGATGTCGAGCCCGCGGCTCGTGATGGTCGAGAAGACCTGGTCGTAGTAGCTCCAGTTGAACTGGTTGTCGCCAGCGGCCTCGACCTTGCCCCACCAGACGTCGACCGAGACGGCGTCGACGCCGTACGACTTGACGGTCGCGAGCTGACTGCTGAACTGGGTCCAGTCAGTGACCTCGAGCGGCGCCATGACGTTGGCGGTGAAGTCGGGATTGCCGGTGGCGGTCGCGGCGGTCGCGGTCGACACCGAGGTCGGCGCGACGAGCAGCGATGCGATGATCGCGAGCCCGAGGCCGATGGCCCCTGTCGCGGATCGTGCAGATCGAGTTCGCATTGATTCTCCATCCGCAAGGAGGGCGACATCGTCGTCGCGCTGGGCCCCTCGCAGGGGGAGTATCACCCGTTGACGGCGGTCATGCAAACGGTTCCAGAAGTTTCAGAATTCGACACGGTCGTTCCATGGCGATACCCGGTCGTTCCACCCCGAAGGGCCCCGTTCCCTGTGGAACGAGGCCCTTCGACAGGAGAAGAAAACGCTTCCAGAACCGACCCGTCTCCGGGCCGATTCCGGGCGAGATCAGCCGCGGATGATCCGCAGCGCCTGCGCCGTCGCGAGGGCGGCCTCGGCCGCCTCCGCGCCCTTGTCCTCCTTCGACCCGGGCAGGCCGGCGCGGTCGAGGCCCTGCTTCTCGTCGTCCAGCGTGAGCACGCCGAAGCCCACGGGCTTGCCCGTGTCGAGGGCGACCCGCGTCAGCCCGTCGGTCGCGGCCGCGGACACGTACTCGAAGTGAGGGGTGCCGCCGCGGATGATGACGCCGAGGGCGACAACGGCATCCGCCCCGCTTTCGAGAGCGGCCTTGCTCACCACCGGCAGCTCGAACGAACCGGGCGCGGCGTACTCGACGACCGTCGCGCCCGAGGCCTCGAGCACGCGCCGAGCGCCGGCGATAAGGCCTGCGCTGATCTCGGCGTGCCACTGGCCGGCGACGATCGCGACCGTCAGACCGGTTCCGTCGACGTCGAGCTGGGGGCTTCCGGCTCCGCTCATGCGGTGCGTCCTTCCATCTGCGCGTACACGGGTGCGCTCGTGATGCTATCGGGAAGGCGGTGGCCCATGCGGTCGCGCTTGGCGCTCAGGTAGCCCTGGTTGTCGTCGCCGACGCCCACCAGCAGCGGGACGAGCGAGCTGACCTCGATGCCGTACTGGGTCAGCTGGCGCTGCTTCTCCGGGTTGTTCGACAGCAGGCGGACGCGGCCGACGCCGAGGTCGCGCAGCATGTCGCTCGCCGCCTGGTAGTCGCGGCTGTCGGCGGGCAGGCCGAGCGCGAGGTTGGCGTCGAGGGTGTCGTAGCCGTCCTCCTGCAGGCGGTAGGCGCGCAGCTTGTTGATGAGGCCGATGCCGCGGCCCTCGTGGCCGCGCATGTAGAGCACGGCACCGCCCTGGCGCTGGATGACGTCGAGCGCGGCGTCGAGCTGCGGCCCGCACTCGCACTTGAGCGAGCCGAAGGCCTCCCCGGTCAGGCACTCGGAGTGGACGCGCACGATCATGTCGTCGTGGGGCATCCCGCTCACGATCGCGACGTGGTCGGCGCCGGTCTTGCGGTCGCGGTAGGCGCGCATCGAGAACGGGCCGTGCGTCGTCGGCACGGTCGTGGCGACCTCGAACGAGACGCTCGAGAGCTGCTCGGCGGGGGCACCGGGGGCGCCCGCGGCGAACTCCTCGCCCGAGTTCAGGTAGGCGATGAGGTCGACGATCGTGATCACGACGACGTCCTCCGCACGGCCGAACTCGATGAGCTCGGGCAGGCGCATCATCTCTCCGTCGTCGGCGACGACCTCGCCGATGACCGCGACGGGGCGCAGGCCCGCGAGGCGCATGAGCTCGACGGCCGCCTCGGTGTGGCCGGCGCGCTCGCGCACGCCGCCATCCACCGCGCGCAGCGGGAGGATGTGACCGGGCCGGATGAGGCTCGCGGGGGTCGACGCGGGGTCGGCGAGCACGCGCAGCGTGTGGGCGCGGTCGCGGGCGCTGATGCCCGTCGAGATGCGGTCAGCGGAGTCGACGCTCACGGTGTAGGCCGTGCGGCGAGGGTCCTCGCTGTCGGCCACCATGAGCGGCAGCTCGAGCGCGTCGGCGAGCTCGTTCGTCATCGGGGCGCACAGGTAGCCGCTCGAGTTCTTGACGGTCCACGCGACCCACTCCTGCGTCGCGAGCTCGGCGGACAGGATGATGTCGCCCTCGTTCTCGCGGCTCTCGTCGTCAGCGACGAGGATGGGCCGGCCCTGCCGCAGCGCGGCGAGCGCCTGGGGGATGGTTCCGATGCTCATGCGGGGATCCTTCCGTCGAGGCGCGCCAGTCGCGCCACGTGTCGAGCGAGGATGTCGGTCTCGATGTTGACGAGGTCGCCGCCGACGCGGCGCCCCAGGGTCGTGCGCTCGAGGGTCTCGGGGATGAGCGAGACCTCGAACCAGTCGTCGCCCGAGGCGCTGACCGTGAGCGAGATGCCGTCGACGGCGATCGAGCCCTTGTCGACGACGAGCGGGGCGTGCTCCGGTGCGAGGGAGAAGCGCAGCACGCGCCAGGTTCCCTCGTCGCGCACGTCGATCACCTCCGCGGTGCCGTCGATGTGCCCCTGCACGATGTGCCCGCCGAGGCGGTCGCCGACGGCGGCGGCGCGCTCGAGGTTGACGGTGCGGCCCGCGGCCCACTGGGCGGGGTTCGACATGAGCAGCGTCTGCCCCATGACGTCGGCGGTGAACCAGTCGGGGCCCTGCTCGACGACGGTGAGGCACACGCCGCTGACGCTGATCGAGTCGCCGTGCTTCGCGTCGCTCACGGCGAGCGGACCGCGCACGGTGACGCGGCCGGCGTCGCCGTCCGTCTGCCAGTCGACGATCTCGCCGAGCTCTTCGATGATTCCGGTGAACATTGCGGGGTCCTAGCTGTGCGGGGCGGTGGGGGCGGAGTCGCGGGGGAGGGGGCGGCACGTGACGAGCAGGTCGTCCCCGAGGGTCTCGATCGAGCGGATGCTCAGCCGATGGGCCTCCGCCATCGTGCTGACCCCCAGGTCGTCGAGGGCCGTGCGCGGACCGCCGAGCAGCATCGGCGCGAGGTAGACCAGCACCTCGTCGGCGAGCCCGGCGCGCAGGAACGCGCTCGCGAGGGTCGGGCCCCCCTCGACGTAGAGGCGGCGGATGCCGCGGCTCAGCAGATCGGGGAGCGCTGCGGCGAGATCGCGGTGGCCCACCTCGATGAGGCCGGCCGGGTGATCGCGGAGGGCGGCATCCGCGGGAACGGGCGTTGCGCCGAAGACGACGGGGATCGGCTGGTGCGCGAGCAGTTCGCCGCCGTCGCCGCGCGCCGTGAGGCTCGGGTCGTCGGCGAGGACGGTGCCGGTGCCGACGGCGATCGCGTCGTGGCGGGCGCGCTGCTCGTGAACGCGCTGACGGGCGGCGGCGCCGGTGATCCACTGGCTCGTGCCGTCGGCGGCGGCGGCGCGCCCGTCGAGCGTCGACGCCCACTTGACGGTGACGAAGGGGCGCCCGAGGCGCGCGCTCGCGAGCCAGGGGCGCAGGAGCTCCTCCGCCTCGTCGGCGAGAGGGCCGCGCTCGGTGACGATGCCCGCGGCCCGCAGACGCTCGGCCCCACCGCTCGCGAGCTCGCTCGGGTCGGCGAGGGCGTAGATCACGCGTGCGACGCCGGCATCGATGAGCGCGAGGGCGCAGGGGCCGGTGCGGCCGGTGTGGTTGCAGGGCTCGAGGGTCACCACGGCGGTGAGGCCGCGCGCGTCGGCGACCTTCGAGAGGGCGTCGACCTCCGCGTGCGCGGTTCCGGCGCCGCGGTGCCAGCCCTCGGCGACGATAGCGCCGGAGGCGTCGAGCAGCACGCAGCCGACCTGGGGGTTGTCGCCGACGGCCGGGCCCCGCTCGGCGAGAGCGAGCGCGCGGCGCATCGCAGCCTCGACGCGCGTGGCGTCGATCGGTGCGGCGATGGCGGTCATCCCGTGAGGGCCCTTCGGTGAGTCGGGGCGCAGTCCGGGGTCGCGGGCGCACGGCAAGGCCGTGCACCGCACTTCTCCCATCCGGACTCTCACCGTCGGTGCTGGAGTTCCACCAGCTCAACCGGTGCCGAGCCCGAGAGCTCGACCACGGGTCGCGGACTATGACCGCCGGCTCGGACTTTCACCGACCCCGAAGTGCGTTTCGTGTTCGAGTGTATTGAACGCAGGCGGCCCTGGGTTATTCCCGAACGGCTCCTGGGAACTGATCGGCGTCATCCGACGTCATGTCGACGACCGTGACGGCGCCCGTCGTCGTCGGCACCGAGCCCGCCGCGGAGTCGATGAGCGCGCGGGCTCCGGCCTCGTCGATGATCAGGTCGGTGATGAGGTTCGCCGCGAGGGCCCCGGAGAGCCCGGGCAGCTTCGAGACGCCCGACACGACGCACACCCGTCGGGGGATGCGCCGGAGGACATCGAAGTCCGGTCCGGTCGCGCGCGCGTTGAGCTCGATCCCGTCGGTGGAGCCGTCGGCGCGGAAGAACACCGTCGCGACATCGCCGACGACGCCCTGATCGCTCAGCGTCTGGTAGTCCTCCGGGTCGAGGTACCCGCCGATGTAGACGTGGCTCGGGATGTCCGCGAACGGTGACCCGACGCCGAACAGCGCGATGTCGAGGTGCGTCTGCATGTCGAGCACGCGACGCATGCTGCGCTCCTTCCACAGATGCTCGCGGGTCGCCGAGGAGTCGAAGAAGGCCGGGACGGGGAACTGCTGGAGGCGCGCGGTGTACGACTCGGCGAATCGCCGGAGGATCTCGCTCGCGTAGTCGATGCCGGTCGTGTGGGTGTTCCCTGCCCCGTTGAGCTGAACGATGTCGGAATTGTGGGTCTCCTTCGGCACGAGGTGCCGACTGATCGCGCTCATCGTCGAGCCCCAGGCGACGCCCATCGACATGTTGGAGTCGAAGTACGAGTTGAGAATTCGTGCAGCGCCGCGCGCCACGCGGTCCTGCCGATCGACGTCCGACGACCCGCTCGGGACGGGGATCACGTGCGCCGAGACGCCGAAACGGCGCGCGATGTCCTGCTCCCAGCGGGTGGAGAGCTCGAACGGCGAGCGGATCCGGATATCCACGAGTCCGGTCTCCTTCGCGTAGGAGATCAGGCGGGAGACCGAGGATCTCGAGGTCTTCAGCTCGCGGGCGATGGCCTCCATCGTGAGGTCCTGCATGTAGTACAGATGGGCGGCCCGCAGGGCGTCCCGCATCCGTCCGGAGGGCTGCGCGGTCGTCGCCATCGGATCCTCCGCGTCTCTGCACGTTTGTGCAATCAAGTTGGTCGATCGTTCGCGACCGTCACAGGATTATTCCACCGCCGACCCGCCGTCGGCTGGATCGAGGAAGAGTCCACCGATGCCGACACAGAAGCCGTCCCCCGCACGCGCGACCGTGAGCGCGCTCACCGAGCGCCCCTCCGCCGACGTCGTCGTCATCGGCGCCGGCATCAACGGGATCGCGACGTTCCGCGATCTCGCGCTCAACGGCGTCGACGTCGTCCTCGTCGAGCGCGACGATTACGTCGCGGGCGCCTCCGCCGCCAGCTCGCACATGGTGCACGGCGGGATCCGCTACCTCGAGAACGGCGAGTTCCGCCTCGTGCAGGAGTCGGTGCACGAGCGCAACGCGCTCCTGCGCCTCGCGCCGCACTACGTGCGTCCGCTGCGCACCACCATCCCGATCTTCTCGACCTTCTCGAGCCTGCTCTCCGCCCCGCTGAAGTTCATCGGCATCAAGGGCGGTGCGAAGAAGGAGCGCGGCGCGCTCATCATCAAGGTCGGCCTCACCATCTACGACACGTTCTCGCGCGACGGCGGTCGTGTCCCCCGCCACCAGTTCCGCGGCTCCGCCGCCTCGCGCCGCGAGCTGCCCAAGCTCCGCGACGACGTGAAGTGGACGGCCACGTACTACGACGCCTCGATGCACGATCCGGAGCGACTCGCCCTCGACGTCCTCAACGACGGACTCGCCGCCGGTGCGCACGCTCGGGCCGCCAACTACGTCGAAGCCATCGGGATGAGCGAGAGCGGCGCCGTGCGCATGCGCGATGTCGTCAGCGGCGAGGAGTTCGAGATCGCCGCGAAGCTCGTCGTCAACGCCTCGGGCCCGTGGACGGACCTCACCAACGACGCGCTCGGCCAGCCCTCCCAGTTCATGGGCGGCACGAAGGGCTCGCACATCGTCCTCGATCACCCGGAGCTGCTCGAGGCCTGCAACGGGCGCGAGATCTTCTTCGAGTTCACCGACGGCCGCATCGTGCTCATCTACCCGCTCAAGGGCCGCGTGCTCGTCGGGACGACCGACCTCGCCCACGACATCTCTCAGCCCATCCGCTGCACCGACGAGGAGGTCGACTACTTCTTCGACCTCGTCAAGCACGTCTTCCCGACGATCGAGGTCAACCGCTCGCAGATCGTGTTCCGCTTCTCGGGAGTCCGCCCGCTGCCGCGCCAGGACGCCGATTCCACCGGTCAGATCTCGCGCGACTACCGCATCGAGCACGGCGAGCGGGGCGGCGTGCCCGTCCTGAGCCTCGTGGGAGGCAAGTGGACCACCTTCCGCGCCCTCGGCGAGAACCTCGCCGATGAGGTCATGAAGAAGCTCCGCCGCTCGCGGAGCGTGAGCACCGACGGGCGCCTCATCGGCGGCGCCGTCGGCTACCCGACCACCGACGCCGAGCGGGCCGCCTGGCTCCAGAAGCACGGCGCCGTCATCGGTCGCGACCGCGCAGCGATCCTTCTGGACCGGTACGGCACGAGCGCCGAGTCGCTCATCGCCCGGATCGCTGACGGGGAGGACTCCGCCCTCGACTCCGCGCCCGCCTACTCGCGCCTGGAGGTGCAGCACCTCGTCGAGACGGAGCAGGTCGTCCGGCTCGTCGACGTCGTCCTCCGCCGCACCTCGATGGCGTTCACCGGCGCCGTCACCTCTGCCGTGCTCGACGAGCTCGCCGAGATCGTCGGGGACGTGCTCGGGTGGGACGCGACGCAGCGCCGCGCCGAGCGTGCGGCGGCGGCCGAGTACCTGGCCGATCACCACGGTGTGGAAGTCGATCATCCGCAGGAGGCTCGGTAGAGCATCCTGACCCCATAGGAATCACCCCCGGGACTGCGCATCCCCTCTCAGCCCCCGCCCCGAGCGTCACTGCCCGGAGCGGAACCGCCCGATGGTCCCGACCGTCGAGCACCCTCCCCGACCGGAACCGAGGTCGGGGAGACAACCCTGAACAGAGGAACAAGTCAACGTGGACAATCTCGCAGTGGTCTTCCTTTCGGAAGTCGTCGGCACCGCCATGCTGCTCCTGCTCGGAGCCGGCGTCGTCGCCAACGCCGTGCTCATCAAGAACAAGGGCTTCGGCGGCGGCTTCCTGATGATCAACTTCGGCTGGGGCCTCGCGGTCTTCGCCGGTGTGACCGTCTCCTACGCCTCCGGCGCTCACCTGAACCCCGCCGTCACCCTCGGACTGGTCACCAACGGCGCGACCGAGTTCGGCCAGGGGGTTCCCGTCAACCTCGTCTCGATCCTCGTCTACATGGGCGGACAGCTGATCGGCGCGTTCATCGGCGCGACGCTCGCCTTCCTCGCCTACAAGAAGCACTTCGATGAGGAGCCCGACGCCGGCACCAAGCTCGCGGTGTTCTCCACCGGCCCCGCCATCCGCAGCTATGGCTGGAACCTCGTGACCGAGATCGTCGGCACCTTCGTGCTGGTCTTCGTCGTCATCGGCTTCGGCCGCGCCGAACCGGGCGCCGGTCTCGCCGCCCTCGGAGCCCTGCCGGTCGCGCTGCTCGTCGTCGGAATCGGCGCCTCGCTCGGTGGCCCCACGGGCTACGCCATCAACCCCGCCCGCGACCTCGGTCCGCGCCTCGCGCACGCCGTGCTGCCCATCAAGGGCAAGGGATCGAGCGACTGGTCGTACGCGTGGGTGCCGGTCGTCGGCCCGCTCATCGGCGGCGCGCTCGCCGGTTTCGCGGCCATCCCGTTCCTGCCCGTCCTCTAGGTCGACGCGGCACCCCTCATGAACCCCGGCTCACGCCGGACCCGATAACGAAGGAGTTATACCTCTCATGGCCAACTACGTACTCGCGATCGACCAGGGCACGACCAGCACCCGCGCGATCATCTTCGACCAGAAGGGCTCGATCGTCTCGACCGGTCAGCTCGAGCACGAGCAGATCTTCCCCAAGGCCGGCTGGGTCGAGCACGACCCGATGGAGATCTGGGGCAACACGCGCGAGGTCATCGGCGCCGCGCTGTCGAAGGCGAACCTGACGCGTCACGACATCGCCGCCGTCGGCATCACCAACCAGCGCGAGACCGCGGTCGTGTGGGACCGCACGACCGGCAAGCCCGTCTACAACGCCATCGTCTGGCAGGACACCCGCACGCAGCCCATCGTCGACCGCCTCGCGGCCGACGGCGGCGTCGAGCGGTTCAAGCAGAAGGTCGGCCTTCCGCTCGCGACCTACTTCTCCGGCACGAAGATCGTGTGGATCCTGGAGAACGTCGACGGCGCCCGCGAGGCCGCCGACCGAGGCGACCTGATGTTCGGCACGACGGACACGTGGGTGCTCTGGAACCTCACCGGCGGCACCGACGGCGGCGTGCACGCGACCGACGTCACGAACGCCTCGCGCACGATGTTCATGGACCTCGAGACCCTCCAGTGGGACCACTCGATCCTCGAGGCGTTCAACGTCCCGGCGTCGATGCTCCCCGAGATCCGCTCCTCCTCCGAGGTGTACGGCACCGTGCACAGCAGCTCGCTGCTGCGCGAGGTCCCCGTGGCGGGCATCCTGGGCGACCAGCAGGCCGCCACGTTCGGTCAGGCGGCGTTCGACGCCGGCGAGTCGAAGAACACCTACGGCACGGGCAACTTCCTCATCTTCAACACCGGTGAGGAGATCGTCCACTCGAAGAACGGCCTGCTGACGACGCTCGGCTACAAGCTCGGCGACGCCAAGCCGCACTACGCGCTCGAGGGCGCGATCGCGGTCACGGGCTCGCTCGTGCAGTGGGTGCGCGACAACCTCGGCCTCATCAAGGACGCCCCCGAGATCGAGACGCTCGCCAAGACGGTCGACGACAACGGCGGCGCCTACTTCGTGCCGGCGTTCTCGGGCCTCTTCGCCCCGTACTGGCGGTCGGATGCCCGCGGTGCGCTCGTGGGACTCACCCGCTACGTCAACAAGGGCCACATCGCCCGCGCCGTGCTCGAGGCGACCGCCTTCCAGACCCGCGAGGTGCTGGATGCGGTCAACGCCGACTCGGGCGTCGACCTGACCGAGCTCAAGGTCGACGGCGGCATGATCGCGAACAACACGCTCATGCAGTTCCAGGCCGACATCCTCGGCGTGCCGGTCGTCCGTCCGGTCGTCGCGGAGACGACCGCGCTCGGCGCCGCCTACGCCGCGGGCCTCGCGGTCGGCGTGTGGGGCTCGCTCGACGAGCTGCGCGCCAACTGGCAGGAGGACTCGCGCTGGACGCCCAACATGGACGACTCCGAGCGCGAGCGCCAGATGCGCAACTGGAAGAAGGCCGTCACGAAGACGTTCGACTGGGTCGACGACGACGTGAACTAGCAGTCCGTCCCGCGCGAGCGGGTCGGGTGTGCGGCTCTCCGGAGCCGCCGCGGCCGTGGTAGGGCCGCACGAGGGGCGGGGCGCGCGCAGGCGCCCCGCCCCTTCCGCGTGCGTGGGGCCTCGGCCGGCGTTCGCCGCACGCGGGAGCGGCCTGCACCGCTCGCCCGCCGCTGCCGGCCAGGTGCGTCCTTCGCGCGGTCGTGGCCGTGTCCGTGGCCGCGTGGGTGCCCGTGTGCGTGTGCGTTCTCCGGAGATTCGGGCCGGGGCGCCGCCGTGCTCCTGTGCCCAGCACGCGCATCGACGGTTCTCCGGAGTCGTGACACAGACTCCTCCACCATCGCGCAGGTGCCGGGGTCTCCACCGATCCCGTCGGCTTCGCGACGACCTGGCGGTCGGCCCGCGACAGTGCTCAGATGGTTGCCCTGGACCCACGTCGTCCCTACTCGAGGCAGGAGCTCCTGGATCGCGTGAGTCGTCAGGCCCTGGGGCGGGCGCTCGCCGACGGCACTGTCCTTCGGGCCCGCCGCGGCGTCTACGTGAGCAGGTGGATGCCCGCGCCAGCCCGGCAGGCGGCGGTGGTGGGCGGTCGGCTCACCTGCGTTTCCGCGCTGGCGCTGCTCGGGTGCTTCGAGCAGCCAGGCGCGGGTCTCCATGTGCAGGTCGCCCCCGATGCGACGCGCCTTCGTCGACCCGCCGGGTCGGGGAGAGATCCGATCGACCTCGTTCTTCACTGGGTCCCGCTGGATGCTCCACCCTCGGTGGCTGTCGCCTCGCCATCGGACGCCATCCGCCAGCTTCTCCGATGCCTCTCGCGGCCACGGGCGATCGCTGTCCTCGACAGCGCCCTCCACCGACGGGTGGTGACGCATGCGGAGGTCGACGACCTTGTCCGGCATGCCCCGCACCGACTCTGCGTTGAGCTCGTCCATCTCGACGGCAGAAGCGAGTCAGGGATCGAGTCCCTCGTGCGCGTCGCACTTCGGGATGTCGGCCTGGCGGTGGACGTGCAGGTCGTCATCCCGGGGGTGGGCCGAGTCGACCTTCTCGTGGAGGGTCGCGTCGTGGTCGAGGTCGACGGCCGACGCTGGCACGAGGGCGAGCAGGAACGCGACTACTGGCGCGACCTCCAGCTGGCGCGTCACGGGTACATCGTCGTGCGCGTCGACTACGCGCACGTCGTGTCGCGGATCGACACCGTGGTGGAGGCGGTGCTCCGCGCCACGAGTCGTGCGGCGCCCGCCGGCGTGCACGTTCTCCGGAGAAGTGCCGCCGCTCAGCAGTGACCGGTACCGGTGGTCATGCGCGCCGCGCGGTCTCCGGAGTCGGTGCACGGCGAGCCTCGACCACACGGGCGCCGGGGCTTGCATCCGCCAGCGACGTCGTGCGGACGTCAGCGGGCCTCAGATCGCGGCGAGGGCGGAGGGCAGGTCGAGCAGCGACGTGAGGCGCACGACCCCGGGCGGCACGATTCCCGCCTCCACGGGGACTCCGAGCGTCTCGAGCGGCCGCTCGAGCCAGAGGCCGAGCATCCCGGCCGCATCCGCCCCCGTCGCGTCGGTGCGCAGCCGGTCACCGACGTACGCGCACGACGCCACCGGCACGCCGAACGCCGAGGCGGCGAGCTCGAAGATCGCCGCCGCAGGCTTCGCGACGCCGACCTCGCCCGACGCGATGACGTGCTCCATGCGGTCGGCGAGCCCGATCGCCTCGAGCTTCTCGGTCTGGAAGGCGAGGTCGCCGTTGGTGATCACCCCGAGGCGGATGCCCCGCACGGCCTCCTCGAGCGCGCCGAGCGCGGGCAGCACGTCGTCGAAGAGGCTCCACGACGCGCGGTAGCCGACCATGTACCGGTCGAACCACGCGAGCGCCTCGTCGGGCGTCGGCACGATGCCGAACGGCGCGAGGAATGCGCGCGCCCGCTCGCGCCGCTGCTCGATGAAGTCGATCTCGCCGGTCAGCCAGCGGCCGTAGTGGTGCTCCTCGAGGTCGCGCCAGCGCCGCAGCTCGGCGGCGTCGTCGGCGGCCGCGACCGCGCCGCCGGTCTCCGCTCGCGCTCGCGCGAGCCCGATCGCGACGGCGCGCGAGTGCGCCATGAGGCAGTCGTCGAGATCGAAGAGCATGACGCGGATGCTCGACCGGGGCTCGCTCGTCACGCGAGCACCGGCCAGCGCTCGAGAGCCTCCACCGTGCCGAGGTCCTCGCGGCGCAGCTCGGCGTGCCAGCCCGGCGGGTGCGCACCGTCGCGGTCGACGACGTCGCACGGCCCGGAGCCCGCCCACCGGAACCCGGCCGCCCGCGCGGCGTGCGCTGAGCCGAGGTTGCCCTCGACGCACTCCCAGCGCAGCGCGTCGACGTCGTGCTCGGGCCCGAGCACCCACTCCACGAGGGCGCGCAGCGCCTCGGCCAGGTACCCCTGCCCGCGATGCTCGGCGCCCATCCAGTAGCCGACGTGGCCGCGCCGCCGCTGCCACGAGACGACGCCCATGAGCTCGCTGCCGCCGGCCGGGCGCAGCGCGAGGATCGCCTCCGTGCCGTCGCGCCAGCCGGCGGGCACGAACTCCTCGACGAACGAGCGCGCGTCCTGGGTCGTGTAGGGCACGGGCACGGTCGTCCAGCGCTGCAGCTCGGCGTCCTGGCAGTGCGCGTAGACGGCGGGGGCGTCGGCGGCCACCGGCGTCGACAGCACGAGCCGCGGCGTCCGCAGCACGACGGGCCTCATGCGCGCGGCAGGAACCCGACGGCGTCGTACACGCGGGCGAGCGTCGCGTCCGCGATGGCGGATGCCCGGTCCGCGTTGATCGCGAGCAGCCGGTCGAGCTCGGCCGGGTCGTCGAGCAGCTCGAGCGTGCGCTCGCGGATCGGCCGCAGCTCCTCCACGACGGCCTCGGCGACGGCGCCCTTGAGCGCCCCGTACTGCAGCCCGTCGAACTCCGCCTCGACCTCGGCGACCGAGCGCCGCGTCACGATCGCGAGGATCGACAGGAGGTTCGAGACGCCGGGCTTCTCGGCCGGGTCGTACCGCACGACGCCCTCGGAGTCGGTGACGGCCGACTTGATCTT
Organism: Yonghaparkia sp. Soil809; assembly: GCF_001429705.1. Classification (NCBI taxonomy): domain Bacteria; kingdom Bacillati; phylum Actinomycetota; class Actinomycetes; order Micrococcales; family Microbacteriaceae; genus Microcella; species Yonghaparkia sp. Soil809. The sequence goes on from NZ_LMSV01000001.1 coordinate 1,455,771, forward strand.
CTTCGTCAGCGCCTTGTCGTCGTCGAGCATCCACAGGATGCCCGCGGGGCTCTCGCCCGACTTCGACATCTTCGCCCCCGGGTTCTGCAGGTCGTAGATCTTCGCGGTCTCCTTGAGGATCCGCACCTCGGGCACGACGAGCGTGTCGCCGAAGCGCGAGTTGAACCGCGTCGCGAGGTCGCGCGTGAGCTCGATGTGCTGGCGCTGATCCTCGCCGACCGGCACGACGACGGCGTCGTAGAGCAGGATGTCGGCCGCCTGCAGGATCGGGTACGTGAACAGCCCGACCGAGGCCACATCGAGGCCGCCGCGCGCCGACTTGTCCTTGAACTGCGTCATGCGCGACGCCTCGCCGAACCCGGTGATCGTGTTGAGCACCCAGGCGAGCTGCGCGTGCGCGGGCACGTGCGACTGCACGAAGAGGGTCGAGTGCTCGGGGTCGATGCCCGCGGCGATGTACTGGGCCGCGGTGCGCCGGGTGCGCTCGCGCAGCTCTGCCGGGTCCTGCGGCACGGTGATGGCGTGCAGGTCGACGACGCAGAACACGGCGTCGTGGGTCGCCTGCATCTCGCGCCACTGCAGCAGGGCTCCGGCGTAGTTGCCGAGGTGCAGGCTCGCGGCCGAGGGCTGCATGCCCGAGAACAGGCGGGGTGCGGTCATGAGGCGGTCCTTCTCGGAGATCGAAGCGGCGGATGCTGGGCGCGAGTCGGGCTACAGCGCGTAGTCGACGACCACGGGCGCGTGGTCGCTCCATCGCGTGTCCCACGACGGCGCCCGGTCGATCGCGTAGCCGGTGACGGCGGCTGCGAGCGCGGGGGTGGCGACGTGGTAGTCGATGCGCCAGCCGGTGTCGGTGTCGAACGCCTTCCCGCGCTGCGACCACCAGGTGTAGGGGCCGTCGACCTCGCCGGCCTGCGCGCGCCCGACGTCGACCCAGCCGAGGCCGGGGCCCGTCGTGCCGTCGACGCACTCGACGCTCTCACCGACGGGGCCGAGGAAGCGGTCGAAGTAGGCGCGCTCGCGCGGCAGGAAGCCCGCGCTCTTGCGGTTCCCGCGCCAGTTCCTGATGTCGAGCTCGCGGTGGCCGACGTTGAGGTCGCCGACGACGAGGGCGTGCTCGCTGTGCGCGGCGAGCTGGGGCAGGCGCTCCTCCATCGCGTCGAGGAAGCGGTACTTCTCGACCTGCTTGGGGGTGTCGACCTCGCCGGAGTGCACGTAGCAGCTCACGACCGTGATGGGCACGTCGCCGACGTGCAGGTCGGCCTCCAGCCAGCGGCCGGCCGAGTCGAAGTCCTCGTCGCCGAGCTCGACCCGGTGCGCGTGGATGGGCCACCGCGTCGCGATCGCGACCCCCGCGCGGCCCTTCGCTGTGGCGGCGTCGTGCAGGACCGTCCAGCCCTCGCCGAGCAGCCCCGTGACGTCCTCGGTGGATGCTCGTACCTCCTGCAGCGCGAGGATGTCGACGTCGCGCTGCGCGAGCCACTCGCCCATGCCCTTCCGGTACGCGGCACGGACGCCGTTGACGTTGACGGAGGCGATGCGGACCGGGTTCGGCATGCCTCCATCCTAGGTTCGGCCACGGACGCTCGAACGCCCGCGCTCGGCGCCGGCCGCGCGCACGGCGGCGTTCTGGCTCGCGCGCTCCGCGCGCGCCCGCGCACGACGCAGGCGCCGTCGCGCCCAGAACCCGGCCGGCTCATCGGCCCCGTCGTCGTGCTCGGCGACGAGGGCTCGCGCGGCCTGGAGCCGCCGCGCGGCGACCGACTCGTCGAGCACGAGTCCGGCATCCCGCACCGTCACCGCGACCCACGCGGCCGAGACCAGGATCACCTGGCAGACCAGGTTGAAGAAGATCAGGAGGCCGATGATGACGGCGAACGAGGCGAGCAGCGGGTTGGAGGTCGCGCCGCCGAGCAGGGCCGACCCGAGGATCTTGAGCGCGCCGAGCAGAGCGGCCCCGATGAGCACGCCCGATCGCAGTCGCCGGAGGGGGATCGGCAGCCCTGCGAGCACGCGGAACAGCGCCGCGAGCACGACCGCGTCGAGCGCGAACATGACGACGAGCGACACGGCTCGCGAGAGCGCGGTCGCGACGACGGTCTCGCCGAGCCCGAACGACCCGAGGACCAGATCGGTCGCCTGCGTGCCGATCACCGTGAGCGCCGCCGAGAGGATCAGCACGGCTCCGAAGCCGATCGCGATCACGAGATCCTTCAGTCGCTGGACGATCACGTTGCCCTCGGCGGGCGGCAGGTCGAACAGCACGCGCACCGCGTCTCGGGCCGACGCGAGCCAGCCGAGCGCCGTGACGAGCAGGCCGATGAGCGCGAGCGCGCCGGTCCACGTGAATGCGGCCGTGTCGAGCAGGTCGTTCGGGTCGATCGCGCCGTCGCCCATCCCGGTGTCGATGAGGCCCGGCACCGCATCGGCGAGCACGCGGATGACCGTGGTGCGCAGTCCGAGATCCTCCGAGACGATGGCGCCCGCGATCGAGAACCCCACCCACAGCGCGGCGAAGACGGAGAAGATCGCCGAGTACGCCAGGCCCGAGGCGAGGATCGGCCCGCGCTCGCGCCCGTAGTGCTGGAACACCCGCACCGGCTTGGAGCGCATCACGCGAGCGACGAGGGCCTTGGCGCGATCGACGGCGCTCGGCGCGTCGGCGGCGGGGGAGATAGCGGGGGAGTCGACCTCGGGTCGTTCGTGGGGCTTCCGTCCGGGCATCCCGACACCCTAACGAGCCCGTCCGGAAGGCCGCGCTCGGATGTCCAGGCTCGTCGCAGGCTGGGGCAGGACCGGGAACGGGAGAGGGCCCCGGGGGAGCATCCCCGGGGCCCTCGATCGGCGCGTTCGCGACGCGCCGTCCCTCGCTACGGCTTGCCGCGCAGGATCGCCTGCTTGACCTCGGCGATCGCCTTCGTGACCTCGATGCCGCGCGGGCACGCCTCCGAGCAGTTGAAGGTCGTGCGGCAGCGCCACACGCCCTCCTTGTCGTTGAGGATGTCCAGGCGCACCTGGGCGGCGTCGTCGCGGCTGTCGAAGATGAAGCGGTGCGCGTTGACGATCGCGGCGGGGCCGAAGTACTGGCCGTCGGTCCAGAACACGGGGCACGACGACGTGCACGCGGCGCACAGGATGCACTTGGTGGTGTCGTCGAAGCGCGCACGCTGCTCGATCGTCTGCAGGCGCTCCTTCTCGGGCTTCGAGCTCGCGATGAGGAAGGGCTGAACCTGGCGGTACGACTCGAAGAAGGGCTCCATGTCGACGATGAGGTCCTTCTCCAGCGGCAGGCCCTTGATCGCCTCGACGTAGATCGGCTTCGAGATGTCGAGGTCCTTGATCAGCGTCTTGCACGCGAGGCGGTTGCGGCCGTTGATGCGCATCGCGTCCGAGCCGCAGATGCCGTGGGCGCACGAGCGGCGGAACGCGAGGGTGCCGTCCTGGTCCCACTTGATCTTGTGCAGGGCGTCGAGCACGCGGTCGGTCGAGTACATCTCGACGTCGAAGTCCTGCCAGTGCGGCTCGGCGTCCTTCTCGGGGTCGAACCGGCGCACGATGAGGGTGACGGTGAAGGCCTGGACGGCGCCGACCTCCTGCGCGGGGGCCTCGGGGGCGGTCGTGGCCATCAGTACTTCCTCTCCATGGGCTGGTAGTGCGTGATCGTGACGGGCTTCCAATCCATGCGGATGTGGTCCTCCGGGTTCGCCGAGTGCAGGTCGCCCACGAGGTAGGCCATCGTGTGCTGCATGTAGTCGGCGTCGTTGCGGTCGGGGAAGTCGTCGCGCATGTGACCGCCGCGGCTCTCCTTGCGGTTGCGCGCCGAGAACACGACGACCTCGGCGATGTCGAGCAGGAAGCCCAGCTCGATCGCCTCGAGGAGGTCGGTGTTGAAGCGCTTCCCGCGGTCCTGGATGCCGATGTTCTGGTACCGGTCGCGGAGCTCCTGGATGGTCGTGGTCACGCTGCCGAGGCTCTCCTCGGTGCGGAACACCTGCGCGTTCTTGTCCATCTCCTCCTGCAGCGTCTTGCGCAGCGGGGCGAGGCGCTCGGGGCCGTCGGCGACCCGGAGGCGCTCGACCATCTCGCGCACCTCCTTGGCCGGGTCCTCAGGCAGCGGGGCGAAGTCGGCCGAGCTGGCGTACTCGACGGCGTACTTGCCGGCGCGCTTGCCGAAGACGTTGATGTCGAGCAGCGAGTTCGTCCCGAGGCGGTTCGAGCCGTGCACCGAGACGCACGCGCACTCGCCGGCCGCGTAGAGGCCCTTGATGACGGTGTCGTTGTCGGCGAGCACCTCGGCCTTGATGTTGGTCGGGATCCCGCCCATCGCGTAGTGCGCGGTCGGCATGACCGGCACCGGCTCGACCACGGGGTCGACGCCGAGGTAGGTGCGCGCGAACTCGGTGATGTCGGGGAGCTTGGTCTCCAGCACCTCCGCGCCCAGGTGGGTGCAGTCGAGCAGCACGTAGTCCTTGTTCGGGCCGGCGCCGCGGCCTTCGGCGACCTCCTGCACCATGCAGCGGGAGATGATGTCGCGCGGCGCGAGGTCCTTGATCGTGGGCGCGTAGCGCTCCATGAAGCGCTCGCCGCTCGCATTGCGCAGGATGGCGCCCTCTCCGCGGGCGCCCTCGGTGAGGAGGATGCCCAGGCCCGCGAGCCCGGTCGGATGGAACTGGAAGAACTCCATGTCCTCCAGCGGGATGCCCTTGCGCCAGATGATGCCGACGCCGTCGCCCGTGAGGGTGTGGGCGTTGGAGGTGGTCTTGTAGATCTTGCCGAAGCCGCCCGTGGCGAAGACGACGCTCTTGGCGTGGAAGACGTGCAGGTCGCCCGTGGCGAGCTCGTAGGCGACGACGCCGGCGGCGCGTCGCTCGCCGTCGACCTCGCTCAGCAGCAGGTCGAGCACGTAGAACTCGTTGTAGAAGTCGATGCCGAGCTTGACGCAGTTCTGGAAGAGCGTCTGCAGGATCATGTGACCGGTGCGGTCTGCGGCGTAGCACGCCCGGCGCACGGGCGCCTTGCCGTGATCGCGCGTGTGACCGCCGAATCGGCGCTGGTCGATCTTGCCGTCGGGCGTGCGGTTGAAGGGCAGGCCCATGTTCTCGAGGTCGATGATCGCATCGATGGCCTCCTTCGCGAGGATCTCCGCCGCGTCCTGGTCGACGAGGTAGTCGCCGCCCTTGACGGTGTCGAAGGTGTGCCACTCCCAGCTGTCCTCCTCGACGTTCGCGAGGGCGGCGGCCATGCCGCCCTGCGCGGCGCCCGTGTGAGAGCGCGTCGGATAGAGCTTGGAGATGACGGCGGTCTTCGCGTTGGGGCCGGCCTCGATGGCCGCGCGCATGCCGGCGCCGCCGGCGCCGACGATCACGACGTCGAACTGGTGATGGTGGACCGCGGATGCGGTCGGGGTCATGGTGGTCTCAGTGCTCACAGGATGTCTCCGCGATGTCAGGTGTCGAGCGCTCGGATGCCGACGCTCAGAGCGTCGAGCAGAACGAGGCGATGAGCTCGGGGTCCGCGCCGGCCGGGCACGGGTCGAAGGTGTAGATGACGAGCGTGCCGAGGATCAGCAGCACGGCCGTCGAGGAGGCGAGCGCGAAGTGGAGCGCCGAGCGCACCTTCGGCTTCGTCACGTAGTCGTTGACGAGAGTGCGCATGCCGTTCGCGCCGTGGATGAGCGCGAGCCACAGCAGCAGCGTGTCCCAGACCTGCCAGAACGGGTCGCTCAGCTTGCCGGCCACGAACGCGAAGTCGATCTGGCTCACGCCGTCGCCCGCGACGAGGTTGACGAAGAGGTGGCCGAAGATGAGCACGACGAGGACGACCCCCGAGGCGCGCATGTACATCCAGCCCCACTTCTCGAGGTTCATCCCGCTGCGCGTGCGTGCGGCGGAGGAGCGCGGTGCGTCGATGGTCGTCATGCTCAGCCTCCGAACACGTGGATGAGGTGGCGGGGGGCGAAGCCGATCATGAGGACGGCCCAGAGCCCGAGGACTCCCCAGAACAGCGCGCGCTGGTGCCGCGTCCCGACCGACCAGAAGTCGACCAGGATGATCCGGAGCCCGTTGAGGGCGTGGAAGCCGATCGCACCGACGAGCGCCAGCTCGCCGAGACCCATGATGGGCGTCTTGTACGACTCGATGACCACGTTGTAGGCCTCGGGGCTGACGCGCACGAGAGCGGTGTCGAGGATGTGGACGAGAAGGAAGAAGTAGATCGCCACACCGGTGATGCGGTGCAGGACCCAGGACCACATTCCCTCATGGCCGCGGTACAGGGTTCCGGCGATGACGGGTGGTCGGGGGGCGGGCACGGTCAGGGGCGCCGATGAGCTGCTCGCTCCGGCTCCCGCTACCTTCGCTGGCACGAGAAACCCTCCTCAGGGCAAGGACGACGGGCGCAGTGAACTGCGTCCTTGAACTCCGATGAATACCGGTCTCGACTGGTGGCCGCCGATGAATTCCATCCTACGTCGAGATTTCTGAGTGCTTCCGCGCCCCGCGCTAGGGTGACCGGCATGCGCGAACTCGAGGGAGCACTGCCCGACTTCCACGCGATCATCCCCGCCGGCGGCGTCGGCTCGAGGCTCTGGCCCCTCTCCCGCGCGGAGGCTCCGAAGTTCCTCCACGACCTCACCGGCACCGGGCGGACGCTGCTGCGCGAGACGTGGGAGCGCATCCTGCCCCTGACCGGCAGCGACCGCATCATGGTGGTCACCGGACGCGCCCACCGTGCGGCCGTGGAGAAGCAGCTGCCGGAGCTCACGCACGCCAACATGGTGCTCGAGTCCGAGCCGAAGGAGTCGTCCGCGGCGATCGGCCTCGCGGCGGCCATCCTTCATCGCCGCGACCCCGAGGTGATCATCGGCTCCTTCGCCGCCGACCACGTGATCACCGACGCCGAGCGCTTCCGCCGCGCGGTCTCCGAGGCCGTCGCGGTCGCGCGCACCGGCCTCATCACCACCATCGGCATCACGCCGACCGAGCCGTCGATCGGCTTCGGCTACATCCACTGCGGAGCGCCGCTCGAGGTCGAGGGCGCGCCGCACGCCGAGCTCGTCGACCGCTTCGTCGAGAAGCCCGACCTCGACACGGCGACGCAGTACGTGCGCTCGGGCGACTACCTCTGGAACGCGGGCATGTTCATCTCGCGCGCCGATCGACTGCTCGAGGAGCTCGCCCGCACCCAGCCCGAGCTGCACGAGGGCCTGGTCGAGATCGCGGCGGCGTGGGACACGGAGGCGCGCGAGGACGTCGTCGACGCGATCTGGCCGATGCTGTCGAAGATCGCCATCGACTACTCCGTCGCCGAGCCCGCCGCCGAGGCCGGCCGCCTGGCGGTCGTGCGCGGCGACTTCCCGTGGGACGACGTGGGCGACTTCTCCTCCCTCGCCAAGCTCCTCTCCGGCGGCCGCCCCGGCGACCTCGCGATCCTGGGGGAGGGGGCGCGCGTGCTGTCCGACTCCTCCAGCGGCGTCGTGGTGAGCCAGAGCCCGCGCCTGATCTCCCTCATCGGCGTCACCGACATCGTCGTCGTCGACACCCCCGACGCGCTGCTGGTCACCACGCGCGAGCACGCTCAGCGCGTCAAGGCGGTCGTCGACGCCATCAAGTCGGCGGGGCGCAACGACCTCCTCTAGCCGTTCTGAGGGGCGGGGCGGATGCGCCTCGCGCCGCGCATCCGGTGCTCATTCGCGCACGGAGCCGCGCATCCACCGGCGGGAAGCCCGGATTTCCGCGGGATTTCGCCCTCGTCGCAGTTCCGTAACGCTTGCGTCACCGCGGCCGAAAGGCACTGCTGAGCAGTGATCACGGGCGCTAACGTAAAGCGCAACCACCCCAGCGCCCCCGCTGGGCCCTGCTTTCTGGAGGACACAGTGACGTTCACTTCCCGCAAGACCGCCCTCAGCGGTCTCGCCCTCATCGGCGCCAGCGCGCTCGTGCTCGCCGGCTGCGCCGCAGCACCCGAGGAGGAGACCCCGGGCGCCGCGCCCACCGACGAGGCGCCCGACTTCTACCCCTGCATGGTCTCGGACGCGGGCGGCTTCGACGACAAGTCGTTCAACCAGGCCGGCTTCATGGGCCTCGAGGACGCGGCCAACGACCTCGGTGTCGAGTTCAACGCGGTCGAGTCGGCCGACGAGAACGCCTACGGCCCGAACGTCTCGAGCCTGGTCGACGAGGGCTGCGACCTGATCGTCACGGTCGGCTTCCTCCTCGCCGAGGCCACGACCGAGGCGTCGACGGCCAACCCCGACATCAACTTCGCCATCATCGACGAGTTCGTCGAGGGCGAGAACGTCAAGCCGATCCAGTTCAACACCGTCGAGGCGGCGTTCCTCGCCGGCTACGCGGCCGCGAGCTACTCGAAGACCGGCTTCGTCGGCACCTTCGGCGGCATCCAGATCCCGCCGGTCACGATCTTCATGGACGGCTTCGTGCAGGGCGTCGAGTACCACAACGAGGTCAAGGGCACGAACGTCCAGGCCCTCGGCTGGGACTTCGACGGCCAGACCGGCGCCTTCACCGGCGGCTTCGCTCCCGGCACCGAGGCCCTCACGACGGCCCAGGGCCTCATCGACCAGAACGTCGACGTGCTCATGCCCGTCGGCGGTCCGATCTACCAGAGCGCCGCGGAGGCCATCCGCGACTCCGACCGTGAGATCGCCCTCATCGGCGTCGACTCCGACGTCTACGAGACCGACCCCTCGGTCGCCGACCTGCTCCTCACGTCGGTGCTGAAGAACATCGCGGTCGGCGTGTACGACGTCACGACCGGTGCTGCCGAGGGCAACTTCGACAACACGCCGTTCGTCGGCACCCTCGAGAACGGCGGCCTCGGCCTCGCGCCGTTCCACGACTTCGAGTCGAAGGTCAGCGCCGAGCTGGCCGCCGAGCTCGAGGAGGTCACCGCGGGCATCGTCGCCGGTGACATCGAGGTCACGTCGCCGGCATCGCCCGGACAGTAGTCGCAACCGGATCCATCCGGGGGAGGCCAGCGATGCTGGCCTCCCCCGGCCCGTTTCCGGAGGGAATCCGCCAGGACGCCCGCGCGCGACGCCGTGCTCAGATGCGCGCGCATCTGCTCAGATCCCGGCCATGACGCTCCCGTACAGTGGAGCAGTCGGGCCCGCCGCGGTCGCCCTGAACGCGGCATCCTCCGACACCAGCTCACGGACAGCGCCGACTCCACCCGACGGCGCGGGAAGGCGCGGAGCATGAAACTCGAGCTTCGTGGCATCACCAAGCGCTTCGGCGCCCTGGTCGCCAACGACCACATCGACCTCGTGGTCGAGCCCGGCGAGATCCACTGCCTGCTCGGCGAGAACGGTGCGGGGAAGTCCACCCTCATGAACGTGCTCTACGGCCTGTACCAGGCCGACGAGGGTCAGATCCTCCTGGACGACGTCGTCCAGGGCTTCACCGGCCCCGGCGACGCGATGAACGCCGGCATCGGCATGGTGCACCAGCACTTCATGCTCATCCCCGTCTTCACGGTGGCCGAGAACGTCATGCTCGGCAACGAGTCGACGAAGCCCGGCGGCCTCCTCGACCTCGAGGCGGCGCGCGCGAAGGTCGTCGAGATCTCGGCGCGGTTCGGCTTCGACATCGACCCGGACGCCCTCATCGAGGACCTCCCCGTCGGGGTGCAGCAGCGGGTCGAGATCATCAAGGCCCTCTCGCGCAACGCGAACGTGCTCGTCTTCGACGAGCCCACCGCCGTGCTCACGCCGCAGGAGACCGACGAGCTCATGGCCATCATGCGCCAGCTCCGCGACGAGGGCACGTCGATCGTCTTCATCACCCACAAGCTCCGCGAGGTCCGCGAGGTCGCCGACCGCATCACGGTCATCCGCCTCGGGAAGGTCGTCGGCGAGGCCTCGCCCACCGCGACCAACGCCGAGCTCGCCTCCCTCATGGTCGGTCGTGCGGTCGACCTCACCGTCGACAAGGACCCGGCCGCCCCCGGCGACGACGCGCTCGTCGTGCGCGACCTGACGGTCACCGACCACAACGGGCAGCTTCTGGTCGACGGCGTCTCGTTCACGCTGCGCCGCGGCGAGATCCTCGCGATCGCCGGTGTCCAGGGCAACGGGCAGACCGAGCTCACCGAGGCCATCATGGGTCTCCAGCACCGCGTCCACGGCTCGATCGCCCTCGACGGCGAGGAGCTCATCGGCCGCTCCACGCGCGGCGTGCTCGACGCGGGCGTCGGCTTCGTGCCGGAGGACCGCACGGAGGACGGCCTCGTCGGCGAGATGACGATCGCCGAGAACCTCATGCTCGACCGCTCGACCGGTGAGCCGTTCGTGAAGCGGGGCACGCTGCAGCTCGCCGACCTCGCGCGGTTCGCCGCCGAGAAGGTGCGCGAGTTCGACGTGCGCGCGCAGGGCATCACGACGCGCGTGGGCCGCCTGTCGGGCGGCAACCAGCAGAAGGTCGTCCTCGCTCGCGAGCTCAGTCGCGAGCTGCGCCTCTTCATCGCGGCGCAGCCCACCCGTGGGCTCGACGTCGGGTCGATCGAGTTCGTCCACAAGCGCATCGTCGAGACGCGCGACGCCGGGGTTCCCGTCATCGTCGTCTCGACCGAGCTCGACGAGGTCGTCGCGCTCGCCGACCGCATCGCGGTCATGTACCGCGGGCGCATCGTCGGCATCGTGCCGGGCGATACCCCCCGCAGCGTCCTCGGACTGATGATGGCCGGCGAGACGCCGGCGGAGGTGGCCGCATGAGCACGACGACCAGCCCCGCGACCCCGGCGAGCGCGCCCGAGACGCCCGCCGCACCGCGGTCCAACCAGATCATGAAGGAGATCCTCGGCGGCTCCGCCGCGATCTCCGTCCTCGCCGTGGTGCTCGCGCTCATCGCGGGCGGGATCCTCGTGATCCTGACCGATGAGCGGGTCGCCGAGACCTCCGGGTACTTCTTCTCCCGCCCCTCCGACACCCTCGGCGCCGCCTGGCAGGCGGTGAGCGGCGCGTACACCGCGCTCTTCCGCGGCTCGATCTTCAACTACGAGACCGATCGCGGGTTCGCGATCGCCATCCGCCCGCTGCTGGAGACCCTCACCTTCGCTACCCCGCTCATCGCGGCGGGTCTGGGCGTCGCGCTCGCGTTCCGCGTCGGCCTGTTCAACATCGGCGGCCGCGGCCAGATGCTCATCGCGGCGGCGGCGGCCGGCTACGTCGGCGCATACGTGCCGCTCCCGCCGGTCATCCACCTCGTGGTCGCGCTCATCGTCGGCATCATCGGCGGCGCCCTCTGGGGCGGCATCGTCGGTCTCCTGAAGGCCCGCACCGGCGCGCACGAGGTGATCGTGACGATCATGCTCAACTACATCGCGTTCTACCTCGTGTCCTTCCTGCTGCGCACCCCGGGCGCGCTCCAGGCGCCCGGCCAGAACAACCCGAAGTCGGGCCCCATGCTCGAGTCGGCGCAGTACCCGAGCCTGCTGGGCCCGCAGTACAACCTCGACATCGGCTTCATCCTCGTGATCGTCGCGACGATCTACGTCTGGTACCTGCTCAACCGCTCGGCGATGGGATTCCAGTTCCGCGCCGTCGGCGAGAACCCGCACGCCGCGCAGGTCGCGGGCATCAACGTCAAGAGCGTCTACGTGAAGGTGATGCTCATCGCGGGCGCCCTCGTCGGTCTCGCGGGGGTGCAGCAGGTGCTCGGCAACTTCACCGGCGGATTCGCGGCCGGGCTCGACGCCGGCATCGGGTTCGATGCGATCACCGTCGCGCTCCTCGGGCGCTCGAAGCCGTGGGGCGTGTTCTTCGCGGGCATCCTGTTCGGGGCGCTCAAAGCGGGCTCGTTCACGATGCAGAGCGCCGAGGGCATCCCCGTCGACATCGTGCTCGTCGTGCAGAGCTTCATCGTGCTCTTCATCGCCGCGCCGCCGCTCGTCCGGGCCATCTTCCGACTGCCGACGCCCGACGGCAGCTTCCAGTGGCGCAAGCCCGTGATCGCCCGCAAGGCGGAGGTGTCGAAGTGACCGCTGCACCCGCGACCACCGCGTCCGCGGCGACGACGCCCGGTGGGGCATCCCCCATCGTCGTGAGGAGCTGGAAGGCGCCCATCGCCTTCGCGATCTTCACCGTCATCGCGATCCTGCTGTTCTTCATCGTCGGTCGCCCCGACCTCGACGGCGGCAACCCGACGACGATCTACCGGCTCTCGGAGGCGCGGGACGCCATCCAGCTGCCGCCGCTCACGCTCGGCCTCGCCGAGACCACGATCGTCGTCGTGATCCTCATGGTCGCCGCGACGATCGGCGCCTTCCTGCTCGCGCGGGCGGCGGTCCGGGTCCCGCTGTGGCTCACGACGATCTTCGCCGTGCTCTTCCTCGTCGGGTTCCTCACCTGGGCGGCCGCCGGAGCGACCGTGCCGATGATCGGCCTCCTCGCCGGAGCGCTGACCGTGAGCACCCCGCTCATCTTCGGCTCGCTCGGCGGCGTGATCTCCGAGCGCGTGGGCGTCGTCAACATCGCGATCGAGGGCCAGCTGCTCGGCGGCGCCTTCATGGCCGCGATGCTCGGCACGCTCACGGGCAGCCCCTACGTCGGGCTCCTCGGCGCGATGGTCGCCGGCGCGCTCGTCTCCTTCGTGCTCGCCGCGTTCGCGATCAAGTACTTCGTCGACCAGGTCATCGTCGGCGTCGTGCTCAACGTCCTCGTGCTGGGCCTCACGAGCTTCCTGTACTCGACCGTCATGGTGCCGAACGCCGAGACGTTCAACTCGCCCGAGAAGTTCGAGCGCATCGCCATCCCACTGCTGAGCGAGATCCCCGTCCTCGGGCCGATCCTGTTCCGCCAGACGGTCATCGTCTACCTGATGTACCTCGCGATCTTCCTCGTCTGGTTCGGACTCTTCAAGACGCGCTGGGGCCTGCGCCTCCGCTCCGTCGGCGAGCACCCGACCGCGGCCGACACGGTCGGCATCAACGTGCGGGCGACGCGATTCTGGAACGTCCTGCTCGCCGGCGCCATCGTCGGCGGCGGCGGCGCGTTCTTCACGCTCGCCGCGGTCGGCTCGTTCGGCAAGGACATGACCAACGGCGCCGGCTTCATCGCGCTCGCCGCGGTGATCTTCGGCCGCTGGGACCCGATCCGCGCGACCCTCGCCGCCCTGCTCTTCGGCTTCGCCACGAACCTGCAGTCGACCCTGTCGATCGTGGGCTCGCCCGTGCCGAGCGAGTTCATGCTCATGCTCCCGTACGTCGTGACGATCGTCGCGGTCGCCGGCTTCGTCGGCGTCTCGCGGCCCCCCGCCGCGTCCGGCAAGCCGTACATGAAGGCCTGAGCAGGAGAGAGCCAGAACATGACCGCATCGCCCGCGCCCGCGGCCGACGCCTTCGACTGGGACGCGCTCCGCGCCGTCGCGCTCGAGGCGATGGCCAAGGCCTACGTGCCGTACTCGAAGTTCCCCGTCGGCGTCGCCGCGATCGTCGATGACGGTCGCGTCATCTCCGGCTGCAACGTCGAGAACGCGTCCTACGGCCTCACGCTGTGCGCCGAGTGCACGCTCGTCTCCACGCTCCACATGACCGGCGGCGGCAAGCTCGTCGCGTTCACGTGCGTCGACGGGAACGGCGGAGCCCTCATGCCCTGCGGCCGCTGCCGCCAGCTGCTGTTCGAGCACTCGGCCGAGGGCATGCTGCTCGAGACCGTGTCGGGCATCAAGACCATCGATGAGGTGCTGCCCGACGCGTTCGGCCCGCGCACCCTGGAGGAGTTCCGCTCATGAGCATCGAGCCGTTCGACGTCGTCGACCTGATCCGCACCAAGCGGGACAAGGGCGCCCTCACCACCGAGCAGATCCGGTGGATGATCGACGCCTACACGCGCGGCTACGTCGCCGACGAGCAGATGTCGGCCATGACCATGGCCATCTTCCTCAACGGCATGACGCGCGAGGAGGTGCGCGACATGACCCTCGCGATGGTCGCCACGGGCACGCGCCTCGACTTCTCCGGGCTCTCGAAGAAGACCACCGACAAGCACTCGACCGGTGGGGTCGGCGACAAGATCACGCTGCCGCTCGCGCCGCTCGTCGCCTCGTTCGGCGTCGCGGTACCGCAGCTCAGCGGTCGCGGGCTGGGTCACACGGGGGGAACGCTCGACAAGCTCGAGAGCATCCCGGGCTGGCGCGCGAACGTCACCGTCGACGAGATGATGGCGCAGCTCGAGAGCGCGGGCGCCGTCGTGTGCGCTGCCGGCTCGGGCCTCGCGCCCGCCGACGGCAAGCTCTACGCCCTGCGCGACATCACGGGCACCGTCGAGTGCATCCCGCTCATCGCCTCGTCGATCATGTCGAAGAAGATCGCGGAGGGCACGGCCGCGCTCGTGCTCGATGTGAAGTTCGGCTCCGGCGCCTTCCTGAAGGACATCGAGCAGTCGCGCGAGCTGGCGAAGGTCATGGTGCGACTGGGCGAGGATGCCGGGGTCGCCACCCGTGCGGTGCTCACCAACATGAACGTGCCGCTGGGCCTCGCGATCGGCAACGCCAACGAGGTGCGCGAGTCGGTCGAGGTGCTCGCGGGAGGCGGTCCTGCCGACGTCGTCGAGCTCACCGTCACGCTCGCCCGCCACATGCTCGAGCTCGCCGGCATCACCGACGCCGACGTCGAGGGCGCCCTGCAGACGGGTCAGGCGATGGACACCTGGAACGCGATGATCCGCGCGCAGGGCGGCGACCCCGAGGCGCCCATGGCCGAGGCGGCCGAGCACCACGTCGTCACCGCCGACCGCGACGGCGTGCTCGTCGAGCAGCATGCGCTGCCCTTCGGCATCGCTGCCTGGCGACTCGGCGCGGGCCGCGCGCGCAAGGAGGACCCGGTCGACCACGCCGCGGGCATCGACCTGCACGCGAAGCCCGGCGACGCCGTCACGAAGGGCCAGCCGCTGTTCACGATGCACACCAACGACGCCGCGCGCTTCGACCGCGCGCTCGAGGCGCTCGAGGGCGGCTACCGCATCGGCGACGCGGGCGACGAGGTCGTCACGGGCGGGCCGCTCGTCGCGGGGGTCGTCGACTAGAGGTCGACCGCGCCGATGCGCTCGAGCGCGTCCACCACGAGCCCCCAGAACCGCTCGTTGTCGAGGTTCATCGCGACGGACGTGCTGCAGTCGGCGGGGGCGGGCGCGCGCAGGTCGGCCACGGTCATGCCGACCGTGAGCGCGCCGGTGAGCTCGACGTCGAGCGGCGCCCGAACCGTCTCCATGATCGTCGGGTCGATGACGTACGCGACGGCGCAGGGGTCGTGCACCGGCGGGTGGTCGAACCCCTGGGCGTCCTTGTAGGTGTGCCCGAAGAACTCCAGCAGCTCCCCGACGAACCGCGCGGGCCCGGTGCCGACGGCGGCGATGCGCGCGGCGACCTCGGGCGTCGCGAGCGCCTGGTGGGTGGCGTCGAGCCCGACCATGACGAGCGGCCACGGCTCGTTGAACACGATGTGCGCGGCCTCGGGGTCGATGACGATGTTGAACTCGCTCACCGCGCTCCAGTTCCCGACGTGGACGCCCCCGCCCATGAGCACGACCTGCTTGACGCGCTCCGCGATCCGAGGCTCCGTGCGCACCGCGAGGGCGATGTTCGTGAGGGCGCCGGTCGGCACGAGCGTCACCGTCCCGGGCTCGTGAGCCATGACGGTGTCGATGATGAGGTCGACGGCGTGCCGGGCATCCAGCTCGATCGCCGGCTCCGGCAGCACGGGGCCGTCGAGCCCCGATTCGCCGTGGATGCTCGGGGCCGTCTCGATGGCGCGCACGAGCGGGCGGTGCGCGCCCTTCGCGAACGGCACCTCGGTGATGCCGGCGACGCGCGCCACGGCGAGCGCGTTGCGCGTGACCTTCTCGATCGTCTGATTGCCCATGACGGTCGTGACCGCGAGCAGCTCGATCTCGGGCGAGCCGTGGGCGAGCAGCATCGCCACAGCATCGTCGTGGCCGGGGTCGCAGTCGAGGATGATCTTCTCGGGCATGAGCCGAGCCTATGGCCCGTCGAGCGGGTCACGACACGGTAACGAACCGGTAGGTTTGAGGCATGACGACGGCGACGACCACGACCCTCATGCCCGGCACCGACACGGTGCTCGAGGCCCTGCCGAAGGTGTCGCTGCACGATCACCTCGACGGCGGTCTGCGCCCGCAGACGATCATCGAGCTGGCCGTCGAGGCGGGCGTCGAGCTGCCCACGACCGACGCCGCAGAGCTCGCCGCGTGGTTCGCCGAGAAGAGCAACTCCGGCTCGCTCGTGGAGTACCTGAGGACCTTCGACATCACCACGGCCGTCATGCAGTCGCGCGAGGGCCTCGAGCGCGTCGCTCGCGAGGCCGTGCTCGACCTCGCGGCGGACGGCGTCGTGTGGGGCGAGATCCGCTGGGCCCCCGAGCAGCACCTGACGCGCGGGCTGAGCCTCGACGAGACGGTGGAGGCGGTTCAGGCGGGCCTCGATGCGGGCGTCGCGGAGGCGCGCTCGCTCGGCCGCCGCATCCGCGTCGGACAGCTCGTGAGCGCCATGCGTCACGCCGACCGCGGCCTCGAGATCGCCGAGCTCGCCGTGCGCCACCGCGACCGCGGGGTCGTCGGATTCGACATCGCCGGCGCCGAGGCGGGCTTCCCGCCCAGCCGGATGCGCGAGGCGTTCGACCACCTCGCGGCGAGCTTCTTCCCGGCGACGGTGCACGCCGGCGAGGCCGACGGGCTCGAGTCGATCCGCGGCGCCCTCCTCGACGGCCGCGCGCTGCGCCTCGGCCACGGCGTGCGCCTCGCGGAGGACATCGAGATCACCACCGAGGGCGAGTCGACCTTCGCCCGTCTCGGCACGCTCGCCGAGTGGGTGAAGGACCGCGGGATCGCCCTCGAGACGAGCCCGAGCTCGAACCTGCAGACCGGCGCGATCGCGCAGTGGGGCGACGAGCTCGTCGACCACCCGCTCGACCTCTTCTACCAGCTGGGCTTCCGCGTCACCGTCAACACCGACAACCGCCTCATGAGCGGCACGACCCTCAGCCGCGAGCTCGCGCTCGTCACCGAGGCGTTCGGCTACGGCCTCGACGACGTCCTCGCCTTCCAGCTCAACGCCGCCGAGGCCGCGTTCCTGCCGGTGGAGGACAGGGTCGAGCTCGCGGAGATGATCGTCGAGGGCTTCGAGGCCGCACTGGCGGGTGAGCACGCAGGATGACGCTTCCTCCGCTCGCCGACCGCGCCATCGTGCTGCGCGCCCGCGCCGCCGACTGGCGCGAGGCCGTGCGCATCGCCGGTGACGCCCTCGTCGACAGCGGCTGCGCGACGAGCGAGTACACCGACGCGATGATCCGCATGGTCGAGGACCACGGTCCCTACATCGTCATCGCGCCCGGCCTCGCGCTGGCCCACGCGCGCCCCGGCGCCGCCGTGCGGTGCGACGGGCTGTCGGTCGTCACGCTCGCCGAGCCGGTCGAGTTCGGCCACGCCCACAACGACCCGGTGCGGGTCGTCATCGGCCTCGCCGGTGTGGCGCCGGATGCCCACCTCGCGGCGGTCGCGGCCCTCGCGAACGCCTTCAACGACTCCGCCGCGATCGCCGCGGTCGCGGATGCCCCCACCCGCGACGCCGTGCGGGCCATCCTCCAGCGGTCGGAGCGCGCGTGAAGATCGTGACGATCTGCGGCGCCGGCATCGGCTCGAGCGGGATCCTCAAGGTCAACGCCGAGCGCGTGCTGCAGCGCCTGGGCCTGGAGGCGACCGTCGTGGCGGCCGACATCGCGTCGGTGGCGCGCGTGGCCGCCGACGCGCAGGTGATCCTCACGAGCGCCGAGTTCGTCGAGGCGATCGGCCCGACCCGCGCCGATGTCGTCGTGATCGAGAACTACTTCGACACCGAGGAGCTGACCTGCAAGCTCGAGGTCGCGATCGGCTGAGGTCGCGCAGGGCCCTCCGCTCGCCGCTCAGTCGTCGTCGAGAGCGTCGAGGTCGGCCTGCTCGCGCTCGCGCCGGATGCGCAGCGCGAGCGCGATGACGAGCCCGACCGCGGCGATCGGCACGATCGCGCCGGTGTAGCCGAAGAGCGCGAGGCCGACGAGGGCGGCGACCGCGACGCCGACGACGGCGATGCGCTCCGGCCGTCGAGCGGGCCCTGCGGTGGGCAGGACGCTGATCGCGGCCAGGCCCGCCGCGACCGCGGTGGTGAGGAACAGAGGCAGCGTCAGCGGCTGAGGAACGACTGCGACCGGCGAGGAGATGACCTCGAGCACGACCACCGCGGGTCGGACGAGCAGGATCGCGATCGCCAGGCGAAGCAGCCATCCGGGCTGCGGAGCCCGGCCGACGAGCGCGAGCGCCGCGAGCAGGAGCGGGACGAACCCGAGCAGCGCGACCGCGCTGCCGGTGAGGAGCACGCGCAGCGTCGCGACCTGGTCGGCCGGATCGAGCGCGCCGAGGGTGATGAGGAGCGTCGGCCCCCAGCCGCCGATCGCGGTCATCGCCAGGGCGACCACCGCGAGGACGAGACCGCGCCCGAGCGTCGACCGCCCGGTCATCGAGCGACCTCCGGACGCCCCGGCCCGACCTGCCCGGCGAGCCGACCGCGGCGCCGCTCGCGGCGACGGAGCGCCAGAAGGGTGGTCACGACCGCGGCGAACGCGAGCAGCAGCCCGCCCGTGCTGACGATGAGGAGCCACCAGGCGGTCGCGCCCGCGATCGCCACGTGGCAGGCGCCCTCCGTCGAGGCGCCGAAGCCGTGGCGGGCGAGGGCGCCGGCGAGCAGGGCGATCGCGACCGACTGCGCGGCCACGGCGGCGAGGAATACCGGCTCGAGCGGGGCGACCAGGAGGGCGAGGGACGCGACGCCGAGCATCCCGCCCCCGATCGCGAGCCACCGGCGCAGGGGGGCGACGGCGCCGCGCAGGAGGGCCGCCTGGACGGCGAGGGGGATCGCGGCGAGCGAGGCGGCGGCGAAGCCCTGGCCGCCACCGGCCCCCTCGGAGCCCGCGCCGCTCGCGCTGCCCACGGCGATGCCGATCGCCCACGCGACGACGACCGTTCCGATCGCGGTGCAGCCGAGCGCGAGGGCGAGCCGGAGGGCGTCGCGGTCGAGCTCGGGACCGCGCTCGCGCGAGCGGAGCGCGTCGCGGGGGTCGACGCCGTCGACGGCGCCCAGGGCGATCGCGCGCTCACGGGCCTCGAGGGCGCGGGCCCGGCGGCGGTGCCCGGCGCGGTCGGCGATGCCGATGAGCACCGCGCCGGCCATGATGAGCTCGGGGGCCGCGCCCGCGGCCATGAACGGGATCGCGAAGCCCGCGCCGGCGATGCCCGACCAGACGTGGGCGGCCATCGCCTCGACGTGGGGCCGGATCAGCACCGCGGTCGACGCCGCGGCCGACGCGGCGGCCGTCACGATGCCGACGGACGCGACCGTCCCGACGATGCCGATCGGCCGATCGGGGCCGGAGTTCAGCAGCCAGATGACGCCGACGGCCGAGAGCCCGGCGGCGACCGCCATCACGATCGCGCTGACCGCCGGGGTGCGCTCGAGGCGATCATCCCCGCGGCGGGCCAGGAGGAGGACGAGGGCGCCGGCCGCCACCAGGATGCCGCCCGTGCGCAGGACGCCCGCGAGCTCGGGGCGGCCCAGGGCCCCGGCCCCGAGGCCCAGGGCCGCGACGACGAGCGCGAGCACGAGCGCCCGCGCGACTCCGCGGCCGAGAAGCGGCTCGTGCGCGAGCGGTCGGGCGGGCGCGAACGGCGCGGGAGTCGGTGAGCTCACCTCGTCAGTCAAGCACGCGCCCGCTAGACGATGAGCGCGCGCATGCCCTCCTCGAGCGCCGCCACCTCGGCCTCGGCG
Organism: Yonghaparkia sp. Soil809; assembly: GCF_001429705.1. Lineage (NCBI taxonomy): Bacteria > Bacillati > Actinomycetota > Actinomycetes > Micrococcales > Microbacteriaceae > Microcella > Yonghaparkia sp. Soil809. The sequence continues at coordinate 1,475,594 of NZ_LMSV01000001.1, forward strand.
GCCGCGCGCCGCTCGTCGACGTCGCCTGCGGTGCTCGAGGCGTCGATGTACACCTTCACCTTCGGCTCGGTGCCGCTCGGACGCACGATGACGCGCGCGCCGCCCTCCATCCAGAAGCGCAGGATGTCCGAGGGCGGGAAGACGCCGAATCCGCGGATGAAGTCGTCGACCTGCGAGACCCGCACTCCGTTGATCGAGGCGGGCGGGGCATCCCGCAGCGCGCTCATGATCGCGGGGATGCGCGCGAGCTCGGTGACGCGCAGCGAGACCTGCGCGCTCGCGAACGCGCCGAAGCGCTCGTCGAACGCGCGCTGGTGGTCGGCGAGCGTGCGCCCCTCCGCCGCGAGCTCGCCCACGAGGGCGAGGAGGTCGACGGCGGCCGAGATGCCGTCCTTGTCGCGGACCTTCTCGGGGTCGACGAGGTACCCGAGGGCCTCCTCGTAGCCGTACGCGAGCCCGCCCACGCGGGAGACCCACTTGAAGCCCGTGAGGGTGTCGCTGTAGCTCAGGCCGTACGCCTTCGCGACCTCCGACAGGGCGGGGGAGGACACGATCGAGGCGGCGAGCTTCGCCATGCGGCCCTCGCGGGTGATCCGCTCGGCGGCCCGCCAGCCGAGGAGCGCCCCCACCTCGTTGCCGCTCAGGCGGCGCCAGCCCTCCGCGGCGTCCGCATCGGGCACCGCGACGGCGAGCCGGTCGGCGTCGGGGTCGTTGGCGATGATGAGCCGCGCTCCGGCGCGGGTGGCCGTCGCGTACGACAGGTCCATCGCGCCCGGCTCCTCCGGGTTCGGGAAGGCGACCGTGGGGAAGGCGCCGTCGGGCGCGATCTGCTCGGCGACGACGGTCGGCTCGGCGAAGCCGGCCTCGCGGAAGACGCGCTGCGCGACCTCCCACCCGACGCCGTGCATCGCCGTGTAGACGAATGGCACGGGCACGCGCGCAGCGGCGCCCTCGCCGTGCGGGGCGAGCGCGGCGGTCGCGGCGACGTAGGCGTCGATCACGTCCTCGCCTGCGACCTCGAAATCGGTCGAGCGCGGCAGCTGATCGATCGACGTCGTCGACGCGACCTCGATGATGGCCTCGTGGATCTCGGCGTCGACCGGGGCGACGATCTGCGAGCCGTGGTCGCGGCCGCCGAGGTACACCTTGTAGCCGTTGTCGCGCGGCGGGTTGTGGCTCGCCGTCACCATGACGCCGGCGCTCACGCCGAGGTGCCGCACCGCGAACGCGAGCACGGGCGTCGGCAGCAGCCGCGGCAGGAGGATCGCCCGCACGCCCGCGCCCGCCATGATCTCGGCGGTGTCGCGCGCGAAGACGTCGGAGTTCACGCGGCCGTCGTAGCCGATGACGATGCTCGGGTGGCTCTCGCGTCCGACCAGGAAACGGGCGAGCCCCGCGGCGGCCTGCGTCACGAGCACGCGGTTCATGCGGTTCGAGCCCGCGCCGAGCTCGCCGCGCAGCCCGGCGGTGCCGAACGCGAGCCGCGCGTCGAAGCGCTCGTGCAGGGCCGCGACGGCCGTCGCGATGCCGGCCTCGGCATCCGCGATGATCGCGTCGAGCTCTGCCCGCGTGACCGGGTCCGGGTCCTGGTCGCGCCAGGCCTTCGCGGCGTCGAGCGTCGTCATGGGGTCTCCGATCTGCGAACGGGTGCGATGAGAGCGTACGGTTCGGGCGGATGCCCGGCGCGCCGTCGTGCCGCCTAGAGCGCCGCGACGATGCGGGCGAGGAGGCCGCTGATGACCGACTCGGCGTCCTTGCCGGCCTGGATCACCTCGGCGTGGCTGAGCGGCTCGGGGCTGATGCCGGCGGCGAGGTTCGTGATGAGCGACATGCCGAGGATCTCCATGCCCGCCTGGCGGGCGGCGATCGCCTCGAGCGCGGTCGACATGCCGACGATGTGGCCGCCCATCGTCCTCGCCATCTGCACCTCGGCGGGCGTCTCGTAGTGCGGGCCGCGGAACTGCACGTACACGCCTTCGTCGAGCCCCGGCTCGATCTCGCGGGCGAGGCCGCGCAGGCGCGCGCTGTAGAGGTCCGTCAGGTCGATGAAGGTCGCGCCCTCGAGCGGCGAGTCCGCGGTGAGGTTGAGGTGGTCGCTGATGAGGACCGGTGTGCCCGGGCTCCAGTGCTCCTTGATGCCGCCGGCGCCGTTGGTCAGGATCATGGTCTGCGCGCCGGCCGCGGCGGCCGTGCGCACCGAGTGCACGACCCGGCGCACGCCGTGGCCCTCGTAGTAGTGGGTGCGCGCGCCGATCACGAGGGCGCGCTTCCCGCTCGGGGTGAGGATGCTGCGCAGCGTGCCGACGTGCCCGGTCAGCGCCGGCTTCGAGAAGCCGACGATGTCGGTCGCGGGGATCTCGGCCGTCGTCTCGCCGATGAGGTCGGCGGCCTTCGCCCAGCCCGAGCCGAGCGTGAGGGCGATGTCGTGGCTCGCGACGCCCGTCCTCTCGGCGATCTGCGCGGCGGCCTCGGCGGCGATCGCGAAGGGGTCGGCGTTCGGGTCGTCGAGCGGGTGCGGTGCGTCATCGGACATGACGAACATCGTAGTGAGGGGGCCTGGTGCGCGACCGCGCAGAGAGGTGCGCATCCGCGCCCGGGCGGGACGGGCATCCGTTGGGGGGTTCGCGGGCGGAGTGGAAGACTGGAGGGCGTGTCGACAACATTCGAACGGACCCAGCGCATCGTCATCATCGGCGGCGGACCCGGCGGCTACGAGGCGGCCCTCGCCGGGCGCCAGCTCGGCGCGGAGGTGACCCTCATCGAGCGGTCCGGCGTCGGCGGGTCGGCGGTGCTCACGGATGTCGTGCCCTCGAAGACCCTCATCGCGACCGCCGAGGCGGCCGAGGCCATCATGGAGGCCGGCGAGGTCGGGGTGCAGTTCTTCGCCCGCGGCGAACGCGGTCGCGCCGTCAAGCCCGAGATCGCCGTCAACCTCACCGCCGTCAACCACCGGCTCCTGCGGCTCGCCGCCCAGCAGTCGCAGGACATGCACGAGCAGCTCGAGCGCGCCGGCGTCCGCATCCTCACCGGCGACGGCCGCCTCGACGGGCCGGGCCGGGTCGTCGTCTCGACCGGCAGCGGGCGCAAGCGCGTCGACTTCGACGAGTGCGAGGCCGACACGATCATCGTCGCCGTGGGCGCCTCGCCGCGCGAGCTGCCCACCGCGAAGCCCGACGGCGAGCGCATCCTCACCTGGAAGCAGCTCTACGGGCTCGAGGACGTCCCCGAGCACCTCATCGTCGTCGGCTCGGGCGTCACCGGGGCCGAGTTCGCCTCCGCGTATCGCTCGCTGGGCGCGCGCGTCACGCTCGTCTCCTCCCGCGACCAGGTGCTCCCGGGCGAGGATGCCGATGCCGCGGCCCTCATCGAGAAGGTGTTCCTCCGCTCGGGCATGGAGCTGCTCTCCAAGGCGCGCGCGCAGTCGGTCGAGAACACGGGCGCGGGCGTGCGCGTCACCCTCGCCGACGGCCGTGTCGTCGAGGGCTCGCACTGCCTCATGGCGGTCGGCGCCGTGCCGAACACCGCCGGGCTCGGACTCGAGGAGGCGGGGGTGCAGCTGGCCGAGAGCGGGCACATCCGCGTGAACCGGGTCGCCCGCACGTCGATCCCGTCGATCTACGCCGTCGGCGACTGCAGCGACTTCCTGCCGCTCGCGTCGGTCGCGTCGATGCAGGGCCGCACCGCGGTGTACCACGCGATGGGCGACGCGGTCGACCCGGTCGAGCGCCGGAACGTGACATCCAACATCTTCACGCACCCCGAGATCGCGACCGTCGGGTTCTCGCAGAAGGACGTCGAGGACGGGGTCGCCCGCGGCACCGTCTTCAAGCTGCCGCTCGCCGCGAACCCGCGCGCGAAGATGCAGGGCATCAAGGAGGGGTTCATCAAGCTATTCGCCTCGCGCACCTCGGGCACCGTCATCGGCGGGGTCGTCGTGGCGCCGCGGGCCTCCGAGCTCATCCTGCCGATCGCGCTCGCGGTCGAGCACCGCCTGACGGTCGACCAGCTCGCCTCGGCGATGAGCGTGTACCCCTCGCTCTCGGGCGGCATCACGGATGCCGCGCGCGCGATGCACGTCATCCGCGAGTAGCGCGGCCCGCGTGCTTGCCCCGGCGGGCCGCGCGCGCCCGTCGCCCCGCAGCGGGTCAAAGTGAGTCGAGAAGTGGCGTCTGAGTCGAAACCTTCCGACTCAGACGCCACTTCTCGACTCAGCAGGTGCCGCAGACACGGGCCGGCCCGTGGTTGCTGGGTGGCTCCTCCCCACGGCGCTCTCTTGCACCCTCACTCACCGGCTCGGGCGCACGGCGTTCCACGGGGGCAGGCGCCTGCATGCTGTCGCAATGCGCACATCGTCGGACGCTCCGCCTCTGCCCCTCGTCTACGCCCGAGATACGCAGGATGCGGGCGAGAGAACGAGGCTCTACCGCGCCCTGCGCTCGACAGCTATGGTGTCGGTGCATCCCGGGGTGCACGTCGCCGCCGACGATCTGGGGCGACTCGGCACAGACGACCGCTATCGACTGCGAGTTCTCGCGACCGCTCGTCGGCTGAGCAGGTACGACACCATCTCCCACTGGTCAGCCGCCGCCTTGTGGGGTCTTCCGGCTGTCGACGGCTGGCCCGACGAGATCCACTCGACCGTCCCGGCAGGCAGTGGGCTCTGTCCGAACCGCACGCTTCGACGGCACCGCACCCGCACTCCCGAAGCCGAGACCCTGCACGTCGCTGGCCTGCCGGTTACGTCACTGGCGCGCACCGTCATCGATGTTGCTGGCACAGCGAGCTTCTCGGCGGCCGTCGCGGTTGCGGATGCTGCGCTCTTCTCCGTCGGCCGCGGCGACCATGACGGGCTCAGCCTGCTCTCCTTCCGCTCCGCCCTCTCCGGCGCTCTCGACGAGCTCGGCCGCGCACCCGGAAGCGCACGCGCCCGCAGGGTGATCGACTTCGCGGATGAGCGGGCGAATCGTCCGGGTGAATCGCTCAGTCGAGTGACGATGCACCTGATCGGCGCGCCACCGCCCGAGTTGCAGTTCCGAGTCATCGGAGCGTCAGGGCGGATCTGGCACACCGACTTCGGCTGGCCCGAGTTCGGTGCTGCGGCCGAGTTCGACGGGCGTGCCAAGTACTCCGATCCGCAGTTCCTGCGAAGCCGTACACCGGCGGACGTGGTGTACGACGAGAAGGTGCGGGAGGACGACATCCGTCCATCCGTGCGGACCTTCGGCCGCTGGGACTGGTCGACCGCGCGCTCGCCGAAGCGGATGGCGAGCGCGCTCCAGCGCCTCGGCGTTCCAGTGGGTCGCGATTGAGCCGAGAAGTGGCGATCGGGTCGGAATGTTTCGACTCACTCGCCACTCTTCGGCACACGCGCAGCGCGGAGGCGCAGACGCGCGGGCGGCAGGGGCGCGGGGCCGGGCGCCTCGGACAGATGCGGCGGGGCTAGTCCGCGATGGTGAGCAGCACGTGGCCCGCGGCGACCGTCTCGCCGACGGCGGCGTTGACGCCGGAGACCGTGCCGTCCTTGTGCGCGGTCATGGGCTGCTCCATCTTCATCGCCTCGAGCACGGCGACGAGGTCGCCGGCGACGACCGTGTCGCCCTCGGCGACGGCGAGCTTCACGACCGTGGCCTGCATGGGGCTCTTGACGGCGTCGCCTGAGGCGCCGACGGCGACCGCCGAGCCTCCCCGACGGCGCGGGGCGACGGCGAGCGCGGCGGCGGGGCGGGATGCTCCGCTCGGCATGAGCGACTCCGGGAGCGACACCTCCAGGCGCTTGCCCCCGACCTCCACGACGACGGTGTGCCGGGCGACGGGCGCCGACACCTCGTCGGTGAGGGTGCCGCTCCAGGGCTCGAGCCGGTTGTCGAACTCGGTCTCGATCCAGCGCGTGAAGACGGTGAAGGGGGCGCCGTCGGCGGGCGCGAACGCGGGGTCGTCGACGATGGCGCGGTGGAACGGGAGCACGGTGGGCAGACCGGCCACCTCGAACTCGGCGAGGGCGCGTCGCGAGCGCTCGAGGGCATCCTCGCGCGTCCTGCCCGTGACGATGAGCTTCGCCAGGAGCGAGTCGAAGGCGCCCGAGATGACGTCGCCGGTCGTGACGCCCGAGTCGACGCGCACGCCGGGGCCGCCGGGGAAGCGCAGGGCGTGCACGGGGCCGGGCATGGGCATGAAGTTGAGCCCCGGGTCCTCCCCGTTGATGCGGAACTCGATCGAGTGGCCGTGGGCGACGGGGTCGTCGTAGCCGATCTCCTGGCCCTCGGCGATGCGGAACTGCTCGCGCACGAGGTCGATGCCGGTGACCTCCTCCGAGACGGGGTGCTCGACCTGGAGGCGCGTGTTGACCTCGAGGAACGAGACCGTGCCGTCGGCGCCGATGAGGAACTCGCACGTGCCAGCGCCGACGTATCCCACCTCGCGGAGGATCGCCTTCGACGACGTGTAGAGGAGCTCGGTCTGCTCGTCCGTCAGGAACGGCGCCGGCGCCTCCTCGACGAGCTTCTGGTGGCGGCGCTGCAGCGAGCAGTCGCGGGTCGAGATGACGACGACGTTGCCGTGCGCGTCGGCGAGGCACTGCGTCTCGACGTGGCGCGGCTTGTCGAGGTACTTCTCGACGAAGCACTCGCCGCGGCCGAACGCGGCGATGGCCTCGCGCGTGGCCGAGTCGAAGAGCTCGGGCACCTCCTCGCGCGTGCGGGCGACCTTGAGCCCGCGCCCGCCGCCGCCGAACGCGGCCTTGATCGCGACGGGCAGGCCGTGGACGTCGACGAAGTCGAGAACCTCCTCGGCGCCCGACACGGGATTGAGGGTTCCGGGGGCGAGCGGGGCGCCGACCTTCTCGGCGATGTGGCGCGCCTTGACCTTGTCGCCGAGGGCGTCGATCGCCTCGGGGGAGGGGCCGATCCAGATGAGGCCGGCGTCGATGACGGCGCGGGCGAACTCCGAGTTCTCGGCGAGGAACCCGTAGCCGGGGTGCACCGCGTCGGCGCCCGAGCGGCGCGCGACGGAGAGCAGCTTGTCGATCACGAGGTAGGTCTCGGCGCTCGTGGTGCCGCCGAGGGCGTAGGCCTCGTCGGCGAGCTTGACGTGCCGCGCATCGCGGTCCTGGTCGGCGTAGACGGCGACGGTGCCGAGACCGGAGTCGCGCGCCGCGCGGATGACGCGGACGGCGATCTCGCCGCGGTTCGCGATGAGTACCTTCGAGATGCGGGCCATGGTTCTCTACCCTAGGGGCCGGTCGGCACCCCCCGTTTGGCTCGCCCTCACAAAAGCGACGGCGATCCCTTGCAGGGGGCCACAGGCGACGGATGCTCGGCGCGCGCTCGCGGGCGGCCCGCGTCTAGCGGTTCCAGAGCTCCGTCCACCGCCCGCCGAGCTCGTGCACGAGCTTGCGGACGAGCGGCACGGAGAGCCCGACGACCGTGTGCGGGTCGCCTTCGATGCGGTCGATGAAGCCGGCGCCCTTGGAGTCGATCGTGAAGGCGCCGGCGACCTTGAGAGGCTCGCCGGTGGCGATGTAGGCGTCGATCTCCGACTCCTCGATGTCGTCGGCGAAGTGCACCGTCGCGCTCGAGGCGCGGCCGACGGCGCCGCGCAGGCGCCCGCCGCGGTGGTCGATGAGCCAGTGGCCCGAGTGCAGCACGCCGCTGCGGCCGCGCTGGGCGAGCCAGCGCTCGCGGGCGATCTCGGGCTCGTGCGGCTTGCCGAACACGGTGCCGTCGAGCTCGAACGCCGAGTCGCCGCCGAGGATGAACCCGTCGAGGTCGGAGGGCGCGAATCCGGCGCCTCCGCACACGGCGGGGTCGAGCACGGCCTCGGCCTTGAGGCGGGCGAGCAGCTGGACCATCTCGGCGGCAGTCAGCGGGCCGGCCGCGGCGACCGCGGCATCCTCGTCGACGAGCGGAGCGATCGCGACGGGCTCGATGCCGACGGCGCGGAGGGTGGCGAGCCGGGCGGGGGAGGTGGAGGCGAGGATGAGGCGCACGAGCACGATCGTAGGCGGCGCTCCGGTCGGGTGCCCGGGCACCCGCCGCATCGGCGGGGCCGCTGCCGGGCGGGCCCGCGCCGACCGGCCCGTAGTCTGGGGCGCATGGGTGAGAACATCGGCCGCGAGGTCGAGCTGACGGTGGAGCGCATCGCGCACGGCGGGATCTCGGTGGGCCGCCTCGACGGCCGCGTGGTCTTCGTGGCCGACGCGATCCCGGGCGAGACGGTGCGCGCGCGCATCTCCGACGACCGCAAGAAGAGCTTCTGGCGCGCCGACGCGATCGAGGTGCTGCAGCCGAGCGAGCACCGTCGCGAGCACGTCTGGCCGGTCGCGAGCATCGACCGGGACCCGCGCCAGCGCGCGGGCGGCGCCGAGTTCGGCCACATCGCCCTCAGCCACCAGCGCGAGCTGAAGCGCCAGGTGCTCGCCGAGTCGCTGCAGCGCATGGCCGGCATCGAGAGCGACGTGAAGGTCGAGCAGCTGCCCGGCGATCACGCCGCGAACGGCCTCGGCTGGCGCACCCGCATCCGTCTGCACGTCGACGGCGAGGGTCGCATCGGGCCGATGGCGAGCCGCTCGCACACGGTGATCCCGGTGACGGATGCTCCGCTCGCCTCGCCCGCGGTGCAGGCCGCGACGCCGTTCAGCGAGCGCTTCACGGGCCTCGGCACGGTCGACGTGCTCGCCCCCACGGTCGGCGACCCGCGCCTGGTGCTCGGCGAGCAGAAGCCCACCGTCATCACCGAGCGCGTGGGGGAGCGCAGCTTCCGGCTCGACGACACGGGCTTCTGGCAGGTGCACCGCGAGGCCCCCGCCGCGCTCACCGCCGCCGTGCAGGGCGCGATCGACGACGCGATCTTCGACGCGCGCGCGGCGAACCTCGACCTGTACGGCGGGGTCGGCCTGCTCGCCGCGGCCGTCGGCGACCGCTTCGGCGCGGCGACGCGCATCACGAGCGTGGAGTCCGACGAGCGCGCGACCGAGCACGCCGCGGAGAACCTCGCCGAGTGGGTGGGCGCCGCCGCGATCACGGCGCGCGTCGACCGCTTCCTGCGCGAGCTCGAGCAGTCGGCGAGCGCGGCCGAGCGCGCCCGTCTGCGGGCCGCGACGGTCGTCCTCGACCCGCCCCGCTCGGGCGCCGGCACCGAGGTCATGGCCGTCCTGGGGCGCCTCGCTCCGGCTCAGGTGATCTACGTCGCCTGCGATCCCGTGGCGCTCGCGCGGGATGTCGCGCTCGCCGCTCCGCACGGCTACCGGCTGGCGGGGGTGCGGGCCTTCGATCTCTTCCCGCACACTCACCACGTGGAGGCCGTCGCGTCGCTCGTTCGCGACTGATTCTCGCCTCATCCGCGGGCTCCGGGGGCGTTCGACCGGCGCGGCGCGACGCGCTCCGAGGGCTGCGGGCCGACTAACATGGGGCGAGCACCGCAGCCCGACGGTGCGCTCCGAGCCGCTCAGGGAAGTAGAACGTCGTCGTGGTCGCACCCCAGGGGAAGAAGGTTCGGATCGCCGTGGTCGATGACCACGAGTCGGTCCGCCTGGGCCTCCAGGCCGCGTTCACGAACGCGGGCTTCGAGTTCGTCCTCGCCGCGGCGACCGTGCCCGAGTTCGTGGAGGGCCTCGGCTCCGGCGAGGTCGACGTGGTCGTGCTCGACCTCTCGCTCGGCGATGGCTCGAGCGTGACCGAGAACGTCAAGGCCGTGCAGGCCACGGGCTCGGCGGTCCTCGTCCACTCGATCGCCGACCGCGTCGCGAGCGTGCGAGAGGCGCTCGCCGCGGGCGCCGCCGGCGTGATCCCGAAGTCCTCCGCGACGAAGACCGTCATCGCCGCCGCGGAGACGGTCGCGCGCGGCGAGGTGCTCAACAACCTCGAGTGGGCGAGCGCGATCGACGCCGACCGCGACTTCGCGAAGGCGCAGCTCGGACGCCGCGAGCGCGAGATCCTCCACCTCTACGCCTCGGGCCTGCCGCTCAAGCTCGCCGCCCAGCAGCTCGGCATCGGGTACTCCACGGCTCGCGAGTACCTCGATCGGATCCGCGCGAAGTACGTCGAGGTCGGGCGGCCCGCGCCGACGAAGGTCGACCTGCTGCGCCGCGCCGTGGAGGACGGCATCCTCCCGGGGCTCGACAACGATGGCGATGACTCGGCCTGAGCCGGCTCCGAGCGCGGCGAAGCAGCCGCGCCAGCCGATCAGCCGAAAGCGGGTCGATACCGTCCTGTCGAGATCGGTCGCGTGGTTCGGCGCCGTCTTCGGCATCCAGGCGCTGCTGCTGGTCATCCCGCAGTACGGGCTCGCCCAGCCGCTGTGGGCCGCGATCGCGACCGGGGCCATGTACGGCTCGCTCCTGCTCTCGCTGCTGTGCTCGGGGCTCAAGCGATTCGTCGTGGGCGCGCACCGGGTCGTCGCCGTCGTGTACGTTCTCGCCCTGCTGACCTGGCCGTTCTTCCTCGCGGATCCCGCGAACCCGCAGGAGGGAGATCACTGGCTCTACCTGCTGACCACCGTCGCGACCGCGAGCGCCGCGATCGGCCTGAGCGTGCGCGGCGCGCTCATCTACCTCTTCGTGGTCCCCTTCATCTACGGCATCATCCGCGCCATGCCCACGGGCGGCGACGGGCCGTGGGAGCTCGGGCTGTTCAACGCCGTGTACGCCGTCATCCTGGGCGGCGCCGTGCTGGTCATCATCACGATGACCCGCGCGGCATCGAGCTCGGTCGACGACGCGCAGGGCACGGCTCTCGACCGCTACTCGTACGCCGTCCGCCAGCACGCGACGGAGGTCGAGCGCGTCCACGTCGACGCGATCGTGCACGACAGCGTCCTGACCACCTTCCTCTCCGCGGCGCGCGCCGAGTCGCCGGAGGAGAAGCTGCTCGCCGCGACGATGGCGGGCAACGCGATGCGCCACCTCGAGGAGGCCGCGCTCGCGACTCCCGACGACGGCAGCACGGTCCGCTTCCGGCAGGTCGCGGACCGGATCGTGCGGGCGGCGCGCGAGATGTCCGTGCCGTTCTCCATCCGCGTCCGCTCGCTCGACACGCGCATCGTGCCGGCGGCGCAGGCCGAGGCGCTCTACTCGGCCGCCGTCCAGGCCATGGTGAACTCGATCCAGCACGCCGGCGGCTCCGAGGTGCGGCGCTGGTTGCGCGTCTCCGGCGTGCAGGGCGGCGCGATCGAGATCGAGGTCGGCGACGCCGGAGCGGGGTTCGACCCCGCGAGGGTCCCCGGCGAGCGGCTGGGCGTCCGGCGCTCGATCATCGAGCGCGTGGCCAATGCCGGCGGGAGCGCCGAGGTGCGCTCCGAGCCCGGTCACGGCACGGTCATCGTCGTCCGCTGGCCCGTCCTCGCCCCGCCCTCCGCCGGATCCGAGCCGCTCGAGGCGATCGAGGAGGCTCGATGAGGATCGGCGTGCCCCGGGCGCTCATCGTCACGATGGCGGCGCTCTTCTCCGGCTATCACATCGTGCTCGGCCTGTACACGATCGATACCCCCTCGAACCCGCTCCCCGTCCTCGCGGCGATGGTGCTCTACGCGCTCGCCTCGACCATCAGCCTCCTCCCCGGGCAGCCCGAGCGCATGCCCGTCTGGATGGCCGCGCTCAATGTCGCCGTGTGCGTGAGCCTGACCCTGCTCATCACCCCCCAGCTCGACCCCGGACGCGACGGCGGTCTCGGCTACGCGACCTGGTACGTGGCCGCGATCGGCACCCTCATGACGATCACGTCCACCCGCAAGCGGCACATGTTCGCGTGGGTCGGCATCGCCCTCCTCGTCGTCCAGACCATCTGGTGGGGCGGCCCCGGGCTCCTGCTGGGCACCGGCGTGATCGGCTCGGCCGCGTGGGTCGCGATCTCGCACATCCTCAGCCGAGCGCTCGCCAAGGCGTCCCTCGACGCCAACCGCTTCGCGCAGGCCGAGCGCGAGGCGACCGACTGGCAGGCGGCCCAGGAGGCGCACCTGTACGAGCGGCAGTTCCGTCTCGGGCAGACGAGCACGATGGCCGCTCCGATGCTGCGCGTCATCGAGCGCTCGAGGGGCGAGCTCACCGATGAGCAGCGGCGCGAGTGCATCTACCTCGAGGCGGCGATCCGCGACGAGATCCGCGGGCGCGAGCTGCTCAACGACGCCGTGCGCGCCCAGGTGATGTCGGCTCGACGGCGGGGCGCGACCGTGACGCTGTTCGACGAGGGCGGGCTCGACGGCATGGACCCGGACGAGCGCGACCGCATCCTCGACCAGCTGGCCACGGCGATCCGCGGCACGGAGGCGCGCCGGATCATCGCGCGGACTGCGCCCGCCGACTCCGACATCGCGGTCACGGTGGTGGGGCTCACGCCCGTGGGCGACGGTTCGGCCCGCGATCTGGGCTCGGCCGAGGAGGAGGACGACGAGGACGACGAGGTCGATCTGTGGCTGGAGATCCCGAGACCCTCGGCGCTCGCCTCCGGCTCCTAGAGAGGCCGCGTTAACGATCGAAGGGCCGGAGTACCCATCTCCGGCCCTTCGCAACGTATCGAGTTAGATCCACAACCCGAATATGGATCTAACTCGCCCCCCAATCACCCGGCCGTTTACCCTATTCGGCCGGTGAAGGGTGGTGCGCTCCGATGGAGCTGCACCGCTTACATGACATAGTGCCAATCCCGAGGGAGCGCGCACAGTCGTCATTTTGGGGGACCGGCGGGGTACATTTTTCGTACCCCGATCGAAGCCTCGCCCGATTTTCCGGGGATGTGGGACGGAGATGTGCGCGATACCGGGGTACATCCCCCGTCCGGGGGTAGCGATCGAGGGTCCCGATACCCTTCCGGTTGCGGAATCCGCACCGTCGACGACGGATTCCGCACTTCGGACGCCTCGGCCGCGCGCTTCCGCGCCGGATCCCGCCCGTTCGGCTCAGCAGCCGCGCTGGCCTCGCGACGCGCTCCACGCGCCGGGGCCCGCGTGCACGTCCGCGCGCGGAGCCTGCGCGGCTCGCCGCCACAGATCCGCGGAGGCCGCCCGTCGCGGCGCTCCGAGCGAGGCCTGCTCGGCGAGGACGGCGGCGATCACGGCCTGGACGGCGGCGAGCTCCTCCTCCGTGGGGCGGCCCGACGCGATGCGCACGACGGGCGTCGGCGGAGCATCCGCGCCCGAAGGATCGACCTCGGCCGTCACAGCGGGATGTTCCCGTGCTTCTTGGGCGGCAGGCTCGCGCGCTTGCCCTTGAGGGCCCGCAGCGCCTTGATGACCGCCACGCGCGTGGCCGCCGGCTCGATGATGCCGTCGATCTCGCCGCGCTCGGCCGCGAGGAAGGGGCTCGCGACGTTGTAGGTGTACTCGTTCGCCAGGCGCGTGCGGACCGCCGCGACGTCCTCGCCCGCCGCCTCGGCCGCCTTGATCTCGTTGCGGTAGAGGATGTTCACCGCGCCCTGCCCGCCCATGACGGCGATCTCAGCCGTGGGCCAGGCGAGGTTGATGTCCGCGCCGAGCTGCTTGGACCCCATGACGATGTAGGCCCCGCCGTAGGCCTTGCGCGTGATGACCGTCACGAGGGGGACGGTCGCCTCGGCGTAGGCGTACAGGAGCTTCGCGCCGCGCCGGATGACGCCCGTCCACTCCTGGTCGGTGCCGGGCAGGTACCCGGGCACGTCGACGAGGGTCAGGATCGGGATGGAGAAGGCGTCGCAGAAGCGCACGAAGCGCGCGGCCTTCTCGCCGGCGTCGATGTTGAGCGTGCCCGCCATCGCCTTCGGCTGATTGGCGATGACGCCGACGCTGCGGCCGTCGACGCGCGCGAATCCGATGACGATGTTCGGCGCGAAGAGCGGCTGCACCTCCAGGAACGACCCGGCGTCGACGACGTGGTCGATGATGTCGAGCACGTCGTACGGCTGGTTCGGGCTGTCGGGGATCATCCCGTTGAGTCGACGGTCGTCGTCGGTGATCTCGAGCTCGGCCTCGGATGCGTACTCGGGCAGCTCGGCGAGGTTGTTGTCGGGCAGGTAGCTGAGCAGGGCGCGCGCGTAGTCGAAGGCGTCGGGCTCGTCCTGCGCGAGGTAGTGCGAGACCCCCGAGGTGCGGTTGTGGGTGAGCGCGCCGCCGAGCTCCTCCATGCCGACGTCCTCGCCCGTGACGGTCTTGATGACGTCGGGTCCGGTGACGAACATCTGGCTGGTCTTGTCGACCATGATCACGAAGTCGGTGAGGGCGGGGGAGTACACCGCACCGCCTGCGGCGGGGCCGCAGATGATCGAGATCTGCGGGATCACGCCCGAGGCGGCGGTGTTCCGGCGGAAGATCTCGCCGTACTTGCCGAGCGCGACGACGCCCTCCTGGATGCGCGCGCCACCGGAGTCGAGGATCCCGATGATGGGGACGCCCGTCTTGATGGCGAGCTCCATGACCTTGATGATCTTCTCGCCGGCGACCTCGCCGAGCGAGCCGCCGAAGATCGTGAAGTCCTGGCTGTAGACGGCCACCTGGCGGCCGTGGATCGTGCCGGTGCCGGTGACGACGGCGTCGCCGTAGGGGCGCTTGGCCTCCATGCCGAACGCGTGGGTGCGGTGGCGCACGAACTCGTCGAGCTCGACGAAGCTGCCGTGATCGAGCAGGGCGTCGATGCGCTCGCGGGCGGTCATCTTGCCCTTGGCGTGCTGCTTCTCGATCGCCGCCTCGCCCGCGGCCGTCACGGCCTCGTGGTAGCGGACGCGCAGGTCGGCGATCTTGCCGGCGGTCGTCGACAGGTCGGGAGCGGGGGTCTCGTCGGTCACCGGCTCAGCCTATCGACCAGCCACCGGCCGGTGCCGTTGGGGGAATGGCACAAAAAGGGGATGCGGCGGTGTGCGCGTCGGAACGGCCGTCGGTCATCCGTCGGTCGCCCCGCGTTCACCGCCGGGCCCGCACCGCGTCACCCGCCGCTCGTAGCGTCGCTCGCGACACAGGCCCCGTCGTCGGCGCGGGCCGCGCGAGGGGGAGCCGATGCCGGTGACGTGCACGACCGCGTGGGTCGAGTCGCCGCTGCAGCTGCTCGGGGCGCTCGAGCACGCGGCGCTGACCGTCGACGAGCGCGACCAGCCGCTCGCGATCGTCCCGCGCGCGGGCGACACACAGCTCGAGCGCACTGCCGCCCACGTCCACGACCGCGGCCTCCCGCAGGCGGCCGCCATCGGCATCGAGCGGCGGCTGATGCCGTGGCATCGCTTCGCCGCCGGCGCCGAGTGGCTCGTGGGAGACGCGTTCTCGGGCCTCGTGCAGGCGCGACTGGCGCGCGCCGTGCCCGACCGTCTCGTCCTCGTCGACGACGGGGCGATCACGCGCCGCCTGGCCCGGCTGCTCGGGGCGGGCGAGCCGCTGCTGCGCCCCGCGCGGGCCGCCGCCGACGGCCCGAACGGCCTGCGGCGCGCTCTCGCGTCATCGACGATGCGCACGCTCCGCGCGCTCGCCGCGGAGGGCCGCCTCGACGTCACGACCTACCTCCCTCCCGCCGATCCGGCGGTCGCGTCCCTCCTCGAGCTGGGCGCCCGGGTGCGGCACCACCGCTTCGCGTGGACCCGCGAGCACGGGCTCGCCGCGCGCGACGTGCCCGAGGGGCGTCGCATCGTCCTCGGCACGGCGGCCGTCGCCGACGGCCTCATCGAGGCCGACGAGCAGAGCGGCCTCGTGCGGCGGCTGGCGCGCGAGCAGCGCCTGGCCTACCTCCCCCACCGGCGCGAGCCGGAGTGGTTCCTGCGGGCCCTCGCGCGCGAGCGCCACGTGGAGGTCGTCCCGGCCGCCGTGCCCGTGGAGCTCGCGCTCGCCGGCGCGCTCCGCCCGCTCGACGTCGTGAGCCGCCCGTCGAGCGCGATCGAGACGCTCAGCGTCGTGCTCGAGGGCACCGGCTCGAGCGTGCGGCTCGCGGACCCGGCGCCGGTCGCCCCGTGAGCGTCATCGCCGTCATCCCCGCGCGCGGCGGGTCGAGGGGAGTGCCGGGGAAGAACCTGCGCACGGTCGGCGGGCGGAGCCTCGTCGCGCGGGCGGTGGGTGCGGCCCGCGCCGCGGCATCCGTCGACCGCGTCGTCGTGAGCACCGACGACCCCGCGATCGCCCGCGAGGCCGAAGCGTCCGGCGCCGTCGTCGTCGTGCGGCCCGCGGATCTCGCCCGCGACGACGCCGCCTCGGAGAGCGCGCTCCTGCACGCGCTCGAGGTGACCGGCGACGGCGCCGAGGTGCTGGTCTTCCTGCAGGCGACCTCGCCCTTCATCGACCCGGCCGATCTGGATGCGGCGGTCGCGCGGGTGCGCTCCGGGGAGGCCGACGCCGTGTTCTCCGCGATCGCGACCCCGGTGTTCCTGTGGGCTCCGAGCGGCGAGGCCTCCGGCGCGACACCGCGCGGATGGTCGGGAGTCAACCACGACCCCGCGCACCGCCCGCGTCGGCAGGAGCTCCCTCCGCAGGTCGCCGAGACGGGCGCCTTCTACGTGCTCGACGCGGCCGGCTTCCGCGCCGCGCGCCATCGCTTCTTCGGGCGGGTGGAGCCGGCGATCGTCGCCGAGCGCTGCGGTCTGGACATCGACACCGAGGAGCAGCTGCTGCTCGCCGACGCCCTCGCGGGCACCATCGAAGGAGGAGGCGCGTGAGCGTCAGGATCGCCGGTCGGCCCATCGGGTCGGGTCACCCCGTCTACGTCATCGCCGAGATCGGCCTCAACCACAACGGCGACGTCGGCATCGCCAAGGAGCTCATCGACGTCGCGGCGGCGGCGGGCGCCGACGCGGTGAAGTTCCAGAAGCGCACGCCCGAGCTCGCGACTCCCGCCCACATGCGCGACGTCGCGCGCGAGACGCCGTGGGGCACGATGACCTACCTGGAGTACCGCCACCGCGTCGAGCTCGACCGCGAGCAGTACATCGAGATCGGCGACCACGCCACTCTCCGCGGTCTCGACTGGTTCGCCTCGCCGTGGGACGAGCCCTCCGTCGCCTTCCTGGAGGATCTCGGCGTCGTCGCCCACAAGGTCGCGTCGGCCTCCGTGACCGACCTGCCCCTCCTGCGGGCGATCGGGGCGACCGGCAAGCCGGTCATCCTGTCGACGGGCATGTCGACGCTCGAGCAGATCGACGCAGCGATCGAGGCGCTGGATGCCCGGGGCCGGCTGATCCTGCTCCACGCGACCTCGACGTACCCGATGCCCGCCGACGAGGCGAACCTCCGGGTGGTCCCCGCGCTCGCCGCCCGCTACCCGGGGGTGCCCGTCGGCTACTCCGGCCACGAGCGGGGGCTGCAGATCAGTCTCGCCGCCGCGGCCCTCGGCGCGACGGTCATCGAGCGGCACATCACGCTCGACCGCACGATGTGGGGCAGCGATCAGGCGGCGTCGCTCGAGCCGCAGGGGCTCGAGCACCTCGTGCGCGACGTGCGCATCATCGAGCAGGCGCTCGGCGACGGGGTCAAGCGCGTGCAGCCGGGCGAGCTCGCGCCGATGCGGAAGCTCCGGCGGGTCCCCGCGTGAGGCTGATCGCGATCGCCGACTCCGACTCGTACCTGAAGTGGGCCGCCGGCACGGTCGAGCGGCTCGCGCCCGAGGCGTCGAGCGACGAGGTCGCGCTGCAGCTCCTGGCGAACCCGGTCATGCCGAGCGAGCCGCAGCGGCGGGCCGCTCTCGAGCGCACGCGGTGGCGCAGCCGCGACCTCGCCGTGCTCGGGCTCGACGACCTCCTCGCGCAGGTGCGGCACCATCGGCCAGAGGCCGTCCTCGTAGGCATGCGCGGCCCGACCGCGGCGGTCGTGCTGCGCGAGCTCGTCGAGCTGCGCGACCGGCCGGTTCTCGTCACCGGGCTTCCGGGCGTCGGCATCCCGGCCACCCGCAAGGCCCTCTACTACCGGGCGCAGGCCGATGTCATGCTCGTGCACTCTCGGCGCGAGCGGCGCGCGTTCGCCGACCGAGCCGAGGCCCTGGGCTGGTCGCACCGCTTCGCGCTGTCGAGCCTGCCGTTCCTGGAGGGCCGCCCGCCGGCCGGCGACGACATCGTGCTCGCCGCGCAGGCGCTCGTCCCCGCGACGCTCGAGGAGCGCCGCTGGCTCGTCCGGCAGCTCGACGCGACGGCTCGCCGCCACCCGCATCGGCGGGTCGTGCTGAAGGTGCGCGCGTCGACCGGCGAGCAGCAGACCCACGCCGAGCGCTGGCCGCTCGCCGATCTGCTCGCCGAGCTGCCGGCCCGGGCGCCGAACCTCGTCGTGCGGGGCGGCTCGATGTCGCAGACCCTCGACACCGCGGGCGCGCTCGCCACGGTCAGCTCGACGGCCATCCTCGAGGCCGTCGCCCGGGGCATCCCCGCGCTCGCCCTCGACGACTTCGGGGTCGATGACGCGCTCATCAACACGGTCTTCCGCGACTCGGGGCTCCTGGGCTCGGTCGACGACCTGATCGAGGGCCGCTTCCGGATGCCCGCCCCCGCGTGGGCCGCCGACAACTACCTGCACGCCGAGGCCGGCGCCGATGCCGCGACGGCCCTCGACGCCCTCGTGCGCGAGCGCGCGAGCGGAGGGCTGCCGCCGCGCCGACCGGTCCGCTCGACCCTCGGCGGCCCCCTGCGGCGCGCGTGGGATCGCAAGTCGGCCCTCGGCGCGCACGACCGCTCGCTCTCGGGCGCCGCGGCGCTCGCGGTCGGCGTTCCGCTGCGCGCGATCGTGCGCGCCAGTGCGCGGCGCGTTGACCGCCCCCTGGCCCGGGGATACGCTCGCCGCTGACGGCTCCCTCCCCGGCGGGCCGCACCCCATGTGCAGCGGAGGCACCCCATGTCGACGGCGATCGAGGGCGGGAGCGCTGCGGCGCTCGCCGTCGAGCAGAACGGCATCAACGTCATCCACGAGTCGGAGCGCAGGGGCACGCCGCGCGACCTGTTCTGGCCCTGGGCGGCGGCGAACATCTCGGTGTTCGGCATCGCGTACGGGGCGTTCCTGCTCTACTTCGGCATCTCGTTCTGGCAGGCGCTGCTGGTGGGCGCGGTCGGCATCGGCGTCTCCTTCTTCTTCGTCGGGGTGATCGCGCTCGCGGGCAAGCGCGGCTCGGCGCCGACGCTCGTGCTCAGCCGGGCGATCTTCGGCGTCGACGGGAACAGGGTGCCGAGCATCCTGTCGTGGATTCTCACGGTGGGCTGGGAGACGGTGCTCGTCTCGCTCGCCGTGCTCGCGACCTCCACGGTGCTCGGCGCGCTCGGCTTCGACGCCGGCGTCGGCACGCAGGTCGTGGCGCTCGTCGTCGTCGCGGCGCTCGTCATCGGGGCCGGCATCATGGGCTTCGACCTCATCATGCGCCTGCAGAAGTGGATCACCATCGCCACGGGGGTGCTGACGATCGTCTACGTCGTGCTCGTGCTGCCGCAGATCGACCTCGGTGCGGTCCTCGCCCTCCCGGCGGGCGAGGCGGGCGCCGTCATCGGCGGGCTCGTGTTCATGCTCACGGGCTTCGGGCTCGGCTGGGTCAACGCGGCCGCCGACTACTCGCGCTACCTTCCGCGCTCGGCCTCCAGCCGCGGCGTCGTCGGCTGGACGACGTTCGGCGCGTCGTGGGCTCCGGCCCTGCTCCTGCTCGTCGGCCTCCTGCTCGCGGGCTCGTCGACGACGCTCCTCGACGCGATCGGCACCGACCCGGTCGGCGCACTCTCGACGATCCTGCCCACCTGGTTCCTCGTGCCGTTCGCGATCGTCGCCGTGCTCGGCTTCGTCGGCGGGGCGGTGCTCGACATCTACTCCTCGGGGCTGTCGCTGCTCGCCGCGGGGCTGAAGCTGCCGCGCGCGGCCGCGGTCGGCATCGACGGCGCGCTCATGGTGCTGGGCACGATCTTCGTCGTCTTCGTCGCGCAGGACTTCTTCGGCCCGTTCCAGGGCTTCCTCATCACCCTCGGGGTGCCGATCGCGGCGTGGGCGGGCATGTTCATCGCCGACATCATCCTCCGCAGGCAGCCCTACGCCGACGCCGAGCTCTACGACCGCGCCGGCCGCTACGGCTCGGTGCGGTGGGAGTCGATCGCCCTCCTCGTCATCGCGACGGCGATCGGCTGGGGCTTCGTGTCGAACGCCTTCTACGGCGACGCCTTCCTGTGGCAGGGGTACTTCCTCGGCCTCACCCCCGGTCTCGAGGGCGCCAACCTGGGCGTGCTCATCTCGCTCGTGCTCGGCTTCGCGGGGTACCTCCTGCTCGGCCGCTCGGCCGTGCGCCGGCAGGATGCGCTCGGCGCGACGGCGCCCGTCGCGTGAGCGGCGCGGGTGACGGCCGTCCCTGGCTCGTCGTCATCGACATGCAGCGCGTCTTCGGCGAGGAGGGCAGCCCGTGGTTCGCCCCCGGCACGCCCGCGATCGAGCCCGTCGTCGCCTCGCTCGTGGAGGCGTTCGACGACCGCGTGGCGCTCACGCGCTTCGTCGCGCCCGCCGAGCCCGTCGGCGCGTGGGTGCCGTACTACGCGCAGTGGCCGTTCGCGCTCGTGCCGCCGACCGAGGGGATCTGGGATCTCCTGCCGAGCATCCCCGCACGCGATCACCGGGTGGTGACGCGCACGACGTTCTCGAAATGGGATGCGGAGCTCGCGTCGATCGTCGGCCACGACATGGTCCTCGCCGGGGTCTCGACCGACTGCTGCGTGCTCTCGACCGCCCTCGCCGCCGCGGACGCGGGGGTGCGCGTGCGGGTCGTCGCCGACGCGTGCGCGGGCGTGACGGAGGCCGACCACGAGCGGGCGCTCGCCGCGATGGCGCTCTACGCGCCGCTCATCGAGATCACGACGAGCGCCGGGATCCTCGCCGAGGTCGCGGGGGCGTGAGCGCGGAAGCGGCGGAGCCCGCGGCAGGGGCGTCGTCGACGGGGGAGCGCGACCGAGCGCTCGGCGCGCTCCAGGGACTCGCGATCGGCGACGCCCTCGGGATGCCCTTCCAGCTGCTGCCGCGCGACGCGGTGCGCGCGGGGTGGGGCGCGATCGTCGGCGGGTTCGCCGCGCCGGCGGCCGATCATCCGCTCGCCGGGGGCATGCCGCCCGGCGCGATCACCGACGACACCGAGCAGGCCCTGCTCGTCGCCCGGCTGCTCATCGCGGGCGAGGGCCGCATCGCGCCCGCCGATCTCGCGCGCGCGCTCGTGGCGTGGGAGGACGACATGCGCCGCCGGGGATCCAGCGACCTGCTCGGGCCCTCGACGACGCGCGCCGTGCAGGCGGTGCTGCGCGGCGAGCCGCTCGAGACCGCGGGGCGCACCGGCACGACGAACGGTGCGGCGATGCGCGTCGCGCCCGTGGGCATCGCGACCCCCGGCTCGGACGTCGCGGTGCTCGTGGACGCGGTCGAGGCCGCGAGCGCGGTGACGCACGCGACCTCGCTCGCGCTCGCCGCCGCATCCGCCGTCGCCGCCGCCGTGAGCGCGGGCATCGACGGAGCGGGCATGCGCGCGGCGCTCGATGCGGGCGTCGCCGCGGCAGAGAGCTGCCGCGGTCGCGGGCACTGGGTCGCGGGCGCCGACGTCGCCGCGCGCATCCGCGCCGCGATCGCCCTCGCCGAGGCCGAGGGGCCGGGGCGGCAGGTCGTCGACCCGCGCGAGCGGGAGTCGGTCGTCGCCGCCGTCCTCGACCGCGTGGCCCTCGTCGTCGGGACGAGCCTCGCCTCGCAGGAGTCCATCCCCGCCGCGTTCGCCGTGCTCGCCCTCGCGCCGGACGACCCGTGGCTCGCGGTGCGCGCCGCCGCGTCGCTCGGGGGCGACGCCGACACGATCGGCGCGATCGCCGGCGCCATCGCGGGCGCCGTGCACGGCACCGGGCCCTGGACCGGTGGGCCCGCCGCGACCGTCGACGCCGTGAGCGTCGCGCGCCTCGGCGTCGGCTCTCTCGACCTCCCCGCGATCGCCGACGCCCTCCTGGCGCTGCGTCATCGGTCGCCTCACGCCGCGTCGTCGGTCGCCTCACCGGGGGCGGGCGGATGACCGCGCGCCTCGTGAGCGTCGGCAACGCTCTCATCGATCTCGCCCTCGACGTCCCGCACCTTCCCGCCCACGGCGGCGACGTGCGCGGCCGCTCCCGCGGTCTGCACGCCGGGGGCGCCGCGAACGTGCTGCTCGCCGCTCGCCGGCAGGGGCTGCCCGCCGCCTACGCCGGCGCGCACGGCACCGGACCGCTCGGCGACCGGGTTCGGGCGCTTCTCGCCGCCGAGGGGGTCGCGGTGCTGCTCGCGGCGCATCCGGCCTTCGACACCGGGGTAGACGTCGCCTTCACCGAGCCCGATGGCGAGCGCAGCTTCGCGACCGCCTTCGGCGCCGAGGCGGAGCTCGCCGCCGCCGCCCTCGCCGCCGTCGCGATCGGCGACGACGACCTCGTGCACGTCTCCGGCTACGGGCTCCTCGACGCGACCAATGGCGCCGTGCTGGGCCCGTGGATCGCCGGGCTTCCCGAGCGCGCCACGGTGCTGCTCGACCCCGGCCCGCTCGCGGTCGTCGAGCGGCCCGCGGCGCTCGACGCGGTGCTCGCGCGCGCCGACTGGATGAGCGCCTCGCTCGCCGAGGCCCTCACGCTCACCGGCGAGGCGTCCGCGGAGGGCGCCGCCCGCGCGCTCGCGAGCCGCGACCGCGGAGCGATCGTCCGGCTCGGCGCCGAGGGGTGCCTCGTCGCGGTCTGCGGGTCGGTCGAGCGCGTCGCGGGGTTCGCCGTGGAGCAGGTCGACGCGACGGGCGCGGGCGACGCGCACCTCGGCGCGTTCGCCGCCGCGCTCGCCCGAGGCGAGGCGCCCGCGCGCGCGGCGCGCATCGCGAACGCCGCGGCGGCGATCGCGGTCACGCGGCCCGGGCCGGCGACCGCCCCGACCCTCGCCGAGGCGCTCGCGCTCGCGCGCGGCTGACCCCGGCATCGGCCCCCGGGGCCCGGTGGCGGCGCGCCGTACGCTCGATGCATGGAGCTCCCCCTCAGCCGCGCCGTCGCCCCCGACCTCGAGTGGCGCGCGTCGTGCCCGTCGACGAACTCCGAGCTCGTCCGCCGCGCCGCCGAGCTGCCCGACCTCGCCGTCCTCGCGACCGACCACCAGACGGCGGGCCGGGGCCGCCTCGATCGCGTGTGGAGCGCGCCGGCGGGCGCATCCCTCGCGATCTCGGTGCTCGTGCGCCTCGACCCGGCCGGCGCCGACCCGCAGCGCCTGGGCTGGCTGCCGCTGCTCGCCGGCGTCGCGATGACGCACGCGGTGCGCGAGCTCGGCGTCGCCGGCGCGGGGCTCAAGTGGCCGAACGACGTGCTCGTCGGCGGTCGCAAACTCTCGGGGGTGCTGACCGAGCTCACGCCGCACGGGGTCGTCATCGGCGCGGGCCTCAACACCCGCATGACCGTGGAGCAGCTGCCGGTGCCGACCGCGACCTCGCTCGCGATCGAGGGCGTGGCCGAGGGCGCCGTCGAGGGCGTCGCCGGCGGGGCGGATGCCCCGCTCGCCGACCGCGCGCTCGCCGCGTACCTGCGCGCGCTCCGCGATCTCGTCGCCCGGTGGCGCGAGGCTCCGACGGCGGGGGCGCTGCGCCCGCTCGTCGAGCCGGTGCTCGACACGCTCGGCTCGGCCGTGCGGGTCGACCAGCCCGGGCTCGCGCCCCTGCGCGGCGTCGCCGAGGCGCTCGACGACGACGGGCGGCTGCTCGTCCGCCCCGGCGGGGGCTCCTCGGCGCTCGTCGCCGTGTCGGCCGGCGACGTGACGCACCTGCGCTATGAATAGGGCATGACCGGGGAGCCCCGCGAGCCCGAGCGCGTCATCGTGCTCCTGCGCGCGCACGCGCGCGCCCTCACGGGTCCCGTCATCGTCGCCGTTCTCGTCAGCGGCGCGGCCGTCTACGGCGCGACCGCCCTCGACGAGCCGTGGCAGCGCATCGCGGTCGCGGCCGGCGGCGCCCTCGCGATCGTCGGTCTCGCGGTGGTGCCGTACATCCGGTGGCTCGCCAGCAACGTGCTCATCACGACGCGGCGCATCGTCGTGCGCCGCGGTCTCGGGGTGCGCACGCGCCAGGAGGTCCTGCACAGCAGGAGCTACGACGTCTCGCTGCGCCAGTCGGCGATCCAGCGCCTGCTCGGCTCGGGCGACATCCTCCTCAACACCGGCCTCGACCGCCCCGTGGTGCTGCGCGATCTGCCGCGCGCCGCGCTCGTCCAGGAGGCGCTCTCCGACCTCATGGAGCACAGCAGGAGCTCGGTCGCCGAGGCCCGCCGGCAGACCGGCGCGACACCGCTCGCGGGCTGACTGCGGCGGTTCGGCTCTCAGCCGACGAGCGACTCCGCTCGGGCATCCCGTCTCGGATGGAACACCCACCAGCGGTACAGCGCGAACCGGAACAGGCTGCCGAGGCCGAGCCCCACGACGTTCGAGGCGATGTTGTCGGCGAGCAGGCTCGTGAAGCCGAGCACCTCGCGCGAGATCACGAGGCAGCCGACGGCGATGAGCATGCCGCCGATGCTGACGATCACGAACTCGACGGCCTCGCGGCCGGCCGGCCGTCGCCGCCGCAGCCGGAAGCTCCAGTAGCGGCTGCCGACCCAGTTGACGGCGATCGCGACCGTGGTCGAGACGACCTTCGCGATGATCGGGCCCTCGGCGATCAGCTCGGGCGAGAGCACCGTCACGCGCAGCAGGTTGAACAGCGCGATGTCCACCACCAGCCCGACGAGCCCGACCGCGCCGAAGCGGGCGAACTGGGCGAGCAGGTGGGGCATGGGGCCTCCGGGGTGCACCACAATGGACGGGAGGCCCCCAATCTAGAGGAGGAGCAGCCATGCCCGTCATCGGCGTCATCGGCGGAGGACAGCTCGCGCGCATGATGATCCCCGCGGCCGTCGCGCTCGGCATCGAGATCCGAGTGCTGGCCGAGGCGGAGGACTCCTCCGCCCGCCTCGCCGCCACGGTCGTCGGCGACTACCGGGATGCCCGCACCGTCCTCGACTTCGCATCAGGCTGCGACGCGATCACCTTCGATCACGAGCACGTGCCGCAGGAGGTGCTCAGGGCGCTCGTCGCCGCCGGCGCCGCGGTGCGGCCCGGCCCGGACGCGCTCCTGTACGCGCAGGACAAGCTCCTCATGCGCGAGCGCCTCGGCGCCCTCGGCGTGCCGATGCCCGACTGGGCGCGCGTGGAGTCGCGCGACGAGCTCGCCGCCTTCCTCGCCGACCACGGCGGCCGCGCGGTCGTGAAGACCCCGCGCGGCGGCTACGACGGCAAGGGCGTCCGCGTCGTCGACGCCCCCGACGGCGCCGACGACTGGCTCGCCGGCGGCCCTGTGCTCGTCGAGGAGCTCGTGAGCTTCCAGCGCGAGCTCGCGCAGCTCGCGGCCCGCCGCCCGAGCGGCGAGGTCCGGCTGTGGCCGCTCGTCGAGACGGTGCAGCGCGGGGGCGTCTGCGCCGAGGTCATCGCCCCGGCGCCCCACGCGGGCGATGCGGCCGAGCGGGCCGCCGCGGAGATCGCCACGATCGTCGCGAACGGGCTCGGAGTCACGGGCGTCCTCGCGGTCGAGCTCTTCCACGCCTCCGACGGCCGCGTGCTCGTCAACGAGCTCGCGATGCGACCGCACAACTCCGGTCACTTCTCGATCGACGGCTCGGTCACGAGCCAGTTCGAGCAGCACCTCCGCGCCGTCCTCGACTGGCCGCTGGGGGCGACGGATGCTCTCGCCGACTGGAGCGTCATGATCAACGTCTTCGGCGCCCTCCCGCCGGAGCGCATCGCCGCCGCGCTCGGCCACCAGCCGAGCGCGAAGGTGCACGCCTACGGCAAGGGGCCCCGCGCGGGCCGCAAGGCCGGCCACGTCACGGCGATCGGCGCCGACCTCGACGACGTCGCCTACCGGGCGCGCGCCGCGGCCGCCCACTTCGACGACTGAGCCTTACCATGGCACTCNGCCCTCGACGAGTTCGACATCCCCTGCGAGGTCGAGGTGCTGAGCGCACACCGCACCCCGGACGCGATGATCGCGTACGGCCGCGCGGCCGCCGGCAGGGGCATCCGCGCCATCATCGCCGGAGCCGGCGGCGCCGCCCACCTGCCCGGCATGATCGCCTCCGTGACGACGCTGCCCGTGATCGGCGTGCCCGTTCCCCTGAAGACGCTCGACGGGCTCGACTCGCTGCTCAGCATCGTGCAGATGCCCGCGGGCATCCCCGTCGCGACCGTGTCGATCGGCGGCGGGCGCAATGCGGGCATCCTCGCCGCGCGCATCATCGGGGCGACGGATGCCGTGGTCGCCGAGAGGCTGGCCGCCTTCGCGACGGGCCTCGAGCAGGCCGTCGCCGCCAAGAACGAGGCGCTCAAGACCGCGGTCGCCTCCCGCGCGCGGTGAGCCTCGCCTCGCCGCTCCGGCACCCCGACACGCGCCAGCCGGAGCTCATGGCCAAGCGCGCCTGGTGGCTCCTCGGCCTCAACCTGCTGATCCCCGGCTCGGCGCAGCTGCTCGCGGGCGATCGCAAATGGGGGCGCTTCGCGGTCGGCGCGACGTTCGTCCTCTGGGGAATCATGGTCGTCGCCGTGGTGCTCACGCTCGTCGCGCGGCCCGTCGCGCTCACGATCGCGACGAACGTCGTCGTGCTCTGGATCGCGCAGCTCTGCCTCATCTTCTACGCCGCGCTCTGGCTCGCGACCACGATCAACGCGCTCAGCCTGGCGCGCATCGTCCGCGCGAGCCCTCGCGCCCGCGCCCCCCTCGCGGGGTTCGTGGCGCTGACGCTCGTGCTCGCCGTCGGCGGCACCGGCTGGGCGGCCTGGGCGACCGGCATCGGGCGCGACACGCTCGGCAGCGTCTTCGCGGGCGGCTTCATCGAGCCGCCGATCGACGGCCGGTACACGATCCTGCTCCTGGGCGGCGACGCCGGGCCCGATCGCATCGGCCTGCGCCCCGACAGCATCAGCCTCGCGAGCGTGGACGCCGGCACGGGCGCCGTGACGATGATCGGCATCCCCCGGAACCTCTACAACGCTCCCTTCTCGGAGGACTCCCCCCTGTGGGAGGAGTGGCCGACGGGCTTCGACTGCGGCGACGACTGCCTCGTCAGCTACCTCTACCCCTGGGCCGAGGAGCACCCCGAGCTGTACCCGAAGGCCGAGCGCGACGGCAGCACGCCCGGCATCGAGGCGATGAAGGACGCCGTCGAGGGCATCACCGGCCTGCCCGTGCAGTACACCGTGCTCATCGACATGCAGGGCTTCGCGCAGCTCATCGACGCGCTCGGCGGAGTCGTCGTCGACGCGGTCGGCATGGATCTCGGCATCAACGGCGGACCGGTCGTCGGCCGCATCGAGGCCGGGGAGCAGCGCATGGACGGCGCGACGGCCCTCTGGTACGCCCGCAACCGCTACAACCTCACCGACTTCGACCGCATGGCGCACCAGCGGCAGATCCAGGAGGCGATCCTGCGGCAGGTGGAGCCCGCGACGGTGCTCACGCGCTTCGAATCGATCGCCGACGCGGGCACGCAGGTCGTCCGCACGGACATCCCGCAGTCCATGCTCGGAGTCCTGAGTGATCTCGCCGTCAAGGCGCGCGAGCTCCCCATCGCCGACGTCGAGCTCACGCCTCCGACGATCGACAACGTCGAGCCCGACTACGAGCTCGTCCGCAGCCTCGTCGCCGAGGCGCTCGCGCCGGAGGGCGAGGGCTGAGCGCGCGGCTCAGAGATCGGCGTGGAGCTGCCAGGTCTTCTCGGCCGAGTCCCGCCAGCTGAAGGCGCGGGCGCGATCGTGGCCGCGGACGGCGAGATCCCCCGCGAGCATGGGCTCCTCCAGGATCCGGCGGATGGCGTCGGCGAGGCGCCGGGGGTAGCCGGCGAAGTCCTCCCGCGCGACGACGAGGCCGGCGTCGGCCGCGAGCTCCACGAGGGCGGGCGCGTCGGAGTGGATGACCGGGGTCCCGAGGCCCATCGCCTCGAGCACGGGGAGGGCGAAGCCATCGGCGAGACTGGGCACGATCACGGCCTCGGCCCGGTCGTAGACCGTCGCGAGGTCGGCATCGTCGAGGGTGCCCAGCGCGAGGACGCGCTCCGGTGAGAGGCGCGCGTCCTTCCTGATGCCGTCCAGGTCGACGTCGGCCCCGCTCGTCGGACCCGCGAGGACGAGCGCGATGTCGGGGGCGTGCGGATCGGCGAGAGCCCACAGCAGCTCCGCGATGCCCTTCCGCGCCTCGAACGGGCCGACGGCGAGCACGTAGCGGTCCGGGAGCTCCAGGCGGGTCGCGCGCTCGTGCGCGTCCTCCGGCACCGCGAGCGCGCTGCTCACCGCGCCGGCGATGACGCGGATGCGATCGCCGAGGTCGAGGGCGGCGCCGAGCTGCTCGGCCACCGCGTGCGTGGGCACCACGATCGCGTCGGCGTGACGCTGCGCGCGTCTCGCCATCGCGCGGCTCCACGTCACCGCCGAGGCGGGAAGGGTCTCGGGGTGGGTCCACGGCACGGCGTCGTGGATGGTGACGACGATCTGCTCCCCGGGGGACTCGAACCGATCGTGGCGGTAGAGCGGGGCGAACAGGCTCGGGGCGTGGACCATCCCGCTGCCCGGCAACCGGGTGAAGCCGTGCTGCCAGGCCGCCCTCAGCTGCCGCCGGTCCAGCGCGCTCTTGAACAGGCCGGACAGGCCGGGGAGCTCCCGCTCGATGCGGTCGTACTCCGACTGCGGGGACGAGGGGACGATCCCCCTCACCTCGCAGCCGCGGGGAGCCGTCGCGATGAGCTGACGGGTGAGCTCCAGGCCGTACCGACCGATGCCGGAGGGGGTCTCCGCGCCGACCTGGTCGAGGATCACGCGGAGGGTCGTGGTGGACACGCGCGAGCCTCCTCTCCTCGGGGTCGGGGCCGGGGCCGGGTCCGCCCCGCGCCGACCCTACCAGCGCGAGGGGTCCACCCCCGAACGGGGGTGCTCGGGAGCGGCTCCGTGCCGCCGAGCCGCTCCGTCGCGCCGATCTAGACTCGGTGCCATGCAGATCCGAGAGCTCACCATCGCCGGCGCTTTCGAGGTCACCCCGAGGCAGTTCCCCGACGACCGCGGCGCGTTCTGGGAGTGGTACCGGTTCGACGCTCTCGCGGAGGCGGTCGGGCACCCTCTCGACCTGCGGCAGGGGAACGGCTCGGTCTCCCGTCGCGGCGTCGTGCGGGGCATCCACTTCGCGGACGTCCCGCCCAGCCAGGCCAAGTACGTCACCGTCACCGCGGGCGCCGTGATCGACTACGTGATCGACATCCGGGTCGGCTCGCCGACCTTCGGCCGCTGGGAGGCGGTGCGCCTCGACGCGGTGGATCGCCGCGCGGTCTACGTCGGAG
This sequence comes from Yonghaparkia sp. Soil809, assembly GCF_001429705.1. Lineage (NCBI taxonomy): Bacteria > Bacillati > Actinomycetota > Actinomycetes > Micrococcales > Microbacteriaceae > Microcella > Yonghaparkia sp. Soil809. The sequence continues at coordinate 1,504,834 of NZ_LMSV01000001.1, forward strand.
AGGGGCTCGGGCACGCCTTCGTCTCGCTCGAGGACGGCTCGACCGTCACCTACCTCGTGAGCGAGGTGTTCAACCCCTCCGCGGAGCACGGCATCACCCCGCTCGACGAGACGGTCGCGCTGGAGTTCCCGGCCGAGGCGGGCGAGCCGTTGCTCTCGCCGAAGGATCTGGAGGCGCCGACGCTTCTCGAGGCGCGGGCGTCGGGCCTGCTTCCGACCTGGGAGGCCACGACCGCCTACGGCCGAGCGCTCGACGAGCGCTGGAGCGCCGCCCGCTAGTCCTGGCGGCCGATCGTGCGGGTCATGACCGCCGAGCGCAGCGAGAGTCCCGCGGTGAGGACGGCGCGGACGGGCCACAGGTACCAGGCACGGTACTTGCCGCGCAGGAACCTCTTCGCGCTGTCGTGGTGCGCGCGCACCATCCGCGCCGACTCCGCGCCGGTCGAGTGGGCGCCCGTGTGCAGGGCTCTCGCCGCCGGCTCGTAGACGCTGCGGAACCCGGCCCGGCCGAGTCGGTGGCCGAGATCGACGTCCTCGAAGTACATGAAGTAGCCCTCGTCGAACCCGCCGATGCGCTCGAACGCCGACCGGCGGACGATGAGGCACGATCCGGAGAGCCACCCGACGTCGCGCCGCCCGCCGGAGACGGCGGCGCCGTCGCGATAGGCGGCCGTCCAGGGGTTCGACTTCCAGACGTCGGCGAACAGCGCGTGCCCGATCCCCGTGCGGAGCGAGGGGATCGCCCGCGCCGAGGGGTACACCGTGCCGTCGGAGTTCTCGACGGCGGGCCCGACGGCGCCGATGCGCTCGTCGGCGTCGCCCGTGGCGAGGAGCGCGTCGATGGAGCCGGCGCGGAACTCGACATCGGGGTTCGTCACGACGATCCACTCGACGCCCGAGGGCAGGGCCGACACCGCGGCGTTGACGGCACCGCCGTAGCCGGGGTTGTGCGCCAGGGGGATGTAGGTCGCGCCGTGGCTCTCGGCGAGCGCGCGGGCCTCCCCCTCCGAGGGGAGGTTGTCGGCGATGACGGTCGCGTAGGGCTCGGAGATCGCGCCGGGGAGCGAGGCGAGCAGACCCGGCAGCACGCCCTCGGAGCGGTAGGCCACCGTCACCACGCCCACGCGCTCGGCGGTGTCGCTCGCATCCGTGGTCATGGTGATGTCATCGTACTGGCGCGCTTCTAGGCTGGGGGCATGCCGACCGACCCGCCGTCGACCGACGCCCCGCTCGCGGTGTCGGTCGCCCTCTGCACGCACAACGGCAGCGCGTTCGTCGGCGAGCAGATCCGCAGCATCCTCTCCCAGGTGCCGGCGCCGGCCGAGATCGTCGTCGGCGACGACGCGTCGAGCGACGGAACCGTCGCCGTCGTGCGCAGCATCGTCGAGCAGCATCGCGCCGAGCATCCCGGATCGGCGATCGCCCTGCGGATCATCGAGCGCGACCGGCCCCTCGGCGTCACCCGCAACTTCGAGCAGACGATCGCGGCCTGCCGCGGCGACGTCGTCGCCCTCAGCGACCAGGACGACGTCTGGCCGGCCGGTCGGCTCGCCCGGCTGCTTCCGGTCTTCGACGATGCGGCCGTCCTCCTCGTGCACACGGATGCCCGGCTCGTCGACGCGGGGGGCCAGGACTCGGGCGCGCGCCTGCTGTCGACCCTCGAGGCGAGCCCGCGCGAGCGCGAGCTGCTCGAGCACGGCGATGCGCTCGACGTGCTCATCCGGCGCAACCTCGTGACCGGGGCGACGGTGCTGGTGCGGCGGGCCCTCGCCGAGCGGTCGATGCCGTTCCCCGCGTCGTGGGTGCACGACGAGTGGCTCGCGATGATGGCCGCCGTCGAGGGAGGGCTGCGGCTCGTGCCGGAGCCGTGGCTGGACTACCGCCAGCACGGCGCGAACGTCATCGGCGCGAGCGAGGTCACGTGGGCCCGCCGCTTCGAGCGCCTGCGCGAGCCGCGCGACGAGCGGGCGCCGCGCCTCGTCGCCCGCGCCGCCGCTCTCGTCGAGCGGCTCGAGGAGCGGCCCGAGCAGACCGACGCGCTCCGTCTCGCGCGCGCGAAGCTCGCGCACGAACGCGCCCGGGCCGCGATGCCCGGCTGGCAGCCGCTGCGTCTGCCCGCGATCATCGGCGCCGCGCTCGCCGGTCGGTACTCCCGCTACAGCCGCGGCGCGATCGACATCGCGCGCGACCTCGTGCAGCCCGCTACGCGGAGGGGCGGACGATAGCCCCCGAGCGCCAGGCGTCGGCGAGAGCCGAGCGCCAGTCGCGCATCGGCTCGAGACCGAGCGGCGCCCACGCGTCGTGCCCCAGCACCGAGTAGGCCGGCCGCGGCGCGGGGCGCACGAACGTCGACGAGTCGGTCGGCTGCACGCGCTCCGGGTCGAGTCCCGCCTCCTCGAAGATCGCGCGGGCGAAGCCGAACCACGTCGTCTCTCCGGTCGAGGTGCCGTGCACGACGCCGCGGCGCGCCCCCGAGTCGAGGAGGCGCACGATCTGCTCGGCGAGGTCCTGGGTCCAGGTCGGCTGGCCGCGCTGGTCGTCGACGACGGTCAGGGTCTCGCGCTGCGCGGCGAGCGCGAGCATCGTCGCGGCGAAGTTCGGCCCGTGCTGCCCGTACAGCCACGCGGTGCGCACGACAATGGTGCCGTCGGGATGCGCGGCGAGGGCCCGGCGCTCGCCCTCGGCCTTCGTGCGCCCGTAGGCCGACACCGGGGCGAGCGGCGCATCCTCCGCGTACGGCGAGGTCGCACTGCCGTTGAAGACGTAGTCCGTGGAGAGCTGGACGAGGACGGCGCCCTCCTCGGCGGCGGCGCGCGCGAGGTTCTCCGCGCCGAGCGCATTGACCCGGAGCGCGTCGTCCTCGTGCGACTCCGCGTCGTCGACCTTCGTGTAGGCGGCGGCGTTGATGACGACGTCGTGCCCGCGCACCGCGGCGCGGGCCGCATCGGCGTCGGCGATGTCGAGCTCGCGCCGCGCGGCGGCGGTGACCGCCCGCCCGCCGAGGGCGGTCTGCAGGTCGCGGCCGAGCATCCCGCCCGCCCCCGTGATGAGGTAGCGCGTCATCGTCACTGGCCCTGGGCCAGGTAGCGCGCCTCGGTCGCGTCCTTCTGCGGAGCCCACCACGCCTCGTTGTCGCGGTACCAGGCGATCGTCGCCTCGAGTCCGGCCTCGAAGTCGGAGTACTGGGGCGCCCAGCCCAGCTCGGTGCGCAGCTTGCTCGAGTCGATCGCATAGCGCAGGTCGTGCCCGGGCCGGTCGGTGACGTGGTCGTACGCGTCGGCCGGCTGGCCGAGGTGGGTGAGGATGAGCTCGACGACCTGCTTGTTGTTCTTCTCGCCGTCGGCGCCAATGAGGTACGTCTCGCCGATGACGCCCCGGTCGAGGATGGTCATGACGGCGGACGAGTGGTCGTTCGCGTGGATCCAGTCGCGGACGTTCTCGCCCTTCCCGTAGAGCTTGGGGCGCTCGCCGCGCAGCACGTTCGTGATCTGGCGGGGGATGAACTTCTCGACGTGCTGGTAGGGGCCGTAGTTGTTCGAGCAGTTGGAGATCGTGGCCTGCACGCCGAACGAGCGGACCCAGGCGCGCACGAGGAGGTCGCTGCCGGCCTTCGTCGACGAGTACGGGCTCGACGGGTTGTACGGCGTCGACTCGGTGAAGCGCGCGGGGTCGTCGAGCTCGAGGTCGCCGTAGACCTCGTCGGTCGAGATGTGGTGGAAGCGCACGCCGTGGCGGCGCACGGCCTCCAGGAGCGTGAAGGTGCCGATGACGTTCGTGTCGAGGAAGGGGCGCGGATCGTCGAGGGAGTTGTCGTTGTGGCTCTCGGCCGCGTAGTGGACGACGGCGTCGTGGGCCTGGACGAGCTCGTCGACGAGAGCGGCGTCGCAGATGTCGCCCTGGACGAACCGGACGCGGTCCTCCGGGAGCCCCGCGAGCGATGCGCGATTGCCGGCGTAGGTGAGCTTGTCGAGCACGGTGATCGTGTGGTCGGTGCTCGCGACCGCGTAGTGGACGAAGTTGCTGCCGATGAATCCGGCGCCGCCGGTGACGATGATCTTCACCGGGCGATTCTACGGGGGAGCCCCGTTGCTAGACTCGGCCGGTCGCCGACGGCCATCGCCGCCGGGGTCGGAAGGGAACGCTGTGAAGGGAATCATCCTCGCCGGAGGATCGGGAACGCGGCTGTGGCCCATCACCAAGGGCATCTCGAAGCAGCTGATGCCGATCTACGACAAGCCGATGATCTACTACCCGCTGTCGACGCTCATGATGGCCGACATCCGCGAGATCCTGATCATCACGACGCCCGAGTACAACGAGCAGTTCCAGGCGCTCCTCGGCGACGGGAGCGACCTCGGGATCCGGCTCGAGTACGCGGTGCAGCCCTCGCCCGACGGGCTCGCGCAGGCCTTCATCATCGGCGAGGAGTTCATCGGCGACGACAGCGTCGCGCTCGTCCTCGGCGACAACATCTTCCACGGCTCCGGGCTCGGCTCGTCGCTGCGCTCGCACAGCTCGATCGACGGCGGGCTCATCTTCGCCTACCAGGTCTCCAACCCGCGCGCCTACGGCGTCGTCGAGTTCGACGAGACGATGACCGCCGTGTCGATCGAGGAGAAGCCCGCGAAGCCCAAGAGCAGCTACGCGGTGCCCGGCCTCTACTTCTACGACAACGAGGTCGTCCGCATCGCGAAGACGATCGCGCCGAGCGCGCGAGGCGAGCTCGAGATCTCGAGCATCAACGAGCACTATCTGGATGCCGGTCGCCTGCAGGTGCAGGTGCTCGATCGCGGGACGGCCTGGCTCGACACGGGGACGTTCGAGTCGATGATGCAGGCCTCCGAGTACGTGCGGGTCATCGAGGACCGCCAGGGCTTCAAGATCGGCTGCATCGAGGAGATCGCCTGGCGCGCCGGCTGGATCGATGACGCGCAGCTCGCCGAGCTCGCGGCTCCGCTCGCGAAGAGCGGGTACGGCACGTATCTGCAGGGGCTCCTCGCGCCCCGCGACGGCGAGCCCGAATAGACTGGACCGGTCGGGTCTCCGACGGAGCGCCGACGACATCGAACGATCCCGCCCCGACGACGCGAACGGTTCGTTCCTCTGAGAGGAACCGCATGGCACGACCGAAGCTCTTCCGACTGCTGCGCCCCTTCCGCATCCTGCGCGACGAGGGTCCGCGGGAGTTCGCGAGCCGCGTGGCCGCGAAGGCGCACACCGTGCTCCGCAAGGATCGCCCCGTTCTCCTCGTCGATCTCGAGGACGCCGCCTCGGTCGACTGGACGGAGCCAGGGGAGCAGCTGCGCGACCCGATCCGCGTCTCCGAGGGGTCGATCGATATCGCGTGGGTCATGTCGACCCCGGGCCAGGGGAGCGGCGGGCACCAGAACCTGTTCCGCTTCATCCGCTTCGCGGAGGAGGCGGGCCACCGCTGCACGATCTACCTCTACTCCGCGCTCGGGGCGCCCGTCAGCATCCCCGACGTCCGCGCCATGATCCGCAGCTCGAGCGGATACGCCGACGTCGACGCGGACATCCGGCTCTACCGCCCGGAGGACGGCATCCACCCCGAGGCGCAGGCGATCTTCGCAACGGGATGGGAGACCGCGTACCCCGTCTTCCGCGACCCGAGCCGCGCCCGCCGCTTCTACTTCGTGCAGGACTTCGAGCCGAGCTTCTACGCGCTCGGGTCGCAGTCGCTCCTCGCCGAGAACACCTACCGGTTCGGCTTCCACGGCATCACCGCGGGCGGCTGGCTCGCGCACAAGCTGCGGGACGAGTACGGCATGACGACCGATGCCTTCGACTTCGCGGTCGACAAGGTGCACTACTCGGTCACGAACCGCGAGCGCCGGAACGAGGTCTTCTTCTACGCCCGGCCCGTGACCGAGCGCCGCGCCTTCGAGTTCGGAGTGCTCGCCCTCGCCGACTTCGCCAAGATGCGCCCGGACGTGCCGATCAACATGGCGGGGTGGGACGTCTCGAACTGGGAGCTGCCCTTCGCCTATCGCAATGAGGCGATGCTCGACGTCTCCGAGCTCAACGCGCTCTACAACCGATGCGCGGCCGGTCTCGTCATGTCGCTGTCCAACATGTCGCTCCTCCCGCTCGAGCTCATGTCGAGCGGCGTCGCGCCGGTCGTCAACGACGGTCCGAACAACCGCATGGTGAGCGACAACCCGCACATCGAGTACGTGCCGGCCTCGCCGATGGCGATCGCGCGCCGCATGGTCGAGATCGTCGATCGCCCCGATCAGGTCGAGCGCGCGCTCGCGATGTCGGCATCGGTGGTCGACGTGAACTGGGCCGATTCCGGCCGCCAGTTCGTCGAGGCGTTCGAACGGGGCATGCGTGGCTGACGTCCTCGTGGTCGGCGGCAACGGCTTCATCGGCTCGCACCTGGTGGATGCCCTGAGCGACGGCGGCCACCGCGTCACCGCTTTCGACCGCTTCAGCACCGGCGCGCCCACGTTCCGGTCGTCGGCGGTGCGCATGCTCCCCGGCGACTTCCTGAGCCGATCCGATCTGGAGTCCGCCGTTGGAGGGCATGAGGTCGTGTTCCACTTCCTGGCGACGACCTCCCCGGCGACGGCGGAGGCGGACCCGACGCTCGACATCCGCACGAACGTGATCCAGACCATCGAGCTCCTGAGCGCCTGCGCCGAGGCCGGGGTGCGCCACGTCTACTTCGCCTCCACGGGCGGTGCCATCTACGGCCCGCAGCAGCGATCGGACTTCTCGGAGGCCGCTCCGACCCTGCCGATCTCGCCGTACGGCATCGGCAAGCTCACGATCGAGCACTACCTCCGGTACTTCCGCGCCACGCACGGCCTGCGGTCCACGAGCCTGCGGATCTCGAACCCGTACGGCACCCGCCAGCACCCGAACCGGAAGCAGGGGCTCATCCCCATCGCGCTGCGGCAGATCGCCCGCGGCGAGAGCGTCGCCCGGTACGGGGACGGCTCCATGGTGCGCGACTACGTCTACGTCGACGATCTGGTGCGGATGCTCGTCCCGCTCGTCGATGTCGAGCCGACCCACGAGGTGTACAACGTGGGCAGCGGCCGCGGCTCGTCCGTCACGGAAGTGCTGGACGCCATCGCGCGAGTCACGGGTGGCCCGGTGCGCGTGCACGAGATCCCCGTGCCGCCGACCTTCGTCGATCGCGTCGTCCTGGACGTCTCGCGGTTCGACCAGGAGTTCGGGATTCGCGTGCCGACGACGCTCGAGGAGGGCATCGCGGCGACGTGGGCCGACATGACGGGGGCGCGGGCATGACCGAGAGCGCGGACCCGACCGGGAGCATCACCGCGACGGTCGCGATCCTGACCTACAACGGCGAGGCCCACCTCCGCCGGATCCTCGACGCGCTGCGCGTCCAGACCGGGGTGGAGGGCGAGGTCGAGATCCTCGTCATCGACTCCGGCTCGACCGACGGGACTCTGGCGATCATCGAGGACTTCCCCGAGGTCCGTCTCCACCGGATCCCGAACACCGAGTTCCAGCACGGCCGGACGAGAAATCTCGCGGCGCGGCTCGCGCGGGGCGAGTTCGTCGTCTACCTCACCCACGACGCCGTGCCGATCGGCGCGCACTGGCTCGCCGGCATGCTCGCCCCCTTCGCCCTCTCGCCCGACGTCGTCGGCGTGGTGGGCAAGCAGGTGCCGCGACCGCGCTGCTTCCCGCTGCTGAAGTACGAGATCCGCGGTGTTTTCGCCGGTCTCGGCCCCGATGGCGGGGTCACCCTCTACCGCCGCCCGCCGGGCGAGCTCGACGAGGGGGCCGTCGCCGGCCTGGGGTTCTACTCCGACGTGAACTCGGCCGCCCGCCGCGAGGTGCTGACCAGGACGATCCCGTACCGGGAGGTCCCCTACGCCGAGGACCAGCTGTTCGGGCAGGACGTCATCCGGGCGGGGCTCATCAAGGCGTACGCCCCCCTCGGCGCGGTCGAGCACTCCAACGACCTCACGCTCGCCGAGTACGGCAAGCGGATCTTCGACGAGACCGTGGGGCTGCGGCGGATCGGATTCGGCATCCCCCCCATGTCGCGCGCGACTCAGCTGCGCCTCACCGTTCGCGGCATCCTCGGGGACTCCCTCCGCATCGTCCGCGACCGGGACTTCGGGGTGCGGAGGACGCTCTACTGGCTCCTCGTGAACCCGGTGTTCCAGATCCGCAAGTGGTCGAGCTACCGCCCCGCGACCACGGTCGACCTCTCGGACGACGACGCGATCGCGGCCGGCTCGCTCGAGGCCAGCAGGCGCTGAGCTCAGGTCGTGCGGAGGTCCGCGCTCGCGCGGAAGTGCACGACGCCCACGGCGCCCGGCTCGGTGGAGACGGAGAAGCTCGCGGCCGGCTGGCGCCGATCGATGTCGCGCCCCTGCGGGGTGACGAGGCTCGCGTGCACCTGGTACGAGCCGGCGCCGAGCGCGTTGCCGCCGAGGGTGATGCCGAGCGAGTAGCTGCCCGGCGAGGTCGGCAGCTCGATCCCGAGGCCGTCGGTGTTGATGCGGTAGACGCCCTGGCCGACGGGCGTCTCGATGTCGATGCCGGCGATCCAGCCGCTCGGCACCGAGCCGATCGTGTAATCGATGTCGATGACGATGTCGCCGCCGGGCAGGTAGTCGCCCGAGAGGTCGGTCGAGGTCGACGTCACGCGGACGTCGTCGATCCGCGCCCCGCTGGTGAGCGCGCCGTCCGCGCCCGTGGTGCGAGCGGGTGAGGAGTGCGCCGCCTCGAAGGTCGAGCGGAGCGCTTTGATGCCGTCGGCGGCGTTGCCGTCGTGGACCATCCGGCCGTGGTCGAGCACGACCACCCGGTCGCACAGCTGCCCGACCTGATCGGACGAGTGGCTGACGAAGACGATCGTGCGCCCCTCGCGCTGGAAGTCGGCGATTTTCGCGAGGCACTTGCGCTGGAACGGCTCGTCGCCGACGGCGAGAACCTCGTCGACGAGGAGGAGGTCGGGGTCGACGTGGACGGACACCGCGAAGGCGAGCCGCACGTACATCCCCGAGCTGTAGAACTTCACCTGCGTGTCGATGAAGCTCTCGATGCCCGAGAAGTCGACGATCGCGTCGAAGTACCGGTCGGTCTCGGCGCGCGTGAGCCCGAGGATCGCGGCGTTGAGGTAGACGTTCTCGCGGCCGGTGAGATCGGGGTGGAAGCCCGCACCGAGCTCGAGGAGCGCCGCGAGGCGCCCGCGACGCCGCACCGTTCCCGACGTGGGCTGGATGATCCCGCCGATGACCTTCAGCAGCGTGCTCTTCCCCGAGCCGTTGTGGCCGACGAGGCCCACGGTGGATCCGGTCTCGATGCTCAGATCGATGTCGCGAAGGGCCCAGAAGTCCTGCTGGTGCTCGCGCGAGCGCGCGAACGCCACGATGCGCTCTTTGAGCGACTTGTCCTGGTGCAGCACGAAGCGCTTGGAGACGTCCGCGACGTCCACGATGGCGGGGGAGGTCGTCACGTCACAGCTCCTGCGCGAAGTTGCCCTGAAGGCGCGAGAAGATCCGCTGGCTGACCCAGAGGAGCACCAGGCTGAAGAGGAAGACGCCGAGCATGCGCAGGGCCAGGTCCGGCGGCCACTCGATCCCGCTCCCCGGCTCGGAGCCGGCGATCCACAGCCCGCGCTGGAACCCCAGGACGGCGACGGTCACGGGGTTGGCCAGGTAGATCTGCTCCAGCAGGCTGCCGCCGATCGCGTCGCGCACGAACGTGTACGAGTAGACGATGGGCGACGCCCAGAAGAGGACGGCGAGGATTACCTCGATGAGGTGCTCGAGGTCGCGGAAGTAGACGGTCAGGCCGGCGAGCAGCACGCCGAGCGCGGTCGCGAAGGTCACGAGCATGATGAACGCCGCCGCCGCGTAGAGGATCTCGAGGGTCAGCGGGAAGCGACCGAGAGCGAGCACCGCGACGAGCAGGATGAGGAACTGGACGGCGAAGTTGAACAGCGCTCCGCCGACGCTCGCGAGCGGGAAGATCTCGCGCGGCAGGTACACCTTCTTGACGAGGCCCTGATTGTGGATGATCGAGGACGTGGAGTTGGAGAGGATCTCCGCGAAGAGGGTCCACGCCGTCAGCCCGACGAACACGAAGATCGCGAAGTCGGGGATGGCCCGGGCGAGCCCGATGATCTCGCCGACGGCGAAGTAGTAGATGAGCAGCTGGCTGAGCGGCCGCATGAGGCTCCACACGAGACCGAGCGAGCTGTTCTTGTAGCGGGCCTTGAGCTCGCGCCGCACGAGCAGGCCGAGCAGCTCCCGACGCCCCCAGATGTCGCGGAGCGAGCGCGCCGTGCCCTCGATGAGGCCTCCGGGTCGGCCGACCTCAGCGAGCGGGAGGGTCGCGATGCGCTCGGAGCGGAGGGTCGCGGCGGGATCAGCCAAAGAAGGGGTGCTCTCGTCTCAGGGGGAGGGTGGCGCCAGTCTACGGGACGGCGCCCGGCAGGCGGCATGGCGCGGGTGCGCCGCCGGGGGCGGGAGGGCCCCGGGTACGCTGATGCTCGCCATGCCGATCCCGACCTCTCGCCTCCGCGGCCCTCGACTGTCTTCGCGGGCCCGCCTGATCCTCCTGCCGCTGCTGGCGTTCCTCGTCCTGGCGGGCTGGTCGTACTCCTCCCCGGTCGGCTCCTCGCCCGACGAGGACTACCACCTCGCGAGCATCTGGTGCGCGGCGGGGGATCGCACGAGCCTCTGCGAGGAGACGGGCGATCCGGCCACGCGCGCCGTGCCGGAGGCCTTCGCGGTCGACCCGTGCTTCGCCCGGTTCTCGACCGAGTCGGCCGCGTGCCAGGTCGGCGCCTACGACGAGCCGGGGCTCGTCGAGTCCGATCGCGGCAACTTCCTCGGCGCCTACCCGCCGGTCTTCTACGCGACGATGTCGATCCTGGCCTCCGACGACGTGCAGACCTCCGCGCTGGCGATGCGGATGCTCAACGCGGCTCTCTTCGTCGGGCTCATGACGGCGCTCGCCGTCCTCCTGCCCGCGCGGCACCGGGTCATGGCGATCGGCTCCGTCCTCATCTCGATCGTCCCGCTCGGGATGTTCCTGATCCCGTCCCTCAATCCGAGCTCGTGGGCGATCGTGGGCGTCGCGGTCGCGTGGCTCGGCCTCATCGGTCATCTCGACACGACCGGGCGTCGGCGCTGGATCCTCGCGGGGATCTTCGCTCTCGGGGTGCTCATGGCGGCCGGCGCGCGGGCCGATGCCGGCATCTACTCCGTGCTGGCGATCGCGGCCGCGCTGCTCCTGCGGTTCGCGCCGTCGCGCGCCTTCCTCGTGACGAGCATCCTGCCCGTCGGCATCGCGCTCCTGGCCCTCGTGGCGACGTTCGCTGCCGGGCAGCTCGCGAGCGCCGCGGAGGGATTCGGCGGGGCGGGCAGCCAGGGGGGCGCGGGCCCCGCGCCCACGGTGCCGGGCGGGCCGGCGGCGCCTCCCGCCGCCTCGAACGGGCTCGGACTCGCCATCACCAATCTGCTGAACGTCCCCTCCCTCTGGGCGGGCGTCCTGGGCTTCTGGAGCCTCGGGTGGTTCGACACTCCGCTCCCGGCCGTCATCGCCTTCGGCGGAGTCGCGGTGTTCGTCGCGGTCGCCTTCACCGGGCTCGCCCACGTCGACTGGCGCAAGGCGCTCGTGTTCGCCGGCGCCGCGGTCGCCCTGTGGTTCATCCCGACGTGGACGCTCACGCGCGGCGGCGACCAGGTCGGCTCGGAGGTGCAGCCGCGCTATCTGCTCCCGCTCATCGTGCTGCTCGCGGGCTTCGCGCTCCTGGAGTCCCGGGGCCGCACGCTGCGCCTCTCCCGGGCGCAGCGCTGGCTCGTCGGCCTCACGCTCGCGGGGTCGCAGTCGCTGTCGCTGTACGTCAACCTCCGCCGCTACCTCACCGGCGACGACGTGAAGTCGGTCAACCTCGATTCCGGGCTCGAGTGGTGGTGGCCGGGCGTCCCGTCGCCCATGCTCCTGTGGCTCCTCGCGTCGATCGCCGGGGCGGCGCTCATCGCGCTGCTCATCTCGTCCTGGCATCGCGCGCCCTCGGTGATGCCGGTTCTGGCTCCCGACGCGCCGTCGCCTGTTCGTTAACCGGACATCACCCCCCGACGGGGGTGCACAGGCGAGGAATTCACGAACCATACTGGGTGCGGGGGAAGGCGCAGCATGTCGCGCCTCGGGCAGGGGGAGCCGCGCATGCCGCGTTTGACGATGATGACCACGACGATCACGGTGGTCGCACTGATCGCAGTCGGTGCCGCCGCGCCGTCCGCCGCTGCGCCCGCCGTCCCGCCGACGCCTCCCGCGAGCGAGCTGCCCCGAGTCGGCTCGCACGCCGCGCCGGAGTTCGCCGCAGCGGCCGCCGCTCTCGACCCGGGCCTTCAGGCCGCGATCGAGCGCGACCTCGAGCAGTCCCCTGCCGAGTACCTCGCCGGGGCCGCTGCGGCACGGGACGCCGCCGTGGTCCTCGAGGCCCTCGACGCCGCGGGCGTGGGCATCGTCGACGAGCTGCTGGAGGGCGACGTGCTCACCATCGGCATCGACGACCTGGCCGACGCCGCGCTCGTCGAGTCGACCGGCGCGCGAGCCGTCGTGGGCCAGGTGGATGCTCCGCTCGCCGTCGACCGCGTGAGCTTCGCCCCGGCGGCCGACGCCTACGGGGGCGACCCGATCTACTACTTCACCTCCACCGGCGGATTCCGCTGCTCGCTCGGCGTGAACGGGACGAGCAGCTCCGGTCAGCGTCAGCTGCTCACCGCCGGTCACTGCTGGTCGCCCGGCATCACGGGCCCCTACCAGTCGGGCAGGATCGCCGCGCCCTCGCTCTCCCCGCAGGCGACTCAGCGGATCACCGTCGGCGCGCCCGTCTCGAACTCCTTCAGGCTCGGCGGCGGGTACGACAGCGGGCTCGTCGCGATGACCGCGTCCGGGTGGGTGGCGAAGCCCCAGGCGCTCACCTGGGGCGGCGGCCAGGGCGCTCCGCTCGCGACGGCGCCCGTGACCATCCGCGACACGACGGTGCCCGTCGCCGGCGCCGGCGTCTGCAAGTCGGGTTCCACGACCGGATGGACCTGCGGGACGATCCTGGAGGGGTACGGCGACTCGTTCTACCGCGTGGGCGGGGGAACGGCGGCGTACGACCTGGAGGGCATCGCGACGAGCATGTGCGCCCTGCAGGGAGACAGCGGCGGCCCCGCGCTCGTCGGCAGCTCCCTCGTCGGCATCACGTCGGCCACCGCGTTCGGCCTGTACCAGTCGCCGCTGCCCGCGGGCACGACGGCGGCGCAGGCGTGCGCCGACACTCCGCCCGAGCAGCGGATCTCCCTCCTGTTCGGGATGCGCAGCACCCGGTCGGTCGACTACACGGTGCAGAAGGCGTACGGCTCCGCGTGGGAGCCGACGGTCGCGGTCGACAAGCCCGTCCTGGTCTCGCCGGTCGATGGGGCCAGCCTCGGCGCGACGACCCTTCTGACGGGGACGCTCGCGAACGGCGGGCCCCAGCACCGCATCGAGGCGATCGTGAACGGCGTCGCGAAGAGCGTCCCCGTGTCGGCGGACGGCACCTGGTCGATGAATCTCGGAGTCTCCGCCGCCACGCCGGCGGGCGTCTCGATCCGCGCGCGATGGGGTGCGCGATCGGTCTCGGCCGCGCAGCAGTTCATGGTGTCGAACGGACGATGGGAGGCCGTCGCCGTCGACCGCCTGACCGGCTCCGACCGATTCCAGGTCGCCGTCGAGATCTCCAAGCGCGCCTTCCCCGCGGGCGCCGACGTCGTCTACGTCGCGACCGGGATGGTGTTCCCCGACGCCCTGAGCGCCGCGCCCGCCGCCGTGGCCGGCAACGGCCCGATCCTGCTGACGACCTCGGCGACCATGCCGACGTCCGTCCGCGCGGAGATCGTGCGCCTGTCGCCCGGTCGGATCGTGATCGTGGGCGGTCCCTCCTCGGTCTCCTCCGCGATCCAGACCGATCTGTCGACGATCGCCCCGACGACCCGCATCTCCGGATCGGACAGGTACGTCGTGTCGCGGAGCATCGCGCGCGCCACGTTCGGGAGCTCGGGCGCGACCACGGCGTACATCGCCACGGGCCAGAACTTCCCCGACGCTCTGACCTCGAGCGGTGCGGCGGCGTCTGCCTCGGCTCCGGTCATCCTCGTCGACGGCCGGGAGCCCCGTCTCGACCCCGATACGCGGGCGCTGCTCAGCGATCTGGGCGTGACCCAGGTGAAGATCGCCGGCGGCACCTCCTCCGTCTCCTCGGGCATCCAGGCGGATCTTGCCGGGATGCTCGGCTCGAGCGCCGTCGTCCGCTTCGGCCTGCCCAGTCGATTCCTGGTCGGCTGGCAGGTCAACGCGGACGCCTATCCCACGGCGGATCGCGCGTACTTCGCGACCGGCTACGTGTTCGCCGACGCGCTCGGAGGAGCGGTCATCGCGAGCCGCGGCGCGGCCCCGATGTACGTGGCCCTCACCGACTGCATCCCGAAGGAGATCGTGAACCAGCTGGGGAAGCAGGGCGTCAGCTCGGTGACCCTGCTCGGCGGCCCGTCTTCGCTCTCGGACAACGTCGCGCGACTGAAGTCCTGCGGCTGACGTACGGCGGCGGGCGCGCGGGAGGCGCTCCCGCGCCGCGCTCCCGCCGCGGGCTCAGCCGATGAGCTCGCGGTAGATCTCGGCGAGTCGCGCGACGCTCGTCGTCAGACTGCGGCGGTCGACCGCGAACGAGCGCGCCCGGGCGCTCATCTCGCCCCAGTCGCGGTCGGTCAGGCCGATGATGTCGGACACCGCTCCCGCGAGGGCTCGCACGTCGTCCTCGTCGACCACGATGCCGGTGCGTCCGTCCTCGAGCATCTCGGGGGCGCCGCCGCTGCGGTAGGCGATGACCGGGACTCCGCAGGCCTGGGCCTCGAGCAGGACGAGCCCCGCGGCCTCGCGCCGCCCCTCGTGCAGGCGGGTCGGCAGCACGAGCGCCCGCGCGCCGCGCAGCTGCTCCCGCACGGCATCGCGGGGGAGCGACCCGAGCACGTCGATGTGGGGATGCGGTGCCGCCGCCGCGCGGACCGTCGCGTCGAGCGGCCCGTCGCCGATCACGACGAGGCGGTGCTCGGCGGTCGGTGCGATGGCGATGGAGGCGGCGAGGAGGTCGTCGACTCCCTTCCGCTCGGCGAGCGCGCCGATGAAGACGATGCGCGGCGCGCCCCGCTCGGCGGAACCCGGACGGGGAGTGAAGAGATCGGTGTCGACCCCCTGGTAGTGGACGTCGAGGCGGTCGGCCGGGAAGCCCGCCGCCACGGCGCGGGCGGCGAGGTACTCGCTCACCGCGAGGAGCCGGTCGGCGCGCGCGGCGGCGTCGGCGGCGCTACGGCGGTGGAAGCGCTGCAGCGGAGACCCCCCGGAGCGCTCGAGCGCGAACACGTCGTAGCCGTGCAGGGTCGCCACGAGCGGCGACGACGCGCGCGCCGCGCCGTCGAGCGCCCCCCGCGACCACGTGGCGAAGTGCTGGTGCACGACGTCGGGCCGGAACGCGGCGATCCTTCGCGCCTGGATCGCCGCCGACAGCGGCGCGGTCGTGAGGGCGGCCGCGATGCGGGCCGGCCACGGACCGATCGAGGGGACCACGGCATCCACCTCGACCCCGACGGCGGGATCGCGGACGTCGGCGGCGAGGGCGACCATGCGCACGGCGTGCTCACCGGCGAGACGCGCCCCGTGCTGGAGCGCGAAGTACGTCGGCGGGACGGGCAGCAGGCCCGTCGCGAGCGCGATCCGCACGGTGGGGCGCCTACCCCTGGGCGATGCCGATGACGCGGTAGGCGACGTCGGGCCAGCGGTCGGCGCTCGAGACGCGGCGGCCGTCGATGAAGGTGCGGATGCCCGGCAGATCGCTCGGCGTCAGCTCGCGGTACTCGGCGTGGTCGGCTTGGACGACCGCGGCATCGACGCTCTCGCCGAGGTGGAACGGCGTCCAGCCGAAGCGCGCGAGCTCGTCGTCGGTGTACAGCGGGTCGTGCACGAGCACCTCGGCGCCGCGCGCGCGGAGCGCCTCGACGGCGGGGAAGACGCCGGAGAACGCGGTCTCCTTCACGCCGCCCCGGTAGGCGGCGCCGAGCACGACGACGCGCTGCCCGGCGAGATCGCCGTGGACGCCCTCCAGGAGGCCGACCGTGTAGTCGGGCATCCCCGCGTTCGCCTCGCGCGCGGCCCGCACGACGGTGGCCGCGGGGTCGTTCCACAGGTAGAGCCGCGGGTAGACGGGGATGCAGTGGCCGCCGACGGCGATGCCGGGCTGGTGGATGTGGCTGTACGGCTGCGAGTTGCTCGCGTCGATGACCTGGTAGATGTCGATGCCGGCCGTCGCGGCGTACTGCGCGAACTGGTTGGCGAGCCCGATGTTGACGTCGCGGTAGGTCGTCTCCGCGAGCTTCGCCATCTCGGCCGCCTCGGCGCTGCCGAGATCCCAGACGCCGTTGCCGCGCGCGAGGTCGGGGCGGTCGTCGAAGTCGAGGACGGACTCGTAGAACTCGACCGCCGCCGCGGCGCCCGCGGTCGAGAGGCCGCCGACGAGCTTGGGGTACTTGCGCAGGTCGGCGAAGACGCGACCGGTGAGCACGCGCTCGGGCGAGAACACGAGGTGGAAGTCGGTGCCCTCGGTCAGGCCCGAGCCCTCCTCGAGCATGGGCTTCCAGCGCGTGCGGGTCGTGCCGACGGGCAGGGTCGTCTCGTAGGCGACGAGGGTGCCGGGCGTGAGGTGCGCGGCGAGGCTGCGGGTCGCGGTGTCCATCCAGCCGAAGTCGGGCACCGCGTTCTCGTCGACGAAGAGCGGGACGACGAGGACGACGGCGTCGGCGCCGGGCACGGCGTCGGCGTAGTCGGTCGTGGCGCGCAGGCGCCCCGCGGGGACGAGCTCGCTCAGAAGCTCCTGCAGGTGCGCCTCGCCGGGGAAGGGCTCGCGGCCGGCGTTGACCGCCTCGACGGTCGCCGGGTTGACGTCGACTCCGACCACATCGTGACCCTTCGACGCGAACTGCACGGCGAGGGGCAGGCCGATCTTCCCGAGAGCGATGACGGCGATCTTCACGATGGTTCCTTTCGTTCGAGCTCGGCGATGCGATCCTGCAGCCGGGCCTCCGCGAGCGCGAGCTCGCGCGCCAGCTGCGTGTTGGCCCGCGCGAGCTGCACGGACCTCTTGTACTCGTTGACGACGTAGACCAGGCCGGCGACGATCGCCACGTAGAAGAGCAGGTCGGCCCCGCGGCCGATCCCGACCGCTCGGGCCATGCCGGTGAGCACCCCCGGCGCGACGACGACCACTACGCCGGCGGCGAGGCCGAGGAACACCACGAGGCGGCGGATGGCGAGGTGCTTGGCGTTGGGCGTGGACCTCAGCAGGTACACCGCGGTGCCCACGAGCGCGAGCACGAGGAGGATCTGGAACCACATGGCGTCGCTCCTTCCGCTCAGTTGATGACGAGGTCGACGAGGATGTTGATCGAGTTCAGCAGCGACTGACCCTTGGCGCGCGAGTAGTCGGTGTAGAGCACCTCGACGGGGAACTCGCGGTACGGCAGCCCCGTCCGGCCGAGCTGGAGGACGATCTCGGTCGCGTGCGCCATGCGGTCCTGCTTGAGGCTGACGGCGCGGGCGGCGTCGACCCGGATGACGCGGAGCCCGTTGTGGGCATCCGTCAGCGTCAGCCCGGTCGTCAGGTTGGTGACCCGCACGGCCGTCTTCAGCACCGCCTTCTTGAGCAGGCCGGGGCGGGTGCGGTCGTCGAGGAAGCGGGAGCCGAAGACGATCGCCGCGTCCTCCGCGCGGGCGAGGGCGATCATCGCGACGGCGTCGACGACCCGGTGCTGGCCGTCGGCGTCGAAGGTCACGATGAACTCGACGCCCGGCTGCTCGCGCGCGTAGGAGATCCCGGTCTGGAGGGCCGCGCCCTGGCCGAGGTTGTACGGGTGCCGCACGACGCGGGCGCCGGCGGCCTCGGCGACCTCCGCCGAGCCGTCCGTCGACCCGTCGTCCACGCAGACGATGTGCGGGAAGACCTCCTGCAGCTCGGCGATGACGCCGGCGATGACGCTCGCCTCGTTGTAGAGGGGGATCACCACCCAGCTTCCACCGTCGCGCTCCGCGCCGTGCGCGCCGGCGATGCCGGAGGGGGGAGCGGGGGGCATACCGGACATTCTGGCAGAACGCGATAGCCTGGGAGCCCGCGCCGAGCATTCGCCTCGATCCTCTGGGAGCCCCTCTCGTGCCTCAACCGTCCGACGTGCGCATCGTCGATTCCGCCGATGTCGCCGAGTCCGCGACCATCGGCGCCGGGTCGTCGATCTGGCATCTCGCCCAGGTGCGCGAGGACGCGCGCCTCGGGCGCAACTGCGTCGTCGGCCGCGGCGCCTACATCGGCACCGGCGTCGAGCTCGGCGACAACTGCAAGGTGCAGAACTACGCCCTGGTCTACGAGCCCGCGCAGCTGGAGGCCGGCGTGTTCATCGGCCCGGCCGTCGTGCTGACCAACGACACCTACCCGCGCGCGGTCAACCCCGACGGCAGCCCGAAGTCGGCCCACGACTGGGAGCCGGTGGGCGTGACGATCCGCGAGGGCGCCGCGATCGGCGCTCGCGCGGTGTGCGTCGCGCCCGTCACGATCGGCCGCTGGGCGACGATCGCCGCCGGCAGCGTCGTGACCAAGGACGTCCCCGACTTCGCCCTCATGGCGGGAGTGCCCGCGCGGCGCCTCGGCTGGGTGGGGCGCGCGGGCGTCCGGCTGATCGAGAAGGACGGCGCGTGGGTCTGCCCGCAGACCGGCGAGACATACCGCGAGACCGACGGAGCACTGAGAGAGGACGCCCCCGCGTGAGCAAGCCCCTGATCCCCGCCGCGAAGCCGATCATCGGCCGGGACGAGCGCCGCGCCGTCATGCGCGTCATGAAGACCGGCATGATCGCCCAGGGCCCGGAGGTGGCGGCCTTCGAGCAGGAGTTCGGCGCGCACTTCGTTCAGGGCCGCGCGTGCGTCGCCGTCAACAGCGGCACCGCGGGCCAGCACCTCGGCCAGCTCGCCGCGGGCGTCGGCCCGGGCGACGAGGTCATCGTGCCCTCGTTCACGTTCGCGGCGACCGGCAACTCGGTCGCCCTGACCGGTGCGACCCCCGTGTTCGTCGACATCGAGCCCGAGACCTTCGGCCTCGACCCCGCAGCCGTCGAGGCAGCGATCACCCCCCGCACGAAGGCGATCATGCCCGTGCACCTCTACGGCCACCCCGCCCGCATGCGCGAGCTCGAGGCCATCGCGAAGAAGTACGGCATCGAGATCTACGAGGACGCCGCGCAGGCGCACGGCGCCTCGATCGACGGCCGCCCGGTCGGCACCTGGGGCCGCTTCGCGATGTTCAGCCTCTACCCCACGAAGAACATGACCTCGGGCGAGGGCGGCATGGTCGCGTGCGACTCCGCGGAGCTCGTGCGCGGCGTCAAGCTGCTGCGCAACCAGGGCATGGAGAAGCAGTACGAGAACGAGGTCGTCGGCTTCAACGCCCGCATGACCGACATTCACGCCGCCATCGGCCGCGTGCAGCTGACGAAGGTCGACCGCTGGACGGCCGCCCGGCAGGAGAACGCGGCCTACCTCGACCGCCACCTGACGAACGTGCAGATCCCCGTGGTCGCGCAGGGCGCGGTCCACGTGTACCACCAGTACACGATCCGCGTGCCGCACGACCGCGACGGCTTCGTGACGGCGCTCCGCGAGGAGCACGGCATCGGCTCGGGCGTCTACTACCCGATCCCGAACCACCGCCTCTCCTCCCTTGCGAAGTTCGCCCCCGGTCTCGACCTGCCGGAGACCGAGCGCGCCGCGGCCGAGGTCGTGTCGCTGCCCGTGCACCCCTCGCTGACGAAGAAGGACCTCGCGCGGATCGTGAAGGCCGTGAACAAGGTCGCGAAGGCGGGCTCCTGATGGCAGATCTCCGCGCCGGCCTCCTCGGCGTCGGCATGATGGGCCGCCACCACGCCCGCGTGCTGCGCGAGCTTCCGGGCGTCGAGCTCGTCGCGATCGCCGACCCCGGGGGCGACCCGCACGGCGTCGCCGGCCGCCTGCCGATCCTCCCCGACATCGACGCGCTCATCGGGGCGGGCATCGACATCGCGGTCGTCGCCGTCCCGACGCGATTCCATGAGGATGCCGCGCTCCGGCTCGCGGAGGCCGGGGTCCACACGCTCGTCGAGAAGCCCATCGCCGACACCGTCGAGGCGGGCCAGCGCATGGTCGACGCGTTCGCCGCGAAGGGCCTCGTCGGTGCCGTCGGCCACATCGAGCGGTTCAACCCCGCTCTGCAGGAGCTCCGGCGCCGCCTCGAGGCCGGCGACCTCGGCGACGTCTACCAGATCGCCACGCGCCGCCAGGGCCCGTTCCCGTCGCGCATCGCCGACGTCGGCGTCGGCAAGGACCTCGCGAGCCACGACATCGACCTCACCGCCTGGGTCGCGCAGAGCACCTACCGCACGGTGTTCGCCCAGACGGCGCACAAGAGCGGCCGCGAGTACGAGGACATGGTGACGGCGACGGGTCGTCTCGCGAACGGCACGGTCGTCTCGCACCTCGTCAACTGGCTGAGCCCGATGAAGGAGCGCATCACGATCGTCACCGGCGAGCGCGGCGCGTTCGTCGCCGACACCGCGACGGGCGACCTCACCTTCTACGCCAACGGCACCATCCCGCTGGAGTGGGAGTCGGTCTCGAGCTTCCGCGGTGTGAGCGAGGGCGACGTGATCCGCTACGCGTTCGCCAAGCGCGAGCCGCTGCGCGTCGAGCACGAGAACTTCCGCGACGCCGTCCTGGGCGAGCCGACCGACGTCGTGACGATGGAGCAGGGCCTGCGCACTCTCGAGGTCGTCGAGGGGATGCTCCGCTCGGCTCGAACGGGCGTCGCGGTCGACTTCTGACGATGCGCGTCGTCATCGCGAGCCGGATCTTCTCGCCGGAGCCCGCGGCCGCGGCCTTCCGGCTGGAGGCGCTCGCGAAGGCGCTCGTCGCCCGCGGCCATGAGGTCGAGGTGCTCACGAGCCGCCCTCCGGCCTCGCAGCGCATCGCCGACGCCGCCGGCGTGACGGTCCGCCGGGCGCCGGTGCTCCGCGATCGCTCCGGTGCCGTCCGCGGCTACGTGCAGTATCTGAGCTTCGACGTGCCCCTCATCGCCCGCCTGCTGATGGCCCGGCGCGCCGATGCCGTGGTGGTCGAGCCGCCGCCCACGACGGGCGCGGTCGTGCGCCTGGTGTGCGCGCTCCGCCGGACCCCCTACCTCTACTACGCGGGAGACATCCTCGCCGACGCCGCCGGCAGCGCCGGGAGCCCCGCCCCCGTCGTCGCGGCCGTGCGCCGGCTCGAGCGCCTCTCGTGGGGCGGCGCCGCACGAGTGCTCTCGGTCTCCGAGTCGGTGTCGGCGCGCCTTCGCGAGCTCGGGGTGCCGGCCGACCGCATCGCCGAGGTGGGCAACGGCATCGACACGGGCGTCTTCTCGCCCGAGGGCGAGGCGGTCGAGCGCGACGAGCCCTACGCCCTCTACGCCGGCACGGCGAGCGAGGTCCACGGGGCGGGCGTCTTCGTCGAGGCGATGGCGTCGGTGACGGGGATGCGCCTGGTGTTCCTCGGTGCCGGCGTCGAGCGCGACGCGCTGCGGGCCCGCGCCGAGGCGATCGCGCCCGGGCGCGTCGAGTTCCTCGACACCGTACCCGCGACGGAGGTCGCGCGCTGGCTGCGCGGCGCCCGGGTCGCCGTCGCCAGCGTCAAGCCGGAGGGCGGCTACGGTTTCGCCTTCCCGACGAAGATGTACGCCGCCGTCTCCACCGGCACCCCCGTCCTGTACGCGGGGGAGGGGCCGGGGCGCGCGTTCGCCGAGTCGGCGCCGCTCGCGCGCGCCGTCGACCACGATGCGGATGCCGTGGCCGCCGCCCTGCGCGACGCCCGCGACGAGCGCCCGACGCCCGCCGCGCGCGCCGAGCTCGCCCGGTGGGCGCGCGTGGAGATCTCGCTCGGCGCCGCGGCTGAGCGCGCCGCCGACGCCGTGGAGCTGCTCGCGCCCCGCTGACCGCTCGGGGGGAGGGGCACGACCGCTCAGACGAGCTCGCGAGACCGATCGGGCTCCTCGCCCGTCGAGCGCCGGGCCGTCCGGCGACGCTCGTCGCGCGCGTCCCCCCAGCGCCGCAGGCGGCGCTCCATGGGCTTCTCGACGAGCAGGTGCAGGGCGAAGGCCGCGACGATGCAGGCCGCGAGCATGAGCGGGTACCAGACGAGAGCGATCGGGCCGAGCTGCCTGCCGACGACGGAGAGCACGGCGTAGATGATCGTCGCGTGCACGAGGTAGAAGGCGTACGACGCCTCCCCGAGCCGGACGAGCACCGGGTGGCGGAGGAGCGACCTGCCGCCGCGCAGATCGCGCGCCGCGACCGCGGTGATGAGCGCGGCGCAGGCCACGAGCATCCACTCGTTGATGAAGGGGCGGATGACGGGCTCGACGGGCGCGAGCCAAGGGGTGGAGACCGTCACGGCGATGACCGCGAGGAGCAGCAGCGAGGCGATCATCGTCGCGCCGGCAGGGAGTCGGGGGCGCCAGCCGGTGCGCATCGCGTGCGCGAGGCACATGCCGAGGAGGAACTCGCCGAGGCGCGCGATGGGCCACGGCAGCGCCCCCGGGAGGAGGCCGGGCCCGATGAGCTCGACGAACCGCCAGGCGAACGACAGGCCGATGAGAGCGACGGCCGCGCCGACGGCGCGACGCGTCGAGAGCAGGCGCAGCACGCGGGAGAGGTACGGGTGGAGGGCGTAGAAGAAGGCCTCGCACGTGAGCGTCCACGCGGCAGGGTTGCCCGAGAACAGGATGGTCGGCTCGCGCCACCAGCCCTGGACGAGCAGGACGGACAGCAGGAGCACGCCGAGATCGAGCGGCTTGACCCACCAGTCCTCCGCCGCGGGGGTGAGGCTGTAGAAGACGGGGATCGCCACCGCGAGCGCGACGAGGTGCGCGGGGTAGATGCGCGCGAACCGGCGCCAGTAGAAGGTGCTCGTCGAGATCGCCTGCGCCGACCAGGTGAGCACGAAGCCCGAGAGCACGAAGAAGAACATCACGCCGTAGTTGCCGAGCGAGAGAGCGGCATGGACAGGGAGCGGCGCGAGGTTCGTCATGTGGTGCAGGAAGACGCCGAACGCCGCCCACCATCGCAGCCCCGTGAGGGAGTCCAGACGCGGTGGCCGGGCAGGGTCGAGCGGAACCGACGGCACGAGGCTCAAGGGTACGCGCCGCGTCGCCGGGGCCGCCGCACTATCCTTGTCCGAGTCGCGCCTCGAGGCGACGCCGCCGAGCCGCCCGGCCGCGCGGGGAGGGGACGGGCACCACGTGTCGACGGACGGACCGCTGACTGGTCGGCGCATCGCCATGCTCGTGTACAACGACCTCTCCTCCGATGCCCGGGTCATCAAGGAGGCCACCGCGCTGAGCGAGGCGGGCGCCGAGGTCCGCGTCATCGCGCTCGCGGTCGCGCGCGGCCGCTACGCCCCCGGCCTCGATCGCAGCCGCCCCGCCTTCGAGACACTCCGCGTCCCCATCGTCGAGATCAAGCACCTGCTCCCCATCTGGGGCGACGCGGTGCGACGCCTCATCCGTCGCTCGTCGACCCCGGCCGTCGCTCCGGCGCCGACGCCGGCGCCGACGCCGACGACGCCGAGCCCGTCCTCCTCGGCGGCCCCGGCCCCACCCGCAGCCGCCGCTCCGGCCGCGCGCGCCCCCATCGGCGAGCTCAAGGGAGTCCTCATCGACCTGTGGGGTCGGCTCGACCTCACGCTGCGCATGGCGAGCTACTGGCGCCGCGCCCGCCGCGAGCTGCTCGCGTGGCGCCCCGACGCGATCCACGCGCACGACGCGAACACGCTCTCGCCGGCCGCGCGCGCCGCTCGTCGGCTGCGCATCCCGCTCGTGTACGACTCGCACGAGCTCTGGACGGAGCGCAACGTCCGGGCCGACCGGCCGTTCGCGAAGCGCTGGGAGCGCATCGTCGAGCGGCGCGGCATCCGCCGCGCGGAGCTCGTCGTGACGGTCTCCCCGTCGATCGCGCGGTGGCTGCAGGATCGCTACCGGCTCACGCGCGAACCCCTTCTCGTCCGCAACATCCCCGCCGCCTCGCCGACCGCGGGCGACCGCGGCTGCGGCCGCCTCCGCGAGCTCGCCTCGCTTCCCGACGACGCGCGCGTGCTCGTCTACTGCGGCGGCGTCACGACCAATCGGGGCATCGAGCGGGTGGTGGATGCTCTCGCCCACCTCCCCGCCGACCACCACCTCGTCGCGATCGGGCCGGCATCCGAGATCGTCGCGGCCCAGCTGCGGCGGCGCGCGGTCGGCGTCGGAGCGGCAGGACGCCTGCACCTGGTGGGCTCCGTCGACTCGCACGAGGTCACGACGGCGCTCGCCGACGGCGACGTCTCGTTCGTGCTCACGAACCCCTCGTGCCTCAGCTACCGCTACTCGCTGCCGAACAAGCTGTTCGAGTCGCTGCACGCCGGGCTCCCGATCATCGCGAACGACCTGCCGGACACGGGAGCGATCGTGTCCCAGTCGGGCGCGGGCGTCATCGTCGGCGAGAGCGCCGATTCCCGCGAGCTCGCCGACGCCGTCCGGTCGGTGCTCGTGGATCGCGAGCGACTGTCGCGGGCGGCGCTCGCCGCGGCGCAGGAGCACCGGTGGGAGGATGACATCGAGGCGCTCGTCGCGGCGTACTCCGCGATGACCTCGCGACACCGACCCGGAGGCCCGCACGCATGATCCTCATCTGGCGGACGCTGACGAGCATCGTGCCCTACCTCCCGACGCGCGCGGTGAACTTCCTCGTCGTGTACGTCATCGTCACGAGCGCCCTCGCGCTCATCGACATCAGCGCCCTCGCTCTGCTGGCGCTGTCGCTCGGGGCGATGGTGGCGGGCCGCCCGGTCGAGCTGCCCCTCGTCGGGTCGGTCGGGGTCGACGGGTACGTGTGGATCCTCGTCGTGGTCTCCGGCCTCATCATCGCGAAGTCGTCCCTCGCGCTGCTGCTGCAGTGGGTCGCCACGCGGCGCTTCGCCCGCTTCGAGCTCGAGATCGGCGACCGTCTCTTCAACGCCTACATCCGCGCCCCGTGGACGGAGAGGCTCAAGCGCAACACCTCGCAGCTCGTCCGGATGGCCGACGTCGGCATCGCGAACGTCACGGCGGGCTTCCTGCTGCCGGTGTCGACCCTCCCGAGCCTGCTCACGACCTTCGCCGCCGTGCTCGTGGTGCTCGTCGTCGCGCAGCCGGTGACCGCGCTCGTGACGGTGCTGTACCTCGGCGCGATCGCGGCCCTCCTCTACCTCGTCGTCTCCCGCCGCGCCATCCAGGCGGGCAGGGTGAATCGCGACTACTCCTTCAAGGTCGCGCGTCTGATGACCGACATGGTGTCGGCGCTGAAGGAGATCACGCTCGCGGACAAGGCGGGCGAGGTCGCGCGAGTCGTCCACGAGAACCGGATCCACACCACGCGCGCTCGCGCGAACATCTCCTTCCTGGGCACCGTGCCGAAGTTCGTCCTCGACGCGGCTCTCGTCGGCGGGTTCCTCCTCGTCGGCGGCGTCGCGTACATCGGCGGCGGGCTGACGGAGGCCTTCGCCGCAGTCGCCCTCTTCGGCGTCGCCGGGTTCCGGCTCGTCCCCTCCCTCACCGGGTTCCAGTCGATCGTGACCTCGACGCACGCGAACGTGCCCCAGGTGCGCGCGGTGATCATCGACATCACGCTCGCCGAGTCGTACATCGAGCATGCCGAGACGATCGGCCACGATCCCATCGTGGGCGAGCCCGAGGCCCTCGAGCTCGCCGATGTGTCCTTCACCTATCCGGGGGCGGACGCTCCCGCGCTCCAGGGGGTCTCCCTCCGGCTGCCGATGGGGTCGAGCCTCGGGCTCGTGGGCTCCTCCGGCGCGGGCAAGTCGACGCTCGTCGACCTCATCCTGGGTCTGCTCGTGCCCTCGTCGGGCACCGCCCTCGTGGGCGACCAGCGGCTGGAGGACGTGCTCGCCGCGTGGCGCTCGCGGGTCGGCTACGTGCCGCAGGACGTCGCCCTGTTCGACGGGACCGTCGCCGAGAACGTCGCCCTGGTCTGGGAGGGCGAGATCGACGAGGAGCGCGTCGAGCAGGCTCTGCGCCGCGCGCAGCTGTGGGACGTCATCGCGTCGCGACCGGGCGGCATCCACGGGCGCGTCGGCGACCGCGGCATGTCGCTCTCGGGCGGGCAGCGGCAGCGCCTCGGCATCGCCCGGGCCCTGTTCGACGACCCGCTCGTGCTCGTCCTGGACGAGGCGACGAGCGCGCTCGACACCAAGACCGAGTCGGATGTCGCGGCGGCGATCCGCGAGCTCCGCGGGGAGGTGACCGTCGTCGCGGTCGCGCACCGGCTCTCGACCATCAGGGACAGCGATCAGGTGTGCTTCATGGCGGACGGCCGCATCGTCGCTCGCGGCACGTTCGACGAGCTCGTGGCGTCCGTCCCCGAGTTCGCCGTGCAGGCCGCGCTCTCCGGTCTCGCCCCGGCATGACCGTCCGCCCCGGGGGGCCGCTCGTCCTCGACCTGGTGATCGCGGTCCACAGCGTCGACCGCCCGATCCGCCGCGCGGTCGCGTCGGTGCTGGGGGAGGTCATCGATGCGCGCGTGCGGGTGACCGTCGTCTGCCACGAGCTGCCGGTCGATGACATCGCGGGCCTCCTGGCGGGCCTGCCGCTCGCGACGGTGCGGCTGCTCGCGCACTCCGACGGCGTCCGCAGCCCGGCCGGCCCGCTGAACGCCGGGGTCGCCGCGGCGACCGCCGAGTACGTCGCCGTGATGGGCTCCGACGACTACTTCGAGCCCGGTGCGATCGGCGCCTACCTCGACGAGGTCGAGCGGATCGGACCGGACGTCCTCATCGTCCCTCTCCGGCATCAGTCGGGCGAGCTGCTGCGCAACCCGCTGGTCCGCTGGCGCCGCCGTCGCGCGCTGAGCGTCGTTCGCGATCGCCTGTTCTACCGCAGCTCCCCGCTCGCCCTGATCCGTCGCTCGGTGCTCGCCGCTCGTCCGGAGCCGTTCGTCACCGGCCTGCCCGCCGGCGTGGATCTCGAGCTGAGCACCTGGCTGTGGTCGCAGCCCCTGCGGATCGATTTCCCGCTCGACCTTCCCGCGTACGTCATCGGCGCCGACGCCGCCGACCGCGTGACCGAGGCCCCCCGCCCGGCCGCGCTCGCGCTCGAGCCTCTGCGCCGCCTGCTCGCTCAGGCGTGGGTGCGATCGCTGAGCGGCCCGGTGCGGCATGCCCTCGTCGTGAAGCTCCTGCGCATCCACGTGCTCGGCGCGGTGCGCGCGCGTCGTGACGCCGATGCCTGGGCGGTCGACGACGCGCGCGCCCTCGCCGAGGTCGTGCAGGCCGGGCTCGCGCTCGCCCCCCGAGCGCTCGAGCCCTTCGCGCGGGCGGAGCGCGGCATCCTCGAGCGCGCCGCGCACGCGGACGCATCGGGCATCGCCCCGGTGCTCGCGGCGGCCTCGCACGCGGACGCCGCCGGCCGGGTCGATCGCACGCTGACGCGGTCGGTGCTGCGGGCGCTCGATCGCGAGTCGACCCTGCGGCGCTTCCTGCTGTGCCGCCTCGACCGCTGGGAGCGCTCGTGAGCGCTCTCGGCCGCATCTCCCTTCTCGTGCCCGATGCGATCATGGCCCGCCTCCTGCCGCGCGGGCGACGCTTCGACCCACGCACGGTGCCGGCACCGATCGCGTTCCGCTCCGGCGCGCGCCATCGCGTGCTGATCGGTCCCGAGAACTCCGCGGGCCAGGCCGAGGGGTGGGCGCGCGCGCTCGTCGCCGGCACCGTCTCGACCGACGCCGTCGCCTTCCAGGTCGAGCGCGGCTCGCGCTTCCAGCACGCCGTGACCGCGCGCGTGCCCGCGCCCGTCTTCGCCTGGTCGCGGCGGTGGCAGGCCGCGCACCGTCGTGCCGTGCTCGCGCGCGCGACGCACGTGCTCATCGAGAGCGGGCGACCCGTGCTCGCGGGCGGGGCGCGCGGCGACGTCGATCGCGATGTCCGCGATCTGCTCGCGCGAGGCATCCGCGTCGCCTTCCTCTGGCACGGCAGCGACATCCGCGACCCCGACCGGCACGCCGCCGAGCGCGCGAGCTCGCCCTACGCCGACGAGTCGTGGGCCGCGGTGCCGGCGCTGCGGGTGAGCTCGGCGGCTCAGCGCCGGCGGGCCCGGTCGAGCCCCGTGCCGTCGTTCGTGTCGACCCCCGATCTGCTCGACGACCTCCCCGCGGCGACATGGCTGCCGCTCGTCGTCGACCCCGACCGCTGGGCCGGCGAGATCACTCCGACCGCGGGCCGACCCCTGAGGGTCGTGCACGCGCCGAGCACGGCGGTGGTGAAGGGCACGTCGCTCATCGAGCCGGTGCTGACGGCGCTCGCGGCTGAGGGCGTCATCGAGTACCGACGGATCGAGGGCGTGCCGCATGACGAGATGCCGGCCGTGCTGCGCGGGGCCGACGTCGTGCTCGAGCAGTTCCGTCTGGGCAGCTACGGCGTCGCGGCGGTCGAGGCGATGGCGGCCGGCCGCATCGTGATCGCCGACATCGACGACCGCGTGCGGGAGCGCGTGCGCGAGCAGTCCGGCAGGGAGCTGCCGATCATCTCGGCGTCGGCCGCCGACCTCGAGGGCGTGCTCCGGGCGATCGTCGCGGATCCGGCGGCCGCTCGCGATCGGGCGGCGCAGGGCCCGGCCTTCGTGCGCGCCGTGCACGACGGGCGCCTCGCCGCGGCGGTTCTGTCCTCGTCGCTCGGCCTGGACGGGTCGTGAGCGTCATGCGGGAGAATGAGCGGATGCCCGGCCGTCCTCTCGTGCTCATCCTCTCCTTCTCGCCGATCGGGTCGGACGCCCGCGTGCTCAAGCAGCTCGAGCTCGCACGCGAGGTGGCCGACGTCGTGACCTGCGGCTACGGCGACGCCCCCGCCGGGGTCGTCGAGCACGTGCGGATCCCGGACGACAGGAAGATCCTCCCTCTCCGCCCGAAGCTGCTCGTGCTTCGTCTGCGCACGCTCGCCCTGCACCGCGCTCCGGCGATCGCGTGGGTGCGCTCGGCCCTCGCGGGCCGCCGCTTCGACGCGGTGATCGTCAACGAGCTCGAAGCGGCGCCCGTCGGGCTGTCGATCCCGTCCGCGGGCGGCCACCTTCTCGACCTGCACGAGTACACCCCGCGGCTGCACGACGACAGCGCGGGGTGGCGCCGCTACCTCCAGCCGCTCTTCGAGTCGACGGCACGTCGCTGGCTGCCGCGCGCGAGCGCGGTCACCACGGTCGGCGCCCGCATCGCCCAGGAGTACGCGCGTCTGAGCGGCGTCACCCCCGACCTGGTCGTCAACGCGGCGCCGTTCGCCGACCGGCGGCCGACCGAGGTCGGGGAGCCCATCCGGCTCGTGCACTCCGGCGCCTGCCTGCGTCGACGCGGGCTGCTCGAGCTCGTGGAGGCGGTCGAGTCGACGTCGACGCCCGTGACGCTCGACCTCTACCTCATGCCCAACAACCCGGGGCTGCTCGGCGAGCTGCGCGAGCTCGCCGCCGCCTCGGACCGCGTGACCGTGCACGACCCGGTGCCCTACGCGCGGCTCGTCGAGACGCTCAACGGCTACGACATCGGCGTGCACGTCCTGCCCCCGGTGACCGTCAACAACGAGTGGGCGCTGCCGAACAAGTTCTTCGACTACGTGCAGGCGCGACTGGGCGTCATCGTGGGCCCCTCGCCCGAGATGGCCCGCTACGCCGTCGAGCACGGGCTCGGACTCGTGACGGCGGGCTTCAGCGCCGCCGACCTCGCCTCGACGCTCGACTCGCTGACGCTCGAGCAGGTGCGGTCCCTCAAGGAGGCCGCCCACCGCGCTGCTGCGCCGCTGTCGTCGGAGCACGCGATGGGGGCTTGGCGGGATGCCCTGCGCACGATGCTCGAGCGGGCGAGGTCATGACGGACCCGC
Organism: Yonghaparkia sp. Soil809; assembly: GCF_001429705.1. Lineage (NCBI taxonomy): Bacteria > Bacillati > Actinomycetota > Actinomycetes > Micrococcales > Microbacteriaceae > Microcella > Yonghaparkia sp. Soil809. The sequence continues at coordinate 1,534,866 of NZ_LMSV01000001.1, forward strand.
GCCCCCGGCTGGTCATCATCGCGTTCTCGCGACTGGTCTCCGACGCCCGGGTGCTCAAGCAGATCGCGCGCTTCCGCGAGCAGTGCGCCGTGACGACGATCGGCTACGGGCCGGCGCCCGAGGGCGTCGCCGAGCACTGCGCCATCCCCGACGAGGCGGCGCTGTGGCGGTGGCCGCGGGTGGCGCTGATCCTGCGGCAGTACCGGCGGGCCTATCGGGGCAACGCCGCGCTCATCGCGGCGCGCGAGGCGCTGCGCGGGCGCGAGATCGACGCGATCCTCGCCAACGACATCGAATCCGCCGGCATCGCGCTCGAGGTCGTGCCCCCGCAGCAGGTGCACCTCGACCTCCACGAGTACGCGCCGCGTCAGCGCGAGGAGCTCTGGCGCTGGCGCGTGTTCGTCGCCCCGTTCGTGCGCTGGATGACGCGACGCCACGCGGCTCGCGTGCCGAGCGTCTCGACGGTCTCGCCGGGGCTCGCGCGCGAGTACCGCGCCGAGTTCGGGATCCAGGCGTCGGTCGTCACGAACGCGGCTCCGTCGATCGATCGCGACCCCCACGGCACGGGGTCGCCCATCCGCCTGGTGCACAGCGGCGCCGGCCTGGCCAATCGCGGCATCGCGCTCATGGTCGAGGCCGTCGAGAGGTCGACCGCCGACGTGACGCTCGATCTCTTCCTGACGCGCAACGACCCGCGGTTCATGCTCGAGCTCGCCGAGCTGTGCGCGGCGTCGGCGCGATGCGCGCTGCACCCGCCCGTGCCGTACGAGGAGCTCGCCGACACGATCGCGCGGTACGACGTGGGCGTCTTCGTGCTTCCGCCCGTCAACGTGAACTACCGCTGGGCGCTGCCCAACAAGCTGTTCGATTTCGTGCAGGCGCGGCTCGGCGTCATCGTCGGTCCGACGCCGGACATGGCCGCGATCGTGCGCGAGCACGGCGTCGGGGCGGTGACGGACGACTTCACCGCCGCCGCGCTGACGCGCGAGCTCGACGGCCTGACCCCCGCGACGGTCGACGCGTGGAAGGCCGCGTCTCATCGGTCAGCCCGCGCCCTCTCGGCCGAGCTCGAGGTCGAGAAGTGGGCGACGGCGATCGGCGCGATCCTCAGCCGCGGGCGCTGACCGCCTCGCCGCGCAGCCGGAGCGCCTCGATGACGCGTCCGGCGGCGAACCCGTCGCCGTAGGGTGCCTCGTCGGTCGGCGCGGGCGCCGGCCGCGACGCCGCGGCGCGGATCTCCTCGCTCGTGAGCGCGAGCACGTTCCAGCCGAGCGCGACCGTCTCGACCCACTCGGTCTCGGTGCGCACGGTCGTGCACGGCACGCGCAGCAGGAAGGCCTCCTTCTGCAGGCCGCCGGAGTCGGTCACGACGCCGCGGCTGGACTGCACGGCGGCGACGAGGTCGGGGTAGGCGAGCGGCGCCCGCGACTCGAGCGAGCCGCCTTCGAGCTCGAGCCCGAACTCGGCGGCACGGGCCACCAGGCGGGGGTGGGCGAGCAGGACCACCGGGTCATCGAGCGAGCGCAGGGCATCCAGCACCGCGGCGAGGCGGTCGCGGTCGTCCGTCGTCTCCGCGCGATGGATGGTCGCGATCGAGTAGGTGCCGGGCGCGTGCGGGACGGGCGAGGCGCGGCGATCGGCGGCGGCGTCGCGCACCTGGTGGAGCACGTCGGTCATGACGTCGCCCACGAGCAGCGAGCGCTCGGCGAGGCCCTCGGCGGCGAGGTGGGTCATCGCCTGCTCGGTGGGGGCGAGGCAGAGGTCGGCGGCGTGGTCGGTGAGAACGCGGTTGTGCTCCTCGGGCATCCGGCGGTTGAACGAGCGCAGGCCCGCCTCGAGGTGAGCGAGGGGCAGGTGGATCTTCACGGCGGCGACGGCCGCGGCGAGCGTGGAGTTGGTGTCGCCGTAGACCAGCACCCAGTCGGGGCGGTGCTGCAGGAAGGCGTCCTCGAGCGCGCCGAGCATCGCACCGGTCTGGTGGCCGTGGCTGCCCGAGCCGATGCCGAGGTGCAGGTCGGGGGCGGGGATCTGGAGGTCGTCGAAGAAGACGTCGCTCATGATCGGGTCGTAGTGCTGGCCGGTGTGCACGATGACGTGCTCGACGCCGGCCTCGGTGGCGGCGCGCGCGATCGGGGCGAGCTTCACGAACTGGGGGCGGGCGCCGACGACGCTGATGATTCGCACGACGGCCGAGTCTATAAGGTCGACTCCATGGCTGAATCGGGCGCAGGCGACCCCGCGATCGACCCCGCGATCGACCTCGTCATCGCCGTGCACAGCCCCGAGCGTCCGGTCGAGCGCGCGGTGTCCTCCGCGCTCGCCGGCCCCGTCGACGGACCCCCGGTGCGCGTCACGGTCGTCTGCCACGACCTCGACCCCGCGATCGTCGCCGCTCGGCTCGGCGCCCTCGCCGACGATGCCCGCGTCCGACTCCTCGCGCATGGCGACGGCATCCGCTCGCCCTCCGGACCCTTCAACGCGGGCCTCGACGCGGCGACGGGGGAGTGGGTCGCGATCATGGGCTCCGACGACGAGCTCGAGGCCGGGGCGCTCGCCGCCTGGCACGCGCGCGCCCGGGCGATGGGGGCCGACATCGTGCTGCCGCGCATCGTCCGTCGGGACGCGGCCGGACGCGATGCGACGGTCGCGACGCCTCCCGCGCGGCCGGGCCGCCGGACGCGGCTCGACGGCGTGCGCGACCGGCTCTCCTACCGCAGCGCGCCCCTCGGGCTCCTCCGCCGCGCGCTCGTCGGCGCCACGCGCTTCGGCGGGGGGCTGTCGCAGGGCGAGGACGTCCTGTTCTCGGCCCGGCTCTGGTTCTCGGGCGCGACCATCGCCCTCGCCGACGGGCCGGCCTACGTCGTGCACGACGACGCGCGCGACCGGGTGACCCTCACCGCCCGACCGCTGGCCACGACGCTGGCGTTCATCGACGAGGTGCTCGACGACCGCTGGTTCCGCGCGCTGCCGGAAGCCTCGCGTGACGCTCTCGGGGCGAAGCTGCTGCGCATCAACGTGCTGGGTGAGTTCGTGAACCGCCCCGACCCGGGCCAGTGGTCGAGCGGCGAGCGCGACGCCCTCGCACGGCTCGTGCGGAGCATCCGCGCCGCCGCCCCGTCGGCGATCGAGACGATGTCGATCGCCGACCGTCGCCTCCTCGACGCCCTGCCCTCCGATTCGGGGGCGGATGCCCGGCGCCTGCTCGCCCTCGCCCGAGCTCGCCGCGCCTACGGCCGACCGGCGACGCTGCTCACGCGCAGCCCGCGTCGCGTGCTCGCCCGCGAGGCCCCGCTGCGCATGATGGCCGCGTCGTTCGCGCGTCGGAGCCGCTGACCGGACGACAATCGTCAAAACGGCGTTCCCGGGTTACCCTGTTGATTGGCAGTGAGGCGTCCGGGGGGGTCGCCCATGCCATTGGGGGGATTCACCGTGATCGTCAACCGTGTCAGCGCGCTCGTCCGGTCCGTCGCGATCGGAGCGGCCGCGCTCGTGCTCGCGACGTTCGTCGTCGCCGTCCAGCCGCCGACGAGCGCCTCGGCGCTCTCGGGCTCGGAGTTCGACCCGGGCAACATCATCAGCGACTACGCGTTCTTCCACGACAGCGCGATGACCGAGGCCGAGATCCAGGCGTTCCTCGCCGCGCAGAGCGGCGCGTGCCTGAACACGAACTGCCTCGACATCCTGAAGGTCACCACTCCGGATCGCGCGGCGACCACGCGCTGCCAGGGGTACGAGGGTGCGGCGAACGAGCCGGCGTCGCGCGTCCTGTTCAAGATCCAGCGCTCGTGCGGGGTGAGCGCGAAGGCGCTCCTCGTCACGCTGCAGAAGGAGCAGAGCCTCGTCACGGCGCTGCGCCCGAGCGACTACATCCTCGACCGGGCCATGGGCTACTACTGCCCGGACGACCCCAATCGGCCCGGCTGGTGCCACCCCGACTACGCGGGCTTCTTCAACCAGGTCTACAACGCCGCAGGCCAGTTCAAGCGGTACGCGCAGAACCCGCAGAACTACAACTTCCAGGTCGGCGTGGAGAACATCCAGTACCACCCCACCGCGTCGTGCGGCACGAAGCGCGTGACGATCGCGAACCAGGCGACGGCCGGCCTCTACAACTACACGCCCTACACGCCCAACGCGCCGGCCCTGAACAACCTGTTCGGCACCGGCGACGCGTGCTCGACCTACGGCAACCGCAACTTCTGGCGCATCTACAGCACGTGGTTCGGCAGCCCCACCACGACGGTGCCGTCGGGCGTCGCGACGTCCCGCTTCGAGGGCTCCGACCGCTTCGTCGTCTCGGCGGGCGTCGCCGCCCAGTTCACGGCGCCCGCTCCCGTGGTCTACATCGCCAACGGCATGGACTTCCCCGACGCGCTGAGCGCGGGCCCCGCGGCCGGATCGCTCGGCGGGCCGCTCCTGCTCGTGCAGCCCACGGTGATCCCGCCGAGCGTCGCCCTCGAGCTCGCTCGACTGAAGCCGGCGCGCATCGTGATCGCGGGCGGTCCGAGCTCGGTCTCCGAGACCGTGCTGACTCAGCTGAAGGCCTACGCGCCCACCGTGACGCGCATCGACGGGCCGAACCGCTACGCGGTCTCGCGCGGCCTCGCGCTCGACGCCTTCGGAGCCGCGGGAGCGAAGCGGGTCTATCTCGCCACGGGCCGCACCTTCCCCGACGCGCTGTCCGCGGGCGCGGCCGCGGGCGCGAAGGATGCGCCGGTCATCCTCGTCGACGGCAAGCAGCCGACGCTCGACGCCGAGACGGCGCAGACGCTCGCGAGCCTCAAGGCGACCCAGATCGTGATCGCCGGCGGCGAGGCCTCGGTCTCCGCGGGCATCCAGGCGGCGCTCTCGGCCCTGCCCGGTGTCACCGAGGTGACGCGCTACGGCGGCGAGGACCGCTACATCGTCTCCGCCGCGCTCAACCGCGCGGAGCTCGGCCCGAGCGCGACCATGTACCTGGCTCTCGGCTCGAAGTTCCCCGACGCGCTCTCGGGCACGCCGCTCGCCGTCGTGAACGGGGCGCCGCTCTACGTCACGCCGGGCGACTGCATTCCGCCGTCGATCCTCGACGACATCCGACTGAAGGGCGTCAAGAACGTCGTCCTCGTCGGCGGCGTCGGCTCGCTGACCGCGCGCATCGAGGAGTACGCGGGCTGCTGATCGCCGCCCTCACTCCCGGCCGGGAGGGCGGGCGAACGAGAAGCGGCTGTGGCCGAAGAAGCTCACGAGCGTGGTGATGACGAGCACCACGAGCTGCGCGAGCAGCGGGTGCAGGCCGACGATCTCGACGAGCAGCGGCAGCAGGGCGGCGTTGAGGGCGATCGCCGTCAGGTACACGGCGATGAAGCGCAGCAGGTCGACGAGAACGTTGCCGCGCACCTGCCAGACGAATCGCCGGTAGAGCACGAAGGCGACCGCGATGCCGACCGCGTACGAGAGCACGAGGCTCGCGAGATAGCCGAAGGGCACGTCGCGGAAGACGACGAGCTGCAGACCGGCGAACACCCCGTAGCCCACGGCGGTGTTGGTCGCCCCGACGGCGAGGAAGCGGATGCGCGTGTCGCGGCTGAGCGCGAGGGCTCGGTCTCGCAGGCTGGTCACGCCCCCAGCATCCCACGGCGCTGCGGCGCGACGCGGGTTCGATAGCCTGACCGGGTGCGCGATCATGAGGTCTCCGTCGTCATCCCGGTCTATCGCGGCGCGCGCACGCTCGAGCCGCTCCTGGCGGAGATCGCGGTCCTCGCCGAGGGAGCGACCTCGACCGATGGGCACCGGTGGCGCGTGGTCGAGACGGTGCTCGTGTTCGACCACGGCAGCGACGGCTCCGATGCGGTCATCCGTCGTCTGGCCGAGCAGTACGACTTCGTCCGCCCGGTCTGGCTGAGCCGCAACTTCGGTCAGCACTCCGCGACGCTCGCCGGCATGTCGGCGACGACGGCGGAGTGGATCGCGACGATCGATGAGGACGGCCAGCACGACCCGGCGCTCATCGGCGCTCTGCTCGACGCGGCGCTGGCCCGCTCGGCTCCTCTCGTCTACGCGCGGCCGACGAACGCGCCGCCGCACGGCTGGCTGCGAAACTCGGCCTCGCGCGCGGCGAAGCGCGTCGTGGCGGGCCTGCTCCCCGGGGCCGGTTCCCCGCAGTTCCAGAGCTTCCGACTGATGACCGGCGAGATCGGCCGCAGCGTCGCCGGGTACGCGGGGCCCAACGTCTATCTCGATGTGGCCCTCGGCTGGGTCGTGCCGCGGGTCGCGACGGCGGATGTCCGCTTGCGGGAGGAGGGTGCGCCGTCGGGGTACTCGCTCGGTCGGCTCATCGGGCACTTCTGGCGGCTCGTGCTGTCGAGCGGCACGCGCGGGCTGCGCATCGTCAGCGTGATCGGCGCGGTGACGGCGCTCGCCGGCTTCGCGCTCGCGCTGCTGTTCATCGTGCAGCGCCTCATCGGCGTCGATCTGCCCGAGGGCTGGACCTCCACCATGGTCGTGCTCCTCGTCGCGACCGGGTTCATCCTCATGTCGCTCGGCGTCGTCGCCGAGTATCTCGGCATGGCCGTGAACATGGCGATGGGCCGCCCCGCCTACCTGACGCTCGCCGACCCGGAGAACGGCCCGCTCGGCCGCGCCCGGTCGCAGGCGGCGCCCCGCGGCGGCGACGATCTCAGCGATCGGCGCGGTACTCGCGCACCGTGATGGCCCAGCGCGGGTCGTCCGACTCGCGCGCGTCCACGACCTCGAAGTCCGCGGGGTAGTCCAGGCCGCAGGCGGCGATGGCGTCGATGAAGCGCTCGCGGGTCTCGGTGGCGCGCGCAGGGTCTGCGGCGAGATGCTCGGGCTCGAGCACGAGCAGCCGGTCGGGCGCGCCGTTCGCACAGCTGCGCTCGATCGACAGGAACGAGACCCCCCAGTTGACCGCCACCCAGGGGCTCGCGTAGTCGCTCGCGTTGAACAGCAGCAGGGCCGCCGGCGACGAGATCGCGATCGTCGGCACGCCCTCGGCGTCGAGAGTCTCGCCCGACTCCTCGAGCCAGTCCGCCCACGCGGCCGCCTCCGGCTCCAGCAGCAGGCCGTCGAGCGGCGCGGTCGTCGCCGGTTCCGTCTGCTGGGCGTACGGGGCGATCCGGTACGGATGCTCGACGATGTCGCCGCGCACGTGCAGGCCCCCCTGCACGAGCATGACCCCGACCACGAGCGGGGCGACGAGCCGGGCGGCCGGCAGGCGGCTCCCGGTGCGCTCGGCCAGGACGACGAGCCCGAGCGCGAGCGCCACCGCCCAGAGGCTCGCGCCGTAGAGCAGCTGCCCGGTGAGGTCGTTGTTGGTGCCGGCGGCGGCGGCGAACGGTGCGAGGGCGACGACGGCGATGGCGGCCGCTCCGTGCCACCGCGCTCGCGCCGCGCTCGACCCGTCCGCGCTCGAGGGGCGGGTCGTGCCGGCGATCGCGACCGCGAGCGACGCGGTCGCCGCGACGCCCAGGACGACCAGGGTGCCGCCGATGGCGTCGAAGGGGCGGGCCGCGGGGCGCAGGATGAGCGCCGCGGCCAGGGCGATCGGCGCGACCAGTGCGAAGACCGTCAGCGCGGTGGGCCGCCCCGCCCGGTCGGAGGTCCGTCCGCCGACGCGGAGCACGAGCAGGAGCAACGCCCCGGCGAGGAGGGGGATGCCCATCGCGACGACGTCGTCGCGGATGGCCTGCGCGTACTCGACCAGCAGCTCGCTCGCCGGGTGGGCGTAGGCGTCCTGCGCCTCCCGATCGGTCAGGAGTCCGACGACATTGTTCGCGTAGGCCGCGAACGGGAATCCGCTGACCGCGAGCAGCGCCGCAGCCGTGAGGGCGCCGACTGCGGTGAAGCAGATGCGCGCGAGCGCCGCCAGCGGCCGCTGGGCGACGATGAGCGCGACCACCACGAGCACGAGCAGTGCGATCGAGGCGGAGAACTTCGCCGCGACGAGCAGCGCGGTCAGGAGGCCGACGCCGACCCAGAGCAGGGCGGCGGGTCGCCGTGCCGTCGCACCGCCCGCGGCGCCGGCGATGACGAGCAGGAGCGCGGCTGCGCAGGGCTGGGCGAGCCACGCGGCGAGCTCGTTGTAGCTGACGTACCTCGGCGGGTAGGTGAAGGCCATGAGCGTGCCGAGCTGGCTCGCCACGGCGATGAGCGCCCAGGCCGAGGGGGGCAGCCTCCAGCCGACGAGAGCGGCCGCGCGGTGAGCGGTGGCGGTGAGAGCGAGCCCGAGGAGCACGTAGACGCCCAGACGCAGCCACCGGAAGGCGAGCACCGACGACCCGAGCGCCTCGAACAGAGGGTGCAGCAGGTGGTGGAACCCCCAGGCCTCACCGGCGGTCACCCGATCGTTGGTGAGCAGCGTGTACAGCCAGCCCTCGTCGGTCACGTCGAAGCCGCGCGGGAGCGCCCAGACGATGGCGGCGAGTGCGACGACGACGATGATCGCCGCGAGTGCGACACCCGCCAGGTAGGCGGCGGTCACGAGCCGGGCGGGGGTCCATCGGGGCTGCATGGTGTCCGTCTCCGCCTCGCCGTGCCGTCGACCCGCGCGCACGGGCGACCGGAGCCATCGTAGACGGCCGACTCGCTCCGGGCCGCTCGGCGTGGTCGGCGCTCCTCATACACTGGGCGCCATGCGCGTTCTCGTCACCGGCGGCTCCGGCTACATCGGCTCGCACGTCTGCCGCCTACTGGCAGAGCGCGGCGACGAGCCTGTCGTGGTCGACGATCTGGAGACGGGCATCCGCGAGCGCATCGCCGGCTTCCCGTTGCACGAGCTCGATCTGTCGGCGGCGGATGCTCCCGCCGAGCTGGAGCGGATCCTCCGGGTCGAGCACGCCGACGCCGTCATCCACTTCGCCGCCCGAAAGCAGGTCGGCGAGTCGGTGGACCGCCCGCTCTGGTACGCCCGGCAGAACCTCGTCGGGCTGCACGGGGTGCTGAGCGCGATGGTCGCCGCGGGGGTCGCGCCTCTCGTGTTCTCGAGCTCGGCGGCGGTCTACGGAGATGCGGCCGGCGTCGTCGCGGAGGACGCGCCGACCGAGCCGGTCAACCCCTACGGCCGCAGCAAGCTCGCGGGGGAGTGGCTCGTGGCGGATGCCGCCCGTGCCCACGGTCTGAAAGCGACGAGCCTGCGCTATTTCAATGTGGCCGGCGCCGGCTGGCCCGAGCTCGCCGACCGGGCGGTGCTCAACCTCGTTCCGATGGTTCTCGAGCGCATCGAGGCCGGCGAGGCGCCCGTGATCTTCGGCGACGACTACCCGACGCCCGACGGCACGTGCGTCCGCGACTTCGTGCACGTGCTCGACGTCGCCGAGGCGCATCTCGCCGCGCTCGACGCGCTCGTGGGTGCGGGGCCGGAGCTCGAGCCGCATCGGGCGCTCAACATCGGCACCGGGTCCGGCGTGTCGGTGGCCGAGGTCGTCGCGGGCATCCGTCGGCGGACGGGTGAGGGCCCGGAGCCGGTCGTCGTGCCGCGGCGCGCGGGCGATCCGGCCGCCGTGGTCGCCGATGTCGCTCGCGCGGGAGCGGCCCTGGGGTGGGCGGCGAAGCACGGTATGGACGACATTCTCGATTCCTCCGTCCACGCGTGGCGGACCGCCGGGGGCACGTCGGCCGAGGACGATCGCGTATTCTCGAGGGATGATTGAGTCGACTCGAGTGACCGCGGCGCCTGCCCGATCCCGAGTCGAAGGCTCCCGGCGGTCCCGGATCCGGCGCCGTCGCAGGCGGCGCATCATCGTCGCCGTCGCGGTCGTCGCCGTCCTCCTCGCCTCAGCCGTCGGCGGCTATCTGTTCGCGCTCGCGGGGGCCTACCAGGACAACGTCACGGCGATCCCCGACGCCTTCCCCGACGAGTCGTTGAGACCCCAGGTCATCGACGGTCCGGCGGCCGATGCGATGAACATCCTGCTCGTCGGCTCCGACACCCGGGCCGAGCTCGGGTCGTCGAACGTGGACGAGGTGCGCAACTCGCTCGCCGACGTGATCATGGTGGCTCACATCTCGGCCGACCGGCAGAACGTGCACGTCATGTCGATCCCCCGCGACACGTGGGTCGAGCAGCCGAGCGGCTCGATGGGCAAGATCAACTGGTCGTTCGGCAGCGGCGGGGCGGCCGGCCTCGTCCAGACCGTCGAGAAGCTCATCGACGCCCGGATCGACCATGTCGCGGCGATCGACTTCGAGGGCTTCAAGGGCATGACGGATGCGCTCGGCGGGGTGACCGTCAACAACACGATCGAATGGCAGAGGCGGGGCGAGTACTTCGGAATCGGCCCGGTCGAGCTCAACGGGGAGCGCGCCCTCATGTACGTCCGCGAGCGGAAGCTCACCGGGAACGACTTCAATCGCGCCCAGCAGCAGCAGGAGTTCCTCCGAGCCGTGCTGAAGAAGACGCTCTCGGGTCAGACTCTCGCCGACCCGGGCAAGGTGTACGGCCTGGTCTCCGCGATCTCGCCCTTCCTCGCGGTCGATGGAGGTCTGACAGCGCCGGTCATCGTCGGGCTCGCGACCGAGCTCCGCGACCTCCGGGCATCGGACGTCCAGTTCTTCACGATGCCGAACTCCGGGGCTTCGTTCGTCGGAGATCAGGCGGTCGTGCTGGTCGACGACCCGACGCGGGCTCTGGTCGCGGAATCCTTCCGCGGGGACGATGTCGCCTCGCTCGCTGAGGCCGTTCAGAAGTCGTCCTGATGGGGGCCGGCCTGGCGGATGGCGCTACGGCATCGGCGGTCGTGCCTATGCTGAAATGTACTCAAGCGACAAGGGATGCGTTGACCTGATGACGATGTCGGAAGCCCTCGCGGCGAGGATGCGGCGAGTGTACGCCCGCGGACCTCTGTCGCGTTTCGGCTCCCAGTACGCGCTGGATGCCGTCGCGTGGATCCTCGCCCTCGCCGTGGCCGAACTGCTCCGGTTCGACCTGGACATCAGTCGTGTCGCCCTCGTGCCTCTCGCGGTCACCGGTGCGCTCACCGCGGCGCTCCAGTTCGTCGTGGGGTGGGTCTTCTTCCTGTACCGAGGCCGTCATCCCTACGGCAGCTTCGGCGAAGTCCGGGCCCTCATGTGGACCCTGGTGGTCGTCACCGCGATCGTGGGCGTTCCGGTCGCCGTCTTCGGTCTGGAGTGGTCGATCCCCCGCGGCACGGTGTTCCTGGCGATGCCGTTCGCCTTCGTGATGATGGGCGGCGCGCGCTACACCAAGCGGCTCGTCGTCGAGCGCACCATCGAGTACGGCGAGAGCGTGGAGCGCGCCCTCATCTACGGTGCCGGCTATCTCGGCTCCGTCATCGTGCGGCGGATGCGCACCGATCCTCACTCGCCGTACATCCCGGTCGCGCTCATCGACGACGACCTCTCCAAACGACATGTCGAGTTCGATGGCGTGCGCGTCCAGGGCACGCTCGCCGACCTGGAGGACGTGGCCCGCCGTACGGGCGCGACGGAGCTGATCGTGACGATCGCCCGTGCGGATGCGGACCTCCTGAGCCGAGTCTCCGACGCCGCTGCTCTCGCCGACCTGCGCGTCAAGGTCCTGCCTCCCTTCGAGGACATCCTGGAGGGGAAGTCCCGACTGGCGGATCTCCGCGACATCTCGATCGAGGACATCATCGGGCGCCACCCCGTCGACACGTCGGTCGACTCGATCGCCGGGTACCTGCGCGGCAAGCGCGTGCTCGTGACGGGGGCCGGCGGGTCGATCGGCGCCGAGCTGTGCCGTCAGCTGGGGAAGTTCGAACCGGCGGAGCTCATCATGCTCGATCGCGATGAGACGGCGCTGCAGGGCGTGCAGCTCTCGATCTCCGGGCACGGGCTCCTCGACACTCGCGACGTCGTCCTCGCCGATATCCGGGACGCGGATGCACTGGCTGCCATCTTCGCCGAGCGTCGGCCGGAGGTGGTCTTCCACGCTGCGGCGCTCAAGCACCTTCCCATGCTCGAGCAGTACCCCGAGGAGGCGTGGAAGACGAACGTGCTCGGCACGCTGAACGTCCTGCGAGCCTCGCTCGCGGTCGACGTCGCGACGTTCGTCAACGTCTCGACGGACAAGGCGGCGAACCCGACGAGCGTCCTCGGCCACTCCAAGCGCGTCGCCGAGAAGCTGACCTCCTGGGCGGCCGAGCACTCGGATCGGCCCTACCTCTCGGTGCGATTCGGCAATGTCCTAGGCAGCCGCGGATCCATGCTCCCCGTCTTCGCGACGATGATCGAAGCGGGCGGCCCCCTCACGATCACGCACCCCGAGGTCACGCGATTCTTCATGACCATCCCGGAGGCGTGCCAGCTCGTGATCCAGGCGGGCGGTATCGGGGAAGCGGGCGAGGTCCTCATCCTCGACATGGGCGAGCCCGTGAAGATCCTCGACATCGCCCACCGCATGATCGACATGTCCGGCAAGGACATCGCGATCGTGTTCACCGGGCTCCGTCCGGGCGAGAAGCTGCACGAGGACCTCGTGGCCGAGCACGAGGCCGCAGAACGTCGGGTGCACCCCCAGATCTCGCATGCTCGGATGAAGCCGCTCGCGCCGGACCGACTCGAGCGCTCCCGATGGCATCGCCGCATCAGCACGGCGGCGGCGGGGGGTCGATGATTCCCGCGCTCGCCCTCGTCGGGTCGATCGCCGCGCTGGTGAGTCTCGCAGCCCCGTTGGTACTGATCCCTCTCCTGGTGCGGCTCGGAGCTCATGACGATGCCACTGATCGTTCCTCTCACTCGGGCCGTGCGCTGCGCGGGCTCGGCCTGGGAGTCCTCGCCGCATTCCTCGCCGCGATGGGCGTGGGGCTCGTCCAGATCCCGACGTCGGAGATCGGGATCACCGCCATCGTGACCTTGGCCGCTGCCGCCGTGGCTCTGATCGGCCTCGCGGAGGACGTTCGAGGCGTCGGGGCGCTGGGACGGTTCGCCGCGCAATCGGCGGTCGGGGCTCTCGTGGGCGGCTCGCTCGTCGTGGTCGCGGGGATGCCCGCCTGGGCAGTACCGCTGGTGGCGCTCTGGTTCACGGCCTATGTCAACTTCACCAACTTCATGGACGGCGTGGACGGCATCTCGTCGAGTCACGGCATCGTGGTGGGAGCCGCGTTCACGATTGCGGGCGCACTGTGGCTCGAGCCGTGGTTGAGCTTCGTCGGTGTGGCGATCGCGGCCTCCTTCGGCGGGTTCCTGCCCTGGAACCTGCGGCGCCGGGGGACGTTCCTCGGCGACACCGGCAGCTACCTTCTGGGCGGCTCCGTCGCCGCGGCGACGGCCGTCGCGACCCTCCGAGACGTTCCCGTCGTCGTAGTCGTCGCGCCCCTCGCGATCTACCTCACCGACACCGTGGTCACCGTTATCCGACGCATGGCCGCGGCGGAGCCGTGGCTCGCTCCGCATCGATCCCACGCCTATCAGCGATTGACGCAACGCGGTCTCAGCCACATCGCGGCATCCACGGTCGTGTCCGCGGTGAGCGCTCTCTGCGCGGTCGCGGGTCTCATTGCAGGCACCCTCGGTCCGGCCTGGCAGTGGGCCGGGTGGGTCGCGATCGCCGGCGTGGCCGCCGCCTACCTGGCTTCTCCGGTGCTGCTCGGCGCGCCCGTGCCGGCGGCGACGATCCGCGAACCGCCCCCATCGCCGTTGCCTGCGGGTGCCGGCATCCCAGAGCGGGGTCGCGCGATCGTCGTCGGCGCGTCCGGGTTCGTCGGGTCGCACGTCGCCCGACGACTTCGCGATGACGGGTGGGAGGCGACCGCGGTCGCCCCTCCCCGTCTGTCGCTCTCGCCGGGGTCGACGTCGGACGATGTTCGCCGCGCCGTCCTCGCGCACGAATCCGCTGTCATCGACCTCTCTCAGGCGCTCGGCGAGGTCGATGTGGTCGTCAACGCCGCCGGAATCGCAGCCCCCGACTCCCGCAGGGGCGCCTCGCTGACGGGTGCGAACGCGCTGCTCCCCGCGATTATCGTGGCGGCGGCTCAGCGGGCTGGCTCTCGCCGCTTCGTGCACGTGAGCTCGNCTCGAAGGCTCTGGGCGAAAGTGCCCTCCTCGCCGCCGTCGCGGGGGCCGACGACTCCGCACCGGAAGTCGTGATCGTCCGGGCGACCGCCATCCAGGGTCCGGGTCGCCCGATCACGAACCGGCTCCGCCGGTTTGCGTCATCACGGCTCGCCTCGATCGCCACCGCCGGTGACCGCCCGTCGCCCGTCAGCTCGATCGACGGACTCTCGAGCTTCGTGAGCCTGGTCGTCCGCTGTCCGAGCGATGTTCCGACGATCGTGCTCCAGCCGTCGGAAGGCCTCACGAACACCGAGGTGCTCCTCCTCGCCGGAGGGCGGACCCCCCGGCGCATCCCTCCCGCTGTCGGACGAGTCGTCATCGCCCTCGGTTACTTGCTCGGCGCTGTCGTCACGGGGGTGCGTGTGGCCACGTATCAACTCGAGACGGTTCTGTTCGGCCGCCCTCACGATGCAGCGTGGGCGCGGTCGGTGGGCGCGAGCGGTGAAAGCCATGCCGAAGAAATCCTGAAGGGCGCAACGTGAAGATCGGAATCCTGTCCCAGTGGTTCGACCCTGAGACCGGACCTGCAGCGCTCCCCGGCGTGTATGCGCGCGAATTCGTCCGAGCCGGCCACGAGGTGGCGGTGCTCACCGGCTTCCCGAACTACCCGGAGGGTCGTATCTACGACGGCTACTCCCAGCGGCCTCGCCTGGTGGAGAACCTCGAGGGGATCACGGTCACCCGGGTCCCGCTGTACCCGAACCACTCCCGCTCCGCGGTCGGACGCGTGATGAACTACTCGTCGTTCGCCGCGTCCGCGGCGGCACTCGGTGGGGGCGCGCTCCGCGACGTGGACGCGATCTGGGTCTACAACTCGCCGATCACGGTCCATGCGCCACTGATGGTCCACTCGCGCGGAGGAGCGGTCCCGTACTTCCTGCACGTTCAAGATCTGTGGCCCGAGTCGCTCACGGAGAGCGGAATGATCCCAGGAGGCCGCGTCGGCAGCGCGATCGGTGCGGCGGCATCTCGAGTCGTACGGAGCATGGAGCGCCGAGCCGCCGCGATCGGCATCATCTCGCCCAGCGTTCGTGAGCTCATCCTGAGCAGGAATCCCGGGGTCGATCCCGGCCGGATCGTCTTCGCGCCGAATCCCGCGAACGAGGAGATCTTCCGCCCGCGTGCGAACGACGTCATCCGTGATCATGCCACGCCCTTCACCGTCCTCTACGCCGGTGCGATCGGTGATGTGCAGGGGCTCGAGACGGTGGTCGAGGCCGTGGACTCCCTCGCACGGAGCGGTGTCGACGTCCGTCTCAACATCGCCGGGGACGGAATCGCGCGCGATCGGCTGGAGGCTCTCGTGGCGGATGGCGGAATGTCGGCGATCCGCTTCCTCGGACGAGTGCCGCAGCAGCAGATCCCCGAGCTCATGTCCCAGGCTGACGCGCACCTGGTCTCGCTCGCGGACAGCGAGTTCCTGCGTCGGACGATGCCCAGCAAGATCCCCGCTCTCCTCGCGTCGCAGGTGCCGATCGTCGGTGTCGTGGCGGGCGACGGCGCTGACGTCCTCCGCGAGTCCGGGGCCGCTGTGCTCGCCCAGCCGGGGAACCGTGACTCGGTGATTTCAGCAATAAGGTCGTTGGCGACGGCGTCCGCACACGACCTCGCTGCGCACGGTGAGAGCGGCCGTCGATATTACGAGTCTCGATTCGCCGCGGAGGCCTCGGCCCGAACCATCATCCGCGCGCTGGAAGGAATGACCGGTGGCAACTGACTACCGAGACAAGACCGTTCTGATCACGGGCGGAACAGGCTCGTTCGGGAGGACCGTCGCCGAGAAGCTCCTCGCCGAGGACGTCGGCGAGATCAGAATCCTCAGCCGGGACGAGGAGAAGCAGGACGCCATGCGGCACGCGTTCGGCGACTCGCGACTGCGCTTCTACGTCGGCGACATCCGCGACGAGGGCAGCGTCGAGCGCGCCGTCAAGAGCGTCGACTACGTCTTCCACGCCGCGGCGCTCAAGCAGGTACCCTCGTGCGAGTTCTTCCCGATGGAGGCCGTCAGAACCAACGTCGTCGGCACCGAGAACGTCGTCCGCGCCTCCGACCACGCCGGGGTGTCGTCGGTCGTCTGCCTCAGCACGGACAAGGCCGTCTACCCGGTGAACGCCATGGGCATGAGCAAGGCGCTCATGGAGAAGGTCGCCCAGTCGTTCGGCCTCAACAACCGCACGGCCGACACGATCGTCTCGTGCGTGCGGTACGGCAACGTGATGTACTCCCGCGGCTCGGTCATTCCGCTCTTCATCAGCCAGCTGAAGGCGGGCAAGAACCTGACGGTCACGAACGCCGCGATGACGCGCTTCATGATGTCGCTCTCCGATTCGGTCGATCTCGTCGAGTTCGCGTTCCATCACGCCAAGCAGGGCGACCTGTTCATCAAGAAGGCTCCGGCCTGCACGATCGGCGACCTCGCGCAGGCGGTCATCAACCTGTTCAGCCCCGGCTCGAGCATCGATGTGATCGGAACCCGGCACGCCGAGAAGCTCAGCGAGGCTCTTGCGAGCCGCGAGGAGCTCGCTCGTGCCGTGGACATGGGCGACTACTTCCGCATCCAGGCGGACAACCGCGACCTCAACTACAGCATCTACGTCGATGAGGGCGACGTCACCATGGGCGACTTCGCCGACTACGACTCTCACACGGTTCCCCGGTTGTCGGTCACGGAGGTCGAGCTGATGCTCCTTGGTCTCCCGGAGGTGCGCGACGAGCTCCAGGCGGCGGGTCGACCTGTCTCGGCCTCGAGCGAACCGCGTTCGTGATCGCGCTGACCGGCGCCGGGGGCTTCCTCGGCTGGCACACGCGGGTGGCCGCCCGAGCCCTGGGGCTGGACGTGGAGCCGATCCCCTTGGGACGTGGATTCGATGTGAGCGCCGCTGCGAACGCGCTGAGCGGCGCGGATCGCGTCATCCACCTCGCCGGCGTCAATCGCGCCGATGACGCCGAGGTTCAGGCGGGCAACGCGATGTTCGCGCAGCAGCTCATCCAGGCGCTCGATGCGGCCGAGCAGCGCCCGAACGCTGTCGTCTACGCCAATTCCACGCAGGCGGGCAACGGCGGCGTGTACGGCTCGGCCAAGGCGGCTGCCGCCGATGCCCTCCGCGCCTGGTGCGAACGGAACGGTGCGCGCTTCATCGACATGCGCCTACCGAACATCTACGGCGAGCACGGTCGGCCCTTCTACAACTCGGTGACGGCGACCTTCTGCCACCAGCTCGCCGCGGGAGACGAGCCTCGCATCGATGTCGATCGCGAGCTGACCCTGCTGCACGCGCAGGACGCCGCCGACCTGCTGCTGACGGCCGAGACCGGCGATTCGGATGCGGTGAGCAGCACCCTCACCGTCACGGATCTCCTCGAGAGGCTCCGCGGGATGTCGGCCACCTATCGACGCGGAGAGATCCCCGACATCGCCGACGCCCTCGATCGCACGCTGTTCAACACGTACCGTTCGTTCACCGTCCCGTCCCACCTGCCGATTTCCCACGTCCGGCATGAGGATGCTCGGGGAGCGTTCGTCGAGCTGATCCGCACCCATGGCGGCACCGGTCAGACCTCGCACTCCACGACGGTGCCGGGGATCACCCGCGGCGAGCACTTCCACCGTCGGAAGGTCGAGAGGTTCACGGTCATCGAGGGGCGCGCGCGGATCGCCCTGCGCCGCGTGCTCACCGATGAGACCATGGTGTTCGATGTCGACGGCGGGAGCACCGTGAGCATCGACATGCCCACGATGTGGGCGCACAGCATCACGAACACGGGAGACTCCACGCTGCACACCGTCTTCTGGACCGACGACATCTTCGACCCCCGCAACCCCGATACTTTCCCGGAGAGCGTGACGCCATGACCGATCGTCTGAAAGTGATGACCGTCGTCGGAACCCGGCCGGAGATCATCCGTCTCTCCGAGACCATCAAGCTGATCGACGAGCACTGCGATCAGGTCCTGGTGCACACCGGGCAGAACTACGACTACGAACTGAACGAGGTCTTCTTCGAGGATCTCGGCCTCCGTCGCCCCGACCACTTTCTCGAGGCCGACACGAGCTCGCTGGGAGCCGTACTGGGGTCGATCCTCATGAAGACCGAGGCTGTCATCGCGGCGGAGAAGCCCGATGCTCTGCTCGTGCTCGGGGATACCAACAGCGCTATCTCGGCCGTCATCGCCAAGCGGATGAAGGTGCCGGTCTATCACATGGAGGCCGGCAACAGGTCGTTCGACGAGAACGTCCCGGAGGAGACCAATCGCCGCCTGGTCGACCACGTCGCGGACTACAACCTCGTGTACACCGAGCACGCGCGACGCAATCTGCTCGCCGAGGGGATCCATCCCTCGCGCATCCTCCTCACCGGCTCGCCGATGAAGGAGGTTCTCGCCGCGAATGCTGCGGGCGTCGAGGCGAGCAGCGCCCTCATCGACCAGGGTCTCGAGCAGGGCGGGTACTTCCTCGTGAGCCTCCATCGCGAGGAGACGGTGGACCAGCCTGAGCGCCTGAGGGCCGTGCTCGACGCGCTGGCGCACCTGGCGGCGGACCATTCGACGGAGGTGCTGATCTCCACCCACCCTCGCACGCGCAAGCGACTCGAGCAGCTGGGCATCGGGGACGTGGCAGGCCTGCGCTTCCACGCGCCGTTCGGCTTCCACGACTACCTGCGGCTTCAGATGAACGCGAAGGTCGTGCTGTCGGACAGCGGGACGATCAGCGAGGAGTCGCTGCTCCTGGGGTTCCCTGCGGTGACTCTGCGCGACCAGATCGAACGGCCCGAGTCTCTCGATGTCGGAGGCATCATCACGACCGGAGTCGAGCTGCAGTCGATCAGTGAGGCGGTGCGCCTCGTCCTCGACTCCGATGCTCGCGCATCGGTGCCCGCCGACTACGCCATCGCCGACACCTCGCGACGGGTTCTCGCGTTCATCCTCTCCACCGCGCGCTCCCACCACCAGCGCACCGGCATCCGGACTGCCTGATCAAGGGGAAGGAATTGAAAATCTCCATCCTTTCGGCAGTGTTCAACGAAGCGGATTTCATCGATGAAATGATCGACAGTGTCATCGCTCAGACCGAAGATCGATGGGAGCTTCTTCTGGTTGATGACGGGTCGACCGACGACACAGTCTCGCGTATACAAAGTCGTGCGCGCGGCGAGGAGCGAGTCGTGCTCGTCTGCCACGGCGAGAAGCTCGGAAAGGTGCAGGCCTTCAACCGAGCCTTCCAAGCGTCCTCAGGCGATGTCGTCGTCTTGCTGGGAGGAGACGATCGGCTGCCCGAGGACTCTCTAGCGGTCAGAGCGGCGGCACTGAGTCGGGCAACAGATCGTCGTGAGGCAAAAGCGGCGGCCTTTCGCCTGCGCACCTTCTCGGATGAACCGAGATTTCACAATTTAGTTCTGCCGAAGGGTGATAAGGGCAATCTCTCGGGCGGCACGATCGCTCTGACTCGCCCGCTTGCCGAGCAAATTTTTCCAATTCCTCACCAACTTGTTGCCGAGGACATTTGGATAGCGGAGGTAATTCGTGCTCTTGAGCCGAGCGTGATCAGTAGGCCAGAAGTTGTGCTTGAATATCGGATCCACCAGGGAAACTCAAATCCTCGTCATCTGCCTTTTAGGCAGATGACTGCGAGCCTTCATGATCGCGCACTTCCCTACCAAATCCTGCTAGAGACTGATCGTTACCAGCTCGACTCGACGGTGACGGAGAGGCTGCAGCGACGCGTAGAACTGGAGGACTTGCGTTTTAGGGGAAAGATTTGGGCGATATTGCGCCTCAGCTCGGTTCCTATCACCGAGAGGTTGCGTGCACTATCCACGGCCCATCCGGCCGCGTTTTGGCTTCGCCGAAGGTTTTACGCTCTCTTCTCCGGGTTGGGGTCGTCGTGACGCAAAGTGCGACTTGTGTCTTATGCCGAAGAGGGTTATCGTGCGGGAGCGTCTCTGGAATGAGCGCGATCGTTTTCGAGACTTCAGAGATGCGGGCCGGGCGCATCGCCCTCGAACGCCGGTGAAACGACTGCTGAGCGGCGCGGCGAAGCTCGGCGCGGGCGTCGCCTTCGGCCAGATGCTGGTCGTGCTCGTGTCGCCGGTGCTGTCGCGGCTCTACACCCCTGAGCAGTTCGGTGCCTACGCACTCGTCGTCGCGATCGCGGCGGTCGTCACGGTCGTCTCGACGGGCCGCCTCGAGCTCGCGGTGCCGGTCGCCCGGAGCAACCGCGACGCTCGGGATGCCCTGCTGCTCGGCCTTCTCTACCTGCTCGTGGGGACCGTGTTCGCGACGGTCGTCGTCGTCGTCGGCACACTGCTCGGTCAGGAGATCATCCCGATCGGACCGGAGCTGCTCCTCGTCCCGGTGTTCGCCTTGTTCGCGGGCCTCTTCGAGCTGGCGTCCGCTTATCTCGTTCGCCGCAGGCGCTACGCGGCCGCGGCCCGGCGCTCGGTGCTGCTGAACGGGACGATGGCCGCGAGCCAGTTGGGGCTGGGCGCAGCGAACTGGTCGGCCGGCCTCTCGATCGGGCACGTCGTGAGCCGCGTCGTCGGGGCCTGGTACTCGCTCCATGTCGGCGGAGTGCGCATCCGGCGAGACCTCCGAGGACTCCAGAACTCGAAAATAAGTCGGGTCGCCCGCCGGACCTCCCACTTCCCCACCGTCCTGGCGCCGTCGGCGCTCGTGAACGCGATCGGCGCGCAGGCGCCGGTGCTCCTATTCGGTCTGCTGCTCGGCCCGGCCGCTGCGGGACTCCTCGGCTTCACCCAGCGAGTTCTAGGAGCGCCCGTGGCACTGCTCGGGCAGTCGCTCGCACAGGTGTACACGGCAGAGAGCGCGTCGTCGCTCCGCTCCAGCGCGAGCGACGCCCGGGTGCTCTTCCTCCGCTCGAGCGCGGTCCTGCTCTCCACGGCCGTGGTTCTCGGAACGGCGATCTTCGTGCTCGCTCCGCTGCTGTTCGGGCCGGTCTTCGGCGACGAGTGGGTGGAGGGCGGGCCCATCGCCCAGGCTCTTTCGATCGGAGTCGCCGCGCAGATGGTAGTGGTGCCACTCAGCCAGACGCTGATCGTCTTCGGTCGGTATCGAACCCAGCTGAGCTGGGACATCGGGAGGCTCGCCGTGGTCGCGGGCGCGGTGATCATTCCCTACTCTCTCGGGTTCAGCCTCCCCCAGATAGCTTGGACTTTCTCGATCACGTCCGCGGTGAGCTATGCGATTCTGTGGGTTCTGTGCTTCGATGCCGTGTCGCGAGCCGACGGGCTCGTCCGCGCACCCGCGCCGTGATCGCGACCAGCGGTGAGGCGCCGCCCAGCGAGGAGGGCTCGCCCCAGTGCAAAAGCGGCATCGTCAGCGACGTCGTGCTGCTGGTGCGCCGACCCCAGAACCAGAGGCCCGCGAACACAGCCGCACCCACGTTGAGCAGGTAGGTCGGGTCGCTCGCCACCCAGGTGCCGACGACCACCGCGATGCCTGCCGCGCCGACTACCTCGAGCGAATTGCGGTGCGCGGCCGAGAGGCGCACTCGGTCGATGGCGTGCAGGGCCAGCGCCAGCAGGATCGACACGACGACGACGCCGCCGAAACCGAAGTTGTAGAAGGTCGACCCCCACACGGACAGCGGCGCGGTGCCCCGGTCGGAGCCGTAGAGCTCGGCGTGGATCTGATTCGAGATGTCGCTCCCCGTCAGTCCGGGGAGCAGTCCGATCGCAGCCTGCAGCCACTCGCCGCCCCACTGCGTCGGAAGATCGTAGATGTATCGGAAGCCGGCCACGGAGGCCTCCTGATTGCTGCCCAAGATCCGGAACGCGAGTTGACCGAACAGCACCCAGAGCTGCTCAAGGGGACCGGACGCGCTGTCCAGCTCCGTCTGCGCTCGGCCGAGCGCGAAGGTGGCCAGGAGGAAGAGCGGGAGCGCGGCAGCCACCACGAGCGGCATCCACCTCCAGAAGGCTCGCGGCGACACGAACGCGATGAAGGTGACCGTCACGAGCATGAAGGTCACGAAAGCGCCTCGTTGCCCGGTCCCGAGCATGAACACCACGTTCGCGAGGATGAGCCCGGTGGATACCCACCACCGGAGACGGCTGCGCGAGCGGAAGAGCGCGACGATCGTCACGAGCGAGAGCGCCGGGAGCAGGACGTTCCTGAATTGGTTGACGTATCCGGGGAAGAGGTACTGCGGGCCGGAGTACGAGTCGAGTCGCAGCGCGGTGATGTCGAGCGGCGTCCCGGTCGCGTACGCGAACACTCCCAGGAAGAGCACGTTGTAGCCCAGCGCCCCGTAGTAGGCGATGCAGATCGCGAACGATACGCCGATGAGGATCCAGAGGGTTCTGGTCGCCGGGTAGGCGCGGGTCTGCTGGCGGAGCGGGGCCGCGGCGAATCGACCGCCGAACAGGGTCGACGCGGCGACGAGCAGCGCGGCGACCGCGGCGAGGCTGACGCAGATGACCGCCGCGTGGACCCGGTCGGCCTCTCTGCCGACGTCGAGCATGGGCAGCGTGCCCAGGGCCATGACCAGGTTCGTGGTCATGAAGATCGTCGATGCGGATATCAGTCCGCTTCGGCGAGGCACGATCGCCATGAAGACGACATAGATCGCAACGACGACCCAGGAGAGTTCGGCCACGGTCGAGTTCGTCCTTCCATGGTGAGAGGCTCACGATCTGCGGCCGCCGGATGGGATGACGTTCGATCCCACCCTCTATTGTTCCTCACGATCGAGGCGCGCTGGGCTCAGGGCCCGAGCCGCCCGCGCCACGACCGCTCGCGCGCCGCGACGAGCGCCGCCATCACGAAGAGCATGAAGCCGCCCTCAACGAGCAGGTAGCTCTCGGTCATGCTCGTCGTCGCGAGCAGCACGAGCACGAGCGACGGCCAGACGTGCACGGTCGAGCGGCGCTCCGTCGCGACGAGCCACGCCCGCACGAAGGCGAGGCCCAGGGCGACGAGCAGGAGGCCGAGGCCGATGAATCCGAGCTGCAGCGTCGCATCCACGTAGGCGTTCAGGGCCGAGTCGGGCTGACGGCCGACGGCGTCGCGCACCACGAGGAACGGGTAGCGGTCCTCACGCCAGGCGCCGAGCCAGCCCCAGCCCTGCGCCGGATACTGGCCGATGAACTTCTCGAGGTCGGCCCAGACGCTCGTGCGGATCGTCACGTCGGCCGTGGCGCCCGCGAGGGCGAGCAGCTGCTGGCGGAACAGCCACCCGAGAGCCGTCGCCACGACCGCCGAGATGAGCAGCACGCTCTGGACCGCGGGCCTCCGCTCGGGCGAGAGCCGGCGCAGCACGACGAGCACGAGCCCGGCGGCGAGCACGGCGGCCAGCACGACGCCGGTCACGGGCGAGCGCGCGAACACGATCGTCGCCGCCGCGAGCACGAGCGAGAAGGTCGTCAGACCCCGCGGCACCGATCGCGTGCGGAACTCGATCCAGAAGCTCAGCGCGGCGAGCCCGCCGAGGAAGGCGAAGTAGTTGCGCGTGCCCGCGAGCCCCTCGATCGGGCCGCCGACGGCGAGGTTGCCCTCGATGCTCAAGAATCGCAGCGGGGTGTCGATGATGATGCCCGAGAGGATCTCGAGCGCGAACGACACCACGAGCACGAACCGCAGCGCGTTGCCAACCCCGCGCACGATCTGGATCGTGTCGCGCACGAGCGCGATGTACAGCCCGAGGAAGGCGAACGCGAGCATGTAGCCGATGCCGCCGTACGTGGCGATCGGGTACTGGCTCCAGAAGCTGCTCACCATCATGAAGCCGACGAGCGCGAGCAGCGAGATGGGCAGGATCCCCTGCCACTCCACGCGCTCCGGCTGGCCCGCGAGCGACAGGGCCGCGAGCACGACCAGGCCCGCGAGCACCGCGAGCGCCCCCGGCCAGCCGAGGAACGCGCGAACGGCGTGCATGCACAGCGCGACGGCGATCGCGACCTCGGTCAGGGCCTGCGTGAAGCGCGGCGACGCGAGCGCCGAGCGCCCGGCGTCGAGGATCGAGCGGGCGCGGTCGTTCATCGCCCGATCCCGGCGAGCGCGCGGCCGTGGGTGCGGCTCGCGACGGCGAGCCAGACGAGCAGCAGCAGCCCGCCCTCGATGAGGATGCGCGACTCGGCGAGGCTCTGCACGAGCAGCACGGTGGCGATGAGCGCCGGCAGGAGGCGCAGGGCGGGGGAGTCGGCGACGTCGCCGAGCGGAGCATCCACCGCCCACGACACGGTGCGCAGCAGCATCGTGATGACGAGCACCGCGAAGACGACGACCCCCGCGACCCCGAGCTGCAGCCACACGTCGAGCCACGCGTTGTGGGCCTGCAGGTACTCGACGCCCTTGATGACGGCGAGCCCGTCGAACGGCTCGACCCACGGGGCCCAGTAGCTCACCCACCCCCAGCCGAACCAGGGGCGCTCGAGCGCGAGCTCGGTCACCGCCGCCCAGATGTCGACGCGGTTCGTCAGGTCGCCCGAGCGGCCCAGCAGGCCAAGCACGGTATCGCGGAAGACGACGATGAGCGCGAGCGCGGCGACGGCCGTCACGGCGCTGACGGCCAGCAGACGGATGCGCGCGCGAGCCCCGAGGCGCCGTGCGACGACGATCAGCCCGAGCACGATCGCGGCCACGGCTGCAGCGACGATCATGCTCGCCGACCCCGCGCAGACGAACGCCAGCGCGGCGGCGGCGAGCCAGCCGTAGCCCGCGGCCTGGCCGACCCGGTGGTCGACCAGCTGGATCGTGAAGACGATGATCGCGAGGAGCGCGGCGAAGGCCAGCAGGTTGGCGTTGCCGACGATGCCCTGGATCCTCCCGCCGTCGAGCACGTCGAACAGCTCGTTGCGCGACCAGTAGAAGGCGCGGGGGACCGTGCCGTCGTAGTCCGTCCACCACGGCAGGACCGGCTGACGGATGATCGCCGCGACGACGAGCTCGAACACGAGCGAGAGGCCGATGATCCAGCGCAGGGCGACGCCGAGCGCGCGCACGACCTGCTCGAGGGTGAGCGTGCGGGCCATGACCACGGCGGCGAGAGACGTGAGCACGAGCAATCCCGCCCCGATCGCCGACTCGAGCCGGTACGCCGACCAGGCGATGCTGAGCACCGCGAGGCCGACGAAGAGCGCGAGCGCGATCGGCACGCCGCGCCACGGCAGGCGCGAGCGCACGGCGAGGGCGACCCAGCAGACGCCGAGAACGGCGATGACCGCGCCCCACCCGTACCAGGTGAGCGGGTACCGCACCCCGTCGCCGGCGAGGAGGACGAAGAGGGTCACGGCGGCGAGCGCGACGCGGCGCTCGCGGAGCCAGGACATGACCCTCAGCCTACCGGCGGGGCCGCCGCGCCCGGTCAGGGCGCTGGCGGCCGCACGAGCGCCGATCACACGAACGCGCCGACCCCCGTGATCGCGCGGCCCACGATGAGGCTGTTCATCTCGCGCGTGCCCTCGTAGCTGTAGAGCGCCTCGGCGTCGGCGTGGAACCGCGCGACGTCGTAGTCGAGCACGATGCCGTTGCCGCCGAGCGCCTCGCGGCACAGCGCGACGGTCTCGCGCATCGCGGTCGTGCAGAAGGCCTTCGCCATCGAGGCGTGCTCGTCGCGCTGCGTGCCCGCGTCCTGCATGCGCGAGACGCGCGTGCACATCGCGATCGACGCGGTGATGTTCATGAGGCTGCGGCTCAGGAGGTCCTGGACGAGCTGGTGGTGCGCGATGGTCTTGCCGAACTGCACTCGCTCCTTCGTGTACGCGACGGCCGCCTCGTACGCGCCGATCGCGGTGCCGATCGCGGCCCAGGCCACGTCGGCGCGCGTGAGCCGCAGCACTGCCGCGGTGTCGCGGAACGAGTTCGCCTTCTCGAGCTTGAGCGCAGCATCCACCCGCACGTTGTCGAGCGTGATGTCGGCGTTCTGGACGATCCGCAGCGACTGCTTGCGCTCGATCTTCGTCGCCGTGAACCCGGGGGTCGCATTCGGCACGATGAAGCCCTTGACCTGGCCGTCCTCCGTCGACTTCGCCCAGATGATGGTGATGTCGCTGAAGGTCGCGTTGCCGATCCAGCGCTTGGAGCCGTTGAGCACCCAGCCGTCGCCGTCGGGCGTCGCGGTCGTGCGCAGACCCTGCGCCGCGTCGCTGCCGGAGAGCGGCTCGGTGAGGCCGAACGCGCCCGTGATCTCGCCGCTCGCGAGCTTCGGCAGCCACTCGGCCTTCTGCTCGGCCGAGCCGTTGACGCCGATCGAGCCCATCGCGAGGCCGTTCTGCACGCCGACGTAGGTGGCGATGCTCGCGTCGATGCGCGCGAGCTCGAGGGCCGTCCAGCCGCCGAACACGGCCGAATACTCGCCGGTGCGGGTCTCCTCCCACAGCTGCCCGAAGATCGGGTGCGCGTGCAGCCCCGGCAGGATCTCGTGCGGGAACGAGGCGTTCTCCCACGCGTCGTTCACGAGGGGGCGGATGCTCTGCTCGGCGTGCTGCCGGAGAGCCACCAGCGCCTCGCGCTCGTGGTCGGCGAGGTCGGCCTCGAAGCCGAGGAAGTCGCTGGCGAGGGTGGGGAAGGTCATGAGAGCTCCGTGCGTCGGGCGGCCGGGTGGGAGGGCGCTGCGGAAGGCGGCGATGGCTTCACGCTAGGCCCGCGGGGCGTTTCCCGCGCGCATTTTGTGGGCGGGCGACGGGCCGGAGTGCACCTCGGTGCCGATACGTGATGAGAGGGCACAGACCGACCGTTCTGGTCGATATGAATCCGTGATGCGTCGCCGTATCCCGGCGACTCCGCGAGCCCTATGGTGAGCACATGTCGACTCCTCTCGGGCGCTCTCTGCTCGTCGCTGCGGCGCTCGCCGCCCTCCTCAGCGGCTGCGCCGCGCCCGCCCCCGCCGCCGCTCCCGAGGCGCCGGCGACTCCCGCGACGACTCCGAGCGCTGAGCCGGAGCCGCCCGCGGAGTTCGCGTGCGCCGACCTGGACGACGCGATGCCCGCGGGGTTCGAGGCGGAGGACGTCTTCGGCTCCGCACCGGCGCTCGCGGCGTTCGCGGCAGGAGGGTCCTCCTGCGTCTGGCGGCCTGCCGCCGAAGGCGGCGCTGTCAGCAGCATCGGGGTGAACCTCCTTCCCGCCGCGTTGCTCGAGACGACGTCGATCGAACCCGCGTGCGGCGAGCTGTACGACTTCAGCCTGGGATGCTCCTCGCGCGAGCTCATCGACGGCCTTGCCGTCGAGACCCGGATCGTGGGGGACACCGCCGCCGCCGAGACCTCGAGCGCTCTCGAGGCGATCGCGTCCGCCATCCGTGAGCGACTTGCGGAGGGCGCGCGACCTCTTCCGGCGGATGAATCGTCCGCGAGCCGCATCGACTGCCAGCGCGTCACCCTCAGCGCGATCTCGATGCCGGAGAGCGTGGGATCCTTCGTAGGCGAATTCGGCGGCACCGACTCCGGCTCCCCTTCCAGTGAGCTCACGGCCGTCGCGCTGATCTCCATGGCGGGGATGGTCGGGTGCCTGACGGCGACGACGTCCGGCTTCGGCGTGGCGATGGCCACTCTCGGAGGCGGAGCGGAGCTGCTCGACGACGAGCGCATCGCGGGGGCCTCGACTCCGCTCGACCTCGCGGATGGCCGCGGGGCGCGCATCCTCACCGGGACTTGGCCGGCCGAGGGCGACGGCGCCGTCACGGAGTTCGCGCGAGTGGTGTTCGAGGCCGACGGCGCGCTGGTCTTCCTCTCGGTCAACGACCGGGGGACGCCGCCCGATGCTGCTCCGATCGACGAGGCGGCCGCAGCCATCGCCGAGGCCATCGCGACCGCGATCGACGCTCGTGGTTAGCCGGCGCCCGAACCGGCGCTCGTCGCACGCGGCGCTCGCCGTCGTCGCGATCGCGATGCTCCTGAGCTCGTGCGCGACGCCGGTCGAACCCGCGGCGTCGGGCAGCGCACCGGAAGCCTCCGACGTCCGCGACGACGCGGGCGCGCCGACGCCGATGCCGAGCGACCTCGTCGCGGAGGAGCCGTCAGCGGAGCTTGAGGACGAGCTCACCGGCATGACGGGCGCCGCCGATGACTCGCCCAGTCCCCTCCCGCGCATCCCGTGGCCCGATGTGGCCGTGCCCGCCGCGCCGGAACCGAGGCTCTCGATCACGTGCGACGAGCTGCTCGCCGCCAGCGGCGCGACGGACGCCTCCTCGGTGCCGATCCCGACGACCGCCCAGACCATCGGGGTTCGGCAGGGCGGCGGGACGGCCTGCGGGTTCGCGATCAGCACCCCCGGCGGCCCCGCGACCGCCCTCCTGTTGCTCGCGGCGGAGGTCGCCTCCCCGACGACGACACCGGTCGCGTGCGCGACGAACGGGTGGAAGTCCGACACGGTGAGCTGCGCGGGCTCCGGGACGTCGCTGCATGGCACCGCCGCCATCGAGTACGAGATGCCCGCCGGCTCCGATGTGCGATGGGGCATCTCGAGCGCTCAGGCCATCCTCGATGCCGCGACCGACCACCTCGACACCCGCCCGGCCCTCGGCCCGGTACCGACTGCGCACCCGGATTCGATGGGAGCGGAGCAGAAGTACTGCGACCCGTCGCCCGAGGCGCAGTCGGCCGTGTTCGGGCTCTTCCCCGACGGGGAGACCGACATCTACGGCGGAGCGCCCGGCACCACCTACGTCGATTCCACCCTTCACAGCCGGGTCGGCACGCTGAGCTGCGTGTGGTGGCTCGGCTGGCAGGGCATCACGATCGAGGTCGTGCCGGGTGCGGGATGGATCGCCGACGAGCTCGACGGCGCCGCCGTGGAGGTCGACGGCGCGGTCGCAGCCGTCCGCACCGAGCGATCGGTCCTCGAGTACCGGAGCACGCAGCAGTGGCTCATGCCCGAGATCGCCATCGTGGCGAGCGCGCGGGGCAGCGCGATCATCGTCCGAGCCGTGGTCGATCAGATGCTCGAGCAGTCCTTCGACGAGAAGCTGCCTCTCGTGGCGGCGGCGATCATCGCGACCCAGCCGTGACGGGTCGACTCGATAGCCTGGCCACGTTCAGCAGTGGCAGGAGAACCCCCGTGCTCATCCGCATCACCAACACCCCGCGCCCGTACGCGTGGGGCTCGACGACGGCGATCGCCGATCTGCTCGGCACCGACCCCTCCGGCGGCCCGGAGGCCGAGCTCTGGCTCGGCGCGCACCCCGGCTCGCCCGCGCGGATCGTCGAGGGTGCGGCCGAGGACGATCTCGCGCAGTGGGCCGCGGCGCACGCGCCCGGCGGCCGGCTGCCGTTCCTGCTCAAGGTGCTCGCGGCATCCGCACCGCTCTCTCTGCAGGCGCACCCGACGGCCGAGCAGGCGCGGGCCGGCTTCGAGCGGGAGAACGCTGCGGGCGTCCCCCTCGACGACCCCGCGCGCAACTACAGGGACCCGTACGCGAAGCCCGAGCTGCTCGTCGCGCTGAGCGACCCGTTCCGCGCCCTGTGCGGGTTCCGGCCGGTCGCCGAGGCGCGTGACGACCTCGCCGCGCTCGATGACGCGCGGCTCGCTCCGCTGCTCGAGCGCCTGACCGACGACGTCCTTCCCCAGGTCGTCGCGTGGCTCATCGCGCGCTCGCCGGGGGTCGACGCGATCATCGCGGCGCTCACCGAGCAGGCCGCCGCGCAGGGCGAGCTGCCCCACCGCCCCGACTGGCTCGACACCGTCGCTCGGCTGAGCGCGCACCATCCCGGCGACCCCGGGATCGCGGTCTCCGTCCTCATGCGCACCGTCATCCTGCGGCCGGGGGAGGCGCTCTACCTGCCCGCCGGCAACATCCACGCCTACCTCGACGGGCTCGGCCTCGAGCTCATGGAGGCGAGCGACAACGTCCTCCGCGGCGGGCTCACCCCCAAGCACGTCGACGTGCCCGAGCTCATGCGCGTGCTCGATGCGCGGCCGCTGCCCCCGCCCCTGCTCGAGCCCGAGCATCCGCGCCCCGGAATCGCCGTCTACCGGCCCGAGGGCGTCCCGCTGTCGCTGACCGTCATGGAGGCGGCCGCCCTGATCGAGGGGGTGGATGCCCGGCTCGACGGTCCCGCGATCATCCTGTGCCTGGACGGCGCCGTGACGCTCGGCGAGCACGGCGAGCACGGCGAGCTGCGTCGCGGCGAGGCGGCGCTCGTCGCCGAGGAGCAGACGCTTCGGATTGTCGGAACGGGTCGAATCGCGATCGCCTCCTCCTGACGGGCCGAAGCTGAGGTAGCCTTCGCGTGACGCACACCGGGGGGAACACGTCATGGGGAACTCTTCTGCGAGCCGACGGCTCGCCATCATCGCCGCCATCGCCGCGATCGGGATGCTGCTGCCATCGCCGGCGAACGCCGCCGTCGTCGCGCCCCCGCCGTCGGCCTCGCCCGAGCCCGCCCCGAGCACGGGGCCCGAGCCCGCCCCTACGGCGTCGCCCCAGCCCACCCCGGGCACCGAGCCCGAGCCCACGCCGACGGAGTCGCCCGAGCCCGCGCCGACGGAGTCGCCCGTGCCCACGGTCGAGCCTGCGCCGGAGGTCGACGCTCCGGTCGCCGACGAACCTTCGCCGGAGTCGCCGCGATTCGTGGCCGGCGCCACCGCGGCGGCGCCGCAGCCCGGGTCGACCGTGGTCGACGGCGTAACCGTCGACCGCATCACCGGCTCCGACCGGTTCGAGGTCGCCGTCCGGATCTCCGAGGGCGCGTTCCCCACCGGGGCGCCCATCGTCTTCCTCTCCGACGGGCTCAAGTTCCCCGACGCGCTCTCGGCCGCGCCCGCCGCGGTCGCGCACGGCGGCCCGCTGCTCCTCACCACGACCGCGTCGATGCCGCCGCGCGTCGATGCCGAGATCCGTCGGCTCGCGCCGGCGAAGGTCGTCATCCTCGGCAGCACGGCATCCGTCTCCGCCGCCGTCGAGCAGCGCATCCGCGATCTCGGCATCGCCGTCGAGCGGCTCGGCGGGGCCGACCGCTACGTCGTGTCGCGCGCCGTCGCCTCCGCCTATTTCCCCACCGCGAAGCGCGCCTTCATCGCGACGGGTCAGAACTACCCGGACGCGCTGTCCGGCGCGGGCGTCGCGGGCAGCCTCGGCGCCCCCGTCATCCTCGTCAACGGCGGCCTCGCCGACCTCGACGCCGACACTCGCGCGCTGCTCACCCGCCTCGGCATCACTGACGTCTCGGTGCTCGGCGGGCCGTCGACGGTCAGCGCGGGCATCGAGGCCGACCTGCGCGAGTTCGTGCCCCGCGTCGAGCGGCTCGGTGGTCCTGACCGTTTCGCCGTCGCCGAGGCCATCAGCAAGCGATTCGTCACGACCGCCGATCATGCCTTCTTCGCCGCGGGGATGAACTTCCCCGACGCGCTCGCCGGCGCCGCCTACGCCGGTCGGCTCGGAGCCCCGCTCTTCCTCGTCCCGCCCGGGTGCCCGACCGCTGGCACCGTCACCGAGGCGCTCGACCGGCTCGCCGTCGACCGCGTCACGATCTTCGGCGGCGACAGCAGCGTGGCGCCCTCCGTCGAGAAGCTGCGCGGCTGCAGCATCCCGACGGCCGCCCAGCTGACGAAGAAGCTCACCGACCAGATGGCGGGCCTTCCGGGGCGCTACTCGATCACCGTGCGCGAGATCGGCGGCCTGAAGCGCACGATCAGCATCGGCGGCGCCGTGCAGAAGGAGCCCGCGAGCGTCATCAAGCTCTTCGCCGCCTACGTCGTGCTCATGCGCGTCGACCAGGGGCGACTCAGTCTCGACACCCTCACGCGATCGGGAGTGAGCGTGCGCTCGTGCCTGCGCACGATGATCCACATCTCCGACAACTACTGCCACGCCGACCTGCTCGCGCTCATCGGCAACACGGAGATCAACAAGCAGCTCTGGATGTCGGGGTTCTACAACACGTTCTACGTCGGCTACGACGGGGCGGGCCGGTACCAGTCGGCGAAGAAGGCCTCGACCGACGACCTCGCCGTGCTGCTCGAGAAGCTCGAGAAGGGGATCCTGCTCTCGCCCTCCTCCTCCGCCCTGCTCACCTCCCTCATGACCGACCAGCTGTGGCGCTCGAAGATCCCCTCGGGCGTGCCGGCGGGGACGCGCTTCGGCAACAAGACCGGCCAGCTCTGGATCTCGACCGGCCTCGTCGAGGGCGACGCGGGCGTCGTCCGCGCACCGAGCGGCACCTACACGATCGCCGTGCTCGGCGACCGCAACGCGGCCAACTGGGCGATCGCGCGCCTGTCGCGCACCGTCTTCGAGCACCTCGGCGACCGCCCGAGCCAGCCGGCGACATGGGGGGACGTGAACCTCGTGACGACCACCTCGACGGCCACCTACCGGAAGCCGGGCAGTGAGCGACTCGGAACCATCCCGGCGGGCACCCGCCTCGCGGCGGACGTCAGCAATCGCATCTGGTACCGCGTCGGCATCAACGGCAACTGGTTCTGGGTGCATCACTCGGCCGTCAGAACGCAGTACTGACGGCCCGGCCGTCGTCGGCCGCTAGCCTGAACGCATGACCTGGCTGGTGACCGGCGGCGCCGGATACATCGGCGCGCACGTGGTGCGCGCCCTCCTCGAGGCGGACATGACGGCAGTCGTCCTCGACGACCTCTCGAGCGGGCACGAGCGATTCGTGCCCGAGGGGGTCCCGTTCGTGCGCGCGAGCATCCTCGACGCCGACGCGGTCGATCGCGCGATCGTCGACCACGGCGTCACGGGCGTCATCCACGTCGCGGGATTCAAGTACGCGGGCGTGAGCGTGCAGCGGCCCCTGCACACGTACGAGCAGAACGTCACGGGAATGATCACGCTGCTGGAGGCGATGGAGCGCCACGGGGTCGATCGCTGCGTGTTCTCGAGCTCGGCGGCGGTCTACGGCACGGTCGACGTCGACGTCGTCACGGAGGGCACTCCCAAGGCACCCGCGAGCCCCTACGGCGAGTCGAAGCTCATCGGCGAGTGGCTGCTCGCCGACCAGGAGGTCGCCGCGGGGCTGCGGCACACGAGCCTGCGCTACTTCAACGTCGTCGGCTCCGGCGACCCGGCCGTGTTCGACACGAGCCCGCACAACCTCTTCCCGCTCGTGTTCGAGGCCCTCATCGAGGGCCGCGCCCCGCGCATCAACGGCACCGACTACCCGACGCCCGACGGCACGTGCGTGCGCGACTACATCCACGTCGCCGACCTCGCTCTCGCGCACGTCGCCGCAGCGCGCCGCCTCGACGCGGGCGAGCCCCTCGAGCGCGCGTACAACCTGGGCTCGGGCGACGGCGTCTCGGTGCGTCAGATCATGGATGCGATGGCCGCCGAGACCGGCATCACCTTCGACCCCGAGATCGGGCCCCGCCGCCCCGGCGACCCGCCGCGCATCGTGGCGAGCGGCGAGCTCGCGGCGCGCGACCTCGAGTGGCGCATGCGTCACTCGCTCGCCGAGATGGTGCGCTCGGCGTGGGAGGCGCGCCGGGCATCCGCCCTCTGAGCGCTCGCGATGCGCGCACGGAGGCCACCGGCGCGCAGACGGCCCTGCAACCGCTTNGCGTCGCAACCCTGAACCACGGGTCGACCCTTTTACCATTCGCGACTTGACGCGAGGGAATCACACGAGTGTAATTAGGGGCATCCCGGCGGGTGCAGGGGAGCAGCCACCCGGGGGAAGGAGAGTCACGAATGAGCGAGTACCGCAACACGGTCCCGGAGAACTGGTTCGTCGACCCCGTCCGACTCGGAGTCCCCGGCGTCCGCCGCGTGCGCGCGACCGATGACGATGACACGCTCGCCTGGCAGGCCGACGCGCTGTGCGCGCAGACCGACCCCGAGGCGTTCTTCCCCGAGAAGGGCGGATCGACGCGCGACGCCAAGAAGATCTGCACGACGTGCGAGGTCCGCGGCGAGTGCCTCGACTACGCGCTGCAGAACGACGAGCGCTTCGGCATCTGGGGCGGGCTCTCCGAGCGCGAGCGCCGCAAGCTCCGCCGCCGCGCCTGATCCGGCCCTGGCTTCCGCCGCGCGTGTCTGCGCGAGACCGCTCGACCGACACGTAGGCTCGGCCCGATGCAAGCCCGAGTGACCGCGGTGCTCGTCGCCCGTCGTGGCGGCGAGGCGCTGCATCAGACGCTGGAGGCGCTCGCCGAGCAGTCGCGTCGGCCCGACCGCTTCGTCGTCGTCGACGCCGCGGGGGATGCCGCGACCACCGCCGCACTCATGGACCTCGCTCCGACGCACGCCGTCACCGCCCCGCGGTCGACGACCTTCGGCGACGGAGTCGCCCGCGCGGTCGCCGCCCTCCCGGACCCGGAGGAGACGAGCTCGCCCTACGGCGGCGTCGAGGAGTGGCTCTGGCTCCTCCGCAACGACACCACCCCCGACGCTCGCGCCCTCGAGCGGCTCCTCGGCGCGGTCGAGATCGCGCCCTCGGTCGCGATCGCGGGCGCGAAGCAGATGGACGCCGCGCATCCGACCGTCATCGCCGAGTACGGCGAGACCCTGACCCGCACCGGAGCATCGATCGCGATCGCCGAGCGCGAGCTCGACCAGGCCCAGCACGACCGCCTGCAGGACGTCCTCGCGATGGGCGAGGCGGGCCTGCTGGTCCGCCGCTCCGTCTGGGAGGCGCTCGGCGGCATGGATCCGGCCCTGCCGACCGTCGACGCCGCGCTCGACCTGTGCGTGCGGGCGCGCCTCGCCGGGCACCGCGTCGTCGGGGTGCCGCTCGCCCGCGTGTTCGTGCACGGCTCCGCCGCCGAGTTCCAGCGCCCCGGGGTCCCCGCGCGCACGGTCGCCCGGTGGCGCCGCG
Source organism: Yonghaparkia sp. Soil809 (assembly GCF_001429705.1). Classification (NCBI taxonomy): domain Bacteria; kingdom Bacillati; phylum Actinomycetota; class Actinomycetes; order Micrococcales; family Microbacteriaceae; genus Microcella; species Yonghaparkia sp. Soil809. The sequence continues at coordinate 1,569,623 of NZ_LMSV01000001.1, forward strand.
CCGCCCAGCTGCACCGGCGCCTCGCCTACGCGCCCGCGCCCCTCGTCCCCCTCCACTGGCTGGGGCTCGTGCCGCTCGCCGTGCTCCGCTCGCTCGGGCACCTCCTCGGGAAGCGCCCGACGCGCGTGCTCGGCGAGTTCGGCGCGGCGTTCGCGGTCGCCTTCTCCGGCACCGCCGTCCCCGCCGCTCGGCGGCGTATCGCGCGCTCGCGCACGGTCGGCTGGGCCGCGATCGACGCGCTGCGCATGCCGCCGGACGAGGTGCGCCGCCGCCGGGCCATCACGCGCGACGCCGCACTGGGAGCGGGCGAGGCGCACGCGCGCCCGCGCCCCGACTTCTTCCCCGGCGGCGGCCTCGTCGTCGCGGGCTTCGCCCTGGCCGGCGGTCTGCTCATGTCGTCGCTCCTGACGGCGCCGGCCCTCGCGGGCGGCGCCCTCGGCCCGCTGGCACCGGATGCCCCGACGCTGTGGGCGGGGACCCTCGCGACCGCGGGCGCCCCCTCCGACCCCTTCGCCTTCGTCCTGGCCGCCCTCGGGTCGCTCACCTTCTGGCAGCCCTCGCTCGCGCTCGTCGCCCTGTGGGTCGCGGCTCCCGCGCTCGCGGCGCTCGGCGCCTGGTGGGCGGCGGCGAACCTCGTCGAGCGGCGCGGCCCCGCCGCCGCGGTCGCCTCCGTCTACGCGCTCGCGCCGGCCGTGGTCGTGTCGCTCGTCGACGGGCGGCTCCCCGCGCTCGTCGCGCTGCTCGCCCTGCCGTGGCTCGTCGTCGCGGCCGCGCGCGCGCCGCGATCGTGGAGCGCGACCGCGGTCGCGGGGCTCCTCGCGGCGGTGACCATCGCATCCGCCCCCTCGCTCGGCCTCGCGCTCGTCGTCGTCTGGGTCGCCTGGATGGCTGGAAATCCGCGCCGCATCGTCCGGCTGCTGACCCTCGTCGTGCCGACCGCCGCGCTGTTCGCGCCGCTCGCGATCGCGCACGTGCTGCGCGGCACGCCGCTCGGGCTGCTCGCCGACCCCGGGCTCCCGGCGCAGCCCGCCGAGGTCGCCCCCACCGGGCTGCTGCTCGGCTGGCCGGATCTCTCGATCGTGCTCGGGCCGATCGCCGAGCTCCTCCCCGACGACGCGCCGCCGCTCGTCGTCGCGGTCGTGCTCGCGGCCCTCGCCGCCCCGCTCGCGGTCCTGGCGCTCCTCGCGCTCGCGCAGCGCTCGGGCCATCGGGCGATCATCCCGCTCGTCGCCGCGGCCGCCGGTCTCGTGCTCGCGGTGCTCGTCTCGGGCGTCGCCGTCGTGACCGCGGAGGGCGCGGCCGTGCGCCTCGACGCCGCCCCCGCGCTCGGGCTCTACTGGCTCGGTCTCGCGCTCGCCGCCGGGGTCGCTCTCGACGGCCTCCGCCGCGCCGGCGCCGTGCCCGCGCTCGTTCTCGTCCTCGCCTCCGCGCTCGCCGCGAGCCCCGCGCTCGCGATGCTGGTGCTCGGCACCTCGGTCGTCGGCCCCGGCGTCGACCGCACCCTGCCGGCGATCGTCGCGGCCGATGCCGTCGCCGACGAGAGCATCGCGACGCTCGTGCTCACCCCCGTCGACGGCGGGCTCGCCGCGCGCCTCGAGCGAGGCGCCGGCGACCCGCTCATCGGCTACCGGACCTTCTCGGCGACGGCGGGACCGGAGGGCGCCGCCGCCGAGCGCTCGCAGCGTCTCGCCGAGCTCGCGGCGAATCTCGCCGTGCGCAGCGGCCGCGAGCTCGCGCCCCTTCTCGAGGCGGAGGACGTGCGCTTCGTCCTGCTCGCGGAGCGCTCGCGGACGACCGGCGCCGACGCCCCGCGCGACTCCTCCGCGTCGCTCGCACCCGCATCGATCTCCGCCGCGCTCGACGCCGACGTCCTCCTCGTCGCCGTCGGCGACACGGATGCCGGGCGACTGTGGCGCGTCGTCGCCGACGACGAGGCCCCGGCCGCGATCGCGGCGCGCCCCGCGACCGCGACGCCGATCCTCGCCGGCCAGCTCGGCATCCTCGCCCTGACGCTGCTGCTCGCCGTGCCCACCGGGCCGCGCCCGCGCCGGGTGCGCGCGGAGGACGGCACGATCGACGACCCCGCGACGACGTTCGCCCCGGAGGACGACGATGACTGACCGCGCGCAGCTCCTCCTCCGCGGGCGTCGCGTCGGCGTCGCTCTGCTCGGCGCGGGTGCCGCCGCGGCGCTCGTCGTCGGCGTGCTCGCCGTGCCCGGGCCGACCCTTCGCGCCGAGCCCCGATCGGCCGAGATCACGCCCGTGCGCGCCACGCAGTCGCTCGTCTGCGGCGGACCGATCCTCGGGCTCTCCCGCGGGCCCGACCCGCAGGTCATCGCCGTCGGGGAGCCCGCGCGGCGCAGCGCCGGCGAGGGCCTCGTCGAGCGCGCGATCACCACGAGCGACGCGGTCGACGGCGGCGCCGCGATCGTCGAGCTCCCCGCCGAGGCGCCCGCCGACGACGTCTCGGCGACCGAGCGGCAGGAGCTCGACGAGCCCGAGCTGCGCGGTCTCGCCGTCGCCGAGTGCCTTCCCCCCTCGCCCACCTCGTGGCTCGTCGGCGGCAGCACCACGACCGGCCGCTCGAGCACGATCGTGCTCAGCAACCCCGGCGAGGTCGCGGCGACCGTCGACCTCGCCGTCTGGGGCGCCGACGGGCCGCTCGACACGACGGGCACCTCGGGGCTCATCGTGCCGCCCGGCGCTCAGCGGGTGATCCCGCTCTCCGGCATCGCCCCCGACGAGGCCTCGCCCGTCGTCGGCGTCTCGAGCCGCGGCGGAGCCGTCGCCGCGACCCTCCAGCAGTCGACGATCATCGGTCTCGAGCCGGCGGGGGTCGACGTGGTCACCCCGGTCGCGGCGCCCGCCGAGCGGGTCGTCATCCCCGCCCTGCCCGTCGTCGACAGCGAGGGGCTCGCGGTCGCGGCGACCGCGCTCGGCGCCGTCGACGTCTCGACCGTCCTGCGCGTGCTCGTGCCCGGCGACGAGCCCGCCGACGTCACGGTCAGCCTCCTGCCCGACGCGGGAGGGGAGGGCACGGCGCTCATCGCGCGCGTGGAGGCCGGGGCCGTCATCGATCTCGCGCTCGGCGAGCTCGCCGACGGCGACTACAGCGTCCTCATCGACGCGACCGAGCCGATCGTGGCCGCCGCGCGCGCCTCGGCGGCGAGCGACGCCGGCCTCGACTCGGCCTGGTTCACGGCGGCGCCCGCGCTCGACGACGACGACGGCGACATCCTCCTCGCCATCGCCCCCGGCTCCGGGGCGCGACTGCATCTCGTGGCCCCCGACGGCGCGGCGATCGTCACCGTCGACGGCGAGCTCGTCGAGCTCGGCCCGCGCTCGCGCACGAGCCTCGAGCTCGCCGGGAACACGGCGCCCGTGATGATCGTGAGCGGAGAGGTGCGGGCCTCCGTCTCGTATCTGACGGATGCGGGGCTCGCGTCCGCGCGCATCCTCGCCCCGGTCGCCGCCCCGCGACCGATCACCGTCTTCCCGTAGCGCGGGGTGCGGCGGGCGCCGCTACCAGTGCCGGAAGCGGTCGGGCGCGAGATCCCACGGATCCTTGCCGATGAGCTCGCCCACGGCGCGGAACACGCACGACTCGACCATGAGGCGACGATGCCAGTCGTCCTCCCTGTGCAGGCGGCTCATGCGCTCGATCGGGATCCGGTAGAGCACGACCAGCTGATGCTGGGGGATCACCCGCCACCGGGCGACGCCCGCGATGCCGGGAGGCTGGTCGGGCATCGGCAGTACCTCGATGCGGAGGTCGACGAGCTCGTCGGGCCAGAGATCCTGCAGGTAGTCCGCCGTCGCCTGCACGGTCGCCTCGAAGGTGTCGAGGCGGGTGTGGGCGAGCGGCAGGTCGGGGCCGGTCACGGGCGAGCGGCCGTTGCGGCCGTGGCGGGCGCGCGCACGGGCGCTCGGCAGCGCGCGCGGGCTCGCGTACGAGCGCGGGCGACGCGAGGCGAACGGCATGGCTCCAGCGTATCGCCGCCGTATGCTGAGGGGGATGAGCGGGCGAGGGTGCAGCAAGGTCGCGTGCGGCGAGACGGCGGTGAGCACGCTCACCTACGTGTACGCCGACTCGATGGCCGTCCTCGGGCCCCTGAGCGCCCGTCCCGAGCCGCACAGCTACGACCTGTGCTCGCGTCACTCGCAGTCGCTCTCCGCCCCGCAGGGCTGGCAGGTCGTGCGCTACTCGGCGCTCGGCGAGGTCGGCTGAGCGGGTCCGCCGGCGGGGTCGCCCGCCCTGCCTGCCGCCTGCGCCCCGCTACGGTGGAGCGGTGAGCACCGCACCCGACCTCAGCCAGTTCATCAAGGCCTACGACGTCCGAGGGCTCGTCGGCTCCCAGCTGACCGACGAGGTCGTCGAGGCCCTCGGCGCGGCCTTCGTCGACGAGATCGGCGCGGCCGGGCTCGAGGTCATGGTCGGGCACGACATGCGCGACTCCTCGCCGGGCTTCGTCGCCGCGTTCGCGCGCGGAGCTCGCGCTCGCGGGGCCCACGTCGTCAACCTGGGGCTGTGCTCGACCGACGAGTCGTACTTCGCCTCCGGCCGCTACGACGCCCCGGCGGCGATGTTCACCGCGAGCCACAACCCGGCGACGTACAACGGCATCAAGTTCTCGCGGGCGGGAGCGCAGGGCATCAGCCTCGCGACCGGCCTCGCCGGCATCCGCGATCGGGCCAAGGCCTCCCTGGAGGCGGGGGCCGTGCCGGCCGTCGCCGAGCCCGGGGGCTACTCCGAGCGGGACGTGCTGGCCGACTACGCCGCATACCTCCGCTCCCTGGTCGATCTGGCGGGCATCCGCCCCCTTCGCGTCGTCGTCGACGCGGGCAACGGCATGGGGGGGATGACCGTGCCCGCCGTCCTGGGAACGGCCGCGGGCCTCGCGCCGCTGCCGCTCGAGATCATCCCGCTCTACTTCGAGCTCGACGGCACCTTCCCCAACCACGAGGCCAACCCGCTCGAGCCGGCGAACCTCGTCGACCTGCAGAAGGCCGTTCTCGAGCACGGCGCCGACCTCGGCCTCGCCTTCGACGGCGACGCCGACCGCTGCTTCGTCGTCGACGAGCTCGGACAGCCGGTCACGCCGAGCGCCGTGGCCGCGATCGTGGCGCAGCGCGAGATCGAGCGCGTACGCGCCGCCGGCGAGACCGGCGACATCCACGTCATCCACAACCTCATCACCTCGCGCATCGTCGCCGAGACGATCGAGGAGGCGGGCGCCATCCCCGTGCGGACCCACGTCGGCCACTCGCTCATCAAGGACAGGATGCGCGAGACCGGCGCGATCTTCGGCGGCGAGCACTCGGCGCACTACTACTTCCGCGACTTCTGGGGCGCCGACAACGGCATGCTCGCCGCCATGCACCTGCTGTCGCAGTTCGGCGCGTTCGAGGGGCCGCTCTCGCAGCTGTCGGCGCAGTACACGCCGTACTCGGCGAGCGGCGAGATCAACTCGACCGTGACCGACGTGCCGGCGGCCTACACGCGCATCGTCGAGGCCTTCGCGGGCCGCGCCGAGATCGACGAGCTCGACGGGCTCACCTTCACCGGCAGCGCGGACCCCGGCTGGTACTGGTTCAACGTCCGGCCCTCGAACACGGAGCCGCTGCTGCGGCTCAACGCCGAGGCGCAGACGCCCGAGGTCATGGCGGCGATCCGCGACGAGGTCCTGGGGCTCATCCGGGCCTGATCCGGTGGCGCCCGCGGTCGCGCGCGGGGCCGGGCGCGGCGCCGGCAGTTACGCGCGGGGCCAGGTGGCGGCGGCGCGCAGGATGTAGGCCATGATCGCGAGCTCGACGCCGATCGTGATCGCGTAGTAGACGGCGTAGTCGGGCGTCGCGCCCGCCGCGTTGAAGATCATGATCGGGATGTAGAGCGCCGTCACGACGATGTTCGTGATGCGGTTCGCCCGCGCGGGCAGAGTCGCGGAGAGCAGGACCATGAGGCCGGGGATGGCGATGATCACGAAGAAGATCGACATCAGCATCCCGCTGATCTCGAACTCGAAGATGACGCCGCCGCGGATCGAGTCGATCTCGCCCGGCTGGTAGAGGTGGAAGTAGTCGATGTAGAGGACGAGGAAGATGAGGCTCGTCCAGGCCGCGGCGAGTCGGGCCTGCACGGGCATGGCCGGCGTGGCGAGCGAGGCGGCGCGCGGCGCGGCGGGGTTCGTTCGGGTGCTCATCGGTTCTACTTTCTGTCGTGCGCGGATGCGGATCGCTCGTGCGCGGATGCGGAGGCGGCCGTGCGGTTTCGTACACCGTACGTCGTACGCTGTACTATGAACCGTACGCTGTACGGTTGTCAAGACGTTCACCGGCGCGAGGGGGCCCATGGCGGAGAGAAGGCGGCGCCAGAGCGAGTCCGTCGCCGGCCTGAGCAAACAGCGCCTCGTCCACGAGGCCATCCGGATCGCCGATCGCGAGGGCGTGCACGGGCTCAGCATGCGGCGCCTGGCGAGCGAGCTCGGCGCGGGGGCGATGTCGCTCTATCACTACGTGGCCAGTCGCGACGAGCTGCTCGACGCCATGGTGGATGTCGTGTTCGACGAGATCGAACTGCTGCCCGAGGGGGTCGAGTGGCGAACAGCGCTCCGTGAGCAGGCGCTGTCGACCCGCCAGGCGCTCGCCCGCCACCCGTGGGCGATCTCGCTCATGGAATCGCGCGTGACCCCGGGGCCGGCGAGCATGCGTCACCGCGAGGCCTTCACGGCATGCCTGCGCCGGGCGGGCTTCTCGGTGAGCATGGCGACGCACGCCAACTGGCTGATCAACAGCTACGTCTACGGCCACGCGCTGCAGGAGGCGACCCTCCCGTTCGACTCCGCCGAGGAGTTCGCCGAGATGACCGAGGCCGTGTACCTGCCCCAGCTTCCGCCCGAGCAGTACCCGTACCTGGCCGAGTCCGCGGCGGTGCTCGCCGCCGACCAGTACGACCCGGGCACCGAGTTCGCGTTCGGTCTGGACGTCATCCTCGCCGCGCTCGAACCGCTCAGGGCCGCCGCCGACTGATCGCTGAGCGCGAGGTGATCGCCCGGCAGAAGTTCAGCGCCCGTCCTGCGAGGATGTCTCCATGAGCATCGTCATTCCCGCCCGCTCCGCGGCACTCGCCGTCGAGACCCGCAACGGCCTCTCCTTCCGGGTCGCCGACCTGAGCCTCGCCGAGGCGGGCCGGCACCAGATCCGCCTCGCCGAGCACGAGATGCCGGGCCTCATGGCCCTGCGCGAGGAGTTCGGGCCCCACCAACCGCTCGCCGGCGCGCGCATCGCCGGCTCGCTGCACATGACCGTGCAGACGGCCGTGCTCATCGAGACGCTCGTCGCGCTCGGCGCCGAGGTGCGCTGGGCGAGCTGCAACATCTTCTCCACGCAGGACGAGGCGGCCGCCGCCGTCGTCGTCGGCGCCACCGGCACCCCCGAGCGGCCCGAGGGCGCTCCCGTCTTCGCCTGGAAGGGCGAGACGCTCGAGGAGTACTGGTGGGCGACCCAGCAGATCTTCGACTTCGGCTCCGACGAGCACGGCGGCGCCCACGGCCCGACGCTCATCCTCGACGACGGCGGGGACGCCACGATGCTCGTGCACAAGGGCACCGCGTTCGAGGCGGCGGGAGCGGTCCCCGATGCGGCCGAGGGCGACAGCACCGAGTGGCGGGTCGTGCTGCAGGTGCTCCGCGACTCCCTCGCGAGCGACCCGCAGCGCTGGACGCGCGTCGGCCAGGGCATCCTCGGCGTCACGGAGGAGACCACGACGGGTGTGCACCGCCTCTACGAGCTGCACCGCGACGGTCAGCTGCTCTTCCCCGCGATCAACGTCAACGACTCGGTGACGAAGTCGAAGTTCGACAACAAGTACGGCATCCGGCACTCGCTGCCCGATGGCCTCAACCGCGCGACCGATGTGCTCATGGGCGGCAAGACCGTCTTCGTGTGCGGCTACGGCGACGTGGGCAAGGGCAGCGCGGATGCCCTCCGCGGCCAGGGCGCGCGCGTGATCGTCTCCGAGATCGACCCCATCAACGCGCTTCAGGCGGCCATGGACGGCTACCAGGTCGCGCGCCTCGATGACGTGATCGGCGACATCGACATCCTCGTCACCGCGACGGGCAACGAGTCGGTCGTGACGCTCGAGCACCTGCAGGGCCTCAAGCACCTCGCGATCGTCGCGAACGTCGGCCACTTCGACAACGAGATCGACATGGCGGGGCTCGAGAGCCTCCCGGGCGCCGAGCGCATCGAGATCAAGCCGCAGGTGCACGAGTGGCGCCTGCCGAACGGCCGGTCGATCCTCGTGCTGAGCGAGGGGCGCCTCATGAACCTCGGCAACGCCACCGGGCACCCGAGCTTCGTGATGAGCGCGTCGTTCACGAACCAGGTGCTCGCGCAGCTCGAGCTGCACACGAACCGCGACGCCTACCCGCTCGGAGTCCACGTGCTGCCGAAGGCCCTCGACGAGAAGGTCGCGCGCCTGCACCTCGCGGCGCTCGGCGTGAGGCTCACCGAGCTCACCCCGCGCCAGGCGGCGTACATCGGCGTCGGCGTTGATGGGCCCTACAAAGTCGACCACTACCGGTACTGATCAGGCGACGGATGCGGGCCCGGTGCGATGCACCGGGCCCGTTCCCGTACCCCGGCGACGGCCTCGCGGGCGGGGGAGCCGGCCCCTCGCACGGGCGCCGCGCGAGCGCGACACGCCCGAGCCTGCCGCGATTTGCCCGATGCCCCGCGCAGCCGTAATGTATCTACCTGTTGCCCCAAGCGGGCGGGAGAGCGAAAAGCCTCCCGGACCCCAAGCGGAAACGAACCCCCTCCTTCTCAGCCAGAACGGCTCGCCGTTCCGATGCGGGGAGGAGCGGGAAGCGGATCCCCTCCGATGACAGCGGCTCTTCCGAGAGCCGAGCAGTCGCGGGGGTTCGGAAGGAAGAGCCCTGTTGCGAGCGCTGCGAAGCGCGAGGTCAGGTGCGCCCGATCCTTGAGAACTCAACAGCGTGCACTAAGTCAATGCCAAATTATCCT
>NZ_LMSV01000002.1:0-260 GCF_001429705.1 Yonghaparkia sp. Soil809
AACGGAGGCGCCCAAAGGTTCCCTCAACCTGGTTGGCAATCAGGTGTCGAGTGTAAGTGCACAAGGGAGCTTGACTGTGAGACTGACAGGTCGAGCAGGGACGAAAGTCGGGACTAGTGATCCGGCAGTGGCTTGTGGAAGCGCTGTCGCTCAACGGATAAAAGGTACCTCGGGGATAACAGGCTGATCTTGCCCAAGAGTCCATATCGACGGCATGGTTTGGCACCTCGATGTCGGCTCGTCGCATCCTGGGGCTGGAG
>NZ_LMSV01000002.1:384-858894 GCF_001429705.1 Yonghaparkia sp. Soil809
CGAGAGAAGCCCCTCCATTCGTGGAGGGGCTTCTCGTCGTTAACGGGCCGGGGCGGCAGCGGCCGTCGACGAGTTCACCCCCCTCGCCCGTGCCGGCTGTGCCGGCGCGTCAGCCGCGGTCGGGGAACCCGTGCGGGAGCGCCGCGAGCGTCGGCGCGAGCTGCTCGAGCCGTGCGCGCTCCCGCTCGAGCGCCGTGGCCTCGCGCTCGCGCCGGAGGACGGCGACGGCGGCGAGGAAGAGCTCGGGATCGACGTCGGGCACGGGGGAGACAGACAGGGCCGCATCGCGGGCGAGCGCGGCGGCGAGCCGCTGGCGGGTGGCGGGTGTGTGCCCGCCGGCCTGGGCGAGGAACTGGGCGATCCGACGCGAGAGCGCGTCGGGCAGGCGGGCGACGTCGGCCGTCGACGCCCACTCGGCGAGCTCCGGGGGCACCCCGAAGGTCCGCTGCTGCGGTCGCGCCAGTCGCTCGTACTGGCTGTAGGTGCCGGCGATCAGATCGCCCAGGCGCTTCGCGCGGGTGTTGAGCATCGCCACCATGACGGCGAGGCCGCCGGCGGTGAGGACGATCTCGAAGAGACCGACGAACGACCGGATGGCGGCGTGACGGAACGACACGGCGCCTCCGTCATCGCGCACGACCCGATCGCCGAGTGCCCAGCGGCCGAGGGACTTCCCCTGGGAGGCCGTCTCCACCACGGCGGGGACGATGACGAGCCCGAGCACTGCGCTGGAGATCGCGACGGCGCCGTAGAGATTCTCGGGGAGTCCGAGCGTCGGCGCCGTCTCGAGCAGAAGCCAGATGAGCAGCCCCGTGCCGATCCCGTAGACGAGGTAGTCGATCGCGGCCCCCGCCGCGCGGAGGATGACGCTCGTCGCACGGATCTGGAGGGCCACGGCCTCGCCCGTGAGCAGCTCCCGCTCGGCGTCGTAGTCCGTCCCGTTCGGGATCGGAGCCGCCGCGGAACCGGACATGTCATCATCTAAACAGATGGACCTCGACGCGTACTCCGCCGCCCACGCCGACGAGTGGGATCGCCTCGACGCGCTCGCACGTCGCCGTCGCTTCGCCGGCCGCGACGCCGATGACCTCATCGACCACTACCAGGCCGCGGCGACGCACCTGTCCGCGATCTCGACGACCGCGGGCGATGTTCCGCAGCGCGAGCGCCTCTCCGTGGCGCTGTCGCGGGCGCGCCTGCGGTTCACCGGCGCGCAGGCGGAGCCGCTCGCGCAGCTGGCGCGGTACGCGACGCGGGAGGTCCCGGCGGCGCTGCACCGCATCCGATATCTGACGCTCGTGATCGCCGTCGTCTTCTCGGTCGTCGCGACCCTCTACGCGCTGTGGATCGGGTCGACCCCCGAGGTTCTCGCGAGCCTCGGCGACTACGAGTCGCTGCGGCGGTACGCCGAGCAGGACTTCGTCAACTACTACTCCGAGTCGTCGGAGGCCTCGTTCGCCGGGCAGGTCTGGGTCAACAACGCCTGGATCGCGGCGCAGTGCGTCGCCTTCGGCATCTCGGGCTTCTGGGTGCCGGTCGTGGTGCTGCAGAACGCCCAGGGCGTCGGCCAGAGCGCCGCGATCATGGCCGAGTTCGGGCGCCTCGACGTCTTCTTCCTCAACATCGCCCCGCACGGCCAGCTCGAGCTCTACTGCATCTTCGTCGCCGCGGCCGCGGGCCTCATGATCTTCTGGTCCTGGGTCGCCCCGGGCTCGCGCACGCGGCTGCAGGCCCTCGCCGAGGATGGCCGCGCCCTGTTCGCCGTGATCGGCGGACTCGTCGTCGGGCTCCTCGTGAGCGGCATCGTCGAGGGCTTCGTCACGCGGCAGGAGTGGCCCGACGTGATCCGCATCGGGATCGGCAGCCTCGCGCTCGCCTGGTTCCTGTGGCTGCAGTGGATCGTCGGCCGCGCCGCGGCGCGCGACGGCGAGACGGGCGACCTGGACCCGATCAGCCGGGGGGCTCGCGTCGTCGTCGCCGGCTGAGCGGGCATCCTGAATCGATCGTATTTTTGACCTGTTCATGAAAACGAGTACGGTCGAGAGGTGCCCGTGACCGATGAGACGCTGCTCCGCGAGGCCGGCCTGCGGGTGACCGCCGGTCGACTGGCGGTGCTGCGCGCTCTCGAGCGGATGCCGCACAGCGAGGCCGATCGCATCCACGCTGCCCTCGCGGCGGACGGCGCGAGGCTCACGCTGCAAGCGGTGCACAACGTGCTCGGCGACCTCACGGCAGCCGGCGTCCTGCGGCGCATCGAACCCGCGCGGAGCCCCGCGCGCTACGAGCGCCGCATCGGCGACAACCACCACCACGTCGTCTGCACGCAGTGCGGCGCCGTGGGCGACGTCGACTGCGTGGTCGGCGACGCGCCCTGCCTCGTGCCCTCGAGCACGGGCGGGTTCACGGTGACGACCGCCGAGGTGACGTTCTGGGGCCTGTGCCCCGCCTGCGCAGCCTGAATCCAGCGCGGATGCCCGTGGCGAGCGGGCGCTCGTGCGTGCGCCGAGCACGATTCGTTCCCCCATCCCAGAAGGAGCTCCTCCGCGTGACCAGCCACACCACGACCACCTCCGGCGCGCCCGTCGCGAGCGACCAGCACTCGCAGACCGTCGGCGCCGACGGCGTCATCCCCCTCACCGACCACTACCTGGTCGAGAAGCTCGCCCAGTTCAACCGCGAGCGCGTGCCGGAGCGCGTCGTCCACGCCAAGGGAGGCGGCGCCTTCGGCGTCTTCGAGACGACCCACGACGTGTCGGCGTACACGCGCGCCGCGCTCTTCCAGCCCGGGGTCACGACCGAGACCCTCGCGCGCTTCTCGTCGGTCGCCGGCGAGCAGGGCAGCCCCGACACGTGGCGCGACCCGCGCGGCTTCGCGCTGAAGTTCTACACCTCCGAGGGCAACTACGACCTCGTGGGGAACAACACCCCCGTCTTCTTCATCAAGGACGGCATCACGTTCCCCGACTTCATCCGCTCGCAGAAGCGTCGGCCGGGATCGGGGCTGCGCGACCACAACATGCAGTGGGACTTCTGGACCCTGCAGCCCGAGTCGTCGCACCAGGTGACGTGGCTCATGGGCGACCGGGGCATCCCGACGTCATGGCGCCACATGGATGGCTTCGGCTCGCACACCTACCAGTGGATCAACGCCGCGGGCGAGCGCTTCTGGGTGAAGTACCACTTCCGCACCGAGCAGGGGCACGAGACGCTCACGCAGGAGCAGGCCGACCGCATCGCCGGCGAGGACGCGGACCTGCACCGCCGTGACCTGTTCGAGGCGATCGAGCGCGGCGAGCACCCCTCGTGGCAGCTGTCGGTGCAGGTCATGCCGTACGAGGAGGCGAAGACCTACCGCTTCAACCCCTTCGATCTCACGAAGGTGTGGCCGACGGCCGACTACCCGCTGATCCCGGTCGGCCGTCTGACGCTCAACCGCAACCCGGAGAACTTCTTCGCGCAGATCGAGCAGGCGACCTTCGCGCCGTCGAACTTCGTGCCCGGCATCGCCGCGAGCCCCGACCGCATGCTGCAGGCGCGCATCTTCAGCTACGCCGACGCGCACCGCTACCGCGTGGGCACGAACCACGCGCAGCTGCCGGTCAACGCTCCGAAGACCGAGGCGCACGCGTACTCGAAGGAGGGCGCGATGACGTACTCCTTCCCGCCCGCGACCCAGCCCGTCTACGCGCCCAACTCCTTCGGCGGCCCGCACGCCGACGCCGAGGCCCACGGCCCCGACCGCGGCTGGGAGATGGACGGCGAGCTCATCCGCACCTCGGCGACCGTGCACGCGGACGACGACGACTACGGCCAGGCGCGCGAGCTCATCACCCGCGTCATGGACGACGCCCAGCGCGACCGCCTCGTCTCGACGATCATCGGGCACGTCTCGGGCGTGACGATCCCCGAGCTGCGGGAGCGCGTCATCCAGTACTGGACGAGCATCGAGCCCGGCATCGGCGCGCGCGTCGCGGCGGGCCTGCCCGAGATCTCCGACCCGCAGTCGACCCTCGTGCCGGAGCCGACCGCGGCGAAGTAGCGGGCATCTGCCGCTGACGGGCCGTCCCTCCTCACGGAGGGGCGGCCCGTTCCGCTTGGCCGCGACACGCCGATCACGAGAACATCTCGACACACATGCCGGGAATGCATATGCTCGACATGCAACCATCGGTCGGATGCTCCGGCCGGGTCTCGAAGGAGTCGCCATGTCGGTGCGCCACGGCCTGCTCGCCCTGCTCTCGCAGGCGCCGAGCTACGGCTACCAGCTGAAGATCGAGTTCGAGCGCCGCACGGGCGACTCCTGGCCCGTCAACGTCGGCCAGGTCTACAACACCCTCGACCGGCTCGAGCGCGACGGGCTCGTGGCGAAGGGCGAGACCGACGGCGACGGTCACGTCTTCTACGCGATCACCGATGCCGGTCGCGCGGAGGCGCGATCCTGGCTCGAGGGGCCCGTGGTGCGCAGCGCGGCCGCGCGCGACGAGCTCGCGGTCAAGCTCGCGCTCGCCGTGACCCTGCCGGACGTCGACCCCGAGGCGATCATCCACGCTCAGAGGGTCGCGACGATCCGGTCGCTGCAGGAGCTCACCCGATCGAAGGCGGCCGGCGGCGACCCGGACTCGCCGGAGGAGTTCGCGTGGCAGCTCGTCGTCGACGCGCTCATCTTCCAGGCGGAGGCCGAGGTGCGATGGCTCGAGCACTCGGAGGCGAGGATCCGGCGGCTGAGGGCGCGAGCCGTCGCGGGAGGCGCGGCCGGTGGGACCACGATGTCGACCCCGCGCACAGCCCCTGCCGAGCTGCCCGCCGGCCTCCCTGCGGCCACGTCGACGGCGAGCGCCCGATGAGCCGCGAGCGGATCGGCGCGAGCGAGCTGCTCCGCCTCGACGCCGTCGCGATGCACTACGGATCCGGCGAGAACTCGGTCACGGCCCTCGCGGGCGTCGACCTGTCGGTCAGGCGCGGCGAGCTCGTCGCGATCATGGGCGCCTCCGGCTCGGGGAAGTCGACGCTGCTGACGATCGCCGGAGGGCTCGTGACCCCCACGAGCGGCGAGGTCGTCATCGACGGGCAGTACCTGCGCGACGCGAAGCCGGCGCAGCTCGCGGCGATCCGCCGCCGCACGCTCGGCTTCGTCTTCCAGGACTTCAACCTCGTGCCTGCGCTCACCGCCCTCGAGAACGTGAGCCTCCCGCTCGAGCTCGACGGCTGGAAGCGCTCGAAGGCCCGCCGCGCCGCCCTCGACGCCCTGCACCTCGTCGAGCTCGACGACCGCGCCGACCATTTCCCCGACGACCTGTCGGGCGGCCAGCAGCAGCGCGTCGCGATCGCCCGCGCCGTCGTCGGCGGCCGTGCCCTCATCCTCGCCGACGAGCCCACGGGAGCCCTCGACTCGCAGACCGGCGAGCTCGTGCTGCGGATGCTGCGCTCGCGCATCGACGAGGGCGCGGGCGGCATCCTGGTCACCCATGACGCGCGGCACGCCGCCTGGGCCGACCGCATCGTGTTCCTCCGCGACGGTCGCGTGGTCGACGAGAGCCGCCGCGACGACCCGAGCGAGCTCCTGGCGGCGGGCGCGTGAGCGAGTCGCGCACCGCGCGGCCCCCGCTGCGATTGGCGCTGCTCCTCGCCGCCCGCAACGCGCGCCGTTCGGTGGGGCGCAGCATTCTCATCGCGCTCATGATCGCCGTGCCCGTCGCGGGCATGTCGGCGACGGCCGTCGTCGTCGCGAGCTCGAACCCGACGCCGAGCGAGCTCGCCGAGCTGCATCTCGCTGACGCTGGGTCGATCATCCAGGTCGTCGGTGCGCCCGGCACCGTCGCCCGACAGGCTGCGTTCGCGCCTCTTCAGGGCTACTGGGATCAGACCGATCCGACCGCGTCGATCGACGAGTTCGAGGGTCTCGTCGACCCCGCGTCCGTGATCGACGGGCGCGTCGTCGCGGTCATCGGCACCGTCGCGACCCTCGACACGGGGGAGCGGCTGCGGCAGGTGCAGGCGACGGCCGGCGACGTGTTCGTCGACGAGCTCGCCGGGCGCTTCGACCTGGTTGAGGGCCACGCGCCCGAACGCGACCGCGAGCTCGTCGTGTCACCGTCTCTCGCCGACGAGCTCGGCCTCGCCATCGGCGACGCCGTCTCGACGCAGCCCGACGGCGTCGAGCGCATGATCGTCGGCATCGGGCGCAGCGCCCACGACCCCGACGATGCCCTGCGCGTGTTCGGCACCGTCAGCGGGCTCGACGCCGAGGCCGTCGGTGACCGCACGTTCGGAGCGACCTACTTCGCGCTCGATGCGGATCTTTCGTGGTATGACGTGCTGGCGCTCAACGATCAGGGGCTCATCGCGACATCACGCGAGATCATTCTCGGCGGCGGCCCGTACCCGGGAGCGATACCGCAGGACCCTCTCGCTTCCTTCTTCGGATTCCAGGGCCAGTTTCTCGCGCTCGCCGCGATGATCGGGGCATTCCTGCTGCTGCAGGTCGTGCTGCTCGCCGGCGCCGCGTTCATGGTCGGGGCTCGCCAGCAGCAGCGCTCGCTCGCGGTGCTCGCGAGCGTCGGCGCTGACCGGCGGCTCATGCGAACGGTGGTCACCACCGGCGGGCTCGTGCTCGGCCTCGTCGGCTCAGCGCTCGGAGTAGCCCTCGGCGTCGGAGCTGCGGCCGTCTTCATGGAGCTCACGCGCTCCGGCAGCGCCCTCCAGTACGCCGGCTTCCATGTCGACCTCGTCGTGATCGCGGCGACCATCGTTGTGGCTACCGGTGCGGGATGGCTCGCGGCCGTCGTGCCTTCTCGAGTGGCGACGCGCGTGGACATCGTCGCGGCGCTCCGCGGGGCGCGCCGTCCGCCCGTCGTCGGCGCCGGTGCCCGGCGAGCCGCGATTGCTGTACTCGTGATCGGTGCTGCCGTGCTCGTGAGCGGTGGTGCGCTCCTCGTCGTGCTGCGCACCCTCGAGGAGTACCCGCCGATCGCTGACGGCATCGCGGTCGCGGCGATCGCGCTCGGGGCCGTGATCCTGCAGCTCGGGGCGGTGCTCGCGCTCCCGATGGTGCTGCGGTCTGTCGCGCGCGCGACCTCCTCCGCGCGCACCTCGGTGCGTCTCGCCGCACGCGATTCCGCCCGCAACTCGGGTCGCACGGTGCCCGTCGCCGCCGCCGTCATGACCACGGTCTTTCTCGCGAGCTTCCTCATGAGCGTGTTCGGCGCTGTCCAGCTCGAGAGCGAGAAGTGGTACACGCCGCAGGCACCCATGAACGCTGTCGTCATGTCGGTGCGCACGGCTGACCCGACCACGAGCGAGTTCCGGCCGATTGACGACGTCGACGCTGTGCTCGCTGGGGTCGCCGAGATCGCCGACAGCGAGGCGACACTCGTCGAGGGCGTCTACATCCGCAATTACTGGGGCTTTGACGAGAGGTCGGGCGCGCCGATCCTTCCCCCTGAAGGCACCGAGACGCTCACGGTCGCTCTCGACGTAGACCAGGTCTGCCTGTCGTTCCTTGGTCCTCCCGTCGATGCGAGCCCCGAAGAACTTGGTGCGTTCGATGCGGCCGCGGGCGATGACCCTCGCTGCGCGCCGGGAGCCGGGCAGATCCTTTTCGTGGACAACCCGTTCTTCGCGGACAGCATCCGCGTAGGCGATCCAGAGGTGCTCGAGGCGGCGACCGGAATGACGCTCACTGCGGAATCGCGACGTGTGCTCGACGGCGGCGGAGTCGTCGCGATCCACCCCGAGTACGTGGTCGACGGTGAGGCGCTGTTGCGCTGGGTCGACTCGGTCGAGCTCGCCGAGGGGCTTGCCGGGAGCATCCACCGGCTCGATTCTCTGAGGGAGGTGACGCTGCCGGCCGCGGTGCAGGTTCCCCCTATCCCGGTTCCCGGCGCACTCCTCATGCTCCCGGAGACCGCGCGGGCTCTCGACCTCGAGGTGACACCCACCGCCGTCATCGCACAGACCGTCTTCGCTCCGGGTGCCGCCGAACGTGATGCCCTCCTCGACCTCTCGCGCGACCTCACGGGCGACCCCTGGGGCCTCCCTACCGCGGTGGAATCTGGGCCCGACGACATCGTCGGCATCGCCGCCTGGGTGCTCGTCGGCGTGAGCGGCGCGATCGCCCTCACGGCCTCGGCGATCGCGATCGGTCTCGCGCGCATCGACGGCCGGCGCGACGAGGCGATCCTCGGCGCGATGGGCGCGACGCGTCGACTGCGCCGCGCGGTCAGCTTCTGGCAGGCGGTGCTTCTCGCGGGCATCGGCGCCGTCGTCGGTGCGAGCCTCGGCCTTCTTGCGGCGGGCGCACTCGCGCTGCCGGGCGGCCCGATGCTGTTCGCGCCGCCGCTCCTCCAGCTCGCGATCGCCGCCCTCGGCGTTCCCCTGGTCATCGCCGTCGGCGCCTGGCTGCTCGCGGGCCGCGCCACGGCCCTCCCGACCGATCGCTCAGCGATCGCCTGACCGTCGGGCGGCCGGCCGTTTTTCGACGACCGGCCCGGCCGCCCGACCACCTCTCCGAAGAGAGGAGCCGTCGAAGAGCGGGCCCTACAGCCGCCCGGCGGCCTTGTACGCGAGGTACCGGTCGGCGACGGCGGGCGGCAGCTCGAGCGGCGCGGCCGTCACGACGTCGGCGCCGAGGCGCTGCACCGCCGCGGCGACGCGCTGAGCATCCAGCATCGCTCGCTCGGCGGCCGCGGCGCGGTAGACGGATGCCCGGTCCGAGCGGTCCTCCGCCGCTGACAGCAGCGCCGGGTCGGTGACCGCCGCGACGAGCACGAGGTGCGTGCGCGTCAGCTGCGGCAGCATCGCGAGCAGCTGGCGCGTCGAGCCGGGCGACTCCAGCGGCGTGCACAGCACGACGAGCGAGCGCTGCGAGGTCATCGAGCGCACGAGGCCGGGCACGGCCGTCCAGTCGGTCTCGAGCAGCTCGGGGTCGATGGGCGCCATCGTGTCGACGAGCTTCGCGAGCAGGTCGGCGCCGCGCGCGCCCTGCACCCGCCCGCGCACGCGCCGGTCGAACACGGCGACGTCGACGCGGTCGCCCGCGCGATCGGCGAGGGCCGCGAGCAGCAGCGTCGACTCGAAGGCCGTGTCGATGCGCGTCTCGTCGGCGATGCGCGCCGCGGCGGTGCGCCCCGAGTCGACGATGACGACGACGTGCCGGTCGCGCTCGGGCCTCCACGTGCGCACCATGAGCGTCGGCGCGGGCGACCCCGCGGGCCCCGGTCCGCCAGCGCGTCGCGCCGTCGCGCGCCAGTCGATCGAGCGCACATCGTCGCCGCGCACGTACTCGCGCAGGCTGTCGAACTCGGTGCCCTGCCCGCGCACCATGAGGGAGGTGCGACCGTCGAGCTCGCGCAGGCGGGCGAGCCGCGAGGGCAGGTGGCGCCGCGCCGCGAACTCGGGCAGCACGCGAATGCCTCCGGGCACGAGGATGCTCGCCTGACGCCCCGCGAGCCGCATCGGCCCGATCGCGCGAATGGTCACCATCGCAGCCCTCCGCTCACCGCGTCGCCACGGCCTCAGCACGCTGCGCACCGCGCGGCGCTCGCCGGCGGGCACGTCGATCCGCTGACGCCGGGGGGTCGCGCCCGCCGAGGGCTCCCAGGCGTCGCGGATCACGCCGCGCAGGCGTCGCCGCGAGCCGTTCGTCACGAGCAGGGTCACCTCGGCCTGCTCGGTCAGACGCACGCGATCGGGGCCCGACCGCGCGAGCGACGCGGCGCGCGGGGAGGCCGCGAGCGCGGCATCCACCGCCAGGAGCACGAGGCAGAGACCGACCCAGCCGACGTACGCCCATCCGTTCGACAGCAGCACGACGGGCACGACGCCGAGGGCGACGAGCGCGACGAACCACCCCGTCACGGCCATGGCTACAGCGGGACCTGGGTCTGCTGCACGACCGAGCGCAGGATGGTGTCGGCCGAGACGCCCTCGAGCTCCGCCTCCGGGCGAAGGCCGATGCGGTGGCGCCACACGGGAAGGATCATCTGCTGCACGTGGTCGGGCGTGATCGCCTCGGCTCCCGAGAGCCACGCCCACGCCTTCGTCGCGGCGAGCAGGGCCGTCGTGCCGCGGGGGCTCACGCCGAGGCGCACCGACGGGCTCTGGCGGGTGCCGCGTGCGAGGTCGACGAGGTAGGCGAGCAGCTCGGGCGTCGCGCCCACCCGCGCGACGGCCGCCCGCGCGGCGACGATCTGCTCTGCGCCGAGCACGGGCCGCAGGCCCGCCGCGGTGAGGTCGCGGGCGCTGAAGCCGTCGGCGAGGCGCTGCAGCACCTCGATCTCGGAGTCGCGCGCGGGCAGGTCGAGCACGAGCTTGAGCAGGAAGCGGTCGAGCTGCGCCTCGGGCAGCGTGTAGGTGCCCTCGTACTCGACGGGGTTCTGCGTGGCGGCGACGACGAACGGCTCGGGCAGGGGGTGGGTCGTGCCGTCGACGGTGACCTGGCGCTCCTCCATGGCCTCGAGCAGCGAGGACTGCGTCTTCGGCGGAGTTCGGTTGATCTCGTCGGCGAGCAGGATGTTCGTGAACACCGGCCCGCGCCGGAACTCGAAGTCGCCGTTCTTCGCGTCGTAGACGACCGAGCCCGTGACGTCGCCCGGCATGAGGTCGGGGGTGAACTGCACGCGCGTGGTGGTGAGGCTGAGCGCGTGGCTGAGCGAGCGCACCAGCAGCGTCTTCGCGACGCCCGGGACGCCCTCGAGCAGCACGTGCCCGTTCGCGAGCAGCGCGACCATGAGGCCGCTCACGGCCGCATCCTGACCGACGACGGCCTTGCCCACCTCGCTCCGCACGTTCGCGAAGGATGCCCGCAGGTCGCTGTCCATGGTGTTCTCCTCTTATCGGGTGGTCGGGTCGGGTCGGTCGGCGGGGCGCTCGCCGGGTCCGTCGTCGGCGAGGGCGACGCGGCGCTGGACGAGGCGCTCGAGCTCGAGCAGCTCGTCCGAGAGGGCGACGAGCTCCCCGTCGTCGCGGGGCTCGCGGTCGACGAGCAGCGCGCGCAGGCCGGCGCGATCGCGACCGGTGATGCCCGAGACGGCGGTCACGATGTCGTCGAGCCCGGCCGCGCTGCCGAGCGCGAGCCCCTCGGCGAGGCGCCGCAGCGTGCCGACCCGCAGCGCGTCGAGGGCGCGCAGTCGCGATCCTTCGCGGGCGTACAGGCGCGCGCGGCCCTCCATCGTCTCGGTCGTGCGCACGACGACGGGAAGGTTCTCGATCACGACGGGCCCGAGCCGGCGGCCGCGCCACACGGCGGCGGCGAGCCCCACGGTCAGGGCGAGCCACGCGACGGGATTCACCCAGCCGGGGTAGAGCTCCGACAGCGCGGTCGCGCCGCCCGCGATGTCGGCGGTCGACGCCACGTACCAGACGAGGCGCGGATGCTCTCCCGTGAGCCCGAGCGCGAGAGCGGCGTTGCCCTCCCGACCGATGAGGCCGTTCTGCACGACGCCGCCCGCGCCGAGCAGGTGGAGTGCTCCGCCCGCCGGCTGGTCGAGCGACACGAGCGCAGCGCCGCCCTCGCCCTCCCCGCCGGGGAAGCAGACCTGCACGCCGGCTGCGCCGAGGTCGGCCGCTGTCGCACCCGAGGCGTCGAGCCCCAGCCCGTCGGCGGTGATCGAGCCGGCGCGCAGCGCGGCCGGGAGAGAGCATCCGGCCTCGTCGCGGACGCCGCCCAGGGAGGGGACGCCGGGCGCGATCGCCGGGGCGAGAGCGCCGACCGCGGGGGCGGGCGGCTCGACGAGGACGAGCGAGGCCGCCGCGCCGTCGAGCTCCCGCCACTGCTCGGCGGTCAGGACGGTGCGAGGGTCGGCGGCGACGAGCGTCGTGGTGGCAGGGTCGTCGATCGCGGCGAGGGCGTCGTCGAGCGTCTCAGCGGCGACGACGTCGATGCCCGCGTCGCCGAGCACCTGGACGAGCGCGCGGGATCCGGCCGGGGCGGCTTCGTCGGCGGAGAACCGCTCCGCCTCGGTCGTCGATCGGGTGGTGAGCCCGTAGACGGCGGCGAAGGCGAGGAGGAGGGCGGCGAGGACGATCCAGAACAGCGCGCGGCGAAGGGTGCGGCGCACCGTGGGCGTCACGACCTCGCTGCTCGTCATCGGGGAGCCTCGACGAGCTCGGAGGGCACCGTCGGCCGCTCGAGCAGCGGAGAGGAGCGGACGAGGCGGTCGTCGAGCGCCCGGACGCGCTCGTAGCCGGCGCGGTCGCCCTCGTGGTCGAGGTACCGCACCCCGTCGAACAGATCGGCGGCGGCCTCGAGCTCGGCGGCGGCGTCGGGGAACTCTCGCGCGGCCTGCCGGGCCACGGCGTGCGCGGTCGTGCCGGGGAGGAGCGCGACGAGCGTCCGCTCGTCGAGGGAGCGCGCGATCGCCCGGTAGCGGTCGGCGATGGCCGTGCGCCAGTCGTCGCGCGCGGCCGCCGCCGCGGCATCCCGTCTCAGCTCGCGCGCCGTGCGCGCGTCGCTCTCGCCGAACAGGTCGGCGAGCACGGTCGAGCGGCGGCGCCAGCGGGGGAGGCCGTAGATGAGGAGAGCGGCGATGACGGCGAGCGCGATCAGGACGGCGCCGACGATGAGGACGCCGATGGGGAGCCCGCCCGTTCCGCCGAAGCGGAGCCCCGCGAACCACTCGACGATCGACTGCGTCAGCAGGTCGAACCAGGTCGGCTGCGCCTGCGCGTACTCGAGCTTCGCGAGCTCGTCGAGCAGCAGCTCGCGCGCCTCGTCGGCGTCGGGCTCGAGGGGCGCGGCGAGCACGGCAGCGGTGAGGCGGGGTGTCACGACCGAGCGGGAAGGAACGGGTCGTCGGTGCTCGCGCCGGCCGCCCGGGCCTCGACCGTGCGCTGCAGGTCGAGGTCGAGCCCCTCGTCGCGCATGCGGGCGTCGACGTAGAGCAGGGTCGAGCCCGCCGCGAGGAGCACGGCGCCGACTGCGCCCACGACGGCGCTGAGCGCGATCGCGATCGTGTTGATGCCGATGAGGAAGCCCAGGTCGGCGGTGATGTCGCCGGTCGGGTTCACGAGCGCTCCCGCGAAGCCGGAGGCGAGGCTGAACGGTGCGGTGACGACGCTCGCGGCGGTCTGGATCGCGACGGAGAGCAGGAGCATGACGCCGAAGGTGCGCCAGAAGCGACCGGCGATGAGCCGCCGGGATCGGGCGACCGCGTCGCGGAGGGATCGGCGCTCGAGCACGATCGCGGGCGGCACGAAGAGGAGCACGATCCACAGCCAGGATGCGAGCACGGCCATTCCGAGCCCGCCGAGGATGCCGATGAGGACGCCCGCGACGATGCCGGCGACATCGCCGATCGAGACCATGAGGACGATGATCGCCACGAGTATGGCGATCGCCGCGGTGAGCGCCGCGCTGAGCAGGAGCGACCAGCCGACCAGGGCACCCCATCGCCCCCGGCCGCGGGCCCACAGCTGCCGGAAGGTCAGTCGCTCGCCGAGGGTCGCGCTCGCGACCTCGGTCGCGATGACTCCCTGCAGCAGAGCGCCGGCGACGACCGTGAGCGCGGCGGTGAGCAGGGCCGAGAGCAGAACGACGGCGCCCGTGCCGAACGCGATGGCCTCCATGTCCTCCGGCGCGGCGCGTGCGATCCGATCGGTGCCGAGGAGGACGACGGCGGTGACGGCGGCGCCCGCGAGGAAGGTGACGAGAGTCGTCAGGCCGATCGCGACGCCGAACACGGGTCGCGGGTTCCGGCGCAGCACCCGGAAGGTGGTGCCGAAGACGGTGCCGAAGTCGAGGGGCCGCAGCGGGATGAGCCCGGGGCGGGGCGGCGGGGCCCAGCCCGCGGAGGGCGGCGCGGCGGCGGGGGCAGCCCCCGCCGCGTGCCACGGCGAGTCGCCGCCCGGCGGTGTCGGAGCCGCCGAGGCTCCGGGGGACTGCCACGTGGGGCTGTCGGTCATCGTCTCGCGTCCTCTGCGCCGTGGTCGTTCCCTGACGAAGGTATGCTGTCACACTCGTCTAGGCTGGAGCGAACACCCCTCGGGTTCGCTCGACAGGCGCCCCGGATCGGCCAAGGAGGGCCCGAGAGCACCATGACCCCGCGCATCCTCGTCGTCGATGACGACACGGCGCTCGCCGAGATGATCGGGATCGTGCTCCGCGGCGAGGGCTACGACACCTTCTTCTCCCACGACGGAGGCGAAGCGGTCGGCGCGTTCGAGCAGGTCAAGCCCGACCTCGTCCTTCTCGACCTCATGCTGCCGGGCATGGACGGCATCCAGGTGTGCCGCGCGATCCGCGAGCAGAGCGGGACGCCCATCATCATGCTGACCGCGAAGTCCGATACGGCGGATGTCGTGCAGGGCCTGGAGAGCGGAGCCGACGACTACGTCGTGAAGCCCTTCAATCCCAAGGAGCTCGTGGCCCGCATCAAGACGCGCCTGCGGCCCTCGCCCGAGGCCGCGGTCTCGACCCTGCCGATCGGCGACCTCGTCATCGACGTCACCGCCCACGAGGTCAAGCGCGGCGAGAAGGCGATCTCGCTCACGCCGCTGGAGTTCGACCTCCTCCTCGCTCTCGCCATGAAGCCCAACCAGGTGTTCACGCGCGAGATGCTGCTCGAGCAGGTCTGGGGCTATCAGTACAAGGCGGACACGCGCCTGGTCAACGTCCACGTGCAGCGGCTGCGCGCGAAGGTCGAGCTCGACCCCGACGAGCCGCGCATCGTCATGACCGTGCGCGGCGTGGGCTACCGGGCCGGCGCGACGCTCTGATCCGATGCCGCCCTTCGACTGGCGCGACTGGCTCGCCCGGGCCAGGCGGCTGTGGCGCACCTCCCTCCAGCTGCGCACCGTCGCGATCACCGTCGCGCTGTCGACGGTCGCGGTGACGATCATCTCCGGCTACATGTCGCTGAGCATCGCCACGAACCTCTACGAGGCGCGCAAGCAGCAGGTGCTCGCCGAGGCGAGGCAGGCGACGGCGAGCGCGCAGCAGCTCTTCGACTCCTCGGTGACGCAGACCGGCACGATCGACCTCGAGACCGCGAACTCGGCCGCGCAGACGACGATCCGCGCGGCCTCGTCGAACCCGGGCGGCACCCAGTACGCCATCCTCCGCAGCGACGGGCAGTCGACGGCCCAGATCATGCTCTCGGTGACGAGTCGCGAGCTCGACACCTCCGTCATCTCGCCCGAGCTCGAGGCGCAGGTGGCGCAGGGCGACGGCTCGGTCTACGCGCAGGCCGTCTCGCTCACGACGCCGTCCGGCGTCGACCCCGGGATCGTGGTCGGGGGCGCGATCGAGGTGCCGACGGCCGGCCAGTACGAGGTCTACCTCGTCTACAACGTCCGCGACGTGCAGCAGACCCTCGACTTCGTGCAGCAGACCCTGGTGATCGGCTCCCTCCTGCTCGTGCTGACGATCGGGCTCGTGACCTTCTTCGTCGTCCGTCTCGCGATCGCCCCGGTCAGAGTGGCCGCGGACACCGCGGAGAAGCTCGCCGCGGGGCAGCTCGAGGAGCGCATCCCCGAGAAGGGCGAGGACGTCATCGCGACGCTCGCCCGATCGTTCAACCGCATGGCGGACAGTCTCCAGCGCCAGATCACCCAGCTCGCCGACCTCTCGCGGGTGCAGCAGCGCTTCGTCTCCGACGTCTCGCACGAGCTGCGCACCCCGCTCACGACGATCCGCCTCGCCGGCGACGTCCTGTACGACCAGCGCGACCAGTTCGCGCCCGCCACCGCGCGCACCGCCGAGCTCCTGCACACCCAGGTCGAGCGCTTCGAGTCGATGCTCGGCGACCTGCTCGAGATGAGCCGGTTCGACGCCGGCGCGGCATCGCTCGACACCGAGCCGACGAACCTCGTCCGGCTCGTGGAGGACTCGCTCGAGGGCATCCGGCCGCTCGCCGACGAGAAGGGCAGCGAGCTGCGGCTCGTGGCGCCGGGCGGATACTTCGAGGCGGATGTCGACGCGCGGCGTCTGCGCCGCATCCTTCAGAATCTGCTCGGCAACGCCGTCGATCACGGCGAGGGCCGCCCTGTGGTGGTCTACGTCGACTCCGACGCCGATGCGGTGGCCATCGCCGTGCGCGACTACGGGATCGGGATGAGCGCCGAGGAGCTCGAGCGCGTGTTCGACCGCTTCTGGCGCGCCGACCCCTCGCGTCAGCGCTCGACCGGCGGCACGGGGCTCGGCCTCGCCATCGCCACGGAGGACGCGCACCTGCACGGCGGCACGATCGACGTGTGGTCGGCGGAGGGGGAGGGCTCGTGCTTCCGTCTCACCCTGCCCCGCCGCCCCGGCCACCCCGTCACGGGGTCGCCGATCGAGCTCCCGCCCGTCGACCCCCTCGACGCGGCGCTCGCCGAGGCGGGAGGGGGAGCCGATGACTGAGGCGCGAGTCCGCGGAGGCCGCCGGCGCCGCTGGGCGGCGCTCGCCGCCGTCATCCCCGCACTGCTGCTCGCGGCGTGCGTGCAGGTCCCCTTCAGCGGCCCCGTCCAGCCGGGCGGGGAGGTCGAGGAGGACATCGCCGCCGAGTTCGAC
Source organism: Yonghaparkia sp. Soil809 (assembly GCF_001429705.1). Lineage (NCBI taxonomy): Bacteria > Bacillati > Actinomycetota > Actinomycetes > Micrococcales > Microbacteriaceae > Microcella > Yonghaparkia sp. Soil809. Next base: position 16,872 of record NZ_LMSV01000002.1, read on the forward strand.
TTCCTGCCGTCGGGCCCCGCGGAGGGGGCGAGCCAGGAGGAGATCCTCGCCGGATTCCTCGCCGCCACGACCGCCTCGCAGAACAACTACCGCATCGCCCGCCAGTACCTGGCCGAGGGGGCGCAGCAGGTCTGGAACCCCTACGCCGGCACGCTCGTCCGCAGCCGCGAGGGCGTCGTCGCGCGCGTCGACGACACGACGCTCTCGTACACCGCCGCCGTCAGCGCGGAGGTCGACGGCCTCGGACGCTACAGCACGGCGGGCGAGGGCCCGCAGGAGCTCGCGCCGTTCCGCTTCGTCGAGGAGGACGGCGAGTGGCGCATCGCCGAGCTGCAGGACGGCATCCTGATCTCGCAGCAGGCCTTCCCCTCGGCCTTCAACCAGCACTCCGTCTACTACTACGACCCCGCCTTCCAGAACCTCGTGCCCGACCTGCGATGGTTCCCCACGCGGGCGGAGGTCGCCTCGCGGATCGTGCGCGCCGTCCTCGAGCCTCCGACGAGCTGGCTCGAGGGCGCCGTCGTCTCGGCCGTTCCGGAGGGGACCGCGCTCGCGGTCCCCGTCACCGTCGTCGGCGGCGTCGCGCAGGTCGATCTCACCGACGAGGTCCTGCTCATCGACGACGCCCAGCGGCGCGCGCTCAAGCGGCAGCTCGAGGCGAGCCTGCGCAACGTCAGCAACGTCGCGAGCGTGCAGCTCACCGTCGACCAGAACCCCGTCCAGGTCGCCGACGGGCCGCTCGGGCTCGACGTGCCGCCGCAGGTGGATGCGCGACTCCTCCTCCGCACGGAGGAGACCTTCGGCTTCGCCGGCGCGTCGGGCGTCGAGCCGCTCGGCGACCTGACCGATCGCGTGATCGAGCTGGGCGCCACCGCGGTGACCCTCGGCCCCAGCGGGACCCTCGCCGCGGCCCTCACCGAGGCGGGCGTCTGGTCGGTGCGCACGGGCGACATGCCGCCCGGGCTGCTCGACGCCCGCCCGGGACTCGTGGCGCCGAGCGTCGACGGCTACAGCTTCCTCTGGACGGCCACCGCGAGCGGCGCGGGCGGCATCCGAGCGACCGAGCTCGACGGCACCATCCACGCCGTCGAGGCCCCCATCGCCGAGGGCGACCGCGTCGTCTCCCTCGACGTCTCGCGCGACGACGCCCGAGTCCTCCTGCTGCTCGACGGCGGCAGCGGGCCGAGGCTCGTGGTCGCGGCGGTCATCCGCGATCCCGCATCCAACGTGCCGGTGCGGCTCGGGCAGTTCCAGGAGCTCCCGGTCGACGACGGCACGCCGATCGACGCGGCCTGGGTCGACGAGGTCCGCGTCGCCGTGCTCACCTCCGACATCGACGGCGCCCTCGCCCAGCTGCTCGAGATCGGCGGGCGCTCGCGCTCGCTGGGCCGCCCGGCCGACGCCCTCCAGCTCGTCGGCGGCAACGGCGGCGTCGAGGGGCTCCGCGCGCTCACGATCGACGGCGTCGTGCTCGAGCCCCGCGGCTCGGGCTGGCAGAGCACCGGGACGCGCGCGGTGTTCCTCGGCGTGCAGCAGTAGCGCCGCTCGTCCCCCGCCGCGCGCGCCGACGCTGTCACCCCGAACGCGCCGGGGGAGCGGCTCGCGCGTCGCCCGGGCGCCCCACACTTTTGGCGTGACCAGCCCCCTGCGCACCGCACTCCTCGGCTCCCTCCTCGACGCGGCCGCGCTCGTCGCGCCCGTCGACTGCGCGGGATGCGGTGCCCCCGACCGCGCGCTGTGCCCCGCGTGCGCCGCGGGGCTGGCCCCCGCGCCCCGCACCGCGCTGCTCGACGTCGCACCCGGGTGGTCGGTCCCGCTCACGGCGGGGATCCCCTACGAGGGCGTCGCCCGCGCCGTGATCCTCGCCCTGAAGGAGGACGGCCGGACCGAGCTCGCCCGGCCCCTCCGCGCCCCGCTGCTCGCCGCGCTCGATCTCGCCTTCACGCCCCCGGCGGCCCGCGGCGCTCTGCTCGTCCCCGTCCCCGGCTCGCCCGCCGGCCTCGGCCGTCGAGGCTTCCAGCCCGTCGAGCTGCTCGCTCGGCGGGCCGGGCTCGCGACCACGCGGGCGCTCGCGGTCGTCCCGGAGGCCGGCTCGGGGGCCCAGAAGCACCGCACTCTCGCCGCGCGCACACGGGAGCGCGCCGAGCCCCGAGTCGTGCGGCGGCTCCACGGGCGCTCCGTCGTGCTGCTCGACGACGTCGTGACCAGCGGGGCGACCCTGCGCGCCGCGGCGCGCGCCCTCGCGCGAGCGGGAGCCGCGGTCGTGGGCTGCGCCGCGATCGCCGCGACGCCGCGTCGGGACGGGGAGTCGGCCATCCCGTGGACCGTCGCCGCGGCGTCGCCGGCGACGGTCAGCACCTGCATAGGTGACGCAGGGTCGACCGCTATCGGCGCGCCGGTGACTTTGCGCGCGGGGAGGACTAGCGTGTCGTCATGGAAGGCGTGATCACCGCCTGACCGCAGGCGGCACGCTCAACGGTCAAGGAGGTCGACGTGGACATCAGCATCACGGGTCGGAACATCGGGATCACCGACAGGTTCCGGGACTACGCCACCGAGAAGGCGGAGAAGGTCTCCCACCTCGCCGATCGAGCGCTCGTGCTCGAGATCAAGGTCTCGCGCCACCACGAGAAGGCCGGCGGGCACGCAGGAGACGACCGTGTGGAGATGACCCTCGTGGGGCCGGGCCCGGTGGTGCGGGCCGAATCGGCCGGAAGCGACAAGTACGTGGCCTTCGACCTCGCGATCGACAAGCTCCTGGAGCGGCTCAGGCGGGCCAAGGACAAGAAGAAGGTGCATCGCGGCCAGCATCGGCCGGTCTCGCTGCGGGAGGCCTCGGCCGACGGATTCAGCGTCGTCGACATCACGCCGGCCGACGCCGAGATGATCGAGAAGGTCGCCACGGGCGCGAACCCGATCGTCGAGGAGCCCGCCGCCGAGGGCGAGGAGGCTTACTCGCCCGTCGTCGTCCGCGAGAAGGTGTTCCCCGCCGCGTCGATGACCGTCGACGAGGCGGTCGACCAGCTCGAGCTCGTCGGCCACGACTTCTTCCTCTTCATCGACGCGGCCTCCGACCGCCCGAGCGTCGTCTACCGGCGCACCGGCTGGAACTACGGCGTCATCGGCCTCGAGACGGAGGAGGAGGCCCCGGCGAAGAGCCGTCGTCGCGGCTGAGCGCCGCGTCCGCCCCTGAGGCGGGATGCCCGGAGCGCCGGGTGCGCTCACGTCGCGCACCCGGCGCTCTCGCGTCCGCCGCCCGGCACCCGCCGAGCGCACCTTGCTAGCATGGGCCCGCCGCACCTCGCGGTGGGCCGCCGCATGCCCGGGAACGATCCCTCGCGGCGACCCCGAGACCTGAGGGCCCGGATCACGCGGGCTCGATGAGTGGAGTTACCGAAGTGGCGAATGTTCTCGAGCGTGTCCTCCGGGTCGGCGAAGGCCGCATCCTCCGTCGACTGAAGGCCTACGCCGACGCGATCAACCAGCTCGAGGACGACTTCACCGACCTCACCGACGACGAGCTGAAGAACGAGACCGCCGAGCTGCGCGAGCGCTACGGCAACGGCGAGTCGCTCGACGATCTGCTGCCCGAGGCCTTCGCGGCCGTGCGAGAGGCGGCGAAGCGCACCCTCGGCATGCGCCACTTCGACGTCCAGCTCATGGGCGGCGCGGCCCTCCACCTGGGCAACATCGCTGAGATGAAGACCGGTGAGGGCAAGACCCTCGTGGCGACCCTCGCCGCCTACCTCAACGCGATCCCCGCGCGCGGCGTTCACGTCATCACCGTCAACGACTACCTCGCGAGCTACCAGTCCGAGCTCATGGGCCGCATCTTCCGTGCCCTCGGCATGACGACCGGCTGCATCCTCTCCGGGCAGACGCCCGAGGTCCGCCGCCAGCAGTACTCGGCCGACATCACCTACGGCACCAACAACGAGTTCGGCTTCGACTACCTGCGCGACAACATGGCCTGGCAGTCGAGCGACATGGTGCAGCGCGGCCACTTCTTCGCGATCGTCGACGAGGTCGACTCGATCCTGATCGACGAGGCCCGCACGCCGCTCATCATCTCCGGGCCCTCCTCGGGCGAGGCGAACCGGTGGTTCCAGGAGTTCGCGCGCATCGCCACCCGGCTCGTGCCCGGCGAGGACTTCGAGGTCGACGAGAAGAAGCGGACGGTCGGCGTCCTCGAGCCCGGCATCGAGAAGGTAGAGGACTACCTCGGCATCGACAATCTCTACGAGTCGGCCAACACCCCGCTCATCTCCTTCCTCAACAATTCGATCAAGGCCGCGGCGCTGTTCAAGCGCGACAAGGACTACGTCGTCATGAACGGCGAGGTGCTGATCGTCGACGAGCACACCGGCCGCATCCTCGTCGGGCGCCGCTACAACGAGGGCATCCACCAGGCGATCGAGGCCAAGGAGGGCGTGACGGTCAAGGCCGAGAACCAGACCCTCGCGACCGTCACGCTGCAGAACTACTTCCGCCTCTACTCCAAGCTCTCGGGCATGACAGGCACGGCCGAGACCGAGGCCGCCGAGTTCATGAGCACCTACAAGCTCGGCGTCGTCCCCATCCCGACCAATCGCCCCATGCAGCGCATCGACCAGCCCGACCTCGTCTACAAGAACGAGCAGGCGAAGTTCGAGCAGGTGGTGGAGGACATCGTGCGCCGCCACGAGAAGGGCCAGCCCGTCCTCGTCGGCACGACGAGCGTCGAGAAGAGCGAGCTGCTGTCGCGCATGCTCGCCAAGCGCGGCGTCCGCCACGAGGTCCTCAACGCGAAGAACCACGCTCGCGAGGCCGCGATCATCGCGCAGGCCGGCCGCGTCGGCGCCGTCACGGTCGCCACCAACATGGCGGGCCGCGGGACCGACATCATGCTCGGCGGCAACGCCGAGTTCCTCGCCGTCTCCGAGATGAACGGCCGCGGGCTCAGCCCGATCGAGACCCCGGACGAGTACGAGGCGGAGTGGGACGCGGTGTTCGACCGCGTCAAGGAGCAGGTCGCCGTCGAGGCCGAGAAGGTCATCGCCGCCGGCGGCCTCTACGTCCTCGGCACCGAGCGCCACGAATCGCGCCGCATCGACAACCAGCTCCGCGGCCGCTCGGGCCGCCAGGGCGACCCGGGCGAGAGCCGCTTCTACCTCTCGCTGCAGGACGACCTGATGCGCCTGTTCAACGCGGGCGCCGCCGAGGCGCTCATGGGACGGTCGAACGTCCCCGACGACCTCGCGATCGAGTCGAAGGTCGTCAGCCGCGCCATCCGCTCCGCGCAGTCGCAGGTGGAGTCGCGCAACGCCGAGATCCGCAAGAACGTCCTCAAGTACGACGACGTCCTGAACCGGCAGCGCGAGGCCATCTACGCCGACCGCCGCCACATCCTCGAGGGCGACGACCTGCAGGAGCGCGTGCAGACCTTCATCGAGTCGGTGATCACCGAGGTCGTCGATTCGCACACCGCGTCCGGGCACTCGGACGAGTGGGATCTCGATCAGCTCTGGACGGAGCTCAAGACCCTCTACCCTGTCTCCCTGACGATCGACGAGGTCATCAGCGAGGCCGGCGCGAAGCTCACGAGCGGCTTCCTCGTGCGCGAGCTCGTCTCCGACGCCAAGCTCGCCTACGCGAACCGCGAGGAGAGCCTCGGCCGCACCGCGACGCGCGAGCTCGAGCGTCGCGTGGTGCTGAGCGTGATCGACCGCCGCTGGCGCGACCACCTCTACGAGATGGACTACCTGAAGGACGGCATCGGCCTCCGGGCCATGGCCCAGCGCGACCCGCTCGTGGAGTACCAGCGCGAGGGCTTCGCGCTGTTCCAGTCGATGATGGGCCAGATCCGCGAGGACGCCGTGGGCTTCCTGTTCAACCTCGAGGTCGAGGTCACCGGCGGCAAGGGCACGGCGCAGGTCACGGCGAAGGGCCTCAACGCGCCGCAGGCCCCGCAGAACCTCAGCTACACCGCGCCCAGCGCGGATGGCGAGGTGGAGGTCCGGAACCAGCGCGGTCAGCTCCAGCAGGCGGAGACCGCGAAGGCGCGGCAGGCGGCTCCCGCGGCGACCGCTGCCGCGCCGGCCGCTCCGGGCGCCGCGCCCGCGCGCCCGGCCGCCGGCGGCGTCGGCGCCTTCGGCCAGCGGACCGAGGGCGACGCCCCGGCGCCCGCCAATCGCGCTCAGCGCCGCTCGCAGGGCAAGGGCAAGTAGTCCGCCCGGCCGCGCGCTCCGACTCCGCCGTCAGCGGAGGTCGGAGCGCGCGACCGCGACCGATGTGCTGACGAGCAGCGCCGCCAGCACCACGAATACCGCGCCGGAGCCGGCGACGGCCGTCGCCGCGCCCACCGCCACGGGGATGACCGACTGGCCGAGCCGATTGCCGGTCAGGCGCGCGGCGAGCGCGGTGGCGCGCAGCCGCTCCGGCGCGGACCGCGAGACCCACGCCATCGTCACCGGCTGCCCGAGGCCGAGGACGAGCCCGATCACGGCCATCAGGATCACCGCCGACCACGTGGGGGACGGCGGAGCCATGAGCAGCAGGGCGGCCGCCCCGATGGCGCACGCCGCCACGAGGAGCGTCCTGCGCCCGACCCGACGGACCAGCGGCGCGATCCCGACGCGCACGGCGAACGACATCCCCGCCCGCACGGCGAGCAGGATGCTCACGAGCGCGACCGACCAGCCGCGCTCGGCCCCGATCGCGGGCAGGTAGACCGTGAGGACGTCGGTCGCCGTGAGCACGATGGCGCTCGCCCACAGCGCCTTGCCCATGTGCGGGGCGCGGAGCACGGTGCCGAGACCCTCCGACCGAGCCGCATCCGTCTCCGTCTCCGCCACGCGGGCGGTGCGCGCACCGCCCGGGTGGCGCGGCAGACGGGCGGCGGCGACGGCGGCGATGAGGCACAGGGCCGCGGCGAGGACGAAGGTCGGTGCTGTGCCGTAGCGGTCGTCGGCGGCGGTCAGGTCGAAGGCGACGGCGGCCTCGGCGAGACCGCCGGCGACGAGCGGCCCCAGCATCTGGCCGAGCGAGATGGTGGCTCCGAAGAGCCCGAATCGCGCATCCGCCCCCTCGGAGGGCCCCGCGTGGGCCACGATCGCCTGCAGGCCGACGACCGCGAAGATGAGGCCGAGGCCCAGAGCGGCGTGCGCGACGATGAGGCCGGTGATCGAGCCGGATCCCGCATGGGCGGCCGCGGCCCCGCCCATGAGGGCGATGCCGCCGATCGTCGTCGGCCGCGCGCCTCGGCGATCGACGTGCCGCCCGATCGGGATGGCGATGAGGATGGAGAGCGCCCCGAAGGCCAGGGCGAGGAGCCCGAGCTGCTCGACCGACGCGTCGAGCCCGAGTGCGCGATAGGAGGCCATCGGGCGGGTCGCGTGCTGGGCGAACTGCACCAGGAGGGCGACGGCGAGGGCGAGCAGGAGCGTCGGGCGCGCCGCGGCCATTGCGTCCTCTCGCCGACTCGGGGCCGAGGCGACGGCCTGGCCGAATGATTGAGACAGCGTCTCGATCAGCAGTCAAGCAGGGGACGCGGCCGTGCGTCAAGGGGCGCGGCGCGGGGTGAGAGTCAGAGCACGTGGATGGCGCTCGCCCGCCAGCGGCGGTCGAGCCCTTCGAGACGCACGGCGACGGCGCGCGACCGTGCGCGGGAGTTCACGACGACGACAGCCTCGATGATGCCGTCGCGGGGCTCGCAGATGATGGTGGAGCCGAGGGCGAAGGCGGGTCGCACAGCCGGGCGACCGCGAGCGGCGCGGGCGCGGGCCGAGATGACCTGGCGCTTCAAGAGCGTGGAGTACACGTCGTCGGTGACCCAGCGGGCGATCTGCTCGAGCTCGCGCGCACCGGCGAGGATCTCGATGACGCAGCGGGTGAGGTTCTCGACGAGGGGTCGAGGGTCCGGCAGGTCGGCCGTGGAGGTCGGCTGGTAGTCGAAGAACTCCTCGTGCGCGATCCGGGCGTGGATGGTGCGGCCGGAACGTGTGCGCGCTCGAGGCGCGGCGGCACCCTCGGTGCTCGACTCGACGACGGGGGACTCCGCGGGTGCGGCGGCAGAGCTCATTCCCACTCCTCTTCTCCGAGGGATCCAGGCGGCGCCGCTCGCGGGGCGGGTGGCAGACCGTCGCGTTCACCCCCGTTCGGGGGGCTGGATCACTCAACCAGAATGATTCCTCAGTGTCCAGGGGGTGGCGCGAACTGTGGAGAACCGTGCCGGGACCGTCGGAGGCCCTGGCTAGCGTCGCCCGCATGCGCTGGGACCACCTCTTCGACGACCTCGCCGGGCAGCTCGAGCACGAGCTCCGGGCGGAGGAGGCCGATCTCCAGCACGAGGAGGAGCGACTGCGGCTCGGCCGGCTCACGATCCGCGATCGCATCGCGGCGCTGCAGCGCTCGGGCGATCCGGAGGCGCGTCGGGTCCGCTACCGCTCGCGCGCGGGCGAGGTCCACACCCTGCGACCCCTGACGGTCGGCCGGGACTGGATGGCGGGCGACCTCGATGATCGACCGGGAGCACAGGGCGTCGTGCCGTTCTCCGCGATCGAGGCGCTTCTGATCGATCGCGGGCAGGTCGCGGACTCGCTCACCGCGAGCCCGGAGGGTCCCGTGCTCGCCGCCCGGCTCGGCATCGCATTCCTGCTCCGCGACCTCTGCCGACGTCGCACCCCGCTCACGGTGGAGACGAGCACCACGCGCGTCACCGGGACGATCGACCGCGTGGGCCGCGATCACCTGGACGTGGCCGTGCACGAGCTCGACACCCCGCGCCGCGAGAGCGCCGTCGATCACATCCGCGTGATCGCGCTCGATCAGGTGCTCGTGCTGCGCCTCTGATCGGGGAAGATCTCGGCCACGTCGGCGTACTCGGCCTCGTGCCAGAGCGCGAGGCGGCGGCTCTCGTCGTACTTGTCGGCGATGAACGACTCGAGCACGGCGTGCTCGACGCGCCACTGGCCGATCGACCCGAGTCGGATGGCCGGGAGCTCGCCCGAGCGGACGAGGGCGAGGACCTCCGCCGCGGTGAGACTGAGCACCTCGGCGACGTCGGTGAGGGTGAGGAATCGCCCCATCGCGTCGGAGGTCGGGTCGGCCATGCTCCGATCTTCGCACCACGCCCCTGGCACGCACGAGCGTGTGGATAACTGCGCTCGGCGACCGCGGGCATTGCTCATCATCGTTCGCGTCCTGCCGCGCTCCGCGACGTCGGGACGCCCCCGCCGCCCCCTGCCGAGGAGCCCCATGAGCCAGCGCGATCGCGACGACCGTCCCGCCCGACGCCGTGCCCCGGATCCGCGTCTGCTCATCGGCCTCGCGCTCGTCGCGGCCTCGATCGCGGGCGTCGTCGGCATCGTCGCGGCCAACGACGACGGCATCGAGGTGTACGCCGCACCGCGCCTGCTGACCGCCGGCGAGCGCATCACCGCCGACGATCTGGACGTGCGCCGCGTCTCTCTCGGCGCCGATTCCTCCGCCTACCTGGCCGTCGACTCCCTCCCCGCCTCCGGCGTCATCGTCGCGCGCACGATCGGGGAGGGGGAGCTGGTGCCCTCGGCCGCGGTCGGCGACGAGCGCGGCCCCTCGACCACGACGATCGTCGTGGCGCTCACGACCCCGCTCGGGGAGACGGTGCGCGCCGGCGATCAGCTCGATGTCTGGGCGTCGCCGCAGGAGGAGGCCGGTCGGTTCGGCGCCCCCGTCGTCATCAGCTCGGGGGCCCAGCTCGTGCGGGAGGTCGCCGAGGAGGGCCTGGTGGCGGGTGCGGACGCCGCGCGCGTGGAGCTGCTCGTCCCTCGTCGCGACGTCGCGCGCATCCTCGACGCTCTGGCGAACGGCGACGCGCTCGCGGCCGTCCCCGTGTCGCTCGCGGTGGGTCGCTGACGTGCGGGTCGCGCTCGCGCTTCCCGGCTCGCTCTCCGATGCGGTCGAGCTGGAGCTGCTGCGCGCCGGCCACCGCATCGCGTGGCGGGCCGACGACCGCGAGTCGCTGCTCGCCCAGCTCGCGGAGGTGGTCCCCGACGTCGTCCTCGTCGCCGACGACCCCGCCGTCGCCACCACCGAGGTCGTGGGGGCGTGCGACCTCCTCGGGGTCCGCACCTGTCTCGTGCGCGCCGACGACGCGGTCTCGGCGACGGCCCGGCTGCTCGGCGTGCACGACATCCTCCGGGTCCTCCCGGGCCTACCGATCGACCTGAGGGTGCTCGCCCCTCCGTTCGACGCCCTCGATGGCGGCATCGCCGACGCCGCCGGAGCCCACCCCGGCTTCGCCGGTGCGCCCCCGTCCTCCGCACCCGCCGCTCCGATCGCTGCGGCGACGGATGCTCCGCCTCCCGCCGCGCCCCCTGCGACGGGCTCGGCCCCGCCGCCCGCCCTCCTCCCGCCGCACCGCATCGACCCATCGGCCTCGCCGACCGAGGCCGATGGGCGCCCCCGCCGGACCCCGCGCCAGCCGGGCGCGTCACGTCGCTGGCCGTGGTCCCGCGACCGCGATACGCGAGCCGACGCGACCCCCGCAGCGGCGGAGCCCGCCGGCGCGCACGCCTCGACCCCGCCCGCCGCACCCTCCTCGTCGGCCTCTACCCTGTCGCCACCCGACTCATCGGCACCGAGCGAGAAGCCCGCGGCGGAGCGGGCCGTTCCCCTCGCCACCCCGCCCGCGCAGCGCATCGTCGCGGTCTGGGGCCCGGCGGGCGCCCCCGGCCGGACGACTCTCGCGATCGCACTCGCCGCCGAGCTCGCCGCCCGGGGCCTGCGGGTTTGCCTCGTCGACGCCGACACCTACGGCGGCACGGTCGCCCCCGCGCTCGGGCTCCTCGACGAGGCACCGGGCTTCGCCGCCGCGTGCCGCCTCGCGGGGTCCGGCGCGCTCACCGAGGGCGAGCTCGACCGGATCGCGCTGACCTACGGCGGCACGGCGGCACCCTTCCGCGTGCTCACCGGCATCGGCCGCCCGCATCGCTGGCCCGAGCTCTCGCGCGACCGGGTCGCCCGGGCTCTCGAGGCCGCGCGCGGGTGGAGCGACGTCGTGGTCGTGGACACCGGCTTCAATCTCGAGACCGACGAGGAGGTCTCGAGCGACATGCTCGCGCCTCGTCGCAACGCCGCGACGATCGCCGCCCTGCGCGCGGCGGACGAGGTGGTGGCGGTCGGCGCCGCCGACCCGGTCGGTCTCGCGCGCCTGCTGCGCACGCACGCCGACCTCCTGGAGACCGTGACGACCGACCGCGTCCACGTCGTGGCCAACCGGATCCGCGCGAGCGTGCTCGGCATCGATCCGGGCGGTCAGGTGCGACAGACGCTCGATCGCTTCGGCGGCATCGCCGACCCGATCCTCATCGCCGATGATCCGAGCGCCGCCGACGCCGCGCTGCTGAGCGCCCGCACCGTGCTCGATGTCGCGCCGCGCTCCGCTCTGCGGCAGGGAGCCGCCGCTCTCGCCGACCGCCTCGGGTACGGCGCCGCCGCGTCGCGCGGCCGCGGGGCGGCGTCATCGCGCGGTCGAGGGATGCTCCGGCGGACGGGGTAGCCTTTCGGGGTGTCGACCCTCTCCGATCTCGTCCACGAGCACGCGGCTCTGAGCGACGCCGACATCGAGTGGCTCCACCTGCTGATCGCGGAGGGCCAGCTGCTCGCCGACCTCGCGTTCGCGGACATCGTGCTGTGGGTTCCGACCACCGGGGGCGGCTTCGTCGCCGTCGCGCACGCGCGCCCGTCGAGCTCGGCGACGCTGTTCTACCGCGACTTCGTCGGCCAGGAGATCAAGCCCGAGTGGCGCCGCCAGGTGACCCAGGCCTTCGAGACCGCCCGTATCGTCGACTCCAGCGCGCCCGACTGGTACGAGGAGACGCCCACGCGCGTGCGGGCCGTGCCCGTCGTGCGGCGGCTGTCGCCGGGCGGCAAGGCGGTGAGCGAGCATCCCATCGCGGTGATGACGCGCCACACCAACCTGAGCGAGGCGCGCATGCCGAGCCGCCAGGAGCTGACCTTCAACGAGTGCGCGAACGACCTGTTCGAGATGATCGCGAGCGCCGACTTCCCCGACATGGCCGCGCCGAGCGGCCCCCGCCGCGGTGCCCCGCGCGCCTCCGACGGGCTGATCCGTCTCGACGTCGACGGCACGGTGACCTTCGCGAGCCCCAACGGACTGAGCGCCTTCAACCGCATGGGCTTCGCCGGCGAGCTCGAGGGCGAGTCGCTCGCCGACGTCACGACGCGACTGCTGCACGGCAAGCTCGTCGTCGACGAGTCGCTGCCGCTCGTCGTCACCGGCCGCGCGCCGTGGCGCACCGACATCGACGCGCGCGGCGTGACGGTGAGCCTGCGGGCGATCCCGCTGCGGCTCGGCGGCGTGCGGATCGGCGCGATCGTGCTCGTGCGCGACGTCACCGAGGTGCGGCACCAGGAGCGCGAGCTCATCACCAAGGACGCGACGATCCGCGAGATCCACCACCGCGTGAAGAACAACCTGCAGACGGTCGCCTCGCTGCTGCGCATCCAGGCCCGCCGAACCCACAGCGAAGGGGCGAGGGATGCCCTGACGCAGGCCATGCGCCGCGTCGCCGCCATCGCGGTCGTGCACGACACACTCTCGGAGGGGCTCAACCAGAACGTCGACTTCGACGTCGTGTTCTCGCGCGTGCTCATGCTCATCGCCGAGGTCGCCTCGAGCCACAACACGGTGGTCCGTCCGAAGTCGACGGGCAGCTTCGGCACGCTGCCGAGCGAGTACGCGACGCCCCTCGCGCTCGCTCTGACGGAGCTGGTCACCAACGCGGTCGAGCACGGGCTGGTCGGCCGCTCGGACGGCGAGGTGGAGATCGTCGCGAGCCGCACCGACGACAGCCTCGCGGTGAAGGTGCGCGACAACGGCGGAGGGCTGCCCGAGGGCAAGGTCGGGTCCGGGCTCGGCACGCAGATCGTGCGCACGCTGATCCAGGGCGAGCTCGGCGGCACGATCGACTGGCACACGCTCGAGGGCGAGGGCACCGAGGTCACGATCGAGGTCCCGCTGCTCTACCTCAAGCGTCGCGCCTAGCGGCCGGAGCGCCCGGTCGGCGCCCGCGAGCACCGCACGGAGGGCAGAGGAACGCCCCGCCTCCGCGCGATGCTCGCAGCGACGACGGGGCGGTCGAGGGGAGCTACGAGGCGCGGCGGGCGCGAGCGGCGCGGCGCTTGAGCGCGCGGCGCTCATCCTCGCTGAGTCCGCCCCAGACGCCCGAGTCCTGGTTGGTCTCGAGGGCGTACTGCAGGCAGGTCTCCGTCACCGAGCAGCGACCGCACACCGTCTTCGCCTTCTCGATCTGGTCGACCGCGGGGCCGGTGTTGCCGACCGGGAAGAACAGCTCGGGGTCAGCGGTGAGGCAGGCTGCCTTGTCACGCCAGTCCATGGGACAGTGCTCCTAGGGTTGGGGTCGGGCGCCAGAGAAGTGCCGAGAAGTGCTTTGATTGGCGCACCGCGACCTCGTGCGAACGAGGTCTCTGAGTGGGGAGTGAAGAGGGATCTTCAGGACGGCCCACAGCGTTGTAGGCGGCACTTCAACCGCAACTAGGCTCGCACGTAACACGATCGAAATCAAGGGTTTCCGCGAGAGGGGTTTGCGTGCAGGACACCGGCCGGCCACCTCTCGTCATCCTTCTGGTCGTGATCCTGGGGGCGGAGGCGGCCCTCATGATCGGGGTCTCGCTCGTCCTCCTGGTCGAGCTCGTCACCGTTCCCGCGACCTCGATCGCCACGGCCGTCGCGCTCCTCGTCGCGTGCGCCATCGCGGCCATCTGGCTCGTGGTCATCACGATCGCCGCCTGGCGCGGTCGATCGTGGACGCGCGGCGGCGCCCTCGTGTGGCAGTTCCTCCAGGTCGCCGTGGGCGTCGGCAGCATCCAGGGCCTCGTTCCGCGCCCCGACATCGCGACGTGGCTGCTCGTTCCCGCGATCGTCGCGATCGTGCTGCTGCTCACCCCCTCGGTGAGCGAGCACCTCGCGCGTCATGACGACGGGCCCGAGTCGTAGCGACCCGAGCCCGTCGACGATGAGGGGGAGGCCTACGCGTCGATGCCGAGCTTCTTGCGCAGGCTCGCGACGTGGCCGGTCGCCTTGACGTTGTAGAGCGGGTGCGTGACGACGCCGTTCTCGTCGATGACGAACGTCGAGCGGATCACGCCCGTCACGGTCTTCCCGTACATCGACTTCTCGCCGTACGCGCCGTACGCCTGGTGCACGGCGAGGTCCGGGTCGCTCAGCAGCGGGAAGGAGAGGTTCTCCTCCTCGGCGAACTTCTGCAGGGCCGCCCCGTGATCCTTCGAGACGCCGAGCACCTGGTAGCCGGCGGAGGCGAGCGAGTTCAGGCTGTCGCGGAAGTCGCACGCCTGCGTCGTGCAGCCGGGCGTCGAGGCGGCCGGGTAGAAGTACAGGACGACCTTCTTCCCGGCGTAGTCGGCGAGAGAGACGTGGTTGCCGTCCTTATCGGGCAGGGTGAAGGCGGGGGCCGGCGTGCCGGCCTCGAGGCGGGCCTCGGTCATGGGGGCTCCTTGGGAGTGAGGGGGTCAGCGCGCGCGTCGCCCTCCGGGCGCCGTCGCTTCCTGGTCAGTGTATGGATGCGCGCCCCGGGTCGCCTGGACGCCCGCCGTGTAGAACGCCCCCTTCGATCTCTGCTATCGTTGCCTCTCGGTTCGCTCGTCGAACTGCGCACCTCTAGCTCAATTGGCAGAGCAACTGACTCTTAATCAGTGGGTTCCGGGTTCAAGTCCCGGGGGGTGTACGAAACCCCGGTTCGCTCTCGCCAGCTGCCGGGGTTTTCTCGTGCTCAGCGGCTCCATCGCGCGGCCCTAGCATCGGGAGCGTGGTGTTCGGTCCCGAGTTCGCGGCGTTCCTCCTGACGTCGATCGTCATCATCGTCGTGCCCGGCCCCGGCGTGCTGTTCGTCATCGGGCGCGCTCTCGCGCTCGGCACGCGCGCGGCCCTCCTGAGCGTCCTCGGCGGCGCGCTCGGCGTCGGCCTCCAGATCGTGTCGGTCGCGCTCGGCGTCGGGGTCGTGATCGCGCAGTCGGAGCTCCTGTTCACGATCCTGAAGATCGCCGGCGCACTCGTCCTCGTCTGGCTGGGCGTGCAGTCGATCCGGCACAGGAACGAGTTCGGCGAGCAGGAGCTCGACCCCGTGACGCCGCGCACGACGACGATCGTGCGCGAGAGCGTCGTGGTCGGCATCACGAATCCGAAGACGATCGTCTTCTTCGTGGCCGCGCTGCCGCAGGCCGTCGTGCCGGGCGGTGCCGAGCCGGCGGTGCAGATGCTGCTCCTCGGCGCGATCTTCCTCGTCATCGGCATCGTGAGCGACGGGCTCTACGGCATCGCGGCCGGCACGGCGCGCGAGTGGTTCGCCTCCAATCGCAGCCGCATCGCCGCGGTGCGCGCGGCGGGGGGAGTGGCGCTCATCGTGCTCGGCATCGTCATGGCCTTCGCGGCGCGCTCCTGATCGGTCGAGCGGCCCACCGGCCCTCCGCTCTCGCGGGACCGCCTCACTTAGGCTAGCCTTACCTGCGCCATGGCCTCCGTTCTCCCCGCCTCGATCGCGCGCTCGCGGGCGACCCCGGTCGCGCACCCGTTCCTCGGTGGGGGAGACGAGCAGGTCGCGCTCGTGGGGGAGCGCGGGGCGACCTCGTACGGGGAGCTCCGCGACCGCGTCGCACAGCGCTCCGCGCTGCTCGGCGCCGACCGCCGGCTCGTCATGCTCGCGGCCCGTCGGGACGAGGAGACGATCGTGAGCCTGCTCGCCGCGCTCGCGGGCGGGCATCCGGTCATCATGATCGACGGCGAGAGCGACGCGGGCGCCGCCGAGACGCTGCGCGCGGGCATCCTCGCCGAGTACGACCCCGACACGATCGTCTCGTCGGTCGACGGCGAGGCGCGCCTCGAGCATCGCCGCGACGCGAGCGCCCACGAGCTGCACCCCGACCTCGCGCTCCTTCTCAGCACCTCGGGCTCGACGGGCTCGCCGAAGCTCGTGCGCCTCTCGCGCGGCAATCTCGTGAGCAACGCGCGCAGCATCGCCGAGTACCTCGCGCTCACCCCCGCCGACCGCGGCGCCACGACCCTGCCGCCGCACTACTGCTACGGCCTCTCGATCATCACGAGCCACCTCGCCGCCGGCGCGAGCGTGCTGCTCACCGACCGCTCGGTCGTCGAGCCCGCCTTCTGGAGCGAGGTCGAGGCGGCCGGCGTGACCTCGATCGCGGGCGTGCCGCACTCGTTCGACCTCATCGAGGCCTCGGGAGCGCGCCCGCTCGAGCTGCCGGCGCTGCGCTGCCTCACGCAGGCGGGCGGGAGGCTCGGACCCGAGCGCGTGCGGCGCTGGGCGCGCGCGTCGGCCGCGCACGGCGTCGACTTCGTCGTCATGTACGGCGCGACCGAGGCGACCGCGCGCATGGCGTACCTGCCTCCCGCGCTCGCCGAGGAGCGCCCCGAGGCGATCGGCATCGCGATCCCCGGCGGCGCGCTGCGCATCGACGCGCCCGATGACGAGGGATGCGGCGAGCTCGTCTACTCCGGACCGAACGTCATGATGGGCTACGCCTCGACCGCGGCCGACCTCGCTCGCGGGCCCGAGCTCGACGAGCTGCGGACGGGCGATCTCGCGCGGCTCGCCCCGGACGGCCTCGTCGAGATCGTCGGCCGCTCGAGCCGCTTCGTGAAGCTCTTCGGCCTGCGCGTCGACCTCGACCGGATCGAGTCGCTGCTCGCCGAGAAGGGAATCCCCGCCTACGCCGTCGACGCCGACGACGCCGTGCTCATCGGGTCGCCGTCGTTCGACGAGCTCGAGTGCGTGCCCGGGCTGCTCGCCTCGGCGACCGGGCTGCCGACCCGCAGCTTCCGCGTCGCCATGGTCCAGGAGCTCGCCGTGACCTCGAGCGGGAAGCCCGACCGGGCGGCGTTGCGGGCCATCGCCGAGCGCGCCGTCGAGAGCGCCGTCGAGAGCGCCCTCGTCACCGAGCCGGCGCCCGTCGGCGCGGTGAGGACCCTCGAGCGGGCCGCGACCGACGGGTCGGCGGCGCTCGCCGAGGCCGTCCGGAGTCTGTACGCGGTCGTCCTCGACCGACCGGACGCCGCCGTCGAGGACAGCTTCGTCGCGCTCGAGGGGGACTCTCTCGCGTACGTCGAGGCGGTCGTGCGGCTCGAGCGGCTCGTCGGCGAGCTGCCGCGCGACTGGCCGTCGCTCACGGCGGTCGAGCTCGGCGCGATCGCGAGCGAGCGCCGGGCATCCGCCTCATCGGGCGAGCGCCGCGCCGCCCATCGCGAGGCCGATCGCGGCGGCGGCCCGGCCGCACCCGCGCGCGCGTCGCGCTGGTCGACCGCGACGCTCGAGGCCCCCGTCGCGCTGCGCGCGCTCGCGATCATCCTCATCGTCGGCACGCACGCGAACCTGCTCGGGCTGCAGGGCGGTGCGCACGTGCTGCTCGCCGTGCTCGGCTACAACCTCGCGCGGTTCCAGCTCGCGGGCATCGACCGCGCCGCGCGCGTGCGCAGCCTCCTGCGCGCGACCGCGATGATCGCCGTTCCCGCGACTCTGTGGATCGGAGCCGTAGGCCTCACGACGGGAGCGTACGAGCCGACGACCGCCCTGCTGGTGAACTCCTGGCTCGGCGAGCCCGCCGGCTGGGCGAGCGCGACGTGGTCGGAGCAGTGGCGGTTCTGGTTCATCGAGGCGGCCGTCGCCGGAGCGCTCCTGCTCGCGCTGCTCGTCGCCGTGCCCGCGCTCGACCGGCTCGAGCGTCGGCGGCCGTTCGCGCTCGCGCTCGGCGCCGTCGGCCTCGCCCTCGCCGCGCGGGTCGTGGCGACCGGCGGCATCACGTCGGGCGCGGTCGAGCGGTACGCCCCACCCGGGGTGCTCTGGCTGCTCGCTCTCGGCTGGCTCGTCGCGCGTGCCGGGTCCCGGTCGCAGAGGGTCGTCTCCTCCGTCGTCGCCGTCGTCGGCACCGTCGGCTTCTTCGGCGACGCGCAGCGCGAGGCCGCCGTGATCGCGGGCCTGCTCGCGCTCGTCTGGGTGCGCGCGGTGCGTCTGCCGCGCATCCTGATGCCGATGGTCACCGCGGTCGCCTCGGCGTCGCTGTTCGTCTACCTCGTGCACTGGGAGCTGTACCCGCTGCTGGAGGACGACGCCCCGCTCGCGGCGACCGCGGTGTCGTTCGCGGCGGGGATGCTCGTGTGGGCTCTCTGGCGCAGAGCGCTCCGCCTTCCCCGCTGGGGTCGACGGCTCGCGGTGCGCGCCCGATCGACGACCTAGCTGTCGACGAGCTGGAAGGCCGGGTCGCCCGGCGTCTTCTGGTCCTCGATGATCGTGCCGACGGCGATCGCGACGCTGATGCCCCAGCTCGCCCACATGAGCGCGAGGCGCCAGTCGTGGGGGCCCTTGCGGGTGGCGTTGATGACGCTCACGGCCGACACCGCGGCGCTGATGATGGCTCCGTTGAACAGGTACTTGCGCACGAATGCACCTCCATTGGCTCGGTCGCCCACGCTACCGGGTGGCCTCCACCCGGTGCGGCCGGTGCTCAGGATCCGCCCAGCAACCTGACCGATCGGTCAGGTATGGTCGTGCGGTGTCCCGATCCGAAGATCTGCGCCTCATCGCGCTCGCCGAGTTCGCGAGCGCCGGGTACGCCGCGACCTCGCTGCAGCGCATCGCCGACCTCGCCGGCGCCTCCAAGGCGAGCGTCCTCTACCACTACGACTCGAAGGAGCAGCTGCTCGAAGCGGCCCTCGCCCCGGCCCTGGACGACCTCTCCGCGCTCATCGACGCCACGGCCGCCAGCGGCCTCGACCTCGCGCATCGCGCGGCGTTCGTCGAGCGCTTCGTCGACTACCTGCTCGAGCACCGCCAGGTCGTCCACCTCGTGATCAACCAGGGAGCCACGCTCGAGGACGTCCCCGTCATGCAGAGCGCGCTCGTGCAGATGCGCCGCGTCGCCGACCTCTTCGACCTGGCCGCGGGCTCGCCCGTCGAGCGCCTGCGGTACGGCATCGCGCTCGGCGGCGCCGCGTACTGCCTCGCCGCCGCTCGTCAGCTCGACGTGGTCGAGGAGGAGCCGGAGATCCTCCGCGCCGGACTCCTCGCCGTCATCAGCGAGCTCCTCCTCCCCATCGCCGACCCCGCCCGCTAGGAGCCCACCCGTGTCGACCCTGCTCTACCGCATCGGGCGCGTCGCCTACCGCCGCGCCTGGCTCGTCCTCGTCTCCTGGGTGCTCCTGCTCGCCGCCGCGCTCGGCGGCGGGCTCGCACTCGGCGGGCAGACGGAGGAGGCGTTCTCCATCCCCGGCACCGAGTCGCAGGAGGCGCTCGACCAGCTCCACGAGCTGTTCCCGGCCGTCGCGGGGGCGAGCGCGCAGGCCGTCGTGGTCGCTCCTGAAGGGTCCTCGGTGACGGATGCGGGCATCCGCGCCGAGATCGACGACCTCGCGGCCGACCTCGCCCGCGTCGACGGCGTCGAGGCCGTGCTCGGCCCGTTCGACGAGTTCGCCGACGGGCAGGTGAGCGACGACGAGCGCGTCGCGATCGTGCAGGTGCAGCTCGCGGGCACCTCGGAGGAGGTCGGGGAGTCCACGCTCGACGCGCTCATCGCCACGGGGGACGACCGCGCGTCGCGCGTCGAGTTCGCCGGTCAGGTGTTCCAGGACACGACGGTCGGCATCACCGCGAGCGAGGTCGTCGGCCTCCTCGTCGCCGGCCTCGTGCTCGTGGTGACCTTCGGCTCGCTCGCCGCGGCGGGGATGCCCCTGGTCACCGCCCTCATCGGCGTCGGCATCGTGATGGGCGGCATCCTCGCCCTCGCCGCGGCGATGCCCGTGTCGAGCTCGGCGCCCCTGCTGGCGCTCATGATCGGCCTCGCCGTCGGCATCGACTACGCGCTGTTCATCGTCTCGCGCCACCGCACCCAGCTCGGCCGCGGCATGGACCCGGCCGAGTCGGCCGCCGTCGCCGTCGGGACGGCCGGCAGCGCCGTCGTCTTCGCCGGGCTCACCGTCATCATCGCGCTGCTGGGCCTGCTCGTCGTCGGCATCCCGTTCCTCTCCGTCATGGGCGTCGGCGCGGCCTTCGCCGTGCTCGTCGCGATCGCGGGCGCGGTCACCCTGCTCCCCGCGCTGCTCGGCCTCGCCGGCTCGCGGCTCGTGCCGCGGACCGGCTCGCGCGCCTGGCGCCGCGCCCAGCCCGAGGCCGAGCACGCGCGCACGATGGGGCGCCGCTGGGTGCGCGGGGTCATGAAGCGCCCTGTGCTCACGACCGTCGCCGTCGTCGCCGTCCTCGGCACGCTGTCGATCCCGACCTTCTCGCTCGACCTCAACCTGCCCGACGGCGGCAACGAGCCCGCGGGCTCGACCCAGCGCGAGGCCTACGACCTCATCGCCGACGCCTTCGGACCCGGCACCGCCGGCCCGCTGCTCGTGACCGCCGACATCACGCAGACGACCGACATCCTCGACGACCTCGCGGGCATCCGCTCCGAGCTCGAGCGGGTCGACGGCGTCGCGAGCGTCAGCCCGGGCATCCCCTCGCCGGGGCTCGAGCTCGCGATCTTCCGCGTCGCGCCCGAGACCGCGCCCGACGACCCCGCGACGAAGGTCGTCGTCGCCGAGCTGCGCGACGCCGCGGCCGGCATCGAGGCCGACTTCGGCACGCCCCTGTCGGTCACCGGCACGACCGCGGTCGGCATCGACATCTCCACCCGGCTGACGAACGCGCTCGTGCCGTTCGTCCTGATCGTCATGGGCCTGTCGATCCTGCTGCTCATGGCGGTGTTCCGCTCGGTGCTCGTGCCCGTGAAGGCGGCGCTCGGCTTCCTGCTGACCGTCGGCACGGGGCTCGGCGTCTCGGTCGCGGTCTTCCAGTGGGGCTGGGGGGCCGAGCTCCTGCACACCGAGGCGGGGCCGATCCTGAGCTTCATGCCGATCATCCTCATGGCCGTGCTCTTCGGTCTCGCGATGGACTACGAGGTCTTCCTCGTCTCCGGGATGCGCGAGGAGTACGTGCGAACGGGCGACGCGCGCGCCGCCATCGAGGACGGCTTCGCGCACGGCGCCCGCGTCGTGACGGCCGC
Organism: Yonghaparkia sp. Soil809; assembly: GCF_001429705.1. Classification (NCBI taxonomy): domain Bacteria; kingdom Bacillati; phylum Actinomycetota; class Actinomycetes; order Micrococcales; family Microbacteriaceae; genus Microcella; species Yonghaparkia sp. Soil809. Next base: position 37,947 of record NZ_LMSV01000002.1, read on the forward strand.
CGCGCTCATCATGTTCTTCGTCTTCGCGGCGTTCGTGCCCGAGGGCTCGAACCTCATCAAGCCCATCGCGCTCGGCCTCGCCGTCGGCATCGCGGTCGACGCCTTCGTCGTGCGCATGACGCTCGGGCCGGCGATCATGACCCTCCTCGGGCGCCGCGCCTGGTGGTTCCCGCGCGCGCTCGAGCGGGCGATGCCCGACCTCGACGTCGAGGGCGAGAGGCTGCGCCACCATCGCGAGCACACCCTCTGGGCCGCCGAGCAGGGCGACGCGGTCGTCGTCGCCGACCGCCTCGAGCTCCAGGGCGCGGATGCCGTGCTCTCGCTGCGCGCGCACGCCGGCGACCGCGTCGCCCTCGTCGCCGATCCCGTCACGCGCCGCATCGCGGCGGCGACGCTCGCCGGCTACCTTCCGGCGCTCGGCGGTCGCGCCCTCGTCGCCGGCGCCGTCCTCCCGTCGGAGGCCGGGCGCGCTTCGCGCCGCGTGAGCCTCGTCGACCTCGGCGGCGACCGCCTCGCGGCCACCGCGACCGCGGGCGAGCTCGTCGCCGAGCGCCTCGCGCTCGCGCCGCGCGCCGCGCGCCGCGGCGGCTCCTCCGGCGGCTCCTCCGGCCGCTGGCTCGACCGCCTCGCGACCCTCGCCGAGCGCCACGGCTCGACCGTGTCGCCGATCACGGCCGGCGAGCCCGTCTCGGCCCTGCCCGTCCCCGCCCGCGCGCTGCTGCTCGCCGCGGTCGCGACCATCGACGGCACGCCCGTGCTCGTGCTCGATGGCTCGGACGGCGCGCTCGCCCCCGCCGACGTCGATGCGATCGACGCGGTGGTGCAGGCGCTCGCCGGCCCCGACGTCGTCCGCATCTGGGGCGTCGCACCGGAGACCGCGCACGACCTGGATCCGTCGGACGAGCTCGCGCTCCTGCTCGACACCGCCCTCTCGACCTCGGAGGCCCCCCGATGAGCACCTCGACCGCCGCCGCCGCCGCGCCCCGCGCCCGCCGGCGCGGCCCGCGCCGCTGGGCGGGCATCATCGCCGCCGTCATCGTTCCGCTGGGGCTCGTGGGCGCCGCCCTCGCCGCCGTCGGCGACGCGGACGACGCGCTCGATCGCATCCCCGCCGCCGTCGTCAACAGCGACGAGCTCGTCACGACGACCGGCCCGGACGGCGAGGAGCAGCCCGTCTTCGCGGGGCGTCAGCTCGTCACCGAGCTCACCGGCCCCGACGCGACGGGCTTCGACTGGCGCGCCACGAGCGCCGAGCAGGCCGAGGCCGACCTCGCCTCGGGCGAGGTGCTCGCCGTGCTGACCATCCCCGAGGGCTTCTCGCGCTCGCTGCTCACCGTCGGCTCGCCCGACCAGGAGCTCGCCCCGCTCGCGATCGAGACCGACGACGCGCACAGCTACCTGGCCGGCACGATCGTGGAGTCCGTCGGCGCGAGCCTCGCTGAGCAGTTCGGCGACACGGTGACCGCGCAGTACCTCGCGGGCCTGCAGTCGGGCCTCGGCGAGCTCGGCTCGGCGCTCGGCGACGCCTCCGACGGCGCCGCGCAGGTCGGCGACGGCGTCGGCGAGGTCGGAGCGGGCGTCGCCTCGCTCGGCGACGGCATCGCCGCGCTCGGCTCGGGTGCCGACGCCTCCGCCGCGGGAGCGCGCGACCTCGCCGCGGGACTCGCCCAGTACACGGGAGGGGTCTCGAGCCTCTCGAGCGGACTCGCCCAGCTCGACCGGGGCGCCGATGGGCTCGACCAGCTCTCCGCCGCCGTCGCCTCGGCCGATGCCGCCGCGGTCTCGGCCGCCGGGCAGCTCGCCGCACTCGTCCCCGCCATCCAGGGATCGAGCCTCACCGACGCCGAGAAGCAGGCCTACATCGCCGCGCTCACGCAGGCCCAGATCGCGGCCGGCACGACGAGCGCCGTCGCGCCGCAGCTCCAGGGAGCGATCGACGGCATCCAGGGCGGCATCGCCGAGAGCGCGACGGGTGCGGCCTCGCTCGCGGGCGGCGGCCCCTCCCTCGTGCAGGGCGCGGATGCTCTCGCCGACGGCCTCGGAGCCCTCGGGTCGGGCGCCGCCGAGGCCAGCGCCGGAGCCGGTGAGCTCGCCGCCGGAGCCGACGCCCTCGCCGCGGGCGCCGACGAGCTCGCCGCGGGCCTCGCCGACGGCGCCGCGCAGGTGCCCGAGTCCGGAGACGCCGAGCTCGCGAGCTCGCCCGTCGCCGTCGAGTCGACGCGCGCCAACGCCGTCGACGACATCGGGGGAGTGCTCGCCGCGACCCTCGCGCCGATCGGGCTCTGGCTCGGAGCGCTCGCGACGATGCTCGTCGTGCGCCCCGCGGCTCCGGCCGTGATCGGCACGGCCGCGACGGCCGGCGCGATCCTGCGCCGGGTGCTCGGGCGGGCATCCCTCGTCGCGGTCGGGCAGGCGGCGCTCGTCACGGTGCTGCTCGTCACGGCGGGCGGCGTCGACCTCGCCCTCGCGCCCGGAGTCTTCGCGCTCACGGCGCTCATCGCCCTCGCGCTCACGGCGCTGCATGCGGCGCTCGTGCTCGGGCTGGGGCGTGCGGGGCTCGTGGTGTCGATCCTCCTGCTCGGCGTGCAGCTCGTCGCCGTCGGCGGTCTCATCCCCGTCGCCGCGCTCGCCGAGCCGTTCCCGACGCTCAGCGCGGTGCTCCCGCTCTCGTACGCCGTCGACGGGCTGCAGGCGCTGCTCGCCGGCGGAGACGCGGCGCGCATCGCGGCCGCCGTGGGGGCGATGCTCGTCGTCGGCGTGCTGTCGCTCGTCGTCGCGCGGCTCTCGGTCGGCCGCGCGCGGCGTCGCGCGGCGCTCGCCGGGTTCGCGCCGCGCGCCCTCGCGCGGGCGTAGCGCGGCTCATCGGGCCTGCGGGCCGGACCCGGTCTCCGCCCCGCCGGCCCGGCAGGCCTCGCCGGGCGTCGGCCGGCGTGCACGTTCTCCGGAGTTGCGGGACGACCGCACATCGCGGCGCGCCCGGGCGAGCGTCCCTCGCCGGATCTCCGGAGAACGTGCGCACCGCCGGTCGGCGACGTGCGCACCGCGGGTCGGCGACGTGCGCCCGCGGACCCGTCATCCGCCTGACAACGGCGCGCGGAGGAACGGGAGTCGACGCGAACGGGCCGCGGAGATCGCTCCCCGCGGCCCGTCGCGCGGTGCCGGTCGCTCACCCCGCGGTGAGCGGGTCGATCACTCCTTCGTCAACTCGTGCGTCCCTCCGCTCATCGCGTACTCCTCCTCGGGGGAGAGCACGAGCTGCGTGCGGTAGTGCACGGCGAACCCGATGAGGATGAGCGCGTACACGATGATGATCGCGACGATCGCCGCCTGGAACGCCGGGTTCACGAGGAGCCCGATGAAGACGAGCGCGGCGATCGCGGCGGCGCTGTAGGCGCCGAACAGACCCCACGGGCTCTTGTACGGGCGGTTGGCGTTCGGGAACTTCCGACGGAGGATGAGGAACGACACCATCTGCAGGAAGTACGCCACGACTGCGCCCCACACCGCGATGTTGAGGATGATCGCGCCGGCGACCGCGCCGACGCCCTCCGGGTCGAGGCGCGCGAGGAGGTCGAGTACCACGATCGCGATGAAGCCGACGACGGCGCCGACCGTGAGCGCGACCCACGGGGTCTGGTTCCTGCCGGTGAGCGACAGGAACTTCGGGTAGTACCCGGCCCGCGAGAGCGAGTACATGTTGCGCCCGTAGGCGAACATGATGCCCTGCAGCGACGCGAGCAGGCCGATGAGCGCGAAGATCGCGAGCACGGCGGCGAGCTCGTCGCCCACGATCGCCCGGAACCCGTCGAGCAGGGGCTCGAGCGAGGTGCCCGTCGCCTCCGCCCCGAGGACGCCGGTGTTGAGGAAGAGGACCAGGACGCCCGTGACGATGAGCGTGCCGCGCGCGAGGACGCCGGCGCGCGGGATGTCCTTCTCCGGGGTGTGCGACTCCTCCGCCGCGAGCGGCAGCTCCTCGATGCCGAGGAAGAACCACATGGCGAACGGCAGTGCGAACAGGATCGGCACGATGCCCTCGGGGAGGAACACCGACGAGCCGGCCACGTCGGGGTTCGGCGCCATGTCCCACAGCTTGTCGAACGAGAACAGGCCGGAGGCGAGGGCCATCACCGAGAAGACGACGATGATGCCGATGGCGATGATCGAGACGACGATGGCGAAGCGGAACGAGATGTGCGCGCCGGCCGCGTTGAGCGCCACGAACGCGACGTACAGCACGATCCACCAGATCCACATCATGTCGGCCTCGGCGAGCGAGAAGCCGAGCAGGCCGCTCGTGACGCCGTCGAGGTACTGCGCCGAGAAGAAGACGATGACGGCGGTCGTCGCGACGTACTCGATCGTCTCCGCGGCCCCGGTGATGAGGCCGCCCCACGGCCCCATGGCCGAGCGGGCGAAGGAGTACGCGCCTCCGGTGTGGGGCATGGCCGCCGACATCTCGCTGATCGAGAAGGTCAGGCCGTAGTACATGACCACGAGCACGACGAAGGCGATGAGCATGCCGCCGAAGCCCGCGAAGTCGATGCCGAAGTTCCAGCCGGAGAAGTCGCCGGAGATGACCGCCGCGACGGCGAGGCCCCAGAGGCCCCACACTCCCGCTGTTCGGCGCAGGCCGCGCTTCTCGAAGTAGCCCTTGTCGACGCGGGTGTACGTGACACCGCCCGTCGCCTTGGTCGTTTCCGCCATGCATTCCTCCTGGGGGGATGGACATCGAGTCCGGGGTGGACAGGGGGTGGAGCAGTCATGCGCGTTCGATGGCACGGCGCCACGGTGCGCTTAGTGGGGAAGCATGCCGCTAAAGGTGGCCTGTGTCCACCATTGACGCGCGAGAAGCCCGCAGAACGGCCGAGGCTTGGGCGGGGTGTGTGGTACTAATGGTCGAAACCGTGCCAGTCGAAGGAGACGAGCCATGTCCGCTGCACCCTCCGGAGTCCGCTCGGGGAACCTGAGCGCCCACGATCTCGAGAAGAGCATCCGCGCGGGGGAGATCGACACCGTCATCGTGGCCTTCACCGACATGCAGGGCCGTCTGGTCGGCAAGCGCGTCTCGGCGCGGCTGTTCAGCGAGGAGGTCGGCGCGCACGGCGCCGAGTGCTGCAACTACCTGCTCGCCGTCGACGTGGAGATGAACACCGTCGACGGCTACGCGATCTCCAGCTGGGAGCGCGGCTACGGCGACATGGTCATGCAGCCCGACATGGACACGCTCCGGCTCATCCCGTGGCTGCCCGGCACCGCGATGGTGCTCGCCGACCTGCTGTTCCTCGACGGCACCCCCGTCGCGCCGAGCCCGCGCGCGATCCTCCGCCGCCAGATCGACCGCCTCGCCGAGCACGGGCTCGTGCCCTACGTCGGCACCGAGCTCGAGTTCATCGTCTTCGACGACGGCTACCGCGACGCCTGGCGCAAGGGCTACCGCGACCTCACCCCGGCGAGCGACTACAACATCGATTACGCGCTCATGGCCTCCACGCGCATGGAGCCGCTGCTGCGCGACATCCGCCTGAGCATGGACGGCGCGGGCATGTACTGCGAGGGCGTCAAGGGCGAGTGCAACCTCGGCCAGCAGGAGATCGCCTTCCGCTACGCCCACGCTCTCGCGACGTGCGACAACCACTCGATCTACAAGAACGGGGCGAAGGAGATCGCCGACCGCCACGGCAAGTCGCTGACGTTCATGGCGAAGTTCAACGAGCGCGAGGGCAACAGCTGCCACATCCACCTCAGCGTGCGCGGCGCCGATGGCACGCCCGTCATGGCCGGCGACCGCGAGCACGGCTTCTCGCCGCTCATGGAGCACTGGCTCGCGGGCCAGCTCGCCGCGATGCGCGAGCTCACCCTGTTCTTCGCGCCCGCGATCAACTCGTACAAGCGCTACGTCGAGGGCAGCTTCGCGCCGACCGCGATCGCGTGGGGCTTCGACAACCGCACGTGCGCGCTGCGCGTCGTCGGCCACGGGCAGAGCCTGCGCGTCGAGAACCGCGTGCCGGGCGGCGACGTCAACCAGTACCTCGCGACCGCCGCGATCATCGCCGCGGGCATCCACGGCATCGAGAACGAGCTCACCCTCGAGGAGGCCTTCGCCGGCAACGCCTACGGCTCCGACAAGCCGCGCGTGCCGTCGACCCTGCGCGAGGCCGCCGAGCTCTTCGCCGGCTCGGAGATCGCTCATGCGGCGTTCGGGCAGGATGTCGTGGACCACTACCTCAACATGGCGCGCGTCGAGCAGAAGGCCCACGACGCGGCCGTCACCGACTGGGAGCGATTCCGTGGCTTCGAACGATTCTGACCGGCACCGCCGACCCGTCATCGGGCTGACGACCTACCTCGAGCAGGCGCAGACGGGCGTGTGGGATGTCCCCGCCGCGTTCCTGCCCAAGGCCTACTTCGAGGCGGTCACGCGCGCCGGCGGAACCGTCGTCCTGCTGCCTCCCCAGCCGGTCGACGAATCCGTCGCCGACAGCATCCTCGACGGACTCGACGGCCTCATCATCACGGGTGGCAAGGACGTCGAGTCGAGCCGGTACGGGCAGACCCCGCACCCGACGAACGATGCGCCGCGCACCGATCGCGACGACTTCGAGTTCGCGCTCCTGGAGCGCGCGATCGCCCGCGACATCCCCTTCTTCGGCATCTGCCGCGGGATGCAGGTGCTCAACGTGCTGCGCGGGGGCACGCTGATCCAGCACCTGCCGGAGGTCATCGGCAGCGAGCGGTACAACGCCGGCGGCGGTGTCTTCACCCCGAACCCGGCGATCACGGTGCCCGGCACGCGCCTGGCCGAGCTCGTCGGCGAGCAGGTGACGGCGCAGAGCTACCACCACCAGGCGCTCGACGAGGTCGGCGAGGGGCTGACGGTGAGCGCGCGCGGCGACGACGGCATCATCCAGGCGGTCGACGTCGACGGCATGAGCTTCGGCGTCGCGGTGCAGTGGCACCCCGAGATGTCGCCGGAGGATCTTCGCCTGTTCGCGGGCCTCGTCGACGCGGCCGTCGACTACGCCGAGAGCCGCCGGGTGCACGCGTGAGCGAGACGACCCTCATCAACCCGGCCGACGAGTCCGTCATCGGCACGGTCCGGCACACGACGCTCGAGGAGGTCGATGCGGCCGTCGCGCGCGCTGTCGTCGCCCAGCGCGCGTGGGCCGCGCTCGCGCCCGTCGACCGCGCCCGCGCCCTGCGCCGCTTCGCCGCGACCGTCGACGCCCACGTCGAGGAGCTCGCGCAGCTCGAGGTGCGCAACTCCGGCCACCCGATCGGCGCCGCCCGCTGGGAGGCGGGCAACGTGCGCGACGTGCTCGACTACTACAGCGGCGCGCCGGAGCGGCTCATCGGCCAGCAGATCCCCGTCGCCGGCGGGCTCGACGTCACCTTCCACGAGCCGCTCGGCGTCGTCGGCGTCATCGTGCCCTGGAACTTCCCCATGCCGATCGCCGGCTGGGGCTTCGCGCCCGCGCTCGCCGCCGGCAACGCGGTGCTGCTGAAGCCCGCCGACTGGACGCCCCTGACGGCGATCCGCCTCGGCGAGCTCGCCCTCGAGTCGGGCCTGCCCGAGCACCTCTTCCAAGTGCTGCCCGGCCGCGGCTCGGTCGTCGGCGACCGCTTCGTCACCCACCCGGCCGTGCGCAAGGTCGTCTTCACCGGATCCACCGAGGTCGGCAAGCACGTCATGGCCGGATGCGCGGCGCAGGTCAAGCCCGTGACGCTCGAGCTCGGCGGCAAGAGCGCGAACATCGTCTTCGCCGACGCCGACCTCGAGGCAGCGGCATCCGGCGCCCCCGGGTCGGTCTTCGACAACGCGGGGCAAGACTGCTGCGCGCGCTCGCGCCTGCTCGTGCAGCGCAGCGTGCTCGACCGGTTCCTCGCGCTGCTGGAGCCCGCCGTACGAGGCTTCCGCGTCGGCGACCCCACCGACGAGGCGACCGAGATGGGGCCGCTCGTGTCGAAGAGCCACTTCGAGAACGTCGCGGCCTTCCTCGACGGCAGCGCGCCCGTCGCGTTCACGGGCACCGCGCCCGGGGGCCCCGGCTACTGGATGGCCCCGACCGTGCTGCTGCCGGACCGCACCGACCGCGTCGCGACGGAGGAGATCTTCGGCCCCGTCGTCTCGGTGCTGCCCTTCGACGACGAGGCCGATGCGATCGCGCTCGCGAACGACTCGATCTTCGGTCTGTCGGGCTCGATCTGGACGCGCGACCTCGGCCGCGGCATCCGCGTCGCCCGCGGGGTCGAGAGCGGCGCGCTGAGCGTCAACTCGCACTCCTCCGTGCGGTACGCGACCCCCTTCGGCGGGTTCAAGCAGTCGGGGCTCGGGCGCGAGCTCGGTCCGGATGCTCCGCTCGCCTTCACCGAGACCAAGAACGTCTTCTTCTCCCACGGCTAGGAACGGAGCCCGCACCATGACCATCACCCCGATCGACCTCACCCAGCGACTCGCCGGGAAGGTCGCCGTCATCACGGGCGGCGCGAGCGGCATCGGCTTCGCGACCGCGAGGCGCTTCGCCGCGGAGGGCGCGCGCGTCGTCATCGGCGACATGAACCCGGAGGCCGGCGAGGCCGCCGCGGCCGAGGTCGACGGGCTCTTCGTGCAGGTCGACGTGACCGACGAGGCCCAGGTCAACGCACTCTTCGACACGGCGGTCGCGACCTACGGCTCGCTCGACATCGCCTTCAACAACGCGGGAATCTCGCCGCCCGACGACGACTCGATCGAGACGACCGAGCTGCCGGCATGGGACAGGGTGCAGGACGTCAATCTCAAGAGCGTCTACCTCTGCTCGCGAGCCGCGCTGCGCCACATGGTCGCCCAGCAGTCGGGCTCGATCATCAACACCGCGTCGTTCGTCGCCGTCATGGGCAGCGCCACCAGTCAGATCTCGTACACCGCATCGAAGGGCGGCGTGCTCGCCATGACGCGCGAGCTCGGCGTGCAGTTCGCCCGCCAGGGCATCCGCGTCAACGCCCTGTGCCCGGGCCCCGTCAACACGCCCCTGCTGCAGGAGCTCTTCGCGAAGGACCCGGAGCGGGCGCAGCGCCGCCTCGTGCACATCCCCAAGGGCCGCTTCGCCGAGGCGGAGGAGCTCGCCGCCGCCGTCGCGTTCCTCGCGAGCGACGACGCGTCGTTCATCACCGGCTCGACCTTCCTCGTCGACGGCGGCATCAGCGCCGCGTACGTCACCCCGCTGTAGCGCCCGCCGATCATGACCGACCCCGCCCCGCCGCCCGAAGGGCTCGCGCTCGAGGCCTTCAGCCGACCGGTGCGGGGCGGCAACGCCTTCGAGGAGACCCTCGCCCGCCTCCTGCAGCTCATCCGGCTGGGGGTCGTGCCGCCGGGGGAGGCCCTCGCTCCCGAGCGCGAGCTCGCCGCGCGGCTCGAGGTCAGTCGCGACACCGTGCGCGAGGCGATCCGGGCGCTCGCCGAGGCCGGCTACGTCGAGTCGCGGCGGGGCCGCTACGGCGGTACGTTCGTGCGCGAGCCGCTCCCGCACCCCGAGGACGGGCCGGGGGAGCGCGTGTCTGCCGACGAGGTGCGGGATGCCCTGCTCGTGCGCGACGTGCTCGAGGTCGGCGCGGCGAGGGCAGCGGCATCCACGCCTCTGACGGCGGCGCAGCGCGACGATCTGGCGACCCGCATGCGCGAGGTCGCCGCCGCGGAGGGCGCGGAGTACCGCCGGCTCGACTCGCGGCTGCACCTCACCCTCGGCGAGCTCGCCGGGAGCCCCACGCTCGTGTCGCTGCTCGCCGACAACCGGATGCGGGTCAACACCCTGCTCGATCGGATCCCGCTGCTGCCGCCCAACATCGCGCACTCCAACGAGCAGCACGAGCGCATCGTGTGGGCCGTGCTGTCGGGCGACGCGGACGGCGCCGCGGCCGCGATGACCGAGCACCTCGAGGGCACGGCGTCGCTGCTGCGCGGGTTCCTGGCGTAGGCGGCAGGCGCGTCGGCCCCCGGCAGGCGCGTCGGTCCGTCGGGCGCGGCTCAGGCGAGGTGCGCGCGCGCGAACGCGACCGTCTCGCGCAGCTCGGCCAGGCGCGCGGCGTCGTCGCGGCCGCAGTGCCGCGTGTTGAGCTCGGCGACGACATCGCCCGCGAACCCGCTCGCCGCGAGGTGGCGCAGCAGCGCCGCGACCGGCTGTCCGCCGCGGCCCGGGACGAGGTGCGCGTCGACGAGCAGCCCCCCGGCGTCGGGCGCGGCGGCGTCGCACAGGTGCACATGATGAAGCCGGTCGCCCCACGCGCGCGCGAGATCGAGCGCCGAGACGCGTGCCATGCTCGCGTGCGAGACGTCGAGCACGAGGCGGTCGACGGCGAGCTCGCCCGGGTTCCAGTGCGGCGCGAACGCGTCGCGCGTGCGGCCGCCCGCCGCGACGGGGAACATGTTCTCGACCGCGACGGTCACCCCCGTCGCGGTGGCGGTCTCGGCGACGGCGTCCTCGAACGCGGCGGCCCACCGGCCCTGCCAGCGCCAGGGCGGGTGGGCGACGACCGTGGCCGCTCCCAGCTCGGCGGCGAGGGCGGCGGCGCGCTGCAGCTTCGTGCGCGGGTCGCGCCCGAAGACGAGGGTGCTGAAGAGCAGGACGGGGGCGTGGATGCTCAGCACGGGCATCCCGTACCGCGACGACAGCGCGCCGATCGCCCGGGCGCTCTGCGTGGCCGGGTCGCTCGTGATCATGATCTCGAGGCCGTCGAACCCGGCCTCGCGCGACAGACGGAACGCGGGCTCGAGCCGCCGTGGGAGCACGCTCGTGGTGCCCATGCCGACGCGGATCACGCGGCCAGCCTAGGGCCGGTCGTCGAACGCTCGGCCTCCCGGGCCGTGCACGATCGCTGACTCGATGAGGTCGAGGGTCGACGCGAGGCGGGCGGAGCGCTCGTCGTCGGAGTACCGGCCGGAGCCGAGCAGTACCGCGAGACCGTGAACGGTGGACCAGGCGAAGGTGAACTGCGCCTGCAGCGTCGCGGCATCCGTCGCGGGCAGCACGGCGCGGTACAGCTCCCAGCCCGAGGGGGAGTCGGGCCGGGGTGGCGCGATCGAGACGGGGAGGAAGGCGGCGGAGAAGAGCTCGGGGTCATCGAGTGCGATCTCGACGTACGCGGCACCGAGCGCGCGCAGTCGGTCGAGGGGCGCGCCCTCCGCGACATCGGGGCGGTCGGCGATCTGCTGCGCGAACTCCTCCCTGGCGCGCTGGGAGACGACGGCCAGAAGCGCATCGGCGGAAGGGTAATGGCGATAGGCGGCCATGGGCGAGACGCCGAGCTGCTTCGCGATGCCACGAACGCTCAGCCCGGCCGCTCCCTCGGCCCGTGCGATCGCGAGGCCGGTGTCGGCGAGGGCTCGGGCGAGATCCCCATGGTGATACCTGCCGGGCTCCCGCATCATGTTTACATGATATACATAGCCCGATGTGTGCACCGCATACATTGGGTCGAGCGCCTCGCCTGCCCCGAATCGAGAAGAGAGAGCCCCATGACCGCACCCGCTCGTAACCTCCTGCCGGCCCTCGGCCCCCGCCTCGACGGCACGACCGCTCTCATCACGGGAGGCACCGACGGCGTGGGCGCCGCGCTCGCCCTCCAGCTCCGTGATCGCGGCGCGCACGTCATCGTCATCGGCCGCTCGGCCGAGAAGGCCCGTGCTCTCATCGACCGGTCGGATGCCGCGTCGAGCTCCGGCTCGCTGACGGCGCGCACGGTCGACTTCTCGCTCATGCGGTCGGTCGAGCAGGCGGTGGACGCTCTCGCCGACGACATCGATCGCATCGACATCCTCGTGCAGGGCGTCGGCGTCTTCCTCTCGCACGTCGAGCACACCGCCGAGGGCGTCGAGCTCGATTTCGCGGTGAGCTACCTCGCGCGCTTCGTCCTCCTCGAGCGCGCCGCGACGCGCGGGCTCATCGGTCCGGGCACGAGGCTCCTCTCGCTCGCTGCGACGAGCCCCACGACGCCGGGATTCGCACGGGTGGAGTTCGACGACCTCGACGCGGTGACCGCTCGCACCGGTTTCCGCGGGCACGCAGCGGCGCAGACCGCGAACGACCTCCTCGTCGCCGCGGCTTCCGCGCGGTACGGGGTCGCGGCCATGGGGTACGGGCCCGGCAACGTGCGCACGGGCATCCTGCGCGCTCAGCCCTGGTGGTTCCGCACTCTCGTAGGACTCTTCCCGAAGCGCGAGCCGCAAGCGGTCGCCGAGCAGCTCGTCTCCCTGCTCACCGACGCGAGCTGGAGCTCCGAGACGGCCGGATGGGCGGGCAGGCGCGGCCGCTTCGAGATCGCGCCGTTCATCGCGGACGAGCGCCGGCAGCGCGATCTCGTCGCCGCGAGCGAGGAGCTCCATCGCCGGGCCCTCGCCGCCCCGATCCCGGCGGTCGGGTCGACGCAATTCTGAGAGAACGGTGATATTCGGCTGATACCGTAGCGAGCCGGCCGGGCGCGCGAGCGCCGGGGTCGTGATCGATACGGAACGAGCGTGCGGAAAGCGAGTGACATGAGCCAGCGAGAGGGCCGCTTCGACTTCGTCGTCGTCTCCAACCGACTCCCCGTCGACCGGGTGATCGAGGCGGACGGGACGACGAGCTGGCAGCGCTCTCCCGGGGGCCTCGTGACCGCCCTCGAGCCCGTCATGCGCGCGGCCGACGGCGCCTGGGTGGGCTGGCCGGGCAAGCCCGACGTCGAGGTAGAGCCGTTCGAGGCCGACGACATGCATCTCGTGCCGGTCGCGCTCACCTCCGGCGAGGTCGAGCGCTACTACGAGGGCTTCAGCAACGACACGCTCTGGCCGCTCTACCACGACGTGATCTCCCCGCCCGCCTATCACCGCGAGTGGTGGGAGACCTACAAGGAGGTCAACGAGCGCTTCGCCCGCGCGAGCGCCGAGGTCGCCGCACCGAACGCGACCGTCTGGGTGCAGGACTACCAGCTGCAGCTCGTGCCCGCGCTGCTGCGGGCGATGCGCCCCGATCTCACGATCGGCTTCTTCAACCACATCCCCTTCCCGCCGTACGGCATCTACTCGCAGCTGCCGTGGCGTCGCGCGATCGCCGAGGGCCTCCTCGGCGCCGACGTCATCGGCTTCCAGCGCTCCTCAGACGCGGCCAACTTCTTCAGCGCCGTTCGCCGCCTGTTCGGCTACGGCACCCGCAGCCCCGAGATCCGCGTGCCCGACGGCGCGGGCGGCCACCGGTCGGTCATCGCGAAGGCCTTCCCGATCTCGATCGACGTCGAGAGCTTCGAGGAGATCGCGCGGCGCCCCGAGGTCATCGAGCGGGCCCGGCAGATCCGCCAGGACCTCGGGAACCCGACGACGATCATGCTCGGCGTCGACCGCCTCGACTACACCAAGGGCATCGGCCACCGGCTCAAGGCGTTCGGCGAGCTGCTGCGCGACCGCTCCGTCAGCACGGAGGACGTCACGCTCGTGCAGGTCGCGAGCCCGAGCCGTGAGCGCGTGGAGGCGTACATGCAGCTGCGCGACGAGATCGAGCTCACCGTCGGCCGGCTCAACGGCGACTTCTCCACCATCAGCCACCCGGCGATCGCATACCTCCACCACGGGTACCCGCGCGAGGAGATGGTGGCGCTCTACCTCGCCGCCGACGTCATGCTCGTCACGGCCCTGCGCGACGGCATGAACCTCGTCGCGAAGGAGTACGTCGCCTGCCGGCACGACGAGGACGGCGTGCTCATCCTCAGCGAGTTCGCCGGCGCGGCCGACGAGCTGCGCAACGCCCTCCTGGTGAACCCCCACGACATCGAGGGCATCAAGGAGGCCATGCTGCAGGCGATCGAGATGCCCAAGCGCGAGCGCTCGACCCGCATGCGGGCGCTGCGCCGCCGCGTGCGCGAGAACGACGTCGCCCGCTGGTCGCAGACCTTCCTCGACACGCTCCGCCACGTCGGGCACCGCTGAGCGATGGGCGACCGCAGCGCAGTAGCCGGCTCGGCGGCCGGTCGCGACCTCGATCAGAACCTCGATCCGGACCTCATCAGCGCCCTCGAGCGCGTCGCCGAGGCCCCGACGCTCCTCATCGCGCTCGACTTCGACGGCACGCTCGCACCGCTCGTCGACGACCCTGACGACTCCCGTGCCCTCCCCGCCGCCCGCACCGCCCTCGACGCGCTGGGCGCGCTCCCCGGCACGATCGTCGCCCTGGTCTCGGGTCGGTCGCTCGAGAGCCTCACGCGCGTCGCCGAGGCGCCCGACGACCAGCCGCTCGTCGGCTCGCACGGCCTCGAGGTGCGCTTCGCGGCGGCGGATGCCCGCCCCGCCGTCGACGACGCCGATGCCGCCCGCGTGGCCGCGCTCCGATCGCGGCTCGAGCCCCTCGTCGCCGCCGTGCCGGGGGCCTGGATCGAGCCGAAGCCCGCCGGCCTCGCCGTGCACTCCCGCCGCGTCGACGACCCCGACGCCGTGGGCGCCCTCGTCGAGGCGGTGCATGCCGAGGCGGCCGCCGTCGACGACGCCCTCACCGTCCGCGACGGCCGCGACGTGGTCGAGTTCGCCGTGCGGGACGCGACCAAGGGCGACGGCCTCCGCGCGCTCGTCGAGCGCTTCGAGCCCGACGCGGTGCTCTTCGCGGGGGATGACGTGACCGACGAGGACGCCCTCGCCGTGCTCGGCCCGCGGGACCTCGGGATCAAGGTGGGCGAGGCCGCGTCCAGCGCCCGGGCGCGCGTGGCCGACCCGGAGCAGCTGGCGGTCGCGCTCGCGCACCTCCTCCGATCGCGTGAGAGCTTCTCAGGCGACGCTCGGTAAACTGGGGGGCGAGAGCGCCGGAACCGACGCCAGCCCTCTCCCGCCCGTGCCGCACCGACACTCGAGGGAGGACCCATGCTCGTCCTCCTCGCGCTGTTCGGAATCGCGGCCCTCCTGCTCGCCCCGCTCACGCGAGCGCTCACGAACCGCGTGTTCCTCGTGGCGGCCCTCGTCCCGCTGGGGGCCTTCGGCCATGCGCTCGTCGTCGGCCCGGGCATCCTCTCGGGGGGCCCGCTCGTCGAGCGCGCCGCGTGGGTCCCGCAGCTGCAGCTGACCCTCGATCTCGTCATGGACCCGCTGTCGTGGGTCATGACGCTCGTCGTCACGGGCGTGGGCGCGCTCGTGCTGCTCTACTGCGCGGCGTACTTCCGCAGCGACAGCGAGGGCATCGGTCGCTTCGCGGCGACGCTCACCGCGTTCGCCGGCGCCATGTACGGGCTCGTGCTGTCGGAGGACGTCTTCCTGCTCTTCGTCTTCTGGGAGCTCACGAGCGTGCTCTCCTACCTCCTGATCGGCCACTACCAGGGCCGCAGGGCGAGCCGCGGCGCGGCCCTGCAGGCGCTCATCACGACGACGCTCGGCGGGCTCGTCATGCTCGTGGGCCTGGTCCTGCTCGCCCAGCAGGCCGGCAGCGCGAGCATCCCCGTCATCATCGCGACGGCGCCCGAGGGGGCGCTCACGACGACGGCGATCATCCTCGTCCTCGTCGGCGCGCTGTCGAAGTCGGCGATCCTGCCCTTCCACTTCTGGCTGCCCGGCGCGATGGCCGCCCCGACGCCCGTGAGCGCCTACCTTCACGCCGCCGCGATGGTGAAGGCGGGCGTCTACCTCATCGCGCGCTTCGCGCCGGCCTTCGCCGAGACCCCCTCGTGGCGCGAGATCCTCGTCGTGCTCGGGCTCGCCACCATGATCCTCGGCGGCTGGGTCGCCCTCCGGCAGACCGACCTCAAGCTCCTGCTCGCCTACGGCACGGTCAGCCAGCTCGGCCTTCTCGTCGTGATCACCGGGTGGGGCACGCGCGACGCCGCGCTCGCCGCGCTCGCCCTGCTCGTCGCCCACGCGCTGTTCAAGTCGACGCTCTTCCTCGTCGTCGGCATCATCGACCACGGCGCCGGCACCCGCGATCTGCGCGCGCTCTCCGGGCTCGGGCGGCGCGCCCCCGTGCTCGCCGCGATCGCGGCCCTCGCCCTCGCCTCGATGGCGGGCCTTCCGCCGCTGTTCGGCTTCGTCGCGAAGGAGGCGGTCCTGCACGCGCTGCTCGTCGACGCGCTCGGCGGCGCGGACCTCGCCGCGATCGCGGTCGCGGGCGTCGTCGCCGGGTCCGCGCTCACGGCGGCCTACAGCATCCGTTTCTTCTGGGGCGCCTTCGCGACGAAGGGCGGCGTCGACGACGTGGAGGATCTCGATCACGTCGGTCCGGGGTTCCTCCTCGCGCCCGCCGTGCTCGCGGTCGCCGGGCTCGCGCTCGGCCCGCTCGCCGCGCTCGCCGACGCCGGGGTCGCCCCCTCCGCCGATGGGCTCCCGGCCGGGGTCGCCCCGAGCGCCCCGAGCGGATCGGGGGAGGTCTACCACCTCGCGCTCTGGCACGGGCCGACGCTCGAGCTCGGGCTCTCCCTCCTCGCGATCCTCGCCGGCGTCGCGATCTTCCTGGCGCGCGAGCCGATCGCCCGA
Source organism: Yonghaparkia sp. Soil809 (assembly GCF_001429705.1). Taxonomy (NCBI): domain Bacteria; kingdom Bacillati; phylum Actinomycetota; class Actinomycetes; order Micrococcales; family Microbacteriaceae; genus Microcella; species Yonghaparkia sp. Soil809. Next base: position 54,391 of record NZ_LMSV01000002.1, read on the forward strand.
CTGCACGCGCGCGTGCACAGCCCGGTCAGCGCGTCGGAGCTCTACTGGGACGTCGTGGGCGGCGTCGACCGCCTCGCCGTGCGCGTGACGAGCCTCACCCAGCGCGGCTCGCTGCCGTTCTACCTCGGCGTCATCCTCGTCGTGTTCGTCGCCGGCACGGGCGCCACCCTGCTCATCGGCTCGAGCGGGCCCGGCGAGGTGCGCCTGTGGGACACCCCCGCCCAGGTCGCGATCGCCGTCATCATGGTCGCCTCCGCGGTCGCGGCGACGCGCGCGCAGAAGCGCTTCACCGCCGTCCTCGTCGTCGGCGTCACCGGCTTCGGCATGTCGGCGCTCTTCTCGATCATGGGCGCGCCCGACCTCGCGATCACGCAGATCCTCGTCGAGCTCGTGACCCTCATCGCGTTCGTCCTCGTCCTGCGGCGTCTGCCGGCCCAGCTCGGCGACCGGCACGGCAGCACCCGGAAGGGCCTTCGCGCCCTCATCGCCGTCGCCGTCGGCGCGACGATGGGGGTCATCGCCCTCGTCGCCGCGGGTGCGCGCACCGAGGCGCCCATCTCGCTCGCCTGGCCCGAGCTCGCCTACGAGATCGGACACGGCCGAAACACCGTCAACGTGGCTCTCGTCGACCTCCGCGCGTGGGACACCCTCGGCGAGCTCGCCGTGGTCATCGCGGCGGCGACGGGCGTGGCGAGCCTGCTGTTCATCCGCGGCCGCGACGACGCCCTGCCGCGCCCGGCGCGCGGCCTCGTGCGTCGGCGCGTCGAGCAGCGGCTCGACCGCGTGCGCGAGCAGGGCCGCCCGGGCGAGCTGCGCAACGCGTGGATCCTCGCCGGGCCCTCGCTCGACCCCCGCAACCGCTCGATCCTGCTCGAGGTCGTCGTGCGCCTGACCTTCCACGCCACGGTCGTCGTCTCGATCTACCTGCTCTTCGCCGGGCACAACCTGCCCGGCGGCGGCTTCGCGGGAGGGCTCGTCGCCGGCCTCGCGCTCGTCGGGCGCTACCTCGCCGGAGGTCGCTACGAGCTCGGCGCCGCGGCGCCCGTCGGCGCGGGCGCGGTGCTCGGCACGGGCATGCTCCTCGCGGCCAGTACGGCAGCGATGCCGCTGATGCTGGGGGCGGATGCCCTGACCTCCGCGTTCGTCGAGACCGAGCTCCCCGTCCTCGGCCATGTCGAGTTCGTCACCTCGACGATCTTCGACGTCGGCGTCTACCTCGTCGTCGTCGGGCTCGTGCTCGACGTCCTCCGCAGCCTCGGCGCGGAGGTCGACCGGCAGGCCGACCCGGTCGAGCGCGCCATCGCCGCCGCGGGCTCCGCTCCTGCGGCAGTCAGCCCCCCGGCCGCCGCGGGCCCGCAGTCGGAGGGCCGCGCATGACCGTCTCGCTCGTCCTCGTGATCGTCATGTCCGCGATGTACGCGTGCGCCGTGTATCTGCTGCTCGAGCGGAGCCTCACCCGCGTGCTCCTCGGATTCCTGCTCGCGGGCAACGCGACCAACCTGCTGATCCTCATCATGGTCGGCGAGGCGGGCGTCGCTCCGATCTTCGACGAGTCGATCGAGGCGTCCGAGTACACCGATCCGCTGCCTCAGGCCCTCATCCTCACCGCGATCGTGATCACCTTCGCCGTCTCCTCCTTCCTGCTCGCGCTCATCTATCGCTCCTGGCGCCTGGCCAACGCCGACGACGTCAGCGACGACGCCGACGACCTCGCCCTGCGCGGCGGCGCCGTGCTCATCGCGGCGGAGGAGACCCTGCCGGAGTCGTCGACCACCGACTTCCCGCTCGAGGGCGAGGAGTCGCGATGACCGCCCTCGTCCCGCTCGTCGTCCTCGTGCCCCTGCTCGGAGCGGCCCTCACGCTGGTCGCCGGTCGCCGCCCGCAACCGCAGCGGGTCATCGCGATCGGCGCGCTCGTCATCGAGCTCGTCATCGGCATCGTCCTGCTCATCCACGTCGACCAGGTCGAGCCGCTCGTCATGGAGGTCGGAGGCTGGCAGGCGCCCTTCGGCATCGTGCTGGTCGTCGACCGACTCGCCGCGCTGATGATCGTCGTCTCCGCGATCGTGCTCCTCGCGGTCCTCGTCTTCTCGGTCGGGCAGGGTCTCGCCGACGGCGACGAGGAGACCCCCGTCTCGATCTACAACCCCACCTACCTGATCCTGACCACGGGCGTCATGATCGCCTTCATCGCCGGCGACCTGTTCAACCTCTACGTGGGCTTCGAGATCCTGCTCGTCTCCAGCTACGTGCTCATCACCCTCGGCGGCACCGAGTCGCGGATCCGGGCCGGCGTCACGTACGTGGTGGTGAGCCTGCTCTCCTCGCTGCTCTTCCTCGCGTCGATCGCGATGATCTACGGCGCGCTCGGAACCGTGACGATCGCGCAGATCGCGCAGCGCATCGGCGAGATCCCGGTCGACGTCCAGATCCTCCTGCACGTCATGCTGCTCGTCGCCTTCGGCATCAAGGCCGCCGTCTTCCCGCTGTCGTTCTGGCTGCCGGACTCCTATCCGACGGCGCCCGCACCGGTCACGGCGGCCTTCGCGGGCCTCCTCACCAAGATCGGCGTGTACGCGATCATCCGCGTCGAGACCGTCATCTTCCCCGGCCCCGAGCTCAACCCCGCTCTCATGGTGCTCGCGCTGCTCACGATGGTCGTCGGGGCGCTCGGAGCGGTCGCGCAGGCCGACATCAAGCGGATCCTCTCGTTCACGCTCGTCAGCCACATCGGCTACATGATCCTCGGCGTCGCCCTGGGCACCGTCGAGGGCACGGCGGCGGCGATCTTCTACATCGTCCATCACATCGTCGTGCAGACGACGCTCTTCCTCGCCGCGGGCCTCATCGAGCGCGAGGCGGGCAGCACCTCGATCACGCGCATCGGAGGACTGCTGGCGAGCGCCCCGCTGGTCGCGGCGCTGTTCTTCATCCCCGCCCTCAATCTGGGCGGCATCCCGCCCTTCTCCGGCTTCCTCGGCAAGCTCGGCCTGTTCCAGGCCGCCGCCCAGCAGGGGGATGCCCTGGCCTACGCGCTCATCGGCGCCGGAGCCCTCGTCTCCCTCCTCACCCTCTACGCGCTCGTGCGCGTCTGGAACCTCGCGTTCTGGCGCTCGGCCGATGCGGTGGAGGGCGATGAATCGCGACTCCTGCGCTCGGTGGAGGAGGCGCCTCTGAACACCTCGACGGTCTCGGGCGCCCGAACCACCCCTCGGCTCATGACCCTGTCGACGGCGGGGATGGTCGCCGTCGGGCTCGCTCTGACGGTGTTCGCCGGGCCGGTCTACGGCGTCGCGAGCCGCGCGGGTGAGAATCTCGACGGCCCGGGCGCCTACATCCAGCTCGTCTTCCCCGGCTCCAGCGAGGGGGCCGAGCTCGAGTGACCGATCACGACTCCCGCGTGCTCGAGCGAGAGCGCGTGCCACTGCGACAGCAGGTTCCGCTCCTCGTCGCGCTCGTCCTGCTCTGGATGATGCTGTGGGGCTCCGTGACGCCGCTCACGATCCTCACCGGGGTCGTCGTGGCTCTCGTCGTCACGCGCACGCTGTACCTTCCGCCGGTCGCGCTCTCCGGTCGCTTCCACCTCGGATGGGCGCTGGTCTTCCTCGCCCGCTTCGCCGTCGATCTCGTCGTCGCCTCGGTCCAGGTCGCCTGGTTCGCGTTCCGACCGCGCGGCGTGCGGCGCAACGCAGTCATCCGTGTCGATCTGACGACCCGCAGCGACCTCGTGCTGACGGGCACGGCGCTCGCCGTCTCGCTCGTCCCCGGATCCGTCGTGCTCGAGGTCGATCGACCGAACTCGGTGCTCTACGTGCACGCGCTCGGGGTCGACTCGACCGAGCGCGTGGAGCGCACGCGCGCGCACGTGCTCGACTGCGAGCGGCGGCTGCTGCGGGCGATCGGCTCGCACGAGGAATGGGAGGCGGTGCGATGAGCGTCCTCATCATCATCGCGAGCGCGATCCTGTCCGTCGCCGCGATCGTCGCCCTGTGGCGGGTCGTCCGCGGCCCGAGCACCGTCGACCGCGTCATCGGCTCCGACGTGCTGCTGACGACGCTCACCCTCGTCGTCGGGACCGAGATGGTCGCGACGGGCCACACGCGCACGATCCCGCTCATGGTCGTGCTGGCCGCGACCGCTCTCCTCGGCACGGTCGCCGTCGCCCGCTTCGTCACCCGACCCGAGGGGACGGCCACGAGCACGGCGGCCACCGGGCCCGCCTCGGCGCAGCCCGACGACACCGAGAAGGGGATGAGCTGATGGTCGACGCCGAGCCCTGGGCCAGCATCCTCGACATCGCCGCGGGCGTCCTGCTCGTCGGCGGGGCGATCCTGTCGCTCGCCGCCGCCGTCGGACTCGTCCGCTTCCCCGATGCCCTCAGCCGGCTGCACGCCGCGACGAAGCCGCAGATCCTCGGCCTCGTGCTCGTCGTCCTCGCTCTCGCCCTCAGCCAGCGCAGTTGGGCGGCGCTGCTCCTGCTCACCCCCGTGATCGTGCTGCAGATGCTCACCGCGCCGATCGCGGCGCACATGGTGGGCCGCGCCGGATACCGCACGGGTGACTTCGACGCCTCGACGCTCGTGGTCGACGAGCTGGCGGCGGATGTCGCGGACGCTGGCCGCTCGGACCTCCCCGGTTCGTCCGATCCGATCGATCGCCCGGTCGGGAATGCGGCCCGCCCCGGACCGTCAGAAGAGCCCCCCGCCGAGGCATAAACTCTGTCCATGGCGGAGATCGATCACAAGCCCCGTTCGCGCGTCGTCACCGATGGGATCGAGGCGACCACCTCGCGCGGCATGCTGCGCGCCGTCGGCATGGGCGACGACGACTGGGACAAGGCGCAGGTCGGCATCGCGAGCTCGTGGAACGAGATCACGCCGTGCAACCTCTCGCTCGGCCGGCTCGCCCAGGCCGCCAAGGAGGGCGTGCATGCCGCCGGCGGCTACCCGCTGCAGTTCGGCACCGTGAGCGTCTCCGACGGCATCTCGATGGGCCACGAGGGCATGCACTTCTCGCTCGTGAGCCGCGAGGTCATCGCCGACAGCGTCGAGACCGTCATGCAGGCAGAGCGCCTGGACGGCTCCGTCCTGCTCGCCGGCTGCGACAAGTCCATCCCCGGCATGCTCATGGCCGCCGCCCGCCTCGACCTCGCGAGCGTCTTCCTCTACGCGGGCTCCATCGCGCCGGGCTGGGTCAAGCTCAGCGACGGCACCGAGAAGCCCATCACCATCATCGATTCCTTCGAGGCGGTCGGCGCGGTCAAGGCCGGCAAGATGAGCCCGGAGGACGCCCACCGCATCGAGTGCGCCTTCGCTCCGGGCGAGGGCGCGTGCGGCGGCATGTACACCGCGAACACCATGGCCTCCGTCGCCGAGGCGCTCGGCCTGAGCCTGCCCGGCTCGGCGAGCCCCGCGAGCTACGACCGCCGGCGCGACATGTACGCCCACCGCTCGGGCGAGGCCGTCGTGAACCTCCTGAAGAAGGGCATCACCGCCCGGCAGATCCTGACCAAGGAGGCGTTCGAGAACGCCGTGACCGTGGCGATGGCGCTCGGCGGCTCGACGAACGTCGTGCTGCACATCCTCGCCATCGCGAACGAGGCCGAGGTGCCCTTCACGCTCGACGACTTCAACCGCATCGGCAACCGCGTGCCCCACATCGGCGACCTCAAGCCCTTCGGCAAGTACGTCATGAACGACGTCGACCGCCAGGGCGGGCTGCCCGTGCTGCTGAAGGCGCTCCTCGACGCGGGCCTGCTGCACGGCGACGTCATGACCGTGACGGGCAGGACGATGGCCGAGAACCTCGCCGAGCTGAACCCCGACCCGCTCGACGGCGAGGTGCTCCGCTCGCTCGAGAACCCCATCCATGCCACGGGCGGCATCACGATCCTCCACGGGTCCTTCGCTCCCGAGGGTGCGGTCGTGAAGACGGCCGGATTCGACGCCGCCGTCTTCGAGGGCCCGGCCCGCGTCTTCGAGCGCGAGCGCGCCGCGATGGACGCCCTGACCAACGGCGAGATCTCCGCCGGGGATGTCGTCGTCATCCGCTACGAGGGACCCAAGGGCGGCCCCGGCATGCGCGAGATGCTCGCGATCACGGCCGCCATCAAGGGGGCTGGGCTCGGAAAAGATGTACTACTCTTGACCGACGGTCGATTCTCAGGCGGCACAACCGGACTGTGCATCGGCCACATAGCTCCCGAAGCGGTCGACGCTGGTCCGATCGCCTTCGTGCGCGATGGTGATCTCATACGGGTCGATATCGCTGCTCGCTCCCTCGACCTACTGGTCGACGCAGACGAGCTGGAGGCGCGCCGCACCGGCTGGGCGCCCCTGCCTCCGCGCTACACCCGTGGCGTTCTCGCCAAGTACTCGAAGCTCGTGCGCTCCGCTGCGGAGGGCGCGGTCACCGGGTAGTCAGGCGCTCACCCTTCCTCGCACACGACCTCAGGACTCCTTCATGCCTCCGGAATCGACCCCCGTGCCGGGCCCGTCCGCGCCCTCCCGCTCCGAGCCGCCCGTGCTCACCGGGTCGGGCGCCATCCTCGCCTCGCTCGAGAAGCTCGGCGTCACCGACGTGTTCGGCCTCCCCGGCGGCGCCATCATGCCGTTCTACGACGAGCTCATGGCCTCGACCGCCATCCGCCACATCCTCGTCCGGCACGAGCAGGGCGCCGGTCACGCCGCCGAGGGCTACGCCGCCGCGAGCGGCCGCCTCGGCGTCTGCATCGCGACCTCCGGCCCCGGCGCGACCAACCTCGTCACCGCGATCGCGGACGCCTACATGGACTCCGTCCCGCTCCTCGCGATCACCGGCCAGGTCTTCTCGACCTCGATGGGGACGGACGCGTTCCAGGAGGTCGACATCACGGGCATCACGATGCCCATCACGAAGCACTCCTTCCTCGTCACGAAGCCCGAGGACGTCCCCGGCGTGCTCGCCGCGGCCGTGCACATCGCCACGACGGGCCGCCCCGGCCCCGTGCTCGTCGACATCACGAAGGACGCCCAGCAGAAGTCGGCGCCGTTCCTCTGGCCGCCGAAGATCGACCTCCCCGGCTACCGCCCGGTGACGAAGGCGCACGGCAAGCAGATCAACGCCGCCGCCCAGCTCATCGCCGAGTCGCGCCGCCCCGTGCTCTACGTCGGCGGCGGCGTCATCCGCGCCGGCGCGCACGCCGAGCTCCTGCGCTTCGCGGAGGAGACCGGCGCGCCCGTCGTCACGACGCTCATGGCGCGCGGCGCGTTCCCCGACTCGCACCAGCAGAACCTCGGCATGCCCGGGATGCACGGCACCGTCCCCTCGGTGCTCGCCCTCCAGGAGAGCGACCTGCTCATCGCCCTCGGCGCCCGCTTCGACGACCGCGTCACCGGCAAGGTGAGCGAGTTCGCCCCGCACGCCAAGGTCATCCACGTCGACATCGACCCGGCCGAGATCGGCAAGATCCGCGCCGCGGACGTCCCGATCGTCGGCGACGCCCGCGAGGTGCTGATCGACCTGCTGCCCGCCTACCGCGACGCGGCGAAGACGGCGAAGCCCGACTTCTCCGACTGGTGGAAGCGCATCGAGAGCCTCCGCACCCAGTACCCGCTCGGCTACACGATGCCCGACGACGGCCTCCTGTCGCCGCAGTGGGTGATCGAGAAGATCGGCGAGCTCTCCGGCCCCGAGGCCGTCTACGCCGCGGGCGTCGGCCAGCACCAGATGTGGGCCGCGCAGTTCATCAAGTACGAGCGACCCGGCGCGTGGCTGAACTCCGGCGGTGCCGGGACGATGGGCTACGCCGTACCCGCCGCGATGGGCGCGAAGGTCGCCCAGCCTGATCGCCTGGTGTGGGCGATCGACGGCGACGGCTGCTTCCAGATGACCAATCAGGAGCTCGCGACCTGCACGATCAACGAGATCCCGATCAAGGTCGCCGTCATCAACAACTCCTCGCTCGGCATGGTCCGCCAGTGGCAGACGCTGTTCTACGACGGGCGCCACTCGTTCACCGACCTCAACACCGGGCACGACACGGCGATGGTGCCCGACTTCATCAAGCTCGCCGACGCGTACGGCGCCCTGGGCATCCGCGTCACGAAGCCGGAGGAGGTCGAGCCGGCCATCCGCCTCGCGATGGAGACCAACGACCGCCCCGTCGTCATCGACTTCGTCGTCAGCCGCGACGCCATGGTGTGGCCGATGGTGCCGCAGGGCGTCGGCAACTCGCAAGTGCAGTACGCGCGCGACCACGCGCCCGAGTGGGAGAGGGAGTAACCCATGTCGCACCACGTGCTCTCGCTCCTCGTCGAGGACAAGCCCGGTCTGCTCACGCGCGTCGCGGGGCTCTTCGCCCGCCGCGGGTTCAACATCATCTCGCTCGCCGTCGGCACGACGGAGGTGCCGGGTCTCTCCCGCATCACCGTCGTCGTGGATGTCGAGGGCCTGCCCCTGGAGCAGGTCACCAAGCAGCTCAACAAGCTCGTCAACGTCCTCAAGATCGTCGAGCTCGACGCGACCCAGTCGGTGCAGCGCGAGCACATGCTCATCAAGGTGCGCGTCGACGCCACGACCCGGTCGCAGATCCTCGAGGCGGCGACGCTGTTCCGCGCGCGCATCGTCGACGTCGCGACCGACGCGCTCGTGATCGAGGTCACGGGCGACACCGCCAAGGTCGAGGCCCTGCTGCGCGTGCTCGAGCCCTACGGCATCAAGGAGATCGCGCAGTCCGGCCTGCTCGCCATGGGCCGCGGCTCGAAGAGCATCAGCGAGCGCGTCCTCAAGAACTCGTGACGTCCGCCCCGGACGCCGCACGGACATCCCCCCGACCCCACACCACAAGGAGACAACTCTCGTGACCGAGATCTACTACGACAAGGACGCCGACCTCGCTCTCATCCAGAGCAAGAAGGTCGCGATCGTCGGCTACGGCTCGCAGGGCCACGCCCACGCGCAGAACCTGCGCGACTCGGGCGTCGAGGTCGTCATCGCGCTCAAGGAGGGCTCGAAGTCGGTCGCCAAGGCGCACGAGGACGGCTTCACCGTCAAGACCGTCGCCGACGCCGCCGAGTGGGCCGACGTCATCATGATCCTCGCGCCCGACCAGCACCAGCGCGCCATTTACAGCGAGAGCATCCAGGGTGCCCTCAAGCCGGGCAAGACGCTCGCCTTCGCGCACGGCTTCAACATCCGCTTCGGCTACATCGACGCCCCCGAGGGCGTCGACGTCATCCTCGTCGCCCCCAAGGCCCCCGGCCACACGGTGCGCCGCGAGTTCGTCGCCGGCCGCGGGATCCCCGACATCGTCGCCGTCGAGCGCGACACCACGGGCCACGCGTGGGATCTCGCGCTCTCGTACGCGAAGGCCATCGGCGGCACCCGCGCGGGCGTCATCAAGACGACCTTCACGGAGGAGACCGAGACCGACCTCTTCGGCGAGCAGGCCGTGCTCTGCGGCGGCACCTCGCAGCTCGTGCAGTACGGCTTCGAAGTGCTCACCGAGGCCGGATACCAGCCCGAGATCGCCTACTTCGAGGTTCTGCACGAGCTCAAGCTCATCGTCGACCTCATGTGGGAGGGCGGCATCGCCAAGCAGCGCTGGAGCGTCAGCGACACGGCCGAGTACGGCGACTACGTCTCCGGCCCGCGCGTCATCGACCCCTCGGTGAAGGAGAACATGCAGGCCGTTCTCGCCGACATCCAGTCGGGCGCGTTCGCCAAGCGCTTCATCGCCGACCAGGACGCCGGCGCCCCCGAGTTCCGCGAGCTGCGCGCCAAGGGCGAGCAGCACCCGATCGAGGAGACGGGCCGCAAGCTGCGCGCCCTCTTCGCGTGGAAGCAGCAGGATGCGGACTACGTCGACGGCAGCGCTGCGCGCTGACGTCGCCGCAGTCCGCAATGCGGACGCGGTGCTTGCCGGTTCCGATGCGCAAGCGCATCGGAACATCGACGGCTCTGCCGCGCGCTAGTCGCTCGCACGATCGAGGCCGGTCGCCCTTCGGGGCGGCCGGCCGTCGTCTTTGCGCCCGCCTCAGCAGCTAGCGCGGGGGAGAGGCGCGGTCGGCGCCGTGCTCCGGCCCGTACTCGTCCTTCCAGCGCACGGTCGGCTCGGCCTGCGGGCGCGGGCCGCGTCGCCCCGTCACGATCCACCACGGACCGAGCCCGCCGGCTCCGGCCGCCGCGAGCATGGTCGCCGCGATGAGCCACAGCGCCCCGACCGCGACCGGCGCGACGAGCAGCCGCCCGAGCGGTCGGCCGTGCCGCAGCCGGCCCTCGAGCCCGACCGCGGCCCACATGACCCGCGCCGCAGCAGGTGGATGCCGTTGTCGACGAGCGCGACGCGGAACAGGTCGTCGGCGATGCGCCGGCGCGGCAGGCGAACGGCGCGGTCACCGGGAAGTCGCGCCCCATCCGGCACATCAGCGGCACGCCCGTGATCGGTCGCCCGTCGACGGTGATGAACGGCATGGACCCCCCTGCCGACCGACGCTAGCCGCTGCCCCCGACGCTCAGCGGGCATCGTCCCGAGGGTCGATAGGGTGGCCGCATGACCGCCGACCGCCGCGAGGACGCCCTCGACTGGGGCGACCCCGACGACCCGAGCTGGGTCGACCCGGGCCGCGACGAGCCCTCCGACGATGTGCCGGCCGACGAGGTCGCCGCCGACGAGCCGCTCGCGCCGGGCGATGAGGGGGCGGATGCCCGCGACGGCGTCGCCGCGCCCGTCGCGACCGCGGCATCCGCCGCCGATCGGCGCCGCACCGCCGTGACGGCGGCGACGGGCCTGCTCGCCGGGGTGTACCTCGCCTACTCGGTCGGCTGGATCCTGTCGATCGGCGCGCTCCCGCTGACGGGTGCGACGCTGCTCATCGAGGTGATGTACCAGTTCGGCGAGTTCCTCGCGATCATCGCGTGCGCGCTGTGGTTCGGCACCGTCATGGCGCTCACCCGCGGCGGCCGCCCTGCCGTGCGCATCGGCTGGCTCGCGCTCGGCACGCTCGTGCTCGTGCCGTGGCCGCTGCTCATCGGGGTGCTCTCGTGAGCCGCGTCGCCCGCATCGCCGTGACGGTCGTGCTGGGGCTCCTCGCGGCGTGGTTCCTGTTCGACGGCATCTCGAACCTGCTCGCCTTCCCGCAGCAGCTCGAGGCGCTCGGGGTCGCCGAGCGGACCCCCTGGGTGATCCTGTGGGCGAGCGTGCTGCTGCCCCCGCTGATCTTCGCCGGCGCGGCCGTCGTCGCGCGCCGCCAGCCGCTCGCGCGCTACACGCTCGTGCTCATCGTCGCCCTGTGCGTCATCGCGACGAGCCGCCTCAGCCTGATTGCCGCCGCGGGCGCTTCGGTCAGCCTCGCGTGAGCGGCGGGGACGCCGTCAGCCCAGCGACACCCACAGCGCCACGGCGATGAGCGCGACCTGCGCGATGAGCCGCGGCCAGAACGGCACCGCGATGCGCCCGAACCGCTCGGGGTGCCTCGCGGCGTACGCGTTCGCGGGGAACACGCAGACGAGGAACACGGCGAGGGCGATGCCCGCGGCGACGCGCGTCGGCTCCCACAGCAGCCCCAGCCCCCCGGCGATCTCGCACACGCCGGTGATCCAGACCAGCCAGCGGGCGGACAGGGGGCGGTCCCGCAGAGCGGGCGGGATGATCGCGGCCATCCCGCGCTCGAGCACGGGCACGAAGTGGAGGGCGCCCATGGCGATGAACAGCACCGCCGTGATCGCGCGCGCGAGCTCGACGGGCGTCATGGCCGCCATTCTGCCTGCGATACCCTGAGAGCACCGATCGCCCCCGACGGAGCGCGGCGATCGCACACCACCACCACCACTCCTCGTTTCGCGTACCCCTGCGTAAGGACGTCCTCGTGACCAAGCCGGTTGTGCTCATCGCCGAAGAACTCTCTCCCGCCACGGTCGACGCCCTCGGGCCCGACTTCGAGATCCGCCAGGTCGACGGCACCGACCGCTCGGCGCTGCTGTCGGCCCTCGCCGATGCGAGCGCGGTGCTGATCCGCTCGGCGACGCAGATGGACGCCGAGGCGATCGCCGCCGGCCGTCGGCTGAAGGTCATCGCCCGCGCGGGCGTGGGCCTCGACAACGTCGACGTGAAGGCGGCGACCACGGCGGGTGTGATGGTCGTGAACGCCCCGACCTCCAACGTCATCTCGGCCGCCGAGCTCGCCGTCGGGCACCTGCTCGCGCTCGCCCGGCACATCCCGGACGCGAACGCCTCGATGAAGCGCGGCGAGTGGAAGCGCTCGGCCTTCACCGGCATCGAGCTGTACGAGAAGACCGTCGGCGTCGTCGGCCTCGGCCGCATCGGCACGCTCGTCGCCCAGCGCCTCGCCGGCTTCGGCGTCGAGCTCGTCGGCTACGACCCCTTCGTCCCGCCGGCGCGCGCCCAGCAGCTCGGCGTGACCCTCCTGAGCCTCGATGAGCTCATGGAGCGCAGCGACTTCATCACCATCCACATCCCGAAGACGCCCGAGACGACCAACCTCATCGGCGCGGCGCAGTTCGCGAAGGCCAAGCCCTCCCTGCGGATCGTCAACGCCAGCCGCGGCGGCATCATCGACGAGGATGCCCTGCGCGAGGCGCTCGCGACCGGCCGCATCGCCGGCGCCGGCCTCGACGTCTTCGTCTCCGAGCCGCCCGTCGGCTCGCCCCTCCTCGACCTCCCCACCATCCAGCTCACCCCGCACCTCGGAGCGTCGACGGACGAGGCGCAGGAGAAGGCGGGCGTCTCGGTCGCGAAGTCGGTGCGCCTCGCGCTCGATGGCGAGCTCGTGCCCGACGCCGTCAACGTTGCGGGAGGCGTGATCGACCCGAGCGTGCGCCCGGGCATCCCGCTCATGGAGAAGCTCGGCCAGGTGTTCGCGAGCCTTGCGGACCACGCCTTCGCGAGCATCGACGTCGAGGTCCGCGGCGAGATCGTCGAGCACGACGTCAACGTGCTCAAGCTCGCCGCTCTCAAGGGCATCTTCGGCCGCATCTCCAGCGAGCAGGTCAGCTACGTCAACGCCCCGCTGCTCGCCGAGCAGCTCGGCGTCGCCGTGCGCCTCATCACCGACGCCACGAGCGAGGAGTACCGCAACCTCCTCACGATCCGCGGCGCGCTCGCGGACGGCACGCAGCTGTCGGTCTCCGGCACCCTCGTGGGCGCGAAGCAGGCGCAGAAGATCGTCGAGATCAACGGCTACGACGTCGAGGTGCCGATGGCCGAGCACTTCATCGTCATGCTCTACACCGACCGCCCGGGAATCGTCGCGGTCTACGGCAAGGAGTTCGGCGAGGCGCAGATCAACATCGCCGGCATGCAGATCGCCCGCCACGAGGCCGGCGGCCCGGCGCTGAGCGTCCTCACGGTCGACTCCCGCGTTCCGGACGAGCTCCTCGAGCGCGTGCGCGCCGCCATCGACGCGACCGTCATGCGCGAGATCACGATCGTCGAGGGCTGACGCGGCGCCGCCGCGCGCACGAGAACGGCGCCGCTCCCGTGGGGGGCGGCGCCGTCGTCGTGCGGGGCGTGGGGGCTGCGCGATCTACACGATCTCGTCGCGACGCGTCACGCGATCGCCCGTGACCGGGTCGACCGTGGTGTGCGAGGTCGACGTCGTGCGACGACGACTCATCAGCACGACGCCGATGATGACCGTCACGACGCCGGCGACCATCAGGATGTACCCGATCGTCGACAGCTCGATCCAATCGAGGCTGACGTTCACAGCGAAGGCGAGGATCGCCCCCAGCGCGAACATGAAGATTCCGAATCCGATGCTCATGGCGGAGCTCCTTCCGTATCCGGGAGCGAACCTAGCGTTAGCTGGATGCTTCGCGAAAGCCCTTCGCCTCCGGGAGGGCCCCGCAGGCGGTAGCCTGAAGAGGCCCCCTCGCCCGTCATTCCGGGGATCCGAGGGTCAAGCTGTGAATCAGCCGTACCGCCCCCCGACCGGGGGTCGAACGCCCCGTCCGCCACGCAGGAAGGCCCTCATGACCTCGACCATCGATCTGGCCGTCATCCCCGGAGACGGCATCGGCCCCGAGGTCACCGCCGAGGCGCTCGCCGTTCTCCGCGCGGCGGTCGGCGGCGAGGTCGAGATCACCGAGACCGAGTACTTCCTCGGCGCCGAGCACTACCTGGCCACCGGCGAGATCCTGCACGACGAGACCATGGAACGCCTCGCGCGCCACGACGCGATCCTGTTCGGCGCCGTCGGCGGCGATCCGCGGGATGCCCGGCTCGCGGGCGGCCTCATCGAGCGCGGTCTCCTGCTCCGGCTGCGGTTCGCGTTCGACCACTACGTGAACCTGCGCCCCACGACGCTCTTCCCCGGGGTCGTCTCGCCCCTGTCGAACCCCGGCGAGGTCGACTTCGTCGTCGTGCGCGAGGGCACCGAGGGTCCCTACGTGGGCAACGGCGGGAGCATCCGCGTCGGGACCCCGCACGAGATCGCGAACGAGACGAGCGTGAACACCGCGTTCGGCGTGGAGCGCGTCGTGCGCTTCGGCTTCGCCCAGGCCGCGGCGCGCAGCGGCCGGCTCACGCTCGTGCACAAGACCAACGTGCTCGTGAACGCCGGCTCGCTCTGGCAGCGCACGGTCGACCGCGTGGCCGCGGAGTTCCCCGACGTGCGCGTGGACTACCTGCACGTCGACGCCGCGACGATCTTCCTGGTCACCAACCCGGCGCGCTTCGACGTCATTGTGACCGACAACCTCTTCGGCGACATCCTGACCGACCTGGCCGGCGCCATCAGCGGCGGCATCGGGCTCGCGGCCTCGGGGAACATCAATCCCGACCGCGCCTTCCCGAGCATGTTCGAGCCCGTGCACGGCTCGGCCCCCGACATCGCCGGGCAGCAGAAGGCGGACCCGACGGCGGCCATCCTCTCGGCCGCCCTGCTGCTCGACCACCTCGGGCACCGGGAGGCAGCCGCGCGCATCACCGCGGCGGTCGCGGCCGACCTCGCCGGTCGCGGCTCCGAGCGTCGCTCGACGCGTCAGGTGGGGGAGGCCATCCTCGCCGCGCTCGGCCGCTAGACCACGGGGCCCGCGGGCCCGACCTGCTCCGCGCCCGCGGCGGAGTAGCCTGAACCCACACTCCACCGTCGGAGAGCATCCGACGGCGATTCCTCGAGGACGACCATGACGAACCTCCTGCCGATGGCGGACCAGGGGCTGACCTTCCAGGTCACCCGCAACGACCGTGCGATGAGCGACGAGGAGCGCGAGGCGATCCTCGCCGCGCCGGGCTTCGGCAAGCACTTCACCGACCACATGGTCGACATCTGCTGGAGCGAGAAGGGCGGCTGGCACCGCCCGCGCGTGCAGCCCTACGGCCCGATCTCGCTCGACCCCTCGGCGGCCGTCCTGCACTACGGCCAGGAGATCTTCGAGGGTCTCAAGGCCTACCGCCACGCCGACGGCTCGATCTGGTCGTTCCGCCCCGACGCGAACGCGCGCCGCCTGCAGCGCTCCGCGAAGCGACTCGCGCTGCCCGAGCTGCCCGTCGAGCACTTCCTCGAGTCGTTGCGCCAGCTCATCGCCGTCGACGGCGACTGGGTGCCGAGCGCGCCGGAGACCAGCCTCTACCTGCGCCCCTTCATGTTCGCCAAGGAGGCATTCCTCGGGGTGCGCCCCGCGCACAAGGTCGCGTACTACGTGATCGCCTCGCCCGCGGGCGCCTACTTCTCCGGCGGCGTCGCCCCCGTCTCGATCTGGCTCACGACGACGTACTCGCGCGCCGGCAGGGGCGGCACGGGCGCGGCGAAGACCGGCGGCAACTACGCGGCCTCCCTCGTCGCGCAGGCCGAGGCGGCCGAGCACGGCTGCCAGCAGGTGCTCTTCCTCGACTCGGTCGAGGGCACGTACCTGGAGGAGCTCGGCGGCATGAACATCGTGCTCGTGAAGAAGGACGGCACTCTGCTCACTCCCGCGAGCGACTCGATCCTCGAGGGGATCACCCGCGACTCGATCCTGCAGCTCGCGGAGGACCGCGGCCACACGGTCGAGCGTCGCCGCGTGAGCCTCGCGGAGTGGCGGGAGGGCGTCGCATCGGGCGACATCGTCGAAGCCTTCGCGTGCGGCACCGCCGCCGTCGTCACCCCCATCGGCCTCCTGAAGGGCGTCGTCGACGGCGAGCCCTTCGCGATCGGCTCGGCCGATGCCGAACCGGGCGAGCTGACGATGTCGCTCCGCCAGGAGCTCACCGACATCCAGTACGGCCGACGCCCCGACACCCACGGGTGGATGCTCCGCCTGGACGCCTGAGCGACGTGACCACCCGCTCCGCCCGCCGCCGGGCGCTGCACCGCATCGGCGTGCTCGCGCTCTCGAGCCTCAGCGGCGCCGCCGTCGGCCTCGTCGGCTCGGCGACCCACCAGTCGCTGCCACCCGTCGGCATCGCGCTCGCGCTCGTCACGACGGCGCTGCTCCTGAGCGGGCTGCGCGCCTGGGGGGACGACCGCGGCCCCGCCGTCGCCGGAGCATTCGGCCTCGGCTCGGTCGCCCTGGCTCTCGCGACCCCGGGCGCGGGCGGCTCCGTCCTGATCCCCGGAAACCCGCTCGGCTACGGCTGGACGCTCGGCATCGTGCTCATCGCCCTCGTCGTGCTCGCGTGGCCCCGCATCCAGCGCACTCACCGCCGACCGGCGGGTAGCATCGAACCGACCGCTCCCGATCAGAAGGACCCCTCAGCGCCGTGACCTATGTGATCGCACTTCCCTGCGTCGACGTCAAAGACCGCGCGTGCATCGACGAGTGCCCGGTCGACTGCATCTACGAGGGCGACCGGATGCTCTACATCCACCCCGACGAGTGCGTCGACTGCGGCGCCTGCGAGCCCGTGTGCCCCGTCGAGGCGATCTACTACGAGGACGACCTGCCCGAGCAGTGGAGCGACTACTACCGCGCGAACGTCGAGTTCTTCCAGGAGATCGGCTCGCCCGGCGGTGCGGCGAAGGNCCCGTGCCCCTCTCCCTTCCCGACTTCCCCTGGGACTCCCTCGCGCCGTTCGCGGCCCGTGCGCGGGCCCACTCCGATGGCATCGTCGATCTCTCGGTCGGCTCGCCCGTCGATGCGACGCCCGCCGTCGTGCGCGACGCGCTCGTGGCCGCGACCGACGCGCACGCCTACCCGCAGACGATGGGCACGCCCGCGCTGCGCGAGGCGATCGTGCGCTGGTACGCGCGTCGTCGTGATGTGACCCTGATCGGCCCGGACGCGGTCATCCCCACGATCGGGTCGAAGGAGCTCGTCGCTCTCCTGCCGCTCCTGCTCGGCCTCGGCCGCGACGACGTCATCGTGCACCCCCGCACCGCCTACCCCACGTACGCCGTCGGCGCCGCGCTCATCGGAGCGCGCGCCGTCGCGGAGGACGACCCCGCGCGCTGGCCCGAGGGCGCCCGCCTCATCTGGATCAACTCGCCCGGCAACCCCGACGGCGCCGTGCTCGGCGTGGAGGCGCTGCGCGCGGCGGTGCTGCGCGCCCGCGAGCTCGGAGCGGTCATCGTCAACGACGAGTGCTACGCCGAGCTCGGGTGGGAGCCCGAGCGGTGGGGCGCGGAGCCCGCCGACGGCGGCGAGGACGACCCGCACGCCGTCGCGCGCGTGCCGAGCATCCTCGACCCGCTCGTGACGGCGGGCGACCACTCGGGGCTCCTGAGCGTCTACTCGCTCTCGAAGCAGTCCAACCTCGCCGGCTATCGCGCGGCCTTCCTCGCCGGCGACCCTGCCCTCGTGCGGCAGCTGCTCGAGGCGCGCAAGCACCTCGGGCTCATCCCGCCCGCTCCCGTGCAGGCGGCGATGATCGCGGCGCTCGACGACGACGCGCACGTCGCCACCCAGCGCGAGATCTATCGAGCCCGACGGGATGCCCTCGCCGGTGCCCTGCGCGCGTCCGGCTTCCGCATCGACCGCTCCGAGGCCGGACTCTACCTCTGGGCCACGCGCGACGAGCCGGCGCTCGACACCCTCGCGCAGCTCGCGGAGCTCGGGATCCTCGTCGCTCCCGGCACCTTCTACGAGGGGGAGGGCTCGCGGCACGTGCGGTTCGCGCTCACGGCGAGCGATGAGCGGATCTCGCAGGCCGTCGCGCGACTGCGCGCTGCGGCGTTGTGACAGCCCACGGACATCCTTGGCGGTCATCGACAACCCGGGGTCGGGTGTCTTGGCCGATGCGGTACTGGTCGCCGCGGTCGCCTAGGCTGTAGTCGGGTTCCTTCCGCGGACCGGCGCCACCCCGACGAACGCGGCTATCCCGCCACCACCCCCGACCCCACCAACGCGAGGAGGCGCAGTGAGCGACGCCGACAAGGCCATCCTGCAGTTCCCCGGCGGAACCGCGGAGTTCCCCATCCTGAGAAGCGTCGACGGCGCCTCGAGCATCGACGTCTCGACCCTCACCAGGCAGACGGGCCTCACGGCGCTCGACTACGGCTTCGTCAACACCGCCTCGACCAAGAGCGCGATCACCTACATCGACGGCGACCAGGGGATCCTGCGCTACCGCGGCTACGCGATCGAGGACATCGCGGCGAACTCGAGCTTCCTCGAGGTCGCGTGGCTGCTCATCTACGGGGAGCTGCCGAGCGAGTCGGAGCTCGCCGCGTTCGACGAGCGCGTGCGGCGCCACACCCTCCTGCACGAGGACCTCAAGCGCTTCTTCGACTCGCTGCCGCACCAGGCGCACCCCATGTCGGTGCTGTCGTCCGCCGTCTCGGCGCTGTCGACCTACTACGGCGACTCGCTCAACCCGCACGACCCCGAGCAGGTCGAGATCTCCACGATCCGTCTGCTCGCCAAGCTCCCGGTGATCGCGGCCTACGCGCACAAGAAGTCGGTCGGCCAGGCCTTCCTCTACCCCGACAACTCGCTGAGCTTCGTCGACAACTTCCTCCGGCTCAACTTCGGCACGATGGCAGAGCCGTACGAGGTCAACCCGGTCATGTCGGAGGCGCTCGAGCGCCTGCTGATCCTCCACGAGGACCACGAGCAGAACGCCTCGACCTCGACCGTTCGCCTGGTCGGCTCGACCGAGGCCAACCTGTTCGCCTCCATCTCGGCGGGCATCAACGCCCTCTCCGGCCCGCTTCACGGCGGCGCCAACGAGTCGGTGCTCACGATGCTCGGGCGCATCCGCGACAGCGGCGAGAGCGTCGAGCGCTTCGTCGAGCGGGTGAAGAACAAGGAGGACGGCATCAAGCTCATGGGCTTCGGCCACCGGGTCTACAAGTCGTACGACCCGCGCGCCAAGCTCGTCAAGGAGAGCGCCGACGCCGTGCTCGCCGACCTCGGCATCAGCGACCCGCTGCTGGACATCGCGCGCGAGCTCGAGCAGATCGCGCTCGGCGACGACTACTTCAAGGAGCGTCGCCTCTACCCGAACGTCGACTTCTACACCGGCGTCATCTACAAGGCGATGGGCTTCCCGACGCGCATGTTCACGGTGCTCTTCGCGATCGGCCGGCTCCCCGGCTGGATCGCCCACTGGCGCGAGATGAACGACGACCCGCAGACGAAGATCGGCCGCCCCCAGCAGCTCTACACGGGCGCGCCCGCGCGCGACTGGCCGCAGCGCTAGACCGGAGCGCCGGCGCTCGTCGGCGTCAGCGCCCGCGCCGTGCTCGAGTCGGGGGCGCTCGGTGCCGCAGGGCGGCGACGAGCGCGGATCGTCCGCACGAAGATCGTCATGACGATCGCGACGTAGCCGACCCAGGCGACCACCTGCAGCCAGGTCATCGTCGGTGCGATGCCGAAGGCGCCGGTCAGCACCGCAGCGGGGAGCGAGCCCGCCGGCAGGATCTGCGTGAACGCGGTGCCCCAGAGCCACGCGAGCGCGGCCGGAGCGCCCGCCGGGGCCGCCTGGTCGGGTCCGGGGAGCATGCCGACCTCCTGCAGCTCGTGGAGTCCGTAGGCCAGCACGCCCGCGGCGATCAGGACGAGCAGCGCGCCCGTCCAGGCGAAGAAGCGACCGAGGTCGATGCGCACCAGCCGGCGGAACAGCAGCCAGCCCAGGCCGATCGCGATGCCGAGGCCCAGCAGAGCGCCGGCGACGCCCGCGATCGGGGCGTCGCTCGTGCTGGTCGAGGCCCAGAGGAAGAGCGCGGTCTCCGTGCCCTCTCGCGCGACGGCGAGGAACGCGAGGACGGCGAGTGTGCGCCCGCTGCCCGCGACGGCGTGCGAGACGTCCGCATCGATGCGGTGCCGCAGCGTCGAGGCGGTGGTCGCCATCCAGATGATCATCCAGGTCACGAGCGCGACGGCGAGCAGCGACAGCACGCCCGTCACGAACTCCTGCGCACGGCGGTCGAGCGTGGCGGTGCCGAAGGTGAGCACCGCACCCGTCGCGAGCGAGAGAGCGGCGGCGAGGCCGACCCCGAGCCAGATGCGCGGCACGAGGTCGCTGCGTCCGATCCGGTGCACGGCGGCGAGGATCAAGCCGACGACGAGCGCCGCCTCGAGCCCTTCCCGGAGTCCGATGATGAGGTTGGCGAGCATGCGGATCTCCTGTCGGCGACGAGACGGGTTCAGGCGAGGTAAGGCTTGCCTAATATACCCCGGGCGATGCCGTGAGACGACCGTGAGTCCGAGAGAGCGCCTGCACCCTCCTGCGCCCTCCTACGCGTGCAGCGCCTCGTTGAGCGTCACACCGGCCCCCGTCCGGGGCAGCACCTCGACCGCTCCGGTGAGCGAGTTGCGCCGGAACAGCAGGCCGGCCACGCCCGAGAGCTGCGCCGCCTTGACGGTGCGCGGGCGGGCATCCGCATCGAGCGAGCCGTCGAGCACGACGACCTTCGTGCCCGCGGTCACGTAGAGGCCCGCCTCGACGACCGAGTCGTCGCCGATCGAGATGCCGATGCCGGAGTTCGCGCCGAGCAGCGCGCGCTGCCCGATCGCGACGCGGTGCGTGCCGCCCCCCGAGAGCGTGCCCATGATCGAGGCGCCGCCGCCGATGTCGCTGCCGTCGCCGACGACGACGCCCTGGCTGATGCGGCCCTCGACCATCGAGGCGCCGAGCGTCCCGGCGTTGAAGTTCACGAAGCCCTCGTGCATGACGGTCGTGCCGGGCGAGAGGTAGGCGCCCAGGCGCACGCGCGAGGCGTCCGCGATGCGCACCCGCGGCGGCGTGACGTAGTCGAGCAGGCGCGGGAACTTGTCGATGCCGAGCGGCGAGATGCCGGCGCGCTGCAGCGCCGGCCGGTTCGCGTCGAAGTCGTCCGGGTGCACGGGCCCCGCCGTCGTCCACATGACGATCGGCAGGTGCGCGAACACGCCGTCGAGGGTGATGGTGTTCGGCGTCACGAGGCGGTGCGACAGCAGGTGCAGGCGCAGGTACGCATCGGGCGTGGATGCGGGGGCCGCCGCCAGCTCGATCTCGACCGTGCGGGCCTCGATCCTCACCCCTCGGCGCGCGTCCTCCGCCTCCAGGTGCTCGATGTCGGCCGGCACGATGTGGCGGTCGCGGCCCTCGGGCAGCGCGCCGAGCGCGGGGGAGGGGAACCACGTGTCGAGCACCTCGCCGTCGGCGAGGCGGACGGTGGCGAGGCCGTAGCCCCAGGCGTGCGTGGGCGAGCTGTCGGGCATGGATCCAGGCTACCCGCGCCGCGAACTAGGCTCGTGCCGATGAACGCGCATCCGATGACCGCCCCGCCGCTGACCGGCGACCTCCTCGACGACGTCGTCGCGCTCACCGCGGCGCTGTGCGACATCCCGAGCGTCTCGGCCGACGAGCGCGCGCTCGCCGACACGATCGAGGCGACCCTGCGCGCGCACGCCCCGCACCT
Source organism: Yonghaparkia sp. Soil809 (assembly GCF_001429705.1). NCBI lineage: Bacteria > Bacillati > Actinomycetota > Actinomycetes > Micrococcales > Microbacteriaceae > Microcella > Yonghaparkia sp. Soil809. Next base: position 76,154 of record NZ_LMSV01000002.1, read on the forward strand.
GGAGCTCGTGCGCGACGGCGACGCGATCGTCGCGCGCACGAGCCTCGGACGCGCCGAGCGCGTCGTCATCGCCGGCCACATCGACACGGTGCCGATCAACGACAACCTGCCGACCCGCCGCAGCATCGACGACGGTGTCGACACCCTGTGGGGCCGCGGCACGGTCGACATGAAGGGCGGCTGCGCGGTGCTGCTCGCCCTCGCGGTGCAGCTGACCGACCCCGCCTACGACATCACGTGGGTCTGGTACGACCACGAGGAGGTCGCGAGCGAGCTCAACGGCCTCGGTCGCCTCGCCCGCACGCGCCCCGAGCTGCTGGAGGGCGACTTCGCGATCCTCGGCGAGCCCAGCAGTGCGGGCATCGAGGGCGGCTGCAACGGCACGCTGCGCCTCGAGCTCAGCACGACGGGCCGCCGAGCGCACTCCGCCCGCTCATGGATGGGCGTCAACGCCGTCCACGCCCTCGCGCCGATCCTTCAGCGCCTCGCCGACTACGAGCCCGCGACCGTGACGGTCGACGGCCTCGACTACCGCGAGGGCCTCAACGCGGTCGGCGTGAGCGGCGGGGTCGCGGGCAACGTCATCCCCGACGCCGCGAACGTGACCGTCAACTACCGCTTCGCCCCCGACAAGACCCTCGCCGAGGCCGAGCAGCACGTGCGCGACCTCGTGGCCGATCTCGACCCGCCCGTCGCGGTCGTCGTCACCGACGCGGCGGCGGGCGCCCGCCCCGGCCTGGATGCCCCGCTCGCGCAGCGCTTCGTCGCAGCCGTCGGCGCCGAGCCCGCCCCCAAGTACGGCTGGACGGACGTCGCGCGCTTCAGCGAGCTCGGCATCCCGGCGGTCAACTACGGCCCCGGCGACCCGTCGCTCGCTCACACCGACGACGAGCGCGTCCCGGTCGAGCAGATCGTCGCGTGCGAGCGCGGCCTGCGAGCGTGGCTCACCTCGGCCTGAGTCCCCGACAGGCGGGGGAGCGGCTGCTCGCCCGCGCTCGACGCGCGCCGTGGTGGCTGAGCGTCCTCGCGGTGTACGCGGCGTCGCGGATCGTCTCCACGGGCATCCTGCTGCACGTCGCCTCGCGGCAGCCGGCGAACGCGTGGACGCCCGCGCAGCCCGGCTACTTCGACTTCGCGCGCCTGTGGGACGGCACGTGGTACTGGATCATCGCCGCCGGCGGCTACCCCGACGACATCCCGCGCGACGAGGCGGGGCTCGCGACCGAGAACGCGTTCGCGTTCATGCCCGTCTACCCGTTCGTCGTGCGCGGGGTCATGGTGCTCACGGGGCTGGAGTTCGCGGCGGCCGCCGTGGCCGTGTCGGTCGTCGCGGGGGCGGTCGCGGCGATGCTCTTCCACCGGCTCGTGCGCACGTGGCTGGACGAGCGGGCGGCGCTGCTCGCGACGGCGCTGCTGTGCCTCGCTCCGATCTCACCGATCCTGCAGGTCGCGTACGCCGAGTCGCTGCACCTCGCGATGCTGCTCGGGGCTCTGCTCCTGCTCCTCGAGCGCCGGTACGCGCCCCTCGCCGTCCTCGTGACGATCATGGCCCTGACCCGGCCGAGCGGGCTCGCGTTCGCGCTCGCGCTCGCGCCCCTGCTCGCGTGGCGCTGGCGTCGCCATCGTCGCGGTCTCGAGCCGTTCCCGGTGCGCGAGCGCGTCGAGCTCGCCGCGGTGACGGTGATCGCGGGGCTCGCGGGCCTGGCCTGGCCGGGCATCGTCGCGCTCGCGACGGGCGACCTCACGGGGTACACCGACACCGAGCTCGCCTGGCGCCGCCCGTACGTCGGCCCCGTGGAGCTCGTGCCGTTCACCGCGTGGTGGCAGGGGGCGCGATGGTGGCTCGGCGAGACGGCGGGCCCGGTCGTGCTCGCGCTCGTGCTCGTCGCGGCGTCGGCCTCGTTCGCGCTCCCGCAGATGCGACGGATGCCCGTGGCCATCCGCTGCTGGATCATCGCCTACGCCGTCTACCTCCTCGCCGTCTTCTTCCCGCAGTCGAGCACGTTCCGACTCCTGCTGCCGCTCGCCCCCGCGCTCGGCGCGCTCGCCGCCGGCGCGCTCGCCGTGCGTCCGCGCTGGCTGCGCGCACTGATCGTCGTGACGATGCTCGCGGTCTCGATCGCGGGCCAGTACGGCTGGGTGCACATCGCCTGGTGGGTCGACGGCATCGACTGGACACCTCCCTGATCGGGATGCCCGGCGCGGGCGGCACGGAGTATCCACGGCCGGGCATCCGTCGATTTAGCCGAATGCGCCGCGTACTAGATAATGAAGGCAGAGCTTTCATCGAAAGGGGAGACCGAATATGGCCGCCATGAAGCCGAGAACCGGCGACGGACCGATGGAGGCTGTCAAGGAGGGGCGACTGATCATCGTGCGCGTACCGCTCGAGGGCGGTGGCCGCCTGGTCGTCTCCGTCAACGATGACGAGGCGAAGGAACTGCACGACGCGCTCGCCGCGGCGATCTCCTGACGACAGCACCCGATGCGTGAACGGGGTCGGGCCTTCGGGCCCGGCCCCGTCTCGTGTTCCCGAGGCTCATCGAGCCGCGGCCCGCGGGGGGCTACGCGCCGCGCTTGATGATCTGCAGCAGGCCGTCGCCGACGGGCGACAGAGCCGTGTGCACAGCGCTCGAGCCGGCGAGCTCGCCGATCACGGAGCGGAAGTCGCGGGTGGTGGCCTCGCGCTTGGCCGGGTCGGCGACCGTGTCGCGCCACAGTGCGTGGGGGATGAGCACGATGCCGCCTGCGCGGACGAGTCGCAGCGCGTGCTCGAGGTAGTCGAGGAGGCCCTGCGCGTCGGCGTCCACGAAGACGACGTCGTAGCTCGACTCGTTCATGCGCGGAAGGACCTCGATCGCGCGTCCCGTGATCATGCGCACGCGGGCGGTCGCGTGACCGGCGTCGGTGAAGAACTTGCGGGCGTGCTGCTGGTGCTCGGCCTCGAGGTCGATCGTCGTGAGGTGGGCGCCGGGCGCGCCGCGGAGCATCCAGAGCCCGCTGACACCGAGACCGGTGCCGATCTCGATGATGGACTGCGCGTCGAGGGCGGCGGTCGCGAGCGCGAGGTGGGCGCCCGTCGCGGCGGTGACGGGCTCGACGCCCTGCTCGACGGAGTGGGCGCGCGCCGCGGCGATCTCGTCGGGTTCGACCGTCGATTCCTCGACGTACTTCCACGACAGTTCCTTGCTGGCCACGGGCCCTCCTTCTCGCAGACAGCCTAGGGGTGGGCCCGCGGTTCGCCCGGCTATTGTGAGCGGGTGTCCTTCGGCCTGACGTTCGAGAAGCTCCTGCTCATCGGGCTCATCGCCGTGCTCCTCATCGGGCCCGACCGGCTTCCCGGCTACGCGGCCCAGTTCGCGCGCTTCATCCGCACGATGCGCGACATGGCCAATGGGGCGAAGGAGCGCATGCGCGAGGAGATGGGCCCCGACTTCGACGACGTCGACTGGAAGAAGCTCGATCCGCGCCAGTACGACCCGCGCCGCATCATCAGGGAGGCGCTCCTGGAGGACGAAGGCGCACCGACTCGGCCCGGGGTCGGCGGCGCAGCGGCGACCGTGTCGGCGCCCGTGCGCGAGTCGGCGTACGCCCAGCGGCAGCGGCTGCTGCGCGAGGGCCGACCGGCGCCGTTCGACGCCGAGGCGACCTAGGTCTCAGCGCTCTCCGACCGTGCGCCAGCCCTCCACGACGCGGACGGCCTCGGCGCTCAGCAGCTCGAGCACGCGCCGCACGCTCGGTCGCTCCGCGCGGTCGGCGCGCATGAGCGCCGAGATCTGCCGCTCCGCCGGCAGACCCGTGATGGGGCGCGTGACGATGCCGTTGCCGTGGCTGCGGGTCGTGAATCGGGGCAGGATCGCGATCCCGATGCCCGCGGCGACGAGGCGCTCGACGATGAGGTTGTCCATGATGCGCTGCACGATGCGCGGCTCGCGGCCCACCGCGGCGCCGAGCCGCTCGAGCACGCGGTCGTACGGGTAGCCGACGGGCGCGCCGATCCACTGCTCGTCCACGAGGTCGGTGCCGCGCACGACGGTCTTCTCCACCAGCCGGTGCCCGGCGGGCAGAGCGACGTCGAAGGGCTCGGTCATGAGCGGGACGCAGCGCAGGCCGTTCTCGTTCCAGTGCGCGGGGATCCCCTGCGAGTCCGCGATCACGATGTCGTAGTCGGCGGTGAGCTGGGCGAAGTCGGGCAGCGGCAGGTCGTGATCGGTGAGCACGATCTCCAGGCCCGGCTCGTCGCGCAGCGCCCGCAGCGTTCCCGGCAGGAGCATCTGGCCGGCGGTGGGGAAGGCGCTCACCGAGACCGTGCCCTGCGGGCTCTGCTTGAACTCCAGCCACAGCGCCTCGGCAGACTCGATCGCGACGGCGATGCGTCGGGCGGTCTCGGCGAGCGCGAGGCCGGCGCCGGTGAGCTCGATGCCGCGCCCTCGGCGCCCCGTCAGGGCCACGCCCGCTTCCCGCTCCAGCAGCTTGAGCTGCTGCGAGACGGCGCTCGCGGTGCGGTGGGTGGCCGCCGCGACAGCAGTGATCGAGCCGCGATCGGCGAGCTCGCGGAGCAGTTCGAGCCGGCGCACATCCATGTAGTGATGCTACATGGACACCTAAGAAACATTAGATTGTGCTGAATCCGTGGATGGGATCCAATAGAGGCGTTCAGGAAGACACGAAGGAGAACGCGGACATGCTCGCCGGATTGCTCATCATCGCTCTGCTCGGTATCGCCGGAGCGGTCTCGACCGCCGTCGTGACGGCGAAGGACGGCTACCGTCGCGTGCCGTCGCTTCCGCGCACGTAGCCGCAGACTCCGTCGTTGAGGCGCGGATGCTCGGCGCGCCCCGCCCGCCCCTCGACTCAGCGCGGCGAGACGGAGAGCGGCCGGCCCGCGAGCCCGCGGCCCCGCGCCGCCACGACGCGCGCGAGCTCGCGGATCGCGTCGCCCGCCGGATCGCCGTCGACGAGCACGATCGGCTCGCCCGCATCGCCGCCCTCGCGCAGCGCGACCGAGAGCGGCACGCGCGCGAGCAGCGGCACGTCGAGCCGCGCCGCCGTCTCGGCCCCGCCGCCCGAGCCGAAGAGCTCGAGCACGCCGCCGTCGGGCTGCGCGAGCCCTGCCATGTTCTCCACGACGCCGATCACGGTCTGGCCGGTCTGCCGCGCGACGAGCGCCGAGCGCTCGGCCACGTCGGCGGCGGCCTTCTGCGGCGTCGTGACGACGAGCACCTCGGCGTGCGGCAGCAGCTGCCCCACCGAGATCGCGACGTCGCCGGTGCCGGGCGGCATGTCGAGCACGAGCACGTCGAGGTCGCCGAAGTAGACGTCCGTCAGGAACTGCTGAACGGTGCGATGCAGCATCGGCCCCCGCCACGACACGGCGGTGCGCTCGTCGACGAACATCCCGATCGAGATCACGGCGACGTCGTGCGCGCGCGGCGGCATGATCGCCTCGCCCACGCGCGTCGGCCTCTCGCCCGCGATGCCGAGCAGCCCCGGGATCGAGAAGCCGAACACGTCGGCGTCGACGAGCCCGACGCGCAGCCCCTGCTGCGCAAGGGCGACGGCGAGGTTCGCGGTGATCGTGCTCTTCCCCACGCCGCCCTTGCCGCTCGTCACGGCGATGACCCTCGTGAGCGAGTCGGGGGTGAACGGCATGGCGGGCCGGTCGCCGCGCAGACGCGCGATGAGGGCATCCCGCACCGCCGGGGCCATCACGCCGACCGCGACGTCGACGCCCGCGACGCCCGGCACCGAGGATGCCGCGGCGCGCACATCGCGCTCGATGCGGTCGGCCGCGGGGCAGCCCACGATCGTGAGCTCGAGGTCGATGGCGACGCGGTCGCCCTGCACGCTCACGCGGGGCACCATGTCGAGCTCGGTGACGGGTCGGCGCAGCTCCGGGTCCATGACCCGTGCGAGCGCTCGCCGCACCTGCTCCTCGGTGGGGGCCGCCGGGGGAGCAGAGTCAGCCACGGCGGTCGCGGTCGAGGTCGTCCACGGCGACGGCGGCGTCCTCGACCTCGGAGCGGTCGAGCTCCTCCAGGAGGCTGCGCAGCTCGGCGCGGATGAACTCCTTCGTGGCGATGTCCTTCATCGCCAGGCGCAGCGCGACGACCTCGCGGGCGAGGTACTCGGTGTCGGCCAGGTTGCGCTCGGCGCGCTGCCGGTCCTGCTCGATCTGGACGCGGTCGCGGTCGTCCTGCCGGTTCTGCGCGAGCAGGATGAGCGGCGCCGCGTACGAGGCCTGCAGCGACAGGATGAGCGTCAGCAGCGTGAAGTTGAGCGAGCGCGGATCGAACTGCGCCCCGATCGGCGCCGTGCTGTTGAAGGTGATCCAGACGGCGACGAAGACCGTCATGCCGATGAGGAACCACGGCGTCCCCATCGCCCGGGCGAAGCCCTCCGAGAAGCGACCGATGCGGTCTCGGCTCGTGAACTGGGGCCGGAACAGCGGCCGGCGCTGCGACTTGGGCGCGTCGAGGTCGTCGCGGCGCGGGGTCGCGACCGGGCGGCGACGGCGCTCAGCGGCCATCGGCCGGCCTCCTGGTCACCGGTCCGCGCCCGGCGCGCGGCAGCGGGGCGGCCGAGCGTCGACGCGCGCGCGGCGGCAGCGGAGCGTCGTGCTCGGCGCTGCGCCAGTCGTCGGGCAGCAGGTAGTCGAGCACGTCGTCGATGGTCACGAGGCCGACGAGGCGCCGCGTCTCGTCGACGACCGGCAGCGAGACGAGGTCGTAGCTCGCGAGGCGCCGCGAGACCTCGGCGGCCGAGGTGTCGGGCGTCACGGGCTCGATGCCCTGGTCCAGCAGGGTTCCCAGGCGCTCGTGCGGCGGGTAGCGGAGCATCCGCTGGAAGTGGACCATGCCCAGGTACCGGCCGGTCGGCGGCTCGTACGGCGGGAGCGTCACGCAGATCGCCGCGCCGATCGCCGGAGCGAGCTCGTGCCGGCGGATCAGGGCGAGGCCCTCGGCGACGGTCGCGTCGGCCGAGACGATGATGGGCTCGGTCGTCATGAGACCGCCGGCGGTATCGGCGTCGTAGGACAGCAGGAAGCGGACGTCCTCCGCCTCCTCCGGGTCCATGAGCTCGAGCAGGTGCTCGCCGCGCGTGGTCGGCAGCTGCGCGATGAGGTCGGCGGCGTCGTCGGGCTCCATGTTGTCGAGCACGTCGGCGGCGCGGTCGTCGTCGAGCTGGGAGAGGATCTGCACCTGGTCCGACTCCGGCATCTCCTCGAGCGCGTCGGCGAGGCGGTCGTCGGGCAGCTCCTCCGCGACCTCCATGCGCCTCTCCTCCGAGAGCTCCAGGAGCGTGTTGGCGAGGTCGGCGGGGAGGAGGTCGGTGTACTGGGCGATGAGCTGCTCGGCGCTCTGCCCCTCGGCGCCCGAGGCCCGCTCGATGACGTCGACCCACCGCGCGAACACGGTGCCGCCCTTGGCGAACGGCGCGGCGGCCGGGCGGGGGCGGCGCAGGAACAGCTGCCCGACGGCCCACTCACCGGGGCCGGACTCCTCGATCGCGACATCCTCGACGGTCGCCTCGCCGCTGCCGTCGCGCAGCGCGACGCGACGGCCGATCATCTCGGCGAGCACGCGCACCTCGCCGCCGCGCTGCTCGAAGCGGCGCAGGTTGATGAGCCCGGTCGTGATGATCTGCCCCGAGCCGATGCTCGTGACGCGGCCGATGGAGAGGAACACCCGGCGCCGGCCGGGCACCTCGACCACGAGGCCGACCACGCGCGGGGCATCCGTTCGCCGGTAGACGACCAGGACGTCGCGGACCTTGCCCACCTTGTCGCCCGCGGGGTCGAAGACGGAGCACCCGCTCAGCCGGGCGACGAAGACTTTCGCGGCGCTCACGCTGAAACCCTACCGCCGGGCTGACACAATGAGCCGATGACGAACAGCAGCCCCTTCGCGCGCCGCACCGCCGCCTCGCCGGTCGTTCCGCGGGGCGACGTGCTCGGCACCTACGACAGCTACCCCGAGGCCCAGAAGATCGTGAACCGGCTCGCGCTCGCCGACTTCCCGGTCAAGAAGCTGTCCATCGTCGGCAACGACCTGAAGACGGTCGAGAAGATCACCGGCAAGCTCACCTACGCCCGCGCGGCGCTCGCCGGGGCCGCGAGCGGCGCCTGGTTCGGCCTCTTCATCGGCCTGCTGCTGTTCCTGTTCTCGCCGACCGGCGACTTCTCCTTCATCCTCGCCGCCGCCCTCATCGGCGCCGGGTTCGGGCTGCTCTTCGGCGTCGTCTCGTACGCCCTCAACCGCCGTCGTCGCGACTTCACCGCGACCCACCAGGTGCTCGCGAGCAACTACCAGATCATCATCGATCCGAACCTCACCGCGCGAGCGCAGCAGGTGCTCGCGGAGGGCCCCTCGCACCGCGATCACGCCGCCGCGACGGATCCGGCCGACGAGGCCGCGGATCGCCCCGGCGATTGATACCCTGAACCCGCAGGACAGCTCCACCACAACCGAACATCGGGCCGCACAGCGAGTGCGGGAGAGCCGACGGGGCCGAGGCCGCCGACGGCACCGAAGGAGCAAGCCTCCCCGCCAATCTCTCAGGTACGCGTACCGCTCTCGCCAGGCCACTCTGAAAAGCAGAGCGCATCCCGACGCCGACGTCGGCGACGAGCGATCTCGCCCACGGTGAAAGCTCGCCCCGACCGGCACGACCGGAACGGGCGCGCGAAGCTCTCAGGCACCATGACAGAGGGGGAGTTCCACCGGCCTTCAGCGCAAGGGAGAACTCCGTGTCCGATCCCCGCACCGCCTCCGATCCGACGTCCGCGTCCGATCCCGCCCCCGCGGTGACCCCGCGGTTCTCGCCCCTGCACGAGCAGCACGTCGCCCTCGGCGCGAGCTTCACCGACTTCGCGGGCTGGCAGATGCCGGTGCGGTACACCTCCGACCTCGCCGAGCACCACGCGGTGCGCACGGCCGCGGGTCTCTTCGACATCTCGCACATGGCCGAGATCTCGATTCTCGGCGAGGCCGCGGGCGCCTTCCTCGACGAGGCGCTCGCCGGCCGGCTGTCGGCGCTCGCCGTCGGGAAGGCGAAGTACTCGCTGATCCTCGACGAGCGCGGCGGCATCATCGACGACCTCATCGTCTACCGCATCACCGACCACGAGTTCCTCGTCGTCGCGAACGCCTCCAATCGGGATGCCGTGGTCGCCGCCCTCACCGCGCGCACCGCCGACCACGGGGTCGCCATCGACGACCGCACAGACGCGACGGCGCTCATCGCGGTGCAGGGGCCCGCTGCGCGCGCGGTGCTCGACGCGACGCCGCAGTTCCTCGCCCCCGAGCTCGACGAGCTGAAGTACTACGCCTGGACGACCGGCACGTTCACCGGGCCGGAGGGCGACGACTCCATCGAGGTCCTCGTCGCCCGCACGGGCTACACGGGGGAGGACGGCTTCGAGCTCTACCTAGACGTCGCGCACGCCGCGGCGCTCTGGCGAGCGCTGCTCGCCGCGGGCGAGCCGCTCGGCCTGCAGCCGTGCGGGCTCGCGTCGCGCGACACCCTGCGGCTCGAGGCGGGCATGCCGCTCTACGGCCACGAGCTCGGCACGAGCATCCAGCCCGTCCAGGCGGGTCTGGGCCGCGTCGTCGTGACGGCGAAGGAGTCGTTCGTCGGCAAGGCCGCGATCGAGGCCGGCCCGGGCGAGAGCGCCCGCGTGCTCGTCGGCCTCGCCGCGGAGGGCCGCCGCGCCGCGCGCGCCGGCTACGCCGTCATGAGCGGCGACGAGGTCGTGGGCGAGATCACCTCCGGCGCCCTCTCTCCGACCCTCGGCCACCCGATCGCGATGGCCTTCGTCGACCCGGCCCACGCCGAGCCCGGCACGACCCTCGACCTCGACGTCCGCGGCAGCCGCATCCCCGCGACCGTCGTCCCGCTCCCCTTCTACAAGAAAGAGGCCTGACCATGAGCGCCGTCCCCGCCGACCTGCAGTACACCGCCGAGCACGAGTGGGTGCGCCTCGAGGGCGACGTCGCCACCGTGGGCATCACGCAGTACGCCGCCGACGCCCTCGGCGACGTCGTCTACGTCGACCTGCCCAAGGTCGGCGCCGCCGTCACCTCCGGCTCGATCGTCGGCGAGGTCGAGTCGACGAAGTCGGTCGGCGAGCTGTATGCGCCGCTCGACGGCGAGGTCGTCGAGGCGAACGGCGCCGTCGTCGACGCCCCCGAGACCATCAACTCCGACCCGTACGGCGACGGCTGGCTCGTCAAGGTGCGCGTCGCCGAGACCCCGGCGCTCCTGAGCGCCGACGAGTACCGCGCCCTCATCGGCGAGTAGGAGCATCCGACACCCATGTCTCTCGATTTCAGCGCCCGCCACATCGGCATCGACGACTCCGCGCGGCAGCTCATGCTCGACGCGCTCGGCTACGCCTCGCTCGACGCCCTCATGGATGCCGCGGTCCCGTCCGCGATCCGCCAGACCGCCCCGCTGCGCAGCCTGCCCGCCCCCGCGACCGAGGCCCAGGCCCTCGCCGAGCTGCGCGCCATCGCGGCCGAGAATCGCGTGCGGACGAGCCTCATCGGCCAGGGCTACTACGGCACGATCACGCCCGCCGTGATCCAGCGCAACATCCTCGAGAACCCCAGCTGGTACACGGCCTACACGCCCTACCAGCCCGAGATCTCGCAGGGTCGGCTCGAGGCGCTGCTGAACTTCCAGACCATGGTGAGCGAGCTCGCGGGCCTGCACACCGCCAACGCGTCGATGCTCGACGAGGCGACCGCCGTCGTCGAGGGCATGCTGCTCGCGCGCAGGGCATCCAAGAGCTCGTCGAACGTCTTCCTCGTCGACAGCGACCTGTTCGCCCAGACGCGCGCGGTGCTGGATGGGCGCGCCGAGGCCGTGGGTCTCGAGCTGCGGTATCTGCCGCTCGCCGAGGCCGACCCGGCCGACCTCCCCGAGGCGTTCGGCGTCTTCGTGCAGTACCCCGCCGCCTCGGGTCGCATCTGGGATCCGTCGGCGATCATCGCCCGCGTCAAGGAGCAGGGCGGCCTCGCGATCGTCGCCGCCGACCTCCTCGCGCTGACACTCATCACGAGCCCGGGCGAGCTCGGCGCCGACGTCGCCGTCGGCACCACCCAGCGGTTCGGTGTTCCCATGGGCTTCGGCGGACCGCACGCCGGCTACCTCGCCGTGCGCGAGGGCCTCGAGCGATCGATGCCCGGCCGCCTCGTCGGCGTCTCGCGCGACGCCGACGGCCGCCCCGCCTACCGGCTCACGCTGCAGACGCGCGAGCAGCACATCCGCCGCGACAAGGCGACGTCGAACATCTGCACCGCGCAGGTGCTGCTCGCCGTCATGGCTTCGATGTTCGGGGTCTACCACGGCCCCGACGGGCTGCGCCGCATCGCGACGCGCGTCGCGAGCACGACCGCCGCCTTCGCCGACCGCCTCGCGGCGAACAGCGTCGACGTACTCAACGACTCGGCGTTCGACACCCTCACGATCTCCGTGCCCGGCCGCGCCGACGACGTCCTCGCCGCGGCACGCGACCGCGACATCCTCCTGTGGCGCGTCGATGCCGACACCGTCCGGCTGAGCTTCGACGAGCAGTCGTCGACCGACCCGGCGCTCATCGCCGAGCTCTCCGCGGTGTTCGGCTTCATGGCGGGGTCGGGCATCCCTGGCGCCGGACCGGCCGAGCCGGCCACGCGCATCCCCCCAGCTCTCGAGCGCACCTCCGAGTTCATGACGCACCCGGTGTTCCACACGCACCGCAGCGAGACCGCGATGATGCGCTACCTCAAGCGCCTCGCCGACCGCGACTACGCGCTCGACCGCGGCATGATCCCGCTCGGCTCGTGCACGATGAAGCTCAACGCGGCGACCGAGATGGCGGCCGTCACGTGGCCCGAGTTCAGCGCGCTGCACCCCTTCGCGCCGCTCGAGGACGTCCAGGGATCGCTCGTGCTCATCGGCATGCTCGAGACGTGGCTCGCCGAGCTCACGGGGTACGACGCCGTGTCGCTGCAGCCGAACGCCGGCAGCCAGGGCGAGCTCGCGGGCCTCCTCGCGATCCGCGGCTACCACCGCTCGCGCGGCGACGAGCACCGCACGGTCTGCCTGATCCCGTCGAGCGCGCACGGCACCAACGCGGCCTCGGCCGTCCTGGCCGGGATGCGCGTCGTCGTCATCGCGACGACCGAGACGGGCGACGTCGACCTCGCCGACCTGCGCGCGAAGATCGAGGCGCACCGCGACGAGCTCGCCGCACTCATGATCACCTACCCGTCGACGCACGGCGTGTACGAGCACGACGTCATGGAGGTCACGGCGGCCGTGCACGAGGCCGGCGGCCAGGTGTACATCGACGGCGCCAATCTCAACGCGCTCCTCGGCTACGCCCGCTACGGCGACATCGGCGGCGACGTCAGCCACCTCAACCTGCACAAGACGTTCTGCATCCCGCACGGCGGGGGAGGGCCCGGCGTCGGCCCCGTCGCGGCGAAGGCGCACCTCGCGGAGTTCCTGCCCGGCCACCCGCTCGCCCAGATGCACCAGCACCCGCCGTTCGACATGGCGACCGGCAGCGCGGGAGCCGTCGAGCACCGCGGAGCGCCCGTCTCCGCCGCGCCCTACGGCTCGGCGAGCATCCTGCCGATCTCGTGGGCCTACGCCCGCATGATGGGCGCCGAGGGGCTGACGGATGCGACGGCGAACGCCGTCCTCGCGGCCAACTACGTGGCGCTGCGGCTCCGCGAGCACTACCCGGTGCTCTACGCGGGCGAGAACGGCCTCGTCGCGCACGAGTGCATCCTCGACCTGCGCCCGCTGAAGGAGTCGACCGGCATCGGCAACGACGACGTCGCGAAGCGACTCATGGACTACGGCTTCCACGCGCCGACGATGTCGTTCCCCGTCGCGGGCACCCTCATGGTCGAGCCGACCGAGTCGGAGGACCTCGCCGAGCTCGAGCGGTTCATCCAGGCCATGATCGCCATCCGCCTCGAGGCCGACCGCGTCGCCGCGGGGGAGTGGCCCGCGGACGACAACCCGCTCGTCAACGCGCCGCACACCGCCGAGAGCGTCATCGCCGGCGAGTGGGAGCACCCCTACTCGCGCGAGCTCGCCGTCTACCCGGCGTCGCTCGTCGCGGGCGACGAGCACGGGCACGGGGCAGACGGCTCCGGCGGGTTCGGAGCCACGCGCGCCGACAAGTACTGGCCGCCGGTGCGCCGCGTCGACCAGGCCTATGGCGACCGCAACCTCGTCTGCGCCTGCCCGCCGATCGAGGCCTTCGCCTAGCGGCGCCTGCCGATGCGTTCGCCTGACGGGTCGCGCCCGCCTGCCGAACCAAATGAAGGGAGCGCGCCGCCGGTCATCGGCGTGTCGTCCACGACACGCCGATGCGGCGGGCGCCGCTCCCTTCATTTGGTCGAGGCACGCGCGCGCGGGGAGCGCGCGCAGGGCAGCCGTTCGGGAACGGCACCGGAGTCCGCGAAGCAGGAGGCGGCGGAGGCGTCGCGCCTGCGGCCTAGGAGGCGGCGGAGGCGTCGAGCCCGGGTGCGCCCGGCAGCAGCGCGAGCTGCTCGCGGATCGTCGCCGCGCTCTGGTAGGTGACACCGACGAGGGCGACGTGCTTCCAGCGGAGCACGCCGTCGGCGTCGACGATGAAGATCGAGCGGCGCACGCCCACCCCGAACAGCCCGACCCCGTACGCGTCGACGACGTCGCCGCGCTCGTCCGCGAGCAGCGGGAAGGTGAGCGTCGAGCGGCGGGCGAACGACTCGTGCGACGCGGCGCTCTGGCGGCTGATCGCCCACACCTCCGCGCCGAGCTCCTCGAAGCCGGTGAGCTCGCTCTGGTAGCTGCACAGCTGCGCGGTGCAGCCGGGCGAGGCGTCGGCCGGGTAGAACGCGAGCACGAGGGGCGAGCCGCGGTGCTCGCGCAGCGAGAAGAGCCGGTGCTGAGCATCCGCGCCCCGCATGGTCACGCCGGGCAGGGTGAAGTCGGGGGCGAGCTGGCCGATCTCGGGCTGGGGCATGCGGCGAGGCTAGGCGGGCAACCCGAGAAGTTCCGGGAACTCCGCGGCCGCCCAGGGGTATCCCACGAAGATCACAGCGTCGAGGACCGTGTGCCCGATCACGAGGGGGAGGACGCGGCCGGTGCGCGTGTAGATCCAGCCGAACACGATGCCCATGACGAAGTTCCCGACGAAGGCCCCGAACCCTTGATACAGGTGGTAGGTCGCCCGCAGGAGCGCGCTCGTCAGGATGACCGCCCACGGGCTCCAGCGCAGGTCGCGCAGGCGGGCGAAGAGGTAGCCGATCGCGATCACCTCCTCGGTGGCGCCGGCGCGGAACGCGGCGAGGAGCAGCACCGGGACGGTCCACCAGTAGGTGTCGAGCGCGGTCGGCACGACGGTCACCGTGACCCCGAGCGCGCGGCCGGCGACGTACAGCGCGAGGCCCGGCACCCCGATGAGCACGGCGAGGCCGAGGCCGTCCCGCGCGTCGCGCCAGGGTCGGGTCCCGTCGATGCCGAGCCGCCCGAGGTGCGGTCGGGCCGCCCGCCACAGCAGGAGCGCGACGAGGGCGACGGCGACGAGGTCGAAGACGATCGCGAGGAGCTGGTAGATCAGGTCGAAGATCTCGCGCTCGTCGCGCGCACCGTTGATCGTGGCGGTCTGCTGCGAGAGCGGCACGTCGCGGGTGACGCGATTGATGATCGCCACGAGCGAGTAGACGGCGCTCGCGCCGAGCGAGAGGCCGAGGACGATGAGGATCTCGGCGCGGATACGTCGTGGCGAGGGGATGCCCGTGCTGATGTCGGGCGCGGAGAGGGCGGTCACGGCAGAAGTATCCCGCGCGCGGCTCGCGCTCACCCGAGCGCGATTGTGGGGGAGGGGCAGGATCCGGCCCCGGAACCCCCTGCTCTTTAGAGCACGCCGACATACCGTCAGGCGACGGATGCTCATCTCATCCTTCTCGAACGCGCACGGTCTCGGGAAGATCCGGACGCCGACGCAACGATCGTGCGTGGTGACCGCGGAGTGACGCAATTATCCGGACTCGTGCACATGATTGCTCGAATGTCGTTACCGGTGTGTAACGAATGCGCTTAGGGTTTGGCGGGGATGTGACCCTCTCTCTAGGGTCATACCCAATAGGCGTGACGGCGCGCTCTGACTGCGGCCGACGCGTGTCCATCTTGCACAGGAGGAAAATTGCGAATCAGCAGAATCGGGGCAGCTAGCGCGGCCACGATCGCGGCGAGCGCCCTCGTCCTCTCGGCTTGCGCTGCACCGCAGCAGGAGTCCGAGGTCGTCGAAGGAAGCTCCATCACGGTCGCGTGGAACCAGCCGTTCTACTCGTACAACAGCAACACGTCGTTCGGTAATGCCACGGCGAACGCGAACATCGTGTACATGACGAGCGGCGCGTTCAACTACTACGACAACACGCCCGAGCTCCAGAAGGACGAGTCGTTCGGCACCTACGAGGTCGTCTCGGAGGACCCGCTGGTCGTCGAGTACACGATCGCCGATGGCGTCCAGTGGTCCGACGGCACGCCCGTCGACGCCGCCGACATGCTCCTCGCGTGGGCCGCGAACTCGGGTGTCCCCAACACGCCCGATTTCGACCCGACCGAGTTCACCGACCCCGTGACCGGCGAGTTCACCGAGGACTACCCGACCGACGTCGTCTTCTTCGACGGCGCCCTCGGCGGCGGCCTCGAGAACGTCTCGCAGGTTCCCGAGATCGATGGCAAGACCATCACGCTCGAGTACGACAACATCTTCGTCGACTGGGAGCTCGTGTTCGGCGTCGGCCTGCCGGCTCACGTCGTCGCGCAGCGCGCGCTCGGCATCGAGGACCCGCAGGAGGCGAAGGACGCCCTCGTCGAGGCCATCCAGAACAACGACGCGGAGGCGCTCGCGCCGATCTCGTCGGTCTGGAACTCGGACTGGAACTTCTCGGAGATGCCCTCCGAGGAGGACGCCAACCTGCTGGTCGTCAACGGCCCGTACGTGATCTCGGACTTCGTGGCCGACCAGTACATCACGCTGACCGCCAACGAGAACTACGTCGGCGAGAACACCCCGCAGATCGAAGAGGTCACCGTCCGCTTCATCACCGACCCGCTCGCCGCCGTCCAGGCGCTCGCGAACGGCGAGGTCGACGTCATCAGCCCCCAGGCCACGGCCGATGTGGCTGACGCGCTCGCCGAGCTCGACGGCGTCACCGTCCTGAACAGCGTCGAGGGCACCTACGAGCACATCGACCTCCAGTTCGACCAGTCGAAGAGCGGCACCTTCAGCGACCCGCTCGTCCGTGAGGCCTTCCTCAAGACGATCCCGCGTCAGCAGATCGTCGACACGCTCATCAAGCCGCTCAACCCCGAGGCCGAGGTGCGCAACTCGCAGCTCTTCGTCCCGGGCGCGCCCGGCTACGACGACACGGTCGGGGGCAACGGCATGGCCGAGAACTTCGGCGAGGTCGACATCGAGGGCGCTGCGGCGCTCCTCGCCGAGGCCGGCGTCACGAGCCCCGAGGTCTGCATCCTCTACGCGACGAACAACCCCCGGCGCGTGAACGAGTTCGCCCTCATCCAGGAGTCGGCCAACCAGGCAGGCTTCAACGTGACCGACTGCGGCAGCGACGACTGGGGCGGCCTTCTCGGCACCCCGGGCGCCTACGACGCGTCGTTCTTCGGGTGGCAGTCGACGAGCCTCGGCGTGACCAACAGCTCGGCGACCTTCCGCACCGGCGGCATCAACAACCTCAACTACTACTCGAACCCCGCGGTCGACGAGCTCCTCACCGAGCTCGACACGGCCCTGGAGCCCGAGCGCCAGATCGAGATCCAGCTCGAGATCGACCGTCTCCTCATGGACGACGCGTACGGCCTCACGATCTTCCAGTTCCCCGGTATCACGGCGTACAGCGACCGCGTCGAGGGCGTCAGCCCCGGCCCGCTCTCGCCGACCATCTTCTGGAACATCTGGGACTGGACGCCGACTGACAGCGAAAGCGAGTAAGTCCGAGGCTCTCGGGCTGATCACGTCAGTCAGCTGACTCAGCACCCGGGGCGCTCCAGGATTCAGTTAGGTAGGGTGCCATTTCCGATGGCCACATTCGTTATCCGGCGACTCATCGCCTCCGTCTTCGTCCTCCTCGCCGCGACGTACATCATGTACAACCTCGTGGCGCTGTCGGGTGACCCCCTCGAGGACCTCCGTCAGAGCAGCGCTCCCAACAAGGAAGAGCTCATCGAGTCGAGAATCCGACTTCTCAACCTCGATGTCGCACCGCCGCTCCGATACTTCATCTGGTTCGGCAACGTCATCACCGGCAACTTCGGCGTGACCGTTGAGGGCCGCAGCGTCAACGCCCTCCTCGAGCAGGCGCTCGGGTCGACCATCCAGCTCGTCACGATCTCCACGGTCGTCGCGATCTTCCTGGGTCTGATCGTCGGTATCACCACGGCGCTCCGTCAGTACTCGGGCTACGACTACAGCGTCACCTTCGTCTCCTTCCTCTTCTTCTCGCTCCCGATCTTCTGGGTGGCCGTGCTGCTCAAGCAGTTCGTGGCCATCGGCTTCAACGACTTCCTCGAGAATGACCCCCAGCTCCCGCTTCTCGCCGTCCTCGCGCTCGCCGTCGTCTCGGGCGCCCTCTGGGCCTCGATCATTCCCGGTAGCGCACGGCGCAAGGTCGTGACGTTCGCGATCGCGGCTGCCGCTACGGCCGCGATCCTCACCGTCATGAACGTCACCGGCTGGTTCAGCAGCCCGGCGCTGACGATCGGCGGAGTCGCGATCATGGGGCTCGGAGCGGCCGTGGGCTTCACCGCGCTCATCACCGGCCTCAAGAACCGACGCGCGCTCATCGCCGCTGTCGCCGTCGCCGGCCTCGGGATCGCCCTCTACTTCCCCTTCCAGTACAACCTCTCGTTCTACGTGACCGAATGGTGGATGCTCCTCGCGCTCGCTGTGCTCACGGCCCTCGTGAGCGGTGCGATCGGCTACTTCGCCGGCGGTCACGACCGCGGCCCGGTGATCCGAGTCGCCGTCTTCACGGGCATCACGACGGCCTTCGTGATCGCGCTCGACCGTTTCATGATGGTGTGGGACGACTACGCCACCTCCGGTCGCATCCGCGGGCGCCCGATCGCGACGATCGGCGCGTCCACGCCGAACCTCGAGGGGTCCCTCTGGGTCCAGGGCGTGGACATCTACACGCACCTGCTGCTCCCCACGCTCGCGCTCATCCTCATCTCGTTCGCGACGTACACCCGCTACTCGCGCGCGAGCCTCCTGGAGGTTCTCAACCAGGACTACATCCGCACGGCGCGGGCGAAGGGGCTGTCAGAGCGGACGGTCGTCGTCCGCCATGCCTTCCGCAATGCGCTCATCCCGATCGCGACGATCGTCGCCTTTGACATCGGAGGCCTCATCGGCGGCGCGGTCATCACCGAGCGCGTGTTCGGCTGGACGGGCATGGGATCGCTGTTCCAGAACGGTCTTCAGCGCGTCGACCCGAACCCCGTGATGGCCTTCTTCGTCATCGTCGGCGGGCTCGCGATCCTCTTCAACCTGATCGCCGACCTCGTCTACGCCGCCCTCGACCCGCGAATCCGAGTGAACTGATGTCGAACACACCTACTCCCGAGCCCGGGCACAGCGCGGGCAGCGTGACCGATTCCGAGAACAACCTCGAGCTCAAGGAGATCGAGGGCCTCAGCCAGGGCCAGATCGTCCGACGTCGCTTCTTCCGGCACCGCGGCGCTCTCGTGTCGATGGTCGTGCTCGCGTTCATCATCATCCTGGCGTTCTCGTCGGTCGGCCTGAGCTTCAGCTTCTTCGGCATCGATGTCCGCACGCCAGGCTGGTGGCAGTGGAACTGGACGCAGATCCCCGACCCGCAGAACGGCGGCGCTCCGACGCTGAGCCTCGTCCCCGAGTTCCTCGGCGGCGATGGCCTCCGCTTCGGCGACCACCCCTTCGGTCAGGACGAGGTCGGCCGCGACATCTTCGCGGTCGTCATGCGCGGCACGCAGCAGTCGATCGTCATCATGATCGTCGTCGGCGCGATCGGCGTGTCGATCGGCACGGTCATCGGCGCGATCTCCGGGTTCTTCCGCGGCTGGCGCGACTCCGTGCTCATGCGCTTCACCGACATCATCATCACGATCCCCGTGATCGTCGTGGGTGCGGTCGTCGGCAAGGCGGTCGGCAACCAGGGTGCCTTCGCGCTCGCGATCGTGCTGGGACTGTTCGCGTGGACCGGGCTCGCGCGCCTCGTCCGCGCCGAGGTCCTGAGCCTCCGGGAGCGCGAGTTCGTCGACGCCGCGCGCGTCGCCGGCGCGAGCAACCGCCGCATCATCTTCAAGCACGTCTTGCCGAACGCGATCGGCGTCATCATCGTCAACGCGACGCTCCTCATGGCCGCGGCGATCCTGCTCGAGACGGCCCTGAGCTTCCTCGGGTTCGGCGTGCAGGCTCCCGACACCTCACTCGGCAAGATCATCAGCGATAACCAGGCGGCCTTCGCGACACGTCCGTGGCTGTTCTGGTGGCCCGGTGCGTTCATCATCGCGATCGCCCTGTGCATCAACTTCATCGGCGACGGTCTGCGCGATGCGTTCGACCCGCGTCAGAAGCGGCTGCCCAGCTCGCGCGCCCTCGCCCGGGCGACGTCCAACCGCAACGACCTCGCGCGCGCCGAGGTGCTCGTGGCGACGCGCGGTGCCGACAACCAGGTCGACGGCTCGCTGGCGCCGCGCAGCACGACGACCCTCGACGAGGGCGACGAGCGACCGACGCACGGCTCGCGAGGCGACGCCTGATGCTCGTCCTGGCTCCCGCCGGTTCAGAGCACGAGGCCCGCGAGGCAGAGCACCGCAAGGCCGAGCACGATGCCGATCTCGAGCGCGTGCACGGTCCGGCGCGGCTGCGCCTCCGGCGCGTCGGGGCGCAGGAGGCCGTCGTCGCGCAGCTCCTCCCAGTGGCGACGGATGACGTTCGCGGCGGCGCCGCTGTCGGTGTTGAGCGCGTCACCGGGCCGGATCGACCCTGCCACGTGCGCCGACTCCGAGACGCGCAAGTCGTCGCGACCGAGCGTCATGGGCGTCCAGCGCGAGCCGGCTGGCGCGGCCCAGGCTTCGATCCGCTTGCCGCCCGCGCGCAGCGTGAGCGCCCACTTCGTGTCGATGAGCTGGATGCCCTCCCAGGGCAGCACCCACGAGACGAAGGGGTTGCGCACCTCGACCGCGTCCTCCCGGACGGCGACGCCCGGCAGCCAGAAGAGCACAGCGGTGCCGTAGGCCATGAGGCCGAGCCACCAGCCGTAGCGCACGAGGCCCTCGTAATCGCCCGTGACCACGAACCCACCGACACCCGCGAGTGCGAGCACCGTCATGACGACGGTGAGCACGCGGCCGAAGAGCGGACGGAAGACGACGGGCTGGAATCGCATGATGCCAGCCTGTCAGACCGCCGCGACCTGAACGCAGGGAAGGACCTCCCGTGAGCACCACCACCCCCACCGCCGTCGAGACCGTGCTCGAGGTCGAGAACCTCGGCGTCGACTTCTGGGTCGACGGCGAGTACTACCCCGCGGCCGTCGGCCTCGACTACCGCGTCAAGCGCGGCGAGGTGCTCGCGATCGTCGGCGAGTCCGGCTCGGGCAAGAGCTCGAGCTCGATGGCCCTCCTGGGGCTGCTCCCGCCGACCGCGCGCGTCACGGGTTCGATCAAGCTCCTCGGGCGCGAGATCGCCGGCCTCGACAACCGTGAGCTGAGGAAGGTGCGCGGCAACCAGATCGCCGTGATCTTCCAGGAGCCCATGACGGCGCTCAACCCCGTGTACACGATCGGGTTCCAGATCGTCGAGACGCTCCGCACGCACTACGACCTCACGCCCGCCGCGGCGAAGGAGCGCGCGATCGAGCTGCTCGAGAAGGTCGAGATGCCCGACCCGCAGACGGCGTTCAACAAGTACCCCCACCAGCTGTCCGGCGGCCAGCGACAGCGCGCGATGATCGCCCAGTCGATCTCGTGCGACCCCGTGCTGCTCATCGCCGACGAGCCGACGACGGCGCTCGACGTGACCGTCCAGGCCGAGATCCTCGAGCTGCTGCGCAGCCTGCGCACGCGCCTCGACTCCGCGATCGTGCTCATCACGCACGACATGGGCGTCGTCGCCGACCTCGCGGACTCGATCATGGTCATGAAGAACGGCGAGGCCGTGGAGCAGGGAGCGGCGCTCGACATCTTCCAGCGGCCGCAGCATCCGTACACGCAGTCGCTGCTCGCGTCGGTGCCGCACCTCGGACTCGAGATCTCGGAGACCGGGACGTCGCGCACCGCGCCGTCGACGACGACGACGCCCGCGCTGTCGTTCCAGGACGTGGCGATCGAGTACCCGAAGCGCGGGCGCGTCCCGGCGTTCCTCGCCGCGGACGAGATCAATCTCAGCGTGTACCCGGGCGAGATCGTCGGACTCGTGGGCGAGTCGGGCTCGGGCAAGACGACCCTCGGCCGCGCCGCCGTCGGCCTCCTGCCGATCAAGAGCGGCACGCTGATCTCGGCCGGCGTCGACATCTCCAGCGGCGGGACGAAGGAGCTCAAGTCGCTGCGCCGCAAGGCGGGCATCGTCTTCCAGGACCCGGGCTCGAGCCTCAATCCCCGCATGCCGATCGGCGAGTCGATCGGCGAGCCGCTCTTCCTCGCCGGCGAGGCCGAGGGCAAAGAGCTCGACAAGCGCGTGCAGGAGCTCCTGAGCTCGGTCGAGCTCCCCACGAGCTACCGCAACCGCTACCCGCACGAGCTCTCCGGCGGTCAGCGCCAGCGCGTCGGCATCGCTCGCGCCCTATCGCTCGCTCCCGAGCTCCTCATCGCCGACGAGCCGACGAGCGCGCTCGACGTCTCGGTGCAGGCGCGATTCCTGGATCTCCTCCAGGACCTCCAGCAGAAGCTGCAGTTCGCGTGCCTCTTCATCAGCCACGACCTCGCCGTCGTCGACATCCTCGCCCACCGCATCGCCGTGATGCACCGCGGTCGACTCGTCGAGCAGGGCACGCGCGACGAGATCCTCCGCAGCCCGAAGGAGGCGTACACGCAGCGCCTCATCGCGGCGGTGCCGCTGCCCGATCCGATCGCGCAGCGCGAGCGCCGCGAGAGCCGGCGCGCCGGGCTCTAGCCGCATCCCGCAGAGGGCCGAGCGAGACCGGACCCCCGCCCGAGAGGGCGGCGGGTAGACTGGTCGCATCGCTCGGCCCTTTCTGCGTGCCCTGAGCCCCGAATCCTCCTCGAACTGAAAGCTGCTTCCGTATGGCGCTCGCCACCCGCTCCGACCTGCGCAACGTGGCGATCGTCGCCCACGTCGACCACGGCAAGACCACTCTCGTCGACGCCATGCTGCGCCAGACCGACTCCTTCGCCGCGCACGCCCACCTCGAGGACCGCGCGATGGACTCGAACGATCTCGAGCGCGAGAAGGGCATCACGATCCTCGCCAAGAACACGGCGGTGACCTACAAGGGCAAGCACGCCGATGGTCAGGAGATCACGATCAACGTGATCGACACCCCCGGCCACGCCGACTTCGGCGGCGAGGTCGAGCGCGGCCTGAGCATGGTCGACGGGGTCGTCCTGCTCGTCGACGCGAGCGAGGGCCCGCTGCCTCAGACCCGCTTCGTGCTGCGCAAGGCGCTCGCCGCGAAGCTCCCGGTCATCCTGCTCGTCAACAAGACCGACCGCCCGGATGCCCGCATCGAGGCCGTCGAGGAGGAGACCCACGACCTGCTGCTGGGCCTCGCGAGCGACCTCCAGGACGAGGTGCCCGACCTCGACGTGGACGCCATCCTCGACCTGCCCGTCATCTACGCCTCCGGCCGCGCCGGCGCGGCGAGCCGCACGCGCCCCGCCGACGGCGAGCTTCCCGACAACGACGACCTCGAGCCGCTCTTCGAGGCGATCCTCCAGCACATCCCCGCCCCGACCTACGACGACGAGCACCCCCTGCAGGCGCACGTCACGAACCTCGACGCGAGCCCCTTCCTCGGCCGCATCGCGCTTCTCCGCATCTTCAACGGAACCCTGAAGAAGGGCCAGACGGTCGCCTGGGTGCGCCACGACGGCTCGCACACCAACATGCGCATCACCGAGCTGCTGAAGACCCGCGCGCTCGAGCGCTATCCGGCCGAGTCGGGCACGGCGGGCGACATCGTCGCGATCGCCGGCATCGAGGACATCACGATCGGCGAGACGATCGCCGACCCGGAGGATATCCGCCCCCTCCCGGCCATCACGGTCGACGAGCCCGCGATCTCGATGACGATCGGCACCAACACCTCGCCCCTCGTCGGCAAGGTCAAGGGCCACAAGCTCACGGCGCGCATGGTCAAGGACCGCCTCGACCGCGAGCTCATCGGAAACGTCTCGATCCGCGTCGTCGACATCGGCCGCCCCGATGCGTGGGAGGTCCAGGGCCGCGGCGAGCTCGCGCTCGCCATCCTCGTCGAGAACATGCGCCGCGAGGGCTTCGAGCTCACCGTCGGCAAGCCGCAGGTCGTCACCAAGACCATCGACGGGAAGCTCCACGAGCCGTTCGAGCAGCTCACGATCGATGCGCCGGAGGAGTACCTCGGCGCGATCACGCAGCTCCTCGCCGCGCGCCGCGGCCGGATGGAGGGCATGTCGAACCACGGCACCGGCTGGGTGCGCATGGAGTTCCTCGTCCCGAGCCGCGGCCTCATCGGCTTCCGCACCGAGTTCCTCACCACGACGCGCGGTACCGGGATCGCGAACGCGATCTCCCACGGCTACGAGCCGTGGGCCGGATCGATCCAGTCGCGCAACAACGGCTCGATCGTGGCGGACCGCTCGGGCGTCGTGACGAGCAACGCGATGATGACGCTCCAGGAGCGCATGTCGTTCTTCGTGAACCCCACCGAGGAGGTCTACGAGGGCATGGTCGTCGGCGAGAACTCGCGCGCGGACGACATGGACGTCAACATCACCAAGGAGAAGAAGCTCAACAACATCCGCTCCTCCACCGCGGAGGAGCTCGAGCGACTCACGCCTCCCCGCCAGCTGACGCTCGAGGAATGCCTGGAGTTCGCCCGCGAGGACGAGTGCGTCGAGGTCACGCCCGAGAAGGTGCGGATCCGCAAGGTCGAGCTCGACCAGACTCTGCGCGCCCGCGCGACCTCCCGCCTGAAGAAGCAGAACGCCTGACCCGAGGAGCCACCATGCGTCGCACCCCCCGTCGTATCGTCGCCGTCGCCGTCGCCCTCGCCGGAGCGCTCGCCCTCGGGGCGAGCGGGTGCGCGACGGGAACGCCGATCGACAACATCGTCGAGGGCCTCGTCGACCAGGGCGTCGAGCAGATCACCTCCGGCATCGACGAGTCCGTCCGCGGTCTCGTCGACGACGTCCTCGGCGGCGTCGAGCTCTCGACCGACGGTGAGCCGCCCTCGAGCTTCCCGCGCGAGGTCCCGCTCGTCGGCGAAGCGCTCGGCGGCGGGGCGGGCCCCGAGGGGTCGGGCTGGGTGGTCCGCACCCGGGTCGATGACGCCGGCGCGTTCGACGCGGCCGCCGCGGCGCTCGAGGGCGCCGGATTCGCCGCGAGCGGCGTCTCGAGCGACGCCGACAGCGGGTACGGCGCGTTCACCTCGGGCGCGTACCGCGTCGATCTCTCGGTCGCGACGGATGCCCAGGGCGAGGTCACCGCCACGTACGTCGTCACCCCGGCCTGAGCATCCGCGCTCTCGGCCGCGTCGTGGGCGCCGAGCGCCCCCGATCGCGCACTCGATGCATTCGCATGAAGCAGGACTGCACAGAAGGTAGGCTCTCGCCGTGAAGATCGCACGATTCAGCACCGATGGATCCCCCCGGTACGGCATCGTCGACGACGAGGAGCTCGTCGTCCTGTCGGGCGACCCGATGTACCACGGTTACGACACGACGGGCGAGCGGGTGTCGCTGGCGGAGGCGAAGATCCTCGCGCCGGTCATCCCGCGCTCGAAGGTCGTCTGCGTGGGCATGAACTACGCCGCCCACCGCAAGGAGATGGGGCACGAGGGGCCCGAGACGCCGCTCATCTTCCTCAAGCCCAACACGGCGGTCGTCGGCCCGGGCGACCCCATCGTCATCCCGCCCGTCGAAGGCCGCATCGTGCACGAGGGTGAGCTGGCGATCGTCATCGGCTCGGTCGCCAAGCGCGTCAAGGCCGATAACTGGCGCGACGTGGTCTTCGGCTTCACGATCGCCAACGACGTGTCGGCGCGCGACGTCATGTTCGCCGACGGACAGTGGGCGCGCGCGAAGGGCTACGACACGTTCTGCCCGCTCGGCCCCTACATCGACACCGAGATCGACCCGACGAGCCTCGCGATCGAGACCCGCGTCGACGGCGAGGTGCGCCGCTCGGGCAACACCGCGGACCTGCTGCACAAGATCCCGCAGCTCATCGAGTTCATCAGCGACGTGTGGACGCTCCTGCCGGGCGACATCATCCTCACCGGCACCCCCGACGGCCTCGGGGGCTTCGTCGACGGCCAGACGATCGACATCACGATCGAGGGCCTCGGCACGCTCAGCAATCCCGCGAAGAACCGCGACGACCGCGACTACTGATCG
Source organism: Yonghaparkia sp. Soil809 (assembly GCF_001429705.1). NCBI lineage: Bacteria > Bacillati > Actinomycetota > Actinomycetes > Micrococcales > Microbacteriaceae > Microcella > Yonghaparkia sp. Soil809. Next base: position 101,768 of record NZ_LMSV01000002.1, read on the forward strand.
GGGCCCGCGGCCCCGCGCGCCGGATGCCCGGCAGCGGCATGATGGAGCCATGAGCCCCACCGCCCTCACCCCGACGGCCACGGCCGCGCCCGTCGACGTCGCGGCCGTCCAGCGCCGGGTCCGCTCGACCCTCATGGCCGGGCAGGTGCTCGCCGGACTCGGGATGGGGTCGACGCTGAGCATCGGCGCGATCCTCGCCGCCGAGGTCTCCGGCTCGCCCGCCTACAGCGGACTCGCCGCCACCATGGCCACGCTCGGCGCCGCGCTCGCCGCCATCCCGCTCGCGCGCCTCGCCGCTCGCGCCGGGCGCGCCCCGGCCCTCGCGACGGGCGCGCTCACCGCCGCGACCGGCGCCGTCCTCGCGATCGTGGCCGCCGGGCTGCCGAGCTTCCCGCTGCTGCTCGTCGGCATCATGCTCATCGGCGTCGGCACCGCCGTGAACCTGCAGTCGCGCTTCGCGGCCTCCGACCTCGCATCGCCCGCGACACGAGGCCGCGACCTGTCGCTCGTCGTGTGGGCCACGACCGTCGGCGCGGTGAGCGGCCCCAACCTCATCGGCCCGGGCGAGCAGCTCGGCGAGGCGATCGGGCTGCCCGCGCTCTCCGGGCCGTTCCTCTTCACCGTCGCCGCCCAGGTGCTCGCCGCGACCCTCTATCTCGTCGCGCTGCGGCCCGACCCCCTGCGGCTCTCGCTGCGTCTCGCGCGCGATGCCGCGGCCGCGGCGTCGGCAGCGGGGGAGTCGGGGACCGAGGCGGTGCGCAGCGACCGCGCGGGCATCCGCCTCGCCCTGATCGCCCTCGCGCTCAGCCACGCCACGATGGTGAGCGTCATGGCGATGACGCCCGTGCACCTGACCGACCACGGCGCGAGCCTCGTCATCGTGGGCTTCACGATCAGCCTGCACATCGCGGGCATGTACGCGCTCTCGCCGGTCTTCGGCGTCCTCGCCGACCGGCTCGGGCGCTGGTGGACGATCCTGATCGGGCAGGGTCTGCTCGTCGCGAGCCTGCTGGTCACCGCGCTCGGCGCCGAGAGCGAGGCGGCGGTCGTCACCGGGCTCATCCTGCTCGGCCTCGGCTGGAGCGCCTCGACCGTCGCGGGCAGTGCTCTCCTGACCGAGTCGACGGCGCCCGAGCGGCGGCCGGTCATCCAGGGCCGCAGCGACCTGCTCATGAGTGGCAGCGGGGCGGTCGGCGGTCTCCTCGCCGGCCCCACGCTCGCCGCGCTCGGCTACTCGGGACTGTCGCTCGTCGCGCTCGGGCTCGTGGCGGTCGTGGTGACGACGCTCGTGGTCACGCCGCGCGCGGCCCGCGGGCGCTCGACCCGGCGGTAGCCGCCCCGTCCGCCGGTGGTCGCCCCTTCGGGGGAAGATCCTGACCCGCACCGCGGGGCTACACTGGGCCCACGTCGCGGCGGGGGTCGTGACCGTCGCGCGATGATTCCTGGCGATCGTCGCGGTGAATCCGGGTCCGGGGGGAAGCCGTGAGACAACACGTCACTGTCATGATCGTCGCGACCCTGCTCCTCACCGCGGTCGCTCCGGCCACCGCTGCGCTCTCCCTCGCCCCCACCGCCGGCGACGCGAACTCGGGGTCGTCGATGGCGGACGCGGGTCAGAACCTCACGGCGGCGGCGACGGGCGTGCCGAGCGCGGGGGTCCACCTGGCGGAGCGCGACCTCATCCTGAAAGAGACGAACGCGCTCCGAGCGGCCAACGGTCTTCCCCCGTTCCGAGTGAACGAGGCGCTCGACGACATCGCGCAGGACTGGGCGGAGCAGCAGGCGACGACCGGAGCCATGTCCCACCGCGTCGGCTTCGCCTCCCTCTATCCCTCCGGGTGGTCGCGGGCGGCCGAGAACGTCGCGATGGGCTACCAGCCCGACTCCGTGGTGGACGCCTGGGCGGCGTCGACGGGGCACCGCGCCAACATCCTGTCGTCGAGCACGGACATCGGCATCGGTGCAGCACGGGACGCGCGAGGCCGGTGGTTCTACACGCAGAACTTCGGCCGGTACGCCGTTGCGCCGCCGACGGTGCCCGGCGCTGTTCACCGGATCGCCGGACCGGACCGCTACGCCGTCTCCGCGCGGACATCGGCCCGCACATTCGCTGCCGGTGTCCCGACGGTCTATGTGGCGTCCGGCGCGAACTTCCCGGATGCGCTGAGCGCCGCGGCCCTGGCGGGGGCCGCACGCGGCCCGCTCCTGCTCGTCTCGCCGACCTCCGTCCCCGCTGTCGTCCTGGCGGAGCTGCGTCGGCTGTCGCCCGCGCGGATCGTCGTCGCCGGCGGCCCGGCGTCGGTCAGCGATCCCGTGCTCGCCGCACTCCGCACCGTCGCTCCCCGTGTCGACCGCATGTCAGGAGCCGACCGGTACGAGGTGTCGCGCAATCTCGGTATCGACGCCTACGGGAGCTCGGGAGCGCCGACGGTGTTCCTGGCGACAGGATCCGGATTCGCCGACGCGCTGGCGGCCGGCCCGGCGGCGGCGTCGGTTCGAGCGCCCGTCCTGCTGGTTCGAGGTTCGGCCGATGTCGCCGATGCCGCCACTCTCGCCTTCCTGCGGAAGGTCGGGGCTCGCAGCATCGTCATCGTGGGCGGCCCCGCGACGGTGACGCAGGGAATCGAGTCGTCGCTGGCGTCCGCCGGGTACGCCGTGCAGCGCATCGGCGGTGCCGATCGTTTCGAGGTCGCTGCCGGCCTCGCGTCGCGCTACTTCCCCGATGCGAGTCGCGCGTACGTCGCGACCGGCCGGGGCTTCGCCGACGCCCTCTCGGGGGGTGCCGCGGCGGGCGCACTGGGGGCCCCGCTGCTGACATCGAACCAGGCGTGCCTCCCGGCATCCGTGCGCAGCGCGATCAGCGCGCGATCTCCGGCCGACATCGTGCTCCTCGGCGGCCATGCGACGCTCGCGCCGACGGTGGCCGGCTTCTACCGCTGCTGATCGCCCGGGCCGCGCCCCGCCCGCCGGTAGGATCGCAGGCGATGACTTCCCCCGCCTTCTCCACCGCCACGGGCAGCGATGTCCGCGTGCGCTTCTGCCCGTCGCCGACTGGCACGCCGCACGTCGGCCTCGTCCGCACGGCCCTGTTCAACTGGGCCTACGCGCGCCACACCGGCGGGACGATGATCTTCCGCATCGAGGACACCGACACCGCCCGCGACAGCGAGGAGAGCTACCACCAGCTGCTCGACGCCCTGCGCTGGCTCGGCATCGACTGGGACGAGGGCGTCGAGGTCGGCGGCCCGCAGGCCCCCTACCGGCAGTCGCAGCGCGGCGAGATCTACGCGCGCATCATCCAGAGGCTGACGGATGCCGGCCACCTCTACGAGTCGTACCTCACGCCGGAGGAGATCGAGGCCCGCAACATCGCCGCGGGCCGCGACCCGAAGATGGGCTACGACAACGCCGAGCGCGAGCTCACCGACGAGCAGCGCGCGGCCTACCGTGCGGAGGGCCGGCAGCCCGCGCTGCGTCTGCGCGTGCCCGACACGGCGCTGAGCTTCACCGACCTGGTGCGCGGCGAGATCACGTTCCCGCAGGGCAGCTTCGTCGACTTCGTCGTCGTGCGCCCGAACGGCGCCCCCCTCTACACGTTCGTGAACCCGGTGGACGACGCGCTCATGGGCGTCACGCACGTGCTCCGCGGGGAGGACCTGCTGTCGTCGACGCCGCGCCAGATCGCGCTGTACCACGCCCTCATCGACATCGGCGTGGCCGAGGCGATCCCGCAGTTCGGGCACCTGCCGTTCGTCATGGGGGAGGGCAACAGGAAGCTCAGCAAGCGCGATCCCGAGTCGAACCTCTTCCACCACCGCGATCGCGGGTTCATCCCCGAGGGCCTGCTCAACTACCTGTCGCTGCTGGGCTGGTCGCTCAGCCACGACCGCGACGTCTTCACCCTCGACGAGCTCGTCGCCGCCTTCGACGTGCGCGACGTCAACCCCAACCCCGCGCGGTTCGACCTGAAGAAGGCCGAGGCCATCAACGGCGACCACGTGCGGCGCCTGCCCCTCGACGAGTTCGTCGAGCGGAGCATCCCGTACTGCAGCGGCGCGGGCCTGTTCCACGACGTCCCCCGACCGTCGGAGCGCGCGCTGCTGACGAGGGCCGCGCCCCTCGTGCAGGAGCGCGTGGGTCTCCTCGGCGAGGTGCCTGGCATGGTCGGCTTCCTGTTCACGGCCGATGACGACCTCCAGATCGAGGCGGATGCTCGAGCCTCGCTCGGCGCCGACGCAGCCGCGGTGCTCGACGCCGGCATCGGCGCGCTCGAGTGGCTCGAGGAGTTCACGCCGGAGGGCATCGAGGCGGCCCTGCGCACCGCGCTCATCGAGGGGCTCGGCCTCAAGCCGCGGCTCGCGTTCGGCCCGCTGCGCGTCGCCGTCTCAGGCCGCCGGGTGAGCCCGCCGCTGTTCGAGTCGATGGAGCTCCTCGGCCGCGACTCCACCCTCGCTCGCCTGCGGGCCCTGCGCGCGAGCCTCTAGCCGCGCGCCCGCGCGCAGAACCGCGCCCGCCCGCGTCGACCAAATGAAGGGAGCGGGGGCGTCGGCGACGGCGTGTCGCGTGCGACACGCCGTGATGCGCGCGGGCGCTCCCTTCATTTGGTCAATGGGCTCGGCGGGGGAGGGCCGGTCGCGAGCGGAGTCGGCTAGCCCCCGGGGGTGCGAGGTGGCGCCGGCATGACCCGCACGTCGGCAACCCGCTGCGCGATCGCGATCTGCGCGGGGGGTCGCAGCAGCACCCAGGCGGCCGCCATGACGCCGGTCGAGAGGGCGAAGAGCCCGACGCCGAGCCAACTGCCGGCGTCGTCGATGCCCGCGTAGATGCCGTTGAGGTTCTCGCGCGCTCCGGTGAGCAGAACGAGCGCGACGTGCGCGACCGTGAACGCCAGGAAGTACCAGAGCACGACGCGGTGCGCCCGCCGCGCGGCGGAGTCGGAGAGCGGCCCGCGGGCGCGCATCCACCGCGTCGGCCACACGGGCGAGAGCCGCAGCCCGGTGAGGGTCGCGAGCGGCGCGGCGATCACGACGGTCGCCGCGTAGAACAGCTGCTGGAGGCTGTTGTAGCCGGCCCACGTGTCATGGGCGGGCCAGTCGAGCGCGAGGTACTGCACGGCGGAGGAGACCGCGTTCGGCACGACCGTGACGTCCGTCGGGATGAGCCTCTGCCAGTGCCCGCTCGCGACGAGCGCGACGACGTAGACGAGCCCCGTGATCACCCACAGGGTGTCGACGACGAGGTGCCACCAGGAGTGCAGGCCGAGCCGGCTCGGGCTCCTCGCCGCGAATGCGCCCGTCGTGCGTCGCGTCACGAACGCCGGCGGGCGCTTCCCGGCGCGCAGGTGCAGCCCCGAGCTGACGATGAAGAGCAGGAGGAAGGCGCTCAGCCAGTGCGTCCAGCGCAGCCAGGCCGGGAACCCCTCGGGGGTGCCGAGCGGCGGGTCGTACGCGCCGGGGTAGTCGTTGATGAAGGATGCGCCGGCCGGGCTGTCGAGGAACGCCCGCGCGGCGATCATGGCCGCAGCGAGCACCGCCAGCGCCGCGACCGCCGCGAGCACGACCGCACGGCGGCGGAGGGCGGTCGGGCGCGGCACGCCGTCCACCGTATCGCTCGCGAGCGCACCGTCGCTGGGGGCGCGGCGGCGGGCGCTCCGCCGGCCGCGGCTAAGGTGGTCCGGTGTCTGACTTCCCCTCGAAAGTGCCCGAGTGGGTGCGCTGGATCCCGGCCGTCCTCCTGAGCGCGATCATCATCGCGGTGGTGGCCTTCGCGGCCTCCCAGGGTCCGCGACTGGCCGCCGGTCCGGGGCCTGCGGAGACGAACGAGGTCGACGACCTCAACTTCTCGGTCTTCAGCGAGGAGGGGCTCGCCTTCATCGATGAGCAGCGCATCCCGCGCCTGGATCTCCGCGATCTCCCCGTCGAGACGGAGCCGCTCGGTCTTCCCGCGGATGGCGAGCTCGTGATCGGCCCGCACCCGCAGGACCTCGACTACCGGCTCGTGCTGCTCGCATCGGGTGGCGAGGGAGGCGCGCGGTTCACCACCGTCACGTTCACGATCACGACGAAGGATGGGGAGGTGCGCGAGCTGCGCGTCGCCCCGCCGCGGGAGGTCGCCGTCGGCACCTTCCGCGACGTCGAGGCCTTCGCGGTGGAGTCGGCCGAGCGCTTCGGATACCCGCCGATCGCCAGCGGCACGCTCCTCGACCTCGTGCTCGCGGCGCAGGAGAGCGGGGAGCCCGAGACCACGCGGACGGCATCGGGCGACCGCACCGGGCTGCCGACGCAGCTGGAGATCACGTGCACGGGCGATGCCTTCTGCCAGCCGATCTTCGTCATCGACGTCGGGTGAGGCCGCCGGGGGTCGCGCGGCGAGGGGCGCGCCCGGGCTCCGGTACGCGTTCGTGCCCGCCCGGCCGGTAGGGTAAACTCGCATCTCGGCCCGCCTAGCGGTGCCACGGAGTCACTGCAGGGCGCGAGCCCGCAGTACCCCGGTGGGGTATGGTGTAATTGGCAACACGGCTGATTCTGGTTCAGTTGTTCTTGGTTCGAGTCCAGGTACCCCAGCGTTCCGAAACCCCCGGTGATCCCGGGGGTTTCGTCGTCTGCGCAGGGCGCCGCCCCGCGTACGCTCGACGCATGCGCCTCGGAGTCATCGACGTCGGCTCGAACACCGTCCACCTGCTCGTCGTCGATGCGCATCCCGGCGCGAGCCCCGTGCCCTACCGCTCCGAGCGCTCGACGCTCCGTCTCATGCGCTTCCTCGATGAGGACGGCGCGATCGTCGAGGAGGGGCAGCGCCTCCTCATCGACGCGATCGGCAGCGCCGCGGCCACGGTCGCGGAGATCGGCGTCGACGACGTCATCTCGACGGCGACCTCCGCCATCCGCGAAGCGGCCAACGGCGAGGAGGTCCTCGCCCGGATCGCGCGCGAGACGGGCGTCGAGCTCCAGGTGCTCTCGGGCGACGACGAGGCGCGCATCACGATGCTCGCCGTGCGGCGCTGGTTCGGCTGGTCGGCGGGCGAGATCCTGCTGTTCGACATCGGCGGAGGCTCGTTCGAGATCGCGCAGGGCGCCGACGAGTACCCGGATGCGCAGGTCTCCCTGCCGCTCGGCGCCGCGAGGGCGACCGCGCGCTTCCTGCGGGGCGACCCCCCGACGCGGGACGCGGTGTCGGCGCTCCGCGCCCACGCCCGCGCCGCGTTCACGGAGGCGCGCGACGCGCTCTTCGCCGAGCGGCCGAAGCCAACGCGGGTCGTCGGGACCTCCAAGACCATCCGCTCGCTCGGCCGCCTCGTCGGCGGCCCCGCCGATCCGATCACGGGCGCCCCGGCGCCGATCTACTACACGGGCCTGCGCGAGTGGGAGCCGACGTTGCGCGAGATGCCCTCCGACGTCCGGCAGTACCTCCCCGGCATCACGCCCGAGCGCGGCCCGCAGATCCTCGCCGGCGCGATCCTGCTGCGCACGGCCATGAAGGTGTTCGACGTGCCGACCCTGATCGTCTCGCCGTGGGCGCTGCGCGAGGGCATCGTGCTGCGCTACATCGACGCGCTCGACGCCCCCGGCCGGTCGGGCTCCCCGGGCGCATCGGGCGCCCCTGCCGGCTAGATCTCGAGCGTCTCGCCCGCGACGAGCGGGAAGAACGCGCCGCCGTGCGACTCGACCACGTGAGCGATGCGGCCGTTCGCCATCGCGTTGCCCGCGTCGGAGTTCACGCGCTCGTGCGTCGGGAGCGCCCTCCGCGGCCGCACCGCGTCGAGGTAGTCCATGACCTCGCCGATCTTCAGCCACGGCGCGCTCGCGGGCACGGCGAGCACGTCGACGGCGACCCCGGGGTCGGTGAACGAGTCGCCCGGGTAGTAGAGAGCGTCGTTGACCATCACCCCGAGGTTGTCCACCACCGGGATGCTCGCGTGGATGACCGCGTGGCGGCCCCCGGAGAAGGCGAGCGAGAAGGGGCCGGCGCTGCGGGCATCCCCCGCGGTCACGATCTGCCACGCGTAGCCCGGCAGCGCTGCCGCGACCCCGGCGGGAGCGAACAGCTCCACCCCCTCGGCGGAGGCCAGGAGGCGGTCGAGGTGCTCGGCCGTCACGTGATCGGCGTGCTCGTGCGTCACCACGATGCCCGCGATCCCGGGGGCGTCGAAGGGGGCGGTGAAGACTCCGGGGTCGATGACGAGGGTCGCCCCCTCGTGCTCGAGGACCAGGCAGGCGTGCTCGCGCTTCGTCAGGATCATGGCGACACTGTAGTCACCGCCCCTGGACGGCGCGTCACGGGCGCGGTGATTGCCCGCGCGTACCCCCGGGGGGTACCATGGCCGAATGATCGACGACATCAAGAAGCGCTCCCTCCACCGCGCGCGCATCCTCCAGGGCCAGATGCGCGGCATCGAGCGCATGATCGAGGCCGACGAGTACTGCGTCGACATCATCACCCAGTCGCTCGCGATCCAGAAGAGCCTCCGCAGCCTCAACAAGCTGCTCGTCGAGAACCACCTCCGCACGCACGTCACCGACATGTTCGACGCCGGCGGCGACGAGCGCGAGAAGGCCGTCGCCGAGCTGCTCGCGGTGTTCGAGCTGCAGAACAACCGCGGCAGCTGAGCCGAACTGAGCGGCGCGCCGCGCCCGACCGCCCGCCGCGCGCGGGCGGTCCGCCCCCATAATCGGCAAGTGTGACGACGATGCGCACGCTCGCGGTGGCGATCAACCCGACCGCGTCCTTCGGCCGGGGGCGCGAGGTCGGTCCGCTCGCCGTCGCCCTCCTGCGCGAGCGCGGCCACGTCGTCCACGAGCTCGTCGCCTCGAGCCTCGATGCTCTGCGAGCGGATGCGGTCGCGCGGCTCGCCTCAGCCGTCGACGCCCTCGTCGTGGTCGGCGGCGACGGCATGGTCAACCTCGGCGTGGAGCTCACGGCGGGCACGGGCATCCCGCTCGGGATCATCCCCAGCGGCACCGGCAACGACATGGCGCGCGGCCTCGGCATCGCCCTCGACGACCCCGAGGCGGCGGTGATCGGGATGCTCGCGGCCCTCGATCGCGGCCCGCGGCTCATCGATGCGGCCCGCATCGAGTTCGCCACGACGTCGACCGGGAGTGCGAGCGCGCGCGGCGGCTCCCGCCGCTTCGCCTGCGTGCTCTCCGCCGGGTTCGACGCGATCGTCAACGAGCGGGCCAACCGCATGCGCCGGCCGCGCGGGCGCAGCCGGTACACGATCGCCCTGCTCGTCGAGCTCGCGCGACTGCGACCGATCGACTACCGGCTCGTGGTCGACGGCGTCGAGCTCCGCGAGCGCGCGCTTCTGGTGTCGGTGGGCAACAACACCTCGCTCGGCGGCGGCATGACGGTGACGCCGGCGGCGCTGCTCGACGACGGGCTGCTCGACGTCATGCTCGTGCGGCCGCTCTCGCGTCTCGCGTTCCTCCGCATCTTCCCGCGCGTGTTCGCGGGCACGCATGTGACCGACCCGCGCGTGGTCACGATGCGCGCGCGCCGCATCCGCATCGAGGCGGAGGGCATCGTCGCCTACGCCGACGGCGAGCGGATCGCCCCTCTGCCGATCGATGTGGAGGTCGAGCCGGGAGCTCTGCGCGTGCTCGCCTGATGCCTCTCGAAAGCCCGCCCTCGCGCGGATCGGAGGCGGTCGTCGCCGGTTTGGATTCAGCCTCGGACGTATGCCATACTCGTCCAGTCGCAAACGGCCCCATCGTATAGCGGCCTAGTACGCCGCCCTCTCACGGCGGTAACGCGGGTTCGAATCCCGCTGGGGTCACCACCCACGAAACCCCCGGTCATGCCGGGGGTTTCGTCGTCCCCGGGGGTCCGCGCGGCAGACGTGGAGGCGGCCGACGGTAGACTCGCCGGAGCGAAGGGGAGTATCCCGATTCGCCTGTTCCGTCATCACGGGCTCCGTCGTCGAGGCCCCGGGCAGGCGCCGCGATCCGCGGGGGAGAGACCTTCGGCCCTCAGCGCACCCCCGAATCGCACCCCCGAACGGAAGGTCCCCGTGGACTACGTCATCCCCGCCTGGTTCGAGATCGGATCGTTCGTCGTCCTGACGATCATCCTGGTCGCCGATCTCCTGCTCGTCGTCCGGCGCCCGCACGTGCCGAGCCCCAAGGAGTCGGGATTGTGGGTGGCGTTCTACGTCACGCTCGCGCTCATCTTCGCGGGGCTCATGTTCGCGTTCGTCGGGCCCGACGCGGGCGGCGAGTTCGTGGCGGGCTGGCTGACGGAGTACAGCCTCTCGATCGACAACCTCTTCGTCTTCGTCATCATCATGGCCCAGTTCTCGGTGCCCAAGAAGATGCAGCAGGAGGTGCTCATGGTGGGCATCATCCTCGCGCTGCTGTTCCGCGGCGTGTTCATCCTGCTCGGCGCGACGCTCATCGAGGCCTACAGCTGGGTGTTCTACATCTTCGGCGCCTTCCTCCTCATCACCGCGGCGCAGCAGGCGTTCTCGGGCCGCGATGACGACGAGGAGCGCGAGTCCAAGCTCATCGGATTCCTCCGCAAGCGCATCGCGATCACCGACGAGTTCGACGGCATGAAGATCCGCACCCGCATCGACGGCAGGACCTTCTTCACGCCGCTGCTCATCGTCTTCATCGCGATCGGCACGACCGACCTAATCTTCGCGCTCGACTCGATCCCGGCGATCTTCGGCATCACGCAGAGCCCGTTCATCGTCTTCACGGCGAACGTCTTCGCGCTCATGGGCCTGCGCCAGCTCTACTTCCTCCTCGGCCACCTCGTCGACAAGCTCGAGTACCTCAAGTACGGCATCGCCTTCATCCTCGCCTTCATCGGCGTCAAGCTCGTGCTGCACGCCCTCCACGAGAACGAGGTTCCGTTCATCAACGGCGGGGAGCCGCTCCCCGTGCCCGAGATCGACACCTGGACGTCGCTCATCGTCATCATCCTGGCGATGGCGGTCTCGGTCGCCGCGAGCCTGCTGAAGCTGCGTCGTGAGCAGCGGTACATCCCGAGCCTCACGGGTCGCGACGACGACGAGGCGCCCGCCGCGGTCCAGAAGGCCGCCGAGGGCGAGGCGTCGGTGCGCGGCGCGAGCGAGTCCCGCGAGCGCTGATCGGCGCGCCCGCGCACGCGAGCTCCTCCGAATGAGAGGTCGGATGCTCGAGCGCCGTGAATGCGGCACTGAGTGCTCCTCAATCAGTCGCTAGGGTTGTCCACCGACAGGTCGGTGATCGAAGGGGCGTTGTTCGTGCGCGATGAGACGGTGGTTCCCGTCGGCTCCGGGCGAACCCGCATCGCGGTCTCCGCGCAGACCTCCGCGGGCGCCGTCCGGCCGCTCAACGAGGACAGCTTCCGCGCCGCCGCCCCGCTCTTCGTCGTCGCCGACGGGATGGGCGGGCACGAGCGCGGCGATGTGGCCAGTCGCACCGCGATCGCCGCTCTCGCCGAGCGCGTGCCCGCCGAGGCGGTGCCCACGGTCGACGAGCTCATCGACGCGATCGCCGCCGCCAATGACGCCGTGCGCGCGCAGTCGCAGCGCGACGGCGTGGAGGGCGTCTCCGGGACGACCCTGGTCGTCCTCGCGCTCGTGCGAGGCGGAGGCGACTCCGCCTACTGGATGGCGGCGAACGTCGGCGACTCCCGCCTCTACGAGTGGACCGGCCGCGAGCTCACCCAGCTTACCGTCGACCACTCGTACGTGCAGGAGCTAGTCGACACGGGCCATCTGACCGCCGCCGAGGCGCTCGTGCATCCCGACCGCAACGTCATCACGCGCGCCGTCGGGGTGCGCCCCGACGTCGTCGCCGACGTGTGGCTGCTGCCGGTCTCGGGCGAGCAGGTCTTCCTGCTGTGCTCCGACGGCCTCACGCGTGAACTGAGCGACGACGCGATCGCCGAGCTCCTCATGCGCCACGGCGCCGCGGGCGAGGAGGGCTCTGTCGCCGACGCCCTCGTCGAGGCGGCGGTCGCGGCGGGCGGCTCCGATAACGTGACGGCGATCGTCGTGGAGTCCTCCAGCGCGACCGCGCTCGTCGGCGCGGGCGCGCGCGAGAGCATCGCATCCACGCGCGAGCGGCCCGGCGCCGAGCTGGAGGACACCCTTCCCCGAGCCGGCGGGGGCGCCGCATGACCGCGCACTACACGCCGGGCGACGGCGCACTCCTCGCCGTCCGCGGCGGCGTGGCCGTCCTCGTTCCCGACGCGTCCGCGCCGAGCGCGCTGACGCCGTCGTCGCTGTGGGATGCGCTCGGTCTCGACGACCCCGTCACGCACGTCCTCGAGGTGCTCTCGAGCGCGGGCCTCGCTGCGATGCCCCCCTTCGCGATCGTCGATGCGCGCGCCGCCGCCGCCCGAGCGTTCGTGCGCGGAGCGCTCGCGATCGCCGTCGAGTCGGCGGGAGCCCGCGACGCGCTCGATGGCGCCGAGGTCTCCACGTGGCGCGAATCGGTCGTCCCGTCCTTCGACGTGATCCGCATCGCGCCGTCGGCGAGCGGCTCCCAGGCGGGCGCGCCGGGGCTCGAGGCGGGCGCGCTTCCGCTCGAGGCGGGCGTCGTCCGGGCTGCGGCGGTCGAGCTGCGGGCTGGCGCCGCACCGCGCGCCTCTCGCTCGCCGCGGGCGGAGACGCCCGAGCCCGCCCCGACCTCGGTCGCGGTGCCCGATCCCGTGGCGGCGCCCGCCCCCGAGGCGGCATCCCCCGTCGAGAGCGCACCCGTCGCGGAGCAGACGCTCACCGAGCCGTTCGAGACCGACGAAGGCCTCTTCGAGGAGACCGTCGTGCGCACGCCCGCCGAGGCGGCGCTCGTCGGCGACCACGACGGGCTCACGGTCGTCGGTCGCGAGATCCCCGGCTTCGCCGAGCGCGAGCGGGTCATCCCGCCCCCCGCGGCAGCGGCGGCCGCCGCCCCGCGATACGTGGTCGAGGTCGACTCCGGCCAGATCGAGCCGCTTACCGGCCCCGTCGTCGTCGGCCGAGCGCCGATCGCGGCGAAGGTCTCCAGCGGCGCCGTGCCCCGACTGGTCGTCATCCCCGACAACCCCGACATCTCGCGCACCCACGTGCGCATCGCGCTCGAGGGCGACACGGTCGTCGTGACCGACCTGCACTCGCGCAACGGCACGACCCTCCGCATGCCCGGCAAGCCCCCGCAGCTGCTGCGGGCGGGGGAGGCCACGCCCGTCCTGGAGGGAACGGTCATCGACCTCGGCGGCACCACGCTCGCCGTGCGGAGCCGGTGATGCGCCGCGCGCCCAGCACGCCGCCCGAGCTCCCGGGCTACGAGTTCGTCCGGCTCCTCGGAGCCGGAGGGTTCAGCGACGTCTTCCTGTACCAGCAGCTGCTGCCGCGCCGGCAGGTGGCCGTGAAGGTGCTCATCGCGGACGGACTGGATTCGGGAGCGCGGGCCGCGTTCGTCGACGAGGCGAACCTGATGGCGCGCCTGAGCGCGCATCCCTCGATCGTCACGATCTTCCACGCCGACATCGCCCCCGACGACCGGCCCTACTTCGTCATGGAGTACTGCTCGGGCCCCAGCCTCAGCGACCAGGCCAAGCGCGCCCCGTTCACCGTCGTCGACGCCCTGCGCACGGGCGTGCGGCTCGTCGGCGCCGTCGCGACCGCGCACGCCGCGGGCATCCTGCACCGCGACATCAAGCCCGCTAACGTGCTCACGAACGACTACGGCTGGCCGGCGCTGACCGACTTCGGCATCTCCTCCCGCGTCATCGACGAGGCCGTCGTTCACACCACGACCCTCTCGGAGCTGCGGGGCGGCTCGAGCACCGAGAGCCAGTCGGTCGGCATGAGCGTGCCGTGGTCGCCTCCCGAGATGTTCGCCGATCGCCCGCAGCCGGATGTCCGATCCGACGTCTTCTCCCTCGCCGCGACCCTGCACACGCTGCTCGCGGGGCGCACGCCCTTCGAGATCCCGGGGCGTCCCAACGGCGCCCTCGACCTCATCGGCCGCATCGAGCGCGGTGCGATCACCCCGCTGCCGCGCGACGACGTGCCCCCCTCGCTGCAGGCGGTGCTGCGGAAGGGCATGGCGACCAGCCCGGCCGACCGCTACGCCACGGCGATCGAGTTCGGCCGAGCGCTGCAGCGGGTCGAGCTCGAGCTCGGCTACGCGTCGACGCCGCTCGACGTGCCCGCCGTGGTGCAGGACCCGGTCGAGCGCGAGGAGCCGGTGCCCGGCGACGAGACGCGCGTGCGCGGGGTCACGGTCATCGCGCCCGGGGCGCCCGCTGCGCCGACGGCCCCGGCGGCGCCTCCGGCCGCGTCCAGTGCTCTGGACGACCCGACCGTCATGCGCGCCGAGGACGCGACCGTGCTGCGCGCCGAGGACGCCACCGTCGTGCGCGCGAGCGACGCGACCGCGGTGCGGCCGGCGGGCGCCTCCGGCGCCGGCGCGGTGGGCGCGGACGGGTCCGCCGCGGCCCCGCGCGTCGAGGACACCGTCGTGCGCTCGCCCGACCCGAGGCGTCCCGCGGGCGGCGGGCTCGGGGCGGCAGCGGGTGCTCGGGCGGCGACCTCCGGAACGGGCATCCCCCTCGATGCGGACCTCGCCGACGGCCCTGCGCATGCCGCGTCGGAGAGCCCATCGCCGGCCCCCGCCGACGGCGTCCCGGTGCGCCGTCGCCGCCTCATCGGCGCTCTCGCGGCGGTCGGCGGCCTGCTCCTGGCGGCCGCGATCGCGATCGCGGTCGTCGTCGGGGGCGGCGACGTCAGAGAGCGGCCCGAGGCGGGATCGAACGATCCGGCGTCGGAGCCCGGCATCGCGATCCCCGTCGTGACCGTCCCCTCGCCCGTGCTGGTCTCCGCCCAGCCGAGCGCCGACGGGAGCGCCGTCGTCTTCACGATCGCCAACCCCGAGCCGGAGGACGGCGATCAGCTGCGCTGGGCCCGTGCCGAGCAGCCGGGCGAGCGCCGGCCCGTCGAGGGCGACGCGATCGTCGTGCCGCTCTCCGCCCCCGGTGCGCGCGTCTGCATCGAGGCCGAGATCATCCGCGCCGGCCGCGCATCCGCGGCCCCTCTCGAGAGCTGCTACCCCGAATGAGCGACGTGACCGCATCCCTCCCGATCCCCGCGGCCGACGCCCGCGCGCCCCGCATCGAGTTCTGCGGGGAGTGGACCGACGTCGACCCCGCCGAGGGCCTCGGCATCGGCCGCGAGTCCGATCTGACGATCGACGACAATCCCTTCCTGCACCGCACCTTCCTGCGCGTGCACGCCGAGCACGGGCTGTGGTGGCTCTCGAACGTGGGAGGCGTGCTCTCCGCGACGGTCTCGGACGGCTCGGGCGCGGTGCAGGCCTGGCTCGGCCCGGGCGCCCGGCTGCCCATCGTCTTCCCCGCCCTGCACGTGATGTTCAGCGCCGGCTCCACCACCTACGACTTCACCGTGCACACCGAGCAGGACTACTTCGATACCGTGCCGACGCTCGACTCCGAGCCCGGCTCGACGACGCGGATGCCCGTGAGCCTCACCTCCTCGCAGCGCCTGCTGATCGTCGCCCTCGCCGAGGACGTCCTGCGCCAGAGCGTGCCGGGCCGAGGAGCGATCCCGAGCTCGGCCGACGCGGCCGCCCGCCTCGGATGGCCGCTGACGACCTTCAACCGCAAGCTCGACAACGTGTGCGACAAGCTCGACCGCATCGGCGTGCAGGGGTTGCGCGGGGGCCCGGGCAAGCTCGCGACGCAGCGCCGCGCCCGCCTCGTGGAGTACGCCGTCGTGACCCGGCTCGTGAGCATGGACGATCTGGCCCTGCTCGACCAGCAGGGGTAGGACTCCCCATCGCAGGTGATTAATCCGCGTGTTACGGTGACGGCTGGTTTCGGGGTACGACGACGCATGGGGATGACCGGGTGACGCTGCTGAGCGCGGTGACGCGATCTCGACGCACCATCGCATCCTCCCTCGCGGTCGCGATCCTCGCGGGCGTGCCCGTCGGCATCGCCGTCGCCTACGAGGGCTTCCCTGTCTCCGAGGTCGATCTCGACTCGCGCGACGTGTGGGTCACCAACGGCGAGGACTCGCTCGCCGGGCGCCTGAACCGGCAGATCGACGAGCTGACCGCGGGCGTCCAGACCGCGGGCACCGACATCGACGTGCTGCAGGATGCCCGCACCGTGCTCCTCCACGACCGCCAGGCCGGCACGCTCGAGCGGATCGAGCAGGCGCGCTCCACGCTCGTCGAGCGGACCGAGCTGCCGGCGGGCGCCGCGCTGTCGCTCGGGAAGCAGACACTCGCGGTGCTCGACCCGGCGACCGGTGCGCTGTGGGTCGTCGACGTCGCCGACGAGCTGAGCTTCGACCCCGCGGCGCGCGAGCCCGACCTCGAGCTCGGCGAGGACGCCCGCGCCGTCGTGGGCCGCGACGGGGTCGTCCACGCCACCTCGCCCGAGCAGGGCCTGATCTACCGCATCGACGGCCCCGGCTTCGCCCCCGTCGAGTCGACGCTCGACATGCCCCGCGAGCACGAGCTCACCGTCGTCGGATCCATCCCCGTCCTCCTCGACGAGGCCGCCGACGTCGTCGTCACGGGGGAGGGCCGGCGGATCGAGCTCGATCACGACGCCCTGCGCCTGCAGCAGCCGAGCGACGCCCGCGACGAGGTCGTCATCGCCACGGGCGGAGGCGTCATCCGGGTGCCGCTGGGCGGAGGCGAGGTGGAGGTCATCGACGCGACCTCGGCCGTCGCCCGCGCGCCCGAGCAGGTCGCCGCCCCCGTGCAGCTCGAGGGGTGCATCCACGCCGCGTTCCCCGAGGGGCGCACCTACCTCTACGCCTGCGACGATGCGGAGCCGGCGACTTTCGAGATCGAGCAGCCGACGAGCGGCGCGCGCCTGGAGTTCCGGGTCAACCGGTCCGTCATCGCCCTCAACAACCTGCTCAACGGCAACACCTGGGTGCTCGAGAGCTCGCTGCGCCTGGTCGACAACTGGGACGAGATCACGCCGCCGCAGCTGGAGGAGAGCGAGGAGGGCGACGAGGAGTCCTCCGAGGAGTCGTTCGAGGACACGCTCGCCGAGCGCACCGAGCAGAACCGCCCGCCGATCGCGCGCCCGGACGAGTACGGGGTGCGCGCAGGCAGGACGACCATCCTCCCGGTGCTCGACAACGACACCGACCCCGACGGCGACGTGCTCGTGATCACCAACCTCAGCCCGCTGCCCGAGACGATCGGGCGCATCGACCTCATCGACGGGGGCCGGGCGCTGCAGTTCACGCCGGGCGCCGCGGCCGCGGGCGGCGCGAGCTTCCGGTACACGGTGAGCGACGGCCGGCAGGGAGGCGTCGCCGAGTCGACCGTCTCGCTCGCCTTCACCGGCCCCGACTCCAACGGGGCGCCCGAGCAGCTGCGATCGAGCCGCACCGCCGTCGAGGCGGGCCAGTCGATCACGTACAACGTTCTGCCGAACTTCCGCGACCCCGACGGCGACGAGATCTTCCTCGACAGCGCGGCCGCGACGACCTCGGACGAACTGAGCTTCACGCCCGACGGCTTCGTGACCTTCCGGCACCGCTCGGGCGAGCTCGGGGCGAAGACCGTGTCCTTCGTGGTCTCCGACGGCCGGTCGAGCGCGAGCGGCGAGCTCGAGATCGAAGTCGTCGCCGCCGGCAGCCTCACCCCCGTCGGAACCCCGGACTTCGCCGAGGTGATCGTCGGCGACACCGTCGTCATCGAGCCGCTACTCAACGACGTCTCGCCGTCCGGGGCCGCCCTCCGGCTGCTCTCGATCGACGAGGTGCCCGAGTCGGTGACCGCCGAGCTCAACCCGGAGTCGGGGCGGATCTCGGTGACGCCCACCGAGCCTGGCGCGGTGTACCTGAAGTACGGGCTGGGAGCGGAGGCCGCCACGAGCGTCGGCCTCATCCGCATCGAAGCGCGCCCCCGCCCCGAGGAGCCGCTCGCGCCCATCGCCGTGAAGGACGTCGCGTACCTCCGCGCGGGCGAGCCGACGTCGGTGCGCGTCCTCGCGAACGACGTCTCACCCACGGGTTCGGTCCTCGCCGTGCAGTCCGTCTCGACGGAATCGACCGCGGACGGGGTGTCGGTCGAGCTGCTGAACAACACGATCATCCGCATCACCGCCTCGGCCGCTCTCACCGAGCAGACGCAGGTGAGCTACACGATCTCCGACGGGGGGGCGACGGCCGTCGCCGGCGTCACGATCGTCCCCGTCCCGCCGATCGTCAATCGTCAGCCCCCGCTCGCGGTCGACGATCGCCGCACCGTCCGCGCCGGCGACTTCACGAGCGTCGCCGTCCTCGACAACGATGTGCATCCCGACCGGGCGCGGATCGTTCTCGATCCCGAGCTCGCCGACACCGAGGGAGCGGGGGAGGGGCTCGCGTTCACGCAGGGCGACGTGCTCCGCTTCCAGGCGCCCGACGCGCCGGGCGAGTACTCGGTGGTGTACCGGATCTCCGACCAGTACGGCGAGTCGGCGACCGCCACGGCCACCTTCGTCGTGACGCCGCGCGACGTCGACGCCAACGAGCCGCCCGTCGTGCCGCAGCAGACCGCCCGCACCTTCGCCGGGTCCTCCGTGCGCATCGATGTGCCGCTCGACGACATCGACCCCGACGGCGACTCGGTCGTGCTCGCGGGTCTGGCCGCCCCCCCGGGCCTCGGCGCGATCGTCGACAGCGGGCCGACCTGGTTCGTCTACGAGGCCTACGCGAACTCCCGCGGCACCGACCGCTTCTCCTACGAGGTGGAGGATGCGCTCGGCGAGCGAGCGGTCGGCGAGATCGTCGTCGGCGTCGTCCCGCGGCCGGACGTGCAGGCGCAGCCGACGGCCGTGGACGACCGCATCCAGGTGCGACCGGGCCGCACCGCATCGGTCGAGGTGCTCGCGAACGACTCCGACCCGAACGGCTACCCGCTGCGGGTCGCGCGCGAGCTTCTCGAGGTCGACGACGGGATCGAGGCCGAGGTCGACGGCTCCAAGGTCATCGTCACCGCTCCGGAGACCGAGGGCGGCTACGCGCTGCGCTACGAGATGACCAACGGCAACGGCGGGGTCGACAGCGCGTTCGTGCAGGTCGAGGTCACCTCCTCCGCCGAGATCGCATTCCCCACCGCCGGCGACTACTACGTGCTCGACAGCGAGCTGTCGGGCACCGACCCGATCATCGTCGACGTCCGCGAGCTCATCGGGAACCCGAACGGGCGCGACAGCGACCTGCTCATCTCGACCGAGGGCCCGAACGCCGAGCGCGCGGGCGTCGATCAGAGCGCGGGCACCGTGACGGTGACGCCCGGTGACGAGCGGCACGCCGTCGCGTACCGCGTGACCGATCCGGAGGACCCGGAGCTCACGGCGACGGCCTTCATCGTCGTGCCGCCGTCGGTCACGGAGGAGCGCGAGTCGCCGCCGTACCTGCGCCCCGATCTCGAGCAGCAGCTCGTCGAGATGGACGGCGAGATCCAGTGGGATCTCGCGGACATCGTCGTCGTCCCCACGGGCCGCCCCGCCATCCTGACCGGCGCCGAGAGCGTGCGCGCGAGCGATGCCGACGGCTCGAGCCTCGTCGTCGACGGCGACACCATCCGCTACGCGCCCGCGGAGGGGTTCCGCGGTCAGGCCTCGATCGTCTTCGAGGTCACCGACGGCGCCTCCGGTGACGACCCGAACGGCAACACCGCCCTCCTGACACTGCCCATCACGGTCGGCGATCCCGACTTCCGCGACGCGCCGCCGGAGTTCACGGCGCTGTCGCTCGAGATCGAAGCGGGGGAGGCGGCTCAGACGGTCGATCTGCGCAGCTCGACCGCGCATCCCAACCGCGCCGTCATCGCCGATGTCGCCTACGGTGCGCTCTCGGTGCCGACGAGCGGAATCGACGCATCGCTCGGCGGCTCGCAGCTCACGGTGTCCGCGCCGTTCGGGGTGCAGCCCGGCGCCTCGACCACGCTGTCGGTCGAGCTGCGGTACCGCGACTTCGTCGTCCCCGGCCAGATCACCGTCACGGTCGTCGCCTCGCAGCGACCGCTCGTGCAGGCGGTCACGGACGAGAGCAAGGGCCAGCGCAGCGTCACGACCTCCGTCGACGTGCTCGCCAACGACTTCAACCCCTTCGCCGGCCAGTCCCTCGAGCTCATCGGCGCCGAGGTCGAGAACGCCGCCGAGACCTCCGCCGGCGTGCGCTTCACCCCCGACGGCACCGTCACGGTCGACCCCGACTCCTCGTTCATCGGCGTCGTGAGCGTCGTGTACACCGTCCAGGACGCGACGCAGGACCCGAGCAGGCACGTGCAGGGGCGCCTGCTGCTGACCGTGCGCGACGTGCCGGGTCAGCCCGCGCCCCCGTCGATCGTGAGCGAGCAGGATCAGGCCGTCGTGATCGGCTGGCAGGCGCCCGCGACCAACGGCGAGCCGATCCTCGACTACACGATCACCTGGTCGGGAGGGTCGACCACGGTCGGCGCGGACGTCGCGCAGACGACCATCGGCGGTCTCGCGAACGGCACCGCGTACACCTTCCGGATCAGCGCCAGGAACGTCCTCGGCTCGAGCACCGTCTCGCAGGAGAGCGCCACCGCGCGACCGTTCGGCACGCCGAGCGCCCCCGGGTCGGTGTCGATCTCGGCGACCAGCAACGGGTCGGGCCGCGTGAACTTCAGCTGGAGCGCCGCGAGCGGCAACGGCCGCGACGTCGCCGAGTACGAGTGGCGGCTGAGCGACGGCCAGACCGGCCGAGTCGGCGGCACCACCCTCTCGGCGACCGCGATCGGGGTCGTCGGCAACGGCTACACCGTCGACGTCGTCGCGATCGGCCCGTCGGGGCTCCAGAGCCCGCCGCAGCGGAGCGCGAACGCCGCGACCCCGGAGCCGGGAGCACCCAACTGGGCGGAGGCCGCCGTCGGCGCCCGCGGCGATCGCACCGTGACCCTGACCTGGGGCAACGCTCCGAGCACGAGCCCGATCGACCGCTGGGAGATCAACATCTCCGAGGACGGCCGCAACTGGGGCTGGCAGCGGGTGGGCAGCGACCGGCAGCACACCTTCCAGGGCGCGTTCGGCTCGAATTACCGCTTCCAGGTGCGCGCCGTCGACAACGGGGCCACGGGCGCGTCAACGACCTCGAACACGGTCACGCCGCGCGACGTCCTCCCTCCCCCCGCGCCGAGCGCGACGATCTTCAAGGGCGGCCCCTCTCCCTACGCATCCTGCTGCAACTCGGTCGGCATCGACTACAGCGACTTCACGCCGGGCAACTACCGCATCACGACCTTCCTCGACGGCAGCAACGCGGGCCTGACCGACAACGTCTACTCGCTCAACGCCAACGGCTCGCGCGTCATCGACAACGCGCTCGGCACGCGCCGTGACAGCGCGATCCGCGTGCGCATCGTGTCGGTCGCGACGGGCCAGGTCTACTGGTCGAACACCATCACCGGCGAGCAGTGGAACAATCTGCGCGCGCGATGACCCGGCATCAGCATCCCTTCATGAATCGAGAGGCGAGTACCGCATGACCGTCACCACCGAGCAGGCCGCCTGGTTCGCCGACGCCTTCGACCGGCTGATCGGGAACATCGATCAGGCGATCCTGGGCAAGAGCCACGTGATCCGACTCATCGTCGCGGCGATGCTGTCCGACGGCCACGTGCTCCTCGAGGACTACCCGGGCACCGGCAAGACCGTGCTCGCCAAGGCGCTCGCGAACACGCTCGACGGCACGCACTCGCGCATCCAGTTCACGCCCGACCTGCTGCCCTCCGACGTCACGGGCGTCACGATCTACGACCAGGGAAAGGGCGTCTTCGAGTTCCACAAGGGGCCGATCTTCGCCTCCATCGTGCTCGCCGACGAGATCAACCGCGCGAGCCCGAAGACGCAGTCGGCGCTCCTGGAGGTCATGGAGGAGGGCGTCGTCACGGTCGACGGCGTCGGCTACTCGGTCGGCACGCCCTTCATGGTGATCGCGACGCAGAACCCCGTCGAGCAGGCGGGAACCTACTCGCTGCCGGAGGCGCAGCTCGACCGGTTCCTCATCAAGACCTCGCTCGGCTACCCCGACCGGCAGACGAGCGTGACACTGCTCATGGACGCCTCCAACCGCGCGCGCGCGACCGCCGTGCAGCCGCTCATCGCGAGCGACGCCGTCACGACCATGACGCGCCTGGCCGCGGAGGTCTTCGTCGACCCCGCCGTCATGGAGTACGTCAGCGACGTCGTCGCGGCCACGCGCGAGCACAAGGACGTCGTGCTCGGCGTGAGCATGCGCGGGGCCATGGCCCTCGCCCGTGCGATCAAGACGTGGGCGATCGCGTCGGGCCGCACCTACGCGACCCCCGACGACGTGCGCGCCCTCGCCGTGCCCGTCCTCGCCCACCGCCTCATCGTCGACCCCGAGAGCGACTTCGCCGGCGTGACCGCCGAGCAGATCGTGGAGGGGATCCTCGCCGACATCGAGCCCCCGGTCTACCGCGCCGCATGACCTCGGTCATCCAGCCCGAATCGCGACGGGCGCGGCGATCGCGCGTCCCGCGCGCGGTGCGCGTGCGGATGCCCGGCCTTCGCCGCCCGCGCCCGAGCACGCGCCGCCGGGGCCGCGCCCCCGGCCCGGTCGCCGCTTCGCTCCTGCTCGCCGCGCGCGCGGTGCGGGGAGCCGTCGCACCAGTCGTCGGGGTGATCTCGCCACTGGGCTGGATCGTGCTCATCGCCGGCGTCGCCGCACTCCTCGCGGGGGCGGCGCTCGGCTGGCTGGAGTTCGTCGCGCTCGGCGCGGTGCTGCTCGCGGCGCCGATCGTCTCGATCGCGTTCCTCCTGGGCCGCGCCGCCTACCGCATCGTCATCGAGCTCGAGCCGCGCCGAGTGGTCGCCGGCGATCGCGCGCTCGGCCGCCTCGTGATCGCGAACACCCGCCCGCGGCGCTCATCGCCCTCGAGGCTCGAGCTGCCCGTCGGCGCCGGGTCGGCCGAGTTCGTCGTCCCGGCGCTGTCGCCGGGGGAGGAGCACGACGAGCTGTTCGCCGTCCCGACCGAGCGCCGCGCGGTGATCGTCGCCGGGCCCGCCGTCTCCGTCCGCGGCGACCAGCTGGGCATTCTGCGTCGAGCGGTCGCCTGGGGCGAGCCGGTCGAGCTCTTCGTCCATCCGCGCACCGCGCGGCTCGCCCCGAGCGCGGCCGGCCTCGTGCGCGACCTCGAGGGCGAGGTCACCAAGACGATCACGAACCACGACATCTCCTTCCACGCGCTGCGCGCCTACGAGCCCGGCGATGACCGCCGCTACGTGCACTGGCGCACGTCGGCGCGCACCGGCCAGCTCATGGTGAGGCAGTTCGAGGAGACCCGGCGCTCGCAGCTGGTCATCCTCCTCGACGCGGATCGGGAGAAGTACGCGAGCGAGGAGGAGTTCGAGCTCGCCGTCTCGATCGTCGCGTCCCTCGGGGTCCAGGTCATCCGCGACGGCACGCGCGTCGCCGTCGTCAGCGAGACGCGGGCGCTCCGCACGGCCACCATCACGACCCTGCTCGACGACTCGTGCCGGCTCGAGCCGGTCGCCACCCGGCACGCGAGCGCGCGCGACTTCGCGCGCGCCGCGACCCTCCGGCTCCCCGCACCGAGCCTCGTCGTGCTCGTGGGAGGCTCCGGGCTCGCCGTCACCGACGCGCGGGCGGTGCAGACGCTCTTCGGGCGCGACGCGGTGACGATCGGCCTCCGCGCCGACCAGGGCGCCGCGAGCCGCATCGCGACGGTCGACCGGCTCCGCGTCGCGACGGTCGGCTCGCTCGCCGACCTGCCGCGACTGGTGCGGAGGATGTCATGACGCCCCGCACGATCGCCGACGTGCTCGTCCCGGTCGTCCTCGCCGCGATCGGCCTCGTCGGCTTCGCGGCGGCCTTCGACTCCGGCGCCTCCGCGCTCGCCGGCGCGGGCGGGCTCCTCGTCGGCACCGCGGCGGCCCTCGCCGCCGCCCGCCTGCGTCTCGGGATCCTCCCGACCGCGGGTCTCGTGCTCGCCGCCTACTTCCTCCTCGGAACGCCCTTCGTCGCCCCGGCCGACGGCATCCTCGTCGTCCTCCCCTCGATCGCCTCCCTCGCGGCCCTCGCGATCGGAGCCGTGTACGGCTGGGCCGACATCCTGACCCTCCAGGCCCCCCTGAGCCTCCCCGACTACGTCACGGCCGTCCCCTACGCGGCGGCGCTGCTGATCTCCTTCACCTCCACGACGCTCGCCGTGCGGTGGCTTCCCCGTCGTCGCACGGCGCCGCGCGCCGCGCTGCTGCTCATCGGGCCCGCCGTGCTCTACGCGGTCGGCGTCCTCCTCGGCACGGACGAGCCCGTGCTCGCCGTCGTCCGCGGAGCCGCCTTCGCCGGCATCGCCCTCGTCTGGCTCGGCTGGCGGCGCCGCGCCTCGGCGACGTCCTCGGGCACCGCCGCCCAGCAACTGCTCCGCCGCAAGCTCGTCGGCACGGCGATCGTCGTCGTCGCGGCGATCGGTCTCGGCGCCGCGGCGGCCGCGCTCCTCGCGCCTCAGCCCGACAACCGCTTCGTGCTCCGCGACGAGATCGAGCCGCCTTTCGAGCCGCTGGAGTACCCGAGCCCGCTCGCGGGCTTCCGCGAGTACACGAAGGACCTCGTCGACACCGAGCTCATGGTCGTCGAGGGGCTGCAGCCCGGCGACCGCGTGCGACTCACCGCGATGGACGTCTACGACGGCGTCACCTGGAACGTCGCGGGCGCGAGCGAGGCGCTCGAGGGCTCCGGCCGCTTCCGGCTCGTCGGCCGCACCATTCCCGAGCCGCCGCTCGCGAGCACGGGCGCCCCCGAGCCGGTCACGGTCGACGTCGCCGGCTACACCGACGTGTGGCTGCCGAGCGCCGGCTACGCCGCCGACATCGCCTTCCTCGACGGGGCGGACGCGAGCGAGGGCGGCGCCGAGCGGGTGGATGTCCGCTACAACGCCGCGACCGGCGCCGCGCTCGTGACCTCCGGGGCCAGCGAGGGCCTGCGCTACCGCATCGCGACCGAGCGCCAGGTCGTCCCGGAGGACGCCGCGCTCCAGGATGCCCCGGTCGCGTCGTTCGCGCCCGCTCCCGTCGTCGGAGTGCCCGACACCGTCGTCGCGCTCGCGGCCGAGCTCACCGCGACCGCGGAGTCGCCCATCGAGAAGCTGCGCGCCCTCGAGCAGCACCTCGCCACGACCGGCTACTACAGCCGCGGCACCGCCTCGGACCAGGTGCCCTCGCGCGCCGGTCATGCCGCCGACCGCATGAACGACATGGTGACGCTGCCGAGCATGGTCGGCGACGAGGAGCAGTACGCCTCCCTGTTCGCGCTCATGGCTCGCAGCCTCGACTATCCGACCCGCGTCGTCATGGGCTTCGCTCCGGAGATCGGCGCGGGCGCGGGGCCGGTGACGATCACGGGCGACGACGTCACGGCCTGGGTCGAGGTCGCCTTCGAGGGCGTCGGCTGGGTGCCGTTCTTCCCCGTACCCGACGAGACCGACGTGCCGCAGGACCAGATCCCCGAGCCGCGCACCGAGCCGCAGCCGCAGGTGCGGCAGCCGCCGCGCACGGACTCCGAGCAGGACGACCTCGTCACGGCGGTCGAGATCGACGACTCGGACGACGAGGAGCCCGATGGCCCCGGCGTCCCGGGCTGGCTTCTCGGGGCGCTGCTCGCGCTGGGCATCCCGCTGCTGCTGGTGCTCGCGCCGATGCTCGTCATCGCCCTGCTGAAGCGGCGTCGTGCCGAGCGGCGCCGTCGCGCCGACGAGGGGCACCGGTCGGTCGCGGGGGCGTGGGACGAGCTCGTCGACCGGTTCTCCGAGCTCGGTGCGGACATCCCGCAGCGCACGACGCGCGTGCACGTGGCCGCCGGGCTCGCGGCCGCGCACGATGCGGAGGAGTCCGCCGGCGACCCGCTGCGTCGGCTCGCGCTGCGCACCGACGAGGCCGTCTTCTCGGGCCGCGACGTCGACGCGATGGAGGCCGAGGACGTGTGGGCGGAGGCCCTCGCCGCCGCGGCCGCGGCGCACGATCGGGCGACGCGCGCGGCCCGGCTCCGCAGTCGCTTCCGGCTCGCGAGCGTCCGCGCGGCCGGCCGGCGACTGGTCGATCGTGCGGCGGCGGGAACGGGGAGCGCTCCCCATCGACCGCCCGCTCCGCCCGCGGTTGACTGACTCTCACCATCGGGTGCGGGGCGGCGGGCGGGCCGCTCGGGAGGGACGGCCATGACCGACGTGCGACTGGATCGCGCGGCGCTGCAGGATGCGGCGGACCGGATCCGGCGGCTGGGCGGCGACCTGGAGCGATCGGAGGCCCTGCAGGGCGCCCTCGTCGACGCCGCGGGCCATGAGCGCCTGCGGGATGCCCTCGGGGCCTTCGCCCACGGATGGCGCGTCAGCCGCGGCGAGCTCGCCGATCGCCTCCGAGCGCTCGAGCACCGCGCGAGCGCGATCGCCGAGACCGTCGCCGAGCTCGACCGGGCGATGGCCGACGGGCTCACCGCGGTGGCCCGCGAGGAGGGTCGATCGTGAGCATCCGCGGGATCCCCGGCGACGCGTCCGTTCTCGCCCGCGAGGGCGCCGGGCTCGACGAGGCGGCGAGCGGGCTCCTCGACCTCACCCGCGCCCTGCACCGCCTCGCGGACGAGGACGAGAGCATCGGCCGCGCCGCCGATGCGCTGCGCGAGCGCACGGGCGAGGCGGCGCAGTCGGTGCTGCGCGTCGAGCCGCGCTACCGCGTGACCGCCGAGGTCGTCTCCGGCTTCGCCTCCGTCGTCGACGACGCGCAGGGGCGTGTGCGCGCTGCCGCCTCGCGCGCGGAGGACGCCCTCGTGGACAGGCTCGGCATCGACGACCGGCTCGCCGAGCTCGACGCGGCGCGCCCCGGGGTCGAGGAGGTCGCCGAGCTGCTGGACTGGGAGGAGCGCCGCGATGCGCTCCTGCGCCTGCGGGAGGACGCCGTCGAGCGGCTGCGCGACGCCGAGGCGGCCGCCGAGCGCGCCCGCGACGAGTGGTGGGAGGCGGGGGGGCGCGCGGCCGAGCGGGTGAGCCGCGAGTTCGAGGAGCTCTCCGACTCCCTCGTCGACGCGATCGTCTCCGCGGTGGTGTCGGCCGCCGAGGCCGCGGTCGACGCGATCGAGCAGCTCGACGCCTGGATCGACGCCGTCGCGGAGTGGGCGTCCACCGTGCTGCGCGATGCCGTCACGATGCTCGTCATCTCCTCCGCAGCGCTCGCCGCGGCCGGCTTCCTGCTCTCCGTTCTCGTGGTCGCGTTCAGCAGTCCGCTCGTGCTCTCCGCGGTCGCGAGCGGCGCGCTCACGGTCGAGCAGGTCATCGATCAGGGGATCGCGCTGACGCTCCAGGCGCTGCCCGTGCTCGCGCCCGCCATCCTGCTCCTGCTCGCCGACGAGGCGTCGCGGCCGACCCCGGCGATGCGCCGCGACCGCTCGCTCGAGAAGGGGCACCTGTCTCGCGACGATCAGGGGCTCGCGCAGTACGCCTTCCAGCAGGCGGCGGTCGTCGACGCCCTCGGCCACGATTCGAGCACGGTCGTGCAGGTCGTGGAGGTGCTCGACGAGAGCGGCGAGCGGGTCGGCTGGCGCGTCACGCCGCCCAGCACCCAGGACTGGCAGCTGCACGGCGACCGCGGCGCGATGAACGATCTCAGCTCGAACCTCGCGCTCATGCTGCAGCCGGAATCGCAGGCCGCGTACGAGCGAGCCGTGCTCTCCGCGATGGAGGGCGCGGGCATCCAGCCCGGCGACCCGGTCATGCTCGTCGGGTTCAGCCAGGGCGGGATCCTCGCCGGCAAGCTCGCCGCCGACCCCGACGTGCCGTACGAGATCGACGCGATCCTCGTCGCGGGCGCGCCGATCGACCACTTCGACATCCCCCGGAGCGGGCCGGATGCGCCCGTCGTGCTGTCGCTCCAGCACGGGCGCGAGGACATCGTGCACCGGCTCGACGGCGTCGCCCCGGTCGATTCCGAGCGCTGGCGGACCGTCGCCGTCGACCCGCCCCCCGGTGAGGCCGCGCACAATGCCGGCAGCTACGCCGCGACCGCCCGCGAGCACCTCGACGGCGCGCCCGCCGGCGAGCTCTCGTCGGCCGACATCGAGCGCTTCTTCAGCGAGAACGAGCGCGTGCAGTACTTCCAGGGAGCGGAGCGGTGATGGCTCGACGCGCTGCGCCGATCGGGGGCGCCCTCGCCGGTGCGCTCACCCTCCTCCTGGGCGGATGCTCGGTCTCGATCGAGCCCGCGGCGATCGAGTCGCGCGTGGTCGCCGCGGTGGGCCGCGTCGACGGCGTGGAGGCCGCAGCGGCCCGCGCCGTCGCCTCGGGCCTCGACCGCCGCCTCGTCGTCATGCTGGCCGTCGGCTCGGCCGAGGGCTCGGAGCTCGCGACGATCGTCGACGGCGCCGCCGGGGCCGCGTGGGCCGCGAGCCCCGTGCCGGTCGTCGAGATCTCGATCGTCGCGAAGTCCGGCGACGGCCCGACCGGCGCGCAGGCCGACGTGCTGGGCGAGATCGACCTCCGACCGCTCATCCCCGAGCTCGGGCTCAGCGAGTCCGCCGGCGAGCTGCGGGCGATCCGGATGCCGGCCGCCGTTCTCGAGGAGCGCTACGGCGCGCGCGACATCCCCCGGGAGGAGGGATGACGGTCGTCGCGATCCCGCTCGGCGAAGCGACGCTCGCGCTGCGCCTGCCGGGGGAGTGGGCGTCCGTGCCGCTCGAGGACCCCGCGAGCGCCCGCCGCGCCGTCCGCGCCCTCGCGCTCGCGGCGGCGGGATCGGCCGACGAGGGCGCCGTCCTGCGCTCTCCGCTCGTGCGCGCGGCGCTCGCCGAGATCGACCGGGGGCTCGCGGCGCCCGGCCGCCCTCGCCTGCTCATCGCCCGGTCGATCGTCGAGGGCATCGCGCTCCCGCTGAGCATCCTCGTCTCGCCGCTCGCGCAGCCGGTGACGCCCGCCCGACTGCCGACGTCCCAGGACGTCCTCGACGTGCTCGAGCTCGCCCTCGCCGCGCGCGACGACGGCTTCCCGCCCGCCGTGCGCCCCGACCTCGGCCGCACGATCGCCCTGCGCCGCCACCGCGTCGTGCCCGCGGCGCCGAGCGGTCCCGGAGCGTCGCCCGCGGGCCCGGTCGAGGAGGTCGCGGGCCTCGCCCGCCTGGAGGTCGAGCACTGGCTCGCCGTGCCCGGCACCCGCCGCGCGGTGCGCCTGCTCGCCACGACGCCCGTCGTCGGCATGGAGGAGGTCATCGTCGGCTTCCTCGACGCCGTCGTGCGCGCGGCCCGGTGGGAGCATCCCGCGCGCACGGCAACCCCCTCGGCGGCGGCGGCGCGCGAAGGCTAGGATCTCTCGCGACCCTCGAGGGAGCTCGATGACCGATCACGACGACGCCCGGCCGCCCCGGCCGCTCATCACCCCGCCTCCGGGCCTCGTGCCCGACGCCGCGCCGACCCCGCGCGGGCCCGCCGTCGAGCGCGCGGCGGGCGGCCCGCTCATCGATCTCCCGCCGGGCCTCGCCGACTCCGGCACGGTGCGGGTGCCCGCGGTGCGTCGCGCGAGCGTCGTCGCGCCGCCCGCGGGGCCGGCCCCGGCGGCCCCCGCCGCTCCCGCGACCGCGCCCCGGTTCTTCCCCGCCGTGCCCGGCATGCTCCCGGTGCCGCCGACCCCGCCGACCCCGCCGGCGCCGCCCGCGCTCCGTCCCGCGCCGGAGGGCGCCGCGAGCCCCGAGCCGACCCCGGAACCGGACGTCGCCGCGAGCCCCGAGCCCGGCGCGCTCGCGATCCAGCTGCCGGACGGCCGCCGCCTTGCGGTGACGGGGCGCATGCTGCTCGGCCGCGACCCGGCCGAGCTCGACGGCTGGCGCGGGGCGGAGCTCGTGCGCCTCGCCGACCCGGATCGCTCCGTCTCCAAGACCCACGCCGCGATCGAGCCGGATCAGGGCGCCCTGCTCGTCCACGATCTGGCCTCGACGAACGGCACCGAGCGGGCGACGCCGCACGGCCACGTGCTGCCCGTCGCCCCTGGCCACCCGCTGCGGGTCGAGGCGGGCGACGCGCTGCGCCTGGGCTCCTTCGTCATCCTCCTGCTCGAGGAGCTCTGACCGTCTGACCGGGCTCTGACCGCGCTCAGCCCCGCAGCACCTTCTCCATCGCCTTCCCGCGCGCGAGCTCGTCGACGAGCTTGTCGAGGACGCGGATGCGACGCATGAGCGGGTCGTCGATCTCCTCGACGCGCACGCCGCAGATCACGCCCGTGACCAGGTCGGCGTTCGGGTTCAGGCGGGCGTCCGCGAAGAACTCCTCGAACGTCGCGCCCTGCTCGAGGTGCCGCGCGAGCGCGTCGTCGTCGAACCCGGTCAGCCACTCGATGACCTCGTCGAGCTCGGCGCGCGTGCGCCCCTTGCGCTCGAGCTTGGTGACGTAGAGCGGGTAGACCGCGGAGAAGGCGACCCCGAAGATCCGGTGCATGCGGGCAGTGTAGACCCGGGCCGGACGGCGCCCGGGGGGCGCGGGGGCTCAGGGGCGCCGATGATAGTCTGAGCCGATGCTTCACGGTCGACTCCTCCTTCGTCGCCGCGGCGAGTCCTGATCATCCAGGCCACTCTCGTCGCGGAGTTCGCCGTCGGCCGGAACCCCTGAACGAAGAAGGGCACGAACGCGTCATGACCGCTCACTCCGCCGGTACCCCTCGCCCGCGCACGCTCGCCGAGAAGGTGTGGGACTCGCATCTCGTCGCCAAGGGCGAGAACGGCGAGCCCGACCTCCTCTACATCGACCTCCACCTCGTCCACGAGGTCACGAGCCCGCAGGCCTTCGACGGCCTCCGCCTCGCGAACCGCCCCGTGCGCCGCCCCGATCTGACGATCGCGACGGAGGACCACAACACCCCGACGCTCGCGATCGACCGGCCGATCGCCGAGCCGACGAGCCGCATCCAGATCGAGACGCTGCGGAAGAACTGCGCCGAGTTCGGCATCCGTCTGCACTCGCTCGGCGACGTCGAGCAGGGCATCGTCCACGTCGTCGGTCCGCAGCTGGGGCTCACGATGCCCGGCATCACGGTCGTCTGCGGCGACTCGCACACCTCCACGCACGGCGCGTTCGGCGCGCTCGCGATGGGCATCGGCACGAGCGAGGTCGAGCACGTCCTCGCGACGCAGACACTGCCGCTCAAGCCGTTCAAGACGATGGCGATCACGGTCGAGGGCACCCTGCGGCCCGGCGTCACGGCGAAGGACATCATCCTCGCCGTCATCGCGAAGATCGGCACCGGCGGCGGTCAGGGCTACGTGCTGGAGTACCGCGGCTCCGCGATCCGAGCGCTGTCGATGGATGGCCGCATGACGATCTGCAACATGTCGATCGAGGCGGGTGCGCGCGCCGGCATGGTCGCGCCCGACGAGACCACCTTCGCCTACCTGAAGGGCCGCCCGCACGCGCCCGAGGGCGCCGACTGGGACGCCGCCGTCGAGCACTGGACGACGCTCCGGACCGACGACGACGCCGTGTTCGACGCCGAGGTGTTCATCGACGCCGATCAGCTCGAGCCGTTCGTCACGTGGGGCACCAACCCCGGGCAGGGCGTCAACCTCAACGACTCGGTGCCCGACCCGTCGACGATCATCGACCCCAACGAGCGCAGCGCCGCCGAGCGCGCGCTCGAGTACATGGACCTCGCGGCCGGCACCCCGATGAAGGAGATCGCGGTGGACGCGGTCTTCATGGGCTCGTGCACCAACAGCCGCCTCGACGACCTCCGCGTCTTCGCCTCGATCATCAAGGGTCAGAAGAAGGCCGACGGCGTGCGCGTCATGGTCGTCCCCGGATCGGCGCGCGTGCGCCTGGAGGCCGAGGCGGAGGGCATCGACAAGGTCGTCGAGGCCTTCGGCGGCGAGTGGCGCTTCGCGGGCTGCTCGATGTGCCTCGGCATGAACCCCGACCAGCTGGCGCCCGGCGAGCGGTGCGCGTCGACCTCGAACCGCAACTTCGAGGGGCGCCAGGGCAAGGGCGGGCGCACGCACCTGGTGAGCCCTCTCGTCGCGGCGGCCACGGCCATCCGCGGCACGCTCTCGAGCCCGGCCGACCTCGTCGCCGACGGCATCGAGGTCGACCCGAGCCTGCTCGACGCGGGAATGACCGGCACGACGAAGGCGGGTGTGTGATGGAGAAGATCACGACGATCACGGGGGTCGCCGTGCCGCTGCGGCGCTCCAACGTCGACACCGACCAGATCATCCCGGCGGTGTACCTCAAGCGCGTGACGAAGACCGGCTACGACGACGGGCTGTTCTCCGCCTGGCGCCAGGACCCGGAGTTCGTGCTGAACCAGCCCGCCTACGCGAACCCGCGCGTGCTCATCGCCGGCCCCGACTTCGGCACCGGCTCGAGCCGAGAGCACGCCGTGTGGGCCCTGCGCGACTTCGGGTTCCGCGCGGTCATCAGCCCGCGCTTCGGCGACATCTTCCGCGGCAACGCCGGCAAGCAGGGACTGCTGGCCGGCACCGTCGACGAGCCGACCGTCGAGCGCATGTGGGCGGCCATCGAGGCTGAGCCCGGGCTCGAGGCGACGGTCGACCTGGAGGCGAGGAATGTCCGGGTCGGCGATATCGTTGCACCCTTCGACATCGACGACTACACGCGGTGGCGCCTGCTGGAGGGGCTCGACGACATCGGGCTGACCCTCCGCGACGAGCAGGCGATCACCGATTTCGAGGCCCGCCGCGAGTCCTGGCGGCCCCGCACGCTCCCCGCCCGGTGATCCCGGGCAGAACGGAAGAGGCATCAGTGACCACCACCCTCGACAAGGACTCGCAGAAGGCGGCCGCGCGCGTCGGCCTCGCCTCCGACACGATCGTCATCCGCGGGGGGAAGCCCCTCGCGGGTCGCATCGAGGTCCGCGGTGCCAAGAACCTCGTCACCAAGGCGATGGTCGCGGCCCTCCTCGCCGACGATCCGAGCGTCCTGAAGTCGGTTCCCGAGATCAGCGACGTCCACGTCGTCCGCGGGCTCCTCGAGGCGCACGGCGTCGTCGTCACCGAGCAGGCGCCGGGCGAGCTGCTGCTCGACACGACGAACGTGCAGAGCGCGCACATCGCCGAGATCAACGCGCACGCCGGCTCCAGCCGCATCCCGATCCTCTTCTGCGGCCCGCTGCTGCACCAGCTCGGCGAGGCGTTCATCCCCGACCTCGGCGGGTGCAAGATCGGGGACCGCCCGATCGACTTCCACCTCAACGCCCTCCGCGCGCTCGGCGCCACCGTCGAGAAGCTCGCCGACGGCATCCGCCTCACCGCACCCGACGGGCTGAGCGGTGCCCGCATCGAGCTGCCCTACCCGAGCGTCGGCGCGACCGAGCAGGTCCTGCTGTCGGCCGTGCGCGCGACGGGCACGACCGAGCTCAAGAACGCCGCGATCGAGCCCGAGATCATGGACCTCATCGCGATCCTGCAGAAGATGGGCGCGATCATCTCGGTCGAGCCCAACCGCGTCATCGTCATCGAGGGCGTGGAGAAGCTGCACGGCTACCTGCACTCGGCGATCTTCGACCGCAACGAGGCCGCGAGCTGGGCATCCGCCGCTCTCGCCACCCGCGGCGACATCGTCGTCGGCGGCGCGAAGCAGCAGGAGCTCATGACGTTCCTCAACGTCTACCGCAAGGCCGGCGGCATGTTCGACGTGCTGGAGGACGGCATCCGCTTCTGGCACCCCGGCACGCCTCTGCGCCCCGTCATGGTCGAGACCGACGTCCACCCCGGCTTCATGACCGACTGGCAGCAGCCGCTCATCGTCGCCCTCACGCAGGCCGAGGGCCAGTCCGTCGTGCACGAGACCGTCTACGAGAACCGCTTCGGCTTCACCGACGCCCTCAACGAGATGGGCGCCGACATCGTCGTCTACAAGAGCGGCATCGCGTCGATCACCCGCCGGGTGCCGCGCCGTCCGCTCGAGCAGGCGGCCGTCATCACGGGGCCGACGCCGCTCCACGGCGCCGACGTGCGGGTCCCCGACCTGCGCGGCGGCTTCAGCCACCTCATCGCGGCGCTCGCGGCCGAGGGCACGTCGACGATCAGCAACGTGGGCATCATCAGCCGCGGGTACGAGCTGTTCATCGACAAGCTCGAGCAGCTCGGCGCCGACTTCGAGCTCGCCTGAGCGGCCTTCTCTGCCGCGCCCGCGGCACCGGCTAGCCTGGAGCCGTGACCGACGACACCCCCTCGAGCACGACCGCGGCTCCGAGCCCCGCCGGCCGCCCCGCGACGCGGCGGCGCGAGAAGACCGCGATCTGGTACCTCCTCGCCGGCCTCCTGCTGCCGATCCTTGAGCTCATGACGAAGTTCGTGACGATCGACGGGCACAAGCTTCCGAAGCAGGGCGCGTTCATCCTCTCGCCGAACCACTACAGCGAGATCGACCCCGTCATCATGGGCCGATTCGTCTGGGGCCTGGGGCGCGTACCGCGCTTCCTCGCGAAGTCGAGCGTGTTCAAGAATCCGATCGTCGGCGCCATCCTGCGGGCCTCCGGGCAGATCCCCGTCGACCGCGAGGGCGGCGGGCGCTCCGCCGCGCCGCTCCGGGCCGCCCAGCAGCTCGTCGACAACGAGCTCGCCGTCATCATCTACCCCGAGGGCACTCTGACCCGCGACCCGGACCTGTGGCCGATGCGCGGCAAGACGGGGGCGGTGCGGATGGCGCTGACCGCGGGCGTGCCGATCATCCCCGCGGCCCACTGGGGCACGCAGCAGATCATGGCGCGGTACTCGAAGAAGATCAGCTTCTTCCCCCGCAAGCGCGTCGTCTGCAAGATCGGCGATCCGGTCGACCTGAGCGACCTCATGGGCCGCCCCATCGACCAGGCCGTCCTCGCCGAGGGGACCGAGCGCGTCATGAACGCCATCGCGGCGCTGCTCGGCGACCTCCGCGGCGAGACGCCGCCGCCCGAGCGGTGGGACCCGGTGAAGAACAACCAGAAGGAGACCGGCCGTTTTGAGTGACGCGACGTCCGCCCGCGAGCATCCGCCGCTGACCGAGGCGCTGCGCCTGCCGCTCGCCCAGCTCGAGCCGGATGCCCTCCGCATCGCCGTCCTCGGCGCCGGTTCGTGGGGCACGACGTTCGCGAAGCTGCTCGCCGACGGCGGCAGCGACGTCGTCCTGTGGGCGCGGCGGCGCGAGGTGGCGCAGGAGATCACCGAGACGCACCGCAACAGCGACTACCTGCCCGGCATCAACCTGCCGCCCAACCTGCGCGCGCACGACTCGCTCGAGCGCGTGCTCGCCGGGGCGCAGCAGGTCTACCTCTCGGTACCGAGCCAGTCGCTGCGCTCGAACCTCCACTCGATCCGCGACATCGTGCCGCCCGACGTGCCGATCGTGAGCCTCATGAAGGGCGTCGAGCGCGGCACGGGCCTGCGCATGAGCGAGGTCATCGCCTCCGAGCTGCGGGTCGACGCCGACCGCATCGCCGTCGTGAGCGGGCCCAACCTCGCGCTCGAGATCGCGAACAGGCAGCCGACCGCGGCGGTCGTCGCGAGCTCGAGCCTCGCCACCGCCGTCGCCGTGGCCGCCGCCGCGACCAACGACTACTTCGCCTCCTTCGTCAACACCGACGTCATCGGCACCGAGTTCGGCGGCGTGCTGAAGAACCTCATCGCCGTGGCCGTGGGCATCGCCGACGGCGTCGGCTACGGCGAGAACACGAAGGCCTCGATCATCACGCGCGGGCTCGTCGAGCTCACCCACTTCGCGGTCGCCTACGGCGCCCGCCCCGAGACGATGTCGGGCCTCGCGGGCCTCGGCGACCTCATCGCCACGTGCGAGTCGAAGCTCTCGCGCAACAACACGGCCGGTCGGCTGCTGGGCCAGGGCTACGCCTTCACCGAGGTCATCGCCCAGATGAACCAGACGGCCGAGGGCCTGTCGTCGGTGGGGCCCATCCTCGAGCTCGCCGAGCAGCGCGGCGTGCACATGCCGATCGTGCGGCAGGTGGCGCAGGTGCTCGACGGGACGCTCGACCCGCGCGAGCTGGCTCCGCACCTCGCGACCGACAGCGACGAGCCGCAGGGGGAGTGAGGGGCGTGCGGCCGGACGACGCGCGCGCGCGTCGCATCCTGACCCCTGTTCGGGGGATCCCTGACGGTAGGCTGAACGCGTGATCACCTCACTCGCGGGCGGCCGCGTCCTCGCCGAGAAGACCGGCGCGACCCCTCCGCGCGTCGTCGCCCTCCACGGCTGGGGGCGCGACGGCACCGACTTCCAGACGATCGTCTCGGGTCTCGACGCCGTGAGCCTCCACCTGCCCGGCTTCGGCCCCGCCCCTGCGCCGGACGAGGTGTGGGGCACGGAGCAGTACGCCGAGCTCGTCGCCGAGGCCGTCGCCGCCTACGCGCCCGTCGTGATCGTCGGCCACTCCTTCGGCGGTCGCATCGCGGTGCGGCTCGCCGCACGGCGCCCCGAGCTCGTGCGCGGGCTCGTCCTCACCGGCGCGCCCCTCGTGCGGCTCTCCGCTCCCGCCGCACCGCCCCTGTCGTACCGCCTGGCGCGGTGGGCGAACAGCGCCGGCCTCCTGAGCGACGATCGCATGGATGCCCTGCGCAACCAGCGCGGCTCGGCCGACTACCGCGCCGCCCAGGGCGTCATGCGCGGCGTGCTCGTGAAGACCGTGGGCGAGAACTACGACGACGACCTCGCGGCGCTCTCGTGCCCCGTGCGCATGGTGTGGGGCGAGGGCGACACCGCCGCCCCGACCGACGCCGGACGCGTCGCCGCCGAGCGCTGCGGCGCGAGCTTCCGCGTCGTCGCCGGCACCGAGCACCTCCTCACCGGCGACCTCGAGCTCGCCGTGCGCGAGGAGCTCCTGACCTTCCTCGACGAACTGGATCGCACCGAATGACCCTGCTGACCTCGCCGCTCACCCTCGTGGCGCTCGGCCTGGCGGTCATCGCCGCCGTGCCCGTCGGCGCCCGCTGGCTGCGCGTCGCCCAGCGCGAGCACTACGTGCCCACCTGGGTCTCGCGCATGGCCGGGCTGTGGCTCACCCGCGAGTCGATCACACTGCTCGGCGCGGCCGTCGCCGCCCTGCTCGTGGTGGTCGCCGCGATCGGCATCGCCTCGAGCGGCGCCGGCTCCCCGCTCGCGATCGCCGCCCTCGCCGCGATCGTCCTGCTCGCCCTCCTCCCGGTGGGTCTGAAGCCCCGCGGCACCTCAGCGACGTTCGTGCTCACCGATCGGGTGAAGCGCCTGCTCGTCGTGTGGATCCTGGTCCACCTCATCCTCGCGGTCGCGCTCGCCGCGCTCCTCGGCGCGGCCGGCCCCGCGGTCGTGCTCCTGCTGAGCGCGCCCCTCACCGACCTCGCCCTCGCGATCACCGCCCCGATCGAGAAGGCCGGCTCGAAGCGGTTCGTCGAGCAGGCCAAGAAGCGTCTCGACCAGGTGAAGCCGCGCGTCGTCGCGATCACCGGGTCGTACGGCAAGACGAGCACGAAGAACTACGTCGCCCACCTGCTGTCGGCCACGTACACGACCGTCGCGAGCCCCGCATCCTTCAACAACCGCCTCGGCCTCTCGCGTGCCGTCAACGACAGGCTCGTGCCGGGCACCGAGATCTTCGTCGCCGAGATGGGCATCTTCGGAGCCGGCGAGATCCGCGAGCTCTCGACGCACTTCCCGCCCGACATCGCGGCGATCACCGTCATCGGCGAGGCGCACCTGCAGCGCATGCGCTCGACCGACGTCATCTTCCGCGCGAAGGCCGAGATCACCGAGCGGGCGCGCACCGTCGTGCTGCCGATCGACGACCCGCGACTGGCGGGCCTCGCCGAGGAGTGCGCCGCGGCCGGCAAGCGCGTCGTCAGCGTCTCGCTGCGGCCGGGCGCCGACGCCGACGTCGTGCTCGACGCGAGCGGCGCCGACGACGCTGCCGCGACCGGCGCGGCGAGCATTCGCCTCGGGCGCGACGCAGCCCCTGTGCCCGTGACGATCTCGAGCACCGGCCACGCCGTCAACATCGCGGTCGCGGCGGGCATCGCCCTCGCGGCGGATGTCCCCGTCGCGACGATCGCGGGCCGCCTGTCCGACCTCCCCGGCTCGCAGCACCGCGCCGAGGTCCAGCAGGCTCCGAGCGGCGCGCTCGTCATCGACGACACCTACAACTCCAACCCCGTCGGGGCGCACCGCGCGCTCGAGGGCGCCGCCCGCCTCGCCGCCGAGCGCGGGGGAGCCCTCGTCGTCGTGACCCCCGGCATGGTCGAGCTCGGGCCCGTCCAGGCCGAGCGCAACCGCGCGTTCAGCGCCGCCATCAAGGCCGCCGGCGCGACCCTCTACGCGGTCGGCCGCACCAACCGCGCCGCACTGCTGGAAGGCTACGGAGAGGGCGCCCACGCGGTCGCCTCCCGCGAGGTCGCGGTCGCCGAGGCCGTCCGTGCCGCCGCCGACCGGGGCGTTATCCTCTACGAGAACGACCTCCCCGACCACTACCCGTGAGTCGCCGCCCGGGGAGGGACCAGGCCGCGGCGCACGACCTGACAGGGGAATCATGAGCGCTGCCGCGCAGTCCGCACCGTGGGCCGTCGTCTTCGGGGGGCCGAGCCCGGAGCACGAGATCTCCATCCTCACCGGGCTGCAGGCCGAGCGCGTGCTCACCGCCGCGGGCCACCGCGTCGTGCCGATCTACTGGTCGCCGACGGGCGAGTGGTTCCGGGTCCCCGACGCGACCGAGGCGAAGGACTACCTGGAGGGCGCCCCGCGCGACTCGGTCGCGCTCGAGGTGCGGCTCTCCGGCGAGCCGGGAATCTACCGCCGCAAGAAGTTCGGCGCCGAGAGAGTCGAGATCGAGGCGGCGCTGCTGTGCCTGCACGGCGGCGTCGGCGAGGGCGGCGGCGCCGCGGCCGTGTTCTCGCTGCTGGGCATCCCCGCCACCGGGTCGACGCTCTTCGCCGGGGCCGTGGGCATGGACAAGCTCGCGTTCGGCGGTCTCATGACGGCCGCGGGCATCCCCTCGCTGCCGCGCGAGGCCGTGTCGACGCTGCGCGAGCCGGGCTTCGGCGGGCCGTACATCGTCAAGCCGCGCTTCGGCGGGTCGTCGATCGGCATCGAGATCGCCGACGACATCGAGGCGGCGCGCGCGCTCGCGGGCGCGAGCGTCCACTTGCGCAACGGTGCCGTGCTCGAGCCGTACCGGCCCGAGCTCGTCGACCTGAACATCGCGTTCCGCACGCACCCCGAGCTCGAGATCACGCAGCTCGAGAAGCCGCTGCGCGGCGAGAGCCAGAGCGCCCTCTACTCGTACGCCGAGAAGTACCTCGCGGGCGGCGCCGGAGCCGACGCCGGCCTCTCGAGCGCCCCGCGCGAGTTCCCGGCCGAGGTCGCCGAGAGCGTTCACGAGGCCGCGCGCGATCTCGCCGCGCGCGTCGCCGACGTCACGCGACTCACGGGCGTCGTGCGCGTCGACCTGCTGCTCGACGAGGCCACGGGCGAGCTGTTCGTCAACGAGGTCAACTCGATCCCCGGAGCCCTGTCGCTCTACCTGTGGGCCCCGCAGCGACCCGCCGCCGAGGTGCTCGTCGACGCGATCGTCGAGGCGCGCGACAAGCGCATCGTCTTCCCGCAGGCGGGGTTCGGCGGCGGGGCCGCGCTGCGCGCCGCGGGAGGCATCGCGGGCAAGCTCGTCGGGTTCGACGGGCCGCGCGCGTAGGGCACCGGCGCTCGTCGAGCGGGTCGGCCGCGGACTGAGCTCGTCGGCGGCGGGTCCGCCGCGGGTTCTACTCGTCGGCGGGCGGGTCGCCTTGCGGGGCGACGCTTCCGCCGGCGAACACATCGGTCGCGGCGAGGCACTGCGCGGTCGGCTCGGTCGACGCGACGGCGACGCTCAGCGGGCGAAGGGCATCCGGGCCCCTGACCACGTCGTTGTCGACGATGACCTCCGTGGCCGGCTCGCGTCCGTAGGTCGTGAACACGTAGCGCGGCGCGTCGGACTCGTCGAGCAGCCAGTCGACCCCGTCGACCGTGAAGCACGGCAGCTCGCTCGGCCCCGGAGCCGGCAGCCCGCACCGGTAGATGACCGCCGCCGGGTCGCCCCACGCGGCCGTCGCCTGCGCGTTCGTCGCGCGGCGGTCGAGCCCCGCCACCTCGTCGGGCAGTCGCACCGAGATCTCGGCGCACGCGTAGGCGTTCGACTCGGGAGCCGCCTCGAGGTTCACCGTGCCCGCGCACCCCGCGAGCGCGAGCGGAGCGCTCGCGATCAGGGCGACGGATGCCCGCCTCATGCGGGCAGGACGGCTGCGGGTCGACATCGGTCACCACGCTATCGCGGCGCGGCTCGGCACGGGCTCCGAGGCCTGTCGGCCGGGTTCCGGCCCCGGTCGCGACTTCGGCGCGCGCGGGGTCGGGTGCGGACGCCCGAGGCGCTCCCACTGCGCCTGTCCGCCCCGCGGCTACGGCAGAAGACCGCCCAGCCTGAGGACGAGCGAGCTCCAGATCGCGCTGAGCACCCCGAGCCCCATGAGCAGGAGCGCGACGGCGATGAGCCCCCGGACGATCGCGTCGGCCCGTTCGCGATCCGGAGGGGTCGAACCGGTGCGGGCACGGCGCTCGAGCGCTCGGGCCCGCAGCAGCGCGAGCACCCCGAGCAGGAGCGCGAGCGGCGGCCCGACGAACCGCACTCCGTCGATCGCGACGCGCACGGGGGCGGTCACGGCGAGTGGGGGAGCCACCAGCTGCGCCCCGATCACGAGCACGGCGCCGATCGCGGCAAGGGTCAGCAGCAGGCGGGCGGCCGATCGCAGTCGGTCCGGCGTCATGGGGCTCCTCTCGCGCGACGGCGCGTCGGCTGCGGCGCACTCGAGGTCGCGCACAGCGCCGGCGGATCACGACGCGCGCGGGCCAGGCTAGCGTGGACGACATGCCCTCCGCCGAGCACGCGCCCGACCCGCACGGCGCCCCCGACGCAGACGGCGCCACCGACGCGCACGGCGCCCCCGACGCAGACGGCGCCCCCGACCACGCTGCCGACACTCTCGGCGCGGTCGGCGAGCTCGCCGCCCTCGCACGCATCATCCCGCGCCTGCCCCCGAGCGCGGTCACCGAGCTCGGCCCGGGCGACGACGCCGCCGTGCTCGCTGCCCCTGACGGCCGGTTCGTCGTGACGACCGACATGATGATCCACGGCCCCGACTTCCGCCTGGCCTGGTCCAGCATGCACGACCTCGGGTGGAAGGCCGCCGCCACCAACCTCAGCGACGTCGCCGCGATGGGAGCCCGCCCCACGAGCCTCGTCGTCGCCCTCGCGGCTCCGGCCGAGACGCCCGTCGCCGACCTCGAGGCCTTCGCCGACGGGCTCGCCGACGCGTGCGCCGCGCTCGCTCCCGGCTGCGGCGTCGTCGGCGGCGACCTGAGCGTCTCGCACACCCTCACGATCGCGGTGACGGCGTTCGGCGACCTCGAGGGCCGCCCTCCCGTGCGGCGCGACGGCGCGCGCCCGGGCGACGTCGTCGCGGTCTCCGGCCCCCTGGGGCTCGCCGCGCAGGGCCTCGCGCTGCTGTTCGAGCGCGGCGTCGATGCGACGGGGGCGCCGGATGCCTCGGCGGCCGCTCGGCTGCGCTCCGAGCATCCCGTGCCCATCGCCGCCCAGCTCGCCCCGCGCCCGCCGATCGCGGACGGCCCCGCCGCCGCGATCGCCGGCGCGACCGCGATGCTCGACCTGAGCGACGGGCTCGCGCTCGACGCCCGCCGCGTCGCGCGCGCGAGCGGCGTCGTGATCGACCTCGACGGCCGCGCGCTCGCGGCCCACGGCACGGGGGCGCTCGCGCTCACGGGCGGGGAGGACCACTCGCTGCTCGCGACCTTCCCGCCGACCGTGCCGCTGCCGGCGGGCTTCGAGCGCGTCGGTCTCGTGGTCGCTCTCGACGAGCGCGCCGGCGGTCGACCCGCGGTGCTCGTCGACGGCCACGTGGTCGACGAGCGGGGCGGGTGGGACCCGTTCGCGGGGTGGAGCGGCGAGGCCGATTGAGCCGATCTCGGGAGTTCCTGTAAGAACCGCCTCCCCCTCGACATAACCCTCATGATGAGGCGCCCGCCATCGGGGGCGGAGCCGGAGCAGGGGGTCGTACCGTGATCAGTCCGTCCGAGCACCGAGAGCTCGCCCGCTGGGCCGCCGCGTGCGCCGAGCGCGCGCTCCCCGCCTTCGAGGCCGAGCACCCCGACGACCCGCGGCCCCGCGCGGCGATCGCCGCCGCCCGCGCCTGGGCGAACGGTGCGATCACGGTGCAGGCGGCGCGCGAGATCGCCTTCCTCGCTCACGCCGCGGCGCGCGAGTCGACCGGCCCCGCTGCGGACGCCGCCGCCCGCGCCGCCGGTCACGCCGCCGCCACCGCGCACCTCGCGACGCACGCGACGCACGCCGCCGACTACGCCGCGCGCGCCGCCTCCGATGCCGCCGACGAGCGCTGCTGGCAGCGTTCGGCGATCGGGGCCGAGCTGCTCGCGGCGGTGTCGCGCCAGTCGCAGCGCGAGCTCGACCGGCAGCCGGCCTAGCTCTCCGGCCCCGCCTCGGTCGCCGTGAGCCAGAAGATCGCGGTCTCGCCGTAGTCGGAGCGCCGCTCCAGCTCGAGCCCCGACGGCCAGGCCGGAACGGGGGTCCGCGACGAGCGCTCGAGGACGACCACGGCATCCGCCGCCAATCGGGGC
Organism: Yonghaparkia sp. Soil809; assembly: GCF_001429705.1. Classification (NCBI taxonomy): domain Bacteria; kingdom Bacillati; phylum Actinomycetota; class Actinomycetes; order Micrococcales; family Microbacteriaceae; genus Microcella; species Yonghaparkia sp. Soil809. The sequence goes on from NZ_LMSV01000002.1 coordinate 144,396, forward strand.
ACGAGCGCGGCGAGCACGTGATCGAGCTCGAGCCCGCCGAGCTCGTACGGCGGGTCGATGAAGACGAGATCCCACGCGCCGGGCGTCGAGGTCAGGTACGACTGCACGGGCTTCCCCGTGACGCGGATGCTCGGTGCCGACCCGCGCGGAGCCCGCTGCTCCACGAGCCGCGCGTTGGCCTTGCACACCTGGACGGCCGCGTGGCTGCGCTCGACGAGCATCACGGACGCGGCGCCGCGCGAGGCGGCCTCGAGCCCGAGGCCTCCGGAGCCGGCGTAGAGGTCGAGCACGCGCGCCCCGTCGATGAGGTCGCGGGCCTGCAGCGAGCTGAAGATCGCCTCGCGCACGCGGTCGGAGGTGGGGCGCGTGCCCGCGCTCGGCACCGTGAGGGTGAGAGACCCGGCGTACCCGGCGATGATGCGCGTCACGGCTCAACGGTAGCCGCCAGCACGGCGCGGTCGGCGCGCGCGGCTACCGTAGTCACCGTGACCGGCCCCCTCGACGCGAAGCTCGTCTCGGTGCTCGGCGATCGCAGCGCGAAGTCGCTGAGCAAAGCTTTCGGCATGACCACGGTCGGCGATCTGCTCGCGCACGTGCCGCGCCGGTACGCGCGCCGCGGCGAGCTCACGGCGCTGAGCGAGCTGCAGGTGGGCGAGTCGGTGACGATCGTCGCGGAGATCCTGAGCGTCACCGAGCGCACGATGCGCGCGCGCCGGGGGAGCATCCTCGAGGTCACGATCGGCGACGGCCGGGGCATCCTCGCCCTGACGTTCTTCAACCAGGCGTGGCGCAAGGCCGATCTCGTGAAGGGCCGCCGCGGCATCTTCGCCGGCAAGGTCGGCGAGTACCGCGGCATCCGCCAGCTCGCCCACCCCGACTACGAGCTGTTCGAGGCGGGCGACGAGCGCGACGGGCCCCTGCGTGACGCCGGCCCCACGGCGCAGAAGTGGGCGATGCAGCCGATCCCGATCTACCCGGCGACGTCGACGGTCGCGAGCTGGCAGCTGCAGAAGGCGATCGCGGTCGCGCTCGACACGCTCGGGCCGCTCGACGACCCCGTCCCCGCCGAGGTGCGCGCCGAGCGCGAGCTGCTCGACCACGCGACCGCGCTCGAGTGGATCCACCGGCCGGAGGACAACCGGCAGTGGCGCCGCGCGCGCGACACGCTGCGCTTCCACGAGGCGTTCCTGCTGCAGGTCGCGCTGCTGCAGCGCCGCGCCCTGCTGCGCGAGCAGCCCGCGACCCCGCGCACGCCGGGCGCCGAGCTCGCGGGCTTCGACGCCGCGCTGCCGTTCACCCTCACCGCCGACCAGGAGCTCGTCGGCCAGGAGATCGCGCGCGACCTCGCCTCGCCCGTTCCCATGAACCGGCTCGTGCAGGGCGAGGTCGGCTCGGGAAAGACGCTCGTCGCCGTGCGGGCGATGCTCACGGTCGCGGAGGACGGCGGCCAGAGCGCCCTGCTCGCCCCGACGGAGGTGCTCGCGGCCCAGCACCTGCGCTCGATCGTGAGCGTGCTCGGCCCCGACCGCGCGGCTCGGATGCGCCCGGTGCTCCTGACGGGGCAGCTGAGCGCGGGGGAGCGCCGCGCGACCCTCCTCGCGATCGCGAGCGGGGCATCCCGCATCGTCGTCGGAACGCACGCGCTTCTCGGCGACAAGGTCCAGTTCGCCGACCTCGGCCTCGTCGTCGTCGACGAGCAGCACCGGTTCGGCGTCGAGCAGCGCGAGACCCTGCGCCGCAAGGGCGCGGTGCCGCCGCACGTGCTCGTCCTCACGGCCACGCCCATCCCGCGGACGGTCGCGATGACGGTCTTCGGCGACCTCGACGTCTCGACGATCGCGACGCTGCCGGCCGGGCGCATCCCGATCGTGAGCCACGTCGTGCCGCTCGCCGAGCGCCGCGAGCTGTGGCACCGCGCGTGGCAGCGCCTCGGCGAGGAGCTCGCGCAGGGCCGCCAGGGCTTCGTCGTCGTCCCCGCGATCGACGCGACGACCCCGGAGGACGACCCCGACGCGCTCGCGACCGACGCCGAGGAGTCGGGCTCGGTCGGCGCCGCCGATGCGGCCGTCGGGCAGGCGGATGCCCCGCCCCGCCCGCCCGCGTCGGTCGCCGAGCTCACACCCCTGCTGCGATCGCACCCCGCGCTCGAGGGGCGACGGGTCGAGCCGCTCCACGGCCGTATGTCGACGGAGGAGAAGGACGCGACGATGCGCGCCTTCGCCGCCGGCGAGATCGACGTGCTCGTCGCGACGACGGTCATCGAGGTCGGCGTCGACGTGCCCAATGCCTCGACGATGGTCGTGGTGGAGGCCGACCGGTTCGGCGTGAGCCAGCTGCACCAGCTGCGCGGCCGCGTCGGCCGCGGCGGCGTGCCGGGCCTGTGCCTCTTCGTCACCGCCGCCGAGCAGGGCAGTCTCGCGCGCGAGCGCGTCGAGGCGGTCGCGTCGACCCTCGACGGCTTCGAGCTCGCGTCGATCGACCTCGAGCTGCGCCGCGAGGGCGACGTTCTCGGCGCGACGCAGAGCGGCGGCCGGTCGAGCCTGCGGCTGCTGCGCGTCGCGAAGGACGGCGATGTGATCGGGGATGCGCGCGAGGCCGCGGCCCTGCTCCTCGAGCGCGACCCGCGGCTCGACGGGATGCCGGCGCTCCGCGACGCCCTCGACCGCCGGCTCGACGACGAGGCGCGCGCGTACCTGGAGAAGAACTGACGCGCGATCGTCAAGGCGTCCATCAGGTTCGCGCGGTCGACTAGCGTTGTCGCCGGGGAACACCAGGGGGAGGACGCATGAAGGTCATCAGCTACAACCTCCGCAAGCACGCGGCCGTCGGCGAGCTCGTCGATCTGGTCGCCGCGCACGACCCGCACCTGGTCTGCCTGCAGGAGATCGACACCTCGCAGCTCCCCGCCGAGCTCGGCCCCCTCCACCTCGCCGACGCCACCAAGCGCAATCGGCTCGGCCTCGCCGTCTACTACGACCGCGACCGCTTCGAGTCGCGCGCGACGGCCGCCTTCGCCCTCAAGAAGTCGCTCCACGATCGCATCGCCGCGCCCGCGCACGAGCGCGTGCTCGGCTCGCACCTGCTCGACCGCGAGACGGGGCGCGAGATCGTCGTCGCCTCCTTCCACGCCGCCCCGCTCACGGCGCTCAACTCGCTGCGGCGCAAGCAGATCCACGCCGCTCACGAAGCGCTGCGCGGCTTCGGGCCCGATCTGCCCACCCTCATGGTGGGCGACTTCAACTACCCCGTCTTCAAGGACTTCCTCGGAGCCGACGTGCGCGGCACCGGCTACGACCTGACGCTCAGCGACGCGCGCACCTACACGCGCTACAAGTTCTTCCGCGGCCACTTCGACTTCGCGACCTCGATCGGGCTCGACATCGATTCCGTCCGCACGCTGCCGCAGGGCGTCAGCGACCACCTGCCCATCCTCGTCGCCGCCGGCTACCGCGAGCGCGCTGAGGCGGCCGCATAGCGTTCGCGCGACGCCGCCCCGGTAGGCTTGCTCCGTGAGCAGAGTCGCCGTCATCCCCGGGTCGTACGACCCCGTCACCCTGGGGCATCTCGACGTCATCGAGCGCGCCGCGCGCATCTTCGACGAGGTGCACGTGGTCGTCGTGCACAACCCGGGCAAGACGGCCATGCTGCCGATCGCGCAGCGCGTCTCCCTCATCGAGCAGGCCATCGCCGATCGGGCCCTGCCCTCGGGCATCGTCGTGACCGGCTGGAGCGTCGGGCTGCTGGTCGACTACTGCACCGATGTCGGCGCGACGGTGCTGGTGAAGGGGATCCGCAGCCAGGTCGACGTGGCCTACGAGACGCCGATGGCGATCGTGAACCGCAACCTCGCCGGCGTCGAGACGATCTTCATGCTCCCCGACCCGGCCCACGCGCACGTGTCGAGCTCGCTCGTGCGTCAGGTGGCCTCCCTGGGCGGCGACGTGGCGCCCTACGTCCCCCGCGCTGTCGCGGAGTTCCTGCACTCCTTCCAGGACTGAGCCCCGCACATCCGTCCCGATCGTCGCGGTCTCGGAATGCGGAAGGCCGCCACCGGGGCGAGCCTCCGGTGACGGCCCTCTGAACGAGCCCGCTGCGATGTCGGGCGGGGATGCGCGGCGCACGGTCGTGCTCAGCGCGGGATGAGCGTCAGCAGCATCGTGCGCTGCATCTGCCGCTCGCGCTGCTCGCGAGCGAGCTCCTGGTTCACGCGCGTCGCACGGTGGTCGTGCCGCACGGCGACGGTCGAGCGGCGGCTCCACTGCACGAGGGCGATGCCGACGTGCAGCGCGATCCGGTCGATCAGACCGATCCGGCGCGCGGGGACGCTCCGGGTGCGGGGGCGCGACGGGCGCACCGGCTGCGGGTGACTCGGGCGAGTCGTGGTGGTGTTCATGAGTGGTGGTGTTCCTTCACTGCGCGTGGGTCGCCACCGGCGCGCGCGGTCGCGCGCCGGAGGAGGCCCGAGGGNCGACTCGCCGTGAACGGGGCGGTGACCCGCAGATGCACATCGGTCGACGAGCGGCGGCGAGAGCCGACGAGCGCGAGCGCGCGGTGCCCGGGTCGGGCTTCTTCAGCGCCGCCACCGTCGAACCGGCGGCGTTCCGACCGACGCGGTTAGGCGGTGACGACGCCGACGAAGCCGGCGCGGATACGGGAGATTCCCGTCAGAGTGGTGATCAACATGCTGGCCTCCTTTCGGCGTCTCGTGGGCCCTCGTGCAGGGCATCGGGAAATCTAGCGGCGCGACGCCGCCGAGCGCAACTGTTTTCTTCCCCTTTCTCCGGGTCAGATCGGCCGAGGCCTCGCGTCGCACCGTGGCGATCATGCCGTTCGGGTCCTGCGCGGGGGGCGCCGCCTGAGCGCTCGGCGGCCTGCGCGAACGGGTCGGAGGCTGGCGCGGCCGCGGTGCCGCCCGGCCGCCGTAGAGTGGCGCCCATGGTCGCGAACGCCGACAAGCCCGTGCTGCTCTTCGAGACGGTCGCGGCGTGGGAGGCGTGGCTGGAGGCGAATCCCGACCACCCGGGCGTCCGGCTGAAGATGCGGAAGAAGGCATCCGCCGCCCCCGGGATCACCTACGACGAGGCGCTCGAGTCGGCGCTCTGCTTCGGCTGGATCGATGGGCAGATCTACGGGCTCGACGCCGACTACTCGCTGCAGGTCTTCACACCTCGGCGGCCGCGCTCGGTCTGGTCGCAGCGGAACGTGGGCATCGTCGAGCGCCTCACCGGGGCCGGCCGCATGCGACCGCCCGGGCTCGCCCAGGTCGAGCGGGCGCAGGCGGACGGTCGCTGGGCCGCCGCCTACCGGCAGAAGGGGATGATCGTGCCCGACGATCTCCGGGCGGCGCTCGACGCCTCGCCCGCAGCCGCCGCGACCTTCGGCGCGCTCGCCGCCCAGCAGCGGTTCGGCATCGTCTTCCGGCTCGACGGCGTCGCGCGCGCCGAGACCCGCGCCCGGAAGCTCGCCGACTACGTCGCCCGCCTCGAGCGCGGCGAATCCCCCGTCGCGTGAGGCAGGACGACCGATGAGAGCGATCACAGTGCGCGAGTACGGCGGCCCCGAGGTTCTGCGAGTCGATGACGCGCCCGACGTCGTGCCGCGGGCGGGGGAGATCGTGGTGCGCCAGCAGGCGAGCTCGGTGAACCCGCTCGACTGGCACACCATGCGCGGGACGCCGTTCCTCGTGCGGGTCGGGCGCGGGCTCCGCCGGCCGACGAGGCCCGTGCTCGGCAGCGACATCTCGGGGGTCGTCGACGCCGTCGGGCCGGGAGTCGAGCGGTGGCGCGTGGGCGACCCCGTGCTCGGCTTCGGCATCGCGGCGTGGGCCGAGCGCGTCGTCGTGAAGGCGGATGGCGTCGTCTCGCGACCGGCCGGGCTCGACCCGGTGGATGCGGGCGGCGTCGGCATCGCGGGCATCACCGCCCTGCAGGCGCTCACGCGGGCCGGGGCCGAGCGCGGGCAGCGCATCCTCGTCAACGGCGCGTCCGGCGGCGTGGGAACGTTCGCCGTCCAGATCGGCAAGCTCCTCGGCGCGCACGTCACCGCGACGACGAGCGCCCGCAACCTCGCTCTCGTCGCGCGCATCGGCGCCGACGACGTCATCGACTACACGGTCGACGACGTCGTGTCGGGCCTCCCGCGCTTCGACGCGGTGATCGACCTCGTCGGCGACCGCCGCATCGGCGAGCTGCGCCGCGTGCTCAGGCCGGAGGGCGCGCTCGTGCGGTGCGGCGACCCCGGCGGGCTGTGGATCAGGCCGGTCGCCGCGGTCGCGGGCGCGGTCATCACCGACCGGCTCGTGACGCACCGCATCATCCCGCTGCTCGCGACGCGCGACCAGGCCGACCTGCAGCGTCTCGCCGACTGGCTCGGCACGACGGCCCTGCGCGTCGTCGTCGACCGCGTCGTCCCGCTCTCCGAGGTCGCCGAGGCCGTCGCGCACGTCGAGTCGCGCCGTGCCCGCGGGAAGGTGCTGCTCGCGGTCGATCGCTAATACCCCTGGGGGTATAATCGACTCGTTCCCGCGACCGAAGGAGACCCCTCATGTGCCAGCAGATCACCTGCCGGACGTGCGGCAAGAGGACCGGGACCGGCTGCGGCCAGCACGTGAGCCAGGTGATGCGCGGCGTGCCCCAGTCGCGGCGATGCCCGGGCCACGATGCCGAGCCCGGCTTCTTCGCGCGGCTCTTCCGCCGCTGAACCGACCGGGCGGGCGAGCGTCCGTCCGGGCTGGAGAGACCCCCGGACGCGCCTACGTCTCGATCGCCCCGCCTCGCGCCGCCAGGTGGTCGCGCAAGGAGTAGCCCGGGTTCTCGGCGCGCAGGGCGAGGTACTCGTCGAACGCGAGCTGCGAACGGAGCGACTCCCCCGCGCGCATGCGCTCGGCCTGCGCGACTTCGGTCGTCATGATCCGTCGGGCGAGCGCTCCGACCTCCTCCGCGAGCGCGGCGGCCACGACCACGACTCCGTCGTCGTCGGCCGTGATGATGTCGCCCGGGCGGATCGTCACCCCGCCGATCGTCGCGGAGCGCATCGGCGGGGCCGCCGGCGGCACCCGGACCGGTCCGCGCGGAAAGGCTCCTCGGCTGAAGATCGGGATGCCGATGTCGACGAGCTGCGCGGAGTCGCGGTGGAACCCGTCGATCACGATCCCTGCCAGTCCGGCGAGGTGAGCCTCGAGCGCGAGGAGGTCGCCGACGCAGGCCTCGTCGTCGCGACCGCCGTTGTCGACGACGAGCACCGAACCCGTGGGTGCCTCGCCGATCACCTCGAGGATGACATCGACGCTCCCGAGGTGCGTCACGGGCGCGGCGGGACCGGCGACGATGCGCCCGGGGGCGATCGGGCGGAGGGCGAACGCGGGCGCGGGGAGTCCGAGCCGCACGAGGGCGTCGACGACCGCGGCCGTGGGGAGCGCGGTCGTCCCGCTCATGGCCGGTGCGGACCCCTACGCGTCGGCGCCGGGGCGATCGGCGCTCGACCGGATGGTGGGGAGGCTGGACACCGTCATGTCGTCGACCTGGAGGTTCGTCAGGGCCTCCTTGCGAACCTCGTCGAGGTATGTCACGTGGTTCTGGAAGGCGTCCCGCGCCGCCTCCGGATCTCCGGCGGCGATCGCGAGGTAGATGGCTTCGTGCTGCTTCATGACGGTCTCGCGCCCGAGCAGCTCGACGAAGACGGTGTTCGTCGCCGGACGGCTGAGGTGCACCGACATCATGGCCAGTTCGAGGATCTTGTTCTTCGCTGCCTTCGTGACCGCGGTGTGGAATTCGAGGTCGAGGTCGAGCCAGTCCGCGATGTCCATGTCGAAGTCGCGGGCAGCCTCGACGGGGCGACGGATCGCCTCGAGGTCCTCGGGGGTCGCTCGTCGTGCGGCCATGTCGACGCAGTGCATCTCGAGCACCCACCGGGCCTCGTCGACATCGCTCAGCGAGACGTTGCCCACGCGGTACCAGAGGCGGATGGCGTCGCTGAGCTGCTCGGCGACCTCCTCCGAGTCGGGCACCGCGACGAACGTGCCCCCCGACCCGCCTCGCGTGGTGACGACCATGCCCGTGGCGGAGAGCAGCTTGAGCGCCTCGCGGGCGGTCGCGCGGGAGACATCGAAGGTCTCGCCGAGCTCGAGCTCGGTCGGCAGACGCTCGCCGGGCATCCACACCGCGTTCGAGATCGCCTCGCGCAGCTGCCTCGCGATCTGACCCGAGGCGTCCTTCCTCGACAGCTGCTCAGGGACGAACGTTCGCTCCGACACCGACCTGTGCTCCATTCCCGTGAAATCAGATCTTTACATTCACCGTACCTGGATGCAACATGGTCGAACTAAGAATGTTCAATGTCTGACATACAAACTTAGACACACTCTCACATTGAGGAGCTCAACGTGCAACAGAAGCTTTCAGCAGTGCTGCTGTCCTTCGGGGCGGTGGCGGTCCTCCTGGCGGGGTGCGCCGCACCCTCGCCCCAGGGCGGAAACGCCCCCGAGCCGCAGGACGCGGTCGCGGATTCGACCGCCATGTCCACGACGCTCGACTACATCGAGGCGGGCCTGCCCGACCTCGAGGGGGCGTCTCTCGCCTTCATCGTCGAATGCGCCACCCAGAACGCGTTCTGCCAGACCCGGTGGGAGGGAGCGCAGGATGCGGCGGAGGCCGTCGGCGCGGAGATCACCCTCTTCGATGCCGGATTCGACCCGAACGCGCAGCTCGCGCAGACTCAGGACGCGATCCTGCAGGACTTCGACGGGTACATCCTGTCGCCCGTCGCCGACGCGACCGGATGCGCCAACTTCGAGCTGCTGCAGGAGACCGGGAAGCCCGTCGTCAACATCAACAGCCCGATGTGCGGGAACGCGGACTACACCGAGGGAACTGCGGGCTTCGTCGCCATGCAGACGGAGTCGTTCTTCCTCGAGCACGTCGAGAACGCCTTCTCGCTCTGCGAAGGGGAGTGCGAGGCGATCGCCGTCGGCGGCTTCATCGGCAGCGACCTGTTCACGCGGTGGGAGAACGCGATCCAGCGCGCTCTCGAGAGCTACCCCAACGTGACCCTCGTGTCCGACCAGCCCGGCAACTTCGACCCGGCTGCCGCACTCACGGTCGTGCAGGACGCGCTGCTCGCCAACCCGGACGCCGAGATCGTCGTCTCGTCGTGGGACGACATGACGCGAGGCGTCGAGGAGGGGATTCGCGCGGCCGGCAAGGTGCCGGGCGAGGACGTCCGCATCTACAGCGTCGGAGGCACGGAGTACGGCGTCGGGCAGGTCGAGGCCGGCGCGTGGGATTCCACGACCATCCTGCTCCCGTACGAGGAGTCGTACTACGGCATCGTGCAGCTCGCTCGAGCGATCGACACCGGCGACATGACGCCTGGATTCACCTACCTGGCCGAGTCGCCTCTCGTGCTGGACGGTCCGGGCTCGCTCTTCATCACGGTGGACAACGCCGACGGATTCACGCCGGAGTACTGATGACTGATCCCCGCGCCGTCGCTCCGCTCGCCCTCGAGGTGACTCGGCTGTCCAAGTCGTACCCCGGCGTGAACGCCCTCCGCGGCGTCTCCCTCCAGGTGCGATCAGGAGAGGTGCATGGGCTCGTCGGTGAGAACGGCGCGGGGAAGTCGACCCTCCTGAAGTCGATCGCCGGTGCTGTCCCGTTCGATTCGGGTTCGGTCCGGGTGCTCGGCACCGACCTGGTGGGGGGCAACCCCCGCCAGGCGGCCGAGGCCGGTCTGGCGATGATCTACCAGGAGCTCACGATCGTGCCTGAGCTGTCGGCCTCGGACAACGTGCATCTGGGAGACCCGCCCAGGCGCTTCGGCGTCGTGGACCGTCGTCGGGTCGACGCGCAGTTCCGAGAGGCCGCAGCGCGGATCGGTCTCCAGGTGGCGCCCCGAGCCAAGGCCGGCAGTCTGTCGACCGCGAACCAGCAGCTGCTGGAGATCGTGCGGGCGATGGTCAGCGAGCGCCGACTCGTGATCATGGACGAGCCGACGGCGTCGCTCGGTCCGGAGGACATCGGTCGGCTCCACGCGGTGATCCGCGGGCTGCGTGAGACGGGCCATGCCGTCGTGTACGTCTCGCACGACCTCGATGCGGTGCTCGACATCTGCGACGCGGTGACCGTCCTCCGGGAGGAGGAGGTCGTCGAGAGCCGGCCCGCCGCGGAGTGGACCAAGCCCGCCCTCATCCGCTCCATGCTCGGCGGAGTCGAACTCGATTCGGCCGGGGCCGGGGAGTCCGCGACCACAGCGGGCGACGCCGTGCTGTCAGTGCGCGGTCTCCGAGCTCCCGGTGTCCGTCTCGATGAGCTCGATGTCGCCGCCGGCCAGATCATCGGAGTCGCCGGTCTCGTCGGCTCGGGCCGCTCGCGGCTGCTCCGGGCGCTGGCCGGTGCCCTGCTCATCGACGAGGGGCGGTGCGAGATCAGGGGCGAGCGCCGAACCTGGCCGCGCTCGCCCGCCGCCGCCTGGCGGCTCGGGATCGCGATGGCGCCGGAGGACCGGAAGCTGCAGGGACTCGTCCTCGATCAGAGCGCCGCCTGGAACATCGCCCTCGGTGACTTCTCGGGGGCCGCCGGTCGCGGCCCGGTGACGCTTGACCGCCTCAGGGCCGGGGTGCGCGCGGCGGCGGAGGCGATGGCCTTCTCCGCCTCCCGCCTCGTCGTCGCCGCGGGCACGCTGTCGGGCGGGAACCAGCAGAAGCTCATGCTCGCCCGGCTGATGAATCGCTCGGTCTCGGTCCTCCTGCTCGACGAACCCACTCGAGGCATCGACATCGGGGCGAAAGCCCACGTCTTCACCGCGATGCGGGAGATCGCCGACTCGGGACGAACGGTGATCTGGTCCAGCAGCGAGATCGAGGAGGTTCTCGAGCACAGCGATCGAGTCCTCGTGGTCGCCGGTGGCCGCGTCATCGACGAGCTTCCCCCTCGGTCATCACCGCATGACGTGCTGACCCGCATCTTCGACCACCAGCGCACGCACGACGTGCGCTCGACCGATGGAGAACCAGCCCTGTGACCACCGCATTGGATGCCCGCCCGTCTCGATTCGTGCGTCTCGCTCAGGCGAGTCGTTCGTACGGTGTCGTGATCGCACTGGTGGTGCTCGTCATCGCGATCTCCGTGGCGCAGCCCTCGTTCCTGAGCTTCCCCAACCAGATGAACATCCTCAGCCAGTGGGCGCCGGTCGCGATCATGGGCATCGGCATGACCTACGTCGTGATCACGGGCGGCTTCGACCTCTCGGTCGGGGCGACCTACGCCCTCGCGGCGGTCGTCGCCGCCGCGATCGGCCAGAGCCAGCCCCCTGTCGTGGCGTTCTCGGCGGCCATCGCCGCCGGACTCGTCGTGGGCGTCGTCAACGGCTTCATCGTCACGGCCCTGCGGGTCAACCCCTTCATCGCCACGCTCGGAACCTCCCTCGTCGTCGGCGGCATCACGCTCGCGATCACCGGTAACAAGGCCTTCATCGTCGCCTTCGAGCCGTTCACCGCCCTCGGGCGGGACCGCCTCGCCGGCGTTCCCTACTCCGGGATCCTCGTCATCGTCCTTTTCGTGATCGCCGGTCTCGTGCTCGCGTACACCTCGTGGGGGCAGTCGGTGTACGCCGTCGGCGGGAACCTCGAGGCCTCGCGGCTCGCCGGGATCCGGACCTCCGGCGTCGTCGGAAGCGCCTACGCGATCGCCGGCCTCACCGCCGGGGTGGCCGGCGTCGTCACCGCATCGCAGCTGAGCTCGGCGCAGGCGAGTCTCGGTGCCACGCTCGTCTTCGACGTGCTCACCGTCGTCATCGTCGGCGGCACGGCCCTGTCGGGCGGTCGTGGCGCCATCTGGCGGACGGCCGTCGGCGTCGGCATCCTCGCCACGCTGCAGAACGGCTTCAACCTGCTCGACATCGACGCCTACTACCAGGACGTCATCAAGGGCGTCATCATCATCGCCGCGCTGGCGACGCTCGACCGCGGGGGCGCTCGTCACCTCCGCCGTCTGCTCGCCGGCCGCGGGCCCTCGCACTGAACCTCATCACCCCGGATCCACCGAACCGAAGGAGAGCACAATGAAGAGCATCACCGAGATCGAAGAGGCGACGATCGCCTCCGTCCACGCCGGATTCCGCGCGGGGGCATTCACCGCGCGCGAGCTCGTCCAGGCCTACCTCGACCGCATCGACGCGCTCGACAGGAACGGCCCCGGACTCAACTCGATCATCTCCGTGTCCGACACGGCGCTCGACGAGGCCGACGCACTGGACGCCGCGCTCGCGTCGAGCGGCGAGCTCTCCGGTCCGCTCCACGGAGTCCCCGTGGTCGTGAAGGACCAGATCGAGACGGCCGGTCTGCGAACGACCTTCGGCAGCGCCGCCGCGGCGGGCTACATGCCGGAGAAGGACGCGACGGCGATCGCGCGACTGCGCGCCGCCGGCGCCATCATCCTCGCCAAGACGACCATGCCCGACTTCGCGACCTCGTGGTTCTCGACGTCGTCGCAGAGCGAGATCACGAAGAACCCCTACGACCTCTCCCGCGACCCGGGCGGCTCGAGCAGCGGATCCGCCGCCGCCGTCGCCGCCAACCTCGGGCTCGTCGGCATCGGCGAGGACACGGGCGGGTCGATCCGACTGCCCGCGTCGTTCTGCAACCTGGTCGGCGTCCGCGTGACGCCCGGGCTCATCAGCCGCAGCGGGATGTCCTCGCTCGTCGTGCCCCAGGACACCTCCGGGCCCATGACCCGCACCGTCGAGGACGCGGCGAGGCTCCTCGACGTCATGGTCGGCTACGACAGCGAGGACGCATACACGACGGTGGTCGGCGTCGCTCGACACGAGGGCTCCTTCCTCGACGGGCTGGACGAGGCCACCGTCGCCGGCAAGCGGATCGGAGTCCTCCGGGAGGTCTTCGCCGACGACACCGACCCCGAGGGCGCCGCGGTCAACGCCGTGCTGACCGACGCGCTGGACAAGCTCAGCGCGGCCGGCGCCACGCTCGTCGACGTCGAGATCCCCGACCTCATGCACTTCGTGGGCTTCACCTCGGTCTACTTCACGCGGTCGCTGCAGGACATGAACGCCTTCATCCAGGCTCGCCCGCAGCTCGGCTTCTCGGGCATCGACGAGCTCCACGCCGCCGGCCGGTTCCACCCCAAGCTCGACCTCTTCGAGGGCATCGCGACGGGCCCGAAGACCGCCAAGGACGACCCGCAGTACCTCGATCGGATCCTCGCTCAGGGCGAGTTCCAGCGCTCGGTGCTCGCGATCATGGTCGAGAACGAGCTGGACGCCATCGCGTTCCCGGACACGAAGCTCCCGGCGCCGACGCACGAGGACGTCTACGCCGACCGGTGGACCTGCCTCACGTACCCCACCAACACCGTCATCGCCTCGCAGCTCTACTTCCCGGCAGTGACCGTCCCGGCGGGCTTCACCGAGTCGGGGCTCCCGGTCGGGCTGGAGCTCATGTCGGTCCCCTACGACGAGGCCCGTCTGCTGAAGGTGGCGCGCGGTGTCGAGAAGGCGACCGACGCACGACGCGCTCCCGCGCTGAGCGCCGAGTGATCGTGGGGGCGACGGGCGAGAGGCCGCCACCCGGGAGGCTGTCGATCAATGCCGACATGGGGGAGTCCATCGGGATCCACCGCTTCGGCAACGACGAGAGGCTCCTGGAGTTCGTGGACACGATCAACGTGGCGGGAGGGATGCATGCCGGAGACCCGTCATCGATCGCATCGATCGTCCATGACGCGGTGGAGGCGGGAGTCACGGTGGGAGCCCATCCCGGGCTTCCGGACATCACGGGATTCGGCCGGCGCGAGATGGTGATCACGGCCAATGAGGCGCGCGATCTGATCCGGTATCAGGTCGGCGCGGTGGCGGCATTCGTCACCGCCGAGGGCGATCGGCTGCACCACATCAAGCCGCACGGCGCGCTGTTCGGGATGATGGCGCGGCAGCCCGAGCTGATGCACGCGCTGTGCGACGTCGCCGGCGACTTCGATGTGCCGATCTTCGGGCTCGCCGGAACCCTGCACGAGAGCGTCGCCGTCGAGCGGGGCGTGCCCTTCGTCGCCGAGTACTACGTCGATCTCGACTACCAGGAGGACGGCACCGTCACGGTCAACCGATGGGGGGTGACGCGCGATCTGGACGAGGTCGAGGCCCGCGCGCGTCGCGCCCTCGAGCACGGCACGACGACCTCGGTCACCGGCCGCGACATCGCGGTCCGGGTCGACTCGTTCTGCGTCCACTCGGATCTGCCCAACGCGGTCGAGGTCGCCGCGCGCGTCCGTGCGGTAGTCGGATGACGACGCCCGCCCGACCGCGGAGCTCGCTCCGACGGTCGGGCGGGCGCTCGGCGGGCCCCGCGCCGGGTCTGCTCGCCCTGCTCGCGGTGCTCGTCATCGCGGGCTGTCTGCGGGCGCCAATCACCGCCGTGCCTCCCGTTCTCACCGCGATCGGTCTCGAGAACGGGATCGGGGCGCTCGGACTGGGCGTGCTCTCGGCGCTCCCTCTCGCCGGGTTCTCCGCGGCATCGCTCCTCGCCATCCCGCTCGCACGGACGCCGGGCCCGCGACGGGCGATCCTCCTCGCCGCCGCGGTGCTCACCGGGGGGATCCTCCTGCGATCCGTCCCCGATCCGGTCGCGCTGTGGGCGGGCACCGCCGTCCTCGGATTCGCGATCGCGGTCGGCAATGTCCTGCTGCCGGTAGTCGTGAAGGAGCTCTGGCCCCGATCGATCGCCGCGGTCACCGGCGTGTACACCGCGGCGAGCGCGGTCATGGCGGCGATCGCCGCGGCGACGATCGTGCCGCTCACCGTCGCGCTCGGCGGCGACTGGCGATCGGCCCTGGGGGCATGGTCGATCGCGGCAGCATCCGCCGCTCTCGTCTGGTGGGCCGTGCAGGTGCGCGGGAGGGTCCAGGATCGGGAGGTCGCGACATCGGCACCGTCCACCCGCGGAGGGTCGCTGGCGCGCGTGCCGCTCGCCTGGTCGGTGATGCTCTACATGGGCCTCCAGGCCGCGACCTACTACGCGCTTCTGGCGTGGATACCCGGCATGGAGCGGTCGATCGGAATCGACGACGAGGTCTCGGGCATCCATCTGGCGATCTTCATCGGTGTCGGAATCGTCTCCGGCCTGCTCGCCTCCGGCGCGGCCCAGGCGCTCCCCGATCAGCGATGGCTGAGCGCCGGGTCCAGCGCGCTGCTCGCGGCGGCCGCGCTCGGCGCCCTCCTGGCGCCGCAGCTCGCGCTGCTGTGGATCGTCATCGCCGGGGTCAGCTGCGGCGCCGTGTTCCCCGTCGCCGTGGCGTTCATCGGCCTGCGCTCGGATGACCGCGCCCTCACGGCGAGGCTCTCCGCGTTCGTGCAGTTCGGCGGCTACCTCATCGCCATGGCCGGGCCCGCTGCGCTGGGCGCCGTCGCGGAGCTCACCGGCGGGTGGGAATGGACGCTCGTCGCGATCGCGCTGCTCTCGGTCCTGCAGAGCGCCGTCGGCTACCTCGCCGGGGGTGCGCGGACGATCGACGACCGCATGGGGATCCAGCGAACGCGAGCGGGAGCCACCAGACTGGAGGCATGACCGCCCCGCAGATCGGCTACGCCGCCGCGCTCGAGCAGTTCGCGCCGCTCGAGGCCATCGAGCTCGCAGCGCTCGCCGAGCGGCACGGTTTCGCCGGCACGGTGGCGACGGAGGGCTTCCAGCCCTGGACGCCGCAGCAGGGGCAGTCGAGCTTCGTCTGGAACGTGGTCTCCGCGCTCGGCGCGCGGACGAGCGGGGCCCTGGGCGTCGGACCGGTGTCGCCGACGTTCCGGTGGCATCCCGCGATGGTGGCCCAGGCATCCGCGACGCTCGCTGCGATGTACCCCGGGCGGCACTGGCTCGCCCTCGGCAGCGGCGAGGCGATCAGCGACCACATCGTCGGCGATCGCTGGCCCGAGCCCGCCGAGCGCATCGCGCGCATGTTCGAGGCGCTGTCGATCATCAAGAAGCTCTTCTCCGCCTCGCTCGCCGGCCGCGACACCAAGCACGACGGCGACGTCCTGCGTCTCGAGACCGCGCGGCTCTGGACGATGCCCGAGGTCGCGCCGGACATCCTCATCCAGACCGCCGGCCCCCTGACGGCGAAGCGGGCCGGGCGCAGCGCCGACGGCCTGCTCATCGAGGCCGCGCCGATCGAGCGCATCGGGATGCTCTTCCAGCGCTTCGAGGAGGGCGCGCGCGAGGCGGGCCGAGACCTCGCCGCGACGACGCGCGTACTGCGTCTGCACCTGTCGTGGGCCCCCACCGACGAGGAGGCGATGGCGAACGCGCTCGCCGAGTGGCCCAACGGCGGCATGCGGTTCGCGAAGAGCGACATCCGCTCGCCGTTCGACCTCGAGCAGATCGCGAAGCTCGTGCGACCGGAGGACTTCGGCGGCCGCGTGGTGGTCTCCTCCGACCCCGACGTGCACCGCGCGAACATCCAGGCGCACCTGGATCTGGGCTTCGACGGGGTCTACCTTCATAACGTCGGTCGGAACCAGCGAGAGTTCCTCGAGGTGTTCGGGCGCGACGTCCTCCCCGCGCTGCACCGATAGGAGACTCCATGTCGTTCCAGGCCTACCTCGACGCGATCGAGAAGAAGACCGGCCGAACGCCGCGGCAGCTGCTCGACGAGGCGATCGAGCGCGGCTACAAGGAGCCGGGGGTGAAGGCTGGCGTCATCGTCCAGTGGCTCGCCGACGGCTACGGGCTCGGCCGCGGTCACGCGATGGCGATGGTGCACGTGATCCAGAAGGGCCCGGAGATCTCGACGAAGCATGTCGGCTCCGACGGGGTGCACCGCGACGCGACCGACACGCTGTGGCTCGACGGGGCGGCGACGAAGCCGGCGGGCTGACGCGATGGCGGATGACGCCGCGGACGCGCTCGCGCCGGGCGAGGGCGGGCTCGACGCCGAGGGTCGACGTCACGGCCCATGGCGTGAGAGCGACCCGCACGGCGGCACGATCGCGGGCGAGTACGTCCACGGCGACCGGCACGGGCCGTGGACGCACTTCTTCGCCGACGGCCGCGTGCGCAGCGAGATGCACTACGAGCGCGGCGAGCTCGCGGGGCCCACCACGTGGTACCGCGCGACCGGCGGGCTGCTGCAGCGCGGCGCCTTCCTCGACGGCGAGAAGCACGGCCGCTGGACGCGCTGGGACGCCGCCGGCCGGCTGCTCGACGAGGGCGAGTTCGACCGCGGCGCCAGGACGGGGGAGTGGAACCGGTACGCGCCCGACGGCTCGGTGCGGAAGATCACGCGCCATCGGGGCCGCCCCGACGCATGACCGCCTCGGCGCGAGAACGCCGTAGCGCAACATGCGGAACCCTCACTATGGTGAGCGGGTGTCCATCCTGCTGAGCGCGATCCCCGTTCTCGTCATGATCGCGTCGCTCGCCGACATCATCACGCGCGGCGAGCACGAGGTGAAGAACCTCAACCGCACCTTCTGGATCATCATCGTGATCCTCCTGCCGCTCGTCGGCAGCCTCCTGTGGTGGGCCGTCGGCCGCGAGTACCGCCGCAGCGAGCCCGTCGTCGGCTTCGGCGACCCGCACCGCACCGAGGCGATCGAGCGACGCCTCGCCGATCGCGCGGCGTCGACCACGGAGGCGGAGCTCGCCCGCCTCGACGCCGAGATCGCGCAGGCGGAGTACGAGGCGCGCATCCGCCGCCTGGAGGACGAGCTGCGGCGCCGCCGCGGCGAGCCGACGCCGTCCTGAGCCGACGCCGTCCTGAGCCGACGCCGTCCTGGGTCGGCCGCGCCGGTCGGCGGCCCCTGCGATGATGGGCCGGTGACCACCCCGCCTCTCGTCGTCTTCGGCATCCCCGGCCTGCCCGAGATCGCCCCCGACGACGATCTGCCCCGCCTCATCGCCGATGCCGCCCGCCGGGCCGACGTGCTGCCGGGCGACATCCTCGCCGTGACGAGCAAGATCGTGAGCAAGGCCGAGGGCCGCATCGTCGCCGCCGACTCGCGCGAGCAGGCGATCACCGACGAGACCGTGCGCGTCGTCGCGACGCGCGAGCACCCGGGCGGCGTCACGCGCATCGTCGAGAACCGCCTCGGCCTCGTCATGGCCGCGGCGGGCGTCGACGCGAGCAACACCGCCGACGGCACCGTCCTCCTCCTGCCGCTCGACCCCGACGAGAGCGCGCGGCGCATCCGCGAGGCCGTCGAGGCGTGCGTCGGCGCGCCCATCGGCGTCGTCATCACCGACACCGCGGGTCGCGCCTGGCGCGAGGGCCAGACCGACATCGCGATCGGCGCGAGCGGCGTGCGCCTGCTCGACGACCTCCGCGGAGCGCACGACGCGAGCGGCAGGCTCCTCGCCGTCACGGCCCCCGCGGTCGGCGACGAGATCGCCGCCGCCGCCGACCTCGTGAAGGGCAAGACGAGCGGGATGCCCGTGGCCGTCGTCCGCGGACTCGACCGGCACCTCGACCCGGCCGCGCCGGGCGGCCGCAGCCTCGTCCGCCCCGCAGCCGACGACATGTTCTACATCGGTCATCGCGAGGCGCACGAGGCCGGCTACGCGCAGGGTTACTCCCAGGGGTTCGCCGAGGGGCAGGCGGAGGAGCGCGGCCCCGGCGGGGCATCCTGACGAATCATCATTCACGGCGGTTCTCTCGGCCGTTTTCCCGCGTCGGCGTGGAAGAGTGAGCGGGTGAGCACGATGACGAGCCCCGCACCCGACGCGCCCGCCGGAACCGATCAGCCGCTCGAGGCCGAGGCGTTCGCCGAGCTCGGCGACGGGATCCGTCGCGCGATGAACGGCGTGATCGACGGCAAGCCCGAGGCGGTCGACACGGCGCTCACCGTGCTGCTGGCCGAGGGCCACCTGCTCATCGAGGACGTCCCGGGCGTCGGCAAGACCGTGCTCGCCCGAGCGCTCGCCCGCTGCATCGCGGGCACGGTCAGCCGCATCCAGTTCACGCCCGACCTGCTGCCCGCCGACATCACGGGCGTGAGCGTCTTCCGCCAGCAGCAGGGCGTGTTCGAGTTCACCCCCGGCCCCGTCTTCGCCCACATCGTCATCGGCGACGAGATCAACCGCGCGAGCCCGAAGACCCAGTCGGCGCTGCTGGAGTGCATGGAGGAGGGTCAAGTCACCGTCGACGGCCGCACCCACCGCCTCGAGGCTCCGTTCCTCGTCGTCGCGACGCAGAACCCCGTCGAGATGGAGGGCACGTACCCGCTCCCCGAGGCGCAGCGCGACCGCTTCATGGCGCGCATCTCGATCGGGTACCCGGATGCCGAGAGCGAGCAGCGCATGCTGCGCGACCGCGAGCACGGGTCGCCTCTGGATCGCCTCGCCCCGATCGTCGACGTGGCGGGCCTACGCCGCATGATCGCGACCGTGCGCGAGGTCTACGTGAGCCCCGCGGTCGAGGCGTACGCCGTCGCGATCGTGCAGTCGACGCGCGACGACACCGCGCTGCGGCTCGGCGCCAGCCCGCGCTCGACCCTGCAGCTCGTGCGCGCCGCGCGAGCCCGGGCGGCGCTCGACGGCCGCGACTTCGTCGTCCCCGACGACATCGACGCGCTCGCGACGACGGTGCTCGCCCACCGGATGATCCTCGTGCCCCGGGCGCAGCATCCCGACGGCCGCCCCGTGCGCAGCGTCGAGGAGGTCGTCGAGCGCATCGTCGCGGCGACCCCCGTGCCGGTGCCGCAGGCTCCTCGCGCGTAGGGCTCGGCTCATGCGGGCACGGCGCGAGCGCGCGAGCGGCGGGGTGCCGCGGCTCACCGGCCGCGGCTGGGGTTTCCTCGTGGTGGCCGCGAACCTGTTCGCGCTCGCGTACGGGCTGCAGCGGCCCGAGCTCGTCCCCGCCGCCGTCATCGCCGCCGCCGCGCCGCTGCTCGCGCTCGTCGTCGTCGCCGCGGCCCGGCCGCGCGTGCGCGTCACCCGCCACCTCGACCCCGTCGTCGCCACCGAGGGCGAGCCGGTGCGCGTGGGCGTGCTCGTGTCGGGCCGGGCGCGCGGCGCCGAGTGGATCGAGCGCGTGCCGATGCGCCCCGGCTACGCGGGCCCGGGTCAGCTCCTGCCGGTGCGCACGGGTCGCCCGCGCTCGCTCGGCTACCGCTACTGGCCGGCCCACCGCGGCCTCGTGAGCGTCGGCCCCCTGCTCATCGAGGACCGCGACCCCTTCGCCCTCGCCGTGCGCGTCACCGACACGATCGCCGTCGCCACGCAGCTCGTCGTGCCCGAGGTGGCTCCGCTGTCGCCCGGCCCCGTTCCCGACCCGTCCGCCGAGAGCGGACCCCGCACGACCCGCTCGCGCGAGCGCGCGGCCGACGACGTCGTGACGCGCGAGTACCGGCAGGGGGATGCCCTGCGGCGCGTCCACTGGCGGGTGTCGGCGCGCCAGGGCGAGCTCATGGTGCGGCAGGACGAGCCGCAGGCGGGGCCGCGAGCGCGGGTGCTCCTCGATTCGCAGCGGGCCGGGCATCCCGACCTCGCCCGCCCCGCGGCCGCCGCGCCGTCGGGCTCGCGCACCTTCGAGTGGAGCGTGCGCATGACCGCGGCGGTCGCCGCGCACCTCGCCGAGCGCGGCTACGCCGTCGACCTGCAGACCCCGAGCGCGCGCCCGACCGAGGCCCCGCGGGGCGATGGGCCCGTCGGCGAGCTGCTCGGCGAGCTGGCCGTCCTCCCGCTCGCCGACCGCGAGCCGCTGCCCGCCGTCTCCGCCGCCCCCGGCTCGGTGCCGGTCGTCGCGATCGCGAGCAGCCCCGACGACGCGACGCTGCGGTGGATGCTCGCCCAGCGCTCCGCCGGAGCCCTCGGCGTCGCCCTGCTCGTGCGCTCCGCGTCGACCGCACCCGACGACCCCGGAGCGCTCGCCGTCGAGGCGGCCTTCGCCGCCGCCGACTGGAACGTCGTCACCGTGCCCATCGGCACGCCGCCGGACGCGGCGTGGCTCGCGCTCATCGGCCAGCAGCCCGAGCTGACCGGGGCCGAGGCGCTCGCCGCGCGGGTCGCGGGGGCGGCGGGGCCAGGGCTCGCGGGGCAAGGGCTCGCAGGGGCCGGGGCTGCTCGTGGCTGAGGCGGAGAGCCAGGGCACCCGCCGGGTCGCGGGGCGCGGCGCGCGCGCGGGGCGCGGCACCGTGCTCGTGCCGCTCGCGGCGCTGCTCATGCTCGCCGCGGCGCTCTCGGCCTTCACCGTCCTGCTCGACGAGGGCCCGTGGTTCGCCTCCACGATGGTCGTCGTCGCGGTCGTGGTCGGTGCGGGTGCGCTGGCGCGCCTGCGTGCGCGGAGATGGCGACCCGCGTGGTCGGTGCTCGCGTCGAGCGCGGCGCTCGTGGTCATCCTCACCGCGGTGTTCGCGGCCGAGGTCTCGTTCGCCGTCGTCGTCCCGACCGCCGACACGCTCGAGAGGTTCAGCGAGCTCGTCGCCGCGGGGGAGCAGTCGATCGCCGAGCAGTCGCTGCCGGCGGAGGCCGACCCGGGCATCCGGTTCCTGCTCGCGCTCGGGGTCGGGGGGATCGCGATCGTGACCGACGCCCTCGCCTCTCTCAGCCGGCGGCCGGCGCTCGCCGTCGTGCCCGCCCTGGGCATCCTCGCCGTACCGGTCGTGCTCGCCCCGGGCGCGCTGCCGCTCCCGACCGTGGTCGCGACGGCCGCCGCATACCTGCTCATGCTCGCGCTGCACCGCCCGGCCGCGATCGGCGGCGGAGCGGGCGTCGCGCGGGCCGTCACGGCCGCGGCCGTCGTGCTCGTCGCCGCCGTGGTCGTTCCGCCCGCGTTGCCGTCGGTGCTCGCCGGCGACCGGTTGCCCGGCTCGGGGCCGGCGGGGCTCGTGACCGGCATCAACCCGGTCGTCGAGCTCGGCGACGACCTGAGACGGCAGAACCCGGTGACGGTGCTGACCTACTCGACGGGTCTCGAGGGCGGGCAGTACCTGACGCTCTCGCACCTGGCCGAGTTCGCCGGGCAGGAGGTGCTGCCCGTACCGTTCGAGGCGGAGACGCGCGAGGCGGGCGAGATCGGCCCGCCCGCGTGGTTCGCGGACGACGTCGCGTTCACGAGCGTGGAGACGACGATCACGCTGCGCAGCGTCCGCTCGCGCTGGGTGCCCCTGCCGTCGGCGCCGGTGCGGGCCGACGGGCTCACCGGCGGCTGGGTCATCGACCCCGACGGCGTGACGATGCGCACCGCCGAGGGGTCCATCCGCAACGGCACGTACACGGTCGAGAACCGCCTCGCGCGCCCGACTCCCGAGCAGCTGCGCGCGACGACCGTCGACGCGCCCGGACTCGACCAGTACCGCGCCCTGCCCGAGGACATCGACCCGATCATCGAGGCGACCGCGCGCGAGGTCGTGGCGGGCATCGACAACCCCTACGAGCAGGCGGTCGCGCTGCAGCGGTTCTTCACCGACGGCGGCTTCACCTACTCGGAGGACGCCCCCGTCGAGGGCGGCTTCGACGGCTCGGGCGCCGAGATCGTCGCGGCGTTCCTGGAGGCGCGCTCCGGGTACTGCGTGCACTTCGGCTCGGCGATGACGCTCATGGCGCGCACGCTGGGAATCCCGACGCGCATGGCGGTGGGGTTCCTGCCGGGGTCGCGGAACCCGGTGATCCCGAGCGAGTACACCGTGTCGTCGGACGACCTGCACACCTGGCCCGAGCTGCACTTCGACGGCATCGGCTGGGTGCGCTTCGAGCCGACCCCCTCGCGCGGCGTGACCCCCGACTACGCGACCGAGGAGGCCCTCACCCCGAGCGGATCACCCTCGCCCGACCCGCTCACGCCCGAGCCGATCGAGCCCACGGCGACCGCGACGCCGGGTGCGCCGTCGCCGGGTGCGTCCGGCGGCCCCGACCTCCCCGACGAGCAGATCGACGCGGGCGGCACCGCTTCCGGCGGCCTGCTCGGGGGGCGGTCGACGATCGGGGGCGTGGATGCCCGGCTCGTGCTCGCCCTCGCGCTCATGCTCGTCCTCGCGCTGCTCGCCGCGCCCGGGGTCTGGCGGGCCGTGCTGCGCGCGCGCCGACTGCGCTCGCCGGACCCGCTCGACGCCTGGCGCGAGCTGCGCGACACGGCTCGCGACCTGGGGCTCCCCGCGGAGTCGACCCGCACGCCGCGCGAGCTCGCCCGCGCGTGGGCGGGGGTGGGGGCTGGCGGCGGTGCCAGGGCCGGGGCGGGTGCCGCTGGTGGCGTCGCGGAGCCGTCGGCCGGGGAGCTCGAGGTCTTCGAGGCCGTGCGCCGCGCCCTCGAGGCGCGCGCCTACGGGGCGCCTGCCGCGGTGTCGGGCGCCCCGGACATCCGCCCCGCACTGCGCGCCCTGCGCGCGCGCACGCCGTGGTGGCGTCAGCTGCTCGCCGCGGTCGGGCCGCGCTCGCTCGCGTCGCGCGAGCCGCGCGACCCGGCCCTCGAGCTGCCCGCAGCCCCCGCCTGACGTCGGCCTCCGTCGCTGCCTGCCGCGCCGCGCCGCCGGCCGCGTAGTCCGGCTGCTCATGCGCAACTCAGGATCGTTGGACGATCATCCGCGCGGCGCCGCGCGTCGGAACCCTCCTCAGCCGCACCGTTCCTGAGTTGCGCATGGTGGGTCTCGCATCAACGGTGGTCACCGCGCTGGAGAGCGGCGAGGACCGCCGCTTCGACGATCGACCAGTGCTCCATCACCTGCCGATAGCTGAAGCGCAGCACTCGGAATCCTCGCCGCGAGAGCTCCGCGTCTCGTCGACGGTCGTTCTCGAAGGTGCTCTCCGTGTCATGGAACGACGCGCCGTCGATCTCGATCACGAGCCGTTCCCCGATCAGGAAGTCGACGGAGCCCACGCCGGGAATCCGCACCTGCGGTCGGAGCGACGGGAGGCGGCCGTGCATGCGCAGTCGGAAGAGGGTCTCCGTGCCCGACTCGCAGGTCCCGTCGACGAGGTCGGGAACGATGCGGTGGCCGGCGGCGACCAGGTCCTGTCTGAGGCCCGGGGATCGGTGCAGCACCGACTCGAGCGATGCGAGGTACAGCTCGCGCGGTGCGCAAAAGCGAAGTGTCGCGATGGCATCGACCGGATCGGCGACGAGCCGATTGCGGTGCGATCCGGGAGACATCCAGTGCACGCGTAGGCCGGGAGTTCCTGGCTCGTAGGCGCGTCGTGCATCACCCGCAGACCGCAGTCGCGCGGCGTTCCTCGGAACGAGAACATGCAGACTGCCGTCGGGGACGGCCCAGTATCCGTGAGCCCGAAGCGACTGCGCGCACGTGATCGTTCCCCCCACTCGTGCCGCTCGAACCGCGTCGGCAGCGATGTCGGGCGCCGAGAACCATCCCCGCCTCACGCGTACCAGTGCGCGGCGGCTGACGAGTCCCGCCAGCCGCCCTCGCGTGACACCGATCGTCTCGAGTTCGGATGTCGAGATGAGCCCACCGAAGTGACGGACGGCGTGATGAATGTCGACCATGGCAGACAAAGTGCCGCGCCGCCTCCGCTCGCCCGGCCGGAAGGGCGCTGGCGGGGGCACGAGGCGAAAGGGGTGCGGTTGGGGAGGAGGGGATGCGCAACTCAGGAAGGACGATCGCGCTGGCGCGTGATGGTGCGGCTGGTCGCTGCCCGCACGGCTTCGGTTCCTGAGTTGCGCACGGGCGTGGTGGCGCGCCTGCTCCGGGGCGAGACGCATCGGGGAGCGGCGCCCGGCGCGCGGCCTCGCGGTGCCGAGCGCGCGGCCCGGGCCCGCGGCGCCCAGGCCCGCGGCGCCCAGCGCGCCCGGGCCCGCGGCGCCCGGCGCGCGGTGCGGCCCGCACGCCTACCGCGCGATATCGCCCAGCACCCCGCCGGTCGCGCGCAGGAGGTCGGCGGGCGTGAGCTCGAGGTCGAACCCGCGCCGGCCGCCCGACACGAGCACGGTCTCCCACAGCAGTGCGGTCTCGTCGACGACGGTGGCAAGCGCCGTCTTCTGCCCGATGGGCGAGATCCCGCCGACGACGTACCCGGACTTGCGCTCCGCGACCTCGGGCGCGGCCATCGCAGCACGCTTCGCCCCGACGGCCGCGGCGAGCGCTTTGAGGTCGAGCAGCGACGAGACGGGAACGACGCCGACCACGAGCCGCCCGTCCGCTTCGGCGAGCAGGGTCTTGAACACGCGCTCCGGCTCGACGCCGAGCGCGGCCGCCGCCTCCAGCCCGTAGGCGGTGACCGCCGCGTCGTGCACGTACGCCCGCGGCGTGAACGGAATTCCCGCGGCCGTCAGCGCGACCGTCGCCGGAGTCCCCGGCGCGGCCTGCGATCGCGGCCTACCCATCGCCGTCCGCGGGCGACTCGACCCCCGGGCCGCCGCTGCCCGGCCCCGCCACCGGGTCGCCGTGCGCCCGGAACAGCAGCATCGACGCCGGCCCGACCTGCAGCCGCTCGCCCGGCACGTGCGACGGCTCGATGCCGGAGATGTCGTCGTGCGAGCTGTCCCACAGCAGCGTGTAGCCGGTGACGCCGACGTGCGACGGCAGGGTGACCTCGACCGACTCCTCGAGCCCGTGCACGATGAGCAGCACGCGGTTGAACTCCTCGAACTCGGGAGTCGAGGCGGCGAGGTACTGCAGCGTCCGCTCGCTGGGCGAGTCCCAGTCGAGCATCGTCATCGACCGGCCGTCCTTGTTGTACCAGTCCATCTGCGTGGCGCTCGGCACGGTCTCGCCCCACTTGCCGTAGCGCCCCGGCCGAAGCGCGGGGTTCGCGCGTCGCAGCGCGAGCAGCCGCGCGGTCACCCGGTGCAGGTCCTCCTGCCACCCGGCGCGATCCCACGAGTGCCAGGTGAGCTCGCTGTCGTGGCAGTAGGCGTTGTTGTTGCCGCGCTGCGTGCGGCCCCATTCGTCGCCGGCGGTGATCATCGGGATGCCCGCGCTGAGCAGGAGGGTCCCCAGGAGGTTCCGCATGGCCTTGCGCCGGTCGGCGACCACGCGCTGATCGTCGGTGGGGCCTTCGACGCCGAAGCTGTACGACCGGTTGCTGTCGGTGCCGTCACGGTTGCTCTCGCCGTTGCCGAGGTTGTGCTTGCGGTCGTAGGCGGTGAGGTCGGCGAGGGTGAACCCGTCGTGGGCGGTGATGAAGTTGACGCTCGCGAGGGGCCCGCGGTCGGCCGCGAACACGTGGGCCGACCCGGTCATGCGCCGCGCGAGCGAGCCGATGCCCTCGGGGGCCGAGCCGGCGTGCCGGCCGGCCGCGGCATCCGTCAGCCAGAATGCGCGGGCGCGGTCGCGGAAGCCGTCGTTCCACTCGGAGTACCCGGCGGGGAAGTTGCCGACCTGCCAGCCGCCGAGCCCGACGTCCCACGGCTCGGCGATCATCTTGACGCCCTGCAGCGAGGGGTCGTCGAGGATCGCCCGCAGCAGCGGGTGCTCAGGGTCGTAGTGGGCGTGCCGGTCGCGCCCCAGAGTCGCCATGAGGTCGAAGCGGAACCCGTCGACCTGCACCTCGTTGGCCCAGTACCGCAGCGAGTCGAGCACGAGCCGCTGCGCGGCCGGGCGCGAGAGGTCGACGGTGTTGCCGCAGCCGGTGGTGTCGATGTACTCGCCGTCGGCGGTGTTCCGGTAGTAGTCGGCGTTGTCGATGCCGCGCAGGCTCGAGGTGGGGCCGTCGAGCCCCTCCTCGGCGGTGTGGTTGTAGACGACGTCGAGCACGACCTCGAGGCCGGCCTCGTGCAGCAGGCGCACCATGCCCTTGAACTCGCGGAGCACGGCTCCGGTGCCGCCGAACTGCGCGTGCCGGGTGGCGTACGCGGCGTGCGGTGTGAAGAAGTTGAGGGTGTTGTAGCCCCAGTAGTTGGTGAGCCCCTGCTTCAGGAGGCGCTGCTCGCTGATGCTCTGGTGCACGGGCAGCAGCTGCACGGTGGTGACGCCGAGGTCTTTCAGGTACGCGATCGTCGTGGGGTGGGCGAGGCCGGCGTAGGTTCCCCGCAGCTCGTCGGGCATGGCCGGGTTGAGCTTGGTGAGGCCTTTGACGTGCGCCTCGTAGATGACGGTGTGATCGAGGGGGATGCCCGGCTTCGGCACCCCGCCCCAGTCGAATTCGTCGTTCTGCACGTACGAGCGCCATTCGCCGCTGGAGGTGCGCGCGAGGCCGCGCGCGTAGGGGTCGATGAGGTGCCGGTGCGGGTCGAACGCGTGGGGCGGCCCGTCGGGCCCGTCGACGCGGATCGAGTACCGAGCACCGACGCGCAGGTCGGGGTGCTCGGCGCTCCACACATGGTGGCGGTTGGGCGTCATGGCGACGGCCTCGGTGACCCAGTTGGGGTCGTCGGGGTCGAAGAGGCAGAGCTCCATGCGGGTGGCGTGACGGCTGTAGACCCGCAGTCGGCCGCCGTGGGCCGTGGGGGTCACGCCGAGGTGGCCCAGGTGGCCGTGGGGGCCCAGGGCGTCGGCGTGAGACATGGACTTAGGCTAGGCGACAGTCGGCGGCGCACCCTGCCCGCGCGCCGTGCGGCGGTGGCGGGCGCCGCGCCGATCGTGTCCGCCGCAGCAGCAGAGAGGGGATGCCGTGGTCGTCTATCTCGATCACGCCGCCGGTTCCCCCATGCCGGCCTCCATCCGCGGCGCGTACCTGGCGGCGCTCGAGCACGTGGGCAACCCGTCGTCGATCCACTCGGCGGGGCAGGCGGCGCGCGGCATGCTCGAGGGCGCGCGCGAGCGCATCGCCGCGACCCTCGGCGTCGACGCGGTGGAGGTCGTGCTCACGGGCGGCGGCACCGAGGCCGTGAACCTCGGGGTGAAGGGACTGTTCTGGCAGCGGCAGGCAGGGGCGGCCGGCGACCGGGCCGTGGCGCCGGACGCCGCGCCCGACGCCGCGCCCGCACGCGCCGACCGGCCGCGCCCGCGCATCCTCGTGCCGCGCGCCGAGCACCACGCGACCCTCGACGCCGTCGAATGGCTCGCCGCGCACGAGGGCGCGCAGCTGCGCTGGCTCGAGGTCGACGAGGTCGGGGCGCTGCGGCTCGACGACTTCGAGGCCGCCCTGGCCGAAGGCGCTGGCCCAGTCGATGTCGCCCTCCTCACGATGCTCGCCGCCAACAACGAGGTCGGCTCGCTGCAGCCCGTCGCCGAGGCCGCGGCGCTCGCCGCCGCCCACGGCGTGCCCGTGCACGTCGACGCGATCGCCGCCTACGGGCAGGTGCCCCTCGCGCCGCTGCCCGCCGGCGTCTCGGCCGTGTCGCTCTCGGCCCACAAGCTCGGCGGCCCCGTCGGCGTCGGAGCCCTCGTGCTGCGCCGCGGCGCCGACGTCGTGCCGCTGCTGCACGGCGGCTCGCAGCAGCGCGGGCGCTCCGGCACGATGGATGCCGCGGGAGCGGCCGCCTTCGCCGCCGCCTCCGACGAGGCCCACGCCGCGATCGCGGAGCGCGCCGCACGCAAGGCGCAGCTGCGCGACCGCCTGGCGGCGGGCATCCTCGCCGCTCTGCCGCAGGTCGAGCTGCGCGGCGCCGCGGGCCGCGCGGCCGCCGCGCGCGCGGCCGGCCGCGTCGCCGAGGCCGACGCGTGGGCCGCGCGCGCCCTGCCCGGCACGCTGCACCTGACCGTTCCGGGGGCCGAGGGCGACTCGCTGCTCATGCTGCTCGATCTCGCGGGCTTCGCCGTCTCGACGGGCTCGGCGTGCCAGGCCGGGGTTCCCGAGCCGAGCCACGTGCTGCTCGCGATGGGCCTTCACGAGCAGGCGGCGCGCGGTGCGCTGCGGGTGTCGCTCGGCCCCGAGACGACCGAGGCCGACGTCGATGCGCTGCTCGCGGCGCTGCCCGACGCCGTCGCCCGCGCGACGTCGGCGGGTCTCGCGGCCCGCACCCCGACCCTCGGCCGCTAGCGGCTCGACGCCCGACGCAGCCGCGTACCCTTGACGGGTGCGAGTTCTGGCAGCGATGAGCGGCGGCGTCGACAGCGCCGTCGCCGCGGCGCGCGCGGTCGACGCCGGCCACGACGTCGTCGGCGTGCACCTGGCGCTGAGCCGCATGCCGGGCACGCTGCGCACCGGCAGCCGCGGCTGCTGCACGATCGAGGACAGCCTCGATGCCCGCCGCGCGGCCGACCTCCTGGGCATCCCGTTCTACGTGTGGGATTTCTCCGAGCGCTTCCGCGCCGACGTCGTCGACGACTTCATCAGCGAGTACGCCGCCGGCCGCACCCCGAACCCGTGCATGCGCTGCAACGAGCGCATCAAGTTCGCGGCCGTGCTCGAGAAGGCGCTCGCTCTCGGCTTCGACGCGGTCGTCACCGGCCACTACGCCCACATCGTCACCGACGAGCACGGCAATCGCGAGCTGCACCGGGCCAGCGACGAGGCGAAGGACCAGTCGTACGTGCTCGGCGTGCTGACGACCGAGCAGCTCGCGCACGCGATGTTCCCGCTCGGCACGACCCCGTCGAAGGCCGTCGTGCGCGCCGAGGCCGCCGCGCGCGGGCTCACGGTCGCGCAGAAGCCCGACAGCCACGACATCTGCTTCATCCCCGACGGCGACACGCGCGGCTGGCTCGCCGGCCGCATCGAGCCCGAGCAGGGCAGCATCGTCGACCGCGCCGGCACCCCCGTCGGCACCCACGATGGCGCGACGAGCTTCACGGTCGGCCAGCGCCGCGGTCTGAATCTCGGCGTTCCCGGCCCCGACGGCCGCCCGCGCTTCGTGCTCGAGGTGCGCCCGCGCACGAACGAGGTCGTCGTCGGCCCGAAGGAGGCCCTCGCGATCCGCGAGCTCGCCGGCGCCCGCATCTCGTGGGCGGGCCTCGACCCGGTGGCGAGCGGGCTCACCCGCGTGACCGCTGAGGGGGATGCCTGGGCCCCGTTCCCGTGCGAGGTGCAGGTGCGCGCCCACGCCGACCCGGTCGCGGCGACCGCTCGGCTGGCCCCGACCACCACCCCCGACGGCGAGCCCGACGGCCGCGCCACCGAGCTCGTCGTCGAGGTCGACGAGCCCCTGTTCGGGGTCGCTCCCGGACAGACCGCCGTGCTCTACTCGGGCACGCGCGTGCTGGGCCAGTGCACGATCGACCGCACCGTGAGCGCGGTCCCGGCCACGGCATCCTGACCGCTCGTCACGGCACCGCACGCCCCCGGCGCAACCCCCGGTCGCCCGTCAGTGCTCGCTCCTAGACTGACGCCGTGACTGACGAGCAGCCTGCCGAGCACCGCGCGACGAACCCCGCCGAGCACCCCGTCGACGACCTCACGCGCGACGCCGCGCGCGCCGAGGTCGAGGCGCTCACGACGCGCATCCTCGGGCTGCGCGACGCGTACTACGCCCGCGACGAGCTGCTCGAGGACGACGCCACGTACGACGCGCTCGTCCGCCGCCTCGAGCTCATCGAGCACGCGTTCCCCGAGCTGCAGAGCCAGGACTCGCCGACTCAGACGGTCGGCGGCCGCGCCGAGACGACGCTCTTCGCCCCCGTCGAGCACGCCGAGCGCATGCTGAGCCTCGACAACGTCTTCAGCGCCGACGAGTTCGCCGAGTGGGCGGCGAAGGTCGAGCGCGACGCGAACCGCCCGGTCGCCTATCTGTGCGAGCTCAAGATCGACGGCCTCGCCCTCAACCTCCGCTACGAGCGCGGCGTGCTCGTCACAGCGGCGACGCGCGGCGACGGCCGCGTCGGGGAGGACGTGACGCAGAACGTCCTGCAGGTCGCGGGCATCCCGACGCGACTCGCGGGCGATGCATCCGAGCTGCCCGAGCTCGTCGAGGTGCGCGGCGAGGTGTTCATCCCGAAGGCGGCGTTCGACGAGCTCAACGCCCTGCAGCGCGAGGCGGGCGAGCGCGAGTTCGCGAACCCGCGCAACGCCGCGAGCGGCAGCCTCCGCCAGAAGAGCGAGGGCAAGAACCCCGCGCAGCTGGCCCGCATGCACGACCGGCTGAGCCGGTTGCGGATGCTCGTCCACGGCATCGGCGCCTGGCCGAACCCGCCCGTCGCCGCCCAGAGCGAGGTCTACGGCCGCCTCGCGGGCTGGGGTCTGCCGGTCAGCAGCCACTTCCGCGTGCACGACTCCGCGGCCGGCGCCGCCGAGTTCATCGCCTTCCACGGCGAGCACCGGCACGACGTCGAGCACGAGATCGACGGTGTCGTCGTCAAGGTCGACGAGCTCGAGCTGCACGACGAGCTCGGCGCCACGAGCCGCGCCCCGCGCTGGGCGATCGCCTACAAGTACCCGCCCGAGCAGGTGAACACGAAGCTGCTCGACATCGTCGTGAGCGTGGGCCGCACGGGCCGCGCGACGCCGTTCGCCGTGATGGAGAAGGTGCGCGTCGCCGGCAGCGAGGTGCGCCAGGCGACCCTCCACAACCAGGACGTCGTGAAGGTCAAGGGCGTCCTCATCGGCGACACGGTCGTGCTGCGCAAGGCCGGCGACGTCATCCCCGAGGTGCTCGGTCCGGTCGTCGAGCTGCGCGACGGCTCCGAGCGCGAGTTCGTCATGCCGACGAACTGCCCCGAGTGCGGCACGCCCCTCGCCCCGGCGAAGGAGGGCGACATCGACCTGCGCTGCCCGAACGCGCGATCCTGCCCCGCGCAGGTGCGCGGCCGGGTCGAGCACATCGGCAGCCGCGGAGCCCTCGACATCGAGGCCCTCGGCGAGGTGAGCGCGGCCGCGCTGACGCAGCCCGATGTGCCGAGCATCCCGCCCCTTCAGACCGAGGCGGGCCTGTTCGCGCTGACGATCGATCAGCTGCTGCCGATCGAGGTCGTGGTGACGGATGCCGAGACCGGGCTCCCCAAGCTCGAAGCCGACGGCTCCGCTCGTCGCCGCTCACCGTTCCGCCGCAACCCCACGGGTGCCGAGAAGAAGCAGGGGCTTCAGGGCCCGCAGCCGAGCTCGGCCGCCCTCACCCTGCTGGCCGAGCTCGAGAAGGCGAAGACGAAGCCGCTCTGGCGCCTGCTCGTGAGCCTCAACATCCGGCACGTCGGGCCCGTCGCGGCGCGCGCGCTCGCCGACTGGTTCGGCTCGCTGGACGCGATCCGCGCGGCGAGCGCGGAGGAGCTCGCCGCGGTCGACGGCGTCGGCGCGATCATCGCCGACGCGGTCATCGACTGGTTCACCGTCGACTGGCACGTCGACATCGTCGAGCAGTGGGCCGCCGCGGGCGTGCAGTTCTCGACACCCGGTCATCCCGGGCCGGGCGCCGCGGCCGCCGCCGGGGGAGTCCTCGCCGGGCTCACCGTCGTCGCGACCGGCACGCTCGAGGGCTTCACACGCGAGGGCGCGCAGGAGGCGATCATCGCCGCGGGCGGGAAGGCGGCGTCGAGCGTCAGCAGGAAGACCGACTTCGTCGCCGCCGGCCCCGGTGCCGGCTCGAAGCTCGCGAAGGCTGAGCAGCTCGGGGTGCGCATCATCGACGCGGCGCAGTTCGCGATCCTCGTCACGGAGGGCCCGGACGCCCTCCCCGCGCCCGCCGAATGATCGCGAGGGGCACGCAGAACGGTCGGTCGCGAGCGGGATCGCAGCGGGTGAAACCCCTCCAGCCCCACCAGTCACACGCGCAACATCCCCGGAATTCCGCGGATCTCGCGCTTCCGTGTCCTCCTTTTTGTGGACACGCTTACGTCACAGGCTGTGAGAATTGCGGGGGATTCCAAATCCGACCCCCCGATCGGAGGCCATTTCCCCTAGCATGAAAACGCGTCAGTCGACCCCGATTCGGGGTCGTCCCCCACTGATGCCCTAGAGGGGAACCCGACCGTGCTGCTTGAGGCGACGGCAGTTCTGCTGGCCTCGTTGACCGTCGCGACGGTCACGGGGCCCGTCAGCATGCCTCGCGCCGGCACCGTCGCCCCGCCCGTCGCGATCGAGGTGCACGCCTCGCAGCGCGTCGTCGGCCCCGTCATCGGAGGCGTCGACGCCCACGCCCCGCGCCTCATCGATCCCGCCACTGTGAGCGTTCCCGCCCCCCGCGCGGCCCGCCCTCTCGCCGAGCTCGCCTCGCTCGGCGGCACGAGCCTCCTCCGCGAGCTCGCCGCCACCTCACCCGCGACCGTCGCGCGCCTCGCCGACCGTCACCCCGAGACGGTGAAGAACCTGCTCGCCTCGCCGCCCGCCCCGCGGCTCGTCGAGAGCTGGTGGCGCAATCTGGACGCCCGCGCGCAGAGCTCGCTCGCGGCGTCCGCCCCCGAGTTCGTCGGCAATCTCGACGGCGTCCCCTTCGCCACCCGCAACGAGGCGAACCGCAGCGTGCTGCGCGACACGATCCGCGACCTCGAGCTCAGCCTCGTCGGCGAGACGAGCCGCGCGCTCGCCACGCAGAGCAACGAGCGGCTCCAGATGCTCTACTCGGTCGCCGACGCTCTCGGCCCGTCGACCGCCAACCCGCAGCGCCAGCTCATCACCCTCGACACGGAGGGCGCCGGCAAGGCCGCGATCGTGCTCGGCGACCTGCAGACCGCCGACTACGTCAGCTACCTGATCCCGGGCATGTTCATCAGTGTCGGCGGCAACATCGTGGAGTGGACGGACACCGCCGCGCGGCTCTACGACGAGCAGGTGTCGTGGCTCAACCTGCTCGCCGACGCCGGCGCCGAGACGGAGACCCGCTCGGTCGCGACCGTCGCGTGGATCGGCTACCAGACCCCTCACCTGCTGAACGTCGGCAGCCTGGATCTCGCCTACGAGGGCCGCGACGCGATCAGCGACGCCCTCATCGGCCTCGAGACGCTGCGCCGCAACGACCAGCCGTACGTGAGCCTCCTCGCGCACTCCTACGGCTCGACCGCGGCGATGCTCGCCCTCAGCGAGACCGAGGCGTCGGTCGACGCGCTCGCGATGATCGGCTCGCCCGGATCGCCCGTCGCGACGGCGGAGGAGCTCCACGTGCGCGGGGCCGTGTTCGTCGGCGAGGCGGCGTGGGATCCGATCCCGAACAGCTCCTTCTTCGGCGGCGACCCCGGTTCGAGCGACTTCGGCGCGGCGGCGATGAGCGTGCGCGGCGGCATCGACGTCGTCACCAGCAAGGTGCTCGTCGGCTCCACCGGCCACAACGAGTACTTCAGCCCGGGCACCGAGGCGATGCGCAACATGGCGCTCGTCGGCATCGACAAGTCCGAGCTCGTCACCGACGGCACCGAGCGCGACAGCGGTCGCACGCTCGCCCTCGCACTCGGCTGAGCGCCGGCAGCGCGACCGATCGCCGCCTGACCCGCAGACCGGTTCGTCCACCAGCGCCTCGGCGGTCGCGTCGGTGCGCGGTGCTACTGTGCCCTCGCACCCCGCGCGAACGGATGACCATGCTGAGACCGTCGTTCCTCGGGCCCGTGGCGGCGATGTTGCTCCTGGGCCTCAGCGGCTGCGCGCTGGAGGGCCCGAGCGGGGTCTCCGACACCGAGGCGCGCGACCGCTTCATCGCCGTCATCGACGAGACGCAGCGCACGATCGGCGGCGACTGGCAGGTCGACGACGACCCCACCTCGCGCGAGTGCACCATCCCGCTGTGGGTGCCAGGCCACCGCTATCCGGCCCTCCGCATCGGCGAGGCTCCGGCCTCGGTCGAGCGCACCGCCGACGCCGTCGAGCAGGCGTGGCGAGACGACGGGATGTCCGTGGAGCGTCAGCTCGTCGGCGACGTCGTCGAGGTCTCCGCGACGAGCGAGTTCGGCGAACTGTTCATCCTCCGCGTCAGCGAGGGCGCCGCGACGCTCCAGGGCGAGAGCGAGTGCCGGCCGACGGCCTGAGCCCGCGACGCAGTCCCGCTCAGTCGGCGGCGAACACGAGCTCGACGCCCGGCCCGGTGAGCACGAGCTCGCCGGCGCTGCGCTCCGCCCGCTCGACCTCGCCCAGGGCTGCGTAGTAGCGGCCCTCGAGCTCCATCTGCTCCGGGTCGGCGCACGCGGCCTCGGTCGACGCGAAGTCTCCGAGGCCCAGGCCGCCGGCCGAACCGGTGAGGGTGCCGCTGTAGCTGTTGCAGGGGCTGCGGCCCGAGAAGTCGCGGCCCTGAATCTCGAGCGTGATGGGGCTCGCCGCGTCGATGAGCGCGCCTCGGGCATCCGCGCCGCTCGTGAGCACCCACGCGCCCTGCAGCGGTTCCGCGGCGGTGTCGGCGCAGCCGCCCAGGAGCGTCGCGAGAGCGAGCGGAGCGAGCAGCGCGAGGGCGCGCATCCGTCGTCTGATCCTGGTCATCATCGACCGCCTCTCGGGTGGTTCTGCGCCCAGTATGACCCCCCGCGGATCGCCCCGCGAGCCCTCACTAGACTGGGTTCATCCCCCCACTGACGGCCCTCGAGGGAGCTGCATGTCTGAGATCACGCCCGAGCGCGTCGCCCATCTGGCGATGCTCGCGCGCATCGCCCTGACCGACGACGAGATCGAGAAGCTCACGGGTGAGCTCGGCGCGATCGTCGACTCCGTGGCGAAGGTGCAGGAGGTCGCGACGCCCGAGGTCGCCGCGACGAGCCACCCGATTCCGCTCACGGGCGGCATGCGCCCCGACGTGCCCGGCCAGACGCTCACGACCGAGCAGGCCCTCGCGGGCGCGCCCGACCACGACGGCAGCCGCTTCCGCGTCACCGCGATCCTGGGGGAGGAGCAGTGAGCGCCGCCGATCTGACCCGCGCCACCGCCGCCGACCTCGCGCACCGCCTCAGCACGGGCGAGGTCTCGAGCGTCGAGGTCACGCAGGCCCACCTCGACCGCATCGCCGCCGTCGACGGCGACGTGCACGCCTTCCTCCACGTCTCGAAGGACGCTCTCGAGACCGCCCGCCAGGTCGACGCCGACCGCGCCGCCGGTGTCGCGCTGCCCGAGCTCGCGGGCGTGCCGATCGCCATCAAGGACGTCCTCTGCACGATCGACATGCCGTCGACGTCGGGCTCGAAGATCCTCGAGGGGTGGGTGCCGCCGTACGACGCGACGGTTGTCGCGCGCCTCCGTGCCGCCCGCATGGTTCCGCTCGGCAAGACCAACATGGACGAGTTCGCGATGGGCTCCTCCACCGAGCACTCGGCCTACGGCCCGACGAGGAACCCGTGGGATCTCGAGCGGATCCCCGGCGGCTCGGGCGGCGGCTCGGCCGCGGCCGTCGCCGCGTTCGAGGCGCCCGTCGCGCTCGGCTCCGACACGGGCGGCTCGATCCGCCAGCCCGGCGCCGTCACCGGCACGGTCGGCGTCAAGCCGACGTACGGCGGCGTGAGCCGCTATGGCGCGATCGCCCTCGCGAGCAGCCTCGACCAGGTGGGCCCCGTGTCGCGCACGGTGCTGGATGCCGCGCTCGTGCACGACGTCATCGGCGGGCACGACCCCCGGGACGCGACGAGCATCCCCGACCAGTGGCCCTCGATGGCCGAGGCGGCGCGGCGCGGGCTGACGGGCGACGTGCTGAAGGGCATCCGCGTCGGGGTCGTGAAGGAGCTCGAGGGCGAGGGCTTCCAGTCCGGCGTGAAGCAGCGGTACCACGAGACCCTCGACCTGCTGGCCGCGTCCGGTGCCGAGATCGTCGAGGTGAGCTGCCCGCACTTCGAGTACGCGGTCGCCGCCTACTACCTGATCCTGCCGGCGGAGGCGTCGAGCAACCTCGCGAAGTTCGACTCGGTGCGCTTCGGCATGCGCGCGAACGTGACCGGAACGGTCGAGGACGTCATGGCGGCCACGCGCGAGGCCGGGTTCGGCCCCGAGGTGAAGCGCCGCATCATCCTCGGCACGTACGCGCTCAGCGCCGGATACTACGACGCCTACTACGGCAGCGCGCAGAAGGTGCGCACGCTCATCCAGCGCGACTTCGACGCCGCGTTCGAGAAGGCCGACGTCCTCGTCTCGCCCTCGGCGCCGACGACGGCCTTCAAGTTCGGCGAGAAGCTCGCCGACCCGCTCGCGATGTACCTCAACGACGTCACGACGATCCCCGCGAACCTCGCCGGCGTGCCCGGCATGGGCCTGCCGATGGGCCTCGCGCCCGAAGACGGCCTGCCGACGGGCCTGCAGCTCATGGCGCCCGCGCGCCACGACGCGCGCCTCTACGAGGCTGGTGCCGCGATCGAGCAGCTGCTCGAGGGCAACTGGGGTCACTCGCTGTGGAGCCAGGCACCTGAGCTCGGTGCGAATGGGCTCGCGACGGCGCTCGGATCGAACGGAGGGGCCCGCTGATGGCGAAGGCAGAGCTGATGGACTTCGACAAGGCCCTCGAGCTGTTCGAGCCCGTGCTCGGCTTCGAGGTGCACGTCGAGCTGTCGACGCAGACGAAGATGTTCTCCGACGCCCCGAACCCGGCGTTCGGCGGCCACGAGATCACCGAGCCGAACACGGCGATCACGCCCGTGTGCCTCGGCCTGCCGGGCTCGCTCCCTGTCGTGAACGAGACGGCCGTGCGCTACTCGATCTCGCTCGGGCTCGCGCTCGGCTGCCAGATCGCGCCGACGAGCCGGTTCGCGCGCAAGAACTACTTCTACCCCGACCTCGCGAAGAACTACCAGATCAGCCAGTACGACGAGCCGATCGCCTTCGAGGGGATGCTCGAGGTCGAGCTCGAGGACGGCACGCTCGTGCAGGTTCCCATCGAGCGCGCCCACATGGAGGAGGACGCCGGCAAGCTCACGCACGTCGGCGGCTCGACCGGCCGCATCCAGGGCGCCGAGTACTCGCTCGTCGACTACAACCGCGCCGGTGTGCCGCTCGTCGAGATCGTGACGAAGCCGATCTACGGCGCCGAGCACCGCGCGCCGGAGCTCGCGAAGGCGTACGTGTCGACGATCCGCGACATCGTGCGCGCCCTCGGCATCTCGGAGGCCCGCATGGAGCGCGGCAACCTGCGCTGCGACGCGAACGTCTCGCTGCGCCCGCGCGGGCAGGCCGCACTCGGCACCCGAACCGAGACGAAGAACGTCAACTCGCTGCGGAGCGTCGAGCGGGCCGTGCGGTACGAGATCCAGCGCCAGGCCGCCATCCTGGCTGCCGGTGGGACCATCACGCAGGAGACCCGGCACTGGCACGAAGACACCGGCGCGACCTCGCCCGGCCGCCCGAAGAGCGACGCGGATGACTACCGCTACTTCCCCGAGCCCGACCTGCTGCCCGTCGCGCCGACGCCGCAGCTCATCGCCGAGCTGCGCGCCGCGCTACCGGAGGCGCCGGCGGCTCGCCGTCGTCGCCTGAAGGAGGAGTGGGGCTTCAGCGACCTGGAGTTCCGCGACGTCGTGAATTCGGGTCTGCTCGTCGAGGTGACGGACACGGTCGCCGCGGGCGCCTCACCCCAGCAGGCGCGCAAGTGGTGGACGGGCGAGATCGCCCGCATCGCCAACGCGCAGAACGCCGAGGCGGCCGCGCTGATTTCGCCTGCTCACGTCGCGGAGATCGTGGCGCTCGTCGAGTCGGGGTCGCTGACCGATCGACTCGCGCGTCAGGTCGTCGAGGGTGTCATCGCGGGGGAGGGCTCGCCGGCCGATGTCGTGTCGGCTCGTGGGCTCGAGGTCGTCTCAGACGACGGGGCGCTCATCGCTGCGGTCGACGCGGCGCTCGCGCAGCAGCCCGACGTGCTCGAGAAGATCCGCGACGGCAAGGTGCAGGCCGCCGGAGCCGTGATCGGTGCGGTCATGAAGGCGATGGGCGGCAAGGCAGATGCGGCTCGCGTGCGCGAGCTGGTGCTGGAGCGTGCCGCAGGCTGAGGTGAGGGCGCTCCCGGCGAGCGAGTGACGGTGCCTGGGTGTGACGCGTGCGGCGTTGGAGTGGCTCCATTCCCACTTGTTCGCTTGGCTGTACGGTTATCCCATGAGGCCACTTCTTCGTATCGTCGCCTCCAACTTCCGTAGCCTTCAAGACATCGATGTAGATCTGCAGCCGCTCAATGTGCTGGTAGGGGCAAACGGGGCCGGAAAATCCAACTTCCTGGACCTCATCGAGTTCCTGGGTGATTCTGCGAGACTCGACCTTCCAGAGGCGCTTGGGATGCGCGGGGGAATCGACCGGGTCCGATTTCGTGGGAAGAAAACTGAGTCCGGCCGCGTGAGAATTCACATCTGGGCGAACGTCACTGAGCACAGCAGCGAGAACGCGCCTGACGAGTACAAGTTGGGATTCTCGACCAGAGCCATGTCGAGCGGCTCACTGCTACTCCGGAGCGAAGACTTCGTTTTCAAGCGTGTCCAGGGGCGAGGGCGCCGCATCACCGTGAGCGGAAGTCGAGCCGAGATCGTTGACTCTCGTGGGGGGCAGACGGCCGAAAGGGAGCTGCCGCTCAGGAGCGACTCCTTGGCTCTATCGACTCTCCGACGTCTCCCTTCAAACGAGGGAGGAGAAGAAGTCGACAAATTCGCCCGACTATTCACGACTTTCCGCGTGTTCAATGTGGACGTTGAAAAGGCTCGGTTGCCCGGGGTCCTGGGTGACGATTCTCTAGCCGCGGATGCTAACAACTTGGCATCCGTAATCCTGAGTCTGCGTGAGTCAGGACAATCGTACTTTGATTTTATCGACGATGCTCGCGCGATGATTCCTGGTTTTGAATCTTTAGAATTCGAGTACTTCGGGGGAGCTCAGCCGGCTGTTGCAGTGAAGATTGTCGAGAGGGGGCTCAGGGACTCAACTTATCTCGCCGACGCGTCTTTTGGTACCGTGCGAGTCCTGGCACTCTTGGCTTTGTTATACGACCCTCATCCGCCTCTCCTCACTTGCATCGAAGAGATCGATCACGGACTACACCCATACATCTTGGACCGCCTAGTAGAGCGCCTCCGCGAAGCGTCGACGAGGACGCAACTCCTGGTGGCAACCCACTCGCCGTCGCTGGTCAGCCGGCTGAGCCCCGACGAGTTGATTGTGGTCGAGCGGAGTGCCGATGGGAGTACGCGACTCCCGGCCGTCGACGCAGAGACTATTGCGGCTAAGGAGAGGGCGCTTGGTGGCGACTTGTCCCTCGGAGAACTTTGGTTCTCTGGCGAGCTTGGAGGGGTTCCCCGTTGACGGCTCCTCGCCGGCGACAACGCGGTGCCCGCGCGTTGCCCAGGGTGATCTTGATTTTTGGCGAGAGCGAGAACGACACCAAAGCGCTCAGAGAATTTCTACTTGCACTACTTTCCGATGATTCGGTCAGGATTGAGACTCGACGTAAGCCACAGGTCAACCTTCGCGATGCGCCAACTGGTTCAATTCCAAGCAGGGTCTCGAGGGTTGGCAAGGTTATCGACGCCGCATCTGTAGATGCTCAGGTAGTAGCCGTGTTCGCTCATGAAGACTGCGACGGTCTCGAGCCTGCGCATGTGGCGGTCTCCGATCGGCTTGAGCGGTCGTTCCGAGCGGGTGGCTACAACCAGGTGTGGGCGGCTGCGCCTGCGTGGGAAATGGAGTCTTGGCTGCTCCAGTGGCCCGATTCCTTTGAGCTTCACGTTAGTAGCTGGTCTGCTCCAAGTGTGGGAGGGAAGAGAGTCGGGCTAATCGCGGACGCGAAAGAATTCGTTCGACGTAATACTCGTTCCAAGTCTTCCTCGCGCGACTACCGAGAGAGCGACGCTCCAAGCATTGCAAAGATTGTTCGTGAGAAGGGATGGGTGCGCTC
This sequence comes from Yonghaparkia sp. Soil809, assembly GCF_001429705.1. Lineage (NCBI taxonomy): Bacteria > Bacillati > Actinomycetota > Actinomycetes > Micrococcales > Microbacteriaceae > Microcella > Yonghaparkia sp. Soil809. The sequence goes on from NZ_LMSV01000002.1 coordinate 184,844, forward strand.
ACCTAAGGCTGCTAGCCACTCTTTCGACCTTTTCGTCCAAAAAGTAGATGCACTCGGCCTTTAGCTAGCAATGACCCCGAGCTTGGGCGGACACCTCCCCAGCCAGCTCATTACGACACCGCCGCCGTACACACGGAGAGTTTCACTCGTTGTCTTGCGAAGACAGCGCTGCGGAAGGCAGGGCGCTATCGATCCCGGGTTCGGTCTCTACGACCTGCGCGGGACGGAGTTTCGGCGGCGTGGCCGACCACGCCTTCAGCACCTGTCCGATTTCGAGGTAGGCGCAGTCGATCGCATCGACCATCGAGTCGATGAACGAGCCTCGTCCCGTTCCGCGCTTCGCGCCCATTGGCACCGAGCGCGCGACGGCGAACGTCTTGATGTCTCGTCCGGATTCGGGAACAAGCAGCGTCGGGCTGTCACGCACGGCACCCAATAGCGCAGCCGGTCCGCTGCTCGAACGGACGGGAGTCGCCTCGATCCGCACGCTCGGCGGCGCGTCCTTCAGCTGACGCACCAGCCAGTTCACCCGGGTCGTCGGCCGCCCTTCCTTCGGAGCATCAAGCTCGAATGAGGCAGTGATCGTGCCGGCGCGGAGGTCGGCAACAACGGCGAGGTCGGACACGGCGCCCGGGATTCGCAGGCCGCCACGGAGCTGACCGTCGCGAACGAGGTCGGCGACCAGGCGAGCGCTTCGAGCCTTCGGGTCGGCTGCCTCGGCACGGCTCAGGGCGGGGAGGACTTCGGAACCGAGCTGTCGTCCAAGGCGTAGCCCTGCGTATCGGAGGAGCGCGTCGAACCGGCTCGCTACTTCAGCGACGCCCTTGTCGTTGGCTCGGAGGGTGCCCGAGCCGAGCGCTTCGCGAACCGGGACCCAGTTTGGACCCATGTCCTCGAAAGACAGAGCGCCGGACTTCGGGTGCTCGAGGTAGCGGATCAGCTCGCCGAGAATCCAGGCCTGCTCCGGGTCGGCGATCCCTCGGTGCTCCTTCTGGACAACGGCCGCGGTGAGAATCTCTGACCACGAGTAGTGGTGGATCGCGACTTTCTTCAGCTTTCGCCCGTCGACCACGGTGGGGTGCGTGCCCATCGCGGAGGGGATCTCATTGGAGATGGTGATCAGCGCGTCGAAGCCCTGTTCGCGAGCCACATCGAGGTAGTCCTCAAGCTGCGCCGTTTCCAAGACGTTGGTGCCCGTCTTCACTTCGACGAGCGCCGTCCAGGACTTCGCACCTCGGGTCGCACGGATAAGGCCGTCCGGGTACACCCGGCGCTCCCCGATCGTGAAGGGCACCTCGATGAATGTCTCGAGACTGGCCGCGGGTGCACCCATGGGCTGCGTGAGGGTCTTCCCAAAGTCCCGTACCGCAGACAGCACAGCGAGCAGAGCAGAGGTCGCTCGGCGTTCCTGTTCGTCCGCTCCGTTAATGCCTGAGGTGGGGATCAGGCGGGCTGCGTTCCAGGCGGGCTCGGGGGCTGAGGGTTTAGCCGGCATCGAGGTTCTCTGCTTTCTGTTCGAACGGGTGGATAAGTCGCTGCTGGGTGGCGCCGTCTGGCGTCGGCTTGGTCATCGGAGGCGACCGATCCAGAGACCGTCGCGAGCGCGCGTCATCCCGACGTAGAGTTCGCGCTTTTCGATGTCCCAGCGCTCTCGCGCACCATCACCCTCGGGCACGGTTGTGCCGAACAGTGACTCGCGCACTCGCGCTACGAGCACCTGCTTGAACTCGAGCCCCTTGGCGCGCTTGATCGTGCCGACCTTCACACGGTCGGTGACCACCCCGGAGTAGTCGGTCAGCATGACCGTCTCGAGGCCGGCACGACGCAGCGCGCCAGCACACGCGTCGGCGTCGCGGTTCGTGGCGCAGAGCACGCCGATGTCTCCGGCCGAGACGCCTGAGATGACGAGAGACCGCACGTGCGACACGAGAGCCTCGTCGTGCTCTGTCGCGGAGGTGAACACCGCCGACTGCGGGGCGGGGCCCGTCCTCGGAATGGCGACCGCCGCATCCCCTCGCAGCGCGCCGCCTTCGATGTCGACGAACTCGTCGCCTTCGACGACCGTCGCCGCGAACGCCGCGATCTCGCGGGTGTTGCGGTAGTTCGTCGAGAGCACGACGCCGCGTCCGGTGACGGTGAGCCCGGCCTCGGAGAGCGTGTAGCCGCCGGGGTAGATGGTCTGCTGGCCGTCGCCGATGAGCGTCAGACCGTCGGGGCGGNCGACCGCGCTGACTCCCTCGAGCGGGCGCTCGCGCAGCGACGCCTCGGCCCGCAGGATGACGTCTTCGAAATCCATGACGTCCGCGTCGCGGAGGTTCTGCTGGTACTGCCGGTAGAGCCGCCAGACCTCGCGGCGCTGGTCGACGCTCAGCCGTCGGCGGCGGCCAGCGCGGGCGAGGTCGGCGTACTGCTCGAAGTTCGTCAGGCCGCGGCCCTTGATGACGTGCAGCAGCTCGTCGTGCCAGTACTTGGTGTTGCGGTCGAGCTCGGCGAGCGGGCCGCGCGCGCCGACCTGCGCCCACGCGCGGGTGAAGGCCTGATTCGCCTCGGGCAGCTTCACGGCCACCCGGTGCCCGCGCTCGCGCAGCACTCGCAGCGCGAACTGGTGGATGCCGGTGAACTCCACCCGGTCGGCCACCTCCGGCGCGAGCCGCGTCATGAGCGTGGCGAGCACGTCGGGCAGCGTGCGCACGTAGGTGGTGACGATGACGCGACCGGTGGATGCTCGAGCCAGGTACGCCGCACGATGCAGCCCGACGACGGTCTTGCCGCATCCTGCCGGGCCGCGGATGCGTGAGGGACCGCTGAAGCTGCGCCGCACGAGCTTCGCCTGGTCGGGGTGCAGGAAGGCCATCCACTCCTCGATGGGGGCGGCGAGCATCCCAGCCAGAAAGGTGTCGGCGATCTCGTCGAGCGTCAGCAGAGGCTCGGCCTCGGTGACGATCGGGTCAGGGATGCTCACGTCGAGTTCGAGCGGAGCCTCGCCCACGAGCGGGAAGTGGTCGAGCACCAGGCTCAGCACGGCGTTCTGCTGCTTGTCGGTCAGGCGGCGCCCGAACCCGGCGATGTGCTTCGCGGCGGCCCGCTCGCCGACCACCATGAGGCCGCCGAGACCCTGCAGGGGAGTGGGCGGCATCGACGACCCGGCGAGGACGACGAGCACGTGCACCTCGCCGGGTGCGAGGCCGAGCTCGGCGAGGGCGGCTTCGGTGCTGTAGCCGACGTCGGCGAGGCCGCCGAGCTCGTCGGTGACGTCGGCCTGGCCGCGGAAGATGCGGCCCGCGGCGATCGTGACGTCTTTCCAGCCCTTGGTGTCGACGACGAAGACGCCGCCGGGCCCGACGAGCACGTGGTCGATCTGCGCGCGACTGCCGCGGCGAGCTCCGGGCCAGCCGCGGTCGTGGAGGAAGGTGTAGCCCTGCGCGGTCAGCGGCGCGAGGGTGCCGGCGACCTGGCGCTCGGTGCGGTTCGCGACCATCCACCGCTGCGCCTCGTCGCGCGCGATGGCGGCGAGGCGCTCGTGCTCATCGGCGATGGCGACGAGACGGCGAGCCTCGGTGCCCGCAGACCTTCCCGCCTCGCTCATGCGCCCCCTTGCTGAGTAGACCTCCAGTCTGCGGGACGGGCGGTGGGTTCGGGCGGTCGCGCGTGAGCCCTCTTCGGGGGGTCTCTAGGGGTGCGGCAGACTTCTCGAGGAATGTGGTGCGCAGAAAGTCGTCACCGAACGCATCGCACTCGGCCCGCGCTTGGACTACGAACCTCGAGTTGGGTTGATCGTGCTCGCGGTCGCGTCCCCCGCCGAGAGCGGGTCGGCGAGCAAGCCGTCCCACGCGAGCTCGGCGGCTCCGATGAGCAGCCGCTGCCCGCCGAGCGCCGCGACCTCGATCGTCGCGTCGGCTGCGTTGACCGGTAGCGCCTGACCGAGGAGGGATGCCCGCTGGTCGCGGTCGGCCGCGCGCCACAGCGCCGCGAGATGGCCGCCGAGCACGACCCGCTCGGGGTTCAGTAGGTTGACGGCGCCGCGGAGGGCGATCGCGAGCCATCGCAGCTGCCGCGCGACCTCCTCGTGGACGGGTCCTCCGGCCTCCTCCGCGACGATCGCCGTGAGCAGCGCGCTCTCGAGCGCATCGTCGTCGGGGTGCTCGAGCCTGACGGCCGCCGCGAGCGCCGAGCGCGGCACGAGCGCCTCGAGGCACCCGACAGCGCCGCACGCGCAGAGCGGCCCGTTCGGGTCGACGCTCGCGTGCCCGAGCTCGCCGGCGTAGCCGGCGACGCCGTCCATGGGCTGCCCGTCGACGACGAGTCCGCCGCCGATGCCGCTCGGGCCGCCGTTGAGGTAGAGCATCGTCCGGGCGCCCTGCCCGGCCCCGAACGACTGCTCGGCGCGGCTGCCGAGGTGCGCGTCGTTCGCGGCGGCGACGGGGATGCCCAGGGCTGCCGCGAGCGGAGCGGCGAGCGGCTCCTCCCGCCATCCCAATCGCGGCGCGAGCCGCACGAGGCCGTCCTCGGTCCGCACGAGGCCCGGCACGGCTACGCCCGCGGCGACCACAGTGCTCTCGGGGTGTTCGGCGCCGAGCTCGGCGATCGTGCGGGCGGAGATCTCGACGGTCGCGGCGACGGTGGGGGTCTCCGACAGTGGCACCCGTCGCCGGGCGACGATGGCGCCGCCGAGCGACACGAGCGCGATGTCGATCACGTCGACCTCGGGGTTGATCGCGGCAACGAGCCGGGCATCCCTGGGCACGACCCGGGGGCTCGGCCGGCCGACGCCCGCGCGTGGTGCGTCGTCGCGCTCATCGACCCAGCCGTGCTCGGCGAGCACCGCGACGAGATCGCCGATGGTCGAGCGGTTGAGGCCGAGGGCCCGCGTGAGGTCGGCGCGCGTGACGCCGCGGCGCAGGTGCACGAGCTCGAGCACCGCGGAGAGATTGCGGCGACGCACCGCTCCTGCGTCCATCGTCGTCGGCCCTCTCGTCGCCATGCGTCCAGTCTGGCGTGTCCGCAGCGCCCATGATACGTTGTGCTCACCAACAAATAACGCGCACATCGCCCCGCGCCTCGAGGAGACACCCCATGGCAACGACGCCCACCCCCGCCGACAAGTTCACCTTCGGCCTATGGACCGTCGGGTACAACGGTGCCGATCCGTTCGGCGGCCCCACTCGCGCCCCCCTCGACGTCGTCCACGTCGTCGAGAAGCTCACCGAGCTCGGCGCCTACGGCCTGACCCTCCACGACGACGACCTCTTCGCCTTCGGCTCGAGCGACGCCGAACGCCGCGCGCAGATCGACCGCCTCATCGCCGCGACGCAGGCGACGGGCCTGAAGGTTCCGATGATCACGACGAACCTCTTCAGCGCGCCGGTGTTCAAGGACGGCGGCTTCACCTCCAACGACCGCGCCGTGCGCCGATTCGCGCTGCGCAAGGTGCTGCGCAACCTCGACCTCGCCGCCGAGCTCGGCGCACACACCTTCGTCATGTGGGGCGGGCGCGAGGGCGCCGAGTACGACTCGGCCAAGAACGTCGGCGCCGCGATCGAGCGCTACCGCGAGGCCGTCAACCTGCTGACGCAGTACGTCACCGAGCAGGGCTACGGCATCCGCTTCGCGATCGAGCCGAAGCCCAACGAGCCGCGCGGCGACATCTTGCTGCCGACCCTCGGCCACGCGATGGCGTTCATCGAGACGCTCGAGCACCCCGAGCTCGTCGGTCTCAACCCCGAGGTCGGGCACGAGCAGATGGCGGGCCTCAACTTCACCGCCGGCATCGCGCAGGCGCTCGAGGCGGGCAAGCTCTTCCACATCGACCTCAACGGCCAGCGCGGCATCAAGTACGACCAGGATCTCGTCTTCGGCCATGGCGACCTCCACAACGCTTTCTCGCTCGTCGACCTGCTCGAGAACGGCGGCCCGAATGGCGGCAGCGCCTACGACGGCCCGCGCCACTTCGACTACAAGCCCAGCCGCACCGAGGACGAGATCGGCGTGTGGGAGAGCGCGAGGGCCAACATGCGCACCTACCTCCTGCTGAAAGAGCGCGCGGCGGCGTTCCGCGCCGACCCGGAGGTGCAGGAGGCCCTCGCGGCGGCCCGCGTCGCCGAGCTGTCGCAGCCGACGCTCGGCGAGGGCGAGAGCATCCGCGACCTGCTCGATGACACGACCGCCTTCGAGCAGTTCGATTCCGGCGCGTACTTCAATGGCAAGGGCTTCGGCTTCCTGCGTCTGCAGCAGCTCGCGACCGAGCACCTCATGGGCGCCCGCTAGCCCCACCCGCCCCCAGACAGGTCGGGGCGCGCGACGCCGTTTCGCCGCGCGCCTCGACCGACCCTTCCCAGGAGCCGCCATGACCCTCGTTGCCGGCGTCGACTCGTCGACCCAGAGCTGCAAGGTCGTCGTCGTCGACGCCGAGACCGGAGCCATCGTGCGCGAGGGCCGCGCGCCGCACCCCGACGGCACCTCCGTCGACCCGACGGCATGGTGGGATGCCCTCCTCGCCGCGATCGCGGACGCCGGCGGTCTCGACGACGTCGCCGCCATCGCGGTCGCGGGCCAGCAGCACGGCATGGTCGCCCTCGACGCCGACGGCCGGGTCGTCCGCGACGCCCTCCTGTGGAACGACACCCGCTCGGCCGCGGCCGCCGCGGCCCTGATCGACGAGGTCGGCGCCGAGGAGTACGCCCGCCGCGCCGGCTCGGTGCCCGTGGCCTCGTTCACGGCCACGAAGCTGCGCTGGCTGCGCGACCACGAGCCCGACAGCGCTGGTCGCGTCGCCGCAGTGTGCCTGCCGCACGACTGGCTCACCTGGCGACTGCGCGGATTCGGACCGGCGGGCGAGAGCACGCACGGGCCGAAGCTGGCCGAGCTCACGACCGATCGCTCGGATGCGAGCGGCACAGCGTACTGGTCGCCCTCGACGGGGCATTACGACCTCGAGCTGCTCGAGCGCGCGCTGGGCCGTCGGGTTCGACTTCCTCGGGTGCTCGGGCCGCTCGAACGCGCTGGCGTCACAGGTGCGCGCGGTATCCCGCTCGGCATCCCGATCGGATCGGGCGCGGGCGACAACGCCGCCGCCGCCCTCGGACTCGGCGCGAGCGCGGGCGACGTCGTCATCTCGATCGGCACGAGCGGCACGGTCTTCGCGGTGGCTTCCGAGCCCGTGCTCGACGCGAGCGGCACCGTCGCGGGCTTCGCCTCCGCCGACGGCGCCTTCTTGCCCCTCGTCGCGACGCTCAACGCGGCCCGTGTGCTCGATGCGGTCGCACGCCTGCTCGGCGTCGATCACGACGGCCTCGCCGAGCTCGCCCTCGCCGCGTCGCCCGGCGCCGATGGCGTCGTGCTGCTGCCCTACTTCGAGGGCGAGCGCACCCCGAACCTGCCCGATGCGACCGCGAGCCTCAGCGGCCTCACGCTGGCCTCGACGACGCGCGAGAACCTCGCCCGCGCGGCGATCGAGGGGATGCTCTGCGGGCTCGCCGACGGACTCGACGCGATCGTGCGCCACGGCCTCGAGCCTCGGCGCCTGCTGCTCGTCGGCGGCGCCGCGCGCTCCGCGGCGGTGCCGGCGATCGCCTCCGAGGTGCTCGGCCTGCCGGTCGACGTGCCCGACCCGGGAGAGTACGTGGCCCGCGGCGCCGCGCGGCAGGCGGCCGGAATGCTCGCCGGCGCGCTGCCCGAGTGGCCGCTCACCGTGCACGCCTCAGTCGAGCATCCTCCGCAGCCTCACGTGCGCGCCGCCTACATGTCGGCCTACCAACGCCACACCCGCTGAGTTTCGCGACGTGTCGAGCATGCGGTGCGCCGCTAGTTCGTGCTGAGCCGCTCGATTACGAACTCCACTGCGTCGCGTAGTATCCGCTCGCGTACGCGGGGCCCGATGATCCCGAGTGTGCCGTGCAGCGTGCCGGCATAGTGCCGGAGCTCGACAGCGACGCCTTCATCGATGAGCCGTCGCGCGAGTGCAAGCCCTTCGTCGCGCAGCGGGTCAAGGTCACGCGTTGAAATGAATGTCGGTGGGAAGCCAACGAAGTCCGCAAGCCGAGCTGGTGCCGCTTCCCGCGGCGGAGAGGATCGCGCGCTGCCCAGGTACAAGTCCCAGCTCCACTCCGCGAGCGCGCGGTTCCAGATCGGCGTGCGCGTGAAGCGCTGCGACGACGCGCTCGAGAGTCGGTCGTCGACAACGGGCTCCTGCAGCACGATCGCCGCCGCGGGCTGGTCATCCGACGAACGCAACCGGTGCGCGACGCCCATCGCAAGCGCGGCGCCCGCGCTCTCGCCATAGAGCGCGAGCCGCGACGCATCGACACCAAGTGACTCCGCATGCGCCGCGAGCCACGACCACGCGAGCGCGCAGTCATCGAGCCCCGCCGGGTACGGATGCTCCGGCGCGAGCCGATAGTCGACCGCGACGACCGTGCACGCCGTCGCCTCCGCGAGCTCGCGGCACACCCCGTCATACAGCGCCGCCGACCCCATGACGAAGCCGCCGCCGTGCACATGCAGCAGCGCGCCGCCCGACCGTACCCCCGAGGGTCGGTGGATGCGCAGCTCGACCCCGCGACCGCCGCCCGCGTCGACTGTCACGACCTCGGATGGCGCGGGGAGCCCAACGCCGATCGCTGCCTCCATGGTCGCTCTGATCAGGTCGACGTCACCCGGGCGGTAGTCGGGAATCGCCTCGAGGTGCGCGGCGAGCTCGGGTCGGAGGAGCTCGAGCTGAGCATCCGCCGCCGTCGTCTCGCTAGCGCCCGTCATCGATCACCGCCTCGCGAGGGCGCTCGATCTCGAGACCGGCCATGAGATGGATCAGGTCGCGCGTGCTCACCGAGCCGGCGTCGTCGTCGAACGAGACGCGGCCCAGGTTCAGTACGACGACGCGGTCGGCGATGAGGCCCACCGACTCGACGTCGTGCGTGATCATGAGCACTGCAGCGCCGCGGTCGGCGAGCGTACGCGCCAGCCGAAGCACAAGCGAGCGCTGCCGTACGCCGAGCGCCGCCGTTGGCTCGTCGAGGATGACCACTTTGACGTCCGCCACATCCGAGCGCGCGATTGCCACGCACTGCCGCTGACCGCCTGAGAGCGACGCGACCGGCGCGAGGTAGTCGTCGAGCACGATGCCGAGCGAGCTCAGCCGTGTCGACGCGTCGGCGATCGCCGTCTGACGGTCGAAGAACGCCAGGCTTCCGCGGCCGAACTTGCGCGGCTCGCGGCCGAGGGCAAGGTTGTAGGCGGCGCCGAGGTTGGGCGCGACCGCGAGATCCTGGTAGACCGTCTCGACGCCGCGCTCGCGCAGCTCGAGCGAGTCGAGGCCGTCGGTTGACTGGCTGCCGGCGAGCTCGATCGACCCGCCGTCAGGGGAGACGAGGCCCGAGAGCATCTTGATGACCGTGCTCTTGCCGGCGCCGTTGTCGCCGAGCAGGCACGTGACCTGGCCAGCGCGCAGCTGAAGCGACACGTCGGAGACCGCGGTGACGGCGCCGTACGACTTACGCAAGTTCTGCGCCGACAGGGCCACCTCGCCGGGCTCGACGTGGGCGACGAGCGCCTCCGGATCGACTAGCCCCTCGTCGCGCGCGCCGTCTACGCGTTCCTGGCCAGCGCGGCGTGAGCGCGCGCGACGCAGCTCGTTGAGTTGATCGGCGCCGAGGGCGAGCAGCAGCACGGCACCTCCGATGACGGTCTGCCAGTAGTCGCTGATGCCGACGAAGATGAGGCCGGCGTTGAGGATCCCGATCGTGATGACGCCGAAGAACACCCCGAGCGGGCGGCCGGTGCCGCCGGCGAACCCGACGCCGCCAAGAATCACGGCGGTGATGACCGCGATCTCTAGCCCGACGCCGAGGTTCGGGCTCGCGCTGCCGAGGCGACCGAACGTGAGCAGCGCGACGAGCCCGACCGAGCCGCCCATGTAGACGTAGAGGTACGTGAGGTGGCGCGGCACGTCGATGCCGAGGGCGCTCGCGGCACGGGCATCCCCGCCGATGGCGTAGCTGCGCACGCCGCCGACCGTTCGTGTCAGCGCGATCGCGCCGAGCAGGAACACGACGCCTGCGACGAGGATGACGACCGGGATGCCCGCCACGCGCAAGCGGCCCACGAGCTCGATCTCGCTCGGCAACTCGAAGATCGGTCGCGATTGCGTAATGACGAAGGCGAGGCCTGAATAGACGCCGAGCAGGGCGAGCGTCACGATGATCGGCGAGATCTTCAGGATTCGTACGAGCAGTCCGTTGACGAGCCCGAGCAGGAGCCCGAATGCGATCGTCGCGACGGCGCCGACGAGGAAGTTGTCGGTCGCGCGCATGACCCACGCGCCCGAGACAGCGACGAGAGCCATCATGCCGCCGATCGAGAGGTCGATCTGGCCTGCGGTGAGCAGGCGGGCCATCGCGATCGCGGCGACGAGCGTGCCCGAGACGTTGACGAGGATCGTCGACAGGTTGCCCGTGCCGGTGAAGTTCGGATTGAGAAGAGAGAAGAGCACGACGAGCGCGGCGGCGAGAGCGATGAGGCCGGCGCGCCCGGTGGCGCCCCCGATGTGGTTCCGGGGGCGCCACCACGCCGCGAGCGAGGATCCTCGCGAGGTGAGGGAGATCACTGCGGGTTGTCCTCGTTCCAGTACTCGGTGCGGGTTTCGTAGCTGATGCCGCCGAGGGGCTGCAGGTACGTGCTGAGGCGCTCCTCGAACGCCGTCGCGGGGTCGGCGACGTCGGCGTTGTACTGCTCGATCGCCTCGGGGCTGTCAAGCTGCACGGCCTCGATGATCGTCAGCGACGGAATGGTGCGCCCCTCGATCCAGTCGGCGCCCCACACGCCGGCCGCGTAGCCGACGATGGCGAAGTTGAACGCATAGGTCGCCTTGTACGGGCCGCCCTGGGCGATGAGCTCGAGCGCCTGCGGCTCGCCATCCGAGCCGAAGAAGGCCATCGAGTTCGGGTCGATGCCACTCGCCTCGACCGCCGCGAGCGCGCTCAGCACGACCGGGTCGGGGCCGACGACGATGTCGACGTCGGGGTTCGCCTGCAGGATCGTGCTCATCGAGGTGAAGCCCGAGTCGGGGTCGGAGGTGTCCCACAGCACGTCGGAGACGACCTCGACGCCGGGCACCTCGCCGAGCGCGGTGCGGATCGCGTCGAAGCGCGGCTTGATGTTCGGCAGCGAGTCGAGGTTGAAGATGACGACGTTGGCCTCGCCGTCGAGCTCGCTGTCGATGTACTCGGTGACCGCGCCGCCGATCCGCTCGCCGATCTGCTGCTGGTTGGCCACCATCGGCATCGTCGACGGGCCGCTCGAGAGCGTGAAGACCGCGGCGCCGGCATCCATGAGCTCGCGGACGACGGGGCGCTGCGCCGCGACATCGACATCCCACACGAACGCCGCGCCGACGTCGTTGTTGAGCAGCGAGTTGAGCTGGTCGATGTTGCGGGCCGGGTCGCCGTCGGCGACGGTCTCGGTGAAGTCGAGCCCGAACTCCTCGGCCGCGATGCCCATCGAGCGCGACGTGGCGGCGAACACCTCGACGTTGACGACGTTCATCGCCGCGGCGAGGCCGCCGGTGCGCGGCGGCGTCTCGCCGGCCTCGTCACTGGGCTCGAACGGCGTGCTGGGTCGGGTGTCGATGCCGTCTCCGACACCGGATGCTGCACCGGGGTCGTTCGTCGGACCGCCGTCGACCGAGCATGCGGTGAGAACGATCGCCGTGGCGAGGAGAAGGGCGGAGCCCGAGAGGGCGCGTCGGGCGCGGCCCAGTCGTGTGGTCAAGTCAACGCGCGTCATTGCGCACCTCCAGGAATCGTGCTCGAAGCGGGCGGCCTCGATGCTTGCTTCAGGATGACCCGCGAAAGTGCGAGCCGCATCCGCCACGCGTCGCGCATTGGCGGCGGATATCCCGACGCGAGAACTACCCCGATCGCCCCTCGCGGGCGCATCCTGTTCCCATGGACTCCCGCGATAGCGCCGCCGCCCCCGACGCGAGCCATCGACACCGGCTCTGGCGGAAGTATCCGCTCGACGAGGAGATCGGGGCTGGCGCGATCCTTCTCGCAGACGCGACCCTCGATGACGTTCCCCGCTTTCGCGAGGTGTGGCGGCGCATCTCTCTCGCCGGAGCCCGCCCCGCCCCGGCCAACGTCGATCACCAGATTGTCGAGCTCGGCACCGAAGGGTCTGCGGTCACCGTGCACACCTACACCCCCGTGGCGGCCGGTCGCAGTGCGCGCCCCGCAGTCCTTCTGCTGCACGGTGGAGCTTTCGTCGGAGGCTCGGTCGAATCGGTGCACGGCCAGGCGTGCGACCTCGCGACGGCTCTCGACGTCGTCGTGGCCGCGGTCGAGTACCGGCTCGCGCCCGAGCATCCGTACCCGGCGGGCCTGGACGATTGCGCCGTGGCCCTCGAGTGGCTAACCGAGCGCGCCGACGATCTGGGCGTGGATCCTTCGAGTATCGCCGTCCACGGCACGAGTGCCGGCGGCGGGCTCGCCGTGGCCCTCGCCCTGCGGACGCGTGATGAGGGCGGGCCGAGCATCCGCCTTCTTTTCCTCGTCTCCCCGGAGCTCGACGACCGGCTCGAGACCGAGAGCATGCGGAAGTACATGGACACACCGGGATTCACCAGTCGCGACGCTCAGATCAGCTGGAAACACTACCTCGGCGACATCACACCCGGCTCACCCGACGTCCCGCCCTACGCCGCTCCCGCCCGAGCGGCGACCTACGCGGGCCTTCCGCCCACGTACCTCGCGCTCATGGAGTTCGATCCGCTGCGCGACGAGGGACTCGAGCTCGCCCGTCGGATGCTCGCCGACGACGTGCGGCTGGAAGTGCACCTCTTCCCCGGCACGTTCCACGGTTCCTCCGCCCTGCACTACGCGGAGGTGTCGCAGCGAGAGGCCGCCGAGGAGATCGCGGTGCTGCGCCGACGGCTCGTGGGAGGTCAGGACGTGCAGCCGACATGACACTCACCGCGCAGAGGGCGACGAGCCCATGAAAGCCCTGTTGCTGAAGCTGTCCACGATGGACTCGGAGACCGAGGCCGCGCTCCGCGTCATCGCGTACTTCGACGCTCTCGCGATGCGCTCCGCGACGGCCGAGATGATCGTGCGTGGCGCGGCGGCGATCGCCGAAGCGCCGGCGGGTCTCGCCCTGTCGGACGGAACGACGCTGCGCTTCGATTCGAGCGGCGCGCGCTTGAGCGGGCGATCGCCCGACGCGGTGCTGGAGGAGACGGTGGGCGGAATTCGAGCCTGGATCGAGCGCGCCGGCGACCCGAACCCCCTCGATGCCCTCGTACTCGAGCGCTTCGCCATCGTTGCCACGACGGCGTCTCGAGAGCGGCCCGTTCGTCAGCCCACCGAGCTCTCTGACCCCACATCCCTTGAGCTGATCCTCTCGGGCCGCGAGCCGCTTGCCGAGCGCAGCGTGGCGCTGCGCAGGCTTGGGCTCTCGCCCGATGCTGCCTCGGTGCTCATTGCGGTCGCGCTCGATGACGACGGTGCGGGCGTCGACGCACCGGTCGAAGAGCTCCTCCATCAGCTCGCGAGCACCATGAAGGTGCGCGGAGCTCGTCTAGGCCCCGTCGGCGCCGTCATCGCTCAACCGAACCCGGGTCGGGAGACCGAAACGCTCGTGCGAACGGTGCGCGACCTCATCGCAGGCAGCCGCGTCGCGTCATCGGCTCGAGCCCGGTTCGGCATCGGGGTGCCCGGTACCGCCCTCGAGGCGCCGACAGGTTGGGACTCAGCGCGGACGGCGCTCCGGTTTGCTCGCCGTCGCGCCTCTGGATCGTCAATCGTCGACGCCGACGACCTGGGTCCGATGATTCATCTCGCACAGGTGGAGCCGGAGCGCTGGATGTCGGATCCGCGCGTGCGCGTCCTCCGCGAGCTTGCCGGCCAAGAGTCGGGAGCAGTCGACCTCGAGGTGCTCGAAGCGTACCTTTCGCTCGGCACTCTGCGCACCGCCGGCCAATCGCTGCACATGCATCACAGCAGTGTCGCCTCACGGCTGGCACGGCTGGAAGAGCGGCTCGACCTCGACTTCACACTGCCGAGCGACCTTTTCCAGGCCCGACTGTGCATTTACGCCGCAACGCTCGCGGCCAATCGCTGACAACAGCAGTCCGGCGGCCACCAATTCGTTGTTACGCCCGCGCTATTGCGCTGTAGAACGTTCTCGAATAACGTTCTCTACATCACCCGCTGACTCAAAGGAGCGTCACTGTGAACGTACGACTCACGACGGCGGCGGTCGCCGCCGTCGCCACCGCAACACTGCTCGCGGCCTGCGCCTCGCCGGCAGCCGAGACAATCGACGAGTCGGTCGAACCCGCCGACTCCCTCACCCTCTGGCACGGCGCGTGCGCGACGCCGGCCATCACGGGCATGTATGACGCCTTCGAAGAGGCGACAGGCATCACCCTCGAGATCGTCGACATCCCGTGTGATGGTTTCGAGCAAGCCACGACGACTCGCTGGGCGACCGGCGACCGACCCGACGTCTTGACCTACCACGCGATCACGTCGCTGCTGCTGCCGCTCAACCCGGTGGTCAACATGCAGGATCTCTCGGACATGGACTTCGTCGACCGCGCGCAATCGACCGTCGCGATCGACGGCGTCACCTACGGCGCACTCACACAGTTCCCCGAGGTGTACGGCTTCTACTACAACAAGGCCGTCCTCGAGGAGGCAGGACTCGAGGCGCCGACCGCCATGACCGACCTGCTCGACATATGTGAAGGGCTCGCCGGTTCCGGAATCGCCCCGATCTTCGAATCGGGGGCGAGCGTCTGGCCGACGCAGCTAATCCCGCTGCTTTACATGGCCGATGCCAACGTCGACGGCGCGCTCGGCCAGGCGGTGCTTGCCAAGGAGGTCGATCTCGGCGACCCGGATGGAGTCATGGTCGAGGGCCTGGAGTTCTACCAGGAGCTCGTTGAGAGCGACTGCGTCAACGAGAACGCCACCACGACGAGCTTCGAGGACTCCCTCGCTGCGGTCATCGACGGCCGCGCAGCCATGACGGCTCTGCACTCCAACTTCTACGAGAGCCTCGTTAGCTACAACGAGGGCGACCGCGAAGGTCTCGACGACAAGGTCGGCTTCACGGGGCTCTCTGCGGACAGTTCCACCGCCACGGCGAACTATGGCCCTTTCGGCACCTACTACGCGCCGAAGACTGGCGATGCTGCGAAAGAGCTCGCGGCGCGGATGTTCATCGAGTTCGCCACGGGAGAGGGTTACCAGGCCATGGTCGACTCCGGCCCGCTCTTCCCGATCTACGAAGGCGCCACGACGCCCGACGGATTCTCCGAGCTTCAGCTCGCCTTCCAGGCCGCGGCTGAGAACGCCTCACCTGGCGTCAATGCCGGCGTGCCGGGCTTCGTCGCCCTCAAGGAGGTGACCTCGAAGATCTTGGCCGAACAGACCACGGCCGTTGACGGAGTCACCGAGCTCGTCGTCTCCGTCGAGCAGGCGGCGAGGGCTGCCGGAGTCGACGGATGGTAGGCATTCCGACTGGGGAGCGGAAGAACGCGGGGCGTGCGCACGGCGCACGCCCCGCGGGGCCGCCTCGTCGTCGCACGATCCTCGGCCGCCCGACGCCCCATCTGGGCCTCGTGGCTTCATCCGTCGACCGAACCGGCTCACCTCGCCGGTACGACGATCGATGGATCCGGGGGCGCAAGGCCCTCGGAAGCGCCGCATTCGTCGCCCCTTCGGTCGCGCTCGTCGTCGTCTTCTTCGTCATTCCCTTTGTGCTCAACCTTCCGTTCGCGTTCTCGTCCTGGACGGGCTACTCGGAAGAGATCGGGTTCATCGCTCTCGACAACTTCACGCTGCTCGCCGACCGCGGCGTCCTCGTCACCAGCACCGTCGTCACCGTTGTGTATGCGGTCATCTGCATGCTCGTGCAGAACATCGTCAGCGTTTCGCTCGCGCTCTCCCTCCGCGATGCGACCCCCGCGACGACGTTCTTCCGATCCATCTTTTTCGTGCCGGTGCTGATCTCTCCGCTCGCCGGCGGATACATCTGGCGTGCCATCGTCAGCCCCGACGGTCCGCTCAACGCGACGATCGCGCTCGGCGCGCCCGGCTTCGACTTCGCCTGGCTCGGCGACCCATACTGGGCCGTCTTCTGGGTCGCATTCGTCGACGCCTGGAAGTGGTGCGGCGTCGCGACTCTCGTCTACATCGCGGGGCTCAACAGCATCCCGAAAGAGCTGCTCGAAGCCGCCGACATCGACGGCGCCGGCCGGTGGCGTCGGTTCTGGAGCATTAGCTTCCCTCTGCTCGCACCCGCGTTCACCTTCAACATCGTGACGACCCTCATCGGCGCGCTGAGCGCGTACGACGTGGTGGCGTCGATGACCGGCGGCGGGCCGGGCGACAGCACGACCACGCTCAACTTCGCCGTCGTGCAGCAGTTCGGGTACTCCTTCTTCGGGGTCGCGAGCGCGCTGAATTTCTTCGTGACGATCCTCGTGATCGTCCTCGCCGTCCCGCTCGTGATGTGGCTCCGCCGACGTGAGGTGGCCTCGTGACCGTCATCGCTCGCACCCGGCCCGCTACCCGTATCGCTTCCCGACGTGGGCCCACAGCGCTCCGCTACACACTGCTGACGATCTTCGCGATCCCGTGGCTTGTGGTGCCGCTGTGGCTTCTCGTCGTCAACTCGTTCAAGACCGAGCGCGAGGCCGCCGATCTGACGCTCGCACTGCCTACCGAGTGGCAGCTGATCGAGAATTACACGGCTGCGATCACGGCCGGCAACTATCTCACCGGGCTGCGCAATAGCATCCTCATTGCCATCCCTACGATTGCGGCCGTACTGCTGCTCGGCGCGATGGCGGCGTGGGTCTACTCGCGGAGCTCGTCGATGACGCTGCAGAGCCTCTACTACGTCAGTGCGCTGTCGATTCTGCTACCGCCGGCAGTCATCCCGACAATCTTCGTCCTCACCGCCCTCAACCTAGACGGCTCACTCTCGGGCTACGCGCTGATGATGATCGGCACCCGGATCGGGCTCTTCATCTTTCTCGCCACAGGTTTCGTGAAGGGCATCCCACGAGAGCTCGAAGAGTCGGCCGCGATCGACGGTGCCTCCCGCCTGCGGATCTTCTTCCAGATCCTGCTGCCGCTGCTGAAGCCTGTGATGTTCGTGGGCGCCGTTCTGCTCGTCATCGCGGTATGGAACGACCTGTTCTTCGCGCAGCTCCTTTTGCGCGGCTCCGACAGCGCCACGCTGCCCGTCACCCTGTTCACCTTCGCGTCAGCGTCGATGAACATTATCCGTTGGAACGAGGTCTTCGCCCACGTGATCCTGTCGAGCCTGCCGCTCATCATCGTCTACGTGGTGGCGCAGCGTCAGGTCATCTCCGGGCTCACCGAGGGCGGGCTGAAAGGATGACCGGGCAGGTCGTAAGGGTTGAGATTGATCCGGATGCCGCCATCGCCACCGTCGATCGTCGCCTGTTCGGCGGGTTCGTCGAGCACATGGGGCGTGGGGTTTACGGCGGAATCGTGGACCCCGAGCATCCGACCGCCGACGCCGCGGGGTTTCGTGGCGACGTCATAGAGCTCGTCCGCGAGCTCGGAGTTACCACGATCCGCTACCCCGGAGGCAACTTCGTCTCTGGATTCCGGTGGGAGGACGGCGTCGGCCCGGTACCCTCGCGACCGGCTCGGCTCAACCTCGCCTGGCACAGCGCGGAGCCCAACACATTCGGGCTAGACGAGTTCACGCGCTGGCTCGAGCTCGTGGGCGGAGACCTCATGCTCGCGGTGAATCTCGGGACGCGCGGCATCGACGCGGCGCTTGAGTTGCTCGAGTATGCCAACCATCCCGGCGGCACGGCGCTGTCAGAACTGCGGCGCGCGCACGGGCGCGATGACCCCTACGGCGTGCGGATGTGGTGCCTCGGCAACGAGATGGACGGCCCCTGGCAGCTGGGTCAGATGACGCCGGACGAGTACGGGCGGATCGCCTCGAGAACCGCGAAAGCCATGCGACAGCTCGACCCCGGGCTCGAGCTGGTCGCCTGCGGCTCATCGAGCGCGGATATGCCGACCTTCGGAAAATGGGAACGTACCGTGCTGCAGCACGCCCACGACGACGTCGACTACCTCTCGTGCCACGCCTACTACGAGCCGATCGACGGCGATCTTCCGTCTTTCCTGGCCTCGGGCTCGGCGATGGACGCATTCATCCGCGACGTGGTGGCGCATGCGGATGCTGTGCGCGACGAGCGTGGATCTTCCAAGACGATCCTGCTCTCCTTCGACGAGTGGAACGTCTGGTACCAGTCGCGCGTCCCCGGGACGCTGCCGGCCGGTGATGACTGGCCGGTGAATCCGCCGATCAGCGAGGACGACTACACGCTCGCTGACGCTGTCGTCGTGGGAGACCTGCTCATCACGCTTCTCGGTCACGCCGATCGCGTTAAGAGTGCCTCGCTCGCGCAACTCGTCAACGTGATCGCGCCGATCGCCGCACCCGCGGGGGCGCCGGCGTGGCGGCGGACGACCTTCTACCCGTTCAGCCTGACATCGCGGTTCGGCCGCGGCCAGAGCATCCCCGTGCGCGTCGCCAGTCCCTCGATCGAGACCCAGCAGCACGGGTCGGTCGACGCCGTGCGGGCAGCCGCAGTGCTGGATGAGGACGGCGTGCTGTCCGTCTTCATTGTCAATCGCTCGGTCGAGTCCGCGCACCGCGTCGAGCTGTCGCTTGTCGGGGGTGCCGGTGCCCTCCTCGAGGCGACGACGCTGTCTGATCGCGACCCGTGGGCCGCCAACACGGCAGACGACCCGCTCCGGGTCGTTCCCGCCGCGAACGACACCGCCGTGCTCGAAGGCGGGTCGGTGCGCATCGAACTCCCGCCCGTCTCGTGGACGCTCGTGCGCGTCGACCGTCGCTCCACCATCAGTGCAGAAGGATGCTCGTTATGACCGCGCAGAGCGTGCTCATCATCATCACCGACCAGCAGCGGGCCGACCTCACAGCACGAGAGGGCTACCCGCTCGATATCACCCCGTTCGTCGACGCGTTCGCGCGCGAGGGCCGATGGTTCCGCCGCGCCTACACGACGTCCCCGACGTGCTCGCCGGCCCGCACGAGCCTGCTGACCGGCCGCTACCCGAGCGCGCACCGCGTGACCCAGAACGCCGCGCGAGATGCCGTCGTTGCGGGCAGCGATCTCTTCGCCGCAGCCCGTAAACACGGGTGCGCGACCGCCCTCATCGGGAAGAACCACACCTATCTGCGCGAGGGTGACGTCGACCACTATCTCGAGTTCAGCCACGGGGGGCAGCTCACGGGCCCCCGAAGCGGCGATGAGCGCGCGTTCGATGAGTGGCTCACGGGTCTGAACCACCGCACAGTAGCGTCGCCGGCGCCGGGTGGTGCCGAGGTGCAGTCGCCGCACCGCATCGTGAATGCGGCGATCGACTGGTTCGGCGGACTCGACCCCGCGACTCCGTTCGTCGCGCAAGTCTCGTTCCCGGAGCCGCACAACCCATATCAGGTGCCCGAGCCGTACTTCGACCTCTTCGCGCCTGAGGTGATCCCCGAGCCGAGGGTCGGGGCTGAGTTCCTCGACACGGCCGGTTTCGCCTGGCGGCACCTCCGACGGATTGCGGAGGAAGGGGAGCCGGGGCATAGCGCCCTCATCCCGCGGGCACGGTCGAACTACCTCGGGATGCTGCGCTTCATCGACGACGAGATCGCCCGTCTCATCGGGCACCTCGACGCGAGCGGTCGGCTCGACGACACGCTCGTGATCATCACCTCCGACCACGGCGACTACTTCGGCGAGTACGGGCTCATGCGCAAAGGTGCCGGGGTTCCCGACTGGCTCATGCGCGTGCCGTTCGTCGTGCGGGGCCGGGGCGTCGACCCATCCATCGAGCCGCGCGACGAGTGTGTGAGCCTCGCAGACATCTTCCCGACGGCGTGCGAACACCTGGGCATCGCCGTCCCGGAGGGGGTGCAGGGCGCCCCGCTGCTCGCGTCGTTCCGCGACCAGCAACCGTCGATCGACGCCGATCTCACGAGTGCGTACGGGGAGCAGGGCATCGGCGGCGAGCGATTCACGGCCGCCGACGTTGAGCAGCTCGCCTTCGTGCCCGGCTTGCCGGTCGGGGAGGAGCCGCCGGGAGCCCCCTGCTTCGACGAGCTCAACGCGGTCACCCAGGCAGGACGCATGCGCATGGTCCGTCGGGGCCGGTTCAAGCTCGTCGCTGACTCGGACTCCGGGTTCGTCCTCTACGACCTCGACGCCGACCCCGGCGAGATTGCCGATCTCGCGGCCGATCCCCAGTACGAGCGCGAGTTGCGCGAGCTCCTGGAGCTGCTCGCCGCGTGGCAGCTCACCGTGGAGGACACCCTGCCGCTACCGGCGAGCGGATACGTGCGGGCGGGGGTCAGGCGCGTGCCGCGAGGCGCTCGAGCAGGGTTCTGAGCAGCCCCATGTGACCCACGACCGTCGGGTGCACGCCGTCGGCGGAGAGCTCGATCGCGTCGCTCTCGCTGAGCGTGATGATCGCAATCCCGCGCCGTGCCGCCAGCGACACCATGCCCGCGACGAGAGCCGCATGGTCGTCGGGGTGCCAGGCGATGCGAGCGTCGACGAAGTGGGGCCAGTGCGACGCCCGCTCGCCGTCCACGCGCGGGGGAGCGACGAGGGTTGCGTGATGTCCGGAGCCCTCGAGCGCGGTCACGATGCGGTCGAGCGACGACAGGGTCTCCGGCAGCGAGACACGTGGCCGGGCCTCGCGATCGAATCGACGCAGGTCGTTGGTGCCGAGCAGCACCACGGCGGGGGATCGGCGGCCGCCCTCGGCTCCAGGGAGCTGGGCGAGAGCATCCGTCGTCGTCGCCCCTGACCGAGCGAGATTGCGGATGCTCGGCGCCTGCCCGAGTGCGCGAAGCACCCCGCGCAGCTGCTCGACCCACGAGCACCTATCGGCCGAGAGCGAGTCGCCGACGACGACGAGCCGGTCGAGGTCGGCAAGCAGGTCGAGCATCGCGACGACCGCGGGGTCGGCGGACAACTCGGCGCCACAGCGCGCGAGCGCGACCGTGATGCGCGCCTCGATCTCAGGGGTGAGCGCAGCTACCGATGGTCTCATTGCCTTGTCGACCGGCGGCGATCCGGCATGGAGGTTCGGCGGCGACTGCAGCCGGACAGCGAGCGCGGTGGCGTTGTCGATCGCGCGCACGGGCGGCGGCCGGCTAGTCCGCCGCCCCGTCGGTGCGGCGCGGTTCCCCCGTCGTCGCGCGCACCTCGAGTCGAGGCGTGATGACGACGTGGCGCGCCTCGGAGCGACCGTCGATGCGCTCAAGCAGGAGCTGCGCGGCGTGTTCGCCGAGCGAGGAGGCGTCCTGATCGACGCTCGTGAGCGAAACCGGTCGCAGCTGCGCGACCGAGGTGTTGTCGTAGCCGACGAGCGAGACGTCGGCGGGGAGTCGTGTGCCGTGCTCGCCGAAGACGTTCATCATGCCGAACGCCGCGACATCCGCACCGGCGAACACGGCCGTGGGCAACTCGTCGCGCGCGAGCAGAGTGCGGGCGGCCTGCGTGCCGCCTGTCCTGCTCCACGTGGAAGGCACAACGTCGATGCGCGCTTCAAGTCCGAGCAGCGACATGGCCTCGCGGTAGCCGCGCTCGCGCACGCGCTGCGGAGAGTGCGGGTCGGTCTGATCGCCGTCGCTGTGGGTGATGTAGGCGATGCGCTCGTGGCCCTGGTCGATAAGGTGCTGCACGGCGAGCCGTGCCCCCAGCATGTCGTCGCCGACGACGGTGTCGTAGACGCGGGAGGCTCCGTGGCGGGAGACGACGACCGTCGGCGTGCTTCCGGCAATCTCGGCGATGCGATCGGCCGAGCCATATGGCGAGAAGAGGATGAGTCCATCCATCTGTCGATCGACCATGGCGTCGATGACCTTCGCCTGCGAGCTTGAGGCGTTGCCAGCCGGCCCGATGAGCACCTCGTACTCGGTCGGCTCGGTCACCGAGAGGATGCCCTCGACGAGCGCGGAGACGAACTCGTTGTCGATATCGGGCACCGATACGCCGAGCGTGAAGGTCTTGCCGCGGAGCCCGCGGGCGGCGGCATTCGGCCGGTAGTTGAGCGTCGCCATCGACGCCCGCACGCGCTCTTTCATCTCCTCGCTGACGCCATAGGCGTCGCGAAGCACCTTCGACGCCGAGGCGACGGAGACGCCGGCGTGACGCGCGACGTCGACGATCGTGACGCGCCGAGGGGAACTGGTGAGGGTGGGGTTCACGTGCGCGGCCGTGCCTTTCGTCGAACGGCGTCACCCGATCGCCCGACGCGAGCCACGCGCCGCGGTAGGCTGGATAACGTTCTACAACAAGACTAGGGGCATGAGGGGTCCAAGTAAAGGCGGCTCGCGATCCGTGGCCCCCGTGATACCCGAGCTCGACCTCATCGAGATCCTCGCCGATCGAACCCCGGCCAGGAACGGCTCGAACGTCGTCAGGCTCAGCTCAGAAGTCGCGGCGTGAACGAAGCCGTAGAGTGGGTCGTCAGCGGGCAGCAGCACTGCCCGCCCCACGCTGGCCTCGGCCCCGTCGACGATCGCCGCGAAGCTGAAGCGCGGCCCGCTCCAGTTCATGTTCGCGAGTGTGGCCTCGCGAAGCAGCGGAGGGTCGGAAGCGGTGCGTGGGCGGAAGACCACCGTGCCACGGCACCGCGGCGATCTCCGTCAAAGGGCCAGCCGCTCATTCGTCGGCGAACGCGTCGAGCGCGATCTCCGCAGCGCGAGCCACGAGCGAGTCGTCCCTGTCCGCCTCCGGGTCGTCGCGCTGGGTGAGCACCGCGATGACGATCGGAGCGCCCTCGGGTCGGGTCACGAGCGCCACGTCATTGCGGATCGCGCCCGCACCGCCCGACTTGTCGGCCACGACCCAGCCCTCGGGCGCCCCAGCGCGGATGAGCGTGTCGCCCGTGGCGTTGCCGCTCATCCAGTCGAGCAGCAGGGCGCGGTCGTCGACGTCGAGCGTCGGGCCGAGCAGCAGCGTCTCGATCGTGCCGGCGAGGGCTGAGGCCGTCGTCGTGTCGTCGGTGCTGCCCGGCTCGATCGTGTTGAGCTCGGGCTCGAGGGTCACGACCTCGGTGGTCTCGTCGCCGAGCTCGGCGAGGGCGGCGTCGAGCGCCGCTGGGCCGCCGAGGCGCTCGAGCACGAGGTTGAAGGCGAGGTTGTCGCTCTGCCGCACCGCCGCCTCCGCGAGCTCGGCGAGCGTGAGCCCCTCGGCGATGCGCTCGGCGGTGACGGGCGCGTAGTCGGCCTCCTCGACCTGTGCGGCGCTCCAGCGCACGACCTCGTCGCGAGCCGCGCCCTCGACGCGATCGAGGAAGATCCCGGCAAGCGGCGCCTTCATCGTCGACGCGAACCCGAACCGGCGATCCTGCCCGAAGGCGATGGATGCTCCCGACGAGGTGTCACGGGCGAGCACGCCGATCGTCGCGCCGTACTCGGTCTCGAGTGCGGCGAGCTCGGCTGCGACGCGTCCGCTCGACTCGAGCGGAGCATCCGGCCCCGTCGTCGAGGGGGAGGGGGAGACCGACTGCGCTGACTCGTCGACGACGGGAGCGCAGCCGGTGAGCCCGAGCGCCGCCGCGACGGCCACGGCGACCAGTCGACCGCGATGCGCGCGCGATAGACGGAGCAGTCGCGCGTCAGCCGGGGGGTGCGGGTGCGGGGTCTTCATGGGTCGCCTCCTCGGCGGGGTCGTCGGTCAGCACCGCGCGCGCGGCACGGTGCAGGGTCTGGGTCTCGGCCGCGAGTCGGGCGGCGTCGGTCGGCAGGGCGCGCTCGGTCAGGAGTCCGGTGAGCACCGTCGACAAGAACCGGGCGCCGCTCTCGACCGAGCCCGCCGGCATCGCGCCCTCGTCGGCGAGCACCTGCAGCCAGCGCTCGAGGCGGTGGCGGTCGAGGCGCTCGAGCGCGGCGAAGGTCGTCGCCTGATCGTCGCTCACCGGTGCGGCGACGTAGGCCTCGTGCATCGCGGCGAAGCGCTGCCGTGCCGGCGCGCCGACGCCCACGACCGACAGCACGAGGCGCAGGCAGTCGACGAGTCGCTGCTCGGCCGAGACGGCGCGGTTCTCGATCGGGTCGTCGGGCAGCTCGACGTCGTGAATCGCCGCGATGACGGTGTCGATGAGCTCCCGCTGCGTGGGGAAGAAGTGCCGCAACGAGCCCGTGCTCACCTGAGCCCGCGCGGCGACCGCGCGCACGCTCAAGCGCGCGGTCGGGTCTTCGCCGAGCATCGTCGCCGCGGCGATGAGGATTCGCTCGCGCGTTCCCGGCTGTGACGCAGTGTCCATTCCGACCTCCTCCCTCATGTCTATCACAGTGTGCTAGTGTCATCGATCGCGCCACTAGCACGTTGTACTAGTTGACTTCGAAGGGATGCCCATGGCCCGTCTCCTACGACCCTTTCGTCGCCCTCGTCCGGGCGACGGCTCTCCGCTTCCGCGATTCCGCTGGTGGCAGCTCCTCGGCCGCTCCCTGCGAACCATCGACCTGCCCGTCGACGGTCGCGCCGATGATGCGTCTCGTGCGTTCACTGTCGACGTCCGTCGCGGTGGCGACCTCTCCGACGGCGTCGTGCGTGCCCGGCTCTACGTCGACGGAGCCCTGCAGGCCTCCTCAGGGCTCCCTGCGCGGTTCGACGTGCCCGGCGGCCGCATCGAGGTCGCCATCAGCGGCTTCGGGCTCAGGAGATGCCACTTCGTCGCCGTCGATGGCTCGGAGACTCCGCTCGCCCCCCACCCGGCCAGCGCCGAAGGGCGACGAGAGGAGCTTCACCGGCGACGCCCGGCATTCAGTCGAGCGATCGGAGTGATCTCGGTGCTGCTCGTCGTGACCGGGTTGTGCGTCGAGCTTCCGCAGCTCGTGGAGGCTCTGTCGCGCATCCCGCTCATCGCCGACTCGGTCGGCGTCGTCACCTCGCCCATCCAGCTGCCCCTCGCCGTCAACCTGCTCATCGGTCTGGGTGCCGTGCTGGGCGGCGCGGAGCGAGGACTGCGCCTGCGCGCGGGCTGGATCGACGAGCTCGCCAGCTGACCCCAGCCTCATCGCTCTGCCCTGACCACGACCGAACCCCCACGAGAGGACGACATGAGCACTGACACGCGCACCAACTGGCTGTTCCTGCCCGACCCCGCCACCGCGAGGTCGCCGCAGCCCACCGGAGTCGCCTACCACCGCGCCTACGCGGGTGAACGGCGCCGCATCCTCCGCGGCGTTCTCGCGATCGTGCTGCTGGTCGCCTCGCTCATCCTCTTCGGGCAGCTCTTCCTCGACCTCGCCGATGTCGTCGATGAGCGCTGGCTGAACGGCACGGGCGGCGCAGCACTGGCCCACGGCGCTGGGGTGCTATCGGTGGCCCTGCTCATCCCCGTGAGCATGCTGCTGCAGCGCGTGCTCTACGGGGTGCGGCCCTCATCGCTGCACTCCGTGACCGGCCGGTTCCGCTTCGCTCTGCTCGGCCGATCGCTGCTGGTCTTCGGCCCGTTCGTGCTCGTCTCGGTCAGCGTCGTGCCGCTGTTCCTGCCGAGCCCCCAGGTGGCTTGGAGCTCGGTCGACCTGATCGCCTACTTCGTCATCAGCATGCTGCTCGTTCCGCTCGCGGCGGCGGGGGAGGAGTGCGGGTTCCGCGGGTTCATGCTGCGCGTGCTCGGCGGATGGACCCGAGGAGAGCGATCGGGCGCCGCCCTCGGCATCATCGGCACCACCGTCGTGTTCTCGCTGCTCCACGGCTCGCTCGACCCGTACATCCTCACCTCGTACCTGATCCTGTTCGGGAGCCTCGCCATCATCACCTGGCGCACCGGCGGACTCGAGCTCGCGATCGTGCTGCACGCCGTGTACAACACCGCGCAGCTCGCCCTCGCGACGACGCTGCATGTCGACGTGGCCGGGCAGCTGGCCTCGCGCGACGTCGCTGTGGGGTCGCCGGCGCAGTTCATCCCGGGCGCCGTGATCGTGCTCATCACAGCGGTGATCTGGTGGGCGACGCGAGCGACGGGCCCGGTTCGCGGCTCGTGAGGTGACCCGCGCCGAGCATCCGCCCGCCACCGCGCAGACAGCGCCCCTACGGCCGCGGGTCCTCCGCGTCGTACTCGCGCAGCGTCCGCTGCACCCGCAGAATCACCGCTGCCGCCACGACGATCACGAGCCCGCCCAGCAGCGGCGGGAACCACAGCAGCGCCGTCACGCTCAGCACGCCCACGTAGAGGTCGCCGACGCGCGGCCCGCCCGTGACGACGACCGTGAAGAGCCCCTGCAGGCGCCCGCGCATCGCATCGGGAACCGACGCCTGCAGCATCGTGTTGCGGTAGATCATGCTCACGCTGTCGGCCGCGCCCGAGAGTGCGAGCAGCACGCTCGCGGCGATGAGCGCGGGCCAGTTCACGTCGGCCCACGACTCCGACACCGAGACGCCCGACGTCGCCGCGAGCAGCAGCACCACGCCGAGCCCGACGATCGTCAGACCGTACGCCGCGACGCCGAAGATCACGCCGAGCCCCTGCTGGCGCACGCCGCCGAGCCTGCCCGAGAAGACTCCCAGCACGAGCACGCCGACCGCGATCGCCGACGTCAGCACGCCCACCGTCACGGCCCCGCCGCCGATGAGCACCGCCCCGATCGCCGGAAACAGCACGCGCGGGTTGCCGAACGTCATCGCGAAGATGTCGAGCAGGAACGAGGCACGGATGTTCGGCGCCACCCGCAAGAAACGCGCACCCTCCACGACCGATCGCAGACCGGGTCGCAGCACTTCGCCTTCCGGACGCACCGGCGGCAGCGTGTACAGCCCGAGGAACGCCGCGACGAAGAGCACGGTGTCGATCGTGTACGTCCACGAGATGCCGACGCCCGCGACGAGCACGCCCGCGAGCGCCGGGCCGATCGTCAGCATGAGGCCTGCGCTGATGCCGCCGAGCGCCCCCGCAGCCGGCAGCAGCTCACGCCGAATCAGCCGCGGAACGATCGCCTGCCGCGCCACCCCCACCATCGTCGCGGCGACCGTGTTGAGCGTGATGAGCAGGTACAGCGGCAGCACCGGGTCGGCCCCCGACCACGAGTACACCGCGAGCCCCGCCGTCGACCCCCACGCGACGATCGCCGACAGCAGCGCGACGATGCGCCGATCGAACGAGTCGGCGAGCACGCCGCCGTAGAGCCCCGCGATGATCATCGGCACGAGCGCGAACGCGGCCACGTACGAGACCATGAGCGTCGACTGCGTGCGGGCGTAGACATCCAGCCCCACCGCGAGAATCGTCATCTGGCTGCCGATGCCTGTGATCGTGCCGCCCACCCACATGCGGGCGAACGCGGGACTCTCGCGCAGCGGAGCGAGGTCGACGAAGTGGCCGCGGGTGAGCGACGCGCGTGGGGCTGAGATGGTGTCCTCCGAAGAAAACGCACCGGCAGGGGATGCCCGTGGTGCGACCCTCCATGCAATCACGTTCGCGCGCGAACGATTCCCGATCGCGGCCGCTGTCGCTCGTGCGCGCTACTGTCGCCCCATGAAGCCGGAGCACAGGACGAAGCCGTGGCCGCGCAGCGTCGTGTTCGGCATCGTCTCCGTGCTCGCCGGAGCGCTCGTCGGTGGCGTGACCATGCTCGTCGTGGTCGACCCGGCGAGCGCGCTCGTGTTCGCGACCATGGGCATGGTCGCCGGCGCCGTGCTCGGGTTCGTCGGGGTCATCGGCGCCGTCGTCGGCGGCTGGCTCGTCGCCACCCGCACGACCAGCCTCGCGCTGCGCGGGCTCGGCGTGGCTGTCGGGGCATCCGTCCCCCTCGGCGCCGTCGCCGCCGGCATCGGCGTCGAACCCTTCTCCGCAGGCATCCTCACGGCCGTCATCATCGCGAGCCTCACGGTCTCCGCCCTCGCGCCGTGGCCAGGCGGCTTCGCCCGGCTGGCCGCCGACGATCGCGGCTTCACGGGCGAGGCCGCGCCCGATCTCGCGAGCTGATGGGGCCGCGCATGTCCGTCGCTTTCGACTTCGAGGCCGCGCTCTTCGAGTGGAGCGGCAACGCCGCCTGGCACTTCGTCGCCGTGCCCGAGCCGATCAGCGACGAGATCGCTGCGCGCACCGAAGGGTTCACGACGGGTTTCGGCAGCGTGCGGGTGCGCGTGCGCATCGGCAGCACCGAGTGGGCGACGAGCGTCTTTCCCGACTCCAAGACGGGCTGCTACCTCCTGCCCGTGAAGAAGGCCGTGCGCCAGGCCGAGGGCCTCACCGCCGGATCGACGGCGCGCGTGCACCTCGAGCTCGCGGAGGTGCGCACGTGAGCACGCACGCCTTCCTCCTCCGCGCCGTGAACGTCGGCGGCACGGCGAAGCTCCCCATGGCCGAGCTCCGCGCCCTCGCCGCTGAGCTCGGAGCCACCGACGTCACCACCTACATCG
Source organism: Yonghaparkia sp. Soil809 (assembly GCF_001429705.1). Lineage (NCBI taxonomy): Bacteria > Bacillati > Actinomycetota > Actinomycetes > Micrococcales > Microbacteriaceae > Microcella > Yonghaparkia sp. Soil809. The sequence goes on from NZ_LMSV01000002.1 coordinate 213,288, forward strand.
CCTCCGGCAATCTGCTCGCCACGCCGCCCGGCCCGCCCCCCGAGTTCGCCGCAGCCCTGTCGGCGGCCATCGAGCAGCGTTACGGCTTCTCGCGCGAGGTCATCGTGCGCGACGCCGCCGCCCTCCGTGCGGCGCTCGCCGAGCATCCGTTCGAGGTCACGGATGCTGCGCGCTCGTTCGTCGCGCCCCTCACCGCCGCCCCCGATCCGGCCGCGATCGCGGCAGCTGCCTCCGTGCCCACGGTCGACGACCAGTGGGCGATCATCGGCGACGACCTGCACGTGCGCTACGAGAACGGCGCGGGCCGCGCGCAGCTCGACCTCGCCCGCCTGCTTCGCGTGCTCGGCGTCACCGGCACGGCGCGCAACCTCCGGACGATCGAGGCCCTGATCAGGATGATGGAGCCGAGCGGGCGTTAGGCGTACCTGACGCCCGTCATCCGCTCCGACTCGCTCCAGAGCAGGTCGCCGACGCCCGGCTCGAGCGCGCCCGCGGGCACCTCGGCGTGCGTAGTACCGCCGCGCAGCTCGCGCCGGCCGTTCGGGCCGTAGTAGCCGCCCGGCTCGACGTCGGGCGCGGTCGCGGCGTAGATCGAGGGGCGGGCGCCGTCGGCTCCGGTCTGGCCGACGAGCAGCGAGAGCTTCATCGCCCACTGCGGGATCGGCTTCTTGCCGAACCGCGGACCGTTCGAGGCGAGGTTCGTCGTGCTGAAGCCCGGGTGCGCCGTGACCGAGGTGAGGCCCCAGCCGTGGGCGACCGAGCGCGCCTGCAGCTCGCGGCCGAACACGAGGTTCGCGAGCTTCGTCATCGAGTACACGCGCCATGCGTCGTAGGGCGTCTCGCCGGCCATCGCCTCGCGGGTGATGCGCCCGGGGCGCGCCGCGATGCTCGCGGTCGACACGACGCGCGCCTCGACGGCGGCGCGCAGAGCCGGCAGCAGCAGTCCGGTGAGGGCGAACGGCCCGAGGTGGTTGGTGCCGAACTGGAGCTCGAAGCCGTCGGCGGTCTCGAGGCGCTCGGGCACCGCCATGACTCCGGCGTTGTTGACGAGGATGTCGAGGGGGCGCGACTCCGCGACGACCTGCGCCGCGAACGCGCGGACGCTGTCGAGCGACGCGAGATCGAGCGACCGCACCTCGAGCGTGCCGCGGGGCGAGCGCGCGAGGAGCTCGCGGCGAGCATCCGCCCCCTTCGTCTCATCGCGGGAGGTCATGATGACGTCCGCGCCGGCGGCGGCGAGAGCGCCGGAGATCTCGAGGCCGAGGCCGCTGTTCGCTCCCGTCACGATGGCGAGGCGACCCGTCAGGTCGGGGAGCAGGCGGTCGAGTGCGGGGGTGCGAGGCATGCGTCATTCCTATCGACGGCCGCTGGGAGAAGGTCGGCGCGCGACAGACGACGGGCGAGGGTCGATGGGGCGCGGATGCCCGGCGCGGGCAGTGCGAAGGGCCCGGCGCCACCGCACCGAGCCCTCCGCCGTCTGTGCCCCCGGCTCGCTCGCCGGGGGAGCGGCACCTACGCGTGCTGACCCGCGTGGGCGCCCTCGCTGATCTCCTCGACGACCTTCGCGCAGAACGCGGGCAGGTCGGCCGGGGTGCGGCTCGAGACGAGACCCTGATCGGTCACGACCTCCTCGTCGACCCAGCGCGCGCCGGCGTTGAGGAGGTCGGTGCGCAGCGACGGGTAGCTCGTGATCTCGCGGTCGCGCACGGCGTCGGCCTCGATGAGGATCCACGCGCCGTGGCAGATGACGCCGATCGGCTTGCCCTGCTCGACGAAGCGCTTCGTGAACGCCACGGCGTCCGCGTCCATGCGCAGGTGGTCGGCGTTCACGACGCCGCCGGGGAGCACGAGCGCGTCGAAGTCGTCGGCCGAGACGTTCGCGACCGATGCGTCGACGGACTGCGAGTGGCCCTTCTTGCCCTGAATCGAGCCGTCCTTCGGCGACACGAGCGTGGGCGTCGCGCCGGCGTCGCTCACGGCCTGCCAGGGGGCGGTGAGCTCGCTGTCCTCGTATCCGTCGGTGAGCAGGAAGGCCACGGTGCGACCGGTGATGTCTGCCATGAGATCGTCTCCTTCGGTTCGATGCGTCGGCCACGCTAACGACCGCGACCGGCGGCCGGGGCGCATTGCCAGGTGGCATCAAGGCGGCGGACACGCGGCGTCCAGGCGCGAGATTTCGTAGGGTGGACCGCATGTCAGTCGAGGTGCGGCCGGGGGATGCCACCTTCGCCACGATCCTCGCCGCAGCCCAGGCCGGTGAGTCGTGGGCCTTCACGCACCTCTGGGTCGAGCACGCTCCGGCCGTCGCCGCCTTCCTGCGCGCCCGCGGGTCGCGCGAGAGCGACGACCTCACGAGCGAGGTCTTCCTCGTCGTCGTCGAGCGCATCGGCGAGTTCCGGGGCGATCGAGCCGCCTTCCGCTCGTTCGTGTTCTCGATCGCCTACCGTCGCCTCGTCGATGAGCTGCGGATGCGATCGCGGCGCGGCGAGGCGGAGGAGTGGACGAGCGAGATCGACCCGCGGCGGGCATCCAGCGCCGAGGACGAGGCGACCTCGCGACTCGGCGATCGCGACGCGCTCGCGCTGCTCGACGGCCTCGCCCCCGACCAGCGCGACGTCATGGTGCTGCGCGTCGTCGCCGACCTGACCGTCGAGCAGGTCGCCGAGGTTCTCGGCAAGCGCGTCGGGGCGGTCAAAGCGCTGCAGCGGCGAGCGCTCGAGAATCTCAGAAAGAAAGTTGCGCATACCCGTACCCCTGCGAGCCCTTCGGACGATAGCGATGAGTGAGATGAGCAAGCGGATCAGCGACCACGACATCGAGCGACTGCTCGCAGGGTCGACCCCCGAGGGTCGACCCGAGCTCGCCGTCGTGGCCGCCTCCCTCGCGGAGTTCCGTGCGGTCGCTCACGAGGCCGTGCCGCAGCCGTCGGCTGCGCTGCTGGCCCGCCTCGACCTCCCCGCCTCCGTCGGAGCGGCGAGTGTCGCGGTCTCAGTGGCAGGTGCCACCGCGCTCCTGCCGCAGTCCGTCACCAGTACGGCCGCTCCGGGTGATNCCGCCAAGATCGCCGCCGGCACGGGGGCGCTCGCGCTCAGCCTCGCCGGCGTCGGAGCAGCGGGGGCGCTGCCCGGCCCGCTGCAGGAGGCCTTCGACTCGGCCGTCACGACGACCGTCGAGGAGGACACCACCGAGGACGTCGTCGTCGACGATGAGGTCGTCGAGGACGAGGTCGTCGAGGACGACGCCGAGGGCGCGGACGATGAGACGCTGCCCGTCGGCAGCGACGAGTTCAGCGACTGGGTCACGGAGGGCGCGCAGGCGGACGACAAGGTCGGTGCCGAGTTCGGCGCCGAGGTGTCGGAGCAGGCGCAGGAGCTCCGCGAGGAGAAGGCCGCCGAGCGCGGCGCCGCTCCCGAGACGCCCGGCGACGAGGCGGAGGACGACGCGGAGGACTCCACCGAGGACGACGCGGACGACTCCACCGCGGACGACGCGGCGGACGACGCCGCGGAGACCGGCAAGGGCGGCAAGCCGTAACGGCCGCACCCCGCAGACTGACGCGCTGCTGCTGACCGCGCGCGTCACGGGCGGTCCGTCTCGATTCGGGTTCGAGGCGGACCGCCCTCCTGATGTCCGGAGCGGGACGGCGGATCGCTTGCTCGGGTCGCCCCCGCCTCAGCGCGAGTCGAAGAGCGGAGCGCAGGCCGCCCCGATCGCGTCGATGTGACGCTCGTCGGTGCCGCAGCATCCGCCCAGGATCGTCAGGCGGGGGAGCACTCGCGTGAGCGCCGCGCAGCGCGCCGCGAGATCCTCCGGGCCGCCGGCGTCGAGCTCCTCCGCCTCGTCGAGCTCGGCGTGGCTCCTCGTCGACGCGTTCGCGCGGATGCCCCTCACCCGCCCGAACGCCGTGTCGGGCTCGTCGACCGCCGCGGCGACGTGCGTGGGGTGGGCGCAGTTGATCATGAAGTACGAGGCGCTGCCGCCCGTCGCCTCGTCGGTCGCGACGATCGCCTCGCTCAGAGACTCCCCCGACGGCAGGCGGCCGTCCGTCTCGACGGTGAACGAGATGACGACGGGCACCCCGGCGTCGCGGGCGGCGAGCACGATGCCCGTCGCCTCGGCGGCGGAGGTCATCGTGATCGCGGTCACGAGGTCCGCCTCGGCCGCGGCGAGGGAGCGCACCTGCGGGCCGTGGTAGTCGGCGGCGTCCTCTGCGGTCATCGCCTCCTCCAGGATGTAGCCGTCGCCGCGCGGGCCGATGCATCCGCTCACGACGATCGGCACCGCCGCGCCGCGATGCCGCTCGCGCACGCCGCGCACCTGGGCGATCGCGTCGCGATTGACCGCATCCAGCCCCTCGGCGTCGTACCCGAGCAGGGCGCCCCAGTCGGGGTTCGCCCGCCACGTCGCCGACTCGAGCACGAGGCCCGCTCCGTGGCGCGCGGCGACGGCGACGTAGGCGTCGAAGTAGTCATCCAGCGCTCGACGGCCCTCGGCCGTCTCCAGGAGCGGGAACGCGGCGAAGTGCGGCAGCTCGAAGCCGTCGAGGAAGATGAGGCTCGTCTCGATCCCGCCGTCGGTGAGGAACAGGCGGCCGTCGAGCTGGGGGAGTGCGGATGGGGGTGTCACGGCGCTCCGGCGGGTTCCGGTGGCGGCGACCGGGCGGGCGCCGACCCCAGGTCTAGCGGCGCGACGCGGGGTCGTCAAGAGCGCCGTCAGTGCTCGCGATGTTCGCATTGCGCACGCCGGAGGGCCCGGCCGGACGGTCTACCCCCGCGCACGGGTCGCGGGCGCCGCGGGCGCGTTGACAGTCTGAACCCGAAGTTCCGGACGACGCCCGACGGACAGACCCCTCGGGAGAGCTCGCGTCGTCCGTGGCGGCTGCATGACTGTCCGGGGGGTACAGGATGCTCGAGCTCTGGTGGTGGCCGGGTCCGGCGGTGATCGCTGCGGTGGTGCTGATGACGGTCGTCGGGCTGGGCGCGCTCGCCCGACGGCGACCCGACCTCGCCCGCCGGCCGATCATGCTGCTGACTCTCGCGACCTCGATCGGGTACCTCGTCTGGCGCATCGGCTTCACGCTGCCCGAGCCCGGGGGCTGGGGCTTCGTCGCCGGCGTGACCCTGCTCGTCGCCGAGATCGTCGGGCTCACCCAGGTCGTCTCGGCGGTCGTGCTCGCCTGGCGGCCCTCGCTGCTGCCGACTCCCGATATCGACGCACTGGCCTCGCCGCCGAGCGTCGACGTCTTCATCGCCACCTACGACGAGCCGCTCGCCGTGCTCGAGCCGACGCTCGCCGGTGCGATGGGAATCCGCTACCCGGGCGCCGTCACCGTCTACGTCTGCGACGACGGCAGCCGCCCCGCCGTGCGCGCTCTCGCCGAGCGCTACGGAGCCGTGCACCTCCAGCGCGAGATCCACGACCACGCGAAGGCCGGCAACCTCAACAACGCCCTCGCGCACTCCACGGGCGAGCTCATCGTCACGCTCGACGCCGACATGATCCCGCGCGCCGACTTCCTGGAGCGCACCGTCGGCTACTTCGTCGACGAGCGGCTCGCCTACGCGCAGGCCCCGCAGGCCTTCCACAACGAGGACCCGTTCCAGTACAACCTCTTCTCGGGGGCGGCGCTGCCCAACGAGCAGGACCTCTTCATGCGCGGCATGCAGGCCGGCAAGTCGCGCTTCAACGCCGTCATGTACGTCGGCAGCAACACGGTCTTCCGTCGAACGGCGCTCGCCGACATCGGCGGCTTCGCGACGGGCGTCATCACCGAGGACATGGCCACGGGGATGCTCCTCCAAGCCGCCGGCTGGCGCTCGACCTTCGTGCCGCACCTCGTCGCGGCCGGGCTCGCGCCCGAGAGCTTCGCCGACCTGCTGGTGCAGCGCACCCGCTGGAGCCGGGGGAACATCCAGACCACCCGGCGCTGGAACCCGCTCACGATGCCCGGCCTCACCCCGATGCAACGCTGGCTCTACACCGACGGCATCGTGTACTGGCACTTCGGCATCCTGAAGCTCGTCTTCATCCTCGCCCCGCTCGTGTGGCTTCTCGGCGGCGTCTCGATCGTGCAGACCGACATCCCCTCGGTCGCCGTCGTCTGGCTGCCCTACTTCGCGGCCTCGCTCGTGAGCATGAGCGTCATCTCGGAGGGCCGGCGCAGCTTCACCTGGACCCACGTCTACGAGGTCGCGATGGCCCCGACGATCGCGCTCGCCGTGATCGCCGAATGGGTGGGGCTCAGCCAGAAGGCGTTCGCCGTCACACCGAAGGGCGTCTCGACCTCCTCGTTCGCGTTCGGCCTCCGCGTCGCCGTGCCGCACCTGGTGCTGCTGGGCCTGTCGGTGCTGGGGCTGCTCACCGCCTTCGTCCTCGCGCCCGAGCGCTACTCGATCGACTCGCTCATCGTCACGGTCTTCTGGACGATCTACAACATGGTCGGCCTCGTCTTCGCCGTCCTCGTCTGCCTCGAGCGCCCGCGCCCGCGCCGGCAGGAGCGCACGCGCGTCGACGCGACGCTCACCGCCGAGCTGTGGCCCGGATGCCGGATCCCCGGCCGCACGCTCGACCTGAGCGTGGGCGGCGCGCGCCTGCTGCTGCCGTGGACGGACGACTTCCAGCAGGAGGACGCGCTCGCCGCGATGCTCCCGTCGCCCACGATCGACATCGACGGCATCGGCGCGCTCGCCGGCCGGGTCCGCCGCGTCGAGGGCGGCGACGAGGGGCTCGAGGTCGGGTGGGAGTTCTCGGAGCTCGACCCGAACGCGATGGTCCGCCTCATCGCCCTCATCTCGAGCTCGCCCGACTGGATCGGCACCGACCTCGAGACCGACGCCTCGCTCCGCCGGTCGCTCTCGCGCACGCTCCGCGGCGTCGCGAGCCCGCGCCCGCAGCACGCCCGTCACGAGTACCGGATGTCCGCCGACGACACCCTGCGTCTCATCCGTTCCGAGAGCATGCGTCCGCGATCGCGGCGCGCCCGCGGCGATGCCGCGAGCCTCCCGGCCCAGCTCGTCGACCTCAGCGCGAGCGGCTGCCAGATCCTCTCCCGGGCCTCGCTGCAGCCGGGAGAGCGAGTGCGCCTCGAGCTCGACTCGGTCGCGGGGGCCTCGGTCGAGGCGGTCGTGCGCTGGACCCAGCGGCAGGGCATCCTCATCGCCGCCGGCCTGCAGTTCGTGGACGCCCCGAGCGCGGCCGAAGCGCCGGCCGAGCCCGACGACGCCGCGACCGGGCGCGCGGCGAGCGAGCGGGTGAGCTCGTGACCGGGCTCGCGACCGGTGTCGGGCCCGCGCTCCTCGCCAAGGCGCTCGAGACGGTTTCCGAGGGCTCGCTCATCACCGACGCCGAGCGCCGCACGGTGTACGCGAACTCCGCCTTCACGACGATCACCGGCTACCGGCCGGAGGAGATCATCGGCACGAACTGCAGGTTCCTCCAGGGCCCGGAGACGTCGCCGGAGACCGTCGACCGGATCCGCGCGGCGCTGGACGCCGGCGAGACCTTCCAGGGCGAGATCCTCAACTACCGCGCCGACGGCCGCCCATTCTGGAACCATCTGACGATCACGCCGCTGCACGACGAGACGGGGGCGATCACGCACTTCGTGAGCGTGCAGCGCGACATCACCGACATCGTCGACGAGCGCGACAAGCTCTCGTTCGACGCCAACCACGACGCCCTCACGGGCCTGCCGAACCGGGCGGCGCTGCGGCGGCACACGGCCCGCGAGCTCGAGGGCGCCCGCGAGACCGGAACGGCGATCGCCGTGATCCTCATCGATCTCGACCTGTTCAAGCAGGTCAACGACCAGCACGGCCACGCGATGGGCGACGTCGTCCTCATCGAGTTCGCCGCGCGCATCCAGACCCTCGTGCGCCGCGGCGACTTCGTCGCGCGCCTCGGCGGCGACGAGTTCGTCATCGTGCTCTCCGACCTGCCGCCGTCGGGCGGCGCGAGCCGCCTTCCCGAGGTGCTGCGCCGCATCCACCAGGCGGTCGAGCGGCCGTTCCCGCTCGACGGAGCCGAGGCCGTCATCGGACTGAGCGCCGGCATCGCTCTCTACCCCGACCACGGGTCGACCGCGGCCGACCTCTACCGCGCGAGCGACGAGGCGCTCTACCTCGCCAAGGGCCGTACCCCCGGCGATGACTGGTGGGTCGCCGCGGGCGCCCCCGACGACGACCGCGAGCCGCCCGCCGCCGAGCGCGCCGTGGCCGCCCTCGGCCCCGCCGGCGGCGACGAGCGCGGCGTGCTCGAGATCGGTCGGCTCGAGATGCACTTCCAGCCGATCGTCGACCTCGACACCGGCGCGGTGCGGTCGGTCGAATCGCTCGCCCGGGTGCGGATGCCCGACGGGCGCCTTCTCTCGCCCGACCAGTTCCTGCCGTTCTGCTCCGACCACGAGCTCGCCGAGCTGTTCCGGCGCGGGCTCGACCAGACGCTCGCGCAGCTCGCCCGCTGGCAGGAGGAGGGCATCGAGCTCTCGGCGTCCGTCAACATCCCGCCCGAGATCCTGAGCGACGGCGACGTCGCCGCGACCGTCGCGCGCACCCTCGCCAAGCACGGCGTCCCCGCCGAGCGGCTGAGCCTCGAGCTGCTCGAGTCGGGGTCCTTGAGCCTCACCGAGAGCGATCGCAACGTCGGCGAGCTCGTGCAGCTCGGTGTGCGCATCCACCTCGATGATGTGAGCTCGGGGTTCAGCACCCTCAAGCGGATGACCGAGCTGCCGTTCGACGTGATCAAGGTCGATCGGCGCATCTTCGACGCGTCGCGCGTGCGCCCGCTGCACGTCATCACACTGCTCGCGGCGATCATCCGGCTCGGGCGCGACTTCGGGTACGGCGTCGTCGTCGAGGGTATCGAGGATGTCGAGCGGCTCGAGGTCAGCACGATCCTCGGCGCCGGGCGCGGACAGGGTTACCTGTTCGCGCGCCCGCTGCCCGCCGCGGAGGTGAGCGCGTGGCTCGCCGGGTTCGCCCCGCCCCATGCGCCCGACGTCATCACGACTCCGCTCGGAGCGCTCGCCTTCCACTGGGCGGCGGCCAACGAGCAGGGGCGCCTCCTGCCCCCGCTCGAGGAGTGCCCGCTCACGGCGTTCGCGGCCGGCGTCGACGAGCGGCTCGCGGCCATCCACGCCGAGTGCCACCTCATGGGCGGCGACCGGAACCCGGCGGGCACGGCGCTCAGCGAAGCGCTAGTCGACCTCGTGTGCGCGGAGGGCAGCCGGCTCTGACCGACTCGGCGACGGCTGCCTCTGCTGCCGCTACCGCTGGCGGAGCCGGATCATGCGCACCTGGTTCGACTCGTCGAGCGCCGCGATCGAGTTGCGCGACTTCACGAACTCCGAGAACGAGCCGAAGCCGAGCGCCTTCTCGTTGAACGACGGGTCGAGGCGCACCATGAGGTTCTTGACCTCCGAGGCGTGCACCCACTCGCTGTCGACCTCGCGCTCGTGCGCCTGCTGCAGGGCGCGCATGAGCAGCTTCGTCCAGGTCTTCTGCGACGCGCTCGACACCGACGCGCTCGCGGCCGGCCCGCTCGAGGACGCCCGGCGCGTCGTCGACTTCTTCGGGGCGTCCTTCGCCGGAGCCTCGGTCGCCGCCGGGGACTCGACGGCGTCGTCGAGCTCGGCGGCGATGTGCTTCGCGGGGCGGATGCCCGGCATCGAGTCGTAGTCGGCGAACTCGTTGCACGCCGCGGCGAGCGACTTGCTCGTGCCCCCGGCGACGCCGACGCCGACGACGTACCGCCCGAGCCGCTTCGCGCGCTGGGCGAGCGGGATGTAGTCGCTGTCGCCGGCGGCGATCACGACGTGGGTGATGTCGGGCAACCGGAAGAGGTCCTCGATGACGTCGACGGCGAGGCGGATGTCGGCCCCGTTCTTCATCTGCGCCGTGGCGGGGAAGAGCTGGGTGAGGTCGACGGCGCGCTCCATGAGCTGGCCCTGGTAGCTCGCGTTGACCCCGACCGACCAGTCGGCGTAGGCGCGGCTGACGACGACGTCGCCGAACGAGGTCGCGTAGTCGAGGATGGCGCTGATGTCGACGGTCGCGGCGCGGATCTTCGCCAGCTGCTCCTCGCTCGCGCCGGTGAGACCCGGGCCGAGGCGATAGACGTTGTCCTTGCGCCAGGCGCCGCGGCCGTGCACCTGGTCGTAGCGCGAGATGACGATGTTGTCGAAGTCGATGTAGACCGCGACGCGGTTCTCCGGATTCCCGGCCATGCGGTCCCCTCTCGGTGGGGTCGGTGTCGCCGACCCGCTGCGCCCATCCTGTCAGGCGGGTGCTCGCCGCGAGCGCCGACCGCGCCCCGCACCGCTCAGAACGGCCCGGGGAGCCCGAGCAGCGGGATGCCGTCGATGGGGACGACGAGCACCGCGAGAGCGAGCATGTTGAGCGCGACGATGCTCCAGAACACGGCGCGGAAGCCGGGCTTCACGGTCTTGTGCCGCCAGAGGTGCTGGGCGACGATCGCGCCGGGCCAGCCGCCGGCGAAGGCGACGAGGTGCAGCGTCGATTCGGGGGTGCGCCACCCGCCCGTCATCGCGTTGCGCTTGTCGCTCCAGTAGAGCAGCGCCGAGGCGAGGCTGAGGCCGCCGTACAGCGCGATGACCCACGCGGGCATCTCCCACACGAGGAGCCCGAGCGCGAGCACCGTCACGAGCGTGCCGACGCTCAGCACGTCGACGAAGACGCGGCCGACCGAGGCCGCCCCCCGCTGCCGCCCCCGCGCGAGCCCGTCGCTGCGGGGCATGGCCGCGGCCCGGGCGACGCCCTCGATCTCGGCGTCGACGGCCTGCGCCCGCCCGGTGTCGTCGACGCGGATCGCGAAGCGCACGCGGTCGCCGTCAGCGGGGCGCCGCTCGAGCGGGCCGAAGGCGGAGACGTGGACGAAGACCTTGGGCCCGGGCGCGTCGCGCCGGATGAAGCCGAAGCCCCGGTCGTCGTTCCACCGCACGAGCACCCCGGTGTGCCTGGCGGTCGAGGACGGAGTCATCCGGCCACTTTCGCACATCCCACGCACACCTCGATCCGCAGGGCAAGCCTCTCCCCATGCTGACGGATCCTCTGTACAGTGAACGTCACGACGATCCTTGAGCGATCGTCACACACAGCACGGGGGCAATATGCACGGCACGGCACAGCACGGCTCGACGGCACACCAGCACGCGGTCACCCACGGGGCGACGGATGCCCGCGATCACTCCCGCCATCGGCAGCGGCCGATCGCGCTCGCGGTCACGATCGCGGCTCTCGGCCTCCTCGCGGGCTGCAGCCCCGCCGTCGCGGAGCAGAGGGCGCCCGTCTTCGCCTCCACCGAATCGCGCTCCGACGAGGCCGTCACCGCGGCGTGCTGGCGCGTCGCGAACGCGATGAGCCTCGCCACCAACGCGCAGCGCGGGGTCGAGGCGGGGCGCTGGGCCGCGGCCGAGGCCGACGGGGCCTACCGGGCCGCCGCGCGCATCCTCGACTACATCCCCGTTCCCACGAGCTCGCCCGTCGCCCTGCCGCTCATCGCGCTGCAGGAGCTCGTCGACGCCCCCGGCGCGCGCGAGGGCGGCGCGGGCCTCGACCCCGCCGACCCCGTCTGGCAGAGCACGATCGAGCGCGTCCTCGCCTCCTGCGTCGCCGAGGGCGTGCCCGTCGAGATCGACGAGTGGTCGTCGTGATGGCCTCCCTCGTCCTTCCGCGCGCCGGCCGTGCTCCCGTCGTCGACGACGACGGCCCGGTCTGGCAGCTCGATCAGCGATCGGTTCCGACCACCTGGGTCGCGGTGTGGGATGCCCTGCGCGGCGTCCCCGGCGTCACCGCAGGCCCCTCCGCGGTCGGCGAGCCCGGCTCGCGCGCGGTGCTCGTCCCCTCGGTGATCAGCCCCGAGCCCGGCACCTCGTTCTCCGAGGGGGGTCGGCCGCTCGAGCCCGCGCACCTGCACAGCCCCGCCGACACGAGCCTGCACATCGTGCTGCCGCTCGAGCGCGTGGCCCTCGTCGTCGCGCAGGGCTGGGCGATCCCGTGCCCGCGCGCCGTGCACGGCACCGAGCTGATCCTGTTCGGCCCGCGCGACGAGGCCGAGCTCGAGGTCGTGACCGCCCTCGCTCGCGAGAGCGTTCGCTGGTCGCTCGCGCGCAATGGCGTCACCGTGTTCGGGCGCCGCGGGGTCGCCGAGACCGCTCTCCGGAGCACCGCGGGCGCTCCGAGCGTCGCGGGCGCGGCGAGCCCCGTGGTCGCGACTCTCGCAGGCTGAACCCGGTCAGCGCGCGAGCAGACGGTCCTCCGCGTCGTAGTCGAACCAGCCCGAGGCGCCGTAGCGCGTCGCGAGGGCCGGGAACCGTTCGCGCCAGTCGGCGTCGCGGACCGCATCGAGCATCCAGTCGACGGCGGAGCCGATGGTGGCGCGGTGCGAGCCGACGGGCTCGTAGTCGAGCTCGTCGCGCGCGGCCTCCATCGAGAGCACGACGGGCCTCGGCACCGCCCACGGGTGGCCGCCGACGCCGTCGACGGGAGCGCCGTCGAGCAGCACGAACTCGGCCGATCGCCCGAGATGCGCGAGCACGGCCTGGCCGATCTCGAGCACCGTCGGTGCAGGGTCGTCGACCGCGTTGAGCACGCGCCGCCCCGGCCGCTCGCCGGCGAGACGGACGAGCTCGGCGACGTTGACGCTCGCGCTCGTGCTGAAGCGGCTCTCGCCGCGGTGGGCGAGCGGGATCCGCTCGCGGCCGTCGAGCGCGCGCTTGATGAAGAACCACTCCCGCAGCGCCGGCGAGTGCGGGCCGTGGATCGCCCCGGGGCGGAGGATCGTCACCGGCAGGCCGTCGATCGCCAGCAGCGCGCGCTCGAGGGCCGCCTTCCGCGCCGAGTAGCCCTCGTCGTCGCTCTCGACGGTGGCGTGCTCCTCGGTGACCGGCACCGGGAGCACGGGGAAGTCCTCCTCGCCCGTCGCGACATCCAGCCAGGTGCCGTTCTCGCCCCGATAGACGGATGCCGTCGAGATCACGACGACCGACCCCACGTCCCCCACGAGGCGGCCGTGGATCGCGGCGTCGGCCGGGGCGAAGGCGAGGCAGTCCAGCACGAGGTCGGCGCCGCGGCAGAGGTCGACCACGGCGTCGGCGTCGGCGCGATCGAGGATCGCGGTCTCCGCCGAGTCGAGCACGCCGCTCGGCAGCGGGCGCTCGCCGCGGTGCGCGATCGTCACCGACCAGCCGTCGTCGAGCAGGGTGCGGGCGCTCGCGGCGCCCAATTGTCCGGTTCCTCCCAGGATGACCGCGTGTCGGCTCATGGGCCCGAGCCTACGGGGGTGACCGGGCCCGGCGTCGGGTTCGCGCCGAGCTCAGAGGCTGTCAACCCCCTTCTGACGCCTTCTCGCCGTGCCTACCGTGGCTGACGCATCACACCACCCGACCGGCGCACCCGCGTCACCCGGGTCAGAGGGAGGTCATCATGACGAGCACCATCCATGCAGATGTCGTTGTCGACGTTCCCGTCGGCGTCGCGTACGACCAGTGGACCCAGTTCGAGTCCTTCCCGGACTTCCTGAGCGGCGTCGACAGCGTTCGCCAGATCGACGACACGAAGCTCCACTGGGTCGTCTCCGTCGGCGGCGTCGAGCGCGAGTTCGATGCGACCATCACCGAGCAGCGCCCGGACGAGGTCATCGCCTGGCGCAGCACCGAGGGCGAGATCCACTCGGGCCGCGTCGTCTTCACGGCCGAGAGCGCGGAGACCACGCGCATCGACGTCGAGATGGGCTGGGAGCCCCACGGCCTCGTCGAGAAGGTCGGCGCGGCGCTCAACATCGACGAGGCGCAGGTGAAGAGCGACCTGCGCGACTTCAAGCGACTGATCGAGGAGCGCGGGACGCCCGACGGCGCCTGGCGCGGCGAGGTCCACGGCGGCAGCGTCGCCGATCGCGACAGCGGCCCGGCTCACGACACCGGCTTCGACGACCGCCCGAGCATGCTCTAGCAGTCGAGGACCCGTGCCCCGCGAATGACGAAGGGCCCCGCCGCGGCGGGGCCCTTCGTGTCGCACCATCCGACTATCAGTCGTCGAGCGGGCGGTCCTTGCGCTTCACGCTCGAGTGGCGGGCGTGGTGCATGCCCGCGAGACGCGAGTCCTCGGTGAGGTCGAGACCGTGCGTGCTCGCCGCGGCGATCGCCATCTGCTCGAGCCACTCGCGGTCGATCTCGGGGTGGCGGCTGCCGCTGTAGCGGAAGTACATCGGGATCGACGCGTCGATCCAGATGGCGCTGCGGCCGTCGCCGACGGAGGGGGAGTCGCGCCAGCTGAAGAAGAAGTTCTCCCCGCGGCGAAGCTTGGCTGACATGACGATCTGCACGTGCGCCAGCACACGATCGTCGAACTGGATCTCCATCGAAGGGGATCCGTAAATGAGTGCACCCATGATGGTGCTCCTTCCACTGCGCGGGGGGGTCGTGCGCAAGAAGTGAAAACCTGCCGCCGCTCGTTCGCAAGGGTAACGATCTCCGGCCCCTGTGTGGGGGGTAGACAGGCTTTATTGCACTTAGGAGACAGATCGGAACGTTCCGTCAACCCTGAGCGGGGGATTCGGTCTCGACCTGGCACAATAGGAGCACCATGAAGATCTTCGCCGTCGTCATCGCGCTCGCACTGTTCCTCGCCGCGTTCCCGCTCTTCGCCTACGCCTTCTGGGTGCCGGAGGAGTGGGCGGCGCTGACGTTCTTCCTCGGCATCATGTCGGCGACTCTCGCCCTCGCGATCCCGTTCAACCTGCTTGGCCGCCGCGACTGAACAGCGCTGACAACGACCCCGTCGCCGACGACGGGGTCGTTGTCATGTTCGCGCAGGCTCAGACGGTCTCGAGGATGCGGGCGGTGAACGCCTCGACGCGCTGGGTGAGACCGGCGCTCCGGCGGGCGATGAGCTCGTCGCGCATGAGGCGCATCTCGCTCATGCCGGGGAAGATGCGGATCATGATCGAGCAGGCGAGATCGGCGCAGATGTACGTGCCGATGGAGTTGCCGTCGCGGCCGGACCGGCCTCCGCGGCGGGCGCTGAACATGAGCACCTGCGTCGCCGGCTGCGGGGTGTGGCACAGCGAGCACATCGCGCCGATCCCGGGGCGCAGCGAGCTCGAGGCGGCCCGCAGCACGATGCCGACGGGGCGATCGTCGACCCAGTGCACGAGGTAGCCGCGCAGCGACCCCTGCGGGTCGCGCCAGCCGAGGAACTCGCGGTCGTCCCAGACGACCTCGTGCAGGCCCGGGAGCTCCATGCGCTCGATCTCCGCCGGCTCGGCGTTGATGATCGAGGCGACGATCTGGTCGGCGGTCATCGGCTTCATCATCGCCAGCGTACGACAGTCGACTGGAGCGCGGCCGCGCGGAGGCGCATCATCGACCCCTCCGGCGTCCTCCCGGCGAACTCCGGCTGTGAATCGTCCGGTGCCGGGCGCTTGCGCGGTCAACGGTCGGGGGATGCGCGGCGTCGGCACAGCGACACGCCCGCCCGAGCGCCCTAGCGTCGGGATCGCCCGGCCGCTCGGCCGTCGCGGGCGCTCCGGCGCCGTCCCCCACGTACAAGGAGACCTCTCATGGCCACCATCGTCGAAACCGCCGTCTCGGCCGGTTCGTTCACCACCCTCGTCGCCGCCGTCACGGCGGCCGACCTCGTCGACACCCTGAACGGCGACGGCCCGTTCACGGTCTTCGCTCCGACCGACGAGGCGTTCGCCGCGCTGCCGGAGGGCACGGTCGACGCGCTGCTCGCCGACATCCCGAAGCTCACCGAGATCCTGACCTTCCACGTCGTCGCCGGGGCCGTGCACGCCGCCGACGTCACCGACGGCCTCGCCGCGGCGACCGTCAACGGTAAGGAGCTGCACTTCTCGACCGCCGACGGCGTGACCGTCAACGGTGCGAAGGTCGTCACGGCCGACATCGTCTGCGACAACGGCGTCATCCACGTCATCGACGCGGTGCTGCTGCCGTAGCCCGACGGAGACGACGAAGGGGCGGCCCCGAGATCATCGGGGCCGCCCCTCTCTGCGTGGGTGGACGCGCGGCGGGTTACGCCTGCAGCGCGAACTGCGCGTCGATGGTGATCGTCACCTGGTCTCCGAGCAGGAAGCCGCCCGCCTCGAGGGGCGCGTTCCAGCTGACGCCGAAGTCGTGGCGGTTGATGACGGTCGAGCCGCTCGCGGCGGCCTTGAGGTTGCCCCACGGGTCCTTCGCGATGCCGCCGAACTCGCCCGAGATGGTGACGGGCTTGGTGACGCCGCGGAGGGTGAGGTCGCCGTCGAGGAGGACGGTGTCGCCCTCCATGCGGATCCCGGTCGACCGGAAGGTCATCGTCGGGAACTGCTCGGGGGCGAAGAAGTCGTTGGTGCGCAGGTGCGCGTCGCGGTCGGCGTTGTTGGTGTTGATCGAAGCGACGTCGACCGAGACCTCGATGCTCGACTCGAGCGGGTTCTCGGCGGCGTGCACGGTGGCGTCGAAGGTCTCGAAGGTGCCGCGGACCTTGCTGATGGCGAGGTGGCGCACCGAGAATCCGATGACGGTGTGGGTGGGGTCGACGACCCAGGTGCCGGCGACGTAGCCGGGAACGGTCTCAGCGGTGATGGTCATGTATGTCTCCTCAGTTCTGCATGGTGAGCGCGGTGGCGCACAGGTCAATGCAACTGAATAGAGTTGTCGGTCTATTCCCGAGCCTGGTGAATTCTTCGCAAACCCGCTCCGCGTGCTCGAATAGGGCGGTGCACGATGCCTCCCGCGACCGACTCGTCGGCGCTCTGCGCGACGACCTGACCGCCGCCGACTACACGGTCGACGCGGTGCGCCGGCTCTGGGGCGACGAGGCCGACGCGGCCCTGCGTCGCGGCGACCGCGTCGTCGCCCGACGCGCGCTGCGCTCCGCCCCCTCCGCACCGCTCACCGCGCTCGCCCGGCTGTTCCTCCTCGCCGATCCCGTGGCCGCCGACGAGCTCGCGGGCGCGCTGCCCTCTCTCGGGCTCGACGGGGCGCGCGAGCTGGGCCTCGCCGCGCCGACGACGGCGTCCGATGCCTGGCTCGCGAGCCTCGATGTGCGGCCCTACTCGGCGATCGACGCGACCGGAGCGGTGTCGTGGTGGGTCGTGTCCGACCTCGGCGAGCTCGCGACCGGGGGGCCGCTCGACGCCGGCCATGTGCTGGGCGTCGGCGGAGCATCCACGACCCTCTCCTCGCTCATCCCCACGAGCGCGGCGCGCCGCGTCCTCGATCTCGGCACGGGATGCGGCATCCAGTCCCTGCACGCCTCCCGCCACGCGGGCGCGATCGTCGCGACCGACATCTCGCGTCGCGCGCTCGACCTCGCCGCGCTCACCCTCCGGCTCAACGGGCTCGAGCTCGGGGCCCACGGCGTCGACCTCCGGGTCGGCGACCTCTTCGCGCCCGTGGCGGGGGAGCACTTCGACCGCATCGTCTCGAACCCGCCGTTCGTCATCACCCCGCGCCGCGAGGGCGTGCCGCTGTACGAGTACCGCGACGGCGGGCGAGTCGGCGACGGCATCGTCGAGGAGGTCGTGCGCGGCGCCGCCGACCACCTCGAGCCGGGCGGCACCGCCCACCTGCTCGGCAACTGGGAGTACCGCGACGCGATGGGCGGCGACGGCCTCGCGCGCGTGCGCCGCTGGGTCGAGGAGGCGGGGCTCGATGCGTGGATCGTCGAGCGCGAGCGGCAGACCCCCGCGCAGTACGCCGAGACGTGGATCCGCGACGGCGGCACGCGCGTCGGCTCGCCCGAGTTCGAGGCGCTCGCCGAGGAGTGGCTCGCCGACTTCGAGGCCCGCGGCGTCACGGGCGTCGGCTTCGGCTACGTCGTGCTGCGGCGCCCCGTCGACCCCGCCGCGCCCCGGCTCGTGCGCACCGAGCGTCTGCTCGACGCGCTCGGCGCGACGCCCACCGGCATCGGCGACCACCTCATGGCCGGGTTCGCGGCCCACGACGCGATCGCGCCGCTCGACGACTCCGCGCTCGCCGCGTTGCACCTGCGCGTCGCGCCCGACGTCACCGAGGAGCGCCACCAGTGGCCGGGCGCCGACGGCCCCACCGTCATGCGGCTGCGGCAGGGCGGCGGCTTCGCGCGCACGATCGATGCGGATGCCGCGCTCGCCGGCCTCGTCGGCGCGAGCGACGGCGAGCTATCTGTCGGTCAGCTGATCGGGGCGCTCGCGCAGCTGCTCGAGGTCGACGAGGTCGCCCTCGCCGACGACCTGCTCCCGCGCGTGCGCGAGCTACTGGTCGTCGGGTTCCTCAGCCTCGAGTGATCGCCTCGTCGACCGAGCCCGCGCGCGGCCGACGACGCCAGGAGGGCACCGTCAGCAGGATCGCGAGAGCGCTGAGCGCGACCCCGCCCTGCAGGACGAACCAGGAGCCCGCGCTCGGCCCTCCTCCGGCGCGAGTGCCGAAGGCCGCGTTGGCGTCGTCCACGAGGCTCACCCCGAGAGTGAGATAGGCCGGCATCGCGGCGACCGTGAGGGCGCTCGCGAGGACGGCGGCGAATGCGACGAAGCGGCGCGGCGCGAGGATGCGCTCCAGTCCGCCGCGTGCCGATCGACCGGCGAGGATCACGACGAGTATGCCGACGGCCGCCAGGATCATCCACACGACCACGGCGACGACGAACCCCGATCGGCTCACCGGTCCCCACGCATCGTAGACCGCGCCGAGATCTCGTTGCCCGCCCGCGATCGCGAGCGGATGACTGACGATGAGCACCCAGGCGACGAACGCGACCCACGCGAGGAGCCCGGCCGCGATGACCCACGAGAGCGCCCGGCGCGAGAGACGCTGCGGGTCGGCGGGAACGGGGTGCGTCTCCTCCCACCCTCCGGGGAAGATGAGGCGCGGACCGCGCGGCGGGACGGAGGCATCCCATTCGCCGCTCGCCACGCGCTCGACGCCCCGCACTCCGCGACGTATCGCGAGCGCATTGAGAACGGCGCCCGCGACCACGAGCAGCACGGCGACGAGCGGAGCGAGCACGCCCCACGTGGTCGCGAGCGCGACGATGGGCTCGGGGGTCGTCGCCTGCATCGACCGGCCATCGGCGGAGAGCAGCCACGACAGGAACGCGAGCGGCGCGAGCATGAGGCAGGTGATGCCCCAGCGGACGAGAGCGGTGGCCCGCATGTGACTCCTCGGGTGATCGGTTGCGGCCACCCTAGCGAGGGCGCTCCGGTCCGGGCAGGGCGCGGCGGCGGGGTTCGCCTACGGAGTAACTCACGCTGTTCCGGGCGACTGGGGTGACAGGGGGCACGTGAAGTGCCCGGAAGGGCTCGAAGCGCGCGGCGTCCGGCCGACGAGAAGCAGGTCGAATCGATTCGACGACGAGTGCGCCGCGCGGTTACAGTGGCGCGCATGAAGCTGCGCACCCTGGGGAACTCCGGAACCGCCGTAAGCGATGTCGCGCTCGGCACGATGACCTTCGGCGCTGAGGCCGACGAGGCCTCCAGCCACGCAATGCTCGACGCCTTCGCCGAGGCCGGCGGAACTCTCATCGACGCGGCCGACGTCTACGCCGGCGGGCTCAGCGAGGAGATCATCGGGCGCTGGATGGCCGCCAACCCCGACGTCGCCGACCGCATGGTCATCGCGACCAAGGGCCGATTCCCCATGGGGAGTGACGCCAACGATCTCGGCACCTCGCGCCGGCACCTGCGTCGCGCGCTCGACGCCTCGCTGCGACGGCTCGGCGTCGAGCACGTCGACCTCTACCAGCTGCACGCGTGGGATCCGATCACGCCGCTCGACGAGACGCTCGGGTTCCTCGACGACGCCGTGCGCTCGGGGCTCATCTCGTACTGGGGGCTATCGAACTTCACCGGCTGGCAGCTCACCAAGGCCGTCCACCGCGCCGCCGCGCTCGGCATGCCGGCGCCCGTGACGCTGCAGCCGCAGTACAGCCTCCTGTCGCGCGAGATCGAGTTCGAGATCGTGCCGGCGGCGCTCGACGCGGGTCTCGGCCTGCTCCCATGGGGGCCGCTCGCGGGCGGCTGGCTCACGGGCAAGTACCGACGCGACGCCGCCCCGACAGGCGCGACGCGGCTCGGCGAGGACCCGAACCGCGGCGTGGAGGCGTACGCCCGCCGCTCGGCGGAGGATCGGACGTGGGAGGTGCTGGAGGCCCTCCACGCGATCGCCGACGACCACGGCGTGCCGCCCTCGCGCATCGCGCTCGCCTGGCTGCAGTCGCGACCCGGGATGACGAGCGTCATCCTCGGCGCGCGCACCGTCGAGCAGCTGCGCGACAACCTCGCCGCGGCCGACGTCGAGCTGACCGCCGAGCAGCTCGACCGTCTCGACGCCGCGAGCGCTCCGCGCGTGCCGGACTACCCGTACGGCGAGCTCGGCGTGGAGCAGCGGGCGCGCCGGCTCTGACCGGTACCGTCGCCGCGTGACCGCCTCACCCCTCGGCTCCGGCTCCTCCGACTCCTACCGCGACCCGTACGGCGGCGACGTGCTCGGCGACGACTGGCGGGCGCGCGGCCGCGTCGTCGTCCCCGAGGTGCCGGCCGAGAAGGACCTCGTCGTCGAGCTGCCCGACTCCGGCTACGTCGGGGCGGTCGTGCGCGTCGAGCTCGGCACGGTGCACCTGGAGGATCGCCACGGGCGGGTGCGTGTGTTCCCGCTGGGAGCGGGGTTCCTCGTCGAGGGGGCCCCGGTCATCCTCACCGCCCCCGCCGCGGCGAAGCCGACGGGCCGTCAGCGCACCGCGAGCGGCTCGTTCGCCGTCGAGCAGCAGCGCGCGCGCGTCGCCCGCGGCAGCCGCATCTGGGTCGAGGGCCGCCACGACGCCGAGCTCGTCGAGCAGGTGTGGGGCGACGACCTGCGCGTCGAGGGGGTGGTGGTCGAGTACCTCGAGGGCGTCGACGACCTCGCCGAGCGGCTGCGCGAGTTCGGGCCCGGGCCCGGCCGCCGCGTCGGCGTCCTGGTCGATCACCTCGTGGCCGGCTCCAAGGAGGAGCGCATCGCGCGCGAGGCGCTGCGGGGCGCGGATGCCCGGCACGTGCTCGTCGTCGGCCACCCCTACATCGACATCTGGCAGGCGGTGAAGCCCGCGCGCGTCGGCATCGCGGCGTGGCCCGACGTGCCGCGCGGGGAGGACTGGAAGACCGGGACCCTGCGCCGCCTCGGCTGGCCGCACGGCTCGCAGGCGGCCACGGCCGCGGGGTGGCGGAGGATCCGCGGCTCGGTGCGCAGCTACGCCGACCTCGACCCGGTGCTGCTCGGCCGGGTGGAGGAGCTCATCGATTTCGTCACCGCCGAGGGCTGAGCCGCGCGGCGCCCGGGCGCATCCGCCCCGGCATGACGAAAGCCGCCCCACATCATCGGGGGGCGGCTCTCGTGAGGTTCGCGTGATCTCTCACGCGAAGCGCTTCAGTCGGTGAGGACTAGAGCGGGCGGATGTTCTCGGCCTGGAGGCCCTTGGGGCCCTGGGCCACGTCGAACTCGACCTTCTGGTTCTCATCGAGCGAACGGTAGCCGTTGCTCTGGATGGCCGAGAAGTGCGCGAACACGTCGGCGCTTCCGTCATCGGGGGTGATGAATCCGAAGCCCTTTTCGGCGTTGAACCACTTAACGGTGCCTGTCGTCATTTCTGACTCCCTTGTTTCCTACTTCACGGAGTTTCGACTGTCGAAACCACCAGTCGAACCAACTCGTGAACCGTATCCATCGGGGAGTAGCGACCTGCTTGGTGTTCCAGGACGCCCGGCGCAGCGAGGCGTATCAACTTCGCTGCCCACAGTAGTGCACACCCCGGCCTCCGGCACCATCGTCACCGAGTTGTTACCGATATTGCGCACAGCCGGCGGCAAGAGGACGGCGATACGGTCGCGCTGGCGCGTCGCGCGCTCCCGATCTCTGGAGTGACATCATGAGCTTCCTCGACCGACTCTTCGGCAGCCGCACCCCCGAGCCGGAGAGCGCCCCGCCGCCCCGCGCGCCGCGCGGCGACGACGAGCGCGCCGTCGAGCGCTACCGCTATCTGCTCGAGACCGCGCCGCCCGAGACCATCGAGCGCGTGCACGCCGAGGCCTTCGCGAAGCTGACCCCCGAGCAGCGGCGCATGGTGTTCGAGAAGCTCACGGCCTCGGCGCCGGAGGGCGAGGCGCCGCGCGACGATCAGCCGGCCACCCTCGCGCAGGCTGCGACCCGGTCGGAGCTGCGCCAGCCGGGCACGATGGAGCGGTCATTCGCGCGGCCCTCCTTCGGCAGCATGATGGGCGCCTCCCTCCTCGGAACGGTCGCCGGCTACGTCGTCGCCTCCGCTCTCGTGAGCGCCTTCCTGCCGCCCCTGGATCCCGGCGGCGCCGAGGCGGGAGGGGACGCCGCCGGCGCGGGCGATGCCGGCGACGCCGCTGCGACGGATGCGGGCGCGGCCGACTCCGGCGCGGACGCGGGCGCCGGCGACGGCGGGGGCTTCTTCGACGGCGGCGGCTTCGACGGAGGCGGCGGCTTCGACGGCGGCGGCTTCGGCGATTTCGGGTTCTGAGATGGCCCGCCGCGACCCCCGCTCCGGCCGGATCGAGCCGGGCCCCGGTCAGGAGTCGGTGTGGGACTACCCCCGACCTCCCCGCGTCGAGCCCGTCCGGGCGCGAGTGACGATCGAGCTCGGCGGCGTGCTCATCGCCGACTCGACGCGCGCGATGCGCGTCCTCGAGACGAGCCACCCGCCGGCCTACTACCTGCCTCCGGAGGACTTCGCGCCCGGGGCCCTCCGCCCCGCGGACGGCTCGAGCTTCTGCGAGTTCAAAGGGCGCGCCGCGTACGCCGACGTTCTCGGCGGCGACCGCGCCGCCCCGCGCGCCGCGTGGTACTACCCCGAGCCGAGCCGCGGCTTCGAGCAGATCGCCGGGTTCGTGTCGGTCTACCCCGGCCGCATGGACCGCTGCACGGTCGACGGCGAGGTCGTCACTCCGCAGGAGGGCGACTTCTACGGCGGGTGGATCACCTCGAGCATCGTCGGCCCGTTCAAGGGCGCGGAGGGCACCTGGGGCTGGTGACCCCGGGCCGGTGGCCCGGGCGGATCGGCGTTTCGGGCGGCCGAACTGCGGCAGGAGCATCCGCGCTGGCACACTGACCGCGTGAGCCAGGCGACCCGACCCGACGAGCCGAGCCGCGCCGACCTGCGGCGCTGGAGCCGCTACCTCGCCGACGAGCGCGCCGAGGCCGCCGTGTACCGCGACCTCGCCCGTCGACGCGCCGGCGAGGAGCGCGCGATCCTCCTCGCGCTCGCCGACGCCGAGGGCCGCCACGAGGCGCACTGGATGTCCCTCCTCGGCGACCGCGCGGCGCGCGTCCCCGCCGTCTCGCTCCGCACACGCATCCTGGGCTTCTTCGCCCGACGCTTCGGCAGCGTCTTCGTGCTCGCGCTCGCCCAGCGCGCCGAGTCGCGCTCGCCGTACGAGACGGACGCGCACGCGACGGCCGCGATGGCCGCGGACGAGCGCATCCATCAGGAGGTCGTCCGCGGGCTCGCCGCGCGCGGTCGCGCCCGGCTCTCCGGCACGTTCCGGGCCGCGGTGTTCGGGGCGAACGACGGCCTCGTCTCCAACCTCGCCCTCGTGCTCGGCATCGGTGCGACGGGCGTCCCCGCCGCGACCGTCCTGTTCACGGGGATCGCGGGCCTCCTCGCCGGCGCGCTGTCGATGGGCGCGGGGGAGTACGTGTCGGTGCGATCGCAGCGAGAGCTGCTCGACGCCTCGACCCCCGACCCCGAGGTGCACACCGCCGTGCCCCACCTCGACGTCGACGCCAACGAGCTCGCCCTCGTCTACCGGGCTCGAGGGATGAGCGAGCAGGAGGCGCTCGTGCACGCGCGGGCGGTCGTGGCCGAGTACGACCCCGCCGTCGCCGCGGCCCGCGCGGCGGAGTCGCGGGCCCTCGGCGCGGTGACCGACGAGCACGAGGAGATCGGCTCGGCGTGGGGCGCCGCGACCTCCAGCTTCTGCTTCTTCGCCAGCGGCGCGGTCATCCCCGTCGTGCCGTACCTGCTCGGGCTCACGGGCGTCGCGGCCGTCGTCACCGCGGCCATCCTCGTCGGCCTCGCACTGCTCGTCACGGGCACGATCGTGGGCGTCCTCTCGGGCGCCTCGCCCTGGCGCCGGGCGCTCCGTCAGCTCGCGATCGGGTACGGAGCGGCCGCCGCGACCTACGCGCTCGGGCTCGCGTTCGGGACGACTCTGGCCTGATCAGAGCCGTTCTTCGCGCGACCCCCCGTGTCGGGCTCCCAGGGGTTTGTCAGGTTCGGCCCCGCACCCTGGGATAGCGGCTACGACAGCCGTAGGGGAGAGCATCCCCGGTGCGATGACATCCACCGGGTGCGGTGCGATGACCTCCTGACGCCGGCTCACTCGATCTGGTGCGAATGCGCAACGACGTGCACAGCCCGTATTCGACCAGCGCCTCACCGGGGCGCTGCCACGAGAAAAGCCCCACGCTCCATGCCCTCTTCGCTCCACCGCTCCCGCGTGCGCTCCGCCGTGGGCGCCTCGCCCTTCCTCCCCGCTCGCGCGGTCGACCCCCTGCACCTCCGCGAGCGGGTGCTCGCGATCGCCGTCGCCGTCGTCGCCGCAACGGTGCTCGCCGGCAACGGCGTCGCCGCCATCGGATCGACCCTCGATGAGGAGCAGCGCGCCTCGGCCGCGCCGCGACCTCAGTCGTTCTCCGTGAGCGCGACCGTTCCCATCGAGCCCGCCGATCGCGACGACTTCACGGTCACGTGGTCGCCTCCCGTGGTCTACCCCGTCGGCGCGGGCGCCCCGCAGACCGACGGCTTCGGCTTCCGCGCCTCCCCGTGCGCCGGCTGCTCGAACGACCACAAGGGCGTCGACTTCACGCCCGGCGCCGGCACCCCCGTCGCGAGCATCGCCGACGGCGTCGTGACCGCCGTCGGCTTCGACGGCACGTACGGGATGAGGGTCGAGATCGAGCACGTCGTGGAGGGCCAGGCGGTGCGCTCGTTCTCCGCCCACCTGCAGGACGGCTCGGTGCCGCTCTCGGTCGGCGATCGGGTCGAGACCGGGCAGATCATCGGCGCGGTCGGGTCGACGGGGGCGAGCACCGGGGCGCACCTCCACTTCGAGGTCCGCATCGGCGGAACGCCGATCGATCCGGTCCCGTGGCTCGTGGCGAACGTGCGCACCGCGCCGCGCTGACGCGCCGACCGAACCGAGCGGTCATCGGCTCCGAACCCGAGGTGCTTAGACTGTCGCCACGCCGGCCATCGCCGCGCCCCGCGCCAGCAGGACCCCCCTGAGGAGACAACAGTGTCGATCGCCGCTTTCGCCCGACGGATCGAGCTGCAGACGCGGCCCATCCACCCCGAGACGGAGGCCGCGCTCCAGAAGCGCTGGGCCGAGCTCCCCGAGCACGCGAGGACGCCCGAGCAGCTGCTCGGCAAGTGCGCCGTCGGCTGCGAGGGAACGCACGGCGTGTTCCCGAAGTGCAACCTCACCTGCTCGCCCTGCTACCACTCGGCCGACGCCAACAAGGTGCGCATCGACGGCGACCACACGGTGACCGAGGTCACCAAGCAGATGGCGCTGCTGCGGCAGATCCGCGGCCCGCGCGCTCACGCGCAGCTCATCGGCGGCGAGGTCAGCCTCCTGCCGCCGAAGGCCCACCGCGACACGCTCAAGGCCATGCGCGCCGTCGGCCGCGAGCCCATGTCGATGACGCACGGCGACTTCGACTACGACTACCTGCTGGATGTCGTGCTCGACGACGACGGCAAGCCCGCGTTCGAGAAGGTGTCGTTCGCCGCGCACTTCGACTCGCTCATGCGCGGCCGCCGCGGCGCCGTTCGCCCCCGTAGCGAGGCCGAGCTGAACCCCTTCCGCGAGAAGTTCGCTGAGATGTTCATCGACCTCAAGAAGCAGACGGGTGTGAAGTCGTACCTCGCGCACAACATGACCGTCACCCCGACCAACCTCGACGAGGTCGAGCAGGTCACGCGCGACGTGCTCGGCATGCGCTACGACATGATGTCGTTCCAGCCCGCGGCCTTCATCGGCGACGACCGCCGCTGGAAGGAGAACTTCGAGGAGGTCACGATCGATGCCGTGTGGGATCGCATCGAGGCCGGCGCCGGGCAGAAGCTGCCCCACAAGGCCGTCCAGTTCGGCGACCCGCGCTGCAACCGCCACACCGTCGGCGTCATGGTCGACGGCCGCTTCGCCTCCGTGCTCGACGCCGACGAGCCGAAGGACATCGCCGCCCGCGACCGCTTCCTGAAGCACTACGGCGGCATGATCTTCGGCGATATCCCGCGCTGGGCGCTCACCGTGAAGGTCATCCGCGCCATCCTCAGCCACCCGCAGGACCTCCCGCCGCTCATCGGCCTCATGAGCCGCATCGTCAAGCGCGGCGGCGGCCTGCGAGCGGTCATCCGCGCCGCCCGGAAGGGCAAGGTCAGCTTCAAGACCTTCGTCGTGCACAACTTCATGGACGCCGAGCAGGTCAAGCCCGCCTGGGACATGATGAAGAAGGGCATCGTCTCCGACGACCCGAAGCTCAAGGAGACCCAGGAGCGCCTCGGGGCCTGCATGTACGCGATGAGCCACCCCGAGACGGGTGAGCTCGTGCCGGCGTGCGCCCAGCACTCGGTGCTCGACCCGATCGAGAACATCGGTCTGCGCACGCTGCTGCCGCTCGAGCCGAAGGGTGAGCGCCGCACGGGCATCTCCAACGGCAAGGTCGACGAGCTCGTCTCCGACGGCTCGCGCTGGTAGGGGGCGCGCTCGGCGTCCTCCGAAGCCCGCGCTCGCGACGGCGTCGACGGCCCGCGCCCACCGCCTCTCGGGGCGCCTCGGGGCGCCTCGGGGCGCCTCGCGCGCGGCGGGTGAGCCGGTTGGTCGCACGTGGGCTCAGAATTCCGGGCTCAATCGTGAATGACGGGCTCGATCGCGCGGGTCGGTATGCGGCAGTCAGCCCGCGACGACCGTGCAGGCCGAGCGCGGGATGAGCGCGGTGGCGCGCTCGCCGATCGCGAGCGGGCGGCTCGCCGGGACCTCGGCGACGAGCTCGGTGGGCGGCGAGGGGTCGGCCCGAGCATCCGTCGCCTGATCGGCGCGGGCGTCGGCGACGGAGCCGGCGGTCGCGACAGCGAGGGCGAGCTCGGCCCGCGGCCCGCGCGCCCGGCGATCGGCGACGACGATGTCGACCGCGACGAACCCCTCGGGGGCGGATGCCCCTGCCGCGGCCACCTGGATCGCCTCCTGCCGGACGACGAGCACGCCCGACCCCTCGGCCCACGTCTCGCCCTCGGGAGCGGCCACTCGGCCGATCGCCGACACGTGCGCCCCGTCGCGGACGACGCCCGCGAGCTCGATGCGCCCGCCCATGAGGCGGGAGACGTCGAGCGACACCGGCCGCGTGTAGAGCCGCTCGACGGCGTCGTGCTGCAGCAGGCGCCCGCGCTTGAGCAGGGCGACCCGGTCGGCGACGATCGCCGCCTCGTCACGATCGTGCGTCACCATGACGACGGTCGGGGCGACCTGCGCGCGGATCGCGGCGAGGAGCGCGTGCATGTCGGAGCGCAGCTCCGGGTCGAGGGCGCTGAACGGCTCGTCGAGCAGCAGCACCCGAGGCCGGGCGGCGAGCGCCCGGGCGAGCGCGACGCGCTGCTCCTGCCCGCCCGAGAGTGCGGTGACGGGGCGCGACCCGAAGCCCGCGAGCTGCACGAGCTCGAGGAACTGGGTCGCATCCGCCCGCGCCTCGCGTTTGGGCTGACCGGCGACGGTCGCAGCGAAGGCGACGTTGTCGAGCACGCTCAGGTGCGGGAAGAGCAGGGGGCGCTGGAAGACCATCGCCATGCCGCGGCGCTCGGGGGCGAGGCCCGCGACATCCGCGCCGTCGACGAGGATGCGCCCCGAGCTCGGCACGTCGAGCCCGGCGATCGAGCGCAGCACGGTCGACTTGCCCGAGCCCGACGGCCCGAGGATCGCGAGGCACTCGCCGGGAGCGACGGAGAACGACACCGCGTCGACGGCGGCGTGATCGGCCCCGTCGAAGGTCTTCGTGAGGGCGTCGAGGGCGAGGGAAGCGCTCATGGCGAGCCTTTCGGTGATCGGCTGGGCGTCGGACCGGTCAGGCGCCCGCCCGCGTAGCGGCGGCCGAAGCGCCCGAGGGCGAGCAGGAGCAGCAGCGGCGGGACGATCGCGCTCACCGACAGCACCGCGACGACCGCGTCGTTGCCGACGCCCGCCGCGAAGGAGCCCACGAGCAGCGGCAGGGTGACGAGAGAGCCGCCGCCGACGAGGACGGTCACGACGTAGTCGCTCCAGCCGACGAGGAAGGCGAGGAAGGCCGCGCGCGCGAGCCCCGGCGCCACGAGCGGCAGGTGGACGCGCGCGAGCACGTGCGCGCGCGAGGCGCCGAGCGTGCGGGCCTCCTCCTCGAACGCGATGTCGTGGGCGGCGTACGCGACGCGCATCGTGTAGACGGTGTACGGCAGGGCGGCCGCGACGAGCAGCAGCAGCACCGCGAGCGTCGCGGGCACACGAGCGCGCAGGAGCACGATCGTGAGGCCCATGACGGCGACGAACGCGGGGAGGGCGAGGGGCGCGAGCAGGATGGCGCTCACGAGCCGCGGGGCGGGCACGCGGCCGAACGTCAGCGCGCGGGCGGCGAGAGCGCCGAGCGGCGTCGCGATCGCCGCGACCGCGAGCCCGAGCAGAATTGACCGACCGAACGCGGGCACGGCGCCCTGGGCGAGCGCCTGCGACAGCCCGTCGAGGCCCCACTCGGTCGGCAGCGGTGCGGGGAACGACCACCGGTTCGCGACCGACCAGATGAGCAGCGGCACGACCGGGAGGGCGAACCACAGCGCGAGCAGCGCCGCGACGGCGATACGGAGGATCCGGCCCACCGGGCGAGGGCGCATCAGCCCGCGCGAGCGCGTCGTTCGGGGGTCGGGGGTGACCCGCTGCCCGTACGGGATCATCATCGCCATCGCGGGCTCACTTCCACAGCGGCGTGCGCCGCAGCAGGGCCATGCCGATCGCGACCGCGAGCAGCGAGACGAGCGTCGTCACGACCGCGACCGCGGCAGCCTCGGGGCGCGAGGTCAGCGTGATCGACGTGAACAGCCGGAACGCCAGCACCGGCAGCGGCTCGGGGTAGGGCCGGCCGAGCAGCCACGCGACCTCGTACGAGCCGAGCGTGTAGACGAAGATGATGATCGCGCTCACGATGACGGCGGGCGTCGCGAGCGGGATGACGACGTGCCGTAGACGCCGGGCGCGGGATGCGCCGAGCAGCGCCGCGGTCTCGTCGTAGCGGGCGACGCGCGTCGCGAGCACCCCAGCGACGACGAGCGCGACGAAGGCCGACTCCTTCCACGTGTACTCGAGCACGACGGCGACCCACCACGGTCCGCCGACGAGGTCGGGCCAGGCTGTCGGCGCGATGCCCAGCACGCGCGGGATGAGCCCCGAGTCGGCGATGAGCAGCCCCACCGACGCCGCCCCCACGAGGTGCGGGATGGGGATCGTGAGCGCGCTCAGCGCCGCGACCACACGGCCCGTCACGCGCCCCTGCGTGATGATGATCGCGGCCGCGAGCCCGATGACGCACGAGAGCGCCGTCGAGGCCGTCGCGATGCCGAGCGAGAGCGCGAGGCCCGTGAGCAGCTCGTCGCCGTTCGCGACGTAGGCGTCGAGGGTGAACGCGGCCTCGCCGACCAGCGGGAGCAGGCCGACCGACTGCGCCGCGGACATCCCGATGCCGCCGACGACGACGAGCCCCGCGATCAGCAGGGCGGGCGCGACGGAGGCGAGCGCGACCCAGCGGTCGCGAGCGACGGATGCCCGGGGCCGGGCGCGCGCGATCGCGGCGCCCGGCCCCGGGGTCGGCAGCATTCTTCGCGGCTCGCCTACTGCGCGAGCACGAGTCGGCGCCACTCCTCGTCGATCGGCGTCACCCACGCCGAAGCGAGCTCGGGGTTGGCGTTCTCGCTCAGCACGTCGTAGGCCGGCACGACCGGCGACTCGGGCAGCGCGTCGAACAGCGCCCGGTCGTCGGCCTCGAGGCGGTCGAGGTCGAGCACCGTGAACTGCCCCCAGACGTCGGGCTCGGCCTTCGCCGCCTGCTGCTCGGGCGAGAGGGCGAGGTTCGCGACGACCATCGCGCCGGCCTTGCTTCCGGAGGTCGAGGCGAGGCCGAGGAAGCTCGCGTTGCCGACCGTGCCCTCGTCGAGCGTGAGCACCTTCGTGCCGGCGGGGTACGTGCCGTCGGCGACGAGCTGCGTGAGCGTCGCGGGCCCGTAGGTCATCGTGAAGTCGACCTCGCCGTTCGCGAAGAGCTCGTTCAGCTCGTTCGAGTTCTGCGGGTAGGTGCTGCCCTCGCGCCACAGGAACGGCTCGAGCGCCTGGAGCTCGTCGAAGAGAGCCGGGGTGAGCTCGGCGAAGTCGTCCTCGCTGTAGGCGAGCGGCACGTTCTCGTAGCCGCCGTTCACGCTGTAGAGCACCTCGCGGACGAAGACGGAGCCCGTGAAGTCCGGCGGCGCCGGGTAGGTGAAGCGGCCGGGGTTGGCCTTCGCCCACTCGAGCAGCTCATCGAGCGAGCTCGGCACGTCGGTGACGGTGTCGCTGTTGTAGACGAAGGTGAACTGCGCCTTGTGCCAGGGCACCTCGCAGCCGTCGACGGGCGTGCCGAAGTCGTCGAGCAGCAGCGGGTCCTCGGGGTCGGTGAGCTCCATGTTGGGCAGCATGTCCGTCCAGCCGCACTCCCACGCGCCGGCCTCCTTGCCGGTGCCGAAGTTGTTGCCGTTGACCCAGACGAGGTCGACCTCGCCGTCGGTCTCGCCGGCCTGCACCTCGCTGAGGATGCGGTTGAGCGCGTCGGGCGTGTCGGCGATCGGCACCTGCTCGAGCGTCACGCCGGCCTCGGCGGCCGCAGGGACCAGCACGTCGTTGACGTAGGCGTTGCCCTGCTCGTCGCCGCCGTACATCCACAGCTTCACGGTCTGGCCGTCGGCGGCCTCGAGCACCTCCTCCCACGAGCCGTACTGCTGGTCGTCGGAGGCGCCGCCGGTGCCAGTCTCGGCCGAGCAGGCGGCGAGGGAGGCGACGAGGCCGAGCGCGAGGGCGCCGGCGACGGCTCCTCGACGCAGGGGGATGCTGTGCAAGGGAACTCCAGGAGGGTCGGGACCCCGACCGCGGCGGCGGGGTCGTCATCGTGCGGAGCGCGCTGGTGGCTGTGGCGCGCAGTGCGGTCGTGCGGTGGCTGGTGCCGGTGGTGCTGATGGTGGCGCTGCGGGTGCTGGTGCTGGTGCTGGTGCTGGTGCTGGTGCTGGTGCTGATGGTGGCGCTGCGGGTGCTGCTGATGCGATGCGGTAGCCCGGGGAGGCGGGCCTCCCCGGACGTCGTCCACGGCCGACTCTAGACTGACCGCGATGACACCCGGCGCAGAGTCCCCTCCCGCGGGTCGAGCCCCGCTCGCCCCCCGGGGTGCCGTGGCGCGAGCCGCCGCTCTCGGAGTGTTCGTCGCCGTCGCCGTCGCGGTTGGGGTGCTCGTCCCTCTTCCCTCGGTGGACGAGGTCCGGGCGGCGGTCGCCGACCTCGGCCCGTGGGGCGGCGTCGCTCTCGCTCTCGCCTACGCTGCCGTCACTCTGACGCCCGCGCCGAAGAACGTGCTCTCGATCGCCGCGGGCCTCGCCTTCGGGTTCTGGACCGCCCTGCTGTGGGTCTACCTCGGCGCTCTGATCGGCGCGGCCGTCGCCTTCGTGCTGGGTCGTGCGCTCGGCCGTGACGCGGTCGAGCGCTTCACGGGCGCGCGCGTCGCCGCGATCGACGACCTCCTCGCGCGCCGCGGCCTCCTCGCCGTGCTCGGCGTCCGGCTCGTCCCCGTCGTGCCGTTCACCGCGATCAACTACGTCGCGGGCCTCACGGCGGTGCGCCGTCGCGACTACGCGGTCGGCACCGTGCTCGGCATCATCCCGGGCACCGTCGCCTACGTCGCGCTCGGCGCGTTCGGCCTCGAGCTCGGCTGGCCGGTCTGGGTCGCGCTCGGCGTGCTCGGGGCCCTCACGCTCGCCGGTGCCGTCGTCGCGTGGCGCGGTCGCCGCCGCAGGCCCGATGCGCGCGCGGCGCGCACCGACCACGCGCGTTCGGTGACGGATGCCCGTGCCGCCTCCCGCGAGGAGCGCCCCTGATGCTCGACCGCCCCCTCCGCGCCCTGCTCGAGCGCCCCGTCGGCGCCCTCGCCGCGGCCCTCGATCGCCCCGGCGTCACGCCGGACGGCCTCACCCTCGTCGGCCTCGCGCTCGGACTCGGCTCGGCCGTCGCCGCGGCGACCCAGCTGTGGGCGCTCGCGCTCGTGCTCTGGCTCGTCTCGCGCGTCGTCGACGGCCTCGACGGGGCGCTCGCGCGCCGGCGTCGCGCCGACGATCGCTTCTCGGCCGACGATCGGGCGGGGGGCGACAGCCAGGCGGGCGGGTTCCTCGACATCACCTGCGATTTCGTCGTCTACGGCGCGACCGTGCTCGGCGTCGCCCTCGGCGCGACGGCGGCGTTCGACGCGCCCTGGCAGCCCTTCGCCGCGGTGCTGCTCGCGTACTACGTCAACGGCGCGGCGTTCCTCGCGTTCAGCTCGATCGCGGAGCGCACCGGGCGGCAGCTCGACGACGGACGCTCGCTCTCGTTCCTCGGCCGGCTCGCCGAGGGCACCGAGACGATCGTCGTCCACAGCCTGTGGCTCATCGTGCCGTTCTGGTCGTGGCAGCTCGCGACGGCGTGGGCGGTCTTCGTCGGCATCAGCGCCGTGCAACGAGTGGTCGCCGGCTACCGCGCCCTCCGCTGAGCGCCGACGCGCGACGCGCACCGCGCGCGCCAGGCACCCGCACGTCCGTCCGGCCCGCGACAGCACCCCGACGATGCGCCGGTTCGATGAGCATGCGCGGGTTCGAAGTGGCGCATCGTCATCAGACCCGCGCATGCTCGGCGGCGAGCGCCCGGCGGCCACGGCGAGCGGCCGGCGGCGCGGGTCGGGCCGCTAGCGCAGGCGCCAGGCGGTGAGCCGCGCGAGCAGGCCGATCACGCCGGCGAGCGCGCCGGTGCGCAGCCGGCCGCGGACATCCGCCACCGCCGCGTTCCAGAGGGCGTCGCTGTAGGTCGGGTAGGCGTGGGTCGTGCTGGCGAGCTGGCTCGTGCGCAGGCCGTGGCGCACGGCGAGCGACGCCTCGCCGAGCGACTCCCCGGCGCGGGGCCCGACGATCGTCGCCCCGCGCACGCGCCCCCTCCCGTCGACGACGAGTCGCGTGAAGCCCGCGGTGCGGCCGTCGGCGATGGCGCGGTCGGTGTGGCTGTGGCGCACCTCGCTCACCGTGCAGCCGTGCTCCGCGGCCTCGGAGGGCAGGAGCCCGACCGCGCCGACCTCGGGGTGCGTGAAGGTCACGCGCGGCACGGCGTCGCGGTCGATCGTGCGGCGCAGGCCGAGGATCGCGTTGGTCGCCGCGATGCTGCCGTTGACGCCCGCGGTGTGGGTGAACTGCGGCAGCCCGCTCACGTCGCCCGCGGCGAGGATGCGCCGGTTGCTCGTCCGCAGCGTGTCGTCGACGACGACGTGGCCGCGCTCGTCGGTGCGCACGCCCGCGGCGTCGAGCCCGAGGCCGGCCGTGCGGGGGCGTCGTCCGAGGGCGATGAGGAGGCGATCGAAGGGCACGCGGTCTCCCGTCGACAGGTGCAGGATGCCCGCGCGCCGGTCATCCGCCCCCTCGACCCGCTCGACCGTCGTCGACACGCGCACATCGACGCCGTCAGCGGCGAGCGCCTCGGCCACGATCGCGCTCGCGTCCGGATCCTCCTTCGGCAGCAGGCGCGCGTTGCGCTGCACGAGCGTGACGTGCGAGCCGAGGCGCGCGAAGGCCTGCCCGAGCTCGCAGCCGATCGCGCCGCCGCCGAGCACGACGAGGCGCTCGGGACGCTCGGTCAGCTCCCACACCGAGTCGCTCGTGAGCACGTCGAGGCCGTCGAGGCCGGGGAGCTCGGGCAGCTCGGGGGAGGAGCCGGTCGCGATG
The DNA here is from genome assembly GCF_001429705.1 of Yonghaparkia sp. Soil809. Lineage (NCBI taxonomy): Bacteria > Bacillati > Actinomycetota > Actinomycetes > Micrococcales > Microbacteriaceae > Microcella > Yonghaparkia sp. Soil809. Next base: position 247,328 of record NZ_LMSV01000002.1, read on the forward strand.
ACGGCCTGGCGGAAGCCGATCGCGCGGCCGTCGATCTCGGCGGTGCGCGGGCCGGTGAAGCGCGCGCGGCCCAGGGCGACGAGGGCGCCCGCGGCCTCCGTGGCCTCGACCGAGTCGACGGGCTCGATCTCGTGGATGGCGCCGTGCACGTGGGCGAGGACGGCCGCGAAGTCGACGTCGACGGCGCCCGCCGAGACGCCCAGCGCGCGCGAGGCGCCCGCCGAATGCGCGGCCTCCGCCGCCGCGATGAGCGACTTCGAGGGCACGCAGCCGGTCCAGAGGCAGTCGCCGCCCATGCGGTGCGCCTCGACGAGCAGCGCCGTAGCGCCGAAGCCGGCCGCGGTCTTGGCGGCGACGAGCCCCGCGGTTCCGGCGCCGATCACGAGGAGGTCGATGTCGGCGGGCAGGTCGGCGATCGCAGTCATGGCCCGAGGGTACTTCGGCGGCGGCGCGTTATGCTCCGGGACGGGGCGCGCGGACGATCGCCCGCCCGCGCGCCGACGCGATGCGCCCGCACCTGAGCCGCCGGGCGCCGAGCCCGGTCCACGATTCCCGAGGAGACCCCTGCATGACCCCTCGCCCCCTCCTCCGACCCCTCACGGGCGAGGATGCGCCCGCTCTCGTGGCGCTCAACGACGCGGCGCATCCGGCCGTGCCCATCACGACCGCCGAGGAGATGCGCGGACTCCTCGCCCTCGCCGCCCTCGCGCTGGGGCTGGAGCGCGATGGCGCCCTTCTCGGGTTCGTCATCGCGATGCACCCCGGTGCCGACTACGCGAGCGAGAACTACCGGTGGTTCGAGGCGCGCGGAACGGGGCACGTCTACGTCGACCGCATCGTCGTCGCCGAGAGCGAGCGCGGGCGGGGCCTCGGCCCGGTGCTCTACGACGCCGTGTTCGCCGAGGCGCGTCGACTCCGGCACCCGGAGGTCACGTGCGAGGTCAACCTCGTCCCGCCGAACCCGGGGAGTCTCGCGTTCCACTCCCGGCTCGGCTTCGCGCAGGTCGGCACGCAGGCGACGAAGGGCGGCTCGGTCGTGGTGGCGCTGCTCGCGGCGCCCGTTCCCGGCTGACGGCGACGGCGGCCGCCCCGTCGGCGACGCCCCGGCTCTACTCCCGGCGCATCCACTCGCTCGCGAGCACCGCCGCCTGGGTGCGGCGCTGCAGCCCGAGCTTGGAGAGGATCCCGCTCACGTAGTTCTTGACCGTCTTCTCGGCGAGGAACAGCCGGCCCGCGATCTCGCGGTTCGAGAGTCCCTCGGCGATGAGGGCGATGATCTCGCGCTCGCGCGGGGTGAGGTCGGCCAGGGGGGAGCCCGCCCGGGAGTCCGCGCTCGCCGCGGTCATGCGCGAGCGCACGCGCGCGACGACCTCGGGGTCGAGCAGCGACTCTCCCCGGGCGACCCGGCGGATCCCCTCCACCAGGCGGGTCGCCCGCACCTCCTTCAGGAGGTACCCGTCGGCCCCGGCGAGCACTGCGCCGAGAACGGCCTCGTCGTCGTCGTACGAGGTGAGGATGACGCAGCCGATCGTCGGGTCGGCCGACTTCACGTCGCGGCAGACGTCGATGCCGCTGCCGTCGGGCAGCCGCCCGTCGAGCACGGCGACCGTGGTGCCCGCGGCGATGATGGCGTCGGCGGCGCCGGCGACCTCGCCCGCCTCGCCCACGACGACGATGCCGTCCTCCTCCGCGAGGAGGTCGGCGAGGCCTCGACGCACGATCTCGTGATCGTCGAGCAGGAAGACGCGCACGGGGTCGCTCATGACGCCTTCCAGGGTACGACCCAGCGCAGCTGCGTGCCGCGCGGCGAGGCCGGGCCGATCGAGAACGTTCCGCCGCGCTCGACGGCGCGGGCACGGAGGTTCTCGAGCCCGCTGCGCCTGCCCGAGGCGGGCATCCCGATGCCGTCATCGGTGATCGTGATGACCACCTGGGCGCCGCGCACGGCGATGCTGACCGCGACGGCGCGCGCGCTGGCGTGACGCACCGCGTTGGAGAGGGCCTCGCGGACGACCGCGGCGACCTCGTCTCCGAGCGAGGTGTCGACGAGCGTGTCGACGGGACCGCTGAACTCCAGGCGGGAGTCGAGGCCCTCGCCCTCGAGGGTCTGCCGCACGAGCGTGTTGATGCGCGCGCGGAGGCTGTAGGTCTCGGCCGACGGAGGGGCGGAGAGCCGGTAGATCGCCTGCCGGATCTGCCGGATGGTGGCGTCGATGGCGTCGACCTGCGCGGCGATCTTGGCGCCGGTGGGCGATGCGGGGTCACCGACGGCGCTCTGCAGGGTGAGCCCGATCGCGAACAGGCTCTGGATGACGTGGTCGTGCAGGTCGCGCGCGATGCGCTCGCGCTCGTCGGCGAGGGCGAGCCGCTGCTCGTCGATGCGCGACACCGCGAGCTCGCGCGCGATCGCGACCGAGCGCGCGAAGCGCTCGGCCGTCTCGCGATCGCCGTCGTCGAACGGATGCCCGCCCGGCCCGCGGACGATCTCGAGCGTTCCGAGGCGGCGCTCCTCCGCTCCCAGCAGGGGCACGGCGAGGCGCGGGCCGTCCCCTCCGGCGTCGCCCGCCGTGGCGGCGAGCTCGCTGTCGCCCTCGCCGATGCGCAGCACGACCCCGCGCGCCTCGGAGACGGCCAGCACGGTCTCGGCGACCTCCGCGGCGTCGTCGGGGCTCAGTCGACCGGCGAGGAGGCGCTGGATCACGCGCTCGGAGGCCTCCAGCCAGCGGCGCTCGGCCTGCGCCCGCTCGTAGAGGCGCGAGTTGGCGATGGCGGTTCCGGCCATCGCGGCGAGCGTGGTGATGAGGGCCTCGTCGACGTCGTCGAAGGGCTCGTCGCCGGCGCGCTCGGTGAGGTAGAGGTTGCCGAACACGGCCCCGCCGACGCGGATGGGCACGCCGAGGAAGGACCCCATCGGCGGGNCGGTGATGACGGCGCCGAGGATGCCGTGACCGGTCGGGAGGCTGCCGATGCGCTCGGCCTGGTCGAGGGTGAGCCCGGAGTGCAGGAAGCGCTCGAGGCTGCCGTCGGGGGCGATGACGCCGAGCGCGCCGTAGTGGGCGCCCACGAGCTCGCGGGCGACCTCGACGATGCGCTGCAGGGCGTGGGTGAGGTCGAGCTCGCGCGTGACGGTCTGCGCGGCCGAGACGAGCAGGGCGAGGCGCTCGCGCCCGGCCGTCGGATCGTCGGTGCGGTCGAGGATCCGCGAGACGAGCGCGGTGAGGTCGTCGTGCCCCTCGAGCTGCACGCGCTAGGGCTTCGTCGAGGCGGGGGCCGGGGCGGTCTCGCCGGTCTCCTTGACCATGACGGGTCGCAGGTGCACGGGCTCGATCGTCTGGTGGCGCTTCTTGGCCGCCCGGCCGCGGGCGATGAGGTTGAGCACCTCGACACCGATCGCGAAGGCGATGGGGCCGTAGATGAGGGCCTTGTCGATCTTCACGTCGAAGCCCTCGGCGATGAGCATCGAGCCGATGAGCACGAGGAAGGCGAGCGCGAGCATCTTGACCGTGGGGTGGCGGTTGACGAAGTCGCTCACCGCCTTGGCGGTGAACAGCATGATGACGACGGCGATGACGACGGCGGCGACCATGACCCAGAGCTCGTCGACCATGCCGACGGCGGTGATGACGGAGTCGATGGAGAAGACGAGGTCGATGAGGAGGATCTGCACGATCACGGCGCCGAACGTCGCCGCCTTGCCGCCGCCGGAGGCGTGGCCCTCCTCGCCCTCGAGCCGCTCGTGGATCTCGGTGACGGCCTTGTAGACGAGGAACAGGCCTCCGACGATGAGGATCAGGTCCTTGCCGGAGAAGCCCATGCCGAACAGCTCGAAGAGGTCGGCGGTGAGCGTGATCACCCACGACGCGGCGAACAGCAGACCGATGCGCAGGAACATCGCGAGGGTGAGACCGAGGACGCGAGCCCTGTTCTGCTGCTCGGGCGGCAGCTTGCCGGCGAGGATGGAGATGAACACGACGTTGTCGATGCCCAGCACGATCTCCAGGACGAGAAGGGTGGCGAACGCGACGAGGAGCTCGGGCGTGAAGACGATGTCCATGCCCAGGATCCTACTGAGGCCCGTCGGTGGGCGGGCTCAGCCCGTCGCGCCCTCCCACCCCAGGCGAGCCTTGACGACCGCGGCGGCCTCGGTCGGCCAGTCGCTCCATCGCGCGATGGCCGTCGCCTCGGCGACGTAGAGGAGCCCGCGGGCGGCCGTCTCCGGGTCGCGCTCGAGGGCGCGCTCGAGCACGGCGGCGAGGTCGGGATGCACCTGCTCGAGCCGTCGGAACACGTCGAGGTCGTCGAGCCGGGGGTCGCCCGCGCCCGGCACGACGCGGCGGTGCAGGGCGAGCAGGTGCGCGAGGGCGTGGGTTCGGATGAACTGCCCCGCCGTCAGGGTCTCCCCGCGCCGCGCGCGCCCGACCCCGATGAGCAGGAGGGCGAGGAACAGCTGGGCGTGCTCGAGCGGCGTGCGCTCGGAGCCCGGCTTGGGCTTCGCCGCGACATCCTTCATCGTCGCGTAGACGCCGCCGCGGTCGAGGGGCACCTCGAAGGCGTTCGCGTGCGCGAGGCTCAGCTCGCCGGGGCCGAACACGGCGAACTCGAGCACGTGGCCGTCGCGGTACACGCACTTGAGCCCGTGCGCGGTCTCGCGCGCGGCGATCACGAGCTGGTCGTGGTCGGGCAGCCAGCGCAGGTCGGTGCGCATCGCCTCCGCGTCGTGGTGGCTCGAGCAGACGACGAGGAAGTCGTGGTCGCTCCACTCGTCGACGCGCGAGCGGTCGGCGGTCGAGCCGGCGAGGACGAGGCCCGTGACCTCGGGCCGCGATTCGAGCGAGTCGATGAGCCGGTCGAGGTAGGCGGAGAACGCGCGGCGGACGCCGCTGATGTCGAGCATGCGCACCACCCTAGGGCGGTCGGGGGCGTACACTGAGCGCTGTACACGGGAGTCCGGTGAGCCGGGCTGAGAGGAAGCTTCTCCAAGCTTCGACCGTCGAACCTGATCCGGATCATGCCGGCGCAGGGAGGACTTCTCGCACCCGTGCCGAACCGTTCGGCGTCTCATGACGCCCTTCTCGAAAGGCACGATCCTCATGGTCTCGACCGCAGCATCCTCGACCGCCCCCGCGGCGCGCGCACCGCGCCCCTCGATGCGGTGGCGCGTCGTCGACATCGTCGTCGCGAGCGTCCTCGGCGTCGCCGGCGGCCTCGTCATGGTCGTCTGGAACCTCACCTACCAGCCGATCACCGCCCCGATCGAGGCGGCCCTGCCGGGCCTGCAGGCGCTCCTGTACGGCGTCTGGCTGTTCCCGGCCGTGCTCGTCGGCCTCGTCGTGCGCAAGCCCGGCGCGGCGCTCTACGGCGAGCTCGTCGCCGCGGCGACCTCGGCGCTGCTCGGCGGGTTCTGGGGCTGGACGGCGATCCAGTGGGGTCTCGTGCAGGGCCTCGGCGCCGAGCTCGTCTTCGCGATCCTGCTCTACCGCGCGTGGGGGCTCGTCCCGGCCCTCCTCGCCGGTCTCGGCGCGGGCGTCGGCATGGCTGTCATGGATCTCACGTTCTACTACCCCGACTCGCGCCCCGAGTTCGCCGTCCTCTACGCCGTGAGCGCGATGATCTCGGGCGCCGTCCTCGCGGGCGGCGGCTCGTGGCTGCTGACCCGCGCCCTCGCGCGCACGGGCGCGCTCAGCCGGTTCGCGGCGGGGCGCGAGCACGCGGCGCGTGCCGATTCCTGACACCGGTCGACCTCCGGGCGGGGATGCCGCTCTCGCGTCGCGCGCGGGAGCGGCGTCCCTCGCCGCCGAGGCCTGGAGCTGGACCCCCGCGGGCCGCGCCGCCCCCGTGCTCGACGGCCTCGATCTCGCGATCGAGCCCGGCGAGCGCGTGCTGCTGCTCGGCGCCTCCGGCAGCGGCAAGTCGACCCTGCTGCAGGCCTTCGCGGGCGTGCTCGGAGCCGACGACGAGGGCACGCGCGCGGGGGCGCTGACGGTCGACGGCCGCGACCCCGCCGACGCACGCGGCCGGGTGGGGCTGCTCCTGCAGGATCCGGACGCCCAGCTCGTCCTCGCCCGCGCGGGCGACGACATCGCCTTCGGCCCCGAGAACCTGGGCGTGCCGGTCGAGGAGATCCGCCGCCGCGTGCCGCTCGCGCTCGCCGCGGTGGGGCTCGACCTGCCCCTCGACGCCGACACGACGCGCCTGTCGGGCGGGCAGAAGCAGCGGCTCGCGCTCGCGGGCGTGCTCGCGCTGCGCCCCGGCGCGCTCGTGCTCGACGAGCCGACCGCGCAGCTCGACCCCGCGGGGGTCCGCGAGGTCGCCGCCGCGGTCGCCGAGCTCGTCGCCGATCGCTCCATGACGCTCCTCGTCGTCGAGCACCGCGTGGACGTGTGGGCGCCGCTCGTCGATCGCGTCATCGTGCTCGAGGAGGGGCGGGTCGTGGCCGACGGCCCTGTCGCCGACGTGATGCGCGCGCAGGGGGAGCGGCTCGCCGCGCGCGGGGTCTGGGTTCCCGGGCGCGCGCCGGAGCATCCGTCGCCGGCGTCGCGCGAGCCGGGGGAGACCCTGCTGCGGGCGCGGGGCGTGGCGGTGCGGCCCCGCGGCGGCGAGGTCGTGCAGTCGGGGCTCGACCTCGAGGTGCGCGCCGGTGAGGTCATCGCGCTCACAGGGGTCAACGGCGCGGGCAAGACCACGCTCGCCCTCACGCTCGCGGGCCTGCTCGAGCCGGCCGCGGGCGAGGTCGTGGCGGGGGATGCCCTGCGCGGCATCGATCCGCCCGTCGACGAGCGCTCGCCCGCCGCGTGGAGCTCGCGCGCCCTCGTCGCCCGCCTCGGCGTCGTCTTCCAGAACCCCGAGCACCAGTTCATCGCGGCGACCGTGCGCGAGGAGCTCGGGGTCGGCCCGCGCGCCCTCGGCCTCTCCGAGGGCGAGGTCGCGGCGATCGTCGAGCCGCTGCTCGACCGGCTGCGGCTGCGGGCGCTCGCGGGCTCGAGCCCGTTCACGCTCAGCGGAGGCGAGCAGCGGCGGCTCTCGGTCGCGACGGCTCTCGCGACCGCACCGCCCGTGCTCGTGCTCGACGAGCCGAGCTTCGGGCAGGACTCGCGCACGTGGGCCGAGCTCGCGGCCCTGCTCGCGGCGCACCGCGACGCCGGCGGCGCGATCGTCATGGCGACGCACGACCGCGAGCTCGTCGCGGCGCTCACCGCGCGCGAGGTCGTGCTGCCCGCGCCCGCGGCCGCGTCAGCCATCACTGCCACCGGCGGCGTCTATCGGTCAGTCGTTGCGGGCGAGTCCACCGGCTCCCGCAACGAACGACCGACAGACGACGGAGAGGCACCGCGGCGACCGCGCGCCCCGCTGGTCGAGCGGCTCAACCCCGTCGCGGCGATCGCCGCGACCCTTCTGCCGGCGCTCATGCTCATCGTCACCCTCGACGTCGTCTCGGCGGGCGTCGCGCTCGCCCTGCAGCTCGCCCTGCTGCCGCTGCTGGGCGTCGCGCCGCGCCTGCTCCTGCTGCGCCTGGCACCCGTGCTGATCGCCGCGCCGCTCACGGCGCTCACGCTCCTGCTCTACGGCGAGGAGGGCGGCCGCGTCTACGCGGAGCTCCTGCTCGTGCGCATCAGCGACAACTCGATCGAGCTCGCGGCCGCCACGTTCCTGCGGGTGCTCGCCATCGGCATCCCCGCCATCGCCCTGTTCGCGCGGCCCGACGCGACGCGCCTCGGCGACGCCCTCAGCCAGAACCTGCGTCTGCCCGCCCGCTTCGTGCTCGGCGCCGTCGCCGCCCTGCGCCTGGTCACCCTCCTCCGCGACGACGCGCGCATGCTCGAGCGGGCCCGCCGCGCGCGCGGGGTCGGCGACCGCGGGGCGATCCGCCGCGCGGCGGGGCTCGTGCTGTCGCTGCTCGTCCTCGCGATCCGCCGCGGGTCGAGCCTCGCGATCGCGATGGAGGCCCGCGGCTTCGGCGCGCGCATCCGTCGCACCTGGCTGCGCGCCTCGCCCTGGCGCGGCGTCGACTCCGCCGCCGTGCTCGTGGGCGTGCTCGTCTCCGTCGCCGCGCTCGTCGCCGCCCTCCAGACGGGGGAGTTCAATGCGATCGTCGACTGACCGGCCGCGCGTGACGCTCGTCGACGGGCGCTCGGGCTCCGGCAAGACGACCTGGGCGACGGCGCTCGCCGAGCGCTCCGGCGCGCGGCTGCTGAGCCTCGACGAGGTCTACCCCGGGTGGGACGGCCTGGAGGCCGCGGAGGCGCACGTCATCGCCCACGTGCTCGCCCCGCTCGCCCAGGGCCGCGACGGCCGCTACCGCACATGGGACTGGGCGCTCGGGCGCCCGGGCGAGTGGCGAGCGGTGGATGCGGCCCTCCCGCTCGTCGTCGAGGGCTGCGGTGCGCTGAGCCCCGCGTCGCGATCGCTCGCCCACCACGGCGTGTGGATCCAGCTGCCCGACCCCGAGCGGCGCGCCCGCGCGATCGCGCGCGACGGCGAGACCTTCGAGCGCGAGTGGGAGCGCTGGGCGCGCCAGGAGGAGTGGCACGCGCGACTGCACGACCCGCACGGCTGCGCCGACGAGGTCGTCGACGGCGGCGGCTCCTAGTCGAGCCAGCGGTCGAGCACCGTGAGCGGGTCGGCGAAGCGCCACGCGATGCCCGGCTCGGCGATCGCCCCGGTGGTCTCGACGCGCACCGACTGCGTGCCGCCGGGCGTCTCGATCTCGAGCCGGCCGACGCTCTGGCCGCGCAGCACCGTGCGCCGCTCGTCGAGCACGAGGCGCGTCTCGACGTCGCTCGCGTCGAACGCGAGCACGGTCGCCGGCTCGACGGCGAGGAGGTCGACCGTGCGCCCCCAGTCGGAGGTCAGCTCGCCGACGACGTCGCCGACCTCGACGACGGCGAGCGGCCGCACGCCGGCCTGGATGGACGGCACGAGCGTCTGCAGAGCCGCGTTCGCGGCGTCGTAGCCGGGCTGGCCGATCATGACGGCGCCGACGAGCACCTCGCCGACCGGGACGAGCATGACGACGCACACGCCCGCGGCGTCGGTGTAGCTGTTCGTCGCTCCGAGAGCTCCGAGCGAGGGGGCGACGGCGGCATTGTCGTCGAAGCGGGCGCCGCCGGCGGTGAGCGGCCGCTCGCGCAGGAGGTCCACGAGCACGGGGTCGGCCGCCGTGAGCTGCGCGAGCACCCCGAGATCGCGCACGGGGGCGACGGTGGCGCGGTTCAGGCCCGTCGCGTCGACGATCACGGTGTCGGGCATCCCGTTCTCGGTCAGCCAGGCGGATGCCCTCTCGACGTAGGCGTCCGTGCTGCCGAAGACGGCCTCGGCCAGCAGCTCGGCGGTGTTGTTGCCCGATCCGATGACGGTCGCGATGAGCAGGTCGCGCACCGTCCAGCTCTCGGCGAGGGCGACGGGGACGACCCGGATGCCGCTGGCCTGCAGCCCCCGCTGCCGCTGCAGGTCGTCCTGGTCGATGGTGATGACGGGCCCCGTGCGCCCGGGCTCGAGCTCGGCCTCCTCGATCGCGATGAGGGCGAGCACGAGCTTGGCGATGCCCGCGATCGGGAGGGGGTCGGCGGTGCCGCCCGTGATCGGCTCGCCCTCGGGCAGCGCGACCGCCGTCGCGCCGGTCTCGGGCAGCACGATCGAGGCGGCGCCCTCGTCGAGCGCGGTCGTGTCGAACTCCCGCTCGACGGGCGTGAGCGGTGGGATGGGGCTCAGCAGCGCGCCCGCCGCGTACACGGTCGCGATCACGAGCAGGAGCGCGAAGAGGCTGCTGATGGTGCGCGCGACGCGCCTCGCCGGTTCCATGCGGTCAGGGTAGGCGGGTCGATGGGGTGCCGGGAGGGGGCGCGCCGGGCGCGGCGATCAGCCCCAGCCGAGTCGGTGCAGCTCGTCGTCGTCGATCCCGTAGAAGTGCGCGATCTCGTGCACGAGCGTGATGTGGATCTGCTCCTTGAGCTCCTCCAGGTCGCCCGCGGCGATCGCGAGCAGCGGCTCGCGGAAGAGCACGATGCGGTCGGGGAGCTCGCCGAAGCCGTACTGCCCGCGGTCGGTGAGCGCGACGCCCTGGTACTCGCCGAGGAGATCGAGCGAGCCGTCCTCCGGGCGGTCCTCGACCACGAAGACGAGGTTCTCGAGGCCGTCGACCATGTCGTCCGGGAGGTCGTCGAGCTCGCCGACGACGAGGGCCTCGAAGGTCTCGGCGTCGAGGTCGAGCGGCGGGCGGTCGAGCGGCGGGCGGTCGAGCGGCGGGCGGGCGTCGTCGTCGGTCACGCGCCGCGCTCCTCGGCGAGGGCGAGCACGCGCACGAGGTCGTCCTGCATCCACGCGAGCCAGTCGTAGAGGTCGCTCATGCCCTCGCGGTCGTCACCGACCTCCATGCGCTCGGCGAGCACGAGGCGCAGGTCGCCGATCGCCCGCATCCAATCGATCGCGCCGGCTTCATCGAGGCGGATGCGCGTCGTCTGAGACGCGGCCGCCGCGTCGGCGAGGTCGGCCGCGAACCGCGAGGCGAACGCGCCCTTGCGCTCGGCGAGGGCGCGACGGCTGAGTCGGCGCCACTCTGCGGCGGCCTCCTCGTCGTCGCGGTAGGCGTCGGGCAGCAGTCGGGCTACCGCCGGGTCGGCGTCGGACAGCGCTTCGTCGTCGGCGGCCTCGCCGAGGAGGGACGACAGCTGCGCGGCGAGCGAGGCGAGGATCCGCGCCTCCTCCGGTTCGAGCGCGGCCTCGACGCCGCCGTCGACGACTACGAAGCCCCTCATCGCGGTGCCCGCTCGAGCGTCGCCCAGAGCCCGTACTCGTGCATGGCCTCGACGTGCCGCTCCATCGCCTCGCGATTGCCCTCGGCGACGACGGCGCGGCCCTCGGTGTGCACCTGCATCATCCGCTGCTCGGCGGTGGGGGCATCCATGCCGAAATGGCGGCGGAAGACCCACGCGACGTAGCTCATGAGGTTGACGGGGTCGTTCCAGACGATCGTGATCCACGGCACCTCGCTCGCGTGGAGCTCGCGCCGCTCGACGTCGACGGATTCGTCGACGAGCGGGACGGCGGGGAGGGCGACCATGCAGCCATTCTCCCGCACCGCCCTGACAGGCGTCGCCGCGCGGATGCTCCGCTCAGGCCTCGGCGAGGATCTGCTCGCGAGCCCGCGTGTACTCCTCATCGGAGACCAGGCCCTCGTCGCGCGCCACGGCGAGCGCGCGCAGCCGGGAGGCGACATCGGTCGCCGGAGGCGCGTCGGTCTCGTCCGACTCGAGGGTGCCGGATGCGCCGCGTCGGTCGACCGCGTCCTTCACCGCGGCGCTCGCGACGAACGCGGTCGCCGCGTTCTCGTCGGTCACCGCGAGGAAGGTGCCGGTGGCGCCGAGACCGAGCCTCTGCGAGGCCTGGTGCGCGATGACCATGCGGTAGATGCCGAATGCGATCGCGGCGACGAAGGCGAGAGAGAAGAGCACGCCGAACAGACCGGCCGCGCCGGAGACCGCGACGACTCCCGGTTCGACCGGGAAGCCGGGCATGCCGGGGTCGGGGAACCCTCCATCGCCGCCCGGGTCGAAGCCGGGGTCGAACGAGCGCCAGAGCATCATGAGCGTCACTCTAGACCTGGCCGAAGGCCGATAGCGAGAAGGTCAGGCCGACTTCTTCCGAGGCGCGGCCTTCTTCTTCGGTGGAGCCTTGGTCGAGCTCTTCGCCGAGCTCTTCGTCGCGCTCGTGGACGAGCCCCTCCCAGCGCTCGTCGAGGGCGCCGCCGCCTTCTTCGCCGCCACGCCGTTCTTCTTCTTCGCCCGGTTCGCCTCGATGCTGCGCGTCAGCGCGTCCATGAGACTCAGCACCTCGCCTCCGGGGTCCTCCTCGTCCGCGGTCCCGCCGAACGTCTCCTCCGTCGACAGCGCGTCGCCCTGCGCGAGCTTCGCCTCGACGAGCGTCCGCAGCTCGTCCTGATACGCGTCGCTGAACTGCTCGGGCGCGAAGTCGGAGGCGAACGACTCGACGAGCGAGCGGCTCATCTGCAGCTCCTTCGCGCTGATCCGCACCGCCGCATCCAGCGACGGGAACCGGGCCTCGCGCACCTCGTCGTCCCACAGCAGCGTCTGCAGCATCAGCACGTCGCCGCGCACGCGCAGCGCCGCGAGACGGGTCTTCTGCCGGAGCGAGAAGAGCACGAGCGCCGTCCGATCGGCCTCCTCGAGCGTGCGCCGCAGCAGCACGTACGCCTTCGGCGACGAGCCGTCGGGCTCGAGGAAGTAGCTGCGGTCGAGCATGATCGGGTCGATCTGCTTCGTCGGCACGAACTCGACGACGTCGATCTCCTTGCTGCGCTCGCTCGGGAGCGTCGCGAGGTCGTCGTCCGTCAGCACGACCGTGCGCTCGCCGTCGTCGTAGGCCTTGTCGATGTCGCTGTAGCTCACGACCTTGCTGCACACCTCGCACCGCCGCTGGTAGCGGATGCGCCCGCCGTCGGCGTCGTGCACCTGGTGCAGCGGCAGGTCGTGGTCCTCGGTGGCGCTGTAGACCTTCACGGGCACGTTGACGAGCCCGAACGTGATCGCGCCCTTCCAGATCGATCGCATGCTCCCAGCGTGCGCGCGCCGCGAGCACATACCAACCCCCTTGCGCAAAGGGGTGGCGGGCGCGGATGCCCCGCCGGAGGCTGGTCCGCATGGCGAGCTCCGACACCCGCGTGACCATCGAGGGCCGCGAGCTGAGGCTCACGAGCCTCGATAAGGTCATGTACCCCGAGACCGGCACGACCAAAGCCGACGTGCTCGCGTACTACGCGGCAGTCGCGCCCGTGATGCTGCCGCACGTGCGGAACCGACCCGCGACGCGCAAGCGCTGGGTCGACGGCGTGGGCACGGCCGAGCACCCTGGTCAGGTCTTCTTCCAGAAGAATCTCGACGCCTCGACGCCGCAGTGGGTCGAGCGCGCCGAGATCCCGCACGCCGACCACGTCAACACCTACCCGCTCGTCAACGACGCCGCGACGCTCGCGTGGCTCGCGCAGATCGGGTCGCTCGAGATCCACGTGCCGCAGTGGCGCATCGGGCGGGCCGGGAAGCCCAAGCGCCCCGACCGGCTCGTGCTCGATCTCGACCCGGGGCCCGGCGTCGGCCTGCTCGAGTGCGCCGAGGTCGCGCGGCTCGCGCGGAGCATCCTGAAGGACGTCGGGCTCGACCCGCTGCCCGTGACGAGCGGGAGCAAGGGCATCCACCTCTACAGCGCCCTCGACGGCACGCAGTCCTCCGACGAGATCTCGGCCGTCGCGCATGAGCTGGCGCGGGCGCTCGAGGCCGACCACCCCGAGCTCATCGTGAGCGACATGAAGAAGTCGAAGCGCGAGGGGCGCGTGCTCGTCGACTGGAGCCAGAACAGCGCAGCGAAGACGACCGTCGCGCCGTACTCGCTGCGCGGGCGCTCGCGGCCCATGGTCGCCGTGCCGCGCACGTGGCGCGAGCTGTCGTCGCCGACCCTCGCGCACCTCGACCACCAGGAGGTCATGCGGCGCGTGCGGAAGCGCGGCGACCTGCTCGCGCCGCTCGAGGAGGCGTACACCGACGACGACGAGGAGGACGACCGCCTCGCGGCCTATCGGTCGATGCGGGATGCCCGGCGCACGCCCGAGCCCGTGCCCGAGCCGGTTCCGCCGCCGACCGACGGGCGCCGCTTCGTCATCCAGGAGCACCGCGCCCGACGTCTCCACTTCGACGTGCGGCTCGAGCGCGACGGCGTGCTCGTCAGCTGGGCGGTGCCGAAGGGCGTGCCCGACGACCCGGCCGTGAACCGCCTTGCCGTGCCGACCGAGGACCACCCGATCGAGTACCTCGACTTCGAGGGGACCATCCCCGCCGGTGAGTACGGCGCGGGGGAGATGACGATCTGGGACTCCGGGACGTACGAGCTCGAGAAGTGGCGCGATGGCGAGGAGGTCATCGCGACGCTCCACGGGAAGCGCGGCTCGCACCGGTACGCCCTCATCCGCACGGGCGATCGTGCGCCCGCGGGCGTCGCGGGGCCGGGCCGCGCGCAGTGGATCATGCACCTCATGGACGACGGGCGCTCGTCGACGTCCTCTCCGTCGGCCCCGGCGGCGTCCTCCCGGCTGAGCGAGCGCACCGGCCGCCGCATCCTCCGCGGCAGCGCGCGAGCCGCCCCCGCACGCGACGCCGCGGGTGCCTCCCTCGCCCCCATGCTCGCGACCGCGGGGCAGGTCTCCGACATCGCCGAGCCCGCCGCGTGGGCGTTCGAGATGAAGTGGGACGGCATCCGCGCCCTCGCCGGCCTCGACGAGGGAGCTCTCGGGCTGCGCAGCCGAAACGGCGTCGACCTGACCCCCGCCTACCCCGAGCTCGCGGCGCTCGCCGATCTCGTCGAGGGCTCCGTGCGCGCCGCCGGCCCGGTCGTCCTCGACGGCGAGATCGTCGCCCTCGACGACCGCGGCCGCCCCGACTTCGGGCTCCTGCAGCGCCGCATGGGCCTCTCGAGGCCGCGTGAGATCGCCGCGCTCGCCTCCGCCGTCCCCGTGCGGATCATGCTCTTCGACGTCCTGCTCGCCGGCGGGGCGGATGCCACGGGGCTCGACTACGACGCCCGCCGCGAGCTGCTCGCCTCCCTCGTCACGGAGCAGGGCCCGGTGCTCGTCCCGCCCGCGTTCGACGGCGACCTCGGCGACGCCCTGACCACGAGCCGCGAGCTCGACCTCGAAGGGGTCATGGCCAAGCGGCGCGACAGCCCGTACCGACCCGGCCGCCGATCGAGCGCGTGGATCAAGCTCACGCACGTCCGTACGCAGTCGGTCGTCGTCGGCGGGTGGCGGCCGGGGTCCGGCCGGCGGGCCGACGGCATCGGGTCGCTGCTCGTGGGGGTGCCGCAGGGCCGTGGCCTCGCGTACGCGGGGAAGGTCGGCTCGGGGTTCGGCGAGCGCGAGCTCGAGACGTTGCGGGACCGCCTGCGGGCGCTCGAGACCTCGCGGTGCCCGTTCACGGGCATCCCGGAGGCGGATGCGGCCGATGCGGTGTGGCTGCGCCCGGAGCTCGTCGGCGAGGTCGCGTTCACGGAGTGGACATCCAGGGGGCGGCTTCGGCACCCCGTCTGGCGGGGCTGGCGGCCCGACCAGTCGCCCGGCGACGTTCGGCGCGAATAGACGAGGCCCCGGTCCGCACTGCGGAACCGGGGCCTCGAGCTGGGGTGAGTAACGGGACTTGAACCCGCGGCCCCCTGGACCACAACCAGGTGCTCTACCGACTGAGCTATACCCACCAGGCGTCGACGCCGAGGCGCGACCGGTCAATGCTAATACAGGCGGGGCCCTGCGCGCGCCATGCGGACGAGCGCAGCGGCGGGTGATCAGCCCAGGCGCGGCGCCCACCGCTCGGTGACGCTCGCGGCGACCGCCTGGGCCTCCTCGCTCGTGGGGCCGGGCTCGGCGGTGAACCCGATGCGCCGGTAGTACTCGAGCTCGCGGATCGACTCCAGGATGTCGGCGAGCGCGCGGTGGCCGCCGTTCTTCGCCGGAGCGTTGAAGTACACGCGCGGGAACCAGCGGCGCACGAGCTCCTTGATGCTCGAGACGTCGACCGAGCGGTAGTGCAGGTGCGCGTCGACGCGGGGCATGTCGCGGGCGAGGAACGCGCGGTCGGTGCCGATGGTGTTGCCGGCGAGCGGCGCCTGCCCGGCTGTCGGCACGTGCTCGGCGATGTAGGCGAGCACGGCCGCCTCCGCCTCCTCGAGGCTCACGCCGTGCTCGAGCTCGGCCAGCAGGCCCGACGACTCGTGCATCTGCCGCACGAAGTCGCCCATGCCGACCAGCGCGGTCTCCGACGGCCTGATGACGACGGCGAAGCCCGGATGCACGGGCTCCAGCTCGTAGTCGGTGATGACGACGGCGACCTCGACGAGCTCGTCCTTCGACAGATCGAGACCCGTCATCTCGCAGTCGATCCAGACGAGTCGGTCAGTCGCAGCGCTCACCCCCGGAGTCTAGCCGTCAGCTCCGACGGCCTACGCTGGGCGGGTGCTGCTCGAGCTCTACACCTCCGCCTTCTGCGACCCCTGCCACCGTGCCCGCGAGGTCGTCGCCGAGGCGCAGCGGCTCGTGCCCGCGCTCGTCGTGGAGGAGCGGGATGTCGCGGCCCACGCCGAGCGCGCCGAGGAGCTCGGCATCACGAGCACGCCGACCACGGTCATCCGCCGCGCGGACGGCACCGAGGTCGTGCGCGCCGCCGGCGTGCCGACGCTCCCGCGGCTGCTGACGGCGCTCGCGCAGGCCGCGGACTGACCTCGCGCGGCCCGCGTCAGCCGACGTGGACCCGGGGCCTGCGAGCGGGGTCGGATTCGATCTCCCGGAGGATCTCCCGGACCACGGGGGCGGTGTCGCCGCGGCCGAGCACGAGGTACTCCAGCAGGTGGCGCAGCGGGTTCCCCTCCGACCAGTCGAAGTAGATGCGCGGGGTGACGCCCGTCCCGTCGCGGAGCGCGAGGAGGATCGCGGCGATCGCGTTGGGCACGGCCGGGCTCTGCGCGCGGAGGATCCGATGCCCGTCCACCTGCACGCCCCGCACGATCAGCTGATCGCCGAACTCCGAGGGGTCGACGATCTCGATCACGAGGAAGAGCACGTCCGCCGAGCTCGGCAGCGCGCCGTGCTCGAGCTGGTCGGAGATCTTCTCCCGGTAGTCGTCGCCCACGTCGCTGCGGCGCCTCTTGGCGATGATCGTCAGCCTGCCGTCGGAGGAGATGGACTCGTCGACGTACGCGCGCGCGCGCGCGTCGAAGGCGACCGCGTCGGCGCGCAGCTCGGTCGTCCGCGTCACGCGGGAGACGAGGGAGACGACGATGATCCCGCCGATGAAGAACGCGGAGATCACGATGCCGTCGGGCTTCTCGACGATGTTGTCGACGAGGGCGAAGGACATGATGGCGGTGAGCGCGCCGAACCCGATCGACGGCCACTTCTGACGCTGACGGACGGCGGAGACCGTGACCGCGAACGCGCCGGAGACCATCATCGCGAGGATCCCGGTCGCGTAGGCGCCGGCCTGCGCGTCCACGTCCGCGCCGAATCCGATCGTCAGCGCGATGCTGATCAGCGTGTAGATGATCACGACGGGCCGGACGGCGCGGCTCCACTCCGGAGCCATGCCGTAGGCGGGCAGGTAGCGCGGCACGATGTTGATCAGGCCCGCCATCGCCGAGGCGCCCGCGAACCAGAGGATCACGATGCTCGAGATGTCGTAGACCGTCCCGAAGCCCTCGCCGAGCAGGTCGTGGGCGAGGTAGGCGAGAGCGCGGCCGTTCGCCTCGCCGCCCGCCTGGAACTCCTCGGCGGGGATCAGGAGGGTCGTGACGATGCTCGAGGTGATGAGGTAGGCGCTCATGATGACGGCCGCGGCCGTGAGCAGCTTGCGGGTGTTGCGGATCCTCGCCCGACGACGGTGATCGGCGTTCGCGCCCTCGGCGGAGACGAGCGGCATCATGCTCACACCCGTCTCGAACCCCGACAGCCCGAGGACGAGGAGAGGGAAGGCGAGCAGCGCGGGCAGGGCCACGTCGCTCCAGCCGTCGGAGATCGCCAGCGACGCCGCCCAGAGCTCCCCGAAGCGGGGCTCGAGGACGACCTGCTGCAGACCCGCTGCGATGACGACGGCGTTGACGAGCAGGAACACGGCCACGACGGGGATGGCCACGATCACGGCCTCGCGGAACCCCAGGAGGAACACTCCGCCGAGGATCAGCAGCAGCACGATCGTGATCGGCACGGCGGCGCCGCGCCACGCCTCGGGGACGGCCGGGTTCTCCAGGAGGTGCACCGTCGCATCCGCCGACGAGAGCGTGATGGTGATGATCCAGGAGGTCGCGACGAACCCCAGCAGCGCGAGCACGAAGAACTTGCCGCGCCAGAAGGGGAGCAGCTTCTCGAGCATCGCGACGGAGCCCTGCCCGTTCGGGCTCTCCTCCGCGACCCGGCGGTACATGGGGAGCATGCCCAGGAGGGTCAGCAGCACGATCAGCAGGGTCGCGAGCGGCGAGAGCGCGCCGGCCGCGAGCGCCGCGATGCCGGGGAGGTAGGAGAGCGTGGAGAAGTAGTCCACCCCCGTCAGGCACATGACCTTCCACCACGAGTGCGTCTCGCTCGTCGACGTCGGCGCCTCCGGGCCGGGGGGCTGCACCGTGTCGTGCAGCAGCCATCGGCCGAGCGGCGTCGCGGGTGCCGCGCGGCGGTCGGCCGTGGGGACGGAGGCGGGGAGCGGGGGGTGCTGCGGGTGCTGCGGGTGCGACACGGTTCTCCGAACGGACGAGAGGAGCGACAGCACATCATGCCACTTCGGCGCCGGTGATGGGCGCCTCCGATAGCCTGGAGGCCATCAGCCCTCGTAGCTCAATGGATAGAGCATCGGCCTTCTAATCCGGTGGTTGCAGGTTCGAGTCCTGCCGGGGGCGCGGCGTATTGTTCGCTACCGAACGGCCGCCGTTCCTCCGTAGACTCGAGGGCACCGACCGGGCAGGCCCACCAGGCCGAGCCGGTAACCCATCCACACGAAGGAGTGCGGTCGTGAGCGCGAAGCGTCCCGTCGATCTGAACGAGCTGCTGCCGCAGGTGATGACCGGCATCGACGGTCTGAAGGCGACCTACGGGAGCTGGGACCAGCATCCCTCGACCCACGCCGACCCGGAGAAGGTGCACGCCGTCCTGGGCGAGCTCATCGAGCGCCTCGACGACAACTTCCCCTACTTCCACCCGCAGTACGCGGGCCAGATGCTCAAGCCCCCGCACCCCGTCGCGACCGCCGCGTACCTCGCGACGATGCAGCTCAACCCCAACAACCACTCGATCGACGCGAGCCGCGCGACGACCGCGATGGAGCACGAGGTGCTCGACCAGCTCGCGGCGATGTTCGACTACCCGGCCGAGTACATGGGCCACCTCACCTGGAGCGGCACGACCGCGAACCTCGAGGCGCTCTGGATCAGCCGCGAGATCGCGCCGGGCAAGGCGATCGCCCATTCGGCGGATGCTCACTACACGCACTCCCGGATGGGCGAGGTGCTCGGCATCGACACCGTGGGCATCCCGACCGACGCCGCGGGCCGGATGGAGCTCGAGGCGCTCGAGCGCGAGCTCGCGACCGGGCGCATCGGCGTCGTCGTCGCGACCCTCGGCACGACGGGCCTCGGCGCGGTGGACCCGCTCGCCGACATCATCCCGCTCGCGCGGCGGTACGGCGCGCGCATCCACGTCGACACCGCCTACGGCGGGTTCTTCGCGATCATCGCCGACGAGCTCGCCCCGGAGACCGCGCGCCACTTCCGCGCGATCAAGGACGCGGACTCGGTCGTCGTCGACCCGCACAAGCACGGCCTGCAGCCCTACGGCTGCGGCGCGGTGCTGTTCAACGACCAGTCGATCCTTCGGTACTACCACCACGAGTCGCCCTACACGTACTTCGCGAGCACCGAGCGGCACTTCGGCGAGATCCAGCTGGAGTGCTCGCGCGCGGGGGCGAGCGCGGCGGCGCTGTGGGCGACGCTGCGGGTCTTCCCGCTCACGAAGGAGGGGCTCGGCGGCATCGTGCTGCCCGGCTACCGCGCGGCGCAGCAGTGGCACGCGCTCATCGAGGAGTCGGACATCCTGCAGCCGTACCAGCGGCCGGAGATCGACATCATCACCTACCTGCCGCGCGTCCGGTCGATGGCCGAGCTCGACCGCACGAGCCACGCGATCTTCGAGATGGCGGCCGACACGACGCGCCCGCAGCAGACGCACCTCGCAACCTACGTCGTGAAGCCCGAGCAGCTGCGCGCCCGCGGCATCGACCTCGAGGTCGACGCGCCGACCGGCCGCATCATGCGCAGCGTGCTCATGAAGCCCGAGCACGAGCCGCTCATCGCCGAGATGCACCACCACGTGTCGATGTGGTCGCGCCGCGCCTACGCGGCGACCCACGACGGCGCGTCCCCCGCGAGCGAGGAGGCGCCCGTCGGCTGAGCCGACGGGCGCCTCGGGGAATCGCTGAGCGCTAGTTCTCGTCCTGCGGGTCGATCCGGTCGCGGACGTTCTGCGCGGGCATGGGCGGCGGCGCGCCGTCGTCCCCCGGAGCCGACGGGCTCTCGCCGCTGCGACGCTCGACGACGAACGCCTGCGTCGGCACCGGGTCGCTCTCGCGCGCGTCGATCTCGCCGCCGGGGCTCGAGGTCGTGGTGGTGAGCCGCGGGGCGAACGGCGTCGAGACGACGAGGGGCGTTCCGGCGTTGGGGGGAGTGACGGGGGGCTCGTCGTGCGACATGGGGCCCACCGCGGTCGCCGCGTCGCTCGCCGGGGGTGCCGCGGTCGTCGAGACGACCGGTGTCACGGCGGCGGTCTCGCGCTCGGGCGTCCGCTCGGCCTCCCAGCGCGCCTGATCGGCGACGAGCTGCTGCTCGGCCGGGTCGGCCTCGTACTTCCAGCGCTCGAGGTCGGCGCCGAAGAGCTTCTTCGCCTGGCGGGGCTTCTCGCTCCACGCGATGAGGCGGTCGCGGTACTCGGCGAGGGTCTGCTGGGCCTGGAAGGAGAAGCCGGCGGAGTTCCGCTTCATGTCCTCCAGCTGGTGGGCGGCCCAGTTCGCGGCGAGCGCAGCGCCGGGCACCGGGAGCAGGCGGATGCGCGTCTCGGCCTCGCCGATGAGGTGGTCGACCTGCACGCGCTCGATCGTGCCGATCGCGTTCCAGCCGGCGGCCTTGCGGCCGGCGAGCACGAGCGCCTGCACCGCGGCGGTGAGGGCGTCGCGGTTGTACTGCGCGATCACGCGCTTGGTCGAACCGCGACCGATGAGACCGGCGATGATGCCGGAGACGATGATCGCGATCGCGGGGATGATCGTGCTCGCGGTCACGCGCCGACCCTCCGGCGAGCCGAGCCAGTCGAGGATGCCGTTAACCCATTCCATGGCCGCAGGCTACCCCTGGGGCGGTGCGGGCCTCGGGTCCGCCACACCTGCGCCGAGCATCGGACCGATCACCGCACGGTCGTGATGGGTCCCGTCGTGAGCGCGAGGTCGGCGTCGACGACCTTCCCGACGCGCGCGGTCTGGGCGAGGATGATCCCCGCGAGCACGACCGCGGCTCCGATGATCTGCACGAGGTCGAGGGTCTCGCCGAGCCAGGCCCACGCCACGGCGAAGGCGAAGATGACCTCGGAGGAGGCGACGATGCCCGCCGCCGTGGCGGGCAGGTGCCGGAGGGCGGCGAGGCTCAGCAGGAACGGGGCGAAGGTTCCGAGGATGACGTTCCACAGCAGGGGCAGCCACATCGGCACCTCGAGCGAGCCGTGCACGCCGCCGAGGTCGACGGGGGTCGCGAAGACGCCCGGGTCGAGCTCCCACCAGCCGCTCACGAACGACCAGAACACGGTCGCGATGAGCATCGTCCAGAACGACACCGCGAGCGCCGAGGTCTTCGCGACCTGCCGCTCGCCGATGAGGAAGTACAGGGCGAGGCAGACGGCGGCGGCGATCGCGAGGATCACCCCGAGCGCGTCGAGGGTGCTGGCCCAGACGCGCGCGACGACGGCGAGGCCGGCGAGCACGAGCACGATCGCGATCCACAGCCGCGTCTTCACCTGCTCCTTGAAGAAGAAGTAGGCCACGAGCGCGACCATGAGCACGGCCGTGTACTCCAGCAGCAGGGCG
Source organism: Yonghaparkia sp. Soil809 (assembly GCF_001429705.1). Lineage (NCBI taxonomy): Bacteria > Bacillati > Actinomycetota > Actinomycetes > Micrococcales > Microbacteriaceae > Microcella > Yonghaparkia sp. Soil809. Next base: position 268,981 of record NZ_LMSV01000002.1, read on the forward strand.
ATGCCGACGGGCAGGCGCTGCACGGCCGCCGCGTAGGTCGCCTGCAGCAGCGCGACACCGACGATGCCGAGCACGATCATGATCGGCCACTGCCGGCGGGGGAGCCGGAAGGCGGCGCGATCGATCGCCAGCAGCACGAGGCCGGCCACGAGGGCCGTGCCCAGCAGCCGGAACTGCGTGACCTGGGCGGGGCTCAGCCCGGCCTCCATGGTGATCTTGGTGACGCTGCCGTTCGCGCCGAACAGCACCGCGGCCGCGAGGGCGAGGAGGTAGCCCACTCAGCTCCTCGAACCGGTGCCGTGCACGGCGTGGGGCTCGATCGCGGCGATCTCGTCGACCGTGAGCGCGTCGCCGTGCAGCGCGTCGAGGCTGTTGTCGAGCTGGCGCACGCTGCTCGCGCCGATGAGGGCGCTCGTCACCTGCGGGTGCCGCAGCACCCAGAGCAGCGCGAGCTGCGCGAGCGACTGTCCGCGCGCCTCGGCGATCGCGTTCAGCGCGCGGGCCCGTTCGAGGTAGGCGTCGTCGATGTTGTCCTCGCTGATCCAGCGGCCCTCCGACGCGCGCGAGCCCGCGGGCACGCCGTCGAGGTACCGGTTCGTCAGCAGTCCCTGCGCGAGCGGCGAGAAGACGATGCTGCCGATCCCGGTCTCGGCGATCGCGTCCAGCAGCCCCTCCTCCATGCGCCGGTCGAACATGTTGTAGCGCGGCTGGTGGATGAGCAGCGGCACGCCGAGCTCGCCGAGGATCCGGTGCGCCTCGCGCGTCTGCGCCGCGTCGTAGTTCGAGATGCCCGCGTAGAGCGCCTTGCCGCTCTGCACGGCGGTCGCCAGGGCGCCCATGGTCTCCTCGAGCGGCGTCTCGGGGTCGGGCCGGTGGCTGTAGAAGATGTCGACGTAGTCGAGGCGCATGCGCGTCAGGCTCTGGTCGAGCGAGCTCAGCAGGTACTTGCGCGACCCCCACTCGCCGTAGGGGCCGGGCCACATGTAGTAGCCGGCCTTCGTGGAGATGACGAGCTCGTCGCGGTAGGGCAGGAAGTCGTCGCGCAGGATGCGCCCGAAGTTCGACTCGGCGCTGCCATCCGGCGGGCCGTAGTTGTTCGCGAGGTCGAAGTGGGTCACGCCGCGGTCGAAGGCGCGGCGCAGAATGGCGCGCTGCGTCTCGATCGGCCGGTCGTCGCCGAAGTTGTTCCAGAGGCCGAGCGAGATGCGCGGCAGCCTCAGGCCGCTGCGCCCGACGCGGGCGTACTCGAGCTGCTCGTAGCGGTCGTCGGCGGCGATGTGCGGCATGCCGTCACTCTACTGGCCGGCCCGCGACCATCGAACCGATTCGATCGGGGCGGATGCTCGGCTCGCGCCCCGCACGCCCGCCTACGATGGCGGCATGCGAACCTTCCATCTCGCCGGCGGGTGCTTCTGGTGCCTCGACGCCGTCTACCGCGTCCTCGACGGCGTCCACGATGTCGTCTCCGGCTACACCGGCGGCACCGTTCCGCACCCGTCCTATGAGGCGGTCTGCACGGGCACGACGGGTCACGCCGAGGCCGTCAGGGTCGTCTTCGACCCGGAGGTGATCCCCGCCGACGTCATCCTCGACGTCTTCTTCACCCTCCACGATCCGCGTCAGCTGAACCGCCAGGGCAACGACGTCGGCACGCAGTACCGCTCGGCGATGTACTACGCCGACGAGGAGGAGAAGGCGCTCTTCGAGGCCGCGCGCGACCGCGCCGACGGCTACTGGGAGGGCGGCCTCGTCACCGAGATCACGCCGCTGGGCGAGTGGTACGACGCCGAGGACTACCACCAGGACTTCTTCGCCAAGAACCCCGGCCAGGGCTACTGCCTCGCCGTCGCGCTGCCGAAGGTCAACAAGATCCGCTCCTCCTACGCGCCGTACGTCCGAGCCTCCTGAGCGCTCGCCCGAGAGGGCTCGACACGGGGTCAGGGGAGGCGTAGCGTCGGCGGCGCACGGCGCGAGCGCGCCGCTCGGAAGGAGCTCGACGATGAGCATGACCACCGGAACGCAGACCTGGGTCGCCGCCGGCCCCGCCGGCACGGTCGGGTCGATCCACCGCGAGGGGGAGGCCTTCCTCGTCCGGGTGCGGATGGAGAGCGAGGCTCGAGGGCCGTACCCCACGCTGGAGGCCGCGAAGCGGGCGCTGCACGCGACGCTCGGGCCCGGCGCGGAGCGGCCCGACTTCCGCGAGCACTAGTCGATCGAGCGCTCCGCCCGGTCGACCGGCGGTGCCGGGTCACGCCGGGCGAGCGTACTGGGATCCGTCGCGGCGCCACTCGATCAGATCGGCGTCGACGAGGTAGCGCCGCAGGGCGGCGGGGTCCTCGAAGATCGCCGCGAGCCGCTCGGTCACCGTCGCCTCGTCAGCGAGCTCGGCGACCCCGACGGCCCGATCGGCCGCCCACGCCATCACCTCGGCGCGATCGCTCGCCCCGGACGGCCCGTGCTCGATGCGCCCGTCGCGCACGAAGCGCGCGATGCCCGTCGGGCGGTCGACCGGAGCGGCGCGCAGCAGCTCCCGGAAGACCTCGGTGCGCGCCTCGAGGCGGCCCTCGTGCTCACGCGCGAGTCCGGAGGCCGTGAGCACCCGGACGACCCGTGCGCGCTTCGTTGGCGACAGCGCGGCGAGCTGCTCGGCCGCGTCGCCGCCGGCGAGAAGCGCACCGACGATCGGTCGCGCATCGTCATCGGCGAGCGCGGCGACGATCGGTCGCCACTCTGCGGCGGGCTTCGTCATGACTTCTCCTGTCGAGCCAGCATGCCAGGGCCCTCCGCCCGGGGTCGAGCGGAGGGCCGCGGGAGCGGTCGGGCGACCGCGTCAGACGCGAGCGCCTCCCGCGGTCGCGGGGAGGGCGTCGCCGACGCCGGGGTCTGCGGTTGCGGGCGCGGGCATCCGCACGCCCCTGATCGTCAGCCAGAGACCGAGCGAGAGCTCCCAGGCCGCGATCGGCAGTGCCGTGAGGGCTCCGACGACGGAGAGCTGATCCCACGCGCCGAGCACGACGCCGAAGGAGCTCGCGAGCAGCAGCGGAGCTCCGATGAGACCGATGAGCGGGATCACGCGCGGCACGAGGCGGCCGCGCAGCATGACCGTGCCGAGCAGCGCCGCGTTGATCGAGGCCATGAAGGCAGGGCCGAGCAGGAACGCGGCGTCGTGCAGCTCGATGAGCACCGATGCGCCCTCCGAGTCGGGGCCGAGCTCGATGAGGGCCAGGAGCGCGATCGCGCCCGACAGGATCATGCCGGCCTCGACCGTGCGCGAGGCGACGAAGCCGATCGCCAGCGGCTCGCTGACGCGCCGCGCGATCGGGTGCAGGGCCACGGCGGTGCCGATGCACGTGAACGCGAGCGCGATCTCGAGCGCGGTGCCGACCGCGGCCTGCGCGAGCTGCGGCTCGCCCGCGAGGATCGGCGTCTTGAGCGCGAGGGCGGGGAAAGAGGTGGCGAAGGTCGCCAGGTAGAGGACTCCGGCCCACAGGGCGAGGCGGCGGTCGGGGGTCATGGGGGCCTTCCGGGTCTGAGGTGTACGGCGTACACCTGTCGTCTCCCGAGCATAGGCGTACGCTGTACACCGGTCAAGGAGGATGCCATGGACGGAACGTCGCGCGGACGACGGGGGAGCACCCCGGGGCGTGAACGACTCGACCGCTCCCGAGTGGTCGGGGCCGCCGTCGCGCTCGCCGACCGCGACGGCCTCGACGCGGTCAGCATGCGCCGCCTCGCCGACGAGCTCGGGGTCGTTCCCATGGCGCTCTACAAGCACGTCGCCGACAAGCGCGATCTCGTCGCCGGGATGATCGACAGCGTCGTCGCCGGCTACCCGCGGCCCGCATCCGGCGAGCCCTGGTCGTCGGCTGTCCGCACGCGCGTCCTCGGCGCGCGCGCCGCGCACCTCGCTCACCCGTGGCTCCGACCCGCGATCGAGTCGGCGACCGCTCCCAGTCCCGTCGTGCTCGCCCACATGGATGCGCTCGTCGGCGACCTCGTCTCGGGTGGGCTCTCGTACGACCTCGCGCACCACGCGATGCACGCCCTCGGGCATCGCATCTGGGGGTTCAGCCCCGAGGCCTTCTCGACCCCTGCCGCGCCGGGCGAGGGGGCCGATCCGGTCCCCGATCCCGAGCGGCTCGCGGCGCTCGCCCGAGCCTTCCCGCACATCGCAGGCGTCGCGGCCGAGCAGCAGCGGCGCCACCCGGCCGGGTGCGACGAGCAGTTCGAGTTCTCCTTCACGCTCGACCTGCTGCTGGCGGCCTTCGCCCGGCTGCACGAGGCGGGGTGGCAGTCGAGCTGACCGCTCGTCCCCAGCCGGTCACGGGCTCGACGGTCTCCACGGGGCGAGTCCGTCGGCGCTCGACCCCGCGCTCCGGCAGGCATTCTCGCTGCGGGCGCCGGCGCTCTCCGGCACGAACCGCCGGCGCCCACCCGACATCGAAGACGTCAGGAGGACGCCATGACCGACACCATCACCCTCACGGGGCTCGTCGCCACGACCCCGCGCCACATCGTCACGAGCGAGGGTCTCGCGATCACCTCGTTCCGGCTCGCGAGCAATCAGCGCCGGTTCGATCGCGCCCAGAACGCGTGGGTGGACGGCGACACGAACTGGTACACCATCACGAGCTTCCGCCAGCTCGGCGCCCACGTCGCGAGCTCGGTGCACAAGGGCGAGCGCGTCATCGTCTCGGGCCGGGTGCGCATCCGCGACTGGACGAGCGGCGAGAGGAACGGCACCACGATCGAGATCGACGCCGAGGCCGTGGGCCACGACCTCACGTGGGGCCGCTCGAGCTTCACGCGGAGCGTGATCGTCGGTCGCGGCCGCGACGACGCGGCGACGGATGCTCCGCCGGAGCAGCCCGAGCCCGTCGAGGTGCCCGACGACGCCTCGTCGCTCGAGCCGCGCGAACCGGCGGACGCGCCCTTCTGACGAGGGAACCGCCCCGCGGCACCCCGCGGCCCGACGGAGCGCTCCGGCGCCCCGCGGGTCGCGCGGCCGCTCAGCGGACGCGGATGCCGCCGCGCTGCCAGAGGGTGACCGCGGCGACGCGCGGGTTGGCGTTCTCGCTCGTGTCGAGGCCGAGAGCCGTGAACAGGCGCGCGAGCATCGTCTCGACCGCCCGCACCGTCGTACCGCGGTGCTCGGCGAGAGCGCGCGTCGAGGCGCCCTCCGCGAGGAGCCGGAGCACATCGGCCTGCGCGGCCGTGACCACCGGCACGTCGTCGTCGCCGACCGGCACCCCGTCGTCGAGCTGCCCGCTGATCGACCGGTGGACGGCATCGATGAGGTCGTCGATCGCGCCGAGCCGCGACTTGACGAGGTAGATGACCCCGGAGGGGATGCGGTCGGGATTCGGCACCGCGAGCTCGGGCGAGCGGTGCGAGGTCAGCACGACGAGCCCGATCCACGGGTAGTCGGCGGCGACCGCGCTCAGCAGGTCGGCGCCCGACTCCGACGACCCGAAGTTCAGGTCGGTGATGAGCGCGTGCGGGTCGGTCTCTCCGACGGCCGCGAGCGCCTCGGCGGCGGAGGACGCGGTCGTCACGTCGAAGCCCCGAGCGCCGAGACCGCCGGAGACGAGGGACACCGTGAAGGCGTCGTCATCGGCCACGACGACGCGCAGCGACTTGCTCTCGGTGGTCACGTCGGCACCTCGTCGATCTCGGGGAAGGCTCGATCCCGGTCATCGTCGCTCCGTCCGGCGGCGTCGTCAAGCACATCGCGGAGCGTCGTCAGAAGCAGGCTCGTCGTGTAGGGCTTGGGCAGGAACGCTGCCACGCCCATACCCGCGCTGCGCGCGGCGCCGCCGGCCGAGGTCAGCCCGCTCGCGGCGATCACCGGGATCCGCGGGTGATGCTCCTCGAGGTACGCCGTCGTCGCGGCGCCGTCCATGACCGGCATCATCATGTCGGTCAGCACGAGATCCACTCGGGCGCCCGGCGCCTCCAGCAGGTCGATCGCGACGCGCCCGTTCTCCGCCGTGCGCGTGCGATACCCGTAGCTCTCGAGGGTCCGCGAGGTGATCAGCCGGATGGTCGGATCGTCGTCGACAATGAGGACGAACTCGCCGCGCCCGCGCGGGAGGGTCCGAGCGGGCAGGGCGCTGTCGCGCTCGAGCGTCGGCTCGCCCGTGATCACGGGCAGGATGACCGAGAAGCGCGTTCCCCGATCCGGCTCGCTGTAGACCTGCATGGTGCCGCCGTGGCTGCGCACGATCGCGAGGGAGCTGGCGAGGCCGAGACCGGTGCCCTTGCCGACCGACTTCGTCGTGTAGAACGGCTCGAAGATCTTCTCGGCGACCTCCGCGGGCATCCCGTGCCCGGTATCGACGACGTCGATGACGACGTGCTGCCCCGGCGTCATGCGGAACGCCTCGGACGAGAAGCCGTCCTCGAGAACCAGGCGCGTCGCGGTGACGCGGAGCTCGCCGCCGTCGGGCATCGCGTCGCGCGCGTTCGTCACGAGGTTCATGAGCACCTGGATGAGCTGCGTCTCGTCGCCGAAGGTGTCGGGCACGTCGTCGTCGATCTCGATGCTGAAGCGGATTCCGCGGGGCAGCGCGTCGTGCGCGAAGCGATCGAGCTCCTCCATGAGCGAGGAGATCGAGACCCGCTCCCGACGGCCCTCGACCCCGCGCGCGAAGGCGAGCACCTGCCGGATCATGTCCGCCCCGCGCTTGGCGGCCGACTCCATCGTCGAGAGCAGCTCGCGCCGCCCGTCATCGGTCTCCGAGTTCTCCAGGAGCTGGATCGACATGAGGATGGGCGTGAGGACGTTGTTGAGGTCGTGGGCGATCCCGCCGGCGAAGGTTCCCAGACTCTCCATCCGCTTCGCTCGCGTCCGCAGATTCTCCTCGCGACGCCACTGCGTCACGTCGCTGCTGACGGTGAAGATGCGGTCGGGGACCCCGTCGTCGCCCGGGAGGAGCTGCCAGCGGCAGTCGATGACGAGGGCGCGGCCGTCGAGCGTCGTGCAGGGGATCTCCTCCGCCCAGTACCCGTCCCGGAGGGTGGCGGCGAGCGCCTCATCGGCGATCGCATCCTCCACGCGCACGAGACCGCGGATCGACCGGCCGATCGCCTGGTCGGCGGAGACGCCGTAGAGCTCGGCCGCGGCGCGGTTCCAGTAGTGCACGACCCCGTCGATCCCGCGAACCACGATGGCGTCGCGCGACGCGTCGATGAGCTCCGCCTGATCGGCGATGCGCCGCTGGGCCTGCGCCATCTGGCGACGGGTGCGCTCGTCCTCCGTGACGTCGCGGATGTACAGGGCGACTCCGGTCGCGGTCGGGTAGGCGGTGACGTCGAACCACTGATCCGCATCGCCCGCGGTGCGCACCGTCGTCCGCAGCTGCTCGCGCACCGCGCGCTGGTAGGCCACCTCGAGCTCGGTGTCCTCGAGCTCGGGGAAGGCCTCCCAGAGGCTGCGGCCCTCGAGCTCCGCGAACTGCTTCCCGATCAGATGCAGGGCCTCGTCGTTGACGAACGAGATGCGCCAGGCCTCGTCGAGGAACATCAGACCGTCGCCGAGCGAGTTGAGGGTCAGGTCCAGACGCTGCTGCAGGAGGGCTTCGCGCTCGCGGGCCGCGGTCGTCTCCGTGATGTCCCAGATCGCCCCGTGGAGCGAGGAGAAGGGCGGGCGGCCCTCGGGCTCCGCCGGTTCTCCGAGGACGCGGATGATCCGCGCGCGGCCGTCCGGCGTCGAGATCGGAAGCTCGAGATCGAGCAGGGTGCCGTCATCGAAGCATCGGGTCACGGCGAGCGAGATCGCCTCCGCGCTCTCCGGAGCGAATGTCTCGATCGCATCGGCGAGCGAGACGGTCGGGTGGCCCTCGAAGCCGAGGATGCGCTGCGACTGGGCGGTGAGCCCCAGCATCGCCGTGTCGCGACGCAGGGACCAGCCGCCGAAGGAGGCGAGGCCGCCGGCGATGCGGAGAAGCTCGTCCGCCTCGCGCTGCGTGCGCTCTCGCTCCTCCTGCTCGTCGATCGAGAAGGCGTACTGCAGCACGGCGACGACCCTGTGGCCGGCCCGGACGGGGCTGTACGTCACCTCCGCGCGGGCGCTGCCGTCCCCGGCGCGTCCCGCTGTCCGGAAGCGGACGGTCCGGCCGGCGAGCGCCTCGGCGAAGCGCTCGGCGATGAGCTCGCGGTCCGCCTCGGCCGCCCAGGCGGTGAAGTGGGTGCCGACGACGTGCTCGCGGGTGAGCGGGCTGCGCACGGCGAGGGCCGCGGTCGCCCCGGCGATCGTGCCGTCCGCGGCGACGAGGAGGATCGGGTCGGGAAACCCCTCGGCGAGCGTCTCGAGCGCGCGCGCGAGCTCGCCGACGCGCGGGTCCAGGTTCTCAGCCGTCATGTCGCGCCGGCGGATCGGGGTGCTCGGCGAGCAGCGACTGGACGATGCGGGTGAAGTCGGCGAGCTCGATGGGTTTCCGCGCGAATCCGTCGACGCGGTCGAGCCCGGCGGGGGCATCCTCGCCGCTCAGAAGCAGGACGCGCGGCCGGTGGGGGCGCGCGGCGAGGGCGTCGAGGCTCTCGTCGACGGGGCCGCCCGGCATATTCAGATCGAGGATGACCAGGTCGACGGCCCGATCGGGGTCGAAGCGGACGACCTCGCCGGTCGTCCGGGCCTCGACCACGCTCGCCCCCATGCCCGCGAGCGCCATTCGCAGCACCGTCCGCACCAACGGGTCATCGTCGGCGACCAGGACTGTGGCGGGGGAACCACCCAGGGGGGCCATGCCCTCAGTGTATGGCGGGGCCCTCTCGCCTAGGTCCCTCCATTCGGGGGGACACCCTCGGCCAGCAGGGACAGATCGCGGGATGCCGCGGCGAGATGGTCGAGCACCTGCTCGGTGATGGTCGCGAGGGAGCCCGGCGCCGCGTCGCCGTCGGAGAAGAACGTCAGCGCCATCACGCACGCGGCGATGCGGCCCTGGACGGGTCCGTGCATGAGCTCGCTCAGCCGGTGTCGCTCGCGCTCGAGATCCGCCTCGCGCTGCTCCTCCGAATGGAGGAGCGAGTCGCGGAGGTCGTCGAGAGCCCGCTCCTCCTCCGCGTTGGCGCGAGCGAGGACGAGGGAGGCGATCACGGTCGTGGACGACGTGATGATCCCGAAGACGATGAGCGGCAGGGTCGTCACTCCGTGCCAGGTGATGTCGTCCACGCCGCTGTCGAGCATCGCCCAGGCGGAGACGAGGATCGCGGCCCCGACCGCCGCGAACGTCACGGTCGACGCGCGCGCTTGACGCCGGACCAGCGGCGCCTGGCAGAAGCGGAGGGTGACTCCGAGGGCGAGAGCGCCCAGCGCGACGGCCAGGACGATCTCCCGCGCGGCCGGCGCCCCGAAGATCCGCGTGCCATCGGGAAGCGCCACCGCGAGGGTCTGCAGCGCGACGACGCCGGCGGTGAGCCACGGTCGGGCGAGGGGGACGTCGAACGCCTCCCTGAGCGATGCCCGGCGGGTCGGGGCGTCGGTGGCGCGCGGTGCGGGGCTCGCCGAGTCGACGAGGTTGGCCGTCTCGTCGTGCAGGGCGGACAGGCGCATGCTGATCTCCACGAAGGCGGCGCGGTCGAGATCCTGCCGCACGGCGACGAGCCGCGCGAGGAGGTCGTCGAGCACCGGCGCGACCGAGCGCCGGACGGTCCGCGCGAGCCGGGCCCGGATCTCCTCGCCCGATTCCTCCGCGCGGGCGTTCGCCTCCGCGAGCGCCCCCTGCGCGGCCTCGAGCTCGCCGATCAGGACGCGCCGCCGATCGATCTGGGCCATTCCGTACACGATCGAGGGCCCCCAGGCGCCCGTCATGATGATCCAGGACACGGCGCGGAAGAGGAAGTCTCCCGGAACGCCGGCGACGACCTCTGCGAGGGCGCTGCCGACGGTCGCGCGGACGACGCAGGTGAGCAGCCAGAGGGCGGCGACCACGGTCAGCGGGAGGGTCGGGTGCCGGCGCCTCGCGAGATACCCGCCGCCCACGAGGATCACGCCCGTGAGGAGGTGCTCCAGGACGGCCGCGAGGAGCGGCCACCACCACTGCGGGTAGTCGGTCGCGGACTCTCTGATCAGCACGATCGCGGCCGTGCCGGGGAAGAACGCGAGCCAGAGCATCCAGTGGGTCGACCACGGGCCGCCGAGAATCTGCCGCAGCGTCACCACGTCTCCGATTCGTCGGGAACTCACCGCAGGGGGCACAGGGCCAATCCTGCACCAGTTGCGGAAATGAGAAGCGGCCGCCCCAGCTCAACCCGAATGAGCCGGGGACGGCCGCAGTGTCTCTCGGCGCTCTCACCCGACCCGAACGGGCGAAAGAACCGGTTGCGGTAGGCGGCCCCCCGGGAGTCCCCCGACTCCCAACCGCTGTCCTTGCATTGATAGTGCTCCGCCTCCGCGCCGGGCGCAAACATGCCGGGCGCGCTGTGTTCGGATTCCGAACGCGACGCCGGATCGCCCGACCGAGCCCCCGGGAGCCGAGCGCCCGTAGACTCGTCGCGGTCGGCCTCCCTGGCCGCCGGAAGGGGCGGTCGGGATGCGGTCGAGCGCGAGGCGGGCATCCGCCGTCATCGCCGCCGCGGCCGCGATCGCGGCTCTTCTCGCCGGCTGCGCTCCGTCGCCCGGCCCCTCCGGCGCACCGACCTCGCCGCCCGCGAGCACGCCCCCCGCGCCGACCGAGCCCGCGCCGACCGCGTCGCCCGAGCCGACGTTCGACCCCGCGGGTGACGCGGAGGCGAACCGTCCCCTCGTCGAGCGCTCGCTCGCGCCTCTGGTCTCGGCGGGCGGGATCCCCGCGGGCCGCAGCGTGGTCGACGCGCTCACCGCGGCCGGCATCCCGCTCGAGGCGCTGCAGATCACCGCGGACCGCACCTCGATCGGTCTGCCGGTCGACTCGCTGCTGTTCTCCGTCCGCTCGGGCGAGTCGTGCGTGCTCGGGCAGTTCGACGGCGACGGCTTCATGACGACGACGGCCCCGGTGCTGGCCTCCGGCGCGTGCCTGGTGGGGGCGACGGCCTCTCTAGACTGAGGGCATGGCCGAATTCATCTACTCCATGGTCCGCGCCCGCAAGGCGGTCGGCGACAAGCTCATCCTCGATGACGTCACGATGTCGTTCTTCCCCGGCGCCAAGATCGGCATGGTCGGCCCCAACGGCGCGGGCAAGTCGACGATCCTGAAGATCATGGCCGGCCTCGACCAGCCCTCCAACGGCGAGGCGCGCCTGAGCCCCGGCTACTCGGTGGGCATCCTCATGCAGGAGCCCGAGCTCGACGAGTCGAAGACCGTGCTGGAGAACGTCCAGGACGGCGTGCGCGAGCTGCACGACAAGATCACGCGCTTCAACGAGATCTCCGCGGCGATGGCCGACCCCGACGCCGACTTCGACGCGCTGCTGGCCGAGATGGGCGCCCTGCAGGAGGACATCGACGCCGCCAACGGGTGGGATCTGGACTCGCAGCTCGAGCAGGCGATGGACGCCCTGCGCTGCCCGCCGGGCGACGAGAAGATCACGCACCTCTCCGGAGGCGAGAAGCGCCGCGTCGCGCTCTGCAAGCTCCTGCTCGAGAAGCCCGACCTGCTCCTGCTCGACGAGCCCACCAACCACCTCGACGCCGAGAGCGTGCTCTGGCTCGAGCAGCACCTGCAGAAGTACCCGGGCGCCGTCATCGCGATCACGCACGACCGGTACTTCCTCGACCACGTCGCCCAGTGGATCGCCGAGGTCGATCGCGGCCGGCTCTACCCGTACGAGGGCAACTACTCGACCTACCTCGAGAAGAAGGCCGCCCGTCTGCAGGTCCAGGGCAAGAAGGATGCCAAGCTCGCCAAGCGCCTCGAGAGCGAGCTGGAGTGGGTGCGCAGCAACGCCAAGGGCCGCCAGGCCAAGTCGAAGGCGCGACTCGCGCGCTACGAGGAGATGGCGGCGGAGGCGGAGAAGACGCGGAAGCTCGACTTCGAGGAGATCGTCATCCCCGTCGGCCCGCGCCTCGGCGCGCAGGTCATCGAGGCCTCGAAGCTCACCAAGGGGTTCGGCGACCGCGTGCTCATCGACGGGCTGTCGTTCACGCTGCCCCGCAACGGCATCGTGGGCATCATCGGACCGAACGGCGTCGGCAAGACGACGCTCTTCAAGACCATCGTCGGCCTCGAGCCGCTCGACGGCGGCACGCTCAAGATCGGCGACACGGTCGACATCTCGTACGTCGACCAGAGCCGCGGCGGCATCGACCCGAACAAGACGCTGTGGGAGGTCGTGAGCGACGGCCTGGACTACATCCAGGTCGGCAAGACCGAGATCCCGTCGCGGGCCTACGTCTCGCAGTTCGGCTTCAAGGGCCCCGACCAGCAGAAGAAGGCCGGCGTGCTCTCGGGCGGTGAGCGCAACCGACTGAATCTCGCGCTCACCCTCAAGCAGGGCGGAAACCTCCTCCTGCTCGACGAGCCGACGAACGACCTCGACGTCGAGACCCTCGGCAGCCTCGAGAACGCGCTGCTGGAGTTCCCCGGCTGCGCCGTGGTCATCACGCACGACCGGTGGTTCCTCGACCGCATCGCCACGCACATCCTCGCCTGGGAGGGCACGGACGAGAACCCGAGCTACTGGCACTGGTTCGAGGGCAACTTCGAGGCGTACGAGGCGAACAAGATCGAGCGCCTCGGCCCGGATGCGGCGAAGCCGCACCGCTCGACCTACCGCAAGCTGACGCGCGACTGAGCACGGCGCCGCGGCGAACGGCCCGCCCGGGCCGAGAACGGAGCGACTCGTGAACGGCATGCGCTACCGGCTCCGGCGAGTCCTCGACTCGTTCTGGTTCGTCCCCGGGCTCGGGCTGCTGCTCGCGCTCGTCGTCGCCGAGGCGCTCGTCGCCGTCGAGCCCGTGCTCCCCGTCGCGATCGACGAGATCCTTCCGGCCGTCGGACCCGACGGCAGCCGCGGGCTGCTCAGCGCCATCGCGACATCGATGCTCGCCGCCGCCGCGACGACGTTCTCGATCACGATCGCGGTGCTGACGCTGACCTCATCGGCCTACGGCCCGCGCCTCGTGCGCAGCCTCATGGCCGACCGGGGGAATCAGGTCGTGCTCGCCCTGCTCGTCTCGACCTCGCTCTTCGCGATGCTCGTCGTGCGCCACGTCCGCGCCGGCGCCGACTCCGAGTTCGTGCCCCACCTCGCCGTCAACGTCGCGATCGTGCTCGCCGTGGCCTCGATCGTCGCCCTCGTGTACTTCATCCACCACATCAGCGCGAGCATCCAGATCTCCCGGCTCGCGAGCGGAGTGCGCGCTCAGCTCGTCGCCCTCCTCGACGACCTCTACCCCGAGAGGGGGGCGGCGGGGCGCGCGCCGGCGGCGCAGTGGGCGACGATCGAGGGCGGCGCGGAGGTCCGCGCCCGCGCGAGCGGCTACGTCGCGAGCATCGACCACGCGCACCTCGTGTCGAAGGCGTGCGCCGCGGGGGCGCGCGTGGAGCTGCGCGTGCGACCCGGCACTCTCGTGTGCGCCGGGGATCCGATCGCGCGCGTGTCGAGCTCGACCGCGCCCTCCACCGGCCCGCAGGAGGCCGCGCGCCTGAAGACCGCCGTGCTCGCGGCGATCTCGATCGATGACGAGCGGACGCCCGTGCAGGACGCCGAGCATCTCGTCCGCCAGCTCGTCGATGTGGCGGCTCGAGCGCTGAGCCCCGGAGTGAACGACCCCATCACCGCGCTCACGGCGATCGACGCGCTCACGATCGCCCTGGCGAGCGCGGCGGGGCGACCCGACCCGAGCCGCGTCCTCCTCGACGACGCGGGCGCACCGCGCCTGCTCGTCGCTCCGCGGGAGCTCTCCGCCCTCGCCGTCGACGCCGTCGACATCATCCGCCAGTACGTCGGGGATCAGCCGCTCGTCGCCCACCGGCTGCTCGACCTGCTCGAGCGGCTCATCGCGCGGGAGGGGGCGTCCGGGGGAGTCGCCGCCGCTCGCACCGCCGCGTATCGGGACGCGGGCGACCGCGTCGCGCGATCCGCGATCGGACCGGGCACGCTTGCGGAGGACGCCGCGGCCCTCGAGCGGCGGCGCGCCACCATCGTGCAGGGAGGAGCCTCATGACCCGCATCCACGTTCCCATCTCGCTGCGCTGGAGCGACCTCGACGCCTACGGGCACGTCAACAACGCCCGCATGCTCACGCTGCTCGAGGAGGCCCGCATCGAGGTGTTCTGGCGCGGCCGGGGGGAGACGGCGACCCCGCTGCCCGAGCTGCACATCGACGAGGGCGCGCAGAGCCTCATCGCGCGGCAGGAGGTCGAGTACCTCGCGCCGATCCCGCACCTGCGCGATCCGCTCGACATCCAGCTCTGGATCGGGGCGCTCGGGGGCGCGAGCCTCGACATCTGCTACGAGGTCCGATCGCCCGAGGGGGCCGAGCCGCAGGTGGTGTTCGCCCGTGCGCTGTCGACCCTCGTGCTCGTCGACGAGGGATCGGGTCGGCCGCGCCGCATCAGCGACCGCGAGCGCGCGCTGTGGTCGCCGTACATCGAGGAGACCGTGGCCTTCCGTCGCCGGAGCTGAAGCCGAGGCGGCCGCGGCGGCTCAGGTCGCCGGGGCGAGCACCCAGAGCACCTCGCACCCCTCGGTCGTCGAGGGGTTCCGCCAGGTGTGCGGGTCGCGGCCGCGGAAGGTCATCGAGTCGCCCGTGGAGAGCTCGTGCTCGTCGTCTCCGAGCGTGATCGTGATGCGACCGCCGAGCACGTAGACGAACTCCACGTCGCAGTCGAGGCTGTAGAGGTCGTCGCCGGCGGACCCTCCCGGTTCGACGATCGAGCGGATGACCTCGACGTCGGTCTGCGAGCCCGGCGTGAGGAGGACCTCCTCGGCGCCCTCGCCGCCGAAGTTGATGGGGGAGCCCTCGCCGGCGCGCACGATCTGCGAGGGCGGCGGCTCGAACAGCTCGCCGACCTTGAGGCCCACGGCCTCGCAGATCGCGACGAGGGAGGCGACCGAGGGCGAGACCTGGTCGCGCTCGAGCTTGCTCACGAACCCCTGGCTGATCCCGGCGGCGGCGCCCACGGTCTCGAGGGTGAGCCCGCGGGCGAGGCGGGCGGCTCGCAGGCGGGCGCCGATCTTCACCTCGCTCGTCATGGCTCTATCCTGCGCCATTCCCGCCGAGACCGCGGACCGCATCAGTCGCTCTCGATGGCGACCGCCCGCACGGGCGCGCCGTCGGCGGCCTCGAGCTTGAGCGGCATGACCGAGATGAGGGGATGCGCGCTGCTGATCGCGTCGAGATTCGTCAGGTTCTCGATGATGACCCCTCCGACCTCGGCGATGAGGTGGTGGCAGGGGAACCCGACGCCGGGGTGCGCGTCGTCGGGCGTCTCGTCGAGGTTGACGGCGTCGATGCCGATGGTGCGGATCCCGCGCTCGAGCAGGATCCGGCACGCCGCGGCGTCCAGGTAGGGGTGGTCGAAGTAGGCGTCCGTGCCGTAGTGGGCGCTCCATCCGGTGCGGAGGAGCACGATGCATCCGGGCTGCAGCCGGTCGAGGACGGGAGCCAGGTGCGCGCTCGTGATGCGGCCGCGCGCACCCGCGTCACGGGCATCCACGATGACGCCCTCGCCGACGAAGCGCTCGAGGGGCACCTCGTCGATGCGCGGCGTGCCGTCGTCGAAGTGGAAGGGCGCATCGACGTGCGTGCCGCTCTGCGAGCCCATGGTGACGGCGAGGAGGTTGAACCCGTCGCGCGCGACCGTGCTGTGCGGGGTGAGCGAGACGACGGGGTCGCCGGGGTAGACCTGGGTCGCTGCGGAGAGCGTGACGGACAGGTCGACGACACGATTTATCTTCATGGGAAAGAACTTTTGCACACCAGGCATATCGCGGTCTATATTCAGGGCCAACCCTGCACGTCCACCCCGATGAGAAGGAACCTTCATGACGGACAACAGAGTGGTTGTCGATCATTCCGACGTCAGCCTCAACGCCCGCCCGCGCGCGACCGAGGTCGAGCAGCGCGGCATCGACACCGTGCCCGACGCCGACCGCACCTCGACATGGGTCGACCTCATGCGCATCCAGTTCGGCGGCGCCAACACCTTCGCGACCGTCCTGCTCGGCACGTTCCCGATCGTGCTCGGCCTCTCGTTCTGGCAGGCCGTCGGAGCGACCGTGCTCGGCCTCGCGGTCGGCATCCTCGTCCTCATGCCGATGGGGCTCTTCGGCCCCAAGACCGGCACGAACAACGCGGTGTCCTCCGGCGCCTTCTTCGGCGTCCGCGGCCGCGTCGTCGGCTCGTTCCTCTCACTCCTGACGGCCGTCGCGTTCTACTCGATCTCGGTCTGGGTCGGCGGCGACGCCCTCGTCGGCGCGCTCAACCGCCTCGCCGGCGTGCCCGACTCGGTCGGACTCCGCACCGTCATCTACGGCGTCATCGGCCTCATCGTGATCGTCGTCGTCGTGTACGGCTACCAGTTCATGCTGCTCATCAACAAGACCGCGGTCCTCGCCAACTCGGTGCTCTTCCTGCTCGCGATCGTCGCGTTCGCCGGCACGTTCGACGCCGGCTACGACCCGGGCCCCGACGCCTACGCGCTCGGCAGCTTCTGGCCGACCTTCGTGCTCTCGGCGCTCATCGTCATGTCGAACCCGGTGTCGTTCGGCGCGTTCCTCGGCGACTGGTCGCGGTACATCCCCGCCTCGACCCCGGCCCGCAAGCTCTTCGGCGCGACCGCGCTCGGCCAGGGCCTGACGATCATCCCGTTCCTCTTCGGCGTCGCCACGGCGACCCTCGTCGCCGGCGAGGCCGACTACGTCTTCGCGCTCATCCAGGAGTCGCCGCTCTGGTACGCGGTGCTGCTCATGGTCGTCGCGTTCATCGGCGGCCTGTCGACGGGCTCGACCTCGCTCTACGGCACGGGCCTGGACTTCTCGTCGGTCTTCCCGCGCTTCACCCGCGTCCAGGCGACGATCTTCATCGGCGTCATCGCCTTCCTGTTCATCCTGCTCGGCCGGCTCTTCTTCGACCTGCTGGGGGCCGTCAACGCCTTCGTCGGCGCGATCATCGTGACGACCGTGCCGTGGATGATCATCATGGCGATCGGCTACTTCGTGCGCCGCGGGTCGTTCGACCGCTCCGACCTGCAGGTGTTCAACCGCGGCGAGACCGGCGGCCGCTACTGGTTCTCCGGCGGCGTCAACTGGCGCGGCATGGTCGCGTGGATCGCCTCGGCCGTCCTCGGCCTGCTGTTCGCCTACTTCCCGCCCGTCATCGAGGGCCCGCTGAGCGGCGTCGCCGGCGGCGTCGACCTGAGCCTCATCGTCGCGATCGTCTCGGCCGCGGTGCTCTACATCGGCGCGCTCATCCTCTTCCCGGAGCCGACGTACGTGTTCCCGCCCGACGGCCCGCGCGTCGTCCGCGAGCAGAGCGCACCGCTCGCCCCCATCGAGACCGACCACCGGTCGCAGGCGGCGAAGGCAGCGGCGCGCCGCGCCCGCTGAGACGGATGCCCGGGGCGGCCCCGCAGACCGCCCCGGGCCTCCTGCCCGCTCGCCACGGGCATCCCCACCCGACGCACCCCAGGAGGACACCGTGGAGCAGCGCACGCCCCGCGTCACCGAGAACGGCAACATCGGCCAGGTCGACGCGACCCAGGTGCCCCGCTACGGCGGCGCCGCGACCTTCGCGCGGCTGCCGCGCTGGGACGAGGTCGAGCAGGCCGACGTCGTCGTGCTCGGCGTGCCGTTCGACACGGGGGTCAGCTACCGGCCCGGTGCGCGGTTCGGCCCCTCGCACATCCGCGAGTCGTCGCGCCTCCTGCGGCCCTACAACCCCGCGCAGGACGCGAAGCCGTTCGCGCTGCAGCAGGTCGTCGACGGCGGCGACATCGGCGTGAACCCCTTCGACATCGCCGAGGCGCTCGAGACGATCGAGACCGAGGCCGCGCGCGTGCTCGACTCCGGCGCTCAGCTGCTGACGCTCGGCGGAGACCACACGATCGCGCTGCCGCTGCTCCGGGCGATGCACGCGAAGCACGGGCCGATCGCGGTCGTGCACTTCGACGCGCACCTCGACACGTGGGACACCTACTTCGGCGCCGACTACACGCACGGCACGCCGTTCCGCCGCGCGTCGGAGGAGGGGCTGCTCGCGCAGGACTCGTGCCTGCACGTCGGCATCCGCGGCCCGCTGTACACGGCCGACGACCTCACCGAGGACGGCGACCTGGGCTTCCAGATCGTGCACTCGACCGAGATGGATGCCCTCGGGGCTCTCGGCGTCATCGAGCGCATGAGGGCGCGCGTCGGCGATCGCCCCGTCTACGTCTCGATCGACATCGACGTGCTCGACCCCGCGTTCGCGCCCGGCACGGGCACGCCCGAGGCCGGCGGATTCACGAGCCGCGAGCTGCTCGCGGTGCTGCGCGGCTTCGCCGACGTGAACCTCATCGGCGCCGACATCGTCGAGGTCGCACCCGCCTACGACCACGCGCAGATCACCGGCATCGCCGCGGCGCACGTCGCGTACGAGCTGCTGACCGTGATGGCCCGCCGCCGGAGCGCGTCGTGAGCGCGGCCGCCGGCTCGGGCGACGCGGCCGTCGTCGACGCGGTGCTCGCCGCCGCCGACGCGATCGTCGCCGACTTCGGCGCCCACCGCACCGAGGCCTACTTCGCCGGGTTCGCGGAGGACGCGACGTTCGTCTTCCACACGGCTGATCGCCGGCTCGAGAGCCGCGCCGAGTACGAGGCGCTGTGGGCGCAGTGGGAGCGCGAGGACGGTTTCCGCGTCCACGGCTGCCGCTCGAGCGACCGCCGCGTGCAGCTGCTCGGCGACACCGCGATCTTCACCCACTCGGTCGATTCGCGCATCGAGCTCGGCGGCTCGATCGACGACGTCACCGAGCGCGAGACGATCGTCTTCGCACTGCGCGACGGCCGGTGGGTCGCCGTGCACGAGCACCTCTCGCCGCGCGCCTAGCCCTCGACGTCGCGGGCGCGCCACTCGCGCACCCATGCGACGCCCGCCGTCATCGGGTACGACTCGGCGTCGCGCGTCGTGCTCTCGAGCGGCAGGTCGTAGAGGTTGAGCATGAGCTGCAGCGGGTAGTCGGGCGACTGGTCGACCTCGGCGATGAGCAGGTCGTCGACGTACCAGCGGGCCGTGCCGGGCATCCACTCGAGGGAGTACGTGCGGAAGCCGCGCGCGTCGCCCGCGACGGGCACGCGCGCGAACTGCTCCCGCAGTCGCGGGTCGCCGAACGGATGCACGCCCGCGCCGATGCTCGTGGCGCCGCGCTCGTCGATCTCGCCGCCGAAGAGCTCGACCACGCACAGCTCGCCCGACTGCTCGGGCTCGGCCTCGTGACCGATGAGCCAGAGCGCGGTGAGCGCGCGCGGGTGCAGGCTCGGGCGGATGCGCGCCTCGACGAGCCCGCACCGCGGCTGCCACAGCCGGCGCTCAGGGACCGCCGTGCGAACGATCAGGCCGTCGCGGAACCGGTGCTGCCCGACCGCACTGCCGACTGGGCCCGAGAAGGAACCGGTCTGGAGGTTCGATACGCGCAGCTCGCCGTCGAACTCGGGCGACCACGCGGGCTGGTCGTGGTCGACGCGCAGCTCGAGGCCCTGGGGCGTGAGGGAGTACCGGGCCGCCGAGCGATCGGGCGTGCTCCAGTGCGGCAGGTACTCGGGCATCCAGCGCGCGTCGTCGAGCGTCGCGCCATCGAATCGCTCGTCGACGACGAGCTCGAAGCGCGACCGATCGAGCCGGTGAGCGGGGAGGGCGGGGGAGCGGCGCACGCTCACTCCTGCGGGATCCGCACCATGCCCTCTTGCGCCACGCTCGCGACGAGCACGCCGTCACGCGTGAAGATGCGGCCCATCGACAGGCCGCGGCCGCCGATCGCGTTCGGCGACTCCTGCACGTAGCAGAGCCAGTCGTCGACGCGCGCCGAGCGGTGCCACCACATCGCGTGGTCGAGACTCGCCATCTTGAGCCCCGGCGTCGCCCATGACTGGCCGTGCCGGCGGAGGATCGGCTCGAGGATCGAGTAGTCGCTCGCGTAGGCGAGGGCGGCGCGGTGCAGGCTCTCGTCGTCGGGCAGCGGGCTCAGCGCGCGCAGCCAGACCGCCTGGTGCGCGACCTGCTCCCGGCCGCCGCCGAAGTACAGGTGCCCGGGGGCGTGCCGCAGGTCGAAGGGCCGCTCGGTGGCCCAGAAGCGCGCGACCGGGTGATCGAGCTGCTCGAGCACCTCGCGCGTGCTCGGGAGGTCCTCCGGCTGGGGGATCCCCTCCGGCATCTCGGCCTGGTGCTCGAGGCCGGGGTCGTCGTCCTGGAAGGAGGCGATCATCGACAGGATCGGCACGCCCTTCTGATAGGCCTGCGTGCGCCGGGTCGAGAACGACCGGCCGTCGTGGATGCGGTCGACCGAGAACGTGATGGGCAGGTCGACGTCGCCCGGTCGGAGGAAGTACCCGTGCATCGAGTGGATCAGCCGGTCCCGCTCCACCGTGCGCGTCGCCGCGAGCACCGACTGCGCCATGACCTGCCCGCCGAAGACGCGGCCCTGCGGCATCCACTGGCTCGGCGCGGTGAAGATGTCCTCCGTGGTGCGTGCGCCGGTGTCGGTCAGGTCGAGCGCCTGGAGCATCGCGGAGACGGGATCGTGGGGGGCGCGCTCATCGGTCACGCCCGTAGTCTAGGGAGCGATGTCGAGCATCCTCTCCCTCCCCGACGCCGCCGCGGCGCACGACCTGCAGGTGCTGCTCGGGCGCGCGGCGCGACTCGAGGAGAACGCCGCCGTGCGGCTCATCCTCGACTCCGGCGTACTCGCCGTCTACGTCGCGGTCCTCCACCCGCGCGGCCTGCTCGATCGCGGGCCGACCGTGCTCGGGCTGCGCACGCTCGCCGCCGAGGGCGAGGGGTTCGACGAGGTCGTCCCGATCCGCTCGCTGCTGACGAGGACGGATGCCGCGGTCGCCTCCGCGACGGACGGTCCCGTCACGCTGACCCTCCCCACGAGCGTCAACACGGTGGTCTGGGCGGCGATCTCGCCGCCCCGCGGCGGCTGGCAGCGCATGCAGCCGATCGAGCCCGCGGTCTTCGAGACCGCGGCCCGCGCGGGCATCGACGAAGTCGCGACGGCCGTTCCCGACGCGCTCGGCTCCGACCTCGTGCACCGCGTGCGCACCGAGGTGTGGGGGAGGCCGCTCGAGGGTCTCGACCACGTGCCCGCCGGCGCGGCGTTCGCGGCGCTCTCGCTCGGATTCCTCGGGGAGGACCCCGTCCAGCAGCTCGCCTCCGGATCGTGGCTCCGATTCTCGACCGAGCGCGGGCACGTCCTCGTGAAGCAGGCCGGCTGGACGCTCGGGCGCTGACGCCCGCCCGGCCGCGCCCGCTGCGCCGGGCCCGCTCATCGGCGGGTCGCCCTTGTCTTCCCAGCCCGCGCTGGCTACGGTCGAGGCAACTCGGGGCAACGGTGCCCCGGTCAGTCATGCGGCCCACCGGCCGACGACTGTGAGGATCGACCGCCCTCGGCACACCCGCACGGGGCGCGGCGGATCGGAGATGCGATGCGAACCACTGTGTCCGACACGCGAATCGAGGCGGAGCTTCCCAGCCCGCCCGACGAGCTCGTGCAGCTGCTCGACCCCGAGGGTCGGCGCATCGAGGATCCGCTCTACGATCCCTACGTCTCCGACGTCTCGGGCGAGGCCCTCCTCCGCCTCTACGAGGACCTCGTCGTGGTCCGTCGCATCGACGTCGAGGCCACCGCCCTCCAGCGCCAGGGCCAGCTCGGGCTCTGGCCGCCGCTGCTCGGGCAGGAGGCCGCCCAGGTCGGCTCGGCCCGAGCCCTGCGCGCCGACGACTTCATCTTCTCGAGCTACCGCGAGAACGCCGTCGCCTACTGCCGCGGCGTCGAGCTGCCGCAGCTCGTCGAGGTGTGGCGCGGAACCGCCCAGTCGGGGTGGAACCCCTACGCCGTGAACATGGCGACGCCGCAGATCGTCATCGGCGCGCAGACCCTCCATGCGGTCGGCTACGCCGTCGGCTGCCGCCACGACGGCGTCGACACCGCGACGATCACCTACTTCGGCGACGGCGCGACGACCCAGGGCGACGTCAACGAGGCCATGGTCTTCGCCGCCTCGTTCGGCGCCCCCGTCGTGTTCTTCTGCCAGAACAACCAGTGGGCGATCTCCGAGCCCGTCGGCCTGCAGGCGCAGCGGCCGATCGCCGAGCGGGCGCCCGGCTTCGGCATCCCGAGCATCCGCGTCGACGGCAACGACGTGCTCGCGGTGCTCGCCGCGACGCGCCGCGCCCTCGACCGCGCCCACCGCGGCGACGGCCCGACCTTCATCGAGGCCGTCACCTACCGGATGGGCCCGCACACGACCTCCGACGACCCGAGCCGCTACGTCGACCCGCTGCAGCGCGAGGAGTGGGCGGCGAAGGATCCGATCGCGCGGGTGGAGGCGCACCTGCGCGACGCGGGAGTCCTGACCGACGAGACCGCCGCATCCGTCGCCGCAACGGCCGACGAGGTCGCCGCCGCCTTCCGCGCCGGCTGCCTCGCCCTCCCGAACCCCGCGCCGCTGTCGGTCTTCGACCATGTGTACGCCGAGCCGCATACGGGGCTCGCGCGGCAGCGCTCGCAGCAGGAGGCCTACCTCCGCAGCGTCGGCGAGCTCGAGGGAGGTGCGGAATGACTGAGCTCACCCTCGCGAAGGCCGTCAACTCGGGGCTGCGCCGCGCACTCGCCGACGACGACCGCGTCGTACTGCTCGGCGAGGACATCGGCCCGCTCGGCGGCGTGTTCCGCGTCACCGACGGCCTGCAGCGCGACTTCGGCACCGATCGCGTCATGGACATGCCGCTCGCGGAATCCGGCATCATCGGCATGGCCGTCGGCCTCGCATACCGCGGCTTCCGCCCCGTGTGCGAGATCCAGTTCGACGGCTTCATCTACCCGGCCTTCGACCAGATCGTCGCGCAGGTCGCGAAGCTGCACTACCGCACGCGCGGCGCCGTCCGCATGCCGATCACCATCCGCGTGCCCTTCGGCGGCGGCATCGGCGCGGTCGAGCACCACTCGGAGTCGCCCGAGGCGTACTTCGCGCATACCGCGGGGCTGCGCGTCGTCACGTGCTCGACGCCGCAGGACGCGCACACGATGATCCGCCAGGCGATCGCGTGCGACGACCCCGTGCTGTTCTTCGAGCCGAAGCGCCGCTACTGGACGAAGGGCGAGGTCGACGAAGACGCCGACTTCCCGTTCGACAGGGCGCGCGTCGTGCTCGAGGGCGCCGACGTGACGATCGTCGCCTACGGCCCGCTCGTCGCGACCGCGATCGACGCCGCGATCGCCGCAGGCGACGAGGGCACCTCGGTCGAGGTCATCGATCTGCGGTCGCTCTCGCCGCTCGACCTCGACACCGTCGAGGCGAGCGTGCGCAAGACCGGCCGACTCGTCATCACGCACGAGGCCGCGCAGTTCGGCGGTCTCGGGGCCGAGATCGCCGCGAGCATCACCGACCGATGCTTCCTGTACCTCGAGGCGGCNCCCGACCTCGACCGCATCCTCGACGCTGTCGACCGCGTGCTCGGCCGCCAGAACGCCCTCACCGGATGGAGCGCCTCATGACCGTCCACGAGTTCCGCCTCCCCGATCTCGGCGAGGGCCTGACCGAGAGCGAGCTCGTCGAGTGGCACGTCGCCGTCGGCGACCGCGTGACGCTCAACCAAGTGCTCGCCGACGTCGAGACCGCGAAGGCGATCGTGCAGCTGCCCTCGCCGTTCGCGGGCATCGTCGCCGCCCTCCACGCCGAGCCGGGAACGACCGTCCAGGTCGGCGCGCCCATCGTCTCGATCGAGGTGGCGGCGGATGCTCCGCTCGCGTCGAGCGCGGCTGGCGGGTCGCCCGTCGCCGAGGCGACGCCGGCGCCGGCCGCGCCGAGCGCTCCCGCTCCCGCCGCCGAGGTCGTCGAGCCGGATGCGCCCGCCGAGCCCGCCGCCGAGCGCCAATCGGTGCTCGTCGGCTACGGCCCCGCCGTCGAGACGGGGCGACGCCCGAAGCGCAAGTCGCGAAGCCTGCCCGAGCGGCCGGCCGATCGTCCGTCCAGCGGTGGCCCGGGCGGGGGAGCCGCGCGCGGTCCGGGAGCGACTCGCGGCGCCGCGCTCGCCACGCCGCCCGTGCGCAAGCTCGCGCACGACCTGGGCGTCGACCTCTCCGAGGTCGACGGCACCGGCGACAACGGTCAGGTCACGCGCGCCGACGTCACCCGGTTCGCCGAGAGCGGTCGTGCCGCGGCATCCGCGCCGCCGGCCGCGACGGGCGCGACCGGGGCGGCCGGCGCTCGCTCGTCCTACCTCGCCGCCGACCGCCCCGCCGAGGTGCGCCACCCGATCAAGGGCGTGCGCAAGGCGACGGCCGAGGCGATGGTGCGCAGCGCGTTCACCGCGCCGCACGTCACCGAGTTCCTGACCGTCGACGTGACCGCCGCGAGCGAGCTCGTGGCACGGCTCAAGGCGCGCGGCCAGAGCGCGTCGATGCTCGCGCTCGTGAGCAGGGCGCTGTGCATCGCCGTCGGGCGCAATCCGAGCCTCAACTCGCGGTGGGACGAGGCGGCGAACGAGATCGTCGAGCTGCGCGACATCCACCTCGGCATCGCGGTGGCGACGCCGCGCGGGCTGCTCGTGCCGAGCATCCCGACCGCGCAGTCGATGACGGTGCCGCAGCTGGCCGACGCGATCCGCGAGCTGGCAGGGACCGCGCGCGACGGTCGCACGCCGCCGTCGTCGCTCAGCGGTGGCACGATCACGATCACCAACATCGGCGTCTTCGGCGTCGACGCGGGCACGCCGATCATCGTTCCGGGCGAGGCGGCCATCCTCGCGATGGGAGCCGTGCGGCGCATGCCGTGGGAGTTCGAGGGCTGCATCGCGCTGCGCGACGTCATGACGCTGAGCGTGTCGTTCGACCACCGCATGGTCGACGGCGAGCAGGGGTCGCGGTTCCTGACCGACATCGGCGGGATCCTCCACGACCCGGCGAGCGTGCTCGCGCTCGTCTAGCCTGGCGAAGGCCCCGCCCTTGTGCCCGAAAGTCGCAGTGGGGCCCGAACTTTCGGGCTCACGTGCGACTTTCGGGCACAAACGTGAGGGAGTCGACGGCCGGGCGTGCCGCTACCCCAACGCGCGGCTACGCCGTGAGCGCCGCCAGCGCCATCGACTCGAGGATGCTCCGCGCGGCCCGCGCCCCGACGCGCGAGCTGTGCGGCGTCGAGTTGATGAGCCCGAAGCACGCGTGCGCGCGGGTGCGCAGCGCGGGCCGCGCATCCGTCGGTCGCAGCCGCGCGAGCACGTCGACCCACAGCTCGACGTACTCGCGCTGCAGCGCCCGCACGGTGTGGCGGTCGTCGTCGGCGAGCGAGTCGAGGTCGTGATCCTGCACGCGGATGACGTCGGCGTTGGCGAGGGCGAAGTCGACGTGGAAGGCGACGAGGTCGGCGAGGGCGCCGGCGTCCGACGCGGCGTCGGTGACGACCGCCCGCCCGCCCGCGAGCAGGCCCTCGCTCGCGTCGACGAGGATCGCCGCGAGCACGGCCTGCTTGCTTGCGAAGTGCTTGTAGACCGCGGGTCCGCTCACTCCGACGGCGGCGCCGAGGTCGTCGAGCGACACGCGGGGGAACCCGCGCTCGGCGAAGAGCTGCGCAGCCGCGCGCAGCAGGGCCGCCCGCCGCTCCGCCTTCGCCCGGTCGCGCGCGGTCGCGGCGTCGGCGGGGACATCCGTCGCGGAGGACATGCCGCCAGTCTAGACATTCCGGTTAGCCGTGACTAACCTGAATCGGTGAGCGTCGACTAACCGAAGCGACGCTCGCATCCGCACCGCACCGGGGCCACGAGCCGCCGACGAGAGGGGAGCGGTCGATGACGACCGGTACCGCGACCAGCAGCACGAACGCCGCCGCGATGCGCGCCCTCGTCGACGACCTGAAGCAGCGCCTCGCCACCGCAGCCCTCGGCGGCCCCGAGCGCAGCCGCGAGCGGCACGTCGCCCGGGGCAAGCTCCTGCCGCGCGAGCGCATCGACGCGCTGCTCGACGACGGCAGCCCCTTCCTCGAGCTCGCCCCGCTCGCGGCGACCGGGCTCTACGACGACGAGGCGCCCGCCGCGGGCGTCATCGCGGGCATCGGGCTCGTGCACGGCCGCCACGTGCTCGTCATCAGCAACGACGCGACCGTCAAGGGCGGCACGTACTTCCCGATGACCGTGAAGAAGCACCTGCGGGCGCAGGAGGTCGCGCTCGAGAACCGCCTGCCGTGCGTGTACCTCGTCGATTCGGGCGGCGCGTTCCTGCCGCTGCAGGCCGAGGTCTTCCCCGACCGCGACCACTTCGGTCGCATCTTCTACAACCAGGCGCGGATGTCCGCGGCGGGCATCCCGCAGATCGCCTCCGTCATGGGGTCGTGCACGGCCGGCGGCGCGTACGTGCCCGCGATGAGCGACGAGACCGTCATCGTGCGCAACCAGGGCACGATCTTCCTCGGCGGGCCGCCCCTTGTGAAGGCCGCGATCGGCGAGGTCGTGAGTGCGGAGGAGCTCGGCGGCGGCGACACGCACGCCCGCGTCTCGGGCGTCGTCGACCACCTCGCCGACGACGACCGGCACGCGCTCGAGATCGTGCGCGACATCATCGCCACCGTGCCGCCGCCCGCGGCACCCGCGTGGGAGGTCGGCGAGAGCATCCCGCCCGATGTCGACGAGGGCAGCCTCTACGACGTGATCCCGCCCGACGTGCAGACGCCGTACGACGTGCGCGAGGTCATCGCGCGGCTCGTCGACGGCGGCGGCAGCTGGCACGAGTTCAAGCGCGAGTACGGCGAGACGCTCGTGACGGGCTTCGCGCGCATTCACGGCCACCCGGTCGGCATCGTCGCCAACAACGGCGTGCTGTTCAGCGAGTCGGCCGCGAAGGGGGCGCACTTCATCGAGCTGTGCGACCAGCGCGGCGTGCCGCTGCTGTTCCTGCAGAACATCTCGGGCTTCATGGTGGGTCGCGACGCCGAGGCGGGAGGCATCGCCAAGCACGGCGCGAAGATGGTCACGGCGGTCGCGACGACGCGCGTGCCGAAGCTCACGGTGGTCATCGGCGGCTCGTTCGGCGCTGGCAACTACTCGATGTGCGGCCGGGCCTACTCGCCGCGGTTCCTCTGGATGTGGCCCAACGCCCGCATCTCGGTCATGGGCGGGCCGCAGGCCGCCGCCGTGCTCGGCACCGTGCGGCGCGACCAGCTCGGCGACGCGTGGAGCACCGAGGAGCAGGAGGCCTTCGAGGCCCCGATCCGCGCCCAGTACGAGGTCGAGGGAAGTCCGTACTTCTCGACCGGCCGCCTGTGGGACGACGGCATCATCGACCCCGCCGACACCCGCACGGTGCTCGGTCTCGCCCTCGACGTCTGCAGCCGCGCGCCGCTGCCCGACCCGGCCTTCGGCCTCTTCCGGATGTGAGCGCGATGACCAGCCACGACCTGCCACGCCCCTTCGCCTCGGTGCTCGTCGCGAATCGCGGCGAGATCGCGTGCCGCCTCATCCGCACGCTGCGCGAGCTGGGCATCCGCTCGATCGCGGTCTTCAGCGACGCCGATGCGGATGCCCGCCACGTCGCGCTCGCGGATCTCGCCCTGCGCATCGGCCCGGCCTCCGCCGCCGAGAGCTACTTGAGCGTCGAGGCCATCGTAGACGCCGCCCGCCGCGGCGGTGCCGAGGCCATTCACCCGGGCTACGGGTTCCTCAGCGAGAACGCCGAGCTCGCGGCCGCGAGCGCCGAGGCCGGCATCGTGTTCGTCGGGCCGAGCCCGCGCGCGCTCCAGGTGATGGGCGACAAGATCCGGGCGAAGGCGCACGTCGCCGAGCGCGGCGTGCCGACCATCCCCGGCGCCGGTGAGGCGGGCATGAGCGACGCCGAGCTCGTCGCCGCGGCCGACCGAGTCGGCTTCCCGCTCATCATCAAGCCATCGGCGGGCGGCGGCGGCAAGGGCATGACGGTCGTCCATGAGGCGGATGCTCTGCGCGAGGCGCTCGCGGGTGCGCGCCGCGTCGCGCTCAAGGCCTTCGGTGACGACACCCTCCTGCTCGAGCGGTTCATCGTAGCCCCGCGCCACATCGAGGTGCAGGTGCTCGCCGACAGCCACGGCACGACCGTGCACCTGGGCGAGCGCGAGTGCTCGCTGCAGCGCCGGCACCAGAAGATCATCGAGGAGGCCCCTTCGCCCCTGCTCGACGAGGCGACGCGCGCCGCGATCGGCGAGTCGGCGTGCGAGGTGGCCCGCAGCGTCGACTACGCGGGTGCCGGCACGGTCGAGTTCCTGGTCAGTGACGCGCGCCCCGACGAGTTCTTCTTCATGGAGATGAACACGCGCCTGCAGGTCGAGCATCCCGTCACCGAGCTCGTCACGGGCGTCGACATCGTGGAGCAGCAGCTGCGCATCGCCGCGGGGCAGCGCCTCGACCTGCCGCCGCTCGCGCTCGACGGGCACGCGATCGAGGCTCGGCTGTATGCGGAGGACCCTGCCGCGGGGTTCCTGCCGTCGACGGGCACGGTCCGCGGGCTCGTCGAGGCCCGAGGCGAGGGAGTCCGCGTCGACTCGGCGCTCGTCGAGGGCCTCGTCGTCGGAGCCGACTACGACCCCATGCTCGCGAAGGTCATCGCGCACGGGCCCGACCGTGCGACGGCGCTCGCGCGGCTCGACGCGGCGCTCGCCGGTACTCACGTGCTGGGCCTGCGCACCAATCGCGCGTACCTGCGCCAGGTGCTCGCCGACCCCGCCGTCCGCGAGGGTCGGCTCGAGACCTCGCTCATCGAGCGGATCGTACCTGCGGCGGCGTCGCTCGACCCCACGTCATCGGCGACGGATGCCGCGGCCGTCGCGGCCGCGGCCCTGCTCGAGCACGCGCGTCGCCTCGAGCTCGCCGCCCCGAGCGCCTCAGCCGGAGCCGCCACCGCCGCCCGCGCCGCGAGCCCGCTCTGGCGCACGCCGTCGGGGTTCCGCCTCGGCGTGCACCAGCCCGCCCGGTACGAGGTCGTCGACGCCGCCGCGAGCCCCGACGCGGAGCCCGTGGTCGTGCTCGTGACCGGCTCGACGACCGAGGCGACCGTGCGGATCGGCGGTGCAGAGCCCCGGCCGGCGCGCCTCGCCGAGCGCGACGGCTGCGTGACCGTGCACCTCGACCGTGCCGCGCGGACCTTCGCCGTGGGCCGCGAGGGCGACCGCGTGTGGCTCCAGCCGACCGACGCCGAGGCGGGCGCCGCGCTCGCGCTGCGCGTGCTCGACCGCGCCGCGCGCGCCGCCGCTCACGCCGACCGCCGCCGGGCCAGCGGCTCGGGCGCCGCGACCGGCGCCGCGAGCCCTGAACTGCGCGCGACCATGCCGGGCGCGGTCGTCGCTCTCGGCGCCGCCGACGGCGACCGCGTCGAGGCGGGCCGGTCGATCGTCACCGTCGAGGCGATGAAGATGGAGCACGCCGTGCTCGCCCCGCACGCGGGCGTCCTGCGGCTCGACGTCGCCGTCGGGGCCCAGGTGCGCCAGGGACAGGTCCTCGCCCGCATCGAGCCCGAGCCCGAGCCCGAGCCCGAGCCCGAGCCCGCGATCGCCGCTGCCCCCGAGACCCCCGCGGCCGGCGACCCCGACGCGACCACCGCATCCGCCCCCCATGAAGGAGCCCCCGCATGATCGACTTCGACGACGACCAGCTCGAGCTGCAGGCCATGGTCCGCGAGTTCGCGAACGAGGTCGTCGACCCCGCCGCGTACGAGGCCGACCGCACGAAGACGCTGCCGATGGAGGTCGTGCGGCAGATGGGCGAGATGGGGCTGTTCGGGCTGCCGTTCCCCGAGGAGTACGGCGGGCAGGGCGGCACCTACGTCGAGCTGTGCCTCGCGATCGAGGAGCTCGCCCGCGTCGACCAGTCGATCGCCGTGACCCTCGAGGCCGGGGTCGGGCTCGGCGCGATGCCGATCTTCCGCAGCGGCACCGAGGAGCAGAAGCAGCACTGGCTGCCGCGCCTGACCTCGGGCGAGGCGCTCGCGGGCTTCGGGCTCACCGAGGCCGAGGCGGGGTCGGACGCGGGCGCGACGCGCACGACCGCGCGACTCGAGGGCAGCGAGTGGGTCATCGACGGCTCGAAGCAGTTCATCACCAACTCGGGCACGCCCATCACCGAACTCGTGACCGTGACCGCGGTCACTGGGCGCGACGACAACGGGAAGGCCGAGCTCAGCGCGATCCTCGTGCCGACGGGCACGCCCGGCTTCACAGTCGAGCCCGCGTACGACAAGGTCGGCTGGCACGCCTCCGACACGCACCCGCTGACGTTCCAGGGCGCGCGCGTTCCCGAGGCGAACCTGCTGGGGGAGCGCGGGCGCGGGTTCGCGAACTTCATCCAGACGCTCGACGAGGGGCGCGTCGCGTTCGCCGCGCTCGGCACGGGAGCCGCTCAGGGCTGCCTCGACGAGTCGATCGCGTACGCGCAGAGCCGGAAGGTCTTCGGCCGACCCATCGGTGCGAACCAGCACATCGCGTTCACGCTCGCGCGTATGGAGGCGCGCGTGCACCAGGCGCGGCTCGCGACGTACGACGCGGCGTTCCGGCTCGTGGCGGGCAAGCCCTTCAAGAAGCAGGCGAGCATCGCCAAGATGGTGGCGAGCGAGGCCGCGATGGACAACGCCCGCGACGCGACCCAGATCTTCGGAGGCTACGGATTCATGAACGAGTACCGCGTCGCCCGCCACTACCGCGACTCGAAGGTCATCGAGATCGGCGAGGGCACGACCGAGGTGCAGCTCATGATCATCGCGCGCGAGCTGGGGTTCTCATGAACGAGGGCGAGGGCCGCCGCATCGTGCAGCGCGGCCTCTGGTTCGAGGAGTTCGAGGTCGGCGCGACCTACGTCCACGCCCCGGGGCGCACGCTCACCGAGGCCGACAACGTGCTCTTCACGACGCTGACGATGAACTCGCAGTCGCTGCACCTCGACGCGGCGTGGTCGGCCGGGCAGCCCTTCGGCGAGCGGCTGGTCAACTCGATGCTCACGCTCTCGACCCTCGTCGGGGCATCCGTCGCCCAGCTCACGCAGGGCACGATCGTCGCCAACCTCGGCTTCGGCGAGGTGGCCTTCCCGCACCCGATGCGGCACGGCGACACCCTCTACTCCGAGACGCTCGTCGAGGCGAAGCGGCTCTCGGATTCGCGGCCCGGGCAGGGCATCGTGACGCTGCGCCACACGGGCCGCAACCAGGACGGCGTCGTCGTCGCGACCGCGACCCGCTCGACGCTCGTGTGGTGCGAGGGGCACGCGCCGTGACCTCGCCGGCTGGCGGTGCGGCGGGCTTCGTGCTCGGGCCCGCGATCCTGTTCGTGCCGGCCGACCGCCCCGAGCGCTTCGCGAAGGCGGCCGACCGCGCCGACGCGGTCATCATCGATCTCGAGGATGCCGTGGCGCCGGCCGACAAGGAGCGCGCGCGCGAGGCGCTGCGGGCCTCCGATCTCGACCCGACCCGCACGATCGTGCGAGTCAACGCGCGCGGCACGGCCGACCACGCGCTCGACGTGGCGGCCGTCTCGGCGACCGGATACCGCATCCTGATGCTGCCGAAGGCCGAGCGCGCCGCGGACGTGGCAGCCCTCGCCGCCGACCTGCCGAGCTCGACCGGCAGCACGATCATCGCGCTCGTCGAGACCGCGGCAGGAGTGCTCGCGGCGGAGAAGCTCGCGGCCGAGCCGTCGGTCGTCGCGCTCATGTGGGGCGCGGAGGATCTGGTCGCGTCGCTCGGCGGCACCTCGAGCCGCGGCCCGGACGGTCGGTACCGCGATGTCGCACGGCACGCACGTGCGCGCGTGCTGCTCGCCGCGGGCGGCCACGGGAAGGCTGCGATCGACGCCGTGCACCTCGACATCGCCGACCTCGCGGGGCTCGAGCTGGAGGCCCGCGACGCGGTCGCGCACGGCTTCGTGGCGACGGCGTGCATCCACCCCGGTCAGGTCGAGACGATCAGGGCGGCGTATCGGCCCTCGGTCGAGGAGGTCGCCTGGGCGCGCGGCGTTCTCGAGGCCGCGTCAGCGGCCGGCGCCTCGGGAGTGTTCGCGCACGAGGGCCGCATGGTCGACGAGCCGGTGCTGCGCCATGCGCGCCGGGTGCTGCAGCGCGCAGGGGAGTAGCCCTACTCCTCGAACGTGTTCACCATCGCGTAGGCCGCGCGCTCCATGTGGTCCCAGATCGCTTCCTCGTGCAGCGGTGGCAGCGCGAGCGAGTCGAGCGCGGCGCGCATGTGCGTGAGCCAGCGGTCACGGGCATCCGGGTTGACCGTGAAGGGCATGTGCCGCATGCGCAGCCGCGGGTGCCCGCGCTGCTCGCTGTACGTCGTCGGGCCGCCCCAGTACTGCTCGAGGAATGCGGTCAGGCGCCAGATCGCGCCTTCCATGTCGTCGTCGGGGTACATCGGGCGCAGCACCGGGTCCGACTCGATGCCCTCGTAGAACTTCCGGACCAGTCGGTCGAAGGTCGCGTGGCCGCCGACCTGCGCGAACATCGGGTCGGTCGGTCCGCCAGTGGGCCCGAGCGTGAGGTCGGCCATCAGTCGGCCGCCTTTCCCGGCGACGCGCCGCCCGCCCCAGTAGGGTCCGCCGCCGCCCCCCGCGACAGGGGCTTCCCGGCCGGCTTCCGCGGCGCCTTCGCGTCGAGCCCGTCGAGCACGAGCCGGTTGAGCGCGGGCAGCGCCACGCCGAGCTCGTCGAGGGCGTCCTTCATGCGGCGGCGCAGCTCGCGCGCGATGTCGAACTGGTCACCGGAGCGCACCTTCACGACGAGCCGGATGACGAGCGCCTCGGCCGAGATCGACTCGATGCCCCACACCTCGGGCTTCTCGAGGATCTTCCGCTTCCAGCTCGGATCGTCGGCCATCGACTGCGCCGTGTCGAGCATCGTCTTCTCGACGGAGTCGATGTCGGCCGTGTACGGAGCGGGGATGTCGAGGATGACCCGCGCCCAGCCCTGCGACTTGTTGCCGACGTTCGTGATCTCGCCGTTGCGCACGTACCAGAGCGTGCCGTTGACGTCGCGCACCTGCGTGACGCGCACGCCGACCGTCTCGACGACGCCCGAGACGGGCCCCTGCGTCGTGACGAGGTCGACGATGTCGCCCACGCCGAGCTGGTCCTCGAAGACCATGAACAGCCCGTTGAGCATGTCCTTGACGACGTTCTGCGCTCCGAAGCCGAGCGCGGCGCCGAGGATTCCCGCGGAGGCGATGAGCGCCGTCACCGAGAACTGCAGCTCGCTCAGCACGAGCACGATCGCGATCGACACGATCGACCACGTCACGAGGTTGTTGAGCACCGAGCCGATCGTGCGGGTGCGCTGCACGACGCGCACCGCCATGAGCGGCGAGGCGCTCAGCTCGACCGTGTGCTCGACGGCCTGCGCCTTCTTGACGCCGTTGACGACGCGGTCGACCACGCGCCGGATCGACACCCGCAGCAGGGCCCGCAGCACGATCGCGCCGACGATGACGCCGAGGATGCGCAGCGGAACGCGCCACGCCAGGTACCAGGCGTAGATGCCGTCGCCGAGGGTCGACCAGTCGAAGGAGTCCATCGCCCCCAGCCTAGCCACGGGCTCAGCCCGGGAACGCCCGAGGGCCCCGTCGATCGACGAGGCCCTCGAGGTGCTCCGGCCGGGCATCCGTCGCAGGATGCCCGGGGTGAGGCGACTACGCCCGGTCGCGCTCCTGAGCGGCGAGCGCCCGCTCGACGCCCGCGAGGTTCTCCGAGACCATCCGACGCAGCGCGGCCGGCTGGTCGGGGTTCGCGTCGAGCCACGCGCGGGTCGCGTCGACGAGGCGCAGCGATGCGAGCGGCGCCGGGTAGAGGCCGAGGATGAGGTACTCGGCGATCTTGTAGCTGCGGCTCGTCCAGATGCCCGTGAGGGCGTCGAAGTAGCGGCCGACGAGACCCTCGAGGCTCGAGGGGTCGTTGACGTGCTGGAAGCCCATCGTCGTCATGCGCACGATCGCGTTCGGCACCGAGTCGTCGGTGAGCAGGTGCTCCACGACGGCGGACTTGCTCGCCGCGTCGAGGAACGCCGCGTTCGCGCGCGCCGCCGCCTGCTGGCCGTTGGACGTGTTGTCCTTCGCGAGGGCCGCGTCGATGTCGCCCGGCGTGATCGCGCCGACGAGGGCGAGGCCCTCCAGGAGCTCCCACTCGAGGTCGGTGTCGACGCTGAGCCCCTCGAGCGTGATCGAGCCGTCGCGGAGGCCCGCGAGGATCTCGCCGTGAGCGGGCGTCGCCGCCATGTTCGCGAAGAACTTCACGAACTGGAACTGCGCGTCGCTGCCGGCATCGGCGCCCTGGGCGAGCGCCCACAGCGCGTCGGCGACCTCGGCGATCGTCGCGTCGCGGCGCGAGGGGTCGACGTAGAGGCGCGCGACGGTCGTGAGCTGCGTGAGCGTCGTGCGGATCGTCGTCGACTCGGTCTCGGTCGCGATGTTGTTGAGCACGAGGCGCACGTAGTCGCGCGGGGCCGCTTCGGCGTCGCGCGTGGCATCCCAGACGGCGCCCCACACGATCGCGCGAGCCAGCGGGCTCTCGATCGCCGCGAGGTGCTCGATCGCGACGGCGAGCGAGGCCTCGTCGAGGCGGATCTTCGCGTACGCGAGGTCGTCGTCGTTGAGCAGGATGAGCGCGGGGCGGCTCCGGCCCACGAGCTCGGGCACGTCGGTGCGCTCGCCATCGACGTCGAGCTCGAGGCGGTGCGTGCGCGTCAGCGCGCCATCCACCAGGTCGTAGAAGCCGATCGCCATGCGGTGCGGGCGGATCGTCCGGTAGTCGGCCGCTGCCGACTGCAGCACGGCGAACGACGTGATGACGCCGCGGTCGTCGACCGCGAGCTCGGGGCGCAGCGTGTTGACGCCGGCGGTCTCGAGCCACTTCTCGCTCCACGTCGTGAGCTCGCGGCCGCTCGCGGCCTCGAGCTCGACGAGCAGGTCGCGCAGCTCGGTGTTGCCCCACGCGTGCTTCCGGAAGTAGGCGGAGACGCCCGCGAAGAAGGCGTCCTGCCCCACCCACGCGACGAGCTGCTTGAGCACGCTGCCGCCCTTGGCGTAGGTGATGCCGTCGAAGTTGACCTGCACGTCCTCGAGGTCGTTGATCGTCGCGACGACCGGGTGGGTCGAGGGCAGCTGGTCCTGTCGGTAGGCCCAGCTCTTCTCCATCGCCTGGAACGTCGTCCACGCCTCGTGCCACTCGGTGGCCTCGGCCGTGGCGATCGTCGACGCCCACTCGGCGAACGACTCGTTGAGCCACAGGTCGTTCCACCACTTCATCGTCACGAGGTCGCCGAACCACATGTGGGCGAGCTCGTGCAGGATCGTGACGACGCGGCGCTCCTTGATCGCGTCAGTGACCTTCGATCGGAAGACGTAGGTCTCGGTGAAGGTCACGGCGCCCGCGTTCTCCATCGCGCCGGCGTTGAACTCGGGCACGAAGAGCTGGTCGTACTTCTCGAACGGGTACGCGACGCCGAACTTCGACTCGAAGTACGTAAAGCCTTTGCGCGTGATGTCGAAGATGTAGTCGGCGTCGAGGTACTCGAAGAGCGAGGCGCGCGCGAAGATCCCGAGCGGGATGGTGCGGCCGTCGGAGCTCTGCAGCTCGGAGTGCACGCTCTGGTACGGGCCCGCGACGATCGCGGTGATGTAGCTCGAGATGCGCTTCGTCGTCGTGAAGACGGTCGTGGCGGCCTCGCCGTTCTCGGTGCGGCTCTCGACGGGGGAGTTCGACACGACGACCCACGACTGCGGCGCGGTCACGGCGAAGCGGAACGTCGCCTTGAGGTCGGGCTGCTCGAAGACCGCGAAGACGCGGCGGCTGTCGGGCACCTCGAACTGCGAGTACAGGTACACCTCGCCGTCGACGGGGTCGACGAAGCGGTGCAGGCCCTCGCCGGTGTTGGTGTACTCGTGGTCGGCGACGACCGTGAGCTCGTTGCGCTCGGCGAGGCCGTCCAGCTGGATGCGCGTGCCGTCGGCGATGGCGGCCGCGTCGAGCTCGGCGCCGTTGAGCGTGACGCTGTGCACCGTGCGGGTGATCGCATCGATGAACGTGCTCGCGCCGGGGGTCGCGGTGAAGACGACGGTCGACGTCGACCGGAACACCTCGGCTCCCGTGGTCAGGTCGAGCGCGATGTCGTAGCTCTCGGTCTGGACGAGCGACGCGCGCTCCTGAGCTTCGGCGCGGGTCAGATTCTCTCCGGGCACAGCGGGGCCTCCTTCGGCACACAGGGGAAGGCTCCGCTCGTGGCGGAGCGACTCCACCCTATTCGGCCACGCGCATCCACACGATGCCGTGCGCGGGGATCACCAGGTCGCGCCGCAGGTCGATCGTGCCGCCCGCGATGAGATCCTCGCCCGTCGCCGGCAGCCCCGAGAGGGTGAGCGCCGTCACGGTCTGCGGATCGTCGGCGACGTTCGCGAGGCACAGGACGCGCGTGCCGAGCCCCGGCCGCTGGTACCCGATGACGTGGGGGCTGTTCGCGTCGAAGGCGACGAGGGTGCCGCCGGAGAACTCCGGGGTCGTGCGGCGCACGGCCAGCAGGCGCGTGAGGCGCGCGTAGAGCATCCCCGCCGCGGTCGTCGCATCGTGGCGCTGCGCGTACCGATCGGCGGGGTACGGCGGCCGGTTGACCCAGCGGCTGTCGTCCCGGTGGGCGGGGTCGGCGATATAGGTGTAGTCGTTGAGCTGGCCGACCTCGTCTCCGAGGTACAGCAGCGGCNCCGCTTCGAGCCCGGCCAGGGACGCCGTCGTGCCCGAGATGCGGCAGTCGCCCGTCTTCGGGTTGTCCTGGAAGGGGACGCCGCGCGCGAACGAGCCCGGGAACCGGTCGACGAAGAAGTTGTTGAGGAACCGCCGGTGGGCGTACCCGTCGATGCCGAGCTCGGCGGCGTCCTCGTCGGCGAAGGTCCAGCCGATGTCGTCGTGGCTGCGCACGTAGTTGACCCACGCCGTGCCCGCGGGCAGCGCGTGACGCCGCTCGAGCGCCTGCTGCAGGAGGCGGCCGTCGCGCGTCGCGAGCGAGTTCCAGATGAGCGCCATCTGCAGCGGGTTGTAGCTGAGCTGGCACTCCTCGGGCGAGATGTACTGGATGACCTCGTCGGGGTGCACGATCGCCTCCGACTTGAACAGCACGGCCGGGGCGGCGATGCGCAGCGCGGCGTTGAACGCCTGGATCAGCAGGTACGCCTCGGGAAGCGACTCGCACTGCGTGCCCAGCTTCTTCCAGATGAACGCGACCGCGTCCATGCGCAGGATGTCGACGCCCTGGTTGGCGAGGAACAGCATCTCGCCCGCCATGGCGCGGAAGACGGCGGGGTTCGAGTAGTTGAGATCCCACTGGAAGGTGTGGAAGGTCGCCCAGATCCAGCGGCCCGTTCGCCAGCCGTCGGGGGAGTCGGGCATCGGCACGAACGAGCCGGGGTGGTCGTCGGGGAAGATCTCGCGCACGGTGCGCTCGAAGGCGTCGGGCATCTCGCGGTCGTCGAAGACCCAGTAGTAGTCCTCGAACTCCTTCTCGCCGTTGAGGGCCCGCTGCGCCCAGTCGTGCTCGTTCGAGGTGTGGTTGAAGATGAAGTCGACGACGAGCGCGATGCCCGCCTCCCGCAGCTCGGCCGCGAGCGCCGTGAGCTGCGCCATGTCCCCGAGCGCGGGGCTCACCTCGCGGTAGCTCGACACTGCGTAGCCGCCGTCGCTGTTCTCCTCCGGGGCGAGGAAGAGCGGCATGAGGTGCAGGTACGTCAGCCCGAGCTCCTGGAAGTAGGGGATGCGCGCGCTCACGCCGCGCAGGTCGGTCGCGTACCGATCGACGTAGATGACGCCTCCGAGCATCCGGTTCGAGGTGAACCAGTCCGGGTCGGCCTCGCGGGCGGCGTCGAGCGCGCGCAGCTCGGCGGGGCGGGCCTGCCAGCTCGTCGCGAGCTGCGCGACGAGCAGCTCGAGCTCGCGGTCGGTGCGCTCGCTCTCGCCGTACACCTCGCGGAAGAGGCTCGCGAGGCGGGGCATCTCGCGCTCGACGCGCTCGCTCAGTCGGGCCCAGTCGGCATCGGCCGTGCTCGCGTCGCGAGCGCCCGTCAGCGCGACCTGCAGTGCTCGCTCCATCGCGGCATCCCTCTCATCGTTCGGATCGCATCATTGTCCAACTGGACAAGACGTGGCATCCTTGCCCCATGGCGACCACGGTATTCGAACGCGAGCGGCCCGACGAGCGACTCGTCACGGCGGCGCTCGCCGACTCCCGCCTCTCCGTCTTCTGGCTCGACGACCTCCCCGCGCGCACCCCGCACCCGGCGCTGACGACGCGCGAGCGCGCCGACCTCGCCGTCGTCGGCGGAGGCTACGCCGGGCTCTGGACGGCGCTACTGGCGAAGGAGCGCGACCCCGGCGCGCGGGTGATCCTCCTCGAGGGCCGGCGCATCGGCTGGGCCGCCTCCGGCCGCAACGGCGGCTTCGTCGAGGCGACCCTGACGCACGGCGCGAAGAACGGCGAGCAGCGGTTCCCCGACGAGCTCGCAACGCTCGACCGGCTCGGCATGCAGAACCTCGACGGCATCGAGGCCACCGTGCGCGACCGCGACTGGAGCTGCGACTTCGAGCGCGTCGGCTCATTCGCCGTCGCGACCGAGCCGTACCAGGTGCGCGAGCTCGCCGAGGCGCACG
Source organism: Yonghaparkia sp. Soil809 (assembly GCF_001429705.1). Lineage (NCBI taxonomy): Bacteria > Bacillati > Actinomycetota > Actinomycetes > Micrococcales > Microbacteriaceae > Microcella > Yonghaparkia sp. Soil809. Next base: position 307,716 of record NZ_LMSV01000002.1, read on the forward strand.
ACGGCGACGCCGAGCTCTTCCACGACGCGACCGCGATGCGCGCCGCGATCGCCTCGCCCACCTACCAGGGCGGCCTGCTCTCGACGCGCGACACCGCCCTCGTGCACCCCGGAAGGCTCGGGCGCGAGCTGCTGCGGGCGTGCCTCGAGGCGGGCGTCGAGGTCTTCGAGTCGAGCCCCGTGACCGCGCTGCGCGCCGAGCCGGATGCGGTGGAGCTGTCGACGAGGCCCGGCGGCGTCGTGCGCGCCGATCGCGTCGCACTCGCGACCAACGCCTTCCCGTCGCTGCTCAAGCGCTACCGTCTGCACACCGTGCCGGTGTACGACTACGTGCTCATGACCGAGCCGCTCACGACCGCGCAGCTCGCCTCGATCGGGTGGGAGGGCCGTCAGGGCGTCGCCGACTCCGCCAACCAGTTCCACTACTACCGGCTCTCGGCCGACAACCGCATCCTGTGGGGCGGCTACGACGCGATCTACCACTACGGCGGCCGCATCCGCCCCGAGTACGACGATCGCCGCGCGAGCTTCGAGAAGCTCGCGAGCCACTTCTTCACGACCTTCCCGCAGCTCGAGGGCGTGCGCTTCACGCACCGCTGGGCCGGCGTCATCGACACCTCGAGCCGGTTCTGCGCCTTCCACGCGACCGCGCACGACGGTCGCGTCGCCTACTCGGCGGGCTTCACCGGACTCGGCGTCGCGGCGACCCGCTTCGCCGCGAACGTCATGCTCGACCAGCTGGCGGGGCTCGAGACCGAGCGCACCTCGCTGGCCATGGTGAATCAGATCCCGATGCCGTTCCCGCCCGAGCCGGCCACCTATCCGGCCGTGCAGTCGGTGCGCTGGGCGCTCGACCGCGCCGACCACAGCGAGGGGCGGCGCAATCCGTTCCTTCGCACGCTCGACGCGGTGGGTCTAGGGTTCGACTCGTGACCTCTCTTCCGCTCGACGCGCCCACGATCCTCCAGGCCCTCGAGCTCGACCTCGAGCTCGAGCGCGTCGACCCCGAGCAGGTCGTCGACGGCGACCCGCACGTCGGCTCGGTCGCCCTCACCGAGGTCGACGACTGGGAGGTCGGCGTCTGGGAGCTCACCCCCGGCATCGTGACCGACGTCGAGGTCGAGGAGGTCTTCATCGTGCTGCGCGGCCGGGCGATCCTTCGCCGGGAGGACGGCTCGGAGACCGAGCTCGTCCCCGGCTCGGTCGGCCGGCTCGAGGACGGCGAGGAGACCGAGTGGGAAGTGCTCGAGACCCTGCGGAAGATCTACATCGCCTGAGCCGGGCCCGCGCCGGGCATCCAGGCCCCGCTGTCACGGATGCGCGAGCCGCTACCAGGTGGACTCGCCGCGGATGACGACGTCGCTGCCGCCGTCGACGAAGACGACCTGGCCGCACAGGTGGGTGTTCTCCACGCTCGTCAGGTACGCCAGCAGGTGCGCGACCGTCTCCGCCTCGGCGATGCCGTTGAGCGGCATGGGCACCATGTCGAGGATGGCCTTCGTCGCCTCCTCCGTCGCCGTGTAGTCGGCCGTCATGGGCGTGCGGATGATCCCGGGGGCGACGGCGTTGAGCGGGATGCCCGCCCCGGCCCACTCGGGCGTCGCCGCGTTGCGGCGGATCCAGCGCACGAGCGCGCGCTTGGTCGAACTGTAGATGAGGCCGCCGGCGCCCGAGTCGAGGAGCTCCTGGGCGCGGTGCAGCGCCGCCGGCTCGTCGTGCGCGAGGCACGCGTCGACGAGCTCGTCGTCCACGGGGAAGAGAGAGGCCATCGACGCGGTCGCGACGGCGCGCGGGGCGGAGGAGCCGGCGAGCAGCGGACGCAGCCCGTCGAGGGTCGCGAGCGCGCCGAAGTAGTTGACCGCGACCGTCGCCGTCGACTCGGTCGCGAGGCCCGCGTTGGCGATCAGGACGTCGATCGTGCCCCCGCTGAGGTCGCGGGCGTGCTCGACGAGGGCGGCGCGCCCCTCGTGCGTCGTGAGGTCGGCGACGATGTCGGCGTCGTGCACGTCGACCCCGATGACGCGGTGGCCCTGGGCGGCGAGCAGGTCGGCGGTCGCGGCGCCGATGCCGCTCGCCGAGCCCGTGATGAGGTAGGTGCGGGTCATGGGAATGACTCCTTCCGGATCGGATTCGGGCTCAGCATCCCACCGCCCCTGCGGCGCGTCCAGGGTCCTTCGGCCCGCTTCCCACGGCCCTAGAATCGTGGTCATGCGCATCCACGTGGCCACCGATCACGCCGGTCTCGACTTCAGCCGCACGGTGCGCGAGCACGTCGCCGGCCTCGGCCACGAAGTCCACGATCACGGCCCCGTCGAGTACGACCCGCTCGACGACTACCCGGCCTTCTGCATCAACGCCGCGCGCGCCGTCGCCCGCGACCTCGAGCAGGGGGTCGAGGCGCGCGGCATCGTCTTCGGCGGCTCCGGCAACGGCGAGCAGATCGCGGCGAACAAGGTCCGCGGCGTCCGCGCCGCTCTCGTCTGGAGCGAGGCGACCGCGACGCTCGCTCGCGAGCACAACGACGCGAACGTCATCGCGATCGGCGCCCGCCAGCACTCGGTCGAGGATGTCCTGCGCTTCATCGAGGTCTTCATCGCCACCCCGTTCCCCGGCGAGGAGCGCCACGCGCGCCGCATCGCCCAGCTCGCCGAGTACGAGTCGACGGGCGCCATCGCCGGCCACGGCATTCTCTGACCGTGCCCGAGGGTCACTCCGTCCATCGCATCGCCCGCCAGTTCGGGCGCCACTTCGTCGGCGAGCGCATCAGCGCCTCGTCGCCCCAGGGGCGCTTCGCTGAGGGCGCCTCCCTCATCGACGGACGAGTGATGACCGACGCGAAGGCCGTGGGCAAGCAGATGTTCCTCGAGTTCGACGACGCCGTGTGGCTGCGCGTCCACCTCGGCATCTACGGCGCGTGGGACTTCAGCGGCGCGGTCGCGTCGGCCGCCGGCCGCATGGGGCAGACAGGGATGCGCGGAGCATCCGATGACGATGTCGCAGCCGCCCCGACCACCGTCGTCGGCGCCCACGAGGAGTCGCTCGCCTCGATCGGCGCCCCCCGCCGCACCCGGCTGCGCATGGCCGAGCAGGAGAGCGAGAGCGCGCTCGACGACGCGGCGCTCGAGGGGTTCCCGCCTGAGCCCATCGGCGCCGTGCGCGTGCGTCTGCTCACCGAGCGCGCCGTCGCCGACCTGCGCGGGCCGACGGCGTGCGAGGTTCTCGACGCCGCGGGCGTGCAGCAGGTCATCGACAAGCTCGGCCCCGACCCGCTCATCGACGACGCCGACGCGGGGGAGGAGCGCATGCTCGCGCGCATCCGCCGCCGGCGCGTGCCGATCGGGCTGCTGCTCATGGACCAGTCGGTCGTGAGCGGCATCGGCAACGTCTACCGCGCCGAGATCCTGTTCCGCGCGCGCCTCGACCCGCACGCGCTCGGCGCGAACCTGCCGGAGGACGTCATCCGGGGGCTCTGGCGCGACTGGCGCTACCTGCTCGGCGTCGGCGTCGACACCGGCCAGATGCTCACGATGGACGGCCTCGATGAGGAGGCCCGTCGCCTCGCCCTGCGCAACCGCGCCGACCGGCACTGGGTCTACAAGCGCGAGGGCCTGCCGTGCCGCGTGTGCGGCACGCACATCGTCATGGAGATCGCCGCCGGCCGGAAGCTCTACTACTGCCCGAGCTGCCAGGTCTGAGGTCGTCATGCGCCACAGCCCGAACTTCCTCATGACCGACCCCGACGAGGTCCGTCGACTCGTGCGCGAGAATCCGTGGGCGACGATCGTGTCGCACGTTCCCGACCGCGGTCTCGTCGCCTCGCACTACCCGTTCCTCCTCGACGAGGAGGCCTCGACCGGTGACGACATCGTGCTCGTCAGCCACGTCGGCCGGCCCGACGAGCAGTTGCACGAGCTCGGCACCCGCGAGGTGCTCGTCATCGTGCAGGGCCCGCACGGCTACATCTCGTCGTCCTGGTACGCCGAGGGCGACTTCGTGCCGACCTGGAACCACGTCACCGCCCACCTCTACGGCACGCCGGAGATCCTGAGCGACGACGAGAACCTGCGCGTGCTCACGCACCTGACCGACCACTTCGAGCAGCACGTCGACGCCCCGCGCGGCCTGCACCTCGACCTCGAGAAGAGCGCGCGCATCGCGAAGGGCACGGTGGGCATCCGCCTGCGCGTGACCCGCTTCGACGCGCGCGCGAAGCTCAGCCAGAACAAGACCCCCGAGGTCGTCGACCGCATCGTCGGCGAGCTCGAGGGCGACGGCCCGTACGCCAGCACGGGCCTCGCCCGAGAGATGAGGAGACTCCATGATCCGCGCCATCCGTGACGCTCGCCCGCTCGGAGGCCACGCGCCGATCGACGTGACGATCAGCGACGGCGTCATCACGGGCATCCACCCCGCCGGCACGATCGCGGCGGGCGAGGGCGTCATCGACCTCGAGGGCCGCTTCCTGCTGCCGGGCCTGTGGGACGAGCACGTGCACCTCACCCAGTGGGCGCAGCACCGCCGCCGGCTCGATCTGTCCGGCGCGTCGAGCGCGCGCGAGGTCGCCGATCGGGTGGCGGATGCCCGTTCCCACGCCGCGCCCGGCGACACGATCGTCGGCGGAGGCTTCCGCGACGGCCTGTGGCCCGACGCCCCCAGCGCCGCACTGCTCGACACCGCGGCTCCGGATCATCCTGTCGTCCTCGTGAGCGCCGACGTGCACTGCGCCTGGCTGAACTCGGCCGCCCTCGACCGCTTCGGCGCCGGGCTGCCGGCCGCCGAGCTCGAGGGCGCGCGCACCTCGGGGCTGCTCCGCGAGGAGGCGGCGTTCGCCGTGACCCGCCAGCTCGACGCGGCGCCCGACGACGTGCTCGACGAGTGGGTCGCCGCGGCGGCGCGCGAGGCCGCGGCGCGCGGCGTCGTCGGCGTCGTGGATCTCGAGATGCGCTGGAGCGTCGACGACTGGCGCCGTCGCACCGCCGCGGGCTTCGACGGCCTGCGCGTCGAGTTCGGCGTCTACCCCCAGCACCTCGACCGCGCGATCGAGGCAGGTCTGCGCTCCGGCGCGGTCGTGAGCGAGACGGTGTCGGTCGGCCCGCTCAAGGTCATCACCGACGGCTCGCTCAACACGCGCACCGCCTACTGCTGCGACCCCTACCCGGAGGAGGCCGAGCACCCCTACGGGCTCCTCACCGTCCCGCCGTGCGACCTGCACCCCCTGCTCGCCCGCGCCTCGGAGGCGGGGTTCGAGCTCGCCGTCCACGCGATCGGCGACGGCGCCAACAAGGTCGCTCTCGATGTCTTCCAGAAGCTCGGGCGCGGCGGCCGGATCGAGCACGCCCAGCTGCTGCACGACTCGGACCTCGCTCGCTTCGCCGCCCTCGGCGTGATCGCGAGCGTCCAGCCCGAGCACGCGATGGACGACCGCGACGTCGCCGAGCGCTTCTGGCCCGGCCGAACGCGCCGCTCGTTCGCCTTGCGGTCGCTGCTCGACGCGGGCGCGACGATCGTGCTGGGCTCCGACGCCCCCGTCGCGCCGCTCGACCCGTGGATCGCGATCGCCGCGGCGACGACGCGGTCGCGCGACGGCCGCGAGCCGTTCCACGGCGAGCAGGCGATCACGCCTGCGGAGGCGCTCGCGGCGTCGACCCGCTCGCTCGTCGCGGTGGGCGCGCGCGCGGATCTGATCGCCGTCGACACCGATCCGCTGTCGGCATCGGGGGATGCCCTGCGCACGATGCCCGTCGCCCTCACGCTCCTCGGCGGCCGCGTGACCCACGCCGCGCTGCCGCAGCTCGCGCGCTCCTAGACGCACGACGGCCGCGACCCCGTGGGGGCCGCGGCCGTCGCGCGCGCAGGTCGGTGAGGTGCCCGGTCTCAGGCCTCCGCGATGTGCGAGAACAGGAACCAGCGGTCCTTCTCGAGGTCGGCGGTGATCGCGATCGCGAGGTCCTGGCTCACGGGGTCGATCTCCTCGAGTCCTTCGATCGCCGCGCGAAGGCTCACGAGAGCGGCGTCGATGCCCGCGATGACGTCGGCGATGAAGTCGTCGGTCTGCGCGAAGCCGGCGCGGACGGGCGGCACGGTCGTCTTCTTGGCGATCGACTTGGTGCGCGCGTCGAGCGGGAGGCCGAGGGCGACGATCCGCTCGGCGGCGGTGTCGCCGTAGTCGCGGGCGTGCTCGACGAGCGTGTCGAGGAGCTCGTGGACGCCGATGAAGTTGCGGCCCCGCACGTGCCAGTGCGCCTGCTTGCCCTCGAGGGCGAGGGCGTTGAGGTCGATGACGACGGGCTCGAGGTACTGGGCGACGCCCGAGACCATCTCGGCGTCCGTCGTCGCTTCGGGGGCGGAGGTCACGTCCGTCATGGCGTGGTCCTTTCGTGTCGTCGATCGTGGATGAGTCGCGCTCGTGGCGCGCGCTCGTGATCCACGGTAGGCCGATCGCGAGCCGCGTGGAGGCGACTCCCACCGCGCTCCCAGGGCGGACCCGATGCTCGGCTGCGCTCAGCGCAGGTCGCGGATCCGGCGGACGAGGTCGCGCGCATTCTGAAGACGTCGTTCGTAGCGAGCGGCGATCGCGACCACGACCACGCCGGCGAGACCGAGCCACAGCCACCACTCGACGGCGCGCCCGATGTCCTCCAGCAGCGGCCAGCTCTGCACGAGCAGGTGGACGAGCAGGACGATCGCGCCGATGAGCAGGGGCGCCTGCAGGCGGCGGATCGCGCCCCCGACGGCGACGGCGGTGGCGACGACGCCCAGGGCGACGACGCGCCAGAGAGCGGGGTCCTGATCGACGGCGACGAGCGACGGCACGAGGAGGAGGATGAGACCGGGGGTGAGCCACACGGCGCTGCGGGCGCGCTCGTCCCGCTCGAGGCGAAGCGTGCCGATCGCGAGGAGCGCGAGCGCGATCGGGAGGCTCACGAGCTCCACGGGGTCGGCCGCGCCGCCCGCACCGAGGATGCCCGCCGCGAGCGCTCCGAGACCCGCCGACCCCGCCGACACCATGTCGCGCTCACGTCCCTCCGGCGCGAGCCAGGCTCCGACGGCGACGGCCGCGAGCACGATCACGAGGAGGATCCCGCGCATCTGCTCCGCGATCGGAAGGCCGCCGGCGCCGGCCGAAGCGGCCGGGTCGACGGACTGGACCACGGTGAGCACCCCCAGCACGACGAGCGTGGCCGCCGCGAGGGTCGAGGCCAGCCCGGGGATGCGCGCGTCGAGCTCACGGGCGCGCCACGCGACGGCGAGGGCGACGACGCTCGCGATCACGCCGACCGCGAGGGCTCGAAGGAGCGGGCCCTCCGCGCTCGCCAGCGCGAGGGGAGCGCCGGCGAGCAGCGCGGCGAGGGCGATGAGCGGCGCGACCGCATGGCTCGGCGCCCCCTCGTCGTCGCGTCGGACGACGGCGAGGCGCGCCGCGACCAGGAGCACGATGCCGGCGACGGGGAGGACGAACGGCTCCGGTGCGTTCTCCCCAGTGGTCGTCAGCTGGGTCCAGAGCGCGAGCGAGCCGAGCGCCAGGGCGCCCCAGCCCAGGTGGCGGCGGCGCGAGTGCGACCCGACGAGCCCATCCCGGTCGATCGCCAGCAGCAGGAGGAGTATCGCGCCCGCCAGCAGCAGGAGCGCCCCGTCGCCACCGTCGAGCGCTGCCGTCGACCCGCTCGTGGCCGAGCCGAGCACGACGAGCGCCCCGAGAGCCGCGGTGACGGAGTCCGTCACTGCTCGACGCCGGGAGTCGGGCGCCCGGAGCGCGTGCGCGGCGAGGCTCGTCGTCGCGACGACGATGAGCGCGAGCAGCGCCACAGCTCCGCTCACGTCGGACGGCACCGAGCCCGGGGTCGCGTCGAGCAGCGTCGCGCCGGCGAGGACGACCGCGAGGCCGGGGAGCAGCCCCGCGGCGATGAGCCCGTCCAGGCGCCGCTCGTCAGGAGAGACCGCCGAGTGATGCGCGCCGCGCCGCGATCGGATGAGGACGATCACGAGAGCACCCAGGCCGATGGCGGCCGCGAGCGCCGCACCGAGGGCAGGGGCGCGCAGGTCGAGCGCGGCGAGCGCGCCCAGCAGCACGGCGACCGCGGAGGCCGCCCGACGCTCAGTCCGCTGCACCCGACCGAGCTGGGCGGCCAGGAGGACGACGCCCGACAGGGCGAGAGCGAGGGTGGAGGGCGCGATCGTCGGCGACGAACCATCGCCGCCGATCGTGCCGTCGAGGAGCCCCGCTCGTGCGACGTCGTCGGCGAGGGGGATGCTCGCGAGGATGACGATCGCCGAGGCGGTCGCGACGGCGATCGCGGTGACGATCGGATGAGCCGGGAGCGACCGGCAGATGGCGACGGCGGTGACCGCGACCGCCGTGCCGATGATCCATCCGCCGGTCACGGCGGGCGCGATCAGCAGCACGAGAACGGCGGAGCCCACGGCGAGCGGTGCCAGGAGGGCCTGCACAGCGCGGCGATCGTCGTGAGAGTCGAAGCGTCCCGAGGCGTGGAGGAGCAGGCTCGCGCCGATCGCGAGAACGGAGAGCACGACGATGATCGCGATCCACGTCCCCAGCAGCGGCACGGCGGCGACGGCAAGGACGCCGCCGACGGCCGTCAGCGCGCGTGCCCGCGCGCGGAGGACACCGAGCGCCGCCCAGCCCGCCGCGACGAAGCCGAGCGCCAGGAGCAGGCCCGCGAGCGCGGCCGGAATGACCGGCTCGGGGTCGACGATCGTGCTCGTGGTCAGCGTGCCGAGCGGCGACGTCGCGGCGAGCGCCGCCTCCGCCGCGGCGCCGAGACCGACGATCGCCGCGATTCCCGCGGCCGCCGCGGCGAGCGCGGCGGCCGTGATCAGAGCGGTGCGCAGCGCGACGGCTCTCGGGGAGGGCTCTCGTCGCGCGACACCGAGCTCGAGGACGACGGCGATGCCGGTCGCGACCAGGAGCGGAAGCCACACGGCCGTATCACCCGCCGGCAGTCGGGCGGCGCCGATCGCCGACCCCGCAACCGCGGCGAGGACCGCGAGCGCGCCCGTGGCGGCGGCGAGCCACCGCTCGATCGAGTGCCCGGCGTCGGCGACCCGGGCGACCAGTGCCGCGTGGGCCAGGGCGACCAGGGCGAGTGCGATGCTCAGCACGAGCGTCGCGGTCGCATCGTCGAGCCCGAGAGTGATCGCGCTCGCCGCGACCGTGCCGAGGCCGATCGCCGTCAGCACGGCGATGAGCCGCGCGCCGCGGGCGATGCCGGGCGTCTCGCGGCTCGTCAGCACCGGGTGGGCGAGCGCGGCCGCCGCTCCGACGATGCCGCCGACCGCGGTGCTCGCCCCGGCGAGGATCGTCGACCCCCACTGCGCGTCGAGGAGCTCGGCGAGGTGGGTCGCGAGCATGGCCGCGCCGAGCGGCACGAGCAGTGCGGCACCGAGTGCGGGAGCGTGCAGCCGCCCGAGCCGCGACCACAGGACGCAGATGAGGCCGACGACGATGAGGGCGGCGCCCCAGTAGGCGAGCTCGGGCTGCGTGCCGAGACCGCGCGGGTCGTTCTCTCGCAGGGCCCACGCGTCGAGCACGAGCACGATGGTGCCGAGGGCGGCGATGCCCTCGGCCGTCGCGCTCAGCCCCCGCCGCGAGAGGGCGGCCGCGGCCGCGAGGGTCGCGAGGGTCCCGGCCGCGACGATGAGCATCCGCACCGTCTGGCCGTAGGTGAGGAAGGCGTAGACGAGCCCGAAGATCGCGAAGACCGACAGCAGGCTGATGCCGATGATGATGAGCGCGATCTGAATGCTCGATCTCCCCGATCGCGGAGAGGTCGGCGCCGGCATCCCCGGAAGCGCGAGTGAGGGGGGCGGCGCGACGGCGGACTCCGCGGGAGCGGGCGAGGCGGGTGCGGCGCTCGCCGACGCGCCAGGCACGGCGACCGCGGCGGCGCCCTCGCGACGGATGCGGCCGATGAGGGCGACCCGGGCATCCAGGAGGTCGGCGGCCTGCTGCGAGACGCGCGCGAGCTCGATCGCGGAGGGCTGCGTGAGGTCGAGGCCGCAGCGGGCGCAGCGCGCGTCACGCAGGGGAGCGAGGCACGCCGGGCACGTCGTCGTCGACCGCAGCTCGACCGGTGAGCGCGGGAAGGTCACGGGGCCGGCGAGGGCCACGTCGGCGGCGGTCGAGCGACCCGGGCTCGCGGGGTCGGCGGGCGGACTGAGGGGCGGCACGACGCTCATGCGGCACAACCTATCGGCCGGGGCGCGACGAGGGGGGACCCTCGAACGGGATGTGCGAACACGCGCCGCCCGGTGCGCTAGGGACGAGCCGCGACGAGGGCAAACTGTCGCCATGCCGCCCGTGACGCCCGACGAGTTCGCGGCCGTCTACGCCCGGCACCTCCCCGCCGTGAGCGCGTACCTCGCCCGCCGCGTCGAGCGCGACGCCGTCGACGACCTCGCGGCCGACGTGTTCGCGGTCGCCTGGCGCAAACGCGAGTCGGTCACGGAGGGCGAGGAGCTCCCGTGGCTCTACCGCATCGCGTCCTACCTCGTCGCCAATCACCGGCGCCGTCACGCCGCCCGCACGAGCGCCCTCGCGATCCTCGCCGCCCCCGACTCCGCGCCCAGCACGGAGGACATCGTGCTCGGCGACCTGGCTCTCGCCCGCGCCTGGGAGGAGCTGCGCCCCCGCGACCGCGAAGTGCTCGCCCTCGCCGTGCTCGAGGACATCCCGGTGAGCGCCATCGCCGTCGCGCTCGCGATCACCCCCAACGCCGTGAGCGTCCGGCTGCACCGCGCGAAGAAGGCCCTCGCCGAGGCGCTCGAGCGCGCCCAGGCGCGCGATGCGGGGGATGCCCCCGCCGCGCCCCGAGACTGACCCCCCGATCGCGCGGCCCCATCCGCGACGCCCGCGAAAGATCCGACCGCTCTTCGACATATACCGGGTATGAGCAGCGAACAGCACGACGATGCAGCAGCCCGCCTCCGCCGGGCGATCGACCAGGGCGCCGCCCCGGTCCTGTCCTCCGACATCGTCACGCAAGCCCCGGGCCGTCGCGCCCCGCGCCTCGTCAACCACGGCCGCGTCGCGCGCACGGCCGGTGGCTCCGTGCTCGCCATCGCCGCCGTCACCGCGGCGTCCCTCGTCATCACCCAGCCGTTCGCCCCGCGCGCGCCGCTCTTCACCGCGGCCGATGGCGCAGCCGATCAGTCGGCGTTCGGCGCCGCCGCCGAGTCGAGCGACCTGCGCATCGGCGTCTGGAAGCAGTACGAGTACGTCGCCGGCGACGGCCTCGCGACCTCCGGCGGCTCGGGCGCCGTCTTCGCGCTCGAGCGCACCGGAGCCCCCGAGGCGACCCTCGACGGGCTCGCCGAGGTCTTCGACCTCGTGGGCGAGGCGGTGCGTGCGAGCTACTTCGACGAGAGCTACCCCTCGTACATCGTCGGCCCGGAGGACGGCTCGGCGCCCGCGCTCACGATCACCTGGGCCGGCACCGCCAGCTGGTGGTACAGCGACCCCGCCGCGAGCGGGTGGACGAGCTGCGCGGTCCCGGGCGACGTCGGGGCGGACGGGACCGCCGGAGAGGCTCCGGCTGACGAGCCGCTGCCCGAGATCGCGCCCGAGATCTGCGAGCCCGTGCCGCCCACCGGCGGCGCGATGCCGAGCGAGGAAGAGGCGCGCGGCGAGGCCGCCGCGATCCTGGCCGCGACCGGTCTCGATGTCGATGCGGAGGACATCCGCGTCACCGCCGACGACTGGCAGACCGTCGCGAGCGCGAACCTCGTCGTCGACGGCGTCGCGACCGCGCTCGACTGGGCCGTCGCGTGGGGCCCCGGCGGCGAGATCGCGTGGGCCTACGGCCACGCGGTCGACGTCGTGAGCAAGGGTTCGTTCGGCACCGTCTCGGAGCGCGACGCCGTCTCCCGGCTCGCCGACGGCCGCTGGTTCGGCGCGGCCGGCCCCGAGTTCCAGGGCGGAGGCGTCGGCATCGCCGAGATGGCCGGCGATGCCGCCATCGAGCAGCGGATGCCCGGCACCGACGGCGACGGAGCCACCGGATCGAGCGGCGCGGCCGTCGACCCCGGCACCGCGCCCGCTCCGGCGCCGACCGACTCGGCCCCGCCCGCGGAGCCCGTCCCGAGCGAGCCCGCGCCCGAGCCTGCACCGGTCGACCCGGTCGAGCCCGCGCCGACCGAGCCGGAGCCCGTCGCGCCGACCCCGATCGACCCGAGCGAGCCGCCCGTCGTCGAGCCCGAGCCTCTGCCCGAGCCGACCCCCGAGGTCGAGATCGTCACGGTGAACGAGGCCGAGGCGACGCTCCTGCTCATGTGGGACTCGGAGGGCGATGCCTGGCTCGTGCCCGGCTACGCCTTCCAGCAGGCCGAGGGCTGGTGGAACTCGGTGGTCTCGCTCGTCGAGGGCGTCATCGAACTGCCCGAGCCGATCGAGTACCGCATCGAGCCGATGCCGATGCCGCTGCCCGCGGAGTAGTAGCAGGCGCGATTCTCCTCGTCCAGAGCGGACGGCGCGAAGCGTCTCGACCACGCTCGAGGCGCGGAGCGCGCTGCGCCGCAGGAGCGGCGGCGCAGCCAGAGACCAATACAGAGGGGATGACGGGAATCGAACCCGCACCATCAGTTTGGAAGACTGAGGCTCTACCATTGAGCTACATCCCCACGAGGCCGAACCGGCCGCGTGCGGGAGTCAGCGTATCGCATCCCGTTCTGCTCTCGGCGGCGGTGCCGCGCGGCTCGGCTAGACTTGCCGAGGCCGTTTTGCAGAGACCTCGTGTCTTCCGCCCAACTGGTCGATGGTCGCCAGTCATCGGGGCGTAGCTCAGCTTGGCTAGAGCGCCCGCTTTGGGAGCGGGAGGCCGCAGGTTCAAATCCTGTCGCCCCGACCAGACCCATCAGCCCCGAAACCTCAGGAGAATCCCCAATTGGTCCAGTCCACGGTTGAGAAGCTCAGCGCCACTCGCGTCAAGATCGCCATCACGGTGACGCCCGACGAGCTCAAGCCCAGCATCGATCACGCGTACAAGCACATCGCCGAGTCGGTGAACATTCCGGGCTTCCGCAAGGGCAAGGTGCCGCCGCCCATCATCGACCAGCGCGTCGGCCGCGGCGAGGTCATCAACCACGCCGTGAGCGAGGGGCTCGACAAGTTCTTCCGCGACGCCGTGCAGGAGCAGAAGCTCCGCACGCTCGGCCGCCCGTCGGCCGACGTCACGGAGTGGCCGAGCGAGAAGGACTTCTCCGGCGACCTCAAGGTCGAGATCGAGGTGGATGTCCGCCCCGAGTTCGAGATCCCGGCCTACGAGGGCGTCGAGATCACGGTCGACGCGGCCGAGGTCTCCGACGAGGAGGTCCAGTCGGAGCTCGAGAACCTGCGCGGCCGCTTCGGAACGCTCATCACCGTCGACCGCCCCGCCAAGACGGGCGACTTCGTCCAGATCGACCTCGTCGCCACCGTCGGCGGCTCGACCGTCGACTCCGCGAGCTCGATCTCGTACGAGGTCGGCTCGGGCGAGCTCATCGAGGGCATCGACGAGGCGCTCGACTCGCTCAGCGCGGGCGAGACCACGACCTTCGAGTCGGTCCTGCTCGGCGGCGACCACGAGGGCGAGACCGCCCAGATCGAGGTCACCCTCCAGTCGGTCAAGGAGCGCGAGCTCCCCGAGGCCGACGACGACTTCGCGCAGATCGCGAGCCAGTTCGACACGATCGGCGAGCTGACCGACGACATCCGCGAGCAGGTCAAGCGCCAGAAGGCCTTCGGCCAGGGCGCTCAGGCGCGCGACCTCCTCCTCGAGAAGCTGCTCTCGCAGGTCGAGATCCCCGTGCCCGAGGCGCTCGTCGAGACCGAGGTGCACCGCCACCTCGAGAACGAGAACCGCCTCGAGGATGACGTGCACCGCGCCGAGGTCACTGAGTCGACGCAGAAGACGTTCACGAGCCAGATCTTCCTCGACGCTCTCGCCGAGAAGGAGGAGGTCAAGGTCAGCCAGCAGGAGCTCACCCAGTACCTCATCCAGGGCGCGGCGCAGTACAACATGGAGCCGGGCGAGTTCATCAAGGTCCTCGACCAGAACGGCCAGATCCCGCAGATGGTCGGCGAGGTCGCCCGCTCGAAGGCGCTCTCGATCGCCCTCAGCAAGGCGAAGGTCGTCGACGGCAACGGCGAGGCCGTCGACCTGTCGGCCTTCACGGCCGCCGCGACGGCTCCCGTCGCCGACTCGGTCGTCACCGATGACGAGGGCGACCACGACGGTCACGACCACGAGGGCCACGACCACTAGTCGACCCCGCAGTCACGCCGACGGGCCCGGAGCATCTCGCTCCGGGCCCGTCGTGCGTCTCACCCGAGCCGCAGCTCCAGAACGCGCTCGTGGCGGGCGAGTCGTCGGCGCTCGCAGCCGAAAGTCCACGCCGCCGCCCCGGCCGCTGCGAGACCCACGCTCGCGACCGCGAGCATCGAGAGCGTCAGGTCCGGCTCCACCACGATCGTGCCGCCGTCGGCGGCGGGGAAGATGCATCGCAGCCCGAGCGGCCACGCGCTCGGCTCGCCGATCGGCACCGCCGCCTCGCTCGCGATCACGCCCGGTCCCGCACCGACGCTGAGGCACGTGCCCTGCGCGGCGCCAGCGTCCGAGTACCGCAGCATCGCGCCCGCGACGATCGCCGCGAGGAAAAGCGCGAGGGCGCCGGAGATGAAAGCCGCGAAGAGGGCGGACGTTCCGACGAACTGCAGGCGGCGGGAAGGGCGCATGACCGTAGTCTTCCTCACATACCGCGGCGCGTGTGGCTCACCCACCGAGGTCGCGCCATGTCAGGCCGTTCACCCGAGCCGCAGGCCGAGGATGAGCCCGCCGTCGTCCTCGACGGCGACCTCCGTGAATCCGAGGTGCCGGTAGAAGCCGATCGCCCGGGTGTTCGCGGGCTCGACCCCGAGGTGCACGCCGCTCGCGCCGCGCTGCTCGAGGCGGGCGATGAGCCGCGCGATGAGCATCCGCCCGATGCCCCGCCCCTGCGCGCGTGGCAGGAGGTTCACGTGGAAGTGGGCGGGGAATAACGCGGTGATCGCCGGCGGCGTGCGATCGGGGCGGTGGATGCTCCGCACGAGCTCCGCGTCCGCCTGGCGTCGCTCCACGCCGAGCCGGTACCGCTCGCGCAGCGCGGGCCACCACTCGCGCCCGCACCACTCCTCGAAGTCGGAGGTCGACGCGACTCCCACGAGGTACCCGGCGAGACCCGCGTCGTCCTCGACGACCTCGCACATGGCCGGGTCGTGCACCGACTGCGGCCCGGCCCAGTGGTGTCCGAGCAGGTCGGGGTCGTCGTGCAGCGCCGACGCATCCGAGCCCGCGTCGCCGGTCAGCAGGCACACGCGGTAGAGGGCCGGGAGGTCGGCGGGGGAGGGCGGCCGGAATCGCATCACGGGGCCACGGTAGCGACCCGCGCGACGCGTTCTCTGCCCACGGCGAACACGGCCGGGCTCGCGGGTTGGCTTCTGTAGATTCGAACCACGAGACGAACAGGAGCTCAACCCCATGGCCGAACCGGCAATGCCCAACAGCGTTTTCGATCGACTCCTCAAGGACCGCATCATCTGGCTCGGTTCCGAGGTGCGCGACGACAACGCCAACGAGATCGCGGCGAAGCTGCTGCTCCTCGCTGCGGAGGACCCGCACAAGGACATCTACCTGTACATCAACTCGCCCGGCGGCTCGATCACGGCGGGCATGGCGATCTACGACACCATGCAGTTCGTGCCGAACGACATCGTAACGGTCGGCATCGGCATGGCGGCGTCGATGGGCCAGCTGCTGCTGACGGCCGGCACGAAGGGCAAGCGCTACATCACGCCCAACGCGCGCGTGCTGCTGCACCAGCCGCACGGCGGCTTCGGCGGAACAGCGAGCGACATCCAGACGCAGGCCCAGCTGATCTCCGACATGAAGCACCGTCTCGCGGCGATCACCGCCGAGGCGACGGGCAAGTCGGTCGAGCAGGTCAACGCCGACGGCGACCGCGACCGCTGGTTCAACGCCGAGGAGGCCCTCGCGTACGGCTTCGTCGACCACATCCGCTCCTCGGCCACCGACATCGTCGGCGGCGGCGGAACCCAGGCCTAGGCATCCGCGAGTACGAGAGAGAGACCCCCATGGAGACCCCGAACCTCGGCGGCACCCCGCTCGCGATGCCGAGCAGCCGCTACATCCTGCCCAGCTTCGAGGAGCGCACGGCCTACGGCTACAAGCGCCAGGACCCGTACGCGAAGCTCTTCGAGGACCGCATCATCTTCCTCGGTGTGCAGGTCGACGACGCGTCGGCCGACGACGTCATGGCCCAGCTGCTCGTCCTCGAGTCGCAGGACCCGGACCGCGACATCGTCATGTACATCAACAGCCCCGGCGGCTCGTTCACGGCCATGACGGCGATCTACGACACGATGCAGTACATCCGCCCGCAGATCCAGACGGTCGTGCTCGGCCAGGCGGCCTCGGCCGCCGCGGTGCTGCTCGCGGCGGGCTCGCCCGGCAAGCGCCTCGCGCTGCCGAACGCGCGCGTGCTCATCCACCAGCCGGCGACGGGTGACGCGGGCCGCGGCCAGGCGTCCGACATCGAGATCCAGGCGAAGGAGATCGCGCGCCTCCGCGAGTGGCTCGAGCACACGCTGTCGAAGCACTCGAACCGCACGGTCGAGCAGGTCAACAAGGACATCGATCGCGACAAGATCCTCATCGCCTCGGAAGCGCTCGAGTACGGCCTCATCGACCAGGTCCTCACGAGCCGCAAGACGCTCCCGGCGCTCACCGCGAGCTGAGCATCCGGCCGCGCCGACAGGCGGACGACCGCGGGCCCCGCATCCGATTCAGGATGCGGGGCCCGCGTCGTTCTCGCGCGTTCAGTCGCCCGCGGGGCGGCGCCGGTTCGCGAGCACGATGATCGTCGCGATGGCGGCCGCGGCGAGCAGCCCGCCGCCGATCCAGGCGACGCCGGCGAGCACGGTCGCGCTCTCGTCGGAGGCCGCACCGTCGCCGCGCGCGTCGTCGTCCCCGCCCGCGCCGGCCGCAGGCTCGCCGCCGCACTCGGGCGCCGTGGTCGAGCCCTCGGTGACGGGCTCGTCGCCCTCGGGCGCGTAGGTGAACGCGTACGTCTCCGACAGCGTGTGACCGTCGCTCGAGACGTACTGGAAGGTCATCGCGTACTCGCCCGGCTCGCCGAGCGCGGCGGGCGCGGCCATGGTCGCGCCGGTGACCTCGACGCACCCGTCGCCGTAGTAGAGCCCGTCGGCGTCGGTGACGACGATCGCGAAGGCGCCGTCGTTGCCCTCGAGCGTGAGGAGCGGGTTGTTCGCGGTGACCGTCCACGCCTCCGGCAGCGCGGTGATCGTCGCGCCGTCGGAGGGCGTGGAGTCGACGACGTAGTCGTGCGCGGCGGCCGGGGCCGCGAGCCCGAGGACGAGCGCGGCGGAGGCCGCGAGGGTCGCGACGCCGGCGCGGGCGACGCGCGCGATTGCGCGGCTCACGAGGAGGCCCCGCGGCGACGCACGAGCGCGAGAGTGAGGGCGGCCGTCCCGGCGACGAGGCCGAGGGCGCCGAGGATGCGCACGATGAGGTCATCGCCTCCACCGCTCGCCTCGCGCGTCGCGCTCGTGAGAGTCGCGGAGTCGTCGGCCTCGCTGTGCCCACCGGCGTCGGCGGAGTCGTGGTCGTCCTCCGCCGCGCCGTCGGTGAGGGTCACGACGGGCGCATCCTCGCCCGTCCAGGCGGCCGTGCCGACCTCGCACGTCTGCGTCGTCGGGAACTCGATGCGCTCGCCCGGCTCGCCCTCGGGCAGCGTCACCTGCAGGTCGAAGGCGGCGCGGTAGCCGTCGGCGAGCGGCGCGTCGGTCGCCGTGTAGACGATCTGCCCGACGCGCTCGGTGAGCGTGTCGTACTCGGTCTCGATCGGCGCGTCGAGCGGCACCATGACCTTCTCGACGCTCCAGCCGGCGTAGACGGTCGGCGCGACCGTCGGGATGCTCTCGGGGATGTCGATCGTCACGACGGTCGTCGACGACCCCTCGCAGCCGTGCGACATCGAGAAGGTGACGAGCGCGCGGCCGCCGGGGGCGGTCGAGTCGCTCGAGGCGCTCACATGGGCGAAGGCGGCGGTCGGGCCGGCGATCGCGAGGCCGGCGCCCGCCGCGAGCGCGAGGGCGGCGATGCCCGCGCGGCGGGCGCGCGGAGCGCCAGCCGGAGCGGCAGCGGGGGCGGGGGCGGTGGACAGGGTTCGTGCGGTCATGGTCGTGCTTCTTCCGTGCGGGTGCGCCGGGCGCCCGGAGGCGGATCGACGGCGCGATGAATGTGGGGTCGCGGGATGCCCGGCGCGACTAGCGCGCGAGCGCGACCGCGGGCGGCCCGCGCCGCCCCGAGCCGCCGAGCACGACGACGGCCGGAAGGAGGCGCCGACCGGCGCCGCCGAGCGGGGCGCGACCGACCACGGGAGCCGCGGCCGCGACGACCGGCTCGAGCAGGCGCGCGAGCGCCAGCCCGAGCGCGTGCAGGGCCGCGGCGACGGCCTCCGAGCCTCGGCGCAGCAGCGCGTACGAGGTCAGGGCGGCGACGGCGTGGTGCAGCCCCATGAGCGCGGTCGCGCCGGCGAGCGGCGCGGCCGCCTCGACGGGGATGCCCGCGGGCGCGATCGCGACGGCGGCCGCCTCGATCGCGCCGTGCGCCGGGTGGCCGGCCGGGGCATCCGCGCCCGTGGCGACGGCGGCCCCGCCCGCCGGGCCCAGCAGCGAGAAGACGAGGTGAAAGACGGTCTGGTCGAGCGCGACGACGGCCGCGAGGCCGAGGCGCGACAGGCGGCCGGCACGGAGGGCCGAGAGCGCCGTCATACCGAGGAAGCCCGAGGCGCCGACGCCCACGAGAAGGGCGAGGGCGTGCGGTGCCGCGCCGCCCGCGAGGGTGTGGGCGGAGGCCGCGACGACCGTGGTGACGAGGGCGACGATCCACGACGCGGCGACGCGCGAGCGTCGGGCGGCCAGGTCGGCGTGCATCCTCATGTCCCTTCCAGGGTACGCCCGCGGCGGCGGGTCGAGCTGTGTTCGGAGCGGGGCCCGCGAGCGACGGGCGCGCGGGGGAGCGCGGCGCGTCACGAACGTCGGCTCGTCGGGCTAGGCTCGGGGTCAACCAGGGAGGAGGGCGCCATGGCCCGCATCGGAGAAAGCGCCGACCTGCTCAAGTGCTCGTTCTGCGGCAAGAGCCAGAAGCAGGTCCAGCAGCTCATCGCCGGCCCCGGCGTCTACATCTGCGACGAGTGCGTCGAGCTCTGCAACGAGATCATCGAGGAGCGTCTCGCCGAGTCGAACGAGCAGGCCACGGCCGAGTTCGAGCTCCCGAAGCCGAAGGAGATCTACGCCTTCCTCGAGGAGTACGTGATCGGCCAGGTCGCGGCGAAGAAGTCGCTCTCGGTCGCCGTCTACAACCACTACAAGCGCATCCGCGCCCGCCAGACCCTCACCGCGGCCGACCAGCTCGCCGACGACGTCGAGATCGCCAAGAGCAACATCCTGCTCATCGGCCCGACCGGCTGCGGCAAGACCTATCTCGCCCAGACGCTCGCGAAGCGACTCAACGTGCCCTTCGCCGTCGCCGACGCCACCGCTCTGACCGAGGCCGGCTACGTGGGGGAGGACGTGGAGAACATCCTCCTGAAGCTCATCCAGGCCGCCGACTACGACGTCAAGCGCGCCGAGACGGGCATCATCTACATCGACGAGGTCGACAAGATCGCCCGCAAGGCCGAGAACCCGTCGATCACGCGCGACGTCTCGGGCGAGGGCGTGCAGCAGGCGCTGCTGAAGATCCTCGAGGGCACCGTCGCGAGCGTCCCGCCGCAGGGCGGTCGCAAGCACCCGCACCAGGAGTTCATCCAGATCGACACGACGAACGTCCTGTTCATCGTCGCGGGCGCCTTCGCCGGCCTGGAGGACATCATCAGTCAGCGCGCGGGCAAGCGCGGCATCGGCTTCGGTGCCCCGCTGCACGACAAGGCGCAGGAGAAGAACATCTTCAGCGAGGTCCTGCCCGAAGACCTCCACAAGTTCGGCCTCATCCCCGAGTTCATCGGCCGCCTCCCCGTCGTCACGACGGTCTCGCCGCTCGACCGCTCGGCCCTCATCGACATCCTCACGACGCCGCGCAACGCGCTCGTGCGCCAGTACCAGCGCATGTTCGAGATCGACGGCGTCGAGCTGGAGTTCGAGCAGGACGCCCTCGACGCGATCGCCGACCTCGCCGTGCTGCGCCAGACCGGCGCTCGCGGCCTGCGCGCGATCCTGGAGGAGGTGCTCGGCCCGATCATGTTCGAGGTGCCCTCGAACGACCAGGTCGCGCGCGTCGTCGTCACCCGGGCCGCCGTGCTCGAGAACGCCGCGCCGACGATCGTGCCGCGCCGCCCCGTGCGCCGCGAGAAGAGCGCCTAGCCCGCCCGCACCTCTGCGCCGCGCGCGTCGACTGGGCGCGCGCACGCGCTCTCGCCGTGCGCAGGATGCCCGGTCTACGCTGACGCCATGATCGAGTCCCAGCGCGACCGCCTGCGAGCACTGCCCGACTTCCCCGCCGAGCTCCCGAGCTTCGACCCGGACTCCGCGCCCGCCGACCCGCAGCAGCTCTTCGTCGGCTGGCTCGACGACGCCCTCGCCCACGGCGTGCACCAGCCGCACGCCTTCACGCTCTCGACCGCGGGCCCCACCGGCCATGTGACGGCGCGCACGCTCATCCTCAAGGATCTCGTCGACGGTCTGTGGGTCTTCGCGGGCGCTCGCTCGACCCGCAAGGGGGTCGACCTCGCCGCGAACCCGTTCGCCTCCATGACCTTCTACTGGCCGGCCCGCGGTCGCCAGGTGCGCGTCACGGGCGAGGTCGAGGAGCTCTCGAGCGACGTCGCCGCGGCCGACTGGCGCGCCCGCCCCGCGAGCACGGGCGACGCCAACCCCGACTGGGCCGCGTGGGCGCTGAGCCCGACCGAGATCGAGTTCTGGCAGGCGCGGCACGACCGTGACCACGTGCGCCACTGGTACCGCTTCGGCGGCTGATCGGCGGCGGCATACCCCGGGGAGAGGCCGGCGACGGGAATGACTCAGCCGATCGAATCGTTTCGATAGGATGTCCGGGTCCCCGATCGCGAAGAGGTCCCGTGAGCTTCCCCACCGCCCCTGTGCCCGTCGTCGACCAGGACGAGTCCTTCGTCGCCCGTGATCGGCACGGCAGCCCGCTGAGCCGTCGCCGCGTCATCGCGGCGCTGCTGGCCCTGAGCCTCGGCGGGTTCGGCATCGGCTCGACCGAGTTCGTGGCGATGGGGCTGCTGCCCGAGCTCGCGATCGACCTGCTGCCGGGCATCCATGCTCAGGACCCCGATGTCGCGATCGCGCAGGCCGGCCTTCTCATCACCGCCTACGCGCTCGGCGTCGTCGTCGGCGCGCCGACGATCGCGGCGTTCGCGGCGCGCGTGCCTCGGCGCACCCTGCTGCTGTGGCTCGCGGCGGCGTTCACGCTCGGCACGATCGCCTCGGCGACCCTCCCGACCTTCGAGACGGTTCTCGCCGCGCGCTTCGTCGCGGCGCTGCCGCATGGCGCCTACTTCGGCGTCGCGGCCCTCGTCGCCGCCGACCTCATGGGGCCGGGCAAGCGCGGGCAGGGCGTCGCTCTCGTGCTCTCGGGTCTCACGGTCGCGACCGTCATCGGAGTCCCGATCATCACGTGGGTCGGCCAGCACGCCGGCTGGCGACCGGCCTACCTGCTCGTCGCCGCGCTGTTCGCGGCGACCTTCGTGGCGATCCGCGCGCTCGTGCCCCGGCAGCCGGGCGACCCGACGTCGACGGTCCGCTCCGAGCTCAGCGCCTTCGCCCGGCCCCAGGTCTGGATCTCCCTCGGCGTCGGCGCGGTCGGCTTCGGCGGCTTCTTCGCGATGTACACCTACATCGCCCCCATGATCACCGAGCTCGCCGGCCTGCCGGCAGCGGTGGTACCGGTGATCCTCATCTCCACCGGCATCGCGATGACGATGGGCAACCTCGTCGGCGGGCGCCTGGCCGACGGCGGCACGGTGCGCGCGATGTTCCAGGGCTTCGCGGCGCTCATCGGCTCCCTCCTGCTGCTGGGCGTCGTCGGCGGCACCGTCGTCGGGCTGTTCGTCGCGACATTCCTCGTCGGCTTCGCGGCGGCGACCGTGAGCCCGATCATCCAGACCCGATTGATGGATGTCGCGGGGCGGGCGCAGACGCTCGCGGCGGCCCTCAACCACTCGGCCCTGAATCTCGGCAACGCGAGCGGGGCGTTCCTCGGCGGGCTGGTCGTGGCCGCGGGCTGGGGCTATCTCGCGCCGGCGTGGGTCGGGCTCGCTCTCGCGGTCGGCGGCGCGGTGCTCGCCGTCGTGAGCGTCGCGATGGAGCGCCGCGCCCCGGCGGGGGACTCCTAGGCGGTGAAGGTGCCGGGCGCGTCGACGAGGATGCCGTCGGCGATCGCCTGCTTGCGCAGCCCGACCTTCGTGCCCACGTCGATGCCCGCGATGCGGTACTTCTCGCGGATGCGCTTGAGGTAGCTCTTCGCGGTCTCCTCCGAGATGCCGAGCTGGTAGGCGACGGCCTTCACGGGCTCGCCCGCGCCGTACAGCGCCATGACGCGGCGCTCCTGCGCGCTCAGGCGCGGCGAGCCGCCGACGTCGGCGGCGTTGAGGGCGAGGTCGAGCTCGGCCGAGATGAACGATTCGCCGGCCTTCGCCGCGCGGATCGCCTCGACGATCATGCCCGCGTCCTCGCTCTTGACGAGGTAGCCGAGCGCGCCGGCGTTGAGTGCCTCGCGGACCACGTTCGGCTCCGAGTAGGTGCTCATGAGCACGACCGAGACGCCCGTCGCGCGCAGGGTCTGGATCTTCAGCGAGACGGGGATGTTGTCCTTGAGGTCCAGGTCGAGCAGGACGACCTCGACGGGGAACTCGGGGTGGGCGAGCAGCTCGGGCCAGCTGGCGACGGCCGCGACCATCGAGATGTCGTCGGCGGCCTGGCGGATCCACTCGGTCAGGGCGCCGAGGAGCATGCGGTGGTCGTCGACGAGCGCCAGACGGATGGGGTCGCTTCCAGATGCCATAACTCGGGTCCTCCGACTCGGTGAGCAGGTGCTGCGGTGCTTCTGCTGCGGGCTCGCGCGCTTCGGGTGCGCTGCTCGCCCTCGCTCAGGTCGTGCGGCCCGCGTCGACAGGATTCTCGACGGGGCAGTCGATCTCGATGCGGACGATGCTCGATGCCGTGCTGTCACTGTACCGGCCGACCCGGTCCAGGGCCTCCCACACACCCGGATCGACACGATTCCGGCGCAGGCCTGCGATCTCCAGCCGGATGGGGATGATCGAGCGGCCCTCGGCGTCGACACGGCCGCTCGTCATGGGGCCGAGCTCGACGGTGACCGACTCGGCGGGCGTGGATCCGAGCGGGTCGGCCCCGAGCATCCACAGCGCCGCCAGGAGGGCGTCTCGCTGGACGTCGTCGAGGAGCCCCGCGAGGGTTCCCGGGTCGCTGATGGTGACGCGCCGGCCCAGCTGCTCCGACTCCGCGACGGCGTGGAAGAGCCAGGTCTCGCGGCGGCCCTCCAGCAGGTGCAGGCGCAGCTCGGTCGCGAGCGTCGCCGCGCGCGAGGAGTACTCCGGCGGGAGCGGGAGCGGGGTGCCGCCGACGGCGACGGCGTCCAGCAGCTCCTCCGCGGCGAGGTCGAGGCGCGCGAGCTCCTCCGAGGCGAGCATGCCCACCGCGAGGCGGGGCGCGGTGACGGTCGACTGGACGAGGACGCGGTCGAGCTCGCGCTTGAGCATCCGCTCGAATCCGGCGACGAGCAGCACGCCGGTGATGCCCGGGGCGACGGCGAGGGCGACCGTGACGATCTGGTGGGGGATGGTGACGGGCGTGAGCGGCGTGGTGAGCATGATCGCGACGAGGAAGGCCGCGCCGAGCGCGGCCGTCGCGACGAGCACCTCCCACCCCGCGCGCAGGGTCACCACGATGAGCAGCACGAACCCCGCGCTCACCGATGCCGTGGCGTAGCGGCCGATGTCGCCGAGCGGCGCGATCGTCATGAAGTCGAGCCACACGACGGCGGCGAGAGCGGCGAGGAAGAAGCCGTAGAGCCAGTCGGGCAGGCGCTCTCCCGTGGCCGAGATGGTGACGATGAGCCCCAGGAAGGTCACGAGCAGCAGCAGCCACGCCCCGAGGCCGGGCAGCAGGCTCGGGTACTCCTCGGCCCGCAGGAAGAACAGGCCGACGCCGAGGATCGACTGCAGCGCCGCGATGATCGCCATCCCGATGCCCAGGAACCCGGACCCGAGGGCGGAGGCGTGCGTGGAGCCCGCCGAGCCGCGGCGCACCGACGAGCGGGCGCCGGCGCGGCGGATGCTGCCGCCGAGCGTGCTCTCCTCCGGGAGCGTGTAGCGGGGGTTCGTGCGCGAGGAGCTCATCGCCGCGGCACCTCCAGCATCACGGTCGTGCCGGCTCCTGGAGTGGAGAAGACGCGGGCGCTGCCGCCGACGTTGCCGAGGCGCGCGACGACGGACTCGCGGAAGCCGAGGCGGTCGGGGCTGATCGACTCGGGAGAGAAGCCGACGCCGGCATCGGTGACGACCGCGCGGACGATGTCGTCGCTCTCGGTGATCGTCACGTCGGCCTCCTCGACGCCCGCGTGCCGGCGGACGTTCTCGAGGCACTCGGCGAGGGCGAGGAGGAAGGCGTCGAGCACGTCGTTGGGCAGCAGCACGTGGCCGGTGCCGTGCCAGCGCACCGTCAGCCCCATGCGCAGGAAGCGCTGCTTGACCGACTCGAGAGTCGTGCCGAGCGTCGTCTCGCCGACCGGCTCGAGGCTGTACGAGCCCGAGAACCGCGGCATGGGCGTCGAGCCGAGCCGCAGCTGGCGCAGCAGGCGCGCGTCCTCCTCGGCCTGCTGCCGAAGGGCGTCCTCGCTCACGCCGACGCCGGAGTGCGCCAGCAGGGTGAGCGTCGCGAGCACGGTGTCGTGGAGGAGGCGAGCGCCCTGGCGGCGCTGCGCCTCGAGCTCGCTGGCCTGGCGCTCGGCCTGGTGCGAGCGGCCGATCTGCTCGATGCGGCGCATCGCGCGCTGCACGCCCGCGGTGACCCAGATGCCGATGATGAGCGTGATGACCCAGCCGGCGAGGGTGGCGATCGCCGGAACGGAGACGAGCCCGCGCGTGGGGCCGGCCGTCGCGACCAGGACGCTCGAGCCGAGCGCGCCGAGCGCCCAGAGGATCCAGCGGCCGGTGCGCTCGCTCAGCACCATGCCGACCGCGCCGAGGCCGGCGGCGCCGAGCGGCGCGAGCGAGACGGGCAGGGCGACGTTCGCCGACTCGCCCCACGGGAGCTGAGCGAGCGCGAGCGCCCCGCAGCCGAGCACGATCGACAGGATCACCCAGCCGAGGTTCCCCGAGCGGCCCACCATGACCAGAGCGGCGGCCTGGCCCGCGAGCACGATGAGCACCGATGGCAGCACGTCGGGGTCGACGATCCCGGGCAGCGCGACGCAGATCGCCGTCAGGGCGACGCCGGCGAGCCCGAAGGCCCGGGCGGCGCGCTGGAGGAGCGTGCGGCGCTCCTTCGCGATCAGGTCCATGCTTCTCCGTCGAGGAGCGTCGGGTCGCTCCGGTGACAGTCTGTCACCTGCGGTGCGCGTCAGTCATTCGCGGCGCACGACGCGGTGAGGGCCGCGTAGAGCGCCTCCTTCGTCGCGTCGTCCGAGACGATCGTGACGGTGCCCGTCCGCTCCCCGAGCGCGACCCCGACGCGGAACAGCGTGCCCTGCTTGTCGTCGGCGATCGCGTGGGCATCGCACCGGTTGGGAGAGAAGCGCAGCGGCACGACGATCGGCGCGACGGTCGGGCTCGCGGGGTCCACGACGACATCGAGGGGGATGCCCTCCGCGCGCTCACCGGCGGCGTCGAGCGCGCCCAGCAGCACGGTGCCGCTCACGCTCATCAGGCGCACGACCTCCGCGCCGCCGCGGTCGCCGACCGGACCCTCCCGGGGCCGCACGACGAGCTCGACGCCGATCGTCCCGCCCGCGCCGCCGTCCGCCCGCACGCTCAGCTCCACCCGCTCGGCGACGGCCTGCGCGAAGCACGCGCTCTCGACCCAGGCCGCCCACTGACCGATGCGGTCGGTCGTCGGCACGCGCAGCTCGGTGACCGAGCCGTCGGCGAGCGGGACGAGCAGTACCGCCTCGGGGGCGTCGGGCGCGCGGCCCTCGGGCGAGGCGGGGCACCGGGGCTCGACGAGGGTCATCGGAAGATCCCGGGTGGCGCCGGCGGGGATGACGGCGTCGTCGATCCGCTCGAGCGCGGCGCTCAGGAGGGGCGATTCGAGTCGGGCTCCATCGAGGGCGAGCGCGGCATCCCCCTCATTGGTCACCGAGAGCTGGATGCCGTCGCGCGCGGCGTCGATGCGCGTGCGGTAGACCTCCGCCTCGACGGCGATCGCGTCGGTCGAGGCGGGGAGCGCCTCGACCGGGGCCGGGCGGGGCGGGGAGTCCGAGCCGGTCGCACCCGCGCATCCGGTCAGGCCGGCGGCGGCGAGGGCCGCCGAGAGGGCCGCGACCGCGACCCGTCCCGCCGTGCGCGCGGCAGGACGGGGCGGGCGCGCGCGCATGTCAGCTCGCGAGCAGCGCGGTCAGGCGGGGGCCGACGAGGTCGTCCTCGATGAGGAAGGCGTCGTGGCCGAAGGGGGAGGAGATGACGACGGCCTCCCGGCCGTGGATCGTCGAGGGCAGCGCGGCGGCGATCGCCTGCTGCTGCTCCACGGGGAAGAGGCGGTCGGTGTCGATGCCGAGCACGAGCGCGCGCGCTGTGACCCCCGCGAGCACCTCCGCGAGCGAGCCGCGGCCGCGCGTGATGTCGTGCGAGTTCATCGCCTCCACCAGGCGCACGTAGCTGTTGGCGTCGAAGCGGCGCGTGAACTTGTTGCCGTGGAAGTCGAGGTAGCTCTCGATGGCGAACCGCCCTCCGCCGCCGAGCGGGTCGAGCACGCCCTGCCACGACCGCTCGAAGCGCTCGTTGAGCTCGTCGGGAGAGCGGTAGTTGAGCAGGGCCATTCGCCGGGCGAGCGCGAGACCGCGGTACGGCCCCTCGGCCTCGTCGTAGTAGTCGCCGCCGCGGAAGGCCGGGTCCATCCGGATCGCCTCGAGCTGCACCGAGTTGAGGGCGATCTGGTCGGCGCTCGAGATCGCGGGCGCGGCCAGCACGGCCAGGCGCGCGACGCGCTCCGGGTGGGTGACGGCCCACTCGAGCGCGTGCATCCCGCCCATCGACCCGCCGATGACGGCGAAGAAGCGGTCGATGCCGAGCTGGTCGACGAGCAGGCGCTGCGCCGCGACCTGGTCCCGCACCGTGACGTACGGGAACCGCGAGCCCCACTCGGCGCCGTCGGGCGAGAAGGATGCGGGGCCCGTGGAGCCCTGGCAGCCGCCGAGCATGTTGGGGGCGACGACGAAGTAGCGGTCGGTGTCGATCGCGAGCCCGGGGCCGACGATGCCGCTCCACCATCCGGCGGTCGGATGCCCGCGCCCGGGTCGCCCGGTCAGGTGGCTGTCGCCCGTGAGCGCGTGGCAGACGAGGATGGCGTTGCTGCCGTCATCGTCCAGCTCGCCCCACGTCTCGTAGGCGAGTCGCACGTGCGGCAGCCGCGCGCCCGACTCCAGCGGGAGCGGCCCGAGGTTCGCGAACAGCCGATCGCCCGCGTCGTCGCCCTCGCGCCACGCCCCCGTGACCGGCGGTGTCCCGCGGAGGGCGCGCCGGTTCGCCTCGGTGATGAACGCCGAGGGCACGGTGTCTTCGGAGGTCTGCCAGTCCATGTCGACTCTCATTCTGGCGCAGACGACGCCGGGCCCCCGCCACTCGGTGGCGGGGGCCCGGCGAGAGCGGGCGGATGCCCGGTGTCAGTCCTCGCGGTTGGCCGCGACGACGGCGCGCGCGGCCGCGAACCCTGCCTCGAGGTCGGCGATGATGTCGTCGATGTGCTCGAGCCCGACCGAGAGCCGCACGAGCCCGGGCGTGACGCCCGCCGTCAGCTGCTGCTCGGGGGTGAGCTGCGAGTGCGTCGTCGACGCCGGGTGGATGATGAGGCTGCGCACGTCGCCGATGTTGGCGACGTGGCTGAACAGCTCGACCGAGTCCACGAGCGTGCGGCCGGCGTCGACGCCGCCCTTGAGCTCGAACGACAGCACCGCGCCGACGCCGCGCGGGGCGTACTTCTGGGCGGCCGCGTGCCAGGGGCTCGAGTCGAGCCCCGAGTAGTCGACCGTCGCGACATCGGGGTGGGCCTCGAGCCAGCGGGCGACCGCGAGCGCGTTCTCGACGTGGCGCTCGATGCGCAGGCTCAGAGTCTCGATGCCCTGGATGAGCGCGAAGGCGTTGTCGGGCGAGACGGCCGCGCCGATGTCGCGCAGCAGCTGCACGCGCGCCTTGATGATGTACGCGATGCCGTCGCCGAGCACGCCCGTGTAGCTCGCTCCGTGGTACGAGGGGTCGGGCTCGGTGAGGCCGGGGAACTTCTCGGCGTTCTGCGACCACGCGAACTTCCCGCCGTCGACGATCACGCCGCCGAGGACGGTGCCGTGACCGCCGAGGAACTTCGTCGCCGAGTGGACGACGATGTCGGCGCCGTGCTCGAAGGGGCGGATCAGGTACGGGGTGGCGATCGTGTTGTCGACGATGAGCGGGAGGCCGTTCTCGTGCGCGACCGCCGCGACGCTCTCGATGTCGAGGATGTTCACCTTGGGGTTGCCGACCGTCTCGCCGAAGAACAGCTTCGTGTTCGGGCGCACGGCGGCGGCCCACGCCGCGGGGTCGTCCTGGTCCTCGACGAACGTCGTCTCGATGCCGAGCTTCGCGAGCGTGTACTTGAAGAGGTTGTAGGTGCCGCCGTAGATGCTCGAGGACGACACGATGTGGTCGCCCGCCTGCGCGATGTTGAGCACCGCGTACGTCGTCGCGGCCTGGCCGGAGGCGAGCAGCAGGGCGGCGGTTCCGCCCTCGAGCGCGGCGACGCGCTGCTCGACGACGTCCTGGGTGGGGTTCTGGATGCGCGTGTAGATGTTGCCGAACTCGGCGAGCGCGAAGAGGTTCTTGGCGTGCTGCGCGTCGTCGAAGACGTAGGCCGTCGAGCGGTAGATCGGCGTCGCGCGCGCCTTCGTGGTCGGGTCGGGCTGGGCGCCGGCGTGGATCTGCAGCGTCTCGAACTGGTAGTCGCTCATCGGGGTTGCTCCTCGTGGGGTCGCGGGCCGGACGGTCGGCGCCCGGTGCACGCCCACGCTACGGAGGCCGGCATCCGACGGTCAATGGCACCGACACACGCCGTAACGCGCTCGGCCGGGCGCTCGACCCGCGCGCCGTCAGCGCCGGCGCGCGCCCGTCGGATCGGTGCGCGACGGGCCGATGCGCAGCGGGCCGGTCCTGGTCTCCTCCGCCGGGCGGAAGATCCACGACGGCTTCGGCTCGATGATCGGGCGGGTGACGCGCCGCACCCACGGGCTCGCGAGCAGCACCGTGATCGCGACGCTCGCGAACAGCAGCCCGAGCAGCCACGTGAGGGACGAGTTCTCGCCGCCGATCACTCCCGACTCCCGGATCGGCCACAGGACGAACGAGTGCAGCAGGTACACGTACATCGTCGACTGGCCGAACGCCGTCATCCACGTCTCGTGCCGCGGCACGAGCACGAACACGGCCGCGGTCAGCAGCATCGCGAGCGCGATGAGCAGCAGCCGCACCGCGCCGGCCCACCACTGGTCCTCGCCGAGGCCCTCGTAGGAGTCGTCGTAGAAGAACCAGAAGCGGAGGTCCATCGCGCGCCACACGTCGATGAAGGCCACGAGCACGGCGCCCCACGCCACGAGCACACCGGCGGCGATGAGGCGAGCGGGCACCGTCTGCCGCTCGACGAGGCGCCAGCGGTCGACGAGGCCCCACTCCTTGAGCTTCCAGCCCAGGACGAAGAACGGCAGGATCCCGATCGCGCGCGAGAGCGAGAAGGTCGAGTCGACGTTCGTGAGGTACCCCACGCCGACCGAGAAGACGATCGCCCACAGCAGCGGCCAGCGGACGAGCGCGAGGTAGGGCAGCACGAGCCGGAAGATGCCGAGCGCGAGGAGGAACCACAGGGTCCACGACGGCGTCGTCGGGTTGAGCGCGAGCGTGCCGGAGGCCGCGAACTGCAGCAGTGTCCAGATCGTCTCCATGATCACGTAGGGCAGGAGGATGTCGGTGATCACGCGCTGCATCTGGCGGGCGGTCGGCGGCCCGGACTTCGAGAAGTACCCGCTGATGATCGCGAACGCCGGCATGTGGAAGGCGTAGATGAAGAGATAGACGACGAGCGCGTTGTCGCTCTCGTAGGTGAGCCGCTGGATGGCGTGACCGGCGACGACGAGTGCGATGCACACGAAGCGCGCGTTGTCCCAGAACGGGACCCGCTCGCGCGGGGGTCGGGCCCGGGCTGGCGCGATCGCCGTCGTCGTGGTGCTCATCCGCCCAGGCTAGGGCAGGGGCGCGAGCGCGGGGGTAGCGTTGCCCCATGACCGACTCCACCACCGCCCCGACCCTGCGCGCCGTCGTCACGGGGGCGAGCTCCGGCATCGGCGCCGCCACCGTCCGCCTCCTGCGCTCCCACGGCTGGGAGGTGACCGCCGTCGCTCGCCGGGCCGACCGGCTCGCGGCGCTCGCCGAGGAGACCGGGTGCTCGGTCGTCGTCGCCGATCTGACCGTCGCGAGCGATGCGGATGCCCTGGCCGAACGGGTGCGCGCGGCCGGCCCCCTGCACGCTCTCGTCGCCAACGCGGGCGGAGCCATCGGCGCCGACCCGGTCGAGTCGGTCTCCGCCCAGGTGCTCGCCGACTCCTTCGCCCTGAACGTCCTCACCGCGCACGCCGCCATCGCGGCGCTCCTGCCCTCGCTGCGGCAGGGCGCGGCCGAGCGCGGATCGGGCGACATCGTCGCGGTCACCTCCACGGCCGGCCAGGTCGCCTACGAGGGCGGCGGCGCCTACAACGCCGCGAAGTTCGCCCTCCGCGGGCTGCTGGGCGCGCTGCGGCTCGAGCTCGCGGGCGAGCCCCTGCGAGTCGTGCAGATCGCGCCGGGAATGGTGCGTACGGAGGAGTTCGCGATCAAGCGCCTCGGCGGCGACACGGCGAAGGTCGAGGCTCTCTACGCCGGGGTCGAGCATCCGCTGCTCGCGGAGGACATCGCGGAGGCCATCGTCCACGCCATCGAGCTGCCCGGCCACGTCAACCTCGACGAGGTGACCATCCGTCCCGTCGCGCAGGCCGCGCAGCACAAGCTCGTGCGCGAGCCGCTGCGGGTGCGCTAGCAGAGGTGCGTGGCCCCCTCGACGGCCTCGTCGCGCCCGACTGGTCCGACGCGCTCGCCCCTGTCGCCGACCGCGCCGTCGCGCTCCTGGCCGAGCTCGAGTCCGAGTCCGCCGCCGGCTCGCCCTTCCTGCCCGAGGCGCCCCTCGTGCTGCGCGCCCTCCGCACGCCGCTCTCCGACGTCCGCGTGCTGATCCTGGGGCAGGACCCGTACCCGACCCCCGGGCACCCGATCGGCCTGAGCTTCGCCGTCGACCGCGATGTGCGCCCGCTCCCGCGCAGCCTCGTGAACATCTACCGCGAGCTGCGCGACGACCTCGGCATCGCCACCCCCGAGCACGGCGACCTCTCGGCCTGGCAGAGGCAGGGCGTGCTGCTGCTCAACCGCGTCCTCACGGTGCGACCGGGCTCGCCGGGCTCGCACCGCGGGCGGGGCTGGGAGGAGGTGACGGGATGCGCGGTGCGCGCGCTCGCGGAGCGGGGAGGCCCGCTCGTGGCCATCCTGTGGGGCCGCGATGCGCAGTCGGCGCTGCCGCTGCTCGGCGACGTCCCCGTCGTCGGGAGCGCGCATCCCAGCCCCCTGTCGGCGCGCACGGGATTCTTCGGCTCCCGCCCGTTCTCGCGCGCGAACGCGCTCCTTCTCGCGCAGGGCGGCGCCGCGGTCGACTGGTCGCTGCCCGCCTAGACTGGGCGCGTGCTGGAGGAGGAGTACCAACCGCGACGCGTGCTGCCGCCGCACCTGCGCAAGCAGCCCGAGCCGGAGGCGCCGTTCGCGTACACGATCCGCGAGGCGACCGAGGCCGACCTGCCCTGGGTGCGCGAGATCTACAACCACTACGTCGCGAACTCGACCGTCACCTTCGATGAGAAGCCGTGGACCCTCCGGGCGCTCAAGACGAAGTTCGCGAAGGTGCGCTCGCTCGGCCACCCCTTCCTCGTCGCCGAGTCGCCCGCGGGCGTCATCCTCGGCTTCGCCTACGTGTACCCGTGGAAGGAGAAGGCCGCCTACCGCTTCACGGTCGAGAACTCGATCTACCTCGGCCCGGCGTCCACCGGCAAGGGGCTCGGGCGATCGCTGCTCGGCGAGCTGCTCGAGCGCTCGCGCGCCGCGGGCATCAAGGAGGTCATCGCGGTCATCGCCGACCGCGGGGCGGAGGCGTCGATCGCCCTCCACGAGAGCTTCGGGTTCCGGAAGACCGGCGAGATGGCGCGCGTCGGCTTCAAGTTCGAGCGCTGGCTCGGCATCGTGATGCTGCAGAAGTCGCTCAAGAAGCGCTGACGCGCCGGCGAGGCCGTGAGCCGATCAGTTGTAGACGACGTCGAGGATGTCGCCCGCGATCACGACGGCCTCCTCGTAGAAGACCTCGCCGCCCAGAAGAGTGATGACCGAGATCCAGGCGTCGTCGGTGATGACGTGATGCACGGCGCCGGGGCCCTCCTCGTCGCCGAGGACCCAGAAGGTCGCATCGCCGTTCTCGGTCGCTCCCGTGTTGAGCCCCTGCGAGGTGAGGTCGGTCACGATCTGCGCGCGCGTCGCCGTCGAGACGGGGGCGACGCTGAGGGTGAAGGCGGCGATGTTGGGCCGGGCCTCGTCCTCGTAGAAGCAGCTGATGCCGCCCGCGGCCTCCTCGCGCGTCGGCTCGGGCAGGTAGGTCGCGCCGATCTCCGTGCCCGGACCGCCGACGAGCACGATGCCCTGGTCGAGGAAGGACGCGACGCGCGCCTCGGGGAGGATCGTCGTGCAGTCGGTCGGCATCGCGAACGTCTCCACGACCGGCTCGGGCTCGGCGGTCTCGACCGGCTCGGGCGACGTCGTCGGCTCGGCCGTCTCGACCGCCGCCGGCTCCTCCGGCTCGCTCGCGCAGCCGACGAGGCCGAGGGCGAGGACGAGCGCCGTGGCGCTCGAGAGCAGGCGGATCGGGGTCATGGCACTCCTAGGCTGCGAGATCGTCGGCGCGAATCTAACAGTCGGCGCACCGCCGGAACTCCGACCGGGCACGTGCGAGAGGCGGGGACGGGCCTTCGTTGCCGAATCGTTGCACGGGTGCCGTCGCTAGGCTCGCGAGGGTGTTCGAACTCCACCATCTGACCGCCCTCGAGCAGTGGGAATGGCTGCACGCGGGACGCGTCTCGCCGAGCGAGCTGCTCGAGCACTACCTCGCGCGCGTCGAGCGGCTCAACCCGGCCGTCGGCGCCCTCACCGTCGTCGAGCCCGAGCGCGCCCGTGCCCGCGCGCGCGAGGTCGAGAGCTCCGTGCCGCCCACCGCGCCGCTGTGGGGGCTCCCGATCGCCGACAAGGAGCTCGTTCCCCGCGCGGGTCAGCGCACGAGCTACGGGTCGCGACTGCACGCGGACGCGATCGCGACCGACTCGCACGAGCTCGTCGAGCAGCTGGACGCGGCCGGTGCGGTGAGCGTCGGCGCGAGCGCGGCGCCCGAGTACGGTCTCGCCTCGTACACGGAGTCGCTCATCGCTCCTCCCGCGCGCAACCCGTACGACCTCGCGCGCGGCGCCGGCGGGTCGAGCGGGGGAGCCGCCGCGGCGGTCGCGGCCGGGCTCCTCCCCGTCGCGCCGGGCAGCGACGGCGGCGGCAGCATCCGCATCCCCGCCGCCGCCTGCGGTCTCGTGGGGCTCAAGCCCTCGCGGGGCAGGCTGCCGGGGGGCAGCGGGCTCGACCGGCTCGCGGGCCTCGTCGTCCCCGGCCCCATCGCGCGAACGGTGGCGGATGCCGCCCTCCTGCTCGACGCCCTCGCGACCGCGACGCCCTGGGAGTTCGCGACGCGCGCGCCGAGCCCGCACGACGGCCCGTTCCTCGGTGCGGCGGTGCGCGGAGAGGGCCGCTTCCAGCTCGGAGTCATGACGAGCTCCCCGTGGGACGCGTGGACGGACATCGGCATCGCCCCCGAGGCCCGAGCCGCCCTCGAGGAGGCGGTCACCGAGCTCGCGGCGCTCGGCCACGGCGTCGAGGATATCTCGCTCGACGCGGAGCCCGACTACGGCCCCCATTTCCGCACGGTGTGGATGGCGGGCGCCGCGGGGATCCCCGCCCGCACCGACGCCGAGCTCGCGCTGCTCGAGCCGCTCACCGCGTGGCTCGTCGAGCGCGGGCGAGCGCTGCCGGTCGAGCGGCTCCTCGAGTCGCTCGCCTGGCTCACGGGCTTCGAGCGCCGGGTCATCCGCCGCTTCTCGAGCGTCGACGTCGTCGTGACGCCCGCCGTCGCGATGACGCCGCGCCCGCTCGGCTGGTACGACGCCGCGGATGCGGAGCGCAACTTCGAGCAGCAGGTGCAGTACACGCCGTGGACGAGCTTCGTGAACGTCAGCGGACTCCCCGCCCTCACCCTCCCCGTGGGCCTCACGTCGGGCGACTCGGCGGAGCCCGGGCTCCCGATGGGCATCCAGCTGATCGGCCGGCCCGGCGGCGAGGCCGACCTGCTCGCCCTCGGCGCGCAGTGGGAGCGCCGTCGGCGGGTGCGGCTCCACCCGCCGCAGTGGTGATCCCGCACGCGGCCGCGATCGGTGCGGGTCAGCGCTCGACGGCCGCCGGCACGTCGATGCGGCGCGCGACGGCCTGCCACAGCTCGTCGGCGAGGCGCGCGTCGCCCGCGCTGGGGTGCGTGGCGCCGAGCGGGTCGAGCCCGTCGAAGTAGGTCCCGTTCGGCACCCCGAGCTCGGGCGTGTCGACGAGGTGCACGAGCGGCGCGGCGCCCGCCTCGGGCGAGATCTGCATCGACCCGGTCAGAAGCTGCAGCAGCCGCGCCGAGCGCGACTCGGCCCCGAAGCCGCTGCGGACGTAGCCGGGGTGGAAGGGGTGGGCCTCGAGCCCGGTGCGCGCCGCGAGCGATCTCGCGTAGAGGATCGTCGCGAGCTTGCTCGCCCCGTAGGCCCGCCAGCCCGCCCCGTAGCGGCGGCTCGCGAAGTCGAGGTCGTCCAGCCGCAGCCCGCCGAGCCGGTTGAGCACGCTCGAGGTGAGGACGACCCTGCCCGTCTCGCGCCCGGCCCGCAGGCGCGGCGCGAGCATCTCGGTGAGCAGGGCCGCGGCGAGCACGTTGCGCTGCAGCGTCGTCTCGTTGCCGTCGACGGTCACGGTGCGGCGGCTGACGATGCCTCCGGCGTTGTTCACGAGCGCGTCGATGCGGGGGAACCGTGCGAGCAGATCCGTCGCGAGCGCGCGCACCTGGTCGAGCTCGTCGAAGTCGGCGGTGAACGGGATGCCCCCCGCGCGCGCGGCGACGGCGGCGGTCCGTTCCGGATCCCGGCCCACGACCGCGACCTGCCAGTCGCGGCGCGCGAGCTCGACGACCGCGGCAGCGCCGAGGCCGGAGCTCGCCCCCGTGACGACGACCGTGCGCATCAGACGTACCCGCCCGATCGCAGGCCCGCCGCGATCTCGAAGCGGTTGCGCAGCGGGTCGCGCCCCGCCGCGAGATAGAGGGGGATCATCGCGAGCCCGTATCGGCGCCACTGCGCGCGGTGCACGGCCTCATGCTCGAGAACCCGCGGGCTCACGGCGTCGCGCGTGAGGTACACGGCGCCCAGGGTCGTGCCGCCGCGGCCGAACGCCCAGCGGGGCAGCCCCGCGCACACGACGACCCCGCCGCGCCGCGACACGCGGAACCCCCCGAGCACGGCGCCCCAGACCAGTGCGATCGCGGAGACGAGGGCGTAGCCGGTAAGGGCGACGACGGGGTGCAGGCCGACGCGACGCAGCCAGCGCACCCTCGCGAGCGCGGCGATGGCGCGCGCGGAGCGGGGCCGGACGTCGGTCATGCCCCATTCCTAGCAGGTGCGCGTGTCGCGGCGGGGAGGTGATGCCGGTGCTCAGCCGCGGCGCTGGGCCCGATCGATCTCGAGCAGCCGCAGCCAGACCTCGCTCATCGTGGGGTAGGAGGGCACCGCGTGCTGCAGCCGAGCGACCGGCACCTCGCCCACGATCGCGATCGTCGCCGCGTGCAGGAGCTCGGCGACGTCGTCGCCCACGACCGTGAAGCCGATCACGACGTCCCGCTCGTCGTCGATCACGAGCCGGGCGCGGCCGCGGTAGCCGTCGGCGTGCAGGCTCGCCCCCGCGACGTGCCCGAGCTCGTAGTCGGCGACCCGGGTCGCGAGCCCGCGCTCGGCGGCGCCTGCGGCGGTCATCCCGACCGATGCCACCTCGGGGGAGGTGAAGGCGACCGCGGGGACGGCGTCGTGATCGGCCGTCGCGACGTACGGCCCCCACGCGGCCTCGTCGACCTGCTCGCCGCGCGCGCGGGCGGCGATGACGTCGCCCGCCGCGCGCGCCTGGTACTTGCCCTGGTGGGTCAGCAGCGCGCGGTGGTTGACGTCGCCGACCGCGTAGAGCCAGTCGTGGCCCTCGACGCGGAGGGTGTCGTCGACGTGCAGCCACTCGCCGGGTTCGAGACCCACGCTGTCGAGCCCGAGCCGCTCGGTGCGGGGGCGGCGTCCGGTCGCGACGAGCACCTCGTCGGCGGTCACGGGGTCGGCACCGCCCTCGAGCGCGATCGTCACGGTGCCGTCGGCGGCGCGGTCGACCCGCGCAGGGGACGCGCCCGTGAGAACCGTGACCTCCTCCTCGCGGAGCCGCTCGGCGACCAGCTCGCTCGCGAACTCCTCCAGACCCGACAGCAGGCGGCCGCGGCTGATGAGGGTCACCCGCGCGCCGAGTCCGGCGAACGCGGTCGCCATCTCGCAGCCGACGACGCCGCCGCCGATGATGGCGAGCCGCTCGGGCACGCGCTCGGCGCTCGTCGCCTCCCGCGAGGTCCACGGCTCCGCCTCGGCGAGGCCCGGGATGCCCGGGATCGCCGCGTCGGATCCGGTGCAGACCGCGACGGCGGTGCGCGCGACCACGACCCGCTCGCTCCCGTCGGGGGAGGTCACCACGACCCGCTTCGCGCCGTCGAGCCGGGCCTCGCCGCGCACGAGGTCGATGCCCGCGCTCTCGAGCCAGCGCACCTGCCCCGAGTCGTCCCAGTGGCTCGCGACGTCGTCGCGGCGGGCGAGCACCGCGGCGACGTCGAGCGGACCGCTGACCGCCTCGCGGGCGCCCGCGACCGCGCGGGCCGCGCGCAGCGCCGAGACCGAGCGCACGAGCGCCTTCGACGGCATGCACGCCCAGTACGAGCACTCGCCGCCGACGAGCTCGCTCTCGATGACGACCGCGGTCAGGCCGCCCTGCACGGCGCGGTCGGCGACGTTCTCGCCCACTGCGCCCGCACCGATGACGATGAGGTCGTACTCCTCCGCCGTCGGCGCGCTCGTCGCGGCGGTGGCGGTGAGGGGGCGGGGCGGGTGCGTCATGGTGCGGCTCCTATCGGCCGACGAAGCGGGGGATCTCGCGACGGAGGAAGGCCTCCATGCCGATGGCGGCATCCTCTGTCTGCATCAGGCGGACGAGCTCGCCCTGCAGGCGAGCGGCCGCGACCGCCGGGCCCTCGGCGACGGCGAGGCGGGCGTTCTCGAGGGTGGCCTGCACGGCGAGCGGCGCCTGGACGGAGATGCGGTGCGCGAGCTCGACCGCCCGCGCGAGCTGCTCGCCGGGCTCGACGATCTCGGAGACGATGCCCATGCGCGCGGCCTCGACGGCGTCGAAGCGGTCGCCCGTGAGCATCCAGCGCATCGCGCTGCTCCAGCCGGCGACGGCCGGGAATCGCAGCGTCGCGCCGCCGAACGGCAGGATCGCGCGCGCGACCTCCAGCTGCGAGAACGAGGTGTCGCTCGCCGCGACGACGACGTCGCTCGCGAGCGCGAGCTCGATGCCGAGCGTGAGGCACGTGCCCTGCACGGCGAGCACGACGGGCTTGCGCACGCGCGGGCCCTGCACGCCCCACGGATCGATGCCGCCGTCGGGCACCATGACGAGGCCCTCGGGGCCGACGCGCGGGGCGATGTCGCCCAGATCGAGGCCGCCCGTGAAGTGGTCGCCGTGCGCGAAGACGACGCCCGCGCGAGCCTCCTCGTCGCGGTCGAGCTCGCCGTAGGCGAGAGCGAGCTGCTGCAGCATCGCGAGATCGGCGGCGTTGCGCTTGTCGACGCGGTCGAGGCCGATCAGCAGGAGGTGGCCGTCGCGCTCGACGGTCACGCGGCGCGGAGCGGAGCCGTCGCCGGCGGGGGAGGCGGAGGAGTCGGACATGCGCGCCACTCTAGTCACCGGGTCCGCGGGCGCGGCGAGCCCGTCGACAGCGGCGCTCAGCCCGCCGAGGGCGCGTCCGCGGCGGCCGCCGGGGCGGGTTCGGGCCGGGTGAGCGCCGAGATCACGCGCAGGATGCTCGGCAGGTCGTCGCCCGCGGCCGCGGCGCTCGCGGGGGCGAACTCGGTGACGCCCGCGCCGGAGAGCGGGAGCGCGGCGCGCGCCGCGCCGATCGCGCCGACGAGCTCGGTGATCGTCGTGCCGAACGGCGTGGGGAAGCCCACGCCGGCGAACTCCGACGGGTCGATGACGTCGAGGTCGACGTGGACGTAGAGCTCCGTCGCGCCCTCGGCGGCGCGCTCGGCCACCGCGGCACCGACCTCCCCGATCGCGACGAGGGCGATGCCGAGGGACTCGACGGCGTGCTCCTCCGCGGGGTCGAGATCGCGCGTGCCGACGAGCAGCACGTCGGCCGGAGCGACGATCCCGTGGTCGATGATCGAGCGCAGCACCATGCCGTGGAAGGCGCCCGATGGCGAGCTCGTCGGCGTGTTCAGGTCGGCGTGGGCGTCGGCCCAGACCAGCACCGTGCGGCCGGCGCGTGCGACGTGCTCGACGGCCGCGAGCTCGACGCCGCAGTCGCCGCCGATCGTGATCGCCGGGCTGCCGATCGCGGCGAGAGCGGCCGTCTGGCGCTCGCGGACGATGCGCAGCGAGCTCCAGCGGTGGACCCCCGTCTGCTCGGCGTCGCCGGCCTCGAGCGGCACCTCGACGAGCGTCGTCGCGCTCGCCGGCAGGTCGCCGCGGATCGCCTCGGCGCCGTCGACGAGCCGCATCGCTCGCTCGGCGCCCGAGCCCTGCCACTGGGGGACCACCACGAAGTGCGCTGCCATGCCGGTCAGTCTTGCACTCGCGCCGGTCGGAAGGGGAGGGCCGCAAGACCCGAGAGCGCCGCCTCGAGCGGGCCGCGCCGCCCGAGAGCCTCGCACGCGAGGCCGACGGCCACGCCCGCGACGGAGAGCAGGATGAGGATGCCCCACCCGACGAGGCCCTCGAAGCGACCCGCTCCGCCGAGCGGCGAGAGCGCGGCGATCACGAGCACGTGGCCGACGTACACGGTGAGCGCGACGCGGCCGAGCGCGCGGAGCGGCTCGAGAATGCGGCGGAGGACGACGATCCTGCGGCCGCGCCGGACGCCGACCCCCGCGCCGCGGCCGACCGGGTCGAGGGCGAGCAGCAGCAGCCCGAGGATCACCGCGGCGAGTCCGCCCGAGCCGAGCAGCTCGGCGACCGTGCCGGAGTGCGCCTCCGCCGTGACGGCGTCGAGGTCGAGGCCCGCGCTCGCCGGCAGCCGGGGGAGGAGGGCGCCCGCACCGTAGCCGGCGAGGCTCGCAGTCGCGCCGCCCAGCACGAGCGCGATTCGCACGCGCGGTCGAGCCAGCCCGGAGCGCGCAGCGAGGAGGCCCGCGACGAGCACCGGCACCCACAGCAGCGCCGGGTACCAGCCCGTGAGCAGGTAGTCGACGAGGGTCGCGGCCGGCTCCTGCGCGGGGGCGCCGGCGCGCACGACGGCGTCGCGGAGCGCGGGGGCGAGCACGAGGGTCGCGACGCCGAGGATCGCGAGGGCCGCGCGAGGGAGGAAGAGCAGAGGCACCATGAGCAGGAACATCACGCCGTAGTAGTCGAGGATGACGGCGATGCCGTGCGGCAGCAACCACAGGAGCGACCCCGCGGCCACGAGCGCGAGCGCCCGGATCACGAGGCGCAGTCGCGGCTCGGAGCGCGCCCCGGCGGGAGGCGGGGCATCCTGCCCGGTCATCAGGCCCAGCGAGACGCCCGCCACGAGCGCGAACAGCAGCGACGGGCGGCCGTCGACGACGAGCTCCTCGGCGCCGAGCCCGCCCGGGCGGGGAACGGTGTGCGCGGCGATCATGCCCAGGACGGCGAGACCGCGCGCGGCATCGACCCCCGCCCAGCGCGGACGGGGGTCGATGACGGGGCGCTCGATCACGCGGCGCCAGGAGGCGGTCAGCGGCGTCAGCCCTCGATCGCCGAGGGCGGAGTGGACCCGGAGGACGAGCCGAGCTTGAGCGCCGCGAGCCGCGCCTCGATCTCGGCGGACTCGCTCGCGTCCTCCAGGCTCTCGAACTGGGCGTCGAGGCTCGAGACGGCGAGCTCCTGCTGGCCCATCACGCGGGCCTCCTCGCGGCGCACCTTCTCCTCGAAGCGGCCGAGCTCGCTCGTCGGGTCGAGGATGTCGATGCTCTTCACGGCGTCCAGCACCTGCGACTGCGCATCGGCGATGGTCGAGCGCGCCACGAGCTCGTCCCGCTTGGCGGCGAGCTCGTCGAGCTTGCCGCGCATCTGCTCGAGCCCCGTCTTGAGCTTCGCGACGATCTCGGTCTGCGCCGCGATCGTCGGCTCGACGCCCTTCGCCTCGTTCTCCGCGGCCAGCTGGCGGCCGAGCGCGACCTTCGCGAGGGTGTCGAACCGGTCGGCGTCGGCCGTGTTCGCGCTCGCCCGCAGCTCATCCGCTTTCGCGCTCGCGGCCGCGGCCTTGCGCCCCCAGTCCTGCGCGGCGGCGACGTCCTCCGCGTGGTCCTGCTCGAGCAGGCGCAGGTTGCCGATCGTCTGCGCGATCGCGGCCTCGGCCTCCTGGATGCTCGAGGAGTAGTCGCGCACCATCTGGTCGAGCATCGTCCGCGGGTCCTCCGCCGCGTCGATGAGGGCGTTGATGTTCGCCCGTGCGAGCTGGGCGATGCGGCCGAAGATCGATTGCTTCGTCATTCTCGTGCTGCCTTTCTGTCGGGGATGCCCGTGATCGATCGATCGGGGCGGTGGATGCCGTAAGGGGTGCCGCTCAGAATCGTCCGCCGCCGCTGCGTCGTCCGCTCGAGCGCGATCCGCCGCTGAAGCCGCCGCCTCCGGAGCGTCGGGACGAGCCGAAGGTGGGGGAGCCCCCGCCGAATCCGCCGCGCAACCCGCCCCCGCCGAACCCGCCCCGCGATCCTCCGCCGCTCAGCAGGCCCCCGATGAGGCCGCCGATGATCGCCTCGCCGAGGCCGCCCCCGGAGCGCCCGCCGCCCAGGAGCCCGCCGGGGAAGCCGGGGAGACCGACCGGGGCGCCGCCGCTCATGGTGGAGGAGACGTCGGCCTCGGCCTGACGGAGGGCCTGGGCCGCGAGCTCGGCGGCCCGCTGCGCCGCCTGGACGGCCTGCTCCGGCTGGTCCGCCGGTGCGCGGACGGCCGCGTCGAGCTGGGCCTGCGCCTCGGCGAGAGTCGATCGCGCGGTCGCGCCGACGCCGCCGCGGTGGGCGGCGACGTACTCGGCGGTGCTGAGGATCCGGCTGCGCGCCGCCGCGAGGCTCCGGTCGAGCGCGGCCGCCGCGGCCTGCCGTCGCTCACCCGCCTCGCGCGCGGTGGCCAGGAGCTCGTC
This sequence comes from Yonghaparkia sp. Soil809, assembly GCF_001429705.1. Taxonomy (NCBI): domain Bacteria; kingdom Bacillati; phylum Actinomycetota; class Actinomycetes; order Micrococcales; family Microbacteriaceae; genus Microcella; species Yonghaparkia sp. Soil809. The sequence goes on from NZ_LMSV01000002.1 coordinate 349,641, forward strand.
GAGCCGCCGGTCGGCGACGACGAGCGCCTGCAGTGCGTCGACGGGATCGGACTCCCCGCCCTCGCTCACGCGCAGAGCCTCCTCGGCCGCCGCAGCCGCGGCGCCCACGGCGGCGTCGCTCGGGAGGCCGGCGGCGGCCTGCAGCCCGGCGCGCAGGTCGGTGCGCTGGGCGGCGAGATGGCTCCTGGCCGTCGCGAGCTCGTCGGCGAGCCGATCGACCGCGTCGAGGGAGCCGCTCAGCTGCCCGGCGGCGAGCTGACCGGCCCGGACGGCGACGGCGGCCTCGCCGGTGGCGCCCGTGGAGGACTTGGCCTCGGCGTCCAGCACCTCCTCGCGCACGAGCGAGAGCAGGCGCGCGGTCTGATCGGGAGTCCCGCTGACAGCGGCGATCGCGTCGAGGGCGTACTCGCTCCGCAGCCTCTCGACGGTCGCGGCGGCCGTCGCGGCGCGCGCCTCGAGGGCGACCTCGGCGGCGCGCAGCGCGGCCAGAGCCTCCGGCAGCGACTGCTCGACGTCGCGCAGGGCGTCGAAGGCCTCCTCCTGCTCCTCCAGCAGGTCGTCGGCCTCGTCGAGCAGCGCGCCGATGCGCCCGAGCGACGCGCGCCGCTCGGCCTCGGCGCGCGGCTCCGCGCCGTCGAGGGTGCGCCGCAGTCGGAACGACTCGGTGACGCGCTCGCGGGCGGCGAGGAGCGCCGTGCGGAAGCCGGCCACCGTCTCGGCGCCGAACTGCGCCTCCGCGAAGCCGAGCTCCTGCTCGCTCGTGGTGAGGGCGTCGTCGAGCTCGACGAGGCGTCGGGCGACAGCGCTGTCCAGCTGCTCCAGGCTCGGAGCGGGCGGGCCGGCGGGCTCGCCGGGCCGCGCGCCGCCGGGCAGCGCGCCGCCCGCGCCGCCCGTGCCGCGGGAGCGGCGTCGAGCGCGCACGACGATCCACACCAGCAGAGCGATGACGGCCAGCCCCGCGACGATCGCGACGATCGGGATCCCGCCGCCGGGGGCATCCCCGCCGGAGCCACCGCCGCCCGAACCGCCGCTCTGGCCCCCGGTCGATCCGCCGGAGGCCCCCTCGTCGACGAGGGCGTCGGCGTAGGAGACGATCGCATCGGCGAAGCGGTCGTCGCGCAGCGCCGGGACGAGCCGGTCGACCTCGGCGCGATCGGCGACCGACGGGTCCACCGGCCAGTCGGGGCCGTACGAGAAGGCGTAGGCGCGGTCGTCGACCGCGATCGCGAGCAGGGTGTCGCGATCGCCGAGGGAGGACATCACGGCCGACCTCTCGGCCCAGTCGAAGCTGTCGGCGGCGCCGTCGAACCGGTCGGTGACGACGACGAAGAGGCCCGCGCCAGTCTCCTCGAACAGCGCGTCGAGCGCGCGCTCGACGCGAGCGGCGTCGGCGCCGAGCGCTCCCGCGGAGTCCAGGACGTACGCCCCCTCGAGGTCGAGAGGCTCGGATGCCGTGGCCGGCACCGCGAGCGAGACCGACAGTGCGGCCCCCGCGATCGCCACCACGGCCAGCGCCGCGCGACTCGATCGTCGGCGCGACCGGTCGATCACGCTCATGGGTGCCCTCCGACTCGCCGTCACCGCCCCGGTCGCCCGGCGGCGCCGATGGTGCCGGCGAGTCTAGCGATGCTCGACGACGGCGCGTCGAGAGCGCTCAGTCGGCCAGGCGGCGGCGCAGCAGTTCCAGCTGGCGGTCGAGCTCCGCGGGCATCCGGTCGCCGAACGTCGCGAAGAACGTCTCGATGTCGTCGGCCTCGACGCGCAGAGCCTCGCGGTCCTGGGCGAAGAGCTCGCCCAGGCGGCTCTCGTCGATGTCGAGGCCGTCGAGGTTGAGTCCGTCGGCGGTCGGGATCGAGCCGAGAGGCGAGTCCACGGCGCCCGCGGTGCCGTCGAGGCGCTCGACCATCCACTGCAGCACGCGGGCGTTGTCGCCGAAGCCGGGCCACAGGAAGGAGCCGTCGGCGCCCTTGCGGAACCAGTTGACCTGGAACACGCGCGGCACGCGGGCGGAGCGGCGCAGGCGACGACCGAAGTCGAGCCAGTGGGCGAAGTAGTCGCCCATGTTGTAGCCGCAGAAGGGCAGCATCGCGAACGGGTCGCGACGCAGCTCGCCCACAGTGCCTTCGGCGGCCGCCGTCTGCTCCGACGCGATCGTGGCGCCCAGGAAAACGCCATGATCCCAATCGCGCGCCTCTACCACCAAGGGCACGTTCGTCGCTCGGCGGCCGCCGAAGATGATGGCGTCGATGACGACGCCCTCCGGGTCCTCCCAGGTGCTCGCGATGGACGGGCACTGGCGGGCGGACACGGTGAAACGGGAGTTGGGGTGCGCGGCCGGGACGCCGGAGTCGGGCGTCCAGGCGTTGCCGCGCCAGTCGGTGAGGTGCGCAGGCGGGGTGGAGGTCATGCCCTCCCACCACACATCGCCGTCCTCGGTCCTGGCGACGTTGGTGAAGACGGTGTTGCCCCACAGGGTGTCCATCGCCGTCGGGTTGGTCTTCGCGCTCGTGCCGGGGGCGACGCCGAAGAAGCCCGCCTCCGGGTTGATCGCGCGCAGGCGGCCGTCGGCGCCGATGCGCAGCCACGCGATGTCGTCGCCGATCGTCTCGACCTTCCAGCCGGGGATGCTCGGCGAGAGCATGGCGAGGTTGGTCTTGCCGCACGCGCTCGGGAAGGCGGCGGCCAGGTGGTACGCCCGGCCGGTCGGCGCGGTCACCTTGATGAGCAGCATGTGCTCGGCGAGCCAGCCCTCGTCGCGCGCCTGGACGGAGGCGATGCGCAGGGCGAAGGCCTTCTTGGCGAGGATGGCGTTGCCGCCGTAGGCGGAGCCGTAGGAGAAGATCTCGCGGGTCTCGGGGAAGTGGACGATGTACTTCGTGTCGTTGCACGGCCACGCGACGTCCTTCTCGCCCGGGGCGAGCGGCGCGCCGACGGTGTGGATCGCGGGGACCCACTCGGCGCCCGCGGCGATCTCCTCCAGGGCGGCGGTCCCCATGCGGGTCATCGAGCCCGTGCTCACGACCACGTACGGCGAGTCGGTGACCTGCACGCCGAGCTTCGCCATCGGCGAGCCTACGGGGCCCATCGAGAAGGGCATGACGTACATCGTGCGGCCGCGCATCGACCCGCGCATGAGGTCGGTCAGCTCGGCGCGCATGCGCGTCGGCTCCGCCCAGTTGTTCGTCGGGCCGGCGTCGATCTTCTCGGCCGAGCAGATGAAGGTGCGCGACTCCAGTCGGGCGACATCGGCTTCGTGGGAGCGGGCGAGGAAGGAGTAGGGGCGGAGCTCGGGGTTGAGCTGCTCGAGGGTTCCGTTGGCGACGAGGAGCTGCAGGAGCTCGTGGCGCTCGCGCGTCGATCCGTCGCACCAGTGGATGTCGGCGGGCTGCATCAGCTCGGCGAGCTCGGCGACCCAGTCGATGACGGCGGCGGGATGCACCGTCGGCGCATCGGGAGCGGATGCGGGAGCGTCCTCGAGGGGGGAATCGGCGCGCGGGTGGTCGAGCAGCGTCATGATCGTCTCTCCGTCCTGGGAAGAATTCCCTGTTACGACCATGATGTCCCGCCAGAAGGCGGGGTTACGCGCCGTCAAGGATGTAAGAAAAGGCGATCTTTCGGTATTGTCAAGGCATGAGCGACCTCGTCACCCTCGGCCAGCGCATCCGTCATTTCCGGTCGGCCGCCGGGCTCACCCTCGATCAGCTCGGCGAGCGGGTCGGCGTCGCCGGCAGTCAGCTCTCGCTCATGGAGAACGGCCGCCGCGAGCCGCGCATCACGCTGCTGACGGCCATCGCCGAGGCGCTCGGGGTGGCGCTCGCCGATCTGCTGGAGGAGACCCCGCCCTCGCACCGCGCGGCGCTCGAGATCGAGCTCGAGCGCGCCCAGCGCTCGACCCTCTACGCCTCGCTGGGTCTGCCCGCCGTGCGCGCGTCGCGCTCGATGAGCGACGAGGTGCTCGAGGCGCTCGTCGGCCTGCACCGCGAGCTCGTGGAGCGCGAGAGCCAGACGATCGCGACCCCCGAGGAGGCCCGCAGGGCCAACACGGAGCTGCGCCACCGCATGCGGACGCTCGACAACTACCTTCCCGACATCGAGGAGCTCGCCGAGCGGACCGTCCGCGAGACGGGCCACACGACCGGAGCCCTCACGCACCGCGAGGTCGGCCTCATGGCCAAGAAGCTCGGGTTCGAGCTCGTCCACGTCGGCGACCTCCCGCACTCGGCTCGATCGGTCATCGACCTCGAGAACGGCCGCATCTACCTGCCCCCCGCCTCGATCCCCGGGGGCCACGGCCTGCGCTCGATGGCGCTGCAGGCGATCGCGCACCGGCTTCTCGACCACGAGGTGCCGCGCACCTACGCCGAGTTCCTGCGCCAGCGGCTGGAGATCAACTACTTCGCCGCCGCCTGCCTCATGCCGCGCGAGCAGTCCGTCGCCTTCCTCTCGCAGGCCAAGAGCGATCGGAACATCGCCGTGGAGGACTTCCGGGACGCCTTCGGCGTCACGCACGAGGCCGCGGCCCTGCGTCTGACCAACCTCGCGACCTCCCACCTCGACCTCACCCTGCACTTCCTGCGCGTCGGCGACGACGGCGCCGTGTACAAGGCGTACGAGAACGACGGCCTGCGCCTGCCGGTCGACGTGACCGGCTCGGTCGAGGGCCAGCTCGTGTGCCGGAACTGGAGCGCGCGCGTCGCCTTCACGCGCACCAACAGGACGACGGAGTTCTACCAGTACACCGACACGCCGGAGGGCACCTTCTGGGAGTCGACGCAGACCGGCACGAGCGCGAGCGACGAGTTCTCGATCACCGTCGGCGTGCCCTTCGCGCAGTCGAAGTGGTTCCGCGGTCGCGAGACCACCAACCGCCGCGTCTCGACCTGCCCCGACCCCGCATGCTGCCGCCGCCCCTCGGGCGATCTCGCGAGCCGCTGGCGGGGCAAGGCGTGGACGAGCGCCAAGCTGCACGCGCACATCCTGTCGCCGCTGCCGAGCGGGACCTTCCCCGGCGTCGACGACCAGGAGCTCTACCGCTTCCTCGAGGCGCACGCCGAGCGCGTCGACGACTGAGGCCGGTCGACCGGGCCCCGCCGATCAGGCCCGGCCGATCGGGCCCGCCGGGCGAGGCGCGGTCGACGGGTCGTCCGCGCGACGCGTCAGGAGTCGGCGGACGTGCCCTGCGCGCCGCTCGTCGCGCCCTTGGGCAGTCGACGCACGGATGCCCGGCGCCGGCGCCGAGGCGTCATCGAGCGCATCTCGTCCATCTTGCCGAAGCACAGCAGCCGGTCCTCGGCGAGCAGCTCCTGCCGAGCGCGAGGATTCGGGATGACGGTCGTGCCGCGGTTCAGGGTGAGCACCGTGATGTCGCGGTCGAGGATGCCCGACTCGCCGAGGGTCTTGCCGACGATGTCCGCGCCGGCGTGGACGACGAGCTCGGCCACGCCGTAGCCCGTCGACACCGAGAGGCGCTGGCGCACGTCGATGTCGGGGAAGGCGACCTCGTGGGCGATGTAGTCGATGATCGCGCCCGCGACGTCGAGCTTGGTCGCCGACTCGATGCCCTGCAGCCCGGGGGAGGAGTTGACTTCCATGACGAGCGGCCCGTCGTTGCCCTCGAGCATGTCGACGCCCGCGACGCGCAGGCCCATGATCTGCGCCGAGCGCACCGCCGCGCGCTCGTACTCGGGCGTCAGCGACACCGCCTCGACCGAGCCGCCGCGGTGCACGTTGGAGCGGAACTCGTCGCCCTCCGCCGTGCGGCGCATGGCCGCGACGACGCGGTCGCCGACCACGAGGGCGCGGATGTCGCGGCCGCGGCTCTCGGCGATGAACTGCTGGATGAGCACGTTCTGGTTCGTCGAGTGCAGCGTCTCGATGATCGCCTCGGCGACCTTGGCCTGGGGAGCGAGGATCACCCCGATGCCCTGCGTGCCCTCGAGGAGCTTGATGACGACGGGGGCACCGCCCACGCGCTCGATGGCGGGGCGCACGTCGGCGCGGTTGCGCACGAAGGCCGTCGCGGGCATCCCGATGCCGTGGCGGCTGAGGATCTGGGTGGCCCGCAGCTTGTCGCGGGCGTTGCTGATGCCGTTGGCGGTGTTGGGGGTGAAGACGTCCATCTGCTCGAACTGACGCACGACGGCGGTGCCGAAGTAGGTGATCGAGTTGCCGATGCGCGGCAGCACCGCGTCGTAGGTCGACAGCGGTCGACCTCGGTAGTTCAGGTCGGGCTCGGGGCCCGTGAGGTCGACGGCGAAGCGCAGCGTGTTGAGGACCTTGACGCGGTGACCGCGCTGCTCGGCGGCGGCGCGGAGGCGCTGGGTGGAGTACGAGTGCGGGGCACGCGAGAGGATGGCGATTTTCATGGGGCGCCCCTGACAAGATGAGGGTGTGACGGAGTCCGCCCATTCAATCACCATCGCCGGATGGCGAGAGTGGATCGCTCTGCCCAGCGCCGGCATCCCCTGGATCAAGGCCAAGCTCGACACCGGCGCCCGCACCTCCTCGGTGCACGCGTTCGACGTCGAGCTCGTCGGGGAGGGCGAGGACGAGCGCGTGCGCTTCCGGATCCACCCCTGGCAGGAGTCGGCGGCGGACGCCGTGCTCGTCGAGTGCCCCGTGCACGACCGCCGCAGCGTGCGCAGCTCGTCGGGCCATGTCGAGGAGCGCCTCGTCGTCCTCATGGACGTCGCCATCATGGGGCGCCCCGTCACGACGGAGGTCACGCTGAGCAATCGCGACACGATGGGGTTCCGGATGCTCATCGGTCGTCAGGCGCTGCGCCACGGCTTCGTGGTCGACTCGGCCCGGTCGTTCCTCGGCGGCCGCGCGCCCAAAGAGGTGCGTCGGGCCAACCGCGGCCGCTAGCCGCGCGGAGCGCGCTGCGCCGCAGGGGCGGCGACGCGGCCAGGAATGAACAGCGCGCTGCGCCGCAGGAGCGGCGGCGCAGCCAGGAATGAACAGCGCGCTGCGCCGCAGGAGCGGCGGCGCAGCCAGGAGTGAACGCAGCGCCCCCGACAGGATTCGAACCTGCGGCCCTCAGTACCGGAAACTGATGCTCTATCCCCTGAGCTACGGAGGCGAGAGTCAGCCTAGCGGGTTCCCCGGGGCCGTGGCGCCGTGCCAGCATGTGGCCATGACGCCGGCCTCGGTCCGCACTCAGCTCGTCCGGGAGGTCGGGTGCGCGCTCGACGGGGTCCTCGGCGAGCCGACCGCGCTCGTGCTCGCGATCGCCGTCGCCGACGCGGAGGGCCTGTCGCGATCGGAGCGCCTCCGCGTCGCGGTCGACGGCCGATCGCTCGCGGCGGCCGAGCATCCCGGGCCGGCGGGCACTCGCTGGCACACGGTCGACGCGCCCGCGGGGCGACTGCGGATCGAGTACGAGGCGACGGTGCGCGGCCGAGCGCGGCCGGCGGCGGTCTCGCCGCTGGACCGGATCCTCGATGTGCGCCCGAGCCGCTACGTGCAGAGCGACATCGTCCCCGCCCTCATCCACGGGGAGGTGGTGCGAGCCTTCGCGACGCTGCCGCCGCTCGAGCGCATCGGCGCGGTGCGCGACGCGGTCGGCGGCGCCCTCGAGTACTCGTGGGCGTCCACACGCCTCACCGACGGCATCGCGGAGCCGCTCGAGGCGGGGCAGGGTGTCTGCCGGGACTTCGCGCACGTCGTCGCCGGCATCCTGCGGGCGACCGATCTGCCGGCGCGCGTCGTCTCGGTCTACGCTCCTGGGCTCGAGCCGATGGACTTCCACGCCGTCGTCGAGGTCGCGGTGGGCGAGGAGTGGCTTCTCGTGGACGCGACCGGTCTCGCGCCGCGGCGGACGATGCTCCGCATCGCGACGGGGCGGGATGCCGCGGACACCGCGTACCTCGCCAGCGACGGCTCGGCGCTCGCCCTGACCTCCGTGCGCGTGCGGGCCGCGGCGAGCGAATGCGGGCCGGAGCTGCCCGAGGAGCTGCTCGCCCTCGGCTGATCGCCCCGGTGCGCCTCGGTAGGATTCGAGGGTGAATCCCGACCTCCTCGCCTCGTCTCTGCTCGCCGCCGTCACCGCCGCGGTCGAGCGACGCGACGCGGAGGCGGCCGGCTCGCTCTCGGTCGGCGACATCGCGCTCGAGCGCCCGCGCAACCGGGACCACGGCGACTGGGCGACGAGCGTCGCGCTCAAGCTCGCGAAGCGCATCGGGCTCGCGCCGCGCGCGCTCGCGGAGGAGCTCGCGACCGCGTTCGGCGCGATCGAGGGCGTCGCGAGCGTGGAGATCGCCGGTCCCGGGTTCCTCAACATCCGGCTCGAGGCCGGCGCGGCCGGGGCGCTCGCCGCGGCGATCGTCGCCGCGGGCGAGGGCTACGGGGGCAACGACGCTCTCGCGGGCCAGTCGATCAACCTCGAATTCGTCTCCGCGAACCCCACGGGGCCCCTGCACATCGGGCACACCCGGTGGGCGGCGCTCGGCGACTCGCTCGCGCGCGTGCTGAAGGCCGCCGGTGCGGCGGTCACGAGCGAGTTCTACATCAACGACGCCGGCGCGCAGATGGACACCTTCGGGGAGTCGGTCCTCGCGGCCGCGCTCGGCGACCCGGCTCCGGAGAACGCCTACCCGGGCCAGTACATCGCCGACCTCGGCGCGCGCGCTCTCGCTGAACGGCCCGACCTCGCCCACCTCCCGCGCGCGGACGCCGTCGCGGTCGCCCGGGAGCTCGCCTACGGCTGGCAGCTCGCCGAGATCCGCGAGTCGCTCGAGCGCTTCAACGTCCGCTTCGACGTCTGGTTCAGCGAGCGCACGCTGCACTCCGCGACCGACGGGACGCGCAGCGCGATCGATGAGGCGGTCGACCGCCTTCGCGCTCAGGGGCACGTCTTCGACGAGGAGGACGCGATCTGGGTGCGCACGACCGACTTCGGCGACGACAAGGACCGCGTGATCCGGCGCGGCAACGGCGTCCACACCTACTTCGCCGCCGACGCCGCCTACTACCTCTCCAAGAAGGACCGGGGCTTCGGGCGCACGATCTACCTGCTCGGCGCGGACCACCACGGCTACGTGCATCGTCTGAAGGCGCTCGCGGGTGCCGCCGGCGACGACCCCGAGACCGACATCGAGGTCCTCATCGGGCAGCTCGTCAGCATCAACGGGGCGCGGCTCAGCAAGCGCGCGGGCAACATCATCGAGCTGAACGACCTGCGCGAATGGCTCGGCACGGATGCCCTGCGCTACTCGCTCGCCCGGTACCCGGCCGACTCGCCGCTGACTCTCGACCCGGAGCTGCTGCAGAAGCGCACCAACGACAACCCGGTCTTCTACGTCCAGTACGCCCACGCCCGCACGCACCAGGTCGCGCGCAACGCGGACGCGGCCGGGGTGGACGGCTCCCGCTTCTCGGCCGAGCTGCTGACCGAGGAGACGGAGAGCATCCTGCTCGGCGCCCTCGCCGAGTTCCCGCGCATCGTCGCCCAGGCGGCGAGCCTGCGCGAGCCGCACCGCGTCGCGCGCTACCTCGAGGAGCTCGCGGCGTCCTTCCACCGCTGGTACGACGCCTGCCGCGTGACACCGGTCGGCGACGACCCGGTCGAGCCGGTCCACCACTCCCGCCGCGTGCTCGCCGACGCGACCGGTCAGGTGCTCCGCAACGGCCTGGGCCTCCTGGGCGTCTCCGCTCCGGAGCGGATGTAGCCGATGAGCGCCTCCGCTCCCGCCGACCGGCCCGTCGCGAGCCGCCGTCGCGGCGGTCGCCGAGCGGTCATCATCGTCGGCGTGACGGCCGCCCTCCTCGGCGTGCTCGCGCTCGCCGCGATCGTCGCCGACGGCGCCGTCCGGGGAGTCATCCGCGACGAGGTCGCCGATCGGGTGCGCACCGCCCTCGAGCTCGACCCCGAGCATCCTGTCGCAGTCGACATCGCGGGCCGATCGGTGCTCCTTCAGCTCGCGTCGGGGCGATTCGAGCGCGTCGACGTCGACGCCGGCGAGATCTCGGCCGGCGACCTGACCGGCACTCTGACCATGTCGGCCACGGGCATCCCCGTCGACAGCACGCGGCCGACCGAGCGCGTCGATGCCCGCTTCGTCGTCCAGGAGGGCGACATCGCCGCGATCGCGGGCGCTCTCTCGGGTGCGTCGATCGAAGAGGTGGCGCTCGAGGGCGGCCAGATCCGCTTCCGCTCGACTCTCGACCTGCTGGGGATCCCTCTCGAGGTCGGCGTGGGGCTCCTGCCGGAGGCGGCGGACGGCGCCCTGACCTTCACCCCCGCCTCGCTCGTCCTCGGCGAGGAGGAGATCGACCTGCAGCGCTTCGCCGAGCAGTTCGGCGGGCTCGGCGACGGCCTGCTCTCGGCGCAGTCGGTGTGCGTCGCCGAGCACCTGCCGAGCGGTCTCCTCCTGGAGAAGGTCGACGTCGAGGAGGACGCTCTCGTGATCGCGCTCGGCGCCGACGACGTCGCGCTCGACGGGCCGGCGCTCTCTCAGCGCGGCACGTGCTGACCCGCTAGATCTCCACCTGCTCGCCCTGCTCGGGCACTCGCGCGCGCACGCGGAGCTCGCGCTCGATGCGCCCGCGCAGCACGTCGGCGGCGTCCGGCTCGCCATGCACCACGTAGGCGTGCTCGACGCTCGCGTCGCGCATCCAATCGAGGATCTGCTCCGCGTCGGCGTGCGCCGACATGCTCTGCAGCTGCACGACCTCGGCCGCGATCCGAATCTCGCGGCCGAAGATCCGCAGCGACTCCGCGCCCCCGGCGAGAGCGGCCCCGCGCGTCCCGCCCGCCTGGTACCCCGTGAGCACGATCGCGTTGCGCGCGTCCCCGCCGTATGCGGCGAGGTGATGAAGAATCCGCCCGCCGGTGAGCATCCCGCTCGCGGCGACGATGATCATCGGCCCGCCGCGCAGGTTCAGCAGCTTCGAGTCGTCCACCGTGCGGACCATCGTCGCGAGGTCGTACAGGTCGGCGAAGTCGTCGCCGGTCACGCGGTGCTCGTCCGGGTGCGCGCGGTAGAGGGCCGTCGCATCCACCGCCATGGGGCTGTTGAGGTAGATCGGCGCGTTCGGGATCCTGCCCGCGCGCCGCAGTCTCGACAGGTGCAGCAGAAGGGCCTGCGCGCGCCCGACCGCGAACGCCGGGATCATCACGACGCCGCCCCGCCCGAGCACGCGTTCGAGCACGGGAGCGAGCTCCTCCGCCGGGTCGGTGACCGGATGCGCGCGGTCGCCGTACGTCGACTCGACGAGCAGCGCGTGCGCGGGTGACAGGGCGGAGAGCGGCTCGGGCGCGATCATGAGTGCGTCGTCGGCACGGCCGAGGTCTCCGCTCACGTGCAGCTCGCGTCCGCTCGCCCGGAAGCGGACGTGCGCGGCGCCGAGGATGTGCCCGGCGTGATGCAGCTCCGCCTCCACGCGCCCGGGGAGGGTGATCGTCTCGCCGAACCGCCGCGCGCTGACGCTCTCGAGCGCCCGCTCGGCGTCGACGGTCGTGTAGAGCGGGGCGGGGGAGTCGTGCTTGGAGTACCCCTTCCTCGCCGCGAAGCGCGCCTCCTCCTCCAGCAGGTGGGCCGAGTCGGGCCACAGGAGCCCGACGAGCGACGCGGTGCCCGACGAGCAGATGATCGGCCCGCTGAACCCGTCGCGCACGAGCGCCGGCAGGTAGCCGGAGTGGTCGAGGTGCGCGTGCGTCACCACGACCGCGTCGATCGACGACGGCGGCACGGGGAACGGCGCCCGGTTGCGCAGCCGCAGCTGCTTGTACCCCTGGAACAGGCCGCAGTCGATGAGAATGCGCGCGCCGTTCGACTCGAGCAGGAACCGGGACCCCGTCACCGTTCCCGTCCCGCCGAGGAACCGCAGCGTCGGGTGCTCGTCGTGGGCCATCTCCGCATCCCTTCTCGCGAGACGGCGCCGTCTCGTCGCCCGCCCAGTGTGCTCCGCATCCGCGACCCGGCCCAGGGGCGAAAGGCCCCTGTCGGCGCACGGTAGAATTCCCCTGGCTTCAGGGACCAATCCGGGTTCGCTCGCCTCACTCCCGTGCAGAGACTTCCGTGCAGATCCCCGTGAGGTGCGTTCCGTGTCCGTCAACCCGCTCGCTCCGGCGTGGCTCCGCCACCCCGACGACGCGAACGCGCTGCCCGCGCACGTCTGGCCGTCCTCGGCCGAGCGCGGCGCCGACGGCTCCCTCCTGATCGGCGGCGTTCCGGCCCCGGCGCTCGCCGCGGAGTTCGGCACCCCCCTGTACGTGGTCGATGAGGCGGATGCCCGCTCGCGCGCCGCCCGCACGCTCGACGCCTTCCGCACCGCCTTCGCGAGCCTCGACGCCGACGCCGTCGTCTACTACGCCGGCAAGGCCTTCCTGTGCACAGAGGTCGTCCGCTGGATGCTCGACGCGGGCCTCAACATCGACGTCGCGAGCGGCGGTGAGCTCGCCGTCGCGCTCGCGGCGGGAGCGGACCCCGCCCGCCTGGGCCTCCACGGCAACAACAAGTCGCTCGCCGAGATCGACCGCGCGGTCGGCGTCGGCGTCGGGGCGATCGTCGTCGACTCGCTCGTCGAGATCGAGCGCGTCGCCGAGGCCGCCGTGCGGCACGGCCGCACCCAGTCGGTGCGCGTGCGCATCAACTCGGGCGTCCACGCCCACACCCACGAGTACCTCGCGACGGCGCGCGAGGATCAGAAGTTCGGCATCCCGCTCGCGGATGCGGCCGACGCGGTCGCCCGCATCCGCGCGCACGCCCCGCACCTGCGGCTCCTGGGCCTGCACTCTCACATCGGCTCGCAGATCTTCGTCGTCGACGGCTTCCTGGAGGCCGCGCGCCGCCTGCTCGCCGTCCACGCCGAGCTGCTCGCGGGCGGCGACGTGCCCGAGCTCAACCTCGGCGGCGGCTTCGGCATCGCCTACCTCGACTCCGACGAGGCGCCCGCGATCGAGAGCATCGCGACCCATCTCGCCGAGGCGATCGGGTCCGTGTGCGCCGAGCTGGGCATCCCGGTGCCGCGCATCGCCGTCGAGCCGGGCCGCACGATCATCGGCCCCGCGGGCGTGACCCTGTACGAGGTCGGCACGACGAAGGACGTCGTCGTGACGACGGACGACGGCGGGAGCGCCGTGCGCCGCTACGTCAGCGTCGATGGCGGCATGAGCGACAACGCCCGCCCCGCGCTGTACGGCGCCGACTACGGCGTCCGCCTCGCCGGGCGCTCCTCGAGCGCCGAGCCCGCGCTCGTCCGCGTCGCCGGCAAGCACTGCGAGAGCGGCGACATCGTCGTCCAGGCCGACTACCTGCCCGGAGACGTCGCCCCGGGCGATCTCGTCGCCGTCCCCGCGACGGGCGCCTACTGCTTCTCGCTCGCCAGCAACTACAACTACCTCGCCCGCCCCGCCGTGGTCGCCGTCCGCGACAGCGCCGCCCGCGTGATCGTGCGCGGCGAGACCGAGGCCGATCTGCTGCGTCGCGACGTCGGCATCTCCGAGCCCGCCGCTCCCCACGACCCCGCTGCCCGACCCGAGAGGATCACCCGCCCGTGATCGAGTACCGCAACCTCCGCATCGCCCTGCTGGGAGCCGGCAGCGTCGGCGCCCAGGTGGCCGACCAGCTGCTGACCCACGCCGACGAGCTCGCCGCGCGCGTGGGCGCCGGCATCGAGCTCGTCGGCGTCGCGGTGCGCGATGTGGATGCTCCGCGCACGACCGACATCCCGCGCGAGCTGCTCACCGCCGACGCCGAGTCCCTGATCCTCGGCGCCGACATCGTCGTCGAGCTCATGGGCGGGCTGGAGCCGGCGCGCACGCTCATCCTCCAGGCCCTGAACTCGGGCGCCGACGTCATCACCGCCAACAAGGCGCTCCTCGCCACCCACGGCCCCGAGCTGTTCGAGGCGGCCGAGCAGGTCGGCGCGCAGCTCTACTACGAGGCCGCCGTCGGCGGGGCGATCCCGATCATCCGCCCGCTGCGCGATTCGCTCGCGGGCGACCGCGTCACGCGCATCCTCGGAATCGTCAACGGCACGACGAACTTCATCCTCGACCGCATGGACCGGCACGGCGAGACCATGGAGCAGGCGCTCGCCACGGCGACCGAGCTCGGTTACGCGGAGGCCGACCCGACCGCCGACGTCGGCGGCTACGACGCGGCGCAGAAGGCGGGCATCCTCGCCAGCCTCGCCTTCCACACGCTCGTGCCCGCCGACGCGGTCTACCGCGAGGGCATCACCGAGGTGACGCTCGACGACGTGCGCGCCGCCCGGAAGGCCGGCTACGTCGTCAAGCTGCTCGCGATCTGCGAGAAGATCGTCGACCCCGAGACCCTCGCCGAGGGCGTCTCGGCCCGCGTCTACCCGGCGCTCGTCCCCGAGGATCACCCGCTCGCGGCGGTCCACGGCGCCAACAACGCCGTCTTCGTCGAGGCTGAGGCCGCCGGCCCCCTCATGTTCTACGGCGCGGGCGCGGGCGGCATCCAGACCGCCTCGGCCGTGCTCGGCGACGTCGTCTCGGCGGCGCGCCGCCACGTCGTCGGCGGCCCCGGCGTCGCGGAGTCGACGCACGCAAATCTCCCGGTGCTGCCCATCAGCGCCGTCACCACCCGCTACCAGATCACCCTCCAGGTGGCGGACCAGCCCGGCGTGCTCGCGATGATCGCGACCCTCTTCAGCGAGCACGGGGTCTCCGTCGAGACGGTCGAACAGTCCGTCGTGTCGATCCGCGAGGGCGAGGGAGCGACCGCTCCCGCCGCTACTCTGGTGATCGGCACCCACGAGGCCTCGGAGGCCGATCTCGCCGCAACGGTCGCGGCACTGACCACCAGCACGGTCGTCCACAGCGTGACCGGCGTGCTGCGAGTAGAAGGACTGTAGATGGCGAAGCAGTGGCGCGGCGTTCTGCGCGAGTACGCCGACCGACTGGACATCAGCGACGCGACCCCGGTCGTCACGCTCGGCGAGGGCGGCACGCCGCTCATCCCCGCCCGCTACCTCTCCGAGCGCACGGGCGCCGAGGTGTGGGTCAAGTTCGAGGGCATGAACCCCACGGGGTCGTTCAAGGACCGCGGCATGACGATGGCGATCTCGAAGGCCGTCGAGCACGGCGCGAAGGCCGTCATCTGCGCCTCGACCGGCAACACGTCCGCCTCCGCGGCGGCCTACGCGACGCACGCGGGCATCACCGCCGCCGTGCTCGTGCCCGAGGGCAAGATCGCGATGGGCAAGCTCAGCCAGGCCGTCGCGCACAAGGCCGAGATCATCCAGATCCAGGGCAACTTCGACGACTGCCTCGACATCGCGCGCGAGCTCGCCGCGAACTACCCCGTGCACCTGGTGAACTCGGTCAACCCCGACCGCATCGAGGGTCAGAAGACGGCGGCGTACGAGGTCGTCGAGGTGCTCGGCGACGCTCCCGACTTCCACATCCTGCCCGTCGGCAACGCCGGCAACTACACCGCGTACCACCGCGGCTACCGCGAGGAGCTCGCGCGCGGCGTCGCGACGACGCTGCCGCGCATGTTCGGCTTCCAGGCCGCCGGCTCGGCCCCGCTCGTCACGGGCGAGGTCGTCCGGAGGCCCGAGACGATCGCGAGCGCCATCCGCATCGGCAACCCCGCGTCGTGGGAGCTCGCCCTCGCGGCGCACGCCGACAGCGACGGCTACTTCGGCGCGATCGACGACGCCGGCATCCTCGAGGCGCACCGCCTCCTGTCGCAGGAGGTCGGCGTCTTCGTCGAGCCCGCCTCGGCGATCTCGGTCGCGGGTCTCCTGGAGCGCGCCGAGGCCGGGGTCATCCCGCGCGGCGCCCGCGTGGTGCTGACGGTCACCGGCCACGGCCTCAAGGACCCGCAGTGGGCGCTCAAGCGCGCCGACGGCAGCGAGGTCGCCCCGACCGTCGTCCCCGTCGATACCGCGGAGGTCGCCGACGTCCTCGGCCTCGTCAAGGGCGCGCACTGATGGCGCTCGATCCGCGACTCGCCGGCCGCCGCGTGCACGTGAAGGTGCCCGCGACGACCGCGAACCTCGGGCCGGGCTTCGACACCCTGGGGCTCGCCCTTTCGGTCTACGACGAGCTCGAGGTCGCCGTGCGCGAGGCCCCGGGGGCGACCGTGCGCGTCGTGGGCGTGGGGGAGGGGGAGGTCCCGACCGACGAGTCGAACCTCATCGTCCGCTCGATCCGTCACACCTTCGACCACTACGGGGTCGAGATGCCGGGGCTCGAGCTCGTGGCGCACAACGTGATCCCGCACGGCCGCGGCATGGGCTCCTCCGGCGCCGCGATCGTCGGCGGCATCATGGCGGCCAAGGGGCTCCTGGAGGGCATCGTCGAGATCGACGCCGACGGGCTCCTCGCCCGCGCGACCGAGCTCGAGGGCCACCCCGACAACGTCGCTCCCGCGCTGTTCGGCGGACTCACGATCGCCTGGATGACCCCGCAGGGTCCGCAGCACAAGCGCCTCACCGTGCATCGCGGCGTCTCGCTGCTGGTGTGCGTGCCCGAGTCGACCACGATGTCGACGGCGCTCGCCCGCTCGCTGCAGCCGGAGTCGGTGCCCCACGAGGACGCGATCTTCAACGTCTCGCGCTCGGCGCTGCTCATCGCGGCGCTCATCCAGAGCCCGGAGCTGCTGTTCGCGGCCACGGAGGACAAGCTCCACCAGAATTACCGGGCGAGCGCGATGCCCGAGACGGATGCCCTCATCCAGGTGCTCCGCGCGAACGGCTTCGCGGCCGTCGTCTCCGGCGCCGGCCCGTCCATCCTGGTGCTCTGCGGCGACCCCGCGCAGCGCCTCGCCGCCGCCGAGGTCGTCGCGCAGAACGCCGCCACACCGTGGCAGTCGCACATGCTGGCCGTCGATTTCAAGGGTGCTACAGTGGTGGCGCATCCGGTCGAGGCCGCGGCTTAGGCCCACCTCCCCGGGCATCCCCAAGCAGCTATCGCTTTTCCACCGGCTCGTACCGCGGCACCGCGTTGCGCCCGTTTTCCCGGTTCATCATCACCGCCTCCCGTGCGGTCGGTCCGAAGCGATCAGCATCCTCCGCGGCACCATGCCCGGAGTCGAAAGGACACCACCTCCGTGACTGACATCACCGATCGCGCCTCGGGCGCGACCGCATCCGACCTGACCTCCCTCAAGCTCCCGCAGCTGCAGCAGCTCGCGACCGAGCTCGGCATCACCGGGGTCTCCAAGCTCCGCAAGGGCGACCTGCTCGCGGCGATCGTCGCCGTTCAGAGCGGCGGGAGCGTCGACGTCGACGCCGACCTGTCGACCGAGACCGCGCCGGCCGAGGCGCCCGAGGCGCCCGACGCTCCCGCGGCCCGCACCGAGGCGCCCGCGCGCCGCGGCTCGCGTCGCGTCACGAGCGGCACCGTCACCGCGGCCCCCACCGAGCCCGCCGCGACCGAGCCCGCCCCCACCGAGCCCGCCGCGACCGAGCCCGCCGCGACCGAGGCGGCACCGGCCGTGGCAGCGCCGACCGCGTCCACCGGCGGAGGCGACGCCGCCGCCGAGGGCGACGAGTCTCCCGCTGCCCGTCGTTCGGGCCGCCGCTCCGCTCGCGAGCACGCCGCCGGCGCCGCTGCGGGCGTCGAGGTCGCGCCCGCCGATGCGTCCGCCGACACCGACCGCTCCCGCGACGCCGAGACCGCAGACGACGACCCCGACAGCGCGGGCGGACGCGGTCGAAACCGCAACCGCAACCGCCGCAACCGCGACCGCAACCAGGGAGGTCAGCAGGCCGAGCAGGGCGACGCCGCCCCCGCCGGACGCCAGAGCGCCCGCGGCCAGGACGCCCAGAACGGCCAGCAGAACCAGAACGGCCAGCAGAACCAGAACGGCCAGCAGAACCAGCGCGGCCAGCAGGCCCAGAACGGCCCGCAGAACGAGCGCGGCCAGCAGAACCAGAACGGCCCGCAGAGCGAGCGCGCCGACCAGGACGCCGATGGCCGCGGCCGCGGCCGCGGGCGCGACCGCAAGCGCGGTCGGGGTCCCGCGGGCGACGACTTCGAGCCCGAGGTCGGCGAGGACGACGTCCTCATCCCCGTCGCGGGCATCCTCGACGTGCTCGACAACTACGCCTTCGTGCGCACGACGGGCTACCTGCCAGGACCGAGCGACGTCTACGTGTCCCTCGGCCAGGTGAAGAAGTACCACCTGCGCAAGGGCGACGCCGTCGTCGGCGCGATCCGGCAGCCGCGCGAGGGCGAGAGCCAGGGCCGCCAGAAGTACAACGCGCTCGTCTCGATCGACTCGATCAACGGCCAGACCGTCGAGGAGGCCGCCGCGCGCGTCGAGTTCGGCAAGCTCACGCCGCTCTACCCGCAGGAGCGCCTGCGCCTGGAGACCGAGCCGCAGAAGCTGTCGACGCGCATCATCGACCTCGTCGCCCCGATCGGCAAGGGCCAGCGCGGCCTCATCGTCTCGCCCCCCAAGGCGGGCAAGACCCTCGTGCTGCAGGCCATCGCCAACGCCATCGCGAAGAACAACCCCGAGGTCCACCTCATGGTCGTGCTCGTCGACGAGCGCCCCGAGGAGGTCACCGACATGCAGCGCTCGGTGAAGGGCGAGGTCATCGCCTCGACCTTCGACCGCCCCGCCGAGGACCACACGACCGTCGCCGAGCTCGCCATCGAGCGCGCGAAGCGCCTCGTCGAGCTCGGTCACGACGTCGTCGTCCTCCTCGACTCGATCACGCGGCTCGGTCGCGCGTACAACGTCACGGCGCCCACGAGCGGGCGCATCCTCTCGGGCGGTGTCGACTCGGCCGCCCTCTACCCGCCGAAGCGCTTCTTCGGCGCCGCGCGCAACATCGAGGACGGCGGCTCGCTGACCATCCTCGCGACCGCGCTCGTGGAGACCGGCTCGAAGATGGACGAGGTGATCTTCGAGGAGTTCAAGGGCACCGGCAACATGGAGCTCCGCCTCTCGCGCCAGCTCGCCGACAAGCGCATCTTCCCCGCCGTCGACATCTCCGCCTCCGGCACGCGCCGCGAGGAGATGCTGCTCGGCTCGGAGGAGGTCAAGGTCACCTGGCGCCTGCGCCGCGCCCTCGCCGGCCACGACACGCAGCAGTCGCTCGAGGTCGTCCTGGGCAAGCTGAAGGAGACCGCGTCGAACGTCGAGTTCCTCGTGCAGATCCAGAAGGCGCTGCCGCAGGCCGACCGCACCCAGCCCGCCCACAAGGAGGACTGATCGCGGGGGCCCGAAGCCCCCGCCCCACGAGGGAGTACCCATGTTCGACTCGGTCGCCGCACTCATCGCCGAGCACGAGGCGCTGCAGGAGCAGCTCGCCGACCCCGCGGTGCACGCCGATGCGGCGCGCTCCAAGAAGCTCAACCGCCGCTACGCGGAGCTCAGCCGCATCGTGCACGCGCACGAGGTCTGGGTGCAGGCGCAGGACGACCTGGTCGCCGCGCGCGAGCTCGCGAAGGAGGACGAGGCCTTCGCCGAGGAGGTCCCGAGCCTGGAGGAGCGCGTGACGACGACGCAGGAAAAGCTGCGGCGCCTGCTGATCCCGCGCGACCCCGACGACGGCCGCGACGTGATCATGGAGATCAAGGGAGGCGAGGGCGGCGAGGAGTCGGCGCTCTTCGCCGCCGACCTGCTGCGCATGTACTCGTACTACGCCGAGTCGCGCGGCTGGAAGGTCGAGGTCCTCGACTCCACGCAGAGCGACATGGGCGGCTTCAAGAACGTCCAGGTCGCGATCAAGTCGAACGCGACCGACCCCTCGCAGGGCGTCTGGGCGAGCATGAAGTACGAGGGAGGCGTGCACCGCGTGCAGCGCGTGCCGGCCACCGAGTCGCAGGGCCGTATCCACACCTCGACGACGGGCGTGCTCGTGTTCCCCGAGGTCGACGAGCCCGAGGAGGTCGAGATCAGCCAGAACGACCTCAAGATCGACGTCTTCCGCTCCTCCGGCCCCGGCGGGCAGAGCGTCAACACGACCGACTCGGCGGTGCGCATCACGCACCTGCCGACCGGGATCGTCGTGTCGATGCAGAACGAGAAGAGCCAGATCCAGAACCGCGAGGCCGCCATGCGCGTCCTGCGCGCGCGCATCCTCGCCAAGCAGCAGGAGGAGATCGACGCCGCGGCGAGCGACGCGCGCAAGAGCCAGATCCGCGGCATGGATCGCTCCGAGCGCATCCGCACCTACAACTTCCCCGAGAACCGCATCGCCGATCACCGCACCGGCTACAAGGCCTACAACCTCGACGCGGTGATGAACGGCGCCATGGGCCCGGTCATCGAGTCGTGCATCCAGGCAGACGAAGAGGCCCGTCTCGCCGCGCTCGGCGAGAGCGCCTCCTGAGCCCGGCCACGGGCATCCGCTCATGACGACGATCGACGCGCTGCGGCGCGAGGCGATCGACGCCCTCGCGGCCGGAGGGGTGCCCGCCCCCGAGGTCGACGCCGACCTCCTCATCGGTCACGTGCTGGGCCTCTCGCGCGGGGGAGTGCAGGCTCGCGCGCTCATCTCCTCCGCCGTCGCCGACGATGCCGCGGCCGCCATCCGCGCGGCGGTCACGCGTCGCGCCGCGCGCGAGCCGCTCCAGCACATCACGGGCCTCGCCCCGTTCCGCTCGCTCGAGCTCGAGGTCGGCCCCGGAGTCTTCACCCCGCGCCCCGAGACCGAGTTCGTCGTGCAGTTCGCGATCGACGCGCTCGCGCTCGTGCCGAGCCCTGATCCGCTCGCGGTCGACCTGGGCTCCGGCAGCGGCGCGATCGCCCTCGCGATGGCGACGGAGGTGCCGCACTCCCGGGTCGTCGCGGTCGAGAAGTCGGCGGATGCCCTGCCCTGGACCGCTCGCAACATCGAGCGCCACGGCGACGGCCGCGTGCGCCTCGTCGAGGGCGACCTCGCCGATGCGCTGCCCGAGCTCGACGGCCTCGTCGACGTCGTCGCCTCGAACCCTCCGTACATCCCTCTCGGCGCGGTGCCCCGCGACCCCGAGGTCCGGCTGTTCGATCCGGCCGCGGCGCTCTACTCCGGCGAGGACGGCCTGGATGCCGTGCGCGCGCTCTCCCGGACGGCCCGCCGTCTGCTCCGCCCCGGCGGCGCGCTCGTCATCGAGCACGGCGAGCTGCAGGCGGCCGACATCGGCGCGATCCTCCGCGCCGACGGCTTCTCGGCGATCGCCTGCCACCGCGACCTGCTCGGCCGCGACCGCGCGACGACCGCGCGCCGCTGACCGCTCAGGCGAGCGCGTGCGGGTACTCCGCCGACCGTCCCTGGAACGCCAGGATCGCGGGATTGCGCACGCGGCCGTCCTCGATCTCGATCGCGCGGCCGATGGTGTCGGACGCCGCCCACGACGCCGGGCCCTCCATGACGGTGCGGAGGAACGGCATGAGCGCCTCGCTGATCTCCCACGTCGTCGAGTTCCACAGCAGCGACGGGCTGTGGTCGACGGCGTAGTAGTTCGTCGAGTCGCCGATCGTGAGCATCGGGTCGGCGAACGAGGTCGGCCGCGCCCAGCTGAAGCCCATGCCCTCGTCGATCGACACGTCGATGATGAGGCTGCCGGGGCGGAATGCGCCGAGGTCGTCCTCCCGCAGGTACGTGAGCGGGGCGTTCGGGTCCTGCAGCGTGCAGTTGACGACGATGTCGTTGGCGGCGAGGAACTCGGGCAGGGCGACGGGTCCGTCGTCGGTGTTGACGGTGCTCGCGAACGGCGACGCGGCGTCGTGCTCGAACTGCACGATGTCGACCGACGGGATCGGCGAGCCGACCGCGGCGATGTCGCGGTTCGTGAGCACGCGCACATCGTGGATGCCGTGCGCATTGAGCGCGGTCACGGCGCCGCGGGCGGTGGCTCCGAATCCGATCACGACCCCGCTGAGGCGGCGGCCGTAGTCGCCCGTCGAGCCGCACAGCTGGAGGGCGTGGATGACGGAGCAGTAGCCGGCGAGTTCGTTGTTCTTGTGGAACACGTGCAGCCCGAACCCGCCGTCGGAGCGCCAGTGGTTCATCGCCTCCCAGGCGATGAGGGTCAGGCGCCTGTCGATCGCGAGCTGGGTGATCGCGCGGTCCTGGACGCAGTGCGGCCAGCCCCAGAGCGCCTGGCCCTCGCGCAGCTCCGCGAGGTCGGCGGCCTGCGGCTTGGGCAGCAGCACGATGTCGGCCTCGGCGATGACCTCGGCCCGGTCGGCCATGGCGCCCACGAGCGGCTCGAGCTCCGCATCCCCGATGCCGAATCGCGCCCCGTATCCGCGCTCGAGCGTCATGCGCGCGCGCAGATCGGCGTCGATGCGCTCGAGGTGCCCGGGGTGGATCGGCAGGCGGTGCTCGTCGGGCTTGCGCGAGCTCGCGACGACGCCGAGGCGCAGAAGGCCGGGCGCGGGGGAGGGGGAGGTCATACCCCACTGTAGAGGGGGCGCTCCGGCCGAGCGCCGGGGCCGCTAGGCCGCCTGGGCCTCGGCGGCGAACTCCTCGATCGCCGCGCGCAGCCCGGCCGCGTCGCGGTAGAGGTGCGCGGTGATGCCGATCGAGGCGGCGCCCTCGATGTTCTCGGGCCGGTCATCCGCGAAGAAGGCGCTCTCGGCGGCGACGCCGTAGTGCTCGAGCACGCGCGCGTAGACGAGCGGGTCGGGCTTGCGCGCCCCGAACGCGGCGCTCGCGTGCATGTTCTCGCGGCCCATGATGGGCACGAGCTCGGGCGCGACGACGTGCAGCTGATCGTGGATCAGGATGCCGTTGTTGGTCAGGAGCGCGACGCGCCCCAGCTCGCTCGCCCGACGCACCGCACTGAGGGCGTCCGGCCGCGGTCGCGTCGCCTCCGCGCGGATCCGCACCCACTCCGTCACGGGGATGTCCGCGCCGATCGACGCGTTCACCGCGGCCAGGTACGCCTCGGGCGTCGCCGGTGTCCCCGCCTCGGCCTGCCACTCCAGCCCGGAGATCCACCACCGGCGCCGCAGCTCGTGCAGGTCGTGCCCCGTGATGGCCGTGAGGTCGGCCATGCGGGTGCGCCAGTCGTAGTCGTACAGGACGTCGTCCATGTCGAAGAGGAAGAGCAGGCTCATGCGCGTCGGGATCCCGTTCGGTCGACTGGGGGAGGAGCCGCGCCAGGGCGGCCCTCCAAGCATGCCCCACTACGATGAACGCATCATGACCACCGTGTTCGACTGCTCCGTCGAGGCCGAGCTGCTCGCCGGTCTGCGCGCGGCTCGAGGCGCCATCGGGCGCGGCGAGCTCGTCGTCCTCCCGACCGACACCGTCTACGGCGTCGCCTCCGACGCGTTCCGCCCCGAGGCCGTCCAGCGGCTGCTCGATGCGAAGGAGCGCGGGCGCGACGCTCCGCCTCCCGTGCTCATCCCGGGCATCCCGACCCTCGCCGCCCTCGCCGAGAGCGTGCCGCCGGAGGTCGAGGCCCTCGTCGCCGAGTTCTGGCCGGGCGGGCTCACGGTGATCGTCGAGGCGCGCGAGTCGCTCGTGTGGGATCTCGGCGAGACGCGCGGCACGGTCGCCCTGCGCATGCCCGACAACCGCCACGCGCTGCACCTGCTCGCCGACACCGGCCCGCTCGCCGTCTCGAGCGCCAACATCAGCGGGCAGCCCGCCGCGCGGACCGCGCAGGAGGCGCTCGACATGCTCGGCGACCGGGTCGCCGTCTACCTCGACGGCGGCGCCGTGGGGGAGGGGCGCGACCCCGCGCGCGACCCGGGCTCGACGATCGTCGACGCGACGAGCCTCCACCTGCCCGACGGGCGGCTGCGCATCGTGCGCCACGGCGTCATCCCCGACGATGAGATCGCCCGCGTCGTCGGCGCGGAGCGCATCGCGTGACCTTCTACGCCCTCGTCGCTCTGATCGCCGCGATCGCGAGCTTCGCGGTCGGATCGGCGGTGCTGGCTCTCAGCCACCGATTCAAGCTGTACCCGGGCATCCGGGACCGGGACGTGCACACGCGCCCCACCCCCCGCCTCGGCGGCATCGGCATCGTGCTCGGGGTCGCGATCGCCCTCGCGGTCGCCTCGCAGATCAGCTGGTTCGAGCGGGTGTACTCCGACCCCTTCCCGATCCTCGCGATCGTGGCGGCGGCGGCGGTCATGCTCGTCGTGGGCGTCGCCGACGACCTATGGGACCTCGACTGGATGACCAAGCTGGCCAGCCAGATCCTCATCGCCGGCTTCCTCGCCTGGGCCAGCCTGCAGATCGTCTCGCTGCCCATCGGCCCGGAGAACGGCATCACGGTGCTCTCGCCGACCCTGTCGCTCATCGTGACGGTCCTCGCGATCGTGCTCGTGATGAACGCCGTCAACTTCATCGACGGCCTCGACGGTCTCGTCGCGGGAGTCACGCTCATCGCGGGCGGCGTCTTCTTCATCTACAGCTACATCCTGTCGATCACGACCAACCAGTCGGCGTTCAACCTCGCCTCGCTCACGATGGCGGTGCTCCTGGGGGCGACGGCCGGCTTCCTGCCCCTCAACTGGCACCCGGCGAAGATGTTCATGGGCGACGGCGGGGCGCTCGTGGTGGGCATGCTGATGGCGATCTCGACGATCACCGTCACCTCGCAGATCAACCCGAGCTCGATCGATCGCAGCCAGCTGCTGCCGGCCTTCATCCCGCTCCTGCTGCCGTTCGCGGTCCTCGTGGTGCCCCTGCTCGACTTCGGGCTCGCGGTGCTGCGGCGCCTGCGGGCGGGCAAGTCCCCCTTCAGCGCCGACCGCCTCCACCTGCACCACCGCCTGCTCGACATGGGGCACAGCCACTTCCACGCCGTGCTGATCTTCTACGCCTGGACGGCCGTCATCGCGATCGGCACCCTCCTGTTCATGTTCGTGCCGTGGGGATGGGCGCTCACGGCGGTCGTCCTCGGGCTCATCGCGTGCACGGTCGTGACGCTCGCGCCCCTGAGCACCCGGAAGCGCGCCGAGGCCGCGGCGCAGTCGAGCCACGACGCCGACGGTCCCCTCGCGCGGTTCGACCCGCTCGACGCCGCCGCGCCCCCGATCGACGCGGCGTTCGACGAGAACGACCCCGTCTTCGACACCCTGACCCGATCCCGTCGCCTGCCGGAGGAGACCCGATGACCGCCGCCGACCGCCCCCGATCCTCCGCCGCCCCCGCGCTGCGGCTCTCCCTCGTCTACGGCGCCTCCCTGAGCGTCGCGATCGCGGTCGTCGGCAGCATCGTCGGAGCGCTCGTCGCCGAGCTCCCCGGTCTCCTCAGCGGACTCATCGGCGCCGGCATGGGCTTCGTGTTCCTCGCCGTGACCGCCGGCAGCATCCTGCTCGCCGACCGGGTGACGAAGGGCGACCTGCTCTCGCCCGCCTACTTCGGGATCGTGCTCGGAGCCTGGCTGCTGAAGTTCGCGCTCTTCCTCGTGCTCGTCTTCACCCTGCGCGATGCGCCGTTCGTCGAGCCCGCAGTGCTCTTCGTCACCCTCGTCATCGCCGTCCTCGGCGGGCTCGTGGTCGACCTCGTCGCGGTGGCGCGAGCGCGCGTCCCGTACGTGAGCGATCCCCGCCCGACGGCCCGCCCGTAGCACCCCGCTGCGGCCCCGCCGGGCCGCCGCGCGGGCCCCCCGAGCACCCGATGCCGATTCGGTCTGGCCCCTTTTCCTTGATAGGGTGAGGGCAACTGCCGATCGCCGCGGCACACCTGTGTGCCGCCCCGATTCTGGAGACTCCCCTGAGCGCTGCCGCCCTGATCCCCCTGCTCCCGTTCGCGACCGAAGAAGGTTCCGAGGGAGGCTTCTCCGGTCCGTCGATCCTCGACTTCTTCCCTCCCGCGATCCTCTTCGAAGGCAATGAGTTCTTCGAGCTGAACCGCATCATGCTGCTGCGCCTGGTCGTCGTCGCGCTGCTGATCCTCGTGTTCTGGCTCGGCACCCGGAAGATGCAGCTGGTCCCCGGCCGCTTCCAGGGCGCCGTCGAGATGGGTCTCGACCTCGTGCGCGTGAACATCGCGGAGGACCTGCTCGGCAAGAAGGACGGCCGCCGCTTCCTCCCGCTGCTGACGACGATCTTCTTCCTGGTGCTGTTCCTGAACCTCACGGGCATCATCCCGGGGATCAACATCGCCGGCACCGCGGTCATCGGCCTCCCGCTCGTGCTCGCCGTCGCCTCGTACATCGCGTTCATCTACGCGGGCCTTCGCAAGCACCCCGGCGCGTTCCTCCGCAACGCGCTGTTCCCGCCCGGCGTGCCGTGGCCGCTCTACATCATCGTGACGCCGATCGAGTTCGTCTCGATGTTCGTCCTGCGGCCCATCACGCTGACGCTCCGACTCCTCATGAACATGGTCGTCGGCCACCTGCTTCTCGTGCTGTTCTTCTCGGCGTCGGCCTTCTTCATGACCGACCTCGGCGGCGGATGGATCCTCGCCGGTGTGGGCACCCAGCTCTTCGGTGTGGCGTTCACGTTCTTCGAGATCCTGGTCGCCGTGCTGCAGGCCTACGTCTTCACCCTCTTGACCGCTGTCTACCTCCAGCTCGCGCTGGCGGAAGAGCACTAGACCGAGCTCCCGCTCGGTTCATCCAACACGGAAGGAAACACCCCTCGTGGACGCAAACACCGTTCTCGCCGAGATCAACGGCAACATCGCGACGGTCGGCTACGGCCTCGCCGCGATCGGCCCCGCTATCGGCGTGGGCATCGTCGTCGGCAAGACCATCGAGTCGGTCGCCCGCCAGCCCGAGCTCCAGGGCCGCCTGACGGTCCTCATGTACATCGGTATCGCGTTCACCGAGGCGCTCGCCTTCATCGGTATCGCGACCTACTTCATCTTCGTCTAAGGAATCGCTCGTGCTCGAAGCACTCATCATCGCGGCGGAGGAGGGCGAAGCCGTCAACCCGCTGATTCCGGCGTGGTACGACATCGTCTACTCGATCATCCCGTTCCTGCTTGTCCTGCTCGTGTTCTGGAAGGTCGTACTTCCGCGCATGCAGGCCACGCTCGACGAGCGCAGCGCCAAGATCGAGGGCGGGATCAAGCAGGCGGAGTCGGCTCAGGCCGAGGCGAAGGCCGCGCTCGAGGAGTACAACAAGCTCCTCGCCGAGGCCCGCGCCGAGGCGTCGAAGATCCGCGAGCAGGCTCGCGTCGACGGCGGCGCCATCCTCGCCGAGCTCAAGGAGCAGGCGAGCACGGAGGCCGCGCGCATCACGGCGACCGCTCAGCAGCAGATCGAGGCGGAGCGCCAGGCGGCGCTCGTCTCGCTGCGCGCCGAGGTCGGCTCGCTCGCGCTCGACCTCGCGAGCGGCGTCATCGGCGAATCGCTCGCCGACGACACGAAGGCCACGGCCCTCGTCGACCGCTTCCTCGCCGAGCTCGAGTCCTCCGAGAAGGCGGCCAAGTAGGCATGGGATCAGCGACGAGAAGCGCCCTCGAGTCGGCCCGCAGCGCGCTGGCCTCCGCTCAGGGCATCGATCTGGCGGCCGGTGAGCAGCTGCTGTTCGCCGCGCGGACGATCGGCTCCTCGCCTCAGCTCGTGAACGCGCTCACCGACACCTCGGCGACGCCCGAGGCGAAGGCGGGCCTGATCGGCACGATCTTCGGCAGCATGCCCACCTCGGCCCGCACCCTGCTCGAGGGCATGGTCGCGAGCCGCTGGTCGAGCGGGGACGAGCTGCTGGCCGGCATCGAGGAGATCGGGATCCGCGCTGTCGCGGCCACCGCGCCGAGCACGGTCTCGGTCGAGGGCGAGCTGTTCGCCTTCGCTCGCGCCGTCGCCTCCGACCCCGAGCTCGAGCTCGCGATCGGCAGCAAGCGCGGTGACGCCGAGGGCAAGCTCGGTCTCGTGACGAGCCTGCTCGCCTCCTCCGCGAGCGCGCAGACCGTCGCCATCGCCGGCCACCTCGTGCAGCAGCCGCGTGGCCGTCGCATCGGCGCCCTCGTGCGCCACGGCGCGGAGCTCGTGGCCGACACCGCCGGTCGCGGGGTCGCGACCGTCACGGTCGCTCGACCGCTCACGAGCGAGCAGCGCGTGGCCGTCGACGCGAGCCTGGCGCGCCGCTACGGCCGGGCGTTCTCGATCGACCAGATCGTCGACCCGTCCGTCATCGGCGGCGTCCGCATCCAGGTCGGGGACGAGGTCATCGACGGAAGCGTCGCGGCCCGACTCACCGAACTCAAGCTCCGGCTGGCCGGCTAGGCCTTCGCCGTCACATCAGAACGGGCCCCACTCCGGGCCCGAACGAAAAGGGAAGAACATGGCAGAACTGACGATCAGCCCGGACGAGATCCGCGACGCGCTGAAGAACTTCGCCAAGGGCTACGCTCCCGGCGCCGCGGTCGCGACCGAGGTCGGTCGCGTCACCGACGCCGGTGACGGCGTCGCGCACGTCGAGGGCCTCCCGGGCGTCATGGCCAACGAGCTCGTGCGGTTCGCCGACGGCACGCTGGGCCTCGCGCAGAACCTCGACGAGAGCGAGATCGGCGTCGTCGTGCTCGGCGAGTTCACCGGCATCGTCGAGGGCATGGAGGTGACCCGCACGGGCGAGGTCCTCTCCGTCCCCGTCGGCGACGGCTACCTCGGCCGCGTCGTCGACCCGCTCGGCGTCCCGATCGACGGCCTCGGCGACATCGCCGCGGAGGGTCGCCGCGCCCTCGAGCTCCAGGCGCCCGGCGTCATGCAGCGCAAGAGCGTGCACGAGCCTCTCCAGACGGGCATCAAGGCCATCGACGCGATGATCCCGGTCGGCCGCGGCCAGCGCCAGCTGATCATCGGCGACCGCCAGACGGGCAAGACGGCGATCGCGATCGACACGATCATCAACCAGAAGGCCAACTGGGAGTCGGGCGACGTCTCGAAGCAGGTCCGCTGCATCTACGTCGCGATCGGTCAGAAGGGCTCGACGATCGCGGCCGTGAAGGGCGCGCTCGAGGAGGCCGGCGCCATGGAGTACACGACGATCGTCGCCGCACCGGCGTCCGACCCCGCGGGCTTCAAGTACCTCGCGCCCTACACGGGCTCGGCCATCGGCCAGCACTGGATGTACGGCGGCAAGCACGTCCTGATCATCTTCGACGACCTGTCGAAGCAGGCCGAGGCCTACCGCGCCGTGTCCCTCATCCTCCGTCGTCCTCCGGGGCGCGAGGCGTACCCCGGTGACGTGTTCTACCTGCACTCCCGGCTGCTCGAGCGCTGCGCCAAGCTCTCGGACGAGCTCGGGGCGGGATCGATGACGGGCCTGCCGATCATCGAGACCAAGGCCAACGACGTGTCCGCGTACATCCCGACCAACGTGATCTCGATCACCGACGGCCAGATCTTCCTGCAGTCCGACCTCTTCAACGCCAACCAGCGTCCCGCGGTCGATGTCGGAATCTCGGTCTCGCGCGTCGGCGGCGACGCGCAGGTGAAGAGCATCAAGAAGGTCTCCGGAACACTGAAGCTCGAGCTCGCGCAGTACCGCTCGCTCGAGGCGTTCGCGATGTTCGCCTCCGACCTCGACGCGGCCAGCCGTCGTCAGCTCGCGCGCGGCGCCCGTCTGACCGAGCTCCTGCGCCAGCCGCAGTACTCGCCGTACCCCGTGGAGGAGCAGGTCGTCTCGATCTGGGCCGGCACGAAGGGCAAGCTCGACACGATCGACGTCGACGACGTCCTCCGCTTCGAGCGCGAGCTGCTCGACCACCTCCACCGCAACACCTCGATCCTCACGACGCTGCGCGACACCAACGTGCTCGACGGCGACACCGAGGCCGAGCTCGAGAAGGCGGTCGACGCCTTCGTCCTCGAGTTCCAGGGCGGTGCCGAGGGCGGCGTCCACGCCGGTCACGAGGAGTTCGACGAGACCGAGGCCGACGACATCAACCAGGAGAAGATCGTCCGCCGCAAGCGCTAGGCGCGACGGCGGGCCCGCACCTCCACGGCGCAGGGCCCGCCGCGTACCGGCACCGGACATCCTCACCCCTCCGACAGAAAGAGAGACATGGGAGCGCAGCTTCGGGTCTACCGGCAGAAGATTCGGTCTGCCCAGACGACCAAGAAGATCACGCGTGCGATGGAGCTCATCTCCGCCTCGCGGATCCAGAAGGCTCAGGCGCGCATGGCCGCGTCGGCGCCCTACGCCCGTGCCGTGACGCGCGCCGTCTCGGCCGTGGCCACGTACTCGAACGTCGACCACGTGCTGACGACCGAGCGCGAGAACCCCCGCCGCGCGGCCGTCGTCGTCTTCACCTCCGACCGCGGCCTCGCCGGCGGCTTCAGCTCGCAGGTCATCCGCGAGGCCAACGAGCTGCGCACGCGGCTCGAGGGAGAGGGGCGAGAGGTCGTCAACTACCTCGTCGGTCGGAAGGCCGTTCAGTACTACGCCTTCCGTCGCCGCGCCGCGGCGAAGGAGTGGATGGGCGGCACCGACCAGCCGACGTTCGAGACCGCGAAGGACATCGCCGACACGCTCGTCGAGGCGTTCATCGCGGGCGGCGAGTCGGAGGGCGTGGACGAGATCCACATCGTCTACAACCGCTTCGTCAGCCTCGTCACGCAGACTCCCGAGATCGTGCGCGTCCTGCCCCTCGAGGTCGTCGACGGCGTCGAGGAGCCGGGCTCGACCGACGTGCTCCCGCTCTACGAGTTCGAGCCCGAGGTCGACGACGTGCTCGACGCGCTCCTGCCCGTGTACATCGAGAGCCGCATCTTCAACGCGATGCTGCAGTCGGCCGCCTCCGAGCACGCCGCACGTCAGAAGGCCATGAAGTCGGCCACCGACAACGCCGACAAGCTCATCCGCGAGTACACCCGTCTGGCGAACAACGCCCGCCAGGCCGAGATCACCCAGCAGATTTCCGAGATCGTGGGCGGCGCAGACGCCCTCGTCTCGGCGAAGTAAGCACCGAGAAAAAGGGACGAACCCATGACTACGACTGCTCCGGACGAGAAGACGCCCGCCGCGAAGAAGCCCGCGGCGAAGAAGGCCTCGACCTCGGCGACCCCCACCGCGAACGCCGGCGTCGGCCGCATCGCGCGCGTGACGGGCCCCGTCGTCGACATCGAGTTCCCGCACGACGCCATCCCCGGCATCTACAACGCGCTGCAGACGACCGTCACGATCGGGGAGGAGTCGACGACGCTCACGCTCGAGGTCGCTCAGCACCTCGGCGACGACCTCGTCCGCGCGATCGCCCTGAAGCCCACCGACGGCCTCGTCCGCGGCCAGGAGGTGCGCGACACCGGCGCCCCGATCTCGGTGCCGGTCGGCGACGTCACGAAGGGCAAGGTCTTCAACGTCCTGGGCGAGGTCCTCAACGGCGAGCCGGGCGCTGCCGTCGAGGTCAGCGAGCGCTGGCCGATCCACCGCAAGCCGCCGTCGTTCGACCAGCTCGAGTCGAAGACGCAGCTCTTCGAGACCGGCATCAAGGTCATCGACCTCCTCACCCCGTACGTGCAGGGTGGGAAGATCGGCCTCTTCGGAGGCGCGGGCGTCGGCAAGACCGTCCTCATCCAGGAGATGATCCAGCGCGTCGCGCAGGACCACGGCGGCGTCTCGGTGTTCGCCGGCGTCGGTGAGCGCACCCGTGAGGGCAACGACCTCATCCACGAGATGGAGGAGGCGGGCGTCTTCGACAAGACCGCCCTCGTCTTCGGCCAGATGGACGAGCCGCCGGGGACGCGTCTGCGCGTCGCCCTCTCGGCGCTGACGATGGCCGAGTACTTCCGCGACGTGCAGAAGCAGGACGTCCTGCTCTTCATCGACAACATCTTCCGCTTCACGCAGGCCGGCTCGGAGGTCTCCACCCTCCTCGGCCGCATGCCGTCCGCGGTGGGCTACCAGCCCAACCTCGCCGACGAGATGGGCATCCTTCAGGAGCGCATCACCTCGACGCGCGGTCACTCGATCACCTCGCTGCAGGCGATCTACGTTCCCGCCGACGACTACACCGACCCGGCCCCGGCCACGACCTTCGCGCACCTCGACGCGACGACCGAGCTCAGCCGCGAGATCGCGTCGAAGGGCCTGTACCCCGCCGTCGACCCGCTGACCTCGACGAGCCGCATCATGGACCCGCGCTACCTGGGCGACGACCACTACCGCGTCGCCACGAGCGTGAAGGCGATCCTCCAGAAGAACAAGGAGCTTCAGGAGATCATCGCGATCCTCGGTGTCGACGAGCTCAGCGAGGAGGACAAGATCACGGTGTCGCGTGCGCGCCGGATCCAGCAGTTCCTCTCGCAGAACACCTACATGGCCAAGAAGTTCACGGGCGTGGAGGGCTCCACCGTCCCGCTCAAGGACACGATCGAGTCGTTCGACGCGATCGTCCGCGGCGACTTCGACCACGTGGCCGAGCAGGCGTTCTTCAACGTCGGCGCGATCGAGGACGTCGAGCGCCAGTGGGCCCAGATCCAGAAGGAGAACGGCTGATCATGGCGGAGCTCTCCGTCAGCGTCGTCTCCGCCGACCGCGAGGTGTGGTCGGGGGCGGCGAAGCAGATCGTCGCTCGGACCACCGAGGGCGAGATCGGCATCCTCCCCGGGCACGAGCCGATCCTCGGCGTCCTCAGCGCCGGCGAGGTGCGCATCACTCCCGTGAGCGGCGCCGCCATCACGGCGCGTGCGGAAGACGGATTCCTGTCGGTCGAGAACGACACCGTGACGATCGTCGCGGGCCAGGCCGAGCTCGTCTCCTGACGTGTCCGGCCTCGGAACCCTCACGGGTGCCGGGCCGCGGAGGTCGGCGTCGTGACGACGCTGCTCCTCCCGCCCTCCGAGACCAAGCGCGACGGCGGAGCCGCGGGATCCTCTCTGGATCTCGCGGCTCTGTCGTTCCCTGATCTGGGGGATGCCCGGCGCACCGTCCTCGACGCGCTCGCGTCGCTCGCCGCCGACGATGCCGCCGCTGCTCGGGCGCTCAAGCTCTCGGCCCGCGCCGCGGAGCGCGAGCTGGCCCGGAACCGCGTCGTCCGCTCCAGCCCGACGCTCGCCGCGATCGACCGATACACGGGCGTGCTGTACGACGCGCTCGACGCCGCGACGCTCGCGCGCCCGGCACGCACGCGAGCGGAGGCGCACGTGCTCGTCCATTCGGCGCTGCTCGGTCTCATCGGCGCGGGCGACGCGATCCCGGCCTACCGGCTCTCGCACGACTCGCGACTGCCGGGGATCGCGCTCAAGCGTCACTGGAGCGGCGCGAACGCGGAGGTGCTCGCGTCGATCGGTGGTCCGATCCTCGATCTGCGCTCCGAGGGCTACGCGGCCCTCGGTCCGCTGCCGCAGCGCGACGACGCCCTCTTCGTGCGCGTGGTCTCCCTCGGGGAGGACGGCGCGACGCGCGCGCTGAACCACTTCAACAAGAAGGGCAAGGGGGCGTTCGTGCGCGCGCTCCTGGAGCGCGGGCCCCTGCCCGGGTCCGTCGAGGGCGTCATCGCCGCGGCGGGGGAGTGCGGCTGGCCGATGCGCCCGGGCGCCCCCGGCGAGCTCGAGCTCATCGTCCCGGCGACGCTCGAGGGGTTCGCCGCCGCGGGCTGATCGCGCCGCTGCTGACCGCGCCGCTCACCCCTCCGCGACTGCGCTGTCCGCCCGCCAGCAACCGTCGAGGTGATCGTCGACGAGGCCGGCGGACTGCATGAGCGCGTAGGCCGTGGTCGGCCCGACGAACCGCAGCCCCCGTGCCTTCAGCGCGCGTGCGAGCTCGATCGATTCCGGGGTGGTGGCAGGCAGTTCACCCAGTGAGCGGGGCCGAGCGGCGCGGTGCGCGGGCGCGTGCGACCAGATGAGCGCGTCGAGAGCGCCGGGCTCGTCCCGCACCCACGGCGCGATGACCTGCGCGTTCGCGATCGTCGCCGAGATCTTCGCGCGGTTGCGGATGATGCCGACGTCGTTCATCAGGCGGTCCGCATCGGTCTCGTCGAAGGCGGCGACGGCCTCCGGCTCGAAGCCGGCGAAGGCGGCGCGGAAGCCCTCGCGGCGCTTGAGGACCGTGATCCAGGAGAGTCCCGACTGGAACGCCTCGAGGCTGAGCTTCTCGAACAGGGCGCGATCCCCGCGGAGCTCTCGGCCCCACTCCTCGTCGTGGTAGCGCCGGTACTCCGGGTCGTCCCCAGCCCACCCGCAGCGCGCACGGCCGTCGGCGGCGACGACGAGGTCGATGCGGGCACCCATCAGCGGTGCGCGATGCCCTCGTGGTCCAGCAGCCACACCTTGGTGGGCACTCCGAGCCCCGCGCTGTAGCCCGTGATGCGCTGGTCGCCCGCGAGGACCCGGTGGCACGGGACGAGAAGGGGGACGGGGTTCGCCCCGACGGCTCCGCCCACGGCGCGACCGGCGGTGGCCCGCCCGGTCGCGCGCCCGAGCTCGCCGTAGCTGCGCACCGTGCCGAACGGGATCGCGTCGAGCTCCGCCCAGATCGCCCGCTGGAACGCGGTGCCCCCGAGCCGGACAGGCACGTCGAACTCCCGCCGATCGCCCGCGAAGTACTCGGCGAGCTGCGCGGCGGCCCGCTCGAGGACGGGTGTGGGGGCGTCCGGCCCCTCGCCGTCGCTGAAGCCGTCGGCGGTCTCGATCTCGAGCCGCGTCACGGCCTCGTCGTCGCCGATGAGCAGGATGCGGCCGAGAGGCGAGTCGACGACGAGACGACCCGCGGGGGAGGAGGACGGCGACGCCGAGGTGGGCGCGGCCGAGGCGGTGGGCGCCGCGGTGGACGCGGCTGCGGGAGGGGCGGCGGGGGCGGTGGTGCTCGTCATGTCGACAGGCTAACCGCCCGTGGCATCCCCGACCGGCGGGAATCGGACGCGGCTGACGCGCGCTCGCGGACCGCCTCCTGGGGAGGAGCGGCGCAGCCCCCGCCCGGGNGCGTGTCGACGATCGGGCTCGGCTGCAACAACTTCGGCCGCCCGGGCAGCGCGACCGAGTCGCAGGAGGGGACGACGCGCGTTCTGCACGCCGCGCTCGACCACGGCATCACGCTCATGGACGGCGCCGACATCTACGGCTACGCCTACGGGCGCAGCGAGTCCATGATGGGCGAGGCGCTGGCGGGCCGCCGCGACGAGGTCGTGCTCGCGACGAAGTTCGGGCACGCCGACTACGAGAGCCCCATCCCGCACTGGGGCGCGAAGGGCTCCCGCCGCTACATCCGCCTCGCGGTCGAGGGGAGCCTGCGCCGCCTGCGGACCGACTGGATCGACCTCTACCAGTTCCACACCCCCGACCCGGCGACCCCGATCGAGGAGACCCTCGCGGCGCTCGACGAGCTCGTCGACGAGGGCAAGATCCGCTACTTCGGTCACTCGAACTTCGCGGCCTGGCAGCTCGTCGAGGCCGACCTCGTGGCCGAGCTGCACGGCCACGAGCGCTTCGTGTCCGCTCAGAACGAGTACAGCCTGCTGACCCGCGGCGCCGACCGCGAGCTCCTGCCCGCGGCGGCCGCGCGCGGCGTCGGCGTTCTGCCGTACTTCCCGCTCTACAACGGCCTCTTCACGGGGAAGTTCACGCGCGAGGGCGGCCCCGCCGACTCGCGCATCATGCGCCAGCGCCCGCACCTGGTCGAGAACGCCCCCTGGGACCGCATGGAGGCCTACGCGGCCTTCTGCTCCCGCAGGGGGGTCGGGATGCTCGAGGCGACGGTCGCGTGGCTGCTGAGCCGCCCGGCCATCACGAGCGTCATCGCGGGCGCCACGACGCCCGAGCAGATCGCGCAGAACGCGGCGGCAGCGGATGCGTGGGCGCCGACTCCCGACGACCTCGCCGAGATCGAGCGCATCTTCCCCACGAACGACGTGCTCACGAGCTACTGACGAGCCCGGCGCTCAGCCGCTCGCGGGCGCGTCGACGCCCTCGCGCTCCTCGATCGGAACGAGCTCGACGTTGATCGAGCGGTTGAGGTCGTCGGCCTCGGCGTTGAGGGCGTCGAGCTCCTCGAGCAGGGCGTTGTACTGAGCGACGAGGGCGTTCGTCGCCTGCAGGCGCGCGTCGAGCTCCTGCTGGCGGGCGAGGAGCGCGTCGCGGTCGCGGAGGAACACCGACTGGCTCGTGTAGCCGCCGGGTTCGGCGGCGCGCGCGTTGAACGCCGTGATCTCCGCCTCGAGCGCGGTGGCGTCGGCGTCGTAGGCGGCCTGCTCGGCATCGATGCGCGCGCCGAGCGCCTCGAGCTCGTCGCTCAGGGCGGTGAGCCGCGCCTCGAGGTCGGCGAAGACGGCGTTCACCTGATCGGTGAGGCCGGCCGAGGCCGCGCGATCGACGAAGTACCGCGCGTAGTGCTCCTCGAGGGCGGCGGGCACCTGCGCGATCTCGCTGCCGATGATGGCGTACAGCTCGGGGATCCTCGAGCGCGGGTCCTGGGCCTCGTACGCGGCGATGCGCTCGACGAGCTCGTGGTCGGGGCCGAGCGCGGCGAAGGCCTCCTCGAGGAGCGGGGCGAGAGCATCCTGCTCATCCGCCGTCAGGCGGTCCCACGCGGCGTGCAGCATCTCGTGCGCCGCGACGACGGGCTCGAGCGCGGCGAGGTCGGGGTTCTCGACGTCATAGAGGTAGATGCGGCCGTCGTCGAGGGTGTAGCAGCCGAGCACGCCGATCCCCGGCTCGTCCGAGGAGCAGTAGTCGTCGAAGTCGCCCGCCGGCACGATCCGGGTGAGGCTCGCGTGCAGCAGATCGACGCCCTCCTCACCGACACCGGCTCGCTCGGCGTACTCCGCGACGAGCGGGTCGAGCTCGGTCGTCAGCACCGTCACCCGGTCGGCGATGATGCGCGGGTTCGCGACCGCCCAGGCCGCGCCGGCGATGACGACGCCCTGCGCGGCGATCGCGACGACCGCGAGGCCGATGAGGATGCCCCTGCCGCCGCGGGCGCGCGACCGGCGGCGATGCGCGGGCGGCGTCGAGGTCACGCCCTCACGCTACCGGCGGCGACGGGCTCAGCCGGCGAGAACGGCCATCGCGGCGTTGAGTGTCGTCGCGTAGAGCACCCACAGCCAGTAGGGGACGAGGAGCGCCGCGGCAGCCCGGCTGACGTCGCCGAAGCGGATGATCGTGGCGAGCACGGCGAAGTCGAGCGCGACGATGATCGCGAGGGCGACCCACAGGCCGGGGCCGCCGACGAGCGAGCCGAGCCCGAAGAACGCCGGGGTCCAGATCGCGTTGAGGGCGAGCTGCACGCCGTAGACGGTGAGTGCGCGAGTGCGCTCGGGGGAGGACGGTCGGCGCCAGACGAGCCACGCGGCGACCGACATCGCCGCGTAGAGGAAGGTCCAGACCGGGCCGAAGACCTCGTTCGGCGGCGTCCACATGGGCTTCGCGGCCTCCGCGTACCAGCCGTCGATCGCGGGCTGCGAGATGAGCGAGCCGACGAGGCCGATCACGAGCGAGAGGGAGAGGAGTCCGAGGAGGACGAGGCCGGAGCGGAGCCCGGAGCGGTCGGCGAGTCGCGTCGCCGTGGTCGCCGTGCGCGTGTCGGTCATCCGGCCCTCCTTCCGCATCGCAGGTTAGGGGCGCTTGCTCCGAGCCTCCTGCGCGTGCGCTGGGCGGGAGCGGTTCAGTGGCCGACGAGCGGCGCCATCGCGCGGGCGATGAGAGACGGCCGCCTCGTGAGACGCTCCTCGATGTCGGCCCCCGTCATCGCGACGAGCCCCGCGTTCGCGCCGAGGAACCGCAGGGGCTCCGGCTCCCAGGACGGCGAGCGGTGCCCGACCCACGGCAGGCGCGTGAGCTCGGTGTCGGCGCCCGTGATGAGATCGGCGAGCGTGCGGCCGGCGAGGTTCGTCGTCGACAGCCCGTCGCCCACGTAGCCGCCGGCCGAGCCGAGGCCCGTCCGCGGGTCGTACGCGACGCTCGCGTGCCAGTCGCGCGGCACCCCGAGGGGCCCGCCCCAGGTGCTGCTGACCTCCAGCGGGGGCAGCTGGGGGAAGAGCTCCTGCACCGTGCGCCGCAGGTGGTCGAAGACGCTTCCCACTCGGTCGTACTCGGGCCGGATGGCGCTGCCGAAGTGGTACCTCGCGCCGCGCCCGCCGAAGGCGATGCGGTCATCCGCCGTGCGCTGGCCGTAGATGACGAGGTGGCGGCCGTCGGAGAAGGTCTGGCCGTGCTCGATGCCGATCTCGTCCCAGACCGCGGCCGGCAGCGGCTCGCTCGCGATCATGAGCGAGTACAGGGGCAGGATGCGGCGGCGCGACTGCGCGACCGTCGCCCCGTACCCCTCCAGGGCCGCGATCACGTGCCGGGCGCGCACGCGCCCCCGAGCCGTCTCGA
This sequence comes from Yonghaparkia sp. Soil809, assembly GCF_001429705.1. Taxonomy (NCBI): domain Bacteria; kingdom Bacillati; phylum Actinomycetota; class Actinomycetes; order Micrococcales; family Microbacteriaceae; genus Microcella; species Yonghaparkia sp. Soil809. The sequence continues at coordinate 387,730 of NZ_LMSV01000002.1, forward strand.
CGACCCCCGGCGCCCACGAGGTCACCTCGGTGCCCTCGTAGATCGTGGCGCCGCGGCGCTCGACGATGCGCGCGAGCGAGCGCGTCAGCCGCGCCGGGTGCACGCGCGCGCAGGCCGGGTCGAATACGGCGCCGCGCGCGTCCGAGGCGCGCACGCGCTCGGGGCCCCAGAGCTCGAGAGCGTCGGCGCCGAAGGCGCGCGCCTGCTCGACCTCGGCACGGGCATCCGCCCACTGGGTGTCGGAGCGGGCGAAGACGACGGTACCGCCGAGCGCGTAGTGGGCGTCGATGCCCTCCTCGGCGATGACGCGACCCACCTCCGCGACGGTGCCGATCATGGCCCGGCGCATCGCGATCGCGGCGGCGCGCCCGTGGGTCTGCGCGAGCGACGCCGCGGAGCGCGGGAAGAGGGCGGACACCCAGCCGCCGTTGCGACCGGATGCGCCGAAGCCAGCGATGCGCTTCTCGAGCAGGGCGATGCGCAGCGAGGGGTCGCGTCGCTGCAGCTCGTACGCCGTCCAGAGCCCCGTGAGCCCCGCGCCGATGATCGCGACGTCGGTCTCGAGGTCGCCCGGCAGCGACGGGCGCGGCGACAGATCGTCGCCGGCCGTCGCGTGCCAGTGGCTCAGCCCCGCGTAGCGCTGCGCCGAGTGGTCGTCTAGAGCCGCGTCCACGCCTCGGTGAGCACCTTCCGCAGGATTCCCTCGATCTCGTCGAACTCGGCCGGGCCGATCGTGAGCGGGGGAGCGAGCTGGATGACGGGGTCACCGCGGTCGTCGGCGCGGCAGTAGAGCCCGGCGTCGAAGAGCGCCTTCGACAGGAAGCCGCGCAGCAGGCGCTCGGCCTCGTCGTCGGAGAAGGTCTCCTTCGTCACCTTGTCCTTCACGAGCTCGATGCCGAAGAAGTAGCCCTCGCCGCGCACGTCGCCGACGATCGGGAGATCCTTCAAGCGCTCGAGCGCGGCGCGGAACTTCGGCGAGTTCTCGCGCACGTGCTCGAGGATGCCCTCCTCCTCCATGATGTTGAGGTTCTCCAGGGCGACGGCGGCCGAGACCGGATGCCCGGCGAAGGTGTAGCCGTGGTAGAACGCGGTCTGCCCGTGCTTGAACGGCTCGTACAGCCGGTCGCTGACGATCATCGCGCCGAGCGGCGAGTACCCGCTCGTGAGGCCCTTCGCGCTCGTGATGATGTCGGGCACGTAGCCGAGGGCGGTGCACGCGAACATCTCGCCGATGCGGCCGTAGGCGCAGATGACCTCGTCGCTCACGAGCAGCACGTCGTACTTGTCGCAGATCTCGCGCACGCGCTGGAAGTAGCCGGGGGGCGGCGGGAAGCAGCCGCCGGAGTTCTGCACGGGCTCGAGGAAGACCGCGGCGACGGTGTCGGGGCCCTCGAAGAGGATCGCCTCCTCGATGCGGTTGGCGGCCCACTGGCCGAACTCCTCGAGCGAGCCGTGGAAGCCCATCTCCTCGGCGCGGTAGTAGTTCGTGTTCGGCACGCGGAACCCGCCGGGGGTGAGCGGCTCGAACATCTCCTTCATGCCGGGGATGCCCGTGATCGCCAGCGCCCCCTGCGGCGTGCCGTGGTAGGCGATCGCGCGCGAGATGACCTTGTGCTTCATGGGCTTGCCGGTGAGCTTGAAGTACTGCTTGGCGAGCTTCCAGGCCGACTCGACGGCCTCGCCGCCGCCGGTGGTGAAGAACACGCGGTTGAGGTCGCCGGGCGCGTAGTCGGCGAGGCGGTCGGCGAGCTCGATGGCCGTGGGGTGCGCGTACGACCAGAGCGGGAAGAACGCGAGCTCCTCCGCCTGCTTGCGCGCCGCCTCGGCGAGGCGCTCGCGGCCGTGGCCGACCTGCACGACGAAGAGCCCTGAGAGGCCGTCGATGTACTTCTTGCCGTGCGAGTCGTAGACGTGATGGCCCTCGCCGCGCACGATGATCGGCACGCCGGCGCCCGATTCCATGCCCGACTGACGGGCGAAGTGCATCCAGAGGTGGTCGCGGGCCATCGTCTGAAGCTCGGCCTCGCGCGTCGCGCCGACGGAGCCCGGCAGCTCGCCGCCGCCCGTCGCGCCATGAGCGTCGTGCACGTCGTGCGTCTCGCTGGTCTGCTTCTTCTTGCTGCGGGTGAAGAGTGTCATCGTGTTCCCCAGTTGTAGAACTGCTTGAGCAGTCGTAGATAGACGAACGTCTCGGTCGTCTGAACGCCGTCGATGCCGCGGATCTGCTTGTTCAGCAGATCGATGAGGTCGTCGTCGTTCTCGCAGACGACCTCGGCCATGATGTCGAAGCTCCCGGCGGTGAGGACGACGTAGTCGACGGCAGGGATGCGCGCGAGCGCCTCCGCGACCGAGGTCGTGTCGCCGGCCACCCGGATGCCGATCATCGCCTGACGGTAGAAGCCCAGCTGCATCGGATCGGTGACCGCCACGACCTGCATGACGCCCGACTCGGTGAGCTTCTGGACCCGCTGACGGACGGCCGCCTCGCTCAGGCCGACCGCCTTGCCGATCTCGGCGTAGGAGCGCCGCCCATCGTCCTGGAGCTGCTCGATGATCGCCTTCGAGACATCATCGAGCTGAACGGGCTTGGAACGGGCTGCCATTCCCCGATTCTGTCAGTGCTCGCGGACTAATTCAAGTGAATCCGCACCGCGAAGCGGATTCGGGCGACGGATTCCGTCGTATTCGCCTGGAATCCGCGCGAATCGAGCGCTACAGTTCCGGCATGAGCGTTCGCACCCTGACCAATGTCGTCGACGGCCGCACCGTCGCCAGCCGCGCCGACGCCGGCATCGACCTCATCGATCCCGCGACGGAGGAGGTGTACGCCCGCGCCCCCATCAGCACGCCGGAGGAGATCGACGAGGCCTATCGCGCCGCCGACCGCGCGTTCTCGCACTGGGGCCGCACGACGCCCGCCGAGCGGCAGCTCGCGCTCTTCCGCCTCGCCGACGCGGTCGCCGAGCGCGCCGAGGAGTTCGCCGACCTCGAGTCGCAGGACACCGCCAAGCCCCGCGCGACGCTCGTCGCCGACGAGATCGACCAGTCGGTCGATCAGCTCCGCTTCTTCGCCGGGGCCGCGCGCGATCTCGACGGCCGATCGGCCGGCGAGTACCTCGCCGGCCACACCTCCTACGTGCGCCGCGAGCCCATCGGCGTCATCGGCCAGGTGACGCCGTGGAACTACCCGCTCAACATGGCCGTGTGGAAGATCGCGCCCGCGATCGCCGCCGGCAACACGGTCGTGCTCAAGCCGAGCGACACGACTCCGCTCTCGACGCTCCGGCTCGCGGAGGTCGCGGCGGAATTCCTGCCGGCCGGCGTGCTCAACGTCGTGATGGGCGACCGGAGCACGGGCGCGGCCCTGCTGCAGCATCCCACCCCCCAGATGGTCGCGATCACCGGCTCGGTGCGCGCCGGCATGGAGGTCGCGCGGTCGGCGGCGAGCGACCTCAAGCGCGTGCACCTCGAGCTCGGCGGCAAGGCCCCGGCGATCGTCTTCGCCGACGCCGACCCCGAGAAGGTCGCCGAGGGCCTGGTTCTCGCCGGCTACTTCAACGGCGGTCAGGACTGCACCGCCGCGACGCGCGTCATCGTGCACGAGTCGGTGCACGACGCGGTCGTCGAGGCGCTCGCGGCGCGCGCCCGCAGTCACGGCCGCACGGGCGCGCCGAACGAGGAGGGGATCCTCTACGGGGCGCTCAACAACGCCGCCCAGCTCGAGCGCGTGAGCGGCATCGTCGACCGGCTGCCCGCCCACGCCGACATCGTCACGGGCGGTCGCCGCCAGGGCGAGCGCGGCTACTTCTACGAGGCGACGATCGTGACCGGCATGCGGCAGGAGGACGAGGCGGTGCAGGAGGAGATCTTCGGACCCGTGCTCACGGTGCAGACCTTCCGCGACGAGGCGGAGGCGCTCGCGCTCGCCAACGGCGTGCGGTACGCGCTCGCGGCGAGCGTGTGGACGAACGATCACGCTCGCGCGATGCGCCTGAGCCGCGACCTCGACTTCGGCTGCGTCTGGATCAACACGCACATCCCCTTCGTCTCCGACATGCCGCACGGCGGCTTCAAGCACTCCGGCTACGGCAAGGATCTCTCGCACTACGGCTTCGAGGACTACACGCGCCTCAAGCACGTGATGACGTACCTCGGCGAGTGACGCGCGGCCGGGGAGCGCGCCCGACCGCGCCCTCCCGCGGGAGGTAGCGTGGTCGGCATGGGGGAGCTCGAGGGGGATGCCGCCGACACCGTGATCCGGCGCCGGCCTTCCGGCGTGTCCGCCTCCGATCCCGGCCCGCCCTCGGCCGCGCCCCAGCCGCACGGCGACGAGCCCCCGGGGGACGACACCGTCATCCGACTCGTCGAGCCGTTCCTGCCCTCGCGCAGCCGGGTCGCCGACCGCCCCGTGCTCCTGCTCGACTCGCTCCTGCCGCATCGCCCGGGCGACGCCGCGAGCGCGCTCGCAGGCGCGGGGGAGGCGCCCCCGATCGGCGAGCACGCCGACTTCGCCCTCCGCGTGCCGGGGGTCGAGCATCCGGTGCCCCTCGATCTGCCCGTCGTGATCGGGCGGCGGCCCGGCGCGAGCCGCGTGCCCGAGGTGCCGGCGCCGCGCCGGATCGTCGTCCCCGCCGATCGGCAGGGCGTGTCCGGCCGCCACGCTCGGATCGAGCAGCTCGGGGAGTCGGTCGTGGTGACCGACCTGGGTTCCAGCAACGGGACCGTCGTACACTTGCCGACGGGGCCGCAGCTGCGGCTCCGCCCGGGCGAGTCGTGCGTCGTGCTCCCCGACTCGACCATCGCCCTCGGCGACGGGATCGACATCGTCGTCATGGCGGTCGACCGTCCTCAGCCCCCACGGAGTACCTCGTGACCGCGCTCGGCCGCAGCACCGTCCGCCACGTCGTCGCGCTGCCGCACCGCGGCGAGGTCATCGAGCTCTCCTGGCACGGGGTCACCCACACCGGCTACCGCCGCGCCGCCAACGAGGACAGCTATCTCGCCGACGTGCCCCTCTTCGCGGTCGCCGACGGCATGGGCGGGCACGCGCACGGCGATCGGGCGTCCGACTCCGTCGTGCGGCGCCTCCAGGCCGCCGTCGACGGCGACTTCGTCGAGAGCGAGGCGATCGCCGAGGCGCTGCGCCTGGCGACGTGGGACATCCACGAGCTCGACGAGGAGGACCGCGGCATCGGCACGACCGTGACGGGCGTCGCGCTCACGATGCACGAGGGCCGCCCGGTGCTCACCGTCTTCAACGTCGGCGACTCGCGCGTGTACTCCTTCATCGGCAACGAGCTGCGGCAGGTCACGACCGATCACTCGATGGTGCAGGAGCTCGTCGACTCCGGCCAGCTCGCCGCCGCCGACGCCGACAGCCACCCGGAGGCCAACGTGATCACGCGCGCCGTCGGGTTCTCCACCGAGCCCGACATCGACTTCGCCCGGATCCCGCTCGAGCCGGGCATGCGCCTGCTGCTCTGCTCCGACGGCCTCACGAAGGAGGTTCCGGCGGAGCGCCTGCGCCTCCACCTCGCCGCCCGGCTGAGCGCGCGCGAGACCGCCAACGCGCTCGTCGACGCCGCGCTCGCGCAGGGCGGCCGCGACAACATCACGATCATCGTCGTCGACATCGTCCGCGCTCCCGAATCGCTGGACTGACCCCGGTCGTTCCGATGTCGTCACATCCCGGCGACGCGGCGCCCGAGTGCGTCGGCCTGCTCCTACACTGAGGGTGACTCGAGCGGGGAGGGGGGAATCCGTGGCACGTCGCCGACCGTCAGAGCCGCCGATCCTGCCCGGCTTCACGCACATCCGTCTGCTCGGGTCGGGCGGCTTCGCCGACGTCTTCCTCTACGAGCAGAACATGCCGAGGCGGCACGTCGCGGTCAAGGTCATGCTCGCCGACGTCGTGACCGAGAACGTCCGGCAGATGTTCCAGGTCGAGGCCAACCTCATGGCCCAGCTCTCCTCCCATCCGGGGATCCTGACGGTCTACCAGGCGAGCATCTCGGCCGACGGCCGGCCGTACCTCGTGATGGAGCTCTGCTCCGCGCGCCTGGCCGACCGCTACCGGAAGGAGCGCCTCCCGGTCGCGGAGGTGCTGCGCATCGCCGTGCAGATCGGCAGCGCGATCGAGACCGCGCACCGCGCGGGCGTGCTCCACCGCGACATCAAGCCCTCGAACATCCTCACCACCGCCTACGGGCACCCGGTCCTCTCGGACTTCGGCATCGCCGCGACCCTGAGCGCCGCGGCGAGCCACGACACGGTGGGGATGTCCATCCCCTGGTCGGCGCCCGAGGTGCTCCTCGACCACACGCCCGGCGCCGTCACGAGCGAGGTCTGGTCGCTCGCGGCCACGACCTATTCGCTGCTCGCCGGGCGTTCGCCGTTCGAGATCCCCGACGGCCCGAACACCTCCGACGAGCTGATGGGCCGGATCACGAAGGCCCGCGTGCCGGCGATCGGTCGCGACGACGTGCCCGAGGCGCTCGAGGCCGTGCTGAAGCGCGCGATGTCGCGCGACCCCTCCCGCCGTCAGCAGAGCGCCATGGAGCTGGTCCGAGAGTTGCAGCGCGTCGAGCTCGAGATGGGCCTCGTGCCCACGCAGGCCGACGTCTCGGTCGAGGAGTGGGCGCTCGCGACCGTCTCCGACCCGGGCGACCGCACGATCGTCAAGGCCGTCGCCCCGGCCTCCGCGGCCGGTCGGCCGGCGCGCCGCCGACGCCGGCCCCCCGCCCTCGACGCGGCCGGACCGGCGGAGTCGGCGGAGAGCTCGACGCAGAACGGCGGCCGCGTCGGACGGACCTCCGGCTCGCGCGCCGCCGCGGTCGTGCTCGTTCTCGTCTCGCTCGTCGTCATCGGTCTGGGAGCGGCGGCGACGATGCTCGCCCTCCGGGGCGAGGACGAGATCCCGCGCGTGACGGGCATCCAGGCTGCGCAGGACGGCGGCACCATCGTCTTCACGTGGGCGGATCCCGGTCTCGCCGAGGGCGACTCCTTCCGCGTGCAGGTCGCCGACGCGGGCCAGACCGTGCAGCGGGAGACCGAGTTCGCCGTCGCAGTGGACCCGGGCGAGCGGGCGTGCATCACGGTCAGAGTCGTGCGCGAGGGCCGCGTGGGCGACGCGAGCGGCGAGAAGTGCGCCGAGGCGGGGGCGTGAGCCGCTGATGCGCCGCCTCCTGCACGCTCGGCGCTCGAGCATCATCACCGCGACGAGCTCGGCGGTCGTCGCGGCGGTCATCGCGACGATCGCGATCATCTCGCCCGGCTTCGAGGTCCAGCGCCTGGACCTCAACGACGGATCGGTCTGGATCGCCAACGGCGAGCAGCGCTCCGTCGGGCGGGCGAACCTGCAGATCCCGGCCCTCGACACGGTCGTCGAGTCGGAGGGGGCCGACCTGCGGCTCGTGCAGTCGGCCGCCGACGTGGTCGTCGTCGACCGCGCCAACGCCACCGCCGAGATCATCGACGCGGCGCGCGCGGAGGTCGTCGAGAGCGTCCCGCTGCCTCCCGACGATCCGTCGCTCGCGATCGACGGCGAGACCGCGGTCGTCCACAGCGCCGGCTCGGGCGAGACCTGGATCCTGCCCCGGCTGCTCCTCGGCGACTTCGACGCCGCGTCGAGCGCACCGCTCGTCTTCGGCGAGGGCTCGGCGATCGCGATCGATGATCGCTACGGCGTGGTGGCGGTGTCGCCCGCGAGCGGCGAGGTGCTCCGCATCGACCCCGACCGCCCGGATGCCGTCGAGGGGCGCTGGCCCCTCGACCTCGAGCCGGACGCCGCGGTTCAGGTCTCGATCGCCTCCGATCGCTGGGTCGTGCTCGAGACCGCGAGCCGCCTGCTGCACACGCAGAGCGGCGTCATCGACCTCAGCGCGATCCTGCCGGCGGGCTCGGAGCCCCTCCTCGCGGCCCCGGACGCGGCGGCGGCTTCCGCGCTCATCGCGCATCGCGGCGGTCTGCTCGCCGTCCCGCTCGACGGCGGGGACCCGCGGGCGCTCGTGGAGGGGCGCGATGGAGCGCCCGCCCAGCCCGTCGCGGTCGGCGACTGCGTGCTCGCCGCATGGAGCGACGGCGGCGCGTGGAGGGACTGCGCGGGCGAGCCCGAACTGCTCGACCTGACCGGAGTCGCTCCCGGCGCCGAGCTCGAGCTCTCGGTGCGCGACGAGAGGGTCGTGCTCAACGATCGGCTCTCGGGCGCCGCGTGGGCCGTGCAGACCGACGGCGCGCTCATCGACAACTGGGACGAGCTGCTCCGCGAGGAGGAGGACGAGCAGGAGGCCGAGCTCGACCAGCTCGACACGCCCCCCGAGATCGAGCTCGCCCAGCAGCCGCCCGTGGCCGTCGACGACGAGCTCGGCGCCCGGCCCGGGAGGTCGACCTCGCTGCCCGTCCTCCTCAACGACACCGATCCGAACGGCGACGCGCTCCTGATCAGTCAGGTCGATGCGCTCGATCCGGAGGTCGGCCGGCTCGACATCGTCGGCGAGGGGCAGCTCGTCCAGCTCGCGCTCGCACCCGCCGCCCGCGGAGAGGTGGTGTTCGCCTACACGATCACCGACGGCCGCGGCGGGGCCGCGACCGCGACGGTCCGCGTGCGGATCCGGGAGCAGTTCGAGAACGGCCCGCCCGCGCAGGTGCGCCCCTCCAAGACCCTCGTCGCGGAGGGCGGCAGCGTCACCTCGAGCGTGCTGGGTGACTGGATCGACCCCGACGGCGACCCGCTCTACCTCGCCGATGCCACCATGGCCGCCCCCGACCGGGCGACGTTCCGCCCCGACGGACGCGTGACGGTGCAGGAGCTCGGCGGCGCCGGGAGCCTCCGACCCGTCGCCCTGACCGTCTCCGACGGCACCGCGACCGCGGCCGGGACCCTCTCGGTCACCGTGCAGCCGAGCGGGCAGACGCCGATCATCGCCGACCCCTTCGTCGTGCTCGCCTACGCCGGCCAGGAGGTTCGGATCGAGCCGCTCACGCACGTCCGGGGCGGCACGGGGCCGATCCGGCTGAGCGCCGTGCCCGACAAGCCCGGCGCCACGATCACGCCCAGTCTGGATCGCGGCATCGTCCGGTTCGTGAGCGAGGAGGTGCGAACGCACTACCTCGAGTACGTCGTGACCGACGGCGAGCAGACCGCGACGGGCGTCGTCCGCGTCGAGGTCGCCGCTCCGCCGGCGGCGGGCACCGCTCCGATCACGATCCCGAAGACGGCCTTCGTGCGCACGCTCAGCAGTGCGACCGTCGCCGTGGCGACGACCGACATCGACCCGGGCGGGGGCGTGCTCGTGGTGACCGGCATCACCGACGTCCCGGCCGAGAGCGGGATCCGCGCGGAGATCCTCGAGCAGCGCGATGTCCGCGTCACCCTCACCCGTCCGCTCTCCGGGCCGACCGGCATCGAGTACGTCATCAGCAACGGCGCCGCGCAGGCGACCGGGACGATCACCGTCATCGAGATCCCGCCCCTGGAGCGCGTCCAGCCGCCGATCGCCCGGGACGACTCGATCATCGTGCGCGTCGGCGACGCCGTCACCATCCCCGTCCTGGAGAACGACGAGCACCCCGACGACGAGCCCATCACCCTCGCCCCCGACCTCCCGCTCGGGCTCGAAGGAGACTCCGGACTGCTCTTCGTCTCGGGCGACGCCCTGCGCTACCTCGCGCCCGATGCGCCGGGAGAGTTCACGGCCGTCTACGAGGTCCTCGGGCCGCTCGGCCTCGAGCGCGCCCAGGCGACCGTCCGGATCAGCGTCCGGGAGGTCGACGAGTCGACCAACACCCCTCCCGTGCCGCGCACTCTCACCGCGCGCGTGATCGCCGGGGAGACCGTGCGCATCCGGATCCCCGTCGAGGGGATGGACCCGGATGGCGACTCCGTGCAGCTCATCGGGCAGGAGACCGCGCCCGAGAAGGGCACGGTCGTCGAGACGGGGCAGGACTACCTCGAGTACGAGGCCGGGGTCTACAGCTCCGGGACCGACTCCTTCCGCTACACGGTCGTCGATGCGATCGGAGCCCGCGCGACGGGCGAGATCCGCGTGGGGATCAGCCAGCGGCTCGAGGGCGCGCGGAATCCCGTCGCCAATGACGACCAGGTGACGGTGCGGACGGGCGTGAGCGTGCTCGTGCCCGTCCTCGAGAACGACACCGACCCCGACGGGTCCCCCCTCCAGGTGGTCGCCGTCGAGTCCACCGACGCCGAGGCCGAGGCCGAGGTCGTCGACGGCGAGTACGTGCGCATCACCCCGCCCGAGATCGAGGGCCGATACGGATTCGTCTACGCCATCGAGAACGGGCTGGGCGGGGCATCCCAGGCCTTCGTCTCGGTCGTCGTCCGCGAAGACGCCCCGCTGACGCCCCCGGTCGCGCGGGACACGGTGCTCCAGCTCTCCGACATCCTCGACGTCGACACCGTCGACGTCGACGTGCTCGCCCAGGTGTTCTTCGCCGAGGGCGAGGTGGAGGACCTCGGACTCGAGCTCGTCGAGGGCTACGAGGGCGGCGCGCGGATCCTGTCCAACGGGCGCGTGCGCATCGAGGTCGACGACCAGCGCCAGATCATTCCTTTCGTCGTGCGGCACCCGGTCGACCCCTCCGTCCGCGCCTACGCGTTCATCTGGGTGCCGGGCACGGACGATGCCTTCCCGCAGCTCGATCGGCGCGCGCCGCGCGTCCAGGTCGTGAGCGAGGAGACCGTCACGATCGACATCAACGACTACGTGCTCGCCGTCGGCGATGACGGCGTGCGGCTCACCGACAGCGCGACCGTGCGGGCGACCAACGCGAACGGCGACGAGCTCGTCGTCGACGACGACACGCTGCGCTTCACCTCCGAGGACCTCTACTTCGGCCCCGCCTCGATCTCGTTCGAGGTCACCGACGGCACGAGCGCGCAGGATCCGCAGGGGCGCGTGTCGACCATCGTGCTGCCGATCACGGTCACCCCGCGCGAGAACCAGCCGCCCGTGCTCCTCGGCGCCTCGCTCGAGATGGAGCCGGGCCAGGAGCGCGAGATCGACCTCGTCCGCGTCACCTCCTACCCCTACCCCGACGACGTCGACGAGCTCGCCTACGCGATCACCGGCGGCCCGAGCTCGGGGCTGAGCGCCCGCGTGGAGGGCCAGCGGCTCATCCTGCGCGTCGACGACGCGGCCGCGAAGGGCACGACGAGCGCGGTGTCGCTCTCGGTGCGCGACGACGTCGTCGAGGGCACCGCAGGGCGCGTCCAGGTGCTCGTCGTGCCCTCCACGCGTCCGCTCGCCCGCCCGGCGGACGATGTCGCGATCGCCCCGCGCGGCGAGAGCACCGTCGTCGACGTGCTCGCGAACGACCTGGCGGGCAACCCCTTCCCCGAGCAGCCGCTGCGCGTCGTCGCGATCCGCGGCATCGACGGCGCCGGGGTCCCCGACGGCGTGTCGGTCGCACCGACCGAGGGCGGCCAGAGCCTCCGGGTGACGGTGGCCGAGGGGGCGGCGCCCGCGGACACGGCGATCCAGTACCAGGTGGCGGATGCGACCGACGATCCCGATCGCTACGTCTGGGCGAGCGTGCGCATCTCCGTCCAGGACGTGCCCGACCCCGTCACCGACCTGCGCGTGCAGGCGTACGGCGACCGCTCGCTCGACATCGCGTGGGCGCCGGGGAGCGCCAACAACGCGCCGATCGAGGGCTTCCGGGCGACCGTCGCGCGCGCCGGCGACGGCTCCGTCTTCCAGACCGTCGAGTGCGGGTTCTCGCCGTGCACCGTCCCGACCCCCGGGAACGGGCCGGACAACCGCGTGCGCATCTCGATCGTCGCGATCAACGCGCAGGGCGAGTCCGAGCCCGCCTCGCTACCGGACCCGGTGTGGTCCGACCTCGTCCCGCCCGCCCCGGCGATCGTCGGAATCGAGCCGCTCGACCGCGGCCTGCGCATCGGCTGGAGCAAGCCGGCGCAGGACGCCTCGGCGTCGCCCATCCGCTCGTACCGCGTCGTCGTCGGCCCCGTCGTCCGCCAGCTCACCGTCGGCGCCGATGACGCCGCCGGCACCGTCTACTGGCTCAACGTCGTCGACGCCTCGCTTGAGAACGGCACCTCGTACGCGGTCTCGGTCAGCGCGCGCAACGACTCCTTCGACCCGCTGACGGTGTGGAACAGCTCCTCGGGCTCGGGCACCCCGGCCGGCCCGCCGATCCTCGTCGGCGCCCCCAGCGCGACCGGATCCACGACCGGCACGGGGGCCGCGGACCACAGCGTGAGCGTGTCGTGGGCGGGCGTATTCACCCCCAACGGGCGCTCCATCCAGAGCCACTACGTCTGGATCAGCGACTCCGGCACCGCTCCCGAGTGCACCGTCACCGGCGTGGAGGAGGGCGCCCGATCGCACACACCGCCGCCCGGAGTGCGCACGGTGAGCGGCGAGACGACCTCGCTGACCATCGGGGGTCTCTCCGCCGACGTGCAGTACCGCGTCGTCGTGTACGCCTACAACGGTCAGGGATGCACCGCGAGCGCCGAAGTGAGGGCGACCCCGCGAGCCACCCCGGGCACGGTGACGAGCATCGTCGCGAGCGCACCGCAGGCCAACGGCGAAGGGCGATGGGATGCGGTGCTCCAGTCGGCCGCGACCTCCTCGGGCGCTGCGGAGCTCGTGCGCTACCGGCTCATCGTCGACGGCGCCGCCGTCACGGACTCGGCCCTCGTGTCGATGCCGACGGTGCTCACGACCCCGGACGGCGCGCACTACGGTCGCGGCCTCCAGGTGCAGGTTCAGGCCTGCGAGCAGAACGAGACCCTCCTGTGCGGCGGATGGTCGGAGCCGTTCCCGATCGACACCGCGATCCTCATCGACGCGCGCCCCGTCTTCACCGAGACCGCCCCCGCTCCCGCGGAGCGCGAGGTGACGATCGACTGGACTCCCGTCACCGGCACCGCGTACGACGCCGTCGAGACCGCGTGCCTCGGCGGGGAGCTCCTCTCCGAGGACCAGGTCGCGGGCACCTGCACCCTCCGGATGGGCCCGGCCGGGACGCCGCAGCTCAGCATCACCGTGACCGAGGCCGGGGTCGCCTACACGAGAACCTACGAGCCGTGAGGCAGGCTGGGAGCCGAACGGGCATCCGTCGACGAGAGGCAGCACCGCAATGACCATGACCCCCGACCAGGCGCGCTGGTTCGCCGACATCGCCGGCCGCATCGTGGCCAACGTCGAGCAGGTCCTCCTCGGCAAGAGCTACGTGATCCGCCTGAGCCTCACGGCGATGCTGAGCGAGGGGCACCTGCTGCTGGAGGACGTGCCCGGCACGGGCAAGACCTCGCTCGCCCGCGCGCTCGCGCAGAGCATCCGCGGCACCACGACGCGCGTGCAGTTCACTCCCGACCTGCTGCCCGGCGACATCACGGGCATCACCGTCTACGACCAGCGCTCGGGCGAGTTCTCCTTCCACAGGGGGCCGGTCTTCGCGACGATCGTGCTCGCCGACGAGATCAACCGCGCCTCGCCGAAGACGCAGTCGGCGCTCTTGGAGGTCATGGAGGAGGGGCACGTCACCGTCGACGGCGTCGAGCACGAGGTCGAGGCCCCGTTCCTCGTCATCGCTACCCAGAACCCCATCGAGCAGGCCGGCACCTACCGCCTGCCCGAGGCGCAGCTCGACCGCTTCCTCATGAAGACCGCGATCGGATACCCGGATCACTCCGCGACCGTGCGCATCCTCGACGGGGCGGGCGGCCCCCGAGCCTCGAAGCTCGAGCCCGTCGTCGGCCTCGACGTCGTCCGCGACCTCATCGGCGCGGCCCGCACGGTGCACGTCGACCCCGTCATCACCGACTACGTCGCCCGGCTCGTGGAGGCGACGCGCGCGCACGAGGACGTCCGGCTCGGCGCGAGCGTGCGCGGGGCTCTCGCGCTCGTGCGCTGCGCGAAGACGTACGCCGCGGTCGAGGGGCGTCACTACGTCATCCCCGATGACGTGAAGGCGCTCGTCGAGCCGGTGCTCGGGCACCGGCTCATCCTCGACCCCGAGGCGGAGTTCGACGGCGTGACCGCGTCCTCCGTCATGGGGCAGGTGCTGCTCGAGACCCCGCCGCCGAGCGATCGGGTCGCCGTGTGACCTCACGCACCGTCGAGCACTCCAGGCGCACCGCGACGCGCGGCCGCACCGAGGAGCGCGCGCACCGCGGCGTGGAGGAGGGAACTCTCACCTCAACGGTGACGACCGCGCGCACGCGCATCGTCGGCACGCGGACCGGCGTGACGGCGGATGCCCTGGTCGCCGCCGTCCGCATCGCTCGCGCCCTGGGCGCGGGCCTCGATCGCGTGCGCCGCGCCGCCTCGGCGGTCGTCACGCCCGTCGGGTGGACCCTCGCCGCGATCGCCCCGCTCGCGCTCCTCGCCGGGTACCTGTGGGGCTGGCGCGAGCTCGTCGTCATCGGCGTGGCGGCGGCCGCTCTCGCCCTCGTGGCCCTGCTGTACCTGATCGGTCGCACGCCGCTCGTCGTCGAGCTCGTGACGCCCCCGAGCCGCATCGCGGTCGGCGATGCCGCCCTCGCCCGGCTCGCGGTCACGAACTCCTCGCGCCGACGCGCCTTCGGGGTGTCCCTCGACGTGCCGGTCGGGCAGGGGATCGTGCCGGTGGCCCTCCCCGGCCTCGCGCACGGCGCCCGGCTCGACCGCGACATCCCCGTGCCCACGACGCGCCGCGGCCGTCTCGTCCTCGGTCCGGTCCGCACCGTGCGGGCGGACCCGATCGGCCTCGTGCGACGCGAGGTGACCTTCACCGAGCCCGTCGAGATCATCGTCCACCCGCGCACGATCGACATCCCGTCGACCTCCAGCGGGCTCGTGCGCGATCTGGAGGGCCAGCCCACGCGCGACCTGACGCCGAGCGATCTCGCCTTCCACGCGCTGCGCGAGTACACGCCGGGTGACGATCGGCGGCACATCCACTGGAAGTCGACGGCGAAGACGGGGACCTTCATGGTGCGCCAGTTCGAGGAGACCCGGCGCAGCCACCTCGTCGTCGCGCTCAGCATCGCGAGCATCGACTTCGCTTCCGACGCCGAGTTCGAGCTCGCGGTGAGCGTCGCGGGAAGCCTGGGCGCCCGCGCTATCCGCGACGCGCGCGAGGTCTCGGTCGTCGTCTCCGAGCTCACGCCCGAGTTCGCCAAGCGCACCGTCGTCGCGACGCGCGACCTCTCCACGATCGCCCCGCACCGCCTGCTCGACGATCTCGCCCTCGTCGACCTCAGTCCCGCGGCGCTCGGCGTCGTCGACGTCAGCCGACTCGCCGGCGGCAGCGCGCGCGGCGTCTCGGTCGCCTTCCTCGTCATCGGCTCGAGCGTGCGACCGGCGCGGCTGCGCACGGCGGCGGCGGCCTTCCCGCCCTCGGTCGAGGTCGTCGCGATCCAGTGCGACCCCGAGCACGTGCCGGGCCGCAGGCGCCTCAGCGGGCTGAGCGTCGTCACGATCGGCTCGCTCGCCGACCTGCGCCGCGCGATGCGGGGGGCCGAGCAGTGGTGAGCGGTCGGCCCTCGCGCTCCGCGGTGACGTCGCGTCCCGGCGGAGGGCGAACGCCTCGGCCCCGGCCGGCACCCCGCGCCGCGCCGCCCCGCTCCGCGATCCTCGCCTCCGCGATCGTCTTCACCCTCCTCGCCTGGGCGCTCGTCGCCGTCGCGCTCTGGCCCGTGTACCGGGCCGCGCCGTACGTTCTCCTCGCGGTCATCGCGATCGCCGCGGGCACCGCGATCGCGGCAGCCGGTGCTCTGTTGCGCTGGCCGGCGTGGGGCGGCATCCTCGCCTCCGTCGCGGTGCTCACGATCGTCGGCGTGCCTCTCGCCGTGCCGGGGCGCACCGTGTACGGCATCCTGCCGGAGCCCGCGGGGCTCCTCGAACTGGCCTCGGGGATCGTACTGGGCTGGCGCCAGCTCCTGACGATCGATCTGCCCGTCGGGTCGTACCAGGCCCTCCTCGTGCCCGCCCTCGTGCTCCTCTACGTCGGCCCGCTGCTCACGGCGTCGATCGCTCTGCGGACCCGCCGCCCCGCGCTCGCGACCGCGGTGCCCGCTCTCGGGTTCGTCCTCGCCATCGCGCTCGGTCGCGACGATCGGCCGCTCCCTCTCAGCATCGCGGCAGGGCTCGGAGTCGTCCTCATGCTCTGGATCGCGGTTCTCCGGCGCCATCGCCGGACCGAGTCGCTCCGCGCGGGCGGCGCGGCGAACCCGGTGGATGCCCGCGGCGCCGTCGCCCGCGCGTTCGCCTCCGCGACGGTGCTGCTCCTCATCGCCGTGGGCGCGGGCGTCGCGGCCGCCGACGCGCTCGCCCCGCCCGCGGATCGCGTGGTGCTGCGCTCGATCGTCGAGCGGCCCTTCGATCCGCGCGACCTGCCCAGCCCCCTCGCGGCGTACCGCTCCGCGTTCTCCCTCGACCGGGCATCCACGATCGCTCTGCGGGTCTCGGGCGCGCCGGCGGGCTCGCGCCTGCGCGTCGCCACCCTCGACAGCTACGACGGCGTGGTCTTCGCGGTCGGCAGCTCGGAGGTGGCGGCGGCGTCGGGGCGCTTCGTGCGGATCCCGACGGAGCGCGAGGTCGAGACGCCGGGCGAGCGCGCGACCATCCGGATCGAGCTGCTCGAGAGCACCGGCAGCTGGCTCCCGACGGTCGGCGAGTTCCGCGGAGTGCGCTTCGCGGGCGATGACTCCGCCGACCTGCGCGACCGCGTGCGCCTCAACGCGACGACCGGCACGGCCGTGCTGATCGGCGGCGCCGCACCCGAGACCGTCTACGAGCTCGACGCCGTCGTGGAGGAGGAGCCGAGCATCCGCCTCGCCGACAGCGCGCCCGGCGCCACCGCCGTGCCCGGCATCGCCGCCGTCTCGGAGGACGTCCGGACCTGGCTCGATGGCGTGACAGCGGGCGTCGACGGCGCGGGCGCGCGGCTGCAGGCCGCGCTCGACGCGATCCGCGAGCAGGGCTACATCTCGCACGGGGTGGACCCCGACGAGCCGGCGAGCCGCTCCGGACACTCTCTCGACCGCATCGGCGAGCTCGTCACCCGACGACCGATGGTGGGCGACGCCGAGCAGTACGCCGTGCTCGCCGCGCTCGTCGCCCGCGAGCTCGGCTTCCCGTCGCGCGTCGTGCTCGGCTACGGGCCGCTCGACGGCGAGGAGGCGAGCCTGCGCTCCGACCAGCTCACCGCGTGGATCGAGGTCGACGTCGCGGGGGAGGGCTGGGTACCCATCGACGTCATGCCGCCCGAGCGGGAGATCCCGCCCGCCGAGCCGCAGGAGCCCGTGCCGGTGTCGCGGCCGCAGAACGCCGTTCAGCCTCCCGCCGAGGTGCCGCCCGTAGCCGACGAGCAGGCGCCCCCGGAGATCGAGCCGGGGGAGCGGCCGGACGAGGATCCGCTCCTCGCCCTCCTGCTCGCCATTGCGCGGATCGGCGGCATCGTCCTGCTCGCCATGGCGCTGATCGCGGCGCCGTTCGTGGGCGTCGTCGCGGCGAAGGCGGGGCGCCGGAGGCGGCGACGGCGCGCCGCGGACCCGACCCTGCGGATCCTCGGCGGATGGCGCGAGCTCACGGACGCCGCCGCCGACCACGGCCTCGACATCCCCGTCGGCGCGACCCGGCGCGAGGTCGCGGGGATCATCGGCCAGCCGCAGGCGGGCGTGCTCGCCCGTGTCGCCGATCGGGTCGACTACGCGCCCGAGCCGCCGCAGCCCGGGGAGGCCGACCGGGTCTGGACCGCCGTGGACGCCGTGAGAGCCGGTCTCGATGCGGGCCGCCGCCGCCGCGACCGGTGGCGCGCCGCGCTCTCCGTGCGCTCGCTGCGCCGGTATCCTGGCCGCTCGAGCACCGAGCCGGGGAGGCGAGCGCCGTGATCTGCCAGCACTGCGGTGCCACTCTCCCTCCCATCGCCATGTTCTGCGGCGAATGCGGGCGCTCGGTCGCCGCGCGCGGACCTGTCGTGCCTCCCGTGACGCTGAGCTCGACGGCGATGCCGTTCTCGGCGAGCGAGCCGCTCTCCATCACGCCCGCGACGCCGCCCGAGCCCGACGAGCCGCCGCTCGCCCCGCCGGCCGTCGCGTCCGTCCTGCCGGGCGTCGCCTCCGTCCTGCCGGTCGACGGCGGCCCGCGTCGGGCGGAGGTCGCGCAGGCCGCCCCGAGCGGCTGCTCCCGCTGCGGCACGCGGCCCGAGCCCGGCGACCTGTTCTGCGGCACGTGCGGCGAGGCGCTCGCGCCGGTCCCGATCGTGGGGCAGGAGACGATCGCGAGCCCGGCCGCGGTGAGCCCGGCGTCGGTGAGCGCGACCTCGGCGCCCGTCCCGATGCCAGCGCCCGCGGCCACCCCGGCCCCGGCCACCCCGCCCGCGCCCGCGGTCGCCCCGGCCCCGAGACCGGCCCCGCTCGTGTCGTCGCCGCCCGAGTCCACTCTCGAGCCCGACACCGAGAACACCCGTCTCGTCCCGCGCGGCTCCACCGGAGCCCGTTTCGTCCTCCAGTTCTCCACGGGCGAGAGCTACACGGTCCTCGGCTCCGGCATCATCGGCCGCAACCCGAGCCCCGAGCCCGGCGAGGCGGTCGACCACATCGTGACGATCGTCGACCCGGGTCGCTCCGTGTCGAAGTCGCACCTCGAGTTCGGTCAGGACAACGGGGTGTTCTGGGTCAGCGATCGCCATTCGGGCAACGGCTCTGTCATCCGCGAGCCCGGCTCCGAGCCCCGTTACTGCGAACCCGGGCGCCGGTACCGCGTGGTGCGCGGAACGCGCATCGACATCGGCGAGCAGTTCGTCGTCGTGAGCTGACCGGGGCGCCGCTCCTCCCCAGCGCGGTCGCCCGCCACCTGGCTCCACGAGCTCGTTCCGGCCCGTCCGTCATTCGTGTCGTCCGCGCTTGACTCCGTGCATGACCGCGCTCGTCATGCCCCCGCTCCCCGCCCCGCCGTCGCCCCCTCCGCGTACGCCGTTCCCGGTGATCGCCGTCATCGCCCCGGCGATCGGCGCCGTGGTGATCCTCCTGATCACCGGCTCGGTCTTCGTTCTCGTGTTCGCCGCGCTCAGCCCCCTCATCGCGATCGCGACCGCGCTGGACTCCCGGCGCACCGCCCGTCGTCACGTGCGCGACGAGGCGGCCCGCTTCGATCGCGACTGCAGCGCATGGCTGGCCCGGGTGCCCGAGCTGCACGCCCTCGAGCGTGCGCGCGCCGACGCCGCGCATCCGCCCGTGCACGAGCGCGTCCGCGCCCGCGACCCGGGTGTCACGCCGGAGGCGCCCGTCCGGCTCGGGGTCGCCCCGGCCCCGAGCGCGATCGCGCCGGAGAGGCCGCCGGTGCTGGAGGACGGGCCGACCGCTCAGCGCCTCGCCGACCTCGTCGCGCAGGCCGCGACCCACCCGGCTCTCCCCGTCGTCGTCCCCGCCGGCCCGGTCCGCGTGATCGGTCGGGGGAGGGCCGCGGATTCGATCGCACGACTCGTCGATCTGCATCCCGGCTGCTCGGTCGAGCGCGTTCCCACGGAGGCCGCTCCCGTCCGGTCGGGGGAGTCCGCGTCGGCGTCCGTCGACCTGATCGTGGAATCGCCCACGCGTGCGCGCCTTCGCCTGCCGGATGGCCGCGAGCGCCTCATCCGCCCCGAGGGCGCCACGCGTCGCGAGCACGCCGCGATCGTCGATCGCCGTGCGACGGCGACGCCCGCGCTGCCCGAGTCCCTGCGCTGGGCGGCGCTCGTCGCGCCGGTGGCGTCGCCCGCATCGGAGTCCTCGGGGGCGCCGGCGCTCCGGGCGCCCGGCGTCATCGGGGTCGATGCTGAGGGGCTCGTCGAGCTCGACCTGCTCGGCGACGCCCCGCACGCTCTCGTCGGCGGCACCACGGGCAGCGGCAAGAGCGAGTTCCTCCGCACGGTCGCCCTCGCATGGGCGGCCGGCGGCGCCCCCGCCGAGCGATCGATCCTCCTCGTCGACTTCAAGGGCGGGTCCGCCTTCGCGGAGCTCGCCGCCCTCCCGCACGTGTCGGGCCTGCTCACCGATCTCGACGCGGTCGCCGCCGAGCGCGCGCTCCGCAGCCTGCGCGCGGAGATCCGGCGGCGCGAGACGGCCCTCCTCGAGCACGGGGCGCGGGACATCGGCGAGCT
Source organism: Yonghaparkia sp. Soil809 (assembly GCF_001429705.1). Classification (NCBI taxonomy): domain Bacteria; kingdom Bacillati; phylum Actinomycetota; class Actinomycetes; order Micrococcales; family Microbacteriaceae; genus Microcella; species Yonghaparkia sp. Soil809. Next base: position 407,845 of record NZ_LMSV01000002.1, read on the forward strand.
GCCGCCCGCGGCCCTTGCGCGACTGCTCATCCTCGTCGACGAGTACGCCGTCCTCGTCGAGAGCTTCCCCGAGCTGCAGGCCCTCGTGGCCGATCTCGCTGCCCGCGGGCGCTCGCTCGGCATCCATCTCGTCCTCTGCACGCAGCGACCCGGCGGCGTGGTCCGCGATGCGGTCGCCGCGAACTGCGGCATCCGGCTCGCGTTCCGCATGGCCAGCGCGTCCGATGCCGTTGGGCTCCTTCCCGGTCCGCCCCCGCCGGACGGGTCTCCCGCCGGGCGGGCGGTGCTCGCCGTCGCCGGTCGATCGCGCGCCGTCCACATCGCCACGATCGCCCCGGCGGACATCGAGGCGGTCGCCGCTCGATGGGCGGCGGCCCCGCGAGCCGCGCGGCCCTGGCTCCCGCCCCTCCCGGCCCGCGTCACGCGCGCTGAGGCGCGGGCGCTCGACGCGGAGACCGGGGCGCCGAGCGCGCTCGCCGCGCCCGACCCCTGGGCGCCGGTGCCGCAGGGGGATGCGCCCGCCGCCTCGACCCCGCCGCTCCGGCTGGCACTGGGTGCTGTCGATGATCCCGATCGGCAGCGTCGCGTGCGTGGCGAATGGGATCCGCAGCGCGACGGCGCGCTGCTCGTCGTCGGCGCGCGGGGGAGCGGAGCGGCGGAGGCCCTCGCGATGATCGCGCGCAGCGCGGGGGAGGCCCAGTGCGACGTCGTGGTGCTGCCTGCGGGGCTCGCCGACGCGCTCGGCGTGCTCGCGGAGCTCCGCGACGAGCTCGACGGAGCGACCGCGCAGGCCGCCGCCCCTCCTCGCCCGCTCGTGCTCATCGCCTCGGAGATCGACGCGCTCGTCGCCGAGGCGGGCGACCGAGCGCTGGACGTCCTCGACGCGCTCGACGCGATCGATCGCCGGCTCCGCCGACGGGGAGGCTCCCTCGTGGCGAGCTGCTCATCGGTCCTGCGCGCCCGTTCCGGCGTCGTTGGCCGCTTCGACTCGGTCCTCCTGCTCCGGGCCGCCTCGCTCGACGATCATCGTGCCGCCGGTGGCGCACCGGGAGACTTCGATGCCGCGGCCCCGCCCGGTCGCGGACGCTGGCGGGGCCGGGCGGTGCAGCTGATCGAGCCGGAGGGCCCGCCCCCCGGGCCGCGCCTGCCCGAGGTTCCGCTCTGGCGCCCGACCCCGGGGCGTCCGACCGCGGTCGTCTCGCCGCGGCCCGCGGTCACCGCCGATCGCCTGCGCCGCGCGGGAATCGCGGTCGCGACCGATCCCGCCGTGCTGTCCAGTGCGGTCAGCATGCCGCCCTCGGGCTCCACCGAGTCGCCGCATCCGCCGCCGCCGCACCCGCAGCCATCGGATCCGACGTCATCGCGCCTGACGCCGCCGCACCCCGGGTGGATCGTCGTCGCCGACGCCGAGTCGTGGCAGGCCGCATGGGCGGCGCTCGCGCTCGCGCGACGCGAGGGCGACGTGGTGCTCGTCGACGCCGGCGAGAGCGACGCGCGCGCCGTGCTCGGCGCGCGCGCGAGCATCCCCCTCCGCGACGAGGGAGCGCAGGACGAGGTCATCGTGGTCGACGGGCGCCGTCCGATCCGCGCGCGATGGGAGGCGCTGCGCCTCGGGGCCGGTCGCGACGTGTGACCCGGCCAGCCCCGCGCGGGCGGGGCCGGCCGGGTGCGGCTCAGGCGAGCGCGCTCGCGAGCTCGATCGAGTCCAGCCCGTGGGCCGCGCCGACGGGCTCGTTGGTGACGCTGCCGTCGTGCGTGTTGAGCCCCAGGGCGAGGGCGGGGTCGGCGCGGAGCGCGTCGCGCCAGCCACGGTTCGCGATCGCGCGGACGTACGGCATGGTCGCGTTCGTGAGGGCGTGCGTTGAGGTCGACGGCACGGCGCCCGGCATGTTCGCGACGCAGTAGAAGATGCTGTCGTGCACCGTGAAGGTCGGCTCGGCGTGCGTCGTCGGCCGCGAGTCGGCGAAGCAGCCGCCCTGGTCGACGGCGATGTCGACGAGAACGCTGCCCGGCTTCATGCGCGAGACGAGCTCGTTGCTGACGAGCTTCGGCGCCTTCGCCCCGGGGATCAGCACCGACCCGATGAGCATGTCGGCCCGCACCGCGGCGCGCTCGATCTCGTAGCCGTTCGAGGCGATCGTCTGGACCCTGCCGGCGTAGAGCGCGTCGAGCTCACGCAGGCGCTGGATGTTCGTGTCGAGCACGGTGACGCGCGCGCCGAGGCCGACGGCCATCGCCACCGCGTTCGTCCCGGCGACGCCGCCACCGAGGACGACGACGTCCGCGGGGTGGGTGCCCGGGACTCCGGGCACGAGGAGCCCCGGCCCGCCGTTGGGGCGCATCATGGCGTTCGCACCGACGATGGGGGCGAGTCGGCCCGCGACCTCGCTCATGGGGGCGAGGAGGGGGAGCGCGCGCGAGGGCAGCTGGACGGTCTCGTAGGCGATCGCCGTCACGCTCGAGTCGAGCAGCGCCTGCGTGAGCTCCTTCTCCGCGGCGAGGTGCAGGTAGGTGAACATCACCATGCCGGGGCGGAAGTGGGCGTACTCGGAGGCGATCGGCTCCTTGACCTTCAGCAGGAGCTCCGCCTCGCCCCACACGGCGGCGGCGTCGGCGACGATGCGCGCGCCCTGCGCCGCGTACTCGTCGTCGGTGATGGAGGAGCCGAGTCCGGCGCCCGCCTGCACGATGACCTCGTGCCCGTTGGCGACGAGATCGTGCACTCCGGCCGGCGTGATCGCGACCCGGTACTCGTTGTTCTTGACCTCCGCGGGAACCGCGATTCTCATGTTCTCTCTCCTGTGTCGGCGAGCGTCGTCCCGGGTCACATCGCCACGGTGCGCTGCGGCATCAGCGTAGCGTCACGGGGCGATGGATTCCGCACGTTTTTTCGCCCGGATGTGCTGATTTCGTGAAGATTGTGTTTCAGAATGGACGAATCGGGCCGCACATGGTGCGATGCCGGAAGCGGTGTGCCAGTATCGACCCACCGTCACAGAACCCGAGTACACCGTCGTACCTGATTCGCGTTAGGAGCAGCGCCATGCACCGTCCGCTTCCCGAAGACCCGATGATCCGCAGCCTCATCGCACAGGCCAAGCGGGCGCAGATCAGCCGCCGCGCCATGCTGGCCGGCACCGGCGCGGGCGCCACGGCACTGGCTCTCGCAGCGTGCTCGACCGGCTCCGAGGAGGTCTCGCCCGCCGAGGATCAGTCCGAGAGCGACAAGACGCTCAACTGGGCGAACTGGCCGCTCTACATCGACGAGGACGACGACGGCAACTACCCGACGCTCCAGCGCTTCCAGGAGGAGTCGGGCATCGAGGTCAACTACCTCATCGACGTCGACGACAACAACTCCTACTTCGCGAAGGTCCGCGACCAGCTCGCCCTCGGTCAGGACATCGGGGCGGACACGGTCTGCCTGACCGACTGGATGGTCAACCGCTGGATCCAGCTCGGGTACACGCAGGAGCTCAACAAGGACAACATCCCCAACGCGGCCAACCTCGTCGCGAGCCTGCAGGACCCTCAGTTCGACCCGGGCCGCGTGCACTCGCTGCCGTGGCAGGGCGGCTTCGCCGGCATCTGCTACAACACCGACGAGACGGACGAGGTGCGCGCGGTGAGCGACCTCTGGCGACCCGACCTCAAGGGCCGCGTCGGTGTGCTCTCGGAGATGCGCGACACGATCGGCGTCATCATGCTCGAGCAGGGCGTCGACATCTCGGGCGACTTCTCGGCCGACGAGTTCAACGCGGCGCTCGACGTCTTCCGCGAGCAGGTCGAGTCCGGTCAGATCCGCAACGTCCGCGGCAACGCGTACTCGGAGGACCTGGTCAACGGCGACACCCTCGCCGCGATCTGCTGGTCGGGAGACATCACGCTGCTCAACTACGAGGCCGGCTACGAGAAGTGGAAGTTCGTGCTGCCCGAGGGCGGCGCGACGCTCTGGAACGACAACTTCCTCATCCCGATCGGCTCGCCACGCAAGACGAACGCTGAGAAGCTCATCAACTACTACTACGAGCCCGAGGTCGCGGCGGAGGTGGCGCTCTGGGTGAACTACATCACCCCCGTCGAGGGCGCGAAGGAGGCGGCGCTCGCGATCGATCCTGAGGTCGCCGAGAACCAGCTCATCTTCCCGAACGCCGAGACTCTCGCGAACGCGAAGATCTTCCGCGGGCTCACCGCCCAGGAGGAGAACGAGTTCCAGTCGTCGTTCCAGAGCATCCTGCTCGGCTCGTAGTCCGACTCCACCCCACTCATCCGAAGGAGCACCACCGAGGTGTCCATCAGCGCTGTTCCGCAGTCGGGATTCGCCGAGGCGGGTGCCGACCTGGAACTGGTCGGCATCACCAAGCGGTTCCCCGGCTTCACCGCCATCGAGGACCTGGATCTGCGCATCCCCGCCGGATCGTTCTTCGCCCTGCTCGGCCCCTCCGGCTGCGGTAAGACGACGACCCTGCGGCTCATCGCCGGTCTGGAGGAGCCCACCGCCGGGCGGATCCTCATCGGCGGGAAGGACGTTACGGCGACGAAGGCCTTCCAGCGCCCCGTCAACACGGTGTTCCAGAGCTACGCGCTGTTCCCGCACATGACGATCATCGAGAACGTCGCGTTCGGGCTGAAGAGGCGCAAGATGGCGAATGCGGATGCTCTGGCTCACGAGGCGCTGCGTCTCGTGGAGCTCGACCACGTGTCGTCCCGTAAGCCCTCCCAGCTCTCGGGCGGTCAGCAGCAGCGCGTGGCGCTCGCCCGCGCGATCGTGAACCGTCCTGCGCTGCTGCTGCTCGATGAGCCCCTCGGCGCTCTGGATCTGAAGCTGCGCCGCCAGATGCAGATCGAGCTCAAGGGAATCCAGGACACCGTCGGGCTCACCTTCCTCCACGTGACGCACGACCAGGAGGAGGCCATGACTATGGCCGACACCGTCGCCGTCATGAACAAGGGCGTCATCGAGCAGATGGGCGCGCCGCAGGAGCTCTACGAGCTGCCGCGCACGGCCTTCGTGGCGACCTTCCTCGGTCAGTCGAACATCATGTCGGGCCAGGTCGTCAGCGCGACCGGCTCGTCGATGGTCGTCGATGTCGCGGGCAACCGCGTCGAGGTTCCCCGCGACCGCGCCTCGCGCCACTCGGGCGAGGTCGCGATCGGCGTCCGCCCGGAGAAGGTGACCCTGCACGCCACCGAACCAGCGCGCGATTCCGGCCGTAACATGGTCGGCCCCGGGCGCATCACCGACGTGTCGTTCAGCGGAGTCAGCACGCAGTACGAGGTGAGCTCGCCCGTTTTCGGCCTCTTCACCGTGTTCGCGCAGAACACGAGCATCTCCCGCATGCACCGCGACGGCGACCAGGTCTGGATGACCTGGGACGTCGGGCACACCTTCGGGCTCGCGGACGAGCCCTCGGAGCTTCCCGCGCACCGGTTCGACGACGACACCGACACGAGCATGATCGCGACGCAGCGCCGCGAGCAGCTCGAGGCGGAGCTGGAGGGGGCCTGACCCATGGCCTTCGGCGCATTCGCGACCGCCACGACGGCGGCCGAGCCGGTAGCCCGCAGGAAGAGCCCGATCGCTCTTCTGCTCCTGCTGCCCGGGCTCCTCTACCTCGGACTCTTCTTCCTCGTCCCGCTGTTCTCGCTCGTCATCACGAGCCTTCAGCAGCCCGACCCGGTGCTGTTCGGCCAGTTCGAGAACGCCTTCCGCTGGGAGAACTACGTCACCGTTCTCGAGCAGTACTGGCCGCAGACGATCCGGGCGTTCGGATTCGCCGCGCTCGCGACGCTCTTCGCCCTGCTGATCGGGTTCCCGCTCGCCTACTTCGTCGGCATCACGCTGCGTCGCTGGCCGCTCCTGCAGGCGCTCGCGCTCGTCCTCGTCATCGCCCCGTTCTTCATCTCGTTCCTGCTGCGCACCATCGCGTGGAAGCAGCTGTTCTCGGACGAGGGCCCGATCGTCGGCTTCCTGCAGGCGCTCGCGATCCTTCCGGGGGATGCCGCGATCACGGGCTCGGCGTTCGCGGTCGTCTTCGGCCTCACCTACAACTTCATCCCCTTCATGACGCTGCCGATCTACACCTCCCTCGAGCGGCTGGACCTGCGCTATGTGGAGGCGGGCGGCGACCTGTACGCGAGCCCCCGGTCGACGTTCTTCCGCGTGACGCTGCCGCTCGCGGCCCCCGGCATCATGTCGGGAACGCTGCTGACGTTCATCCCCGCCGCGGGCGACTACGTGAACGCGAGCCGCGAGTTCCTCGGCTCCACCGATACGGCCATGATCGGCAACGTCATCGAGGCGAACTTCCTGGTGCTGCAGAACTTCCCGGCCGCCGCCGCGCTCTCCCTCGTGCTGATGGCCGCGATCCTGATCCTGGTGAGCGCGTATGTGAAGCGCAGCGGAACGGAGGACCTGCTGTGAGAGGCTTCGGGAAGTACGCGATCTGGATCTACTCGATCATGGCGCTCGTGTTCCTGATGGTGCCCATCGTCTACACGATCGTGTTCTCGTTCAACGACTCGCGCCGCACCAACATCGTCTGGCGCGGCTTCACCCTCGACAACTGGCTCAACGTCTGCGACGCGCAGGGAGTCTGCGAGGCCTTCGGCAACAGCATCCTCATCGGCGTCGTGGCGACGGTGCTCGCCACGACCCTGGGAACGATGATCGCGATCGCGCTCGTGCGCTACCGCTTCCGGTTCCGCTCCGCCACGACGCTCCTGCTGTTCCTGCCGATGGCGACCCCGGAGGTCGTCCTCGGCGCGGGACTCGCCGCGCAGTTCCTGCAGGCCGGCGTCGGCAAGGGCATCGGCACGATCATCCTCGCCCACACGATGTTCTGCATCAGCTTCGTGGTCGTCACGGTGCGTGCGCGGGTCGCGAGCCTGGACCCGGCGCTGGAGGAGGCGGGGCGCGATCTGTACGCGTCCCCCCGCGAGGTGTTCTGGCGGATCACCTTCCCCCTGCTGCTGCCGGGCATCATCGCCGCCGCGCTGCTGTCGTTCGCCCTGAGCTTCGACGACTTCATCATCACGAACTTCAACCGCGGCGCCGACGTCACCTTCCCGTCGTACATCTACACGGCCGCCGCCCGCGGGATCCCGGCCGAGGCGAACGTCATCGCCTCGGGCGTCTTCCTGCTCGCGATCGCGCTCGTGCTGATCTCGCAGTTCTCCGCGGCTGCGCGCCGACGGAAGCTCGCGAAGACGTCCTAGCTGGGCACGGCGCCGAGCCCGGCCTCAGCCGTCGAGGGTCACGCGGAGCGCACCGACGACCTCGTCGCCACCGAGCACCGGCTCGACGATCGCGGCGAGCACCTCGGCGGCCGCGTCGGCGTCGACGAGGCCCTCGTCGACCAGGAGGGCGAGCGCGACCGGCGTGGTCGCGCGCATCGAGCCGTCGAGCACCTTCACGGCCACGGCGACTCCTGACCGGGTGCCGATGACGACGAGCCCCTCCGCGCCGATCTTGGCGAGCACACCGAGCCGCTCGATGGCGAGGGTGTTGGCGCGACCCGGGCCGTCGATCGCCCACGGCTCGGCGGCGATCGCGCGCATCAGGCGGGCGGCGTCCGGGGTGCTCCCGGCGGAGACCCGGGCGATGCCGCGCGCGAGGGCCGCGAGCGAGGTGGCGTGCAGGGGAGCGGCGCACCCGTCGATGCTGGAGAGCCGGACGGGCTCGCCCGTCCACTCCTCGATCGTCGAGCGGATGCGCTGCTGCAGCGGGTGGGCCGGATCGAGGTACGTCGCGGCATCGGCGCCGAGCGCATCGCTCGCGCGCAGGAATCCGGCATGCTTGCCCGAGCAGTTCATCGTCGTGCGGGAGGGGCCGAGGCCGGCGGCGCGGCGGTCGGCGCGCGCGCCGGCGCCGAGGGGCCACTGAGCCGGGCACTGCAGAGCGGAGGCGTCGCGCCCGTCGGCCGCGAGCATCCGCTCGATGACGGCGACGTGCGCGGGCGAGCCGCAGTGCGAGGCGGTCGCGAGCACGAGCTCGTCGTCGGCGAAGCGCGCGCCCGTGCCGAGCACGGCGATCGACTGCAGGGGCTTCAGGGTCGAGCGGGGGTACACGGTGGCGCGGATGTCGCCGACGGCCCGCAGCACGCGGCCCTCGGCGTCGACGAGCGCGGCGGCCCCCAGGTGCCGCGACTCGACGAGGCCGGACCGCTCGATGACCGCGAGCTCGACCGAGCCGGCCGCGGTCAGCGCGCCGTGCCCGCGACCTGCGCCGTCGCTGCGGGCGCTCACGCCTCCGAGAGCGCGGCGTCGAGCACCGAGACCGCCTCGCGCAGCAGCTCGTCGGTGATCACGAGCGGGGGCAGGAAGCGGATCACGTTGCCGTAGGTCCCGGCGGTGAGCACGAGCACGCCGTTCTGCGCCGCGGCCGCGGCCACGCGCGACACCGTCGCGGCGTCGGGCTCGTGCGTCTCGGGGTCGACGAACTCGATCGCGATCATCGCGCCGATCCCGCGCACGTCGCCGATGACGGGGTGCTTGGCCTGGAGCTCGCGCAGCAGCGGTACGAGGGTGCCCTCGATGCGCGCCGCCTCGTGGAGGAGCCCGCGCTGCTCGATCTGCTCGAAGACGGCGATCGCCGCGGCGCACGCGACGGGGTTGCCGCCGTACGTGCCGCCGAGCCCGCCCGCGTGCGCGGAGTCCATGATCTCGGCGCGGCCGACGACGCCCGCGAGGACCATGCCGCCCGCGATGCCCTTGGCCGTGGTGATCATGTCGGGGACGAGTCCGAAGTGCTCGCTCGCGTACCAGGCGCCCGTGCGCGCGACCCCGGACTGCACCTCGTCGGCGACGAAGACGATGCCGTTGGCGGTGCACCACTCCTGCAGCGCGAGCAGGTAGCCCTCGGCGGGGACGATGAACCCGCCCTCGCCCTGGATGGGCTCGGCGACGAGGCACGCGAGGTCCTGAGCGCCGACGCGCTTCTCGAGGTACGAGATCGTGCGCTTGGCGGCCTCGGCGCCCGAGAGGCCGTCGTGGAAGGGGTAGGAGTTCGGCGCGTGGTAGACGTCGCCCGCGAAGGGCCCGAAGCCGAGGTTGTACGGCATGGCCTTGAAGTTCATGGCCATGGTGAGGTTGGTGCGGCCGTGGTAGCCGTGGTCGAGCACCGCGACGCCGTTGCGGCCCGTGTGCTTGCGCGCGATCTTCACCGCGTTCTCGAGCGCCTCGGCGCCGGAGTTCACGAGCACGACCTTCTTCGCGTGGTCACCGGGGGTGTGCTGCACGAGCAGCTCGGCGACGCGCACGTACGGCTCGTACGGGGTGACGGTGAAGAGCGTGTGGGTGACCTTGGCGACCTGCTCCTGGACGGCCGCGACGACCGCGTCGTTCGTGTGCCCCACGCCCATGACGCCGATGCCGCCGCCGAGGTCGATGAAGTGGTTGCCGTCGACGTCGACGACGATCGCGTCGTGCGCGCGGTCGATGTAGACGGGGAGGGTCGTGCCGACGCCGCCGGAGACGACCTCGAGGCGGCGCGCGTGCAGTGCCTGCGACTTGGGGCCGGGAACGGCGGTGACGATGCGGCGCTCCTGGGCGACCTCGTGCTCGCTCATGGCGCTCGGAACGGAGGCGGAGAGGGTGTCAGTCATGGTGGGATGAGTGTACTCCCGGGTCCTCCGCCCGGGCCGGAAGGCGGAACGATCATGAGCGCTCACCACGGCTACGCCGTCCGCATCGAGTGGACGGGCAACAGGGGCGAGGGCACGGCCTCGTACCGGGCCTACGGGCGCGACCACCGCATCCTCGCCGACGGCAAGAACCACGCGATCGACGGGTCGAGCGATCGCACCTTCCACGGCGACGCCGAGCGCTGGAACCCCGAGGAGCTCGTGATCGCCGCCCTCGCCCAGTGCCACATGCTCAGCTACCTGCACGTCGCCTCGGCGAACGGGCTCGTCGTCGTCGACTACTCCGACGACGCGACGGGAACCCTCGAGACCGTCGGCGACGGCGGCCGGCTCACCGAGGCGACGCTGCGGCCGATCGTGACGCTCGCGGCGCATCACACGAGGGCGGATGCGGACCGGGCAGGCGCGCTCCACGAGAGGGCGAGCGAGCTGTGCTTCATCGCGAACTCGGTGAGCTTCCCCGTGCACCACGAGGTGAGCATCCTCATCGCGAGCGCGTAGAGGCGGGGGAGCCGCCGCCGGGGGCAGAGCCGCCGCTCGGAGCCCGCACCAAGGCCGGCCGTGGGAGGATGGGGACTTCGTGCCCGCTGACGCAAAGGACTCTCTCGTGCGCCGCACCTCCGCTCTTCTGCTCTCCCTCGGTCTGGTGGCGACGCTCGCCGCCTGCACCCCCGCCGCGGAGGACTCCACCGCCGACCGCGCCAACGAGGCCTGCGAGCCCGCCGCCTCGGGCGCCTCCTCCGAGGCCATCACGGTCGCCGGCGACTTCGAGACTCAGCCCGAGATCTCCTTCGAGGGCCCCCTGGAGCCGGAGGAGACCGAGCGCACCGTCGTCATCGAGGGCGACGGCGCGGCGGTCGCCGAGGGCGACACCGTCAACGTCAACTACACGATCCTCAACGGCGGCACCGCCGAGCAGATCGAGACCACGTTCGAGGCCGGCCAGACGGTCCAGGTGCTCGTCGACAGCGAGTCCGAGCTGCTCTCCGGCCTGTCGAAGTCGCTCGTCTGCGCCACTGAGGGTTCGCGCGTCGTCGGCGTCATCCCGCCCGCCGACGCGTTCGGCGCCGAGGGCCAGCCCCAGTTCGGGCTGGAGGCCGAGCAGTCGCTCGTATTCGTCGCTGACGTCGTCTCGATCGCCCCGAAGCAGCTCGAGCGCGCCGAGGGCAGCGCAGAGGACCCACCCGAGGGCTTCCCGGCCGTCGAGCTCGCGGAGAACGGCGCGCCGACCGTGACGATCCCCGACGAGGAGCCGCCGGCCGAGTTCCAGCTCGCGACGCTCATCCAGGGCGACGGCGAGGAGGTCGGCGCGGACGACACCGTGACCGTCCACTACACCGGCATCAACTGGAACACCGGCGAGATCTTCGACTCGAGCTGGGAGCGCGGCCAGCCCGCATCCTTCCCGACCAGCGGCGTGATCCCCGGCTTCCGCGACGCGCTCGTCGGCCAGCTCGTCGGCTCGCAGGTCATCGCGATCATCCCGCCCGAGCTCGGCTACGGCCCGCAGGGCGGCACGCCCGACGGATCGATCGGCGCGGAGGACACGATCGTCTTCGTCGTCGACATCCTCGCTACGAGCTAGCGGCGACGGATGCCCGGCGCGCGTCGGGCAGGATGGTGACCATGCGCGACGTCATCATCCTCGGCTCCACCGGCTCGATCGGCGTCCAGGCGCTCGAGGTCATCGCCGCGAACCCCGATCGCTTCCGCGTGGTCGGGCTCGCGGCGGGTCGCAACCGCGAGCTCGTGGAGGCCCAGGCGCGCGCCCACTCCGTGGAGCACGTCGCCCTCGGCGCCGAGGCCGCGGCCGAGCTCGTGCGGGACGTGCACTGCGATGTCGTGCTCAACGGCATCACCGGGTCGGTCGGTCTCGCGCCGACGCTCGCGGCGCTGCAGGCGGGGCGCATCCTCGCCCTCGCCAACAAGGAGAGCCTCATCGTCGGCGGTTCGCTCGTGACGAGCCTCGCCGCGCCCGGCCAGATCGTGCCGGTCGACAGCGAGCACTCCGCGATCGCGCAGGCGCTGCTCGCGGGCGAGCACCACGAGGTGCGGCGTCTGGTGCTGACGGCGAGCGGCGGGCCCTTCCGCGGCCGCTCGCGCGCCTCGCTCGAGGGCGTCACGCCCGCCGAGGCGCTCGCGCACCCCACGTGGGACATGGGGAAGGTCATCACGACGAACTCCTCGACGCTCGTCAACAAGGGGCTCGAGGTCATCGAGGCGCACCTGCTTTTCGACGTGCCCTTCGACCGCATCGACGTCACGGTGCACCCGCAGTCGATCGTCCACTCGATGGTCGAGTTCGTCGACGGGTCGACGATCGCGCAGTGCTCGCCGCCCGACATGCGCCTGCCGATCTCGCTCGGCCTCGACTGGCCGCATCGGGTGGTCGGCGTCGGCGCGCCCCTCGACTGGACGACCGCGAGCACCTGGACCTTCGAGCCGCTCGACGAGGAGGCGTTCCCGGCGGTGGCGCTCGCGAAGAGCGTCGGCGTCGCGGGCGCGACCTTCCCCGCCGTGTTCAACGCGGCCAACGAGCAGGCCGTCCACGCGTTCCACGATCGCGCGGTGAGCTACCTGGGCATCCTGGACGTCGTGCGGGCGGTGGTCGACCGGCACGAGCCGCAGCCCATGACGCTGCAGGGCGTGCTGGAGGCGGAGCGCTGGGCGCGGGCCGAGGCCGACGCGCTCATCGCGAGCGGCGCGTTCGCCCCGTAGCCTCAGCCGCTCGGCTTGCCCCGGTCGTCCGGCGGGCCGGGTTCGCCGGGGTTGCCGCGACCGTTGCCGTTGCCGGTGCCCGTGCCCGTGCTCCCGGAGGTGCCGCCGTCGGTCGTCGCGCCCGTGCCGACCGTCGTGCCGCCCGTCGTCCCGCCGATCGTCCCGGATCCGGCGTCGACGGGCTCGGGGGTCGGAGTCGGCTCGCGCGTGGCCTCGGCCTCCTGCTGGATGGCGACCTCGAGGTCCGAGCGCACGAGCCCGATGGCGACCATGATCGCGTCGTACCGGGCGCTGCTGAGCTCTCCCCGCGCGAACGCGGCGATCGTGGCGGCCTCGAGCTCGTCGAGCGATCCCGCGGCCGCGGCGTAGTCGGCGATGCTCGCGGCCTCGGAGATCTCCAGGACGACGGACTGCAGCTCGTTCGCCGCTCTGGGCGTGTAGACCCGCTCCGGCTCGTCCGAGGCGCAGCCGGCGAGGCCGATCGCGAGCGCGAGGATGACCGCGGCTCCGGCTCTCATCGCGCCACCAGTCTCTGCAGGAGCTCCAGGTGGTTCCCGAGGGATCCGTCCACACCGGGGTAATCGGGCTCGACGGTCTCGACCGGGTCCGTCTGCTCGACGGTCAGGAGCAGCGGGAGGCCGACGGAGAGCGCGGCGGCGATGACCCCGACGGCGGTGTAGAGCAGGAGGGCGCGGCGCCCCCGGCTGGGTGCGCCGCGGTAGTCGTCACGGCCGCGAAGACGGACGCGACGGGACTGCGCCGTCGCGATGGTCGGGTCGACCGCGAGGGCCTGCTCGATCGTGAGGCTCGTCCCGACGGCGGCGCCCGCGCCGTGCTCGTCATCGATGGCGACCGGGGAGGGGGACGCGGCGGTCGCGGTCGCCGTCGGTCCGGTGCGGACCCCGTGAGCGGCGGATGCCCGGCCGAGGCGTCGCAGGCGCTTGACCACCTCGTCCGCCGTGGGGCGGTCGCCGGCCTCGCGAGCGACGCAGGCGGCGAGGATGCCGTGCCACTCCGGCGGCACCGATTCGGGGATCGCGGGGGAGCGGTGGAGTCGCGCGGCGAGCGCCTCGATGCCGGTGCCAGGGAAGGCCCGCTCGCCCGTGAGCGCTTCGAGCATGACGAGCCCGAGGGAGTAGACGTCGCTCGCCGGGCCGACATCCGCACCGAGAGCCTGCTCGGGGCTGAGGTAGTTGGCCGTGCCGATGACGGAGCCCTCGCTCGTCTGCCGCGTGCTGTCGATGATGCGCGCGATGCCGAAGTCCGTGAGCTTGGCGACGGGGAGGCTGCCGTGGCTGCGCTCGCCGGGGAGGAGGATGTTCGCGGGCGTCACGTCGCGGTGGACGACGCCGTGGCCGTGCACGTAGGCGAGCGCATCGGCGATCGAGCGCCCGAGCAGCCGGACCGCGTCGGGGTCGAGCCGTCCCTGGCGCAGCCGCTGGCGGAGGTCGGGGCCGTCGACGTGCTCGAGGACGATCACGCCGTCGCCGTCGGAGCTCTCGAAGGCGTCGTACAGCGTGACGAGGCCGGGGTGGCTGAGGCCGGCGAGCACGCCGATCTCGGCGCTCTGCCGATCGAAGTCGCCGCGCGCTGTGCTCACGAAGAGCTTGAGGGCGACGGTGCGCCCGAGAGCGGTGTCGGTGGCGGCGTAGACGCTCGACATCCCACCGCGACCGATGAGCCGCTCGACGCGGTAGCGCTCGCCGACGACGCGCCCGACCCGAGGGTCGAGCGCACCGCCGTGGATCGCCTCGATCGTCATCAGTGCTCACGGTATCCCCGGACGGCCGGGACGCCTCATCGCGGAGTGGGGGTTGCGCTCGCCTCCGCGCGCCGGTACAAGCAGTGCGAGCGCCCGGTCACGGCGCCGATCGGGCGATCGCCCGCGACGACCCGTCAGTCGTCCTTCTTGCCTCGCTTGTCGCCGTTGCCGCTGTTCTCCTCGGCCTGACGGGCGGCCTCCTCGGCGGCGGCCTGCTCCGCGGCCGCCTGCTCCGCGGCTGCCTGCTCCGCCGCGCGCTCCGCTTCGGCGACGGCCGCGTCGATGTCGGCCCGCACGAGGGCGAGCGCGGACATGATGGCGTCGAAGCGCTCCTGCGTGATCTCGCCGCGCGCGAGGGCGGTGCTCGCCGACGCCTCGAGCTCGAGCAGTCGCGTCGTGGTCGTCGCCCAGTCGCCGGCGGCCGAGGCGTCGCTCACTGCGAGCACGTGCTGCTGGAGGCGCTCGGCGGTCGCCGGGTCGTAGGCCGGGGCCTGCGCGCAGCCGGCGAGCAGCGCCAGCACGATCGCCCCGGCGCCGAGGGCTTCGCCGAGTCGGCGTCTCACGGGGCCACGCTCCGCTGCAGCTGCTCGAGGTGCTCGCCCAGTGCGCCGTCGACGGCGGGGTACTCGGGAGCCGCGGGCGGCGCGTCGGCCGCCGCGAGCCCGGCGAGCGCCGTCGATGCGCCGTAGCCGACGAGCACGAGCACGAGGGCGGCCAGGATCGTCGCCGCGACGGCGAGGGGCCGCGTCCGGAGCTGCTCCCAGCGCGAGGCGAGCCCGTTCTCGTGACGAGCGGGGATGCTCGTGGCGGGCGCGCTCGCAGCGCCGTCGGCGGGCGCGTGCGCGGCGGTCATCGCGGCGGTGGGCTCGTCGACGGACGAGCGCGGCGCCGAGCTCGGGGCGTCGATCGCGGCCGCGCCGGGGGAGCCGAGCACAGCATCCGCCCCCATCGCCTCGGTGGCCTCGGTCGGAACGGCGGGCAGCACGCGCGTCGCGTCGAGCGACTCGTCGACGGGCCGGAAGGCGGGGATGCTCGCGATCGCCCGCAGACGCTCCGCGGCCTCGCGAGCGGTCGGCCGATCGTCGGGCTCGCGCGCGGTCATCGCGCGGATGAGGCCGGCCCACTCGGGGCTCATGTCGGGCGGGAGGAAGGGATCGCGCGCGAGCCGGGCGGCGGCCGATTCCACGCCGGTTCCCGGGAAGGTCCGCTCGCCCGTGAGCGCCTCGAGCAGGACGAGTCCGAGCGAGTAGACGTCGCTCGCCGGGCCGACCTCGCCGCCGACGGCCTGCTCGGGGCTGAGGTAGTGCGCCGTTCCGAGGACGGCGCCCGTGGCGGTGACGCGGGTCTCGTCGACGAGCCGGGCGATGCCGAAGTCGGCGAGCTTGGCGCGCGGCGCGGTGTCGGTGCCGTCGTGGGCGGGCACGAGGATGTTGCCCGGCTTGACGTCGCGGTGCACGATGCCCCGATCGTGGCTGTACGAGAGGGCGTCGGCGACGGCGGCGCCGATCACGGCCACCTCCTCGCTCGGGAGCGGACCCTCATCCATCGTCAGGCGCAGATCGTCGCCCTGCACGAGCTCGAGCACGAGCACGGCGCCGCCGTCCTCCGTGGTCGAGGCGTCGAAGAGCGTCACGAGGCCCGGGTGGTTGAGCGAGGCCAGCAGCGCGACCTCCGCCTCGTGGCGGCGCATGTCGTCGCCGTCGGCGAGCTCGGGCTTGAAGATCTTCAGCGCGACGCGGCGAGGCAGCTGCTGGTCGGCGGCCTCGTAGACGGTCGCCATGCCGCCGCGGCCGATGAGCCTCTCGACCAGGTACCGCTCGGCGACGAGGGTGCCCACGCGCTCGTCCGTCGGCTGCGCCACCTGCTCGGCCTGCTCTACCCCCGTCACGGAGACCGATCGTACTCCGAGCGCCGAGCGCCCGTCAGGGCTCCGCTCAGCCGCGACTCAGGGCCGGGGCGGTGCCGCGGCGCTACAGTGGCGCCGTGGAGCCCGTTCTGCTGTACATCCTCGGCGTGCTCGTCGTCGTCGTCGGGCTCGTCGTCTCGATCGCGCTGCACGAGCTCGGGCACTTCGTGCCCGCGAAGCTCTTCGGCGTGCGGGTCGGCCAGTTCATGATCGGCTTCGGCCGCACGATCGTCTCGTGGCGCCGCGGCGACACCGAGTACGGGGTCAAGTGGATCCCGCTCGGCGGCTACATCTCCATGGCCGGCATGTACCCGCCCGTCGAGTCCGGCGGTCGAGCCCGCACCGCCTCGACCGGCTTCTTCCAGACCCTCGTGCAGGACGCCCGCTCGGCCTCCGCCGACACGATCGTCGAGGGGGAGGAGCACCGAACCTTCTACCGGCTCCCCGTCTGGCAGCGCGTTGTCATCATGCTCGGCGGCCCCCTCATGAACCTCGTGATCGCGGTCCTGCTGTACGCCGTCCTCCTGGTCGGCTTCGGCATCCCGCAGCCCTCCACGACGCTCGGCAGCGTGTCCCAGTGCGTCCTCCCCGCGACGAGCGAGCGCCAGGAGTGCGAGTCGGGCGACCCCGCGGCCCCGGGCGCCGAGGCGGGGCTGCTGCCGGGCGACCGCATCGTCGCGATCGACGGGACGAGCATCCGCGAGTGGGCCGACGTCACCGCTCTCGTCCGTCCCGCGGCCGGCGACGCCCTGCCCGTCGTGATCGAGCGCGATGGCGCCGAGCGGACCGTCACGATCACGCCGCTGCTGACCGAGCGCTACGCGTTCGACGCCGAGGGCGAGATCGTCGAGGGGCCCGACGGCGAGCTGCTGACCGAGGAGGTCGGCTTCGTCGGCATCGCGCCCGCGTACGAGACGGTGCAGCAGCCGGTGGGCGAGGTGCTGCCCGCGGTCGGCGACAACGTCTCCGCCGTCGTCGGAATCATCCTGAACCTCCCGCAGCGGATGGTCGACGTCGCCGAAGCGGCGTTCGGCCCCGAGGAGCGCGACCCGAACGGCCCCATCAGCGTGGTCGGGGTGGGCCGCATCGCGGGCGAGATCGCGAGCCTGGACTCGACCCCGGTCGCCGAGCGCGTGGCGAGCCTCATAGGCCTCCTCGCCTCGCTCAACGTCGCGCTGTTCGTCTTCAACCTGATCCCGCTCATGCCGCTCGACGGCGGTCACATCGCCGGCGCCCTGTGGGAGGGGCTGCGCCGCGCGTTCGCGAGGCTCACCCGGCGCCCCGACCCGGGGCCGATCGACACGGCGAAGCTCGTGCCGTTCACGCTCGCGGTCGTCGTCGTGCTCGGCGCGATGAGCGCTCTGCTCATCTACGCCGACATCGTCAAGCCGGTCTCGCTCTTCTAGTCGAGAGGGCGGATGCTCGCCGCGCGCCTCACACCCGCTCGAGCAGGATCGCCTCGCCCTGCCCGCCCCCGCCGCACAGGGCGATCGCGGCGCGGCGCGCCCGCCCCGCCGCGACCGAGTGGGCGGCGTGGACGGTGAGCCGGGCCCCGGAGGCGCCGATCGGGTGGCCGAGCGCGATGGCGCCGCCGTCGGGGTTGACGACCGCGAGGTCGAGGTCGAGATCGCGCGCCGACTGCAGCGACACCGCCGCGAAGGCCTCGTTGATCTCGACGTGGTCGAGCTCGTCGGCCCGCCATCCGCCTCGCTCGAGCGCCCGGGCGATCGCCCGCGCGGGCTGACCGTGGAGGGAGTTGTCGGGGCCGGCGACCTGCCCGTAGTCGACGACGCGCGCGAGAACCGGCGCCCCCTGCTCGCGCGCCCACGCCGCGCGGGCGAGCACAAGGGCCGCGGCGCCGTCGCTCAGCGGCGAGGCGTTGCCGGCCGTGATCGTGCCGTTCGCGGAGAAGGCCGGCCGCAGCCGGGCGAGCGAGTCGACGGTGCTGTCGGCGCGCACCCCCTCGTCGTCGATGACGGTCGTCGCCCCGCCGCGCCCGGGAACCTCGATGGGGGCGAGCTCGGCCGCGAAGCGCCCGGCGTCGCGCGCCGCGGCGGCGCGCTGGTGCGAGGCGGCGGCGATCTCGTCCTGCTCCGCGCGCGTGATGCCGAGCGCACCGACGTGCCGCTCGGTGCTCTCGCCCATCGAGATGCCGTCGGTGGTGTCGGTGAGGCCGTCGTGCGCGACGGAGTCGAGCGCGCTCACGGTCCCGTAGGCCCAGCCCAGGCGGCTGCCGGGCAGCAGGTGCGGGGCGTTGGTCATCGACTCCTGGCCGCCGGCGACGACGACGTCCGCGTCACCGAGGCGGAGCATCCGCACCGCATCGACGACGGCGACGGCGCCCGACAGGCAGACCTTGTTGAGCGTCATCGCGGGCACCGACCAGGGGATGCCCGCCGCGAGCGCCGACTGGCGAGCCGGGTTCTGCCCCGCTCCCGCCTGCAGCACCTGCCCCATGAGCACATGACTCACCGCCTCGGGCGAGAGACCGGACTCGGCGAGGGCCGCGGCGATGGCCGTCGCCCCGAGCTGCACGGCCGTCAGCGGGGCGAGGGCGCCGCGCGCGCGACCCTGGGGGGTGCGGGCTGCGCCGATGATGACGATGTCGTCCGACATGGGGAGGGCTCCTTCGCGCTCGTCCGCGCGCCTCGTGAGGGCTCGTGCGGATACGAACGACAGTAGCGCCGTCGGGTGGGTAGGGTGCTGGTGCCGAGTCGATCTGTGAGCGGCAACGGGGCCGCTCCGTCGTCGACTCGGGAAGGGACGAGGGTCGTGTCCATCGACAAGACCGTCGGATCGGCTCACGAGGCCGTCGCCGACATTCCGAGCGGGTCCAGCATCGCCGTCGGCGGGTTCGGGCTCTGCGGCATCCCGATGGTGCTCATCCAGGCGCTGCTCCATCAGGGCGCCGATGAGCTCAGCATCGTGAGCAACAACTGCGGCGTCGACGACTGGGGGCTCGGCGTCCTGCTCGCGGCGCGCCGCATCCGGAAGATGACCTCCTCGTACGTGGGGGAGAACAAGGAGTTCGAGCGGCAGTTCCTCTCCGGCGAGCTCGAGGTCGAGCTCACGCCGCAGGGCACGCTCGCCGAGAAGCTGCGGGCCGGCGGCTCGGGCGTCGCGGCGTTCTTCACGCAGACCGGCGTCGGCACGCCCGTCGCCGAGGGGGGCCTGCCGCAGCGGTACGCGCCGGACGGCACGGTCGCGCTCGCCTCGGCGCCGAAGGAGGTGCGCCTGCTGCCGTACCGCGGCGCCGAGCGCGAGTTCGTGCTCGAGGAGGCCATCACGACCGACTTCGCGCTCGTCCACGCCGCCGTCGCCGACCGCCACGGCAACCTCGTCTTCGAGAAGTCGGCGCGCAACTTCTCGCCGCTCGCGGCGATGGCCGGCGGCGTCTGCATCGCCCAGGTCGAGAGGCTCGTCGAGCCCGGCGAGCTCGACCCCGATGCGGTGCACCTGCCGGGCGTCTTCGTCGACCGCGTCGTGGTCGTCGGCCCCGACATCGAGAAGCGCATCGAGCGTCGCACCGTGCGTCGACCGGACGGGGAGTGACATGGCGCTCACGAGAGAGCAGATGGCCGCGCGCGCCGCGCGCGAGCTCGCCGACGGCTCGTACGTCAACCTCGGCATCGGGCTGCCGACCCTCATCCCGAACGTCATGCCGTCGGGCGTGAGCGTCATCCTGCAGTCCGAGAACGGCATCCTCGGCGTCGGACCGTACCCGGGCGAGGATGCCGTGGACCCGGATCTCATCAACGCCGGGAAGGAGACCGTCACGATCGATCCCGGCGCCGCGTTCTTCGACTCGGCGCTGAGCTTCGGCATGATCCGCAGCGGCGCGATCGACGCGGCCGTGCTGGGGGCCATGCAGGTCTCGCAGTCCGGCGACCTCGCCAACTGGATGATCCCGGGGAAGATGGTCAAGGGTCCGGGCGGCGCGATGGATCTCGTGCACGGCGCGCGCCGGGTGATCGTCCTCATGGAGCACGTCGCGAAGGACGGCTCGGCGAAGATCGTCCGCGAGTGCTCGCTGCCGCTCACGGGGCGCGGGGTCGTCGACCGCATCATCACCGATCTCGCCGTGATCGACGTCACGCCCGACGGCCTCGTGCTCGTGGAGTGCGCTCCGGGGGTGAGCGCGGAGGAGGTGCGAGCCGCGACCGAGCCCGAGCTCCTGCTCAGCCCCGTGCTCTAGTCTGAGCCTGTCCCTGAGGGGCGCCGCGCGCGCCCGTGCTCCACCGGAAAGTCGAGTCGCCGTGCCTGCTGTCAATCTCGGAATGCCCAAGGTTCCCGAGGTGCTCGCTCCTCGCCGGAAGACCCGCCAGATCAAGGTCGGCAAGGTCATGGTCGGCAGCGACCACCCGGTGAGCGTGCAGTCGATGACGACGACGCCCACGACTGACATCAACGGCACCCTCCAGCAGATCGCCGAGCTCACCGCGACCGGCTGCGACATCGTGCGCGTCGCTGTGCCCAGCCAGGACGACGCCGATGTGCTGCACATCATCGCCAAGAAGAGCCAGATCCCGGTGATCGCCGACATCCACTTCCAGCCGAAGTACGTCTACCAGGCCATCGACGCCGGCTGCGCCGCGGTCCGCGTGAACCCCGGCAACATCCGCAAGTTCGACGACCAGGTCGGCGAGATCGCGCGTCGGGCGAAGGAGGCGGGGGTGAGCATCCGCATCGGGGTGAACGCCGGCTCGCTCGACCCGCGCCTGCTGCAGAAGTACGGCAAGCCGACCGCCGAGGCCCTCGTCGAGAGCGCCGTGTGGGAGGCGAGCCTGTTCGAGGAGCACGACTTCCACGACTTCAAGATCTCGGTCAAGCACAACGACCCGATCGTCATGGTCAAGGCCTACCGCCAGCTCGCCGAGCGCGGCGACTGGCCGCTCCACCTCGGCGTCACCGAGGCCGGCCCCGCCTTCCAGGGCACGATCAAGAGCGCGACCGCCTTCGGCATCCTGCTCGGCGAGGGCATCGGCGACACGATCCGCGTCTCGCTCTCCGCCCCTCCCGCCGAGGAGGTCAAGGTGGGCCTCAAGATCCTCGAGAGCCTCAACCTGCGCGAGCGCAAGCTCGAGATCGTCTCGTGCCCCTCGTGCGGTCGCGCCCAGGTCGACGTCTACACCCTCGCGGAGGACGTCACGAAGGGCCTCGAGGGCATGACCGTGCCCCTTCGCGTCGCCGTCATGGGCTGCGTCGTGAACGGCCCCGGCGAGGCGCGCGAGGCCGACCTCGGCGTCGCCTCCGGCAACGGCAAGGGCCAGATCTTCGTCAAGGGCGAGGTCATCAAGACCGTGCCCGAGAGCGAGATCGTCGCGACGCTCATCGAGGAGGCCAACCGCCTCGCCGCGTCGATGCCCGCGGGCGCCGCCGGCGAGCCCGAGGTCGTCACGGCCTGATCCGGCCGCCCGCGCACCTCTCGCGCGGGGCTGTCCCCTTGATGGGGGACTGAACCGCGCACCCGCGCGGTCACTACAGTGGGGACATCGGCCGGGGGGCCGTTCTGACTACGACGCCGGGGGGGGNCGCTGCGCGCACTCTCGCGCGACGGGAAGGGCCTGCGAGCGACCCAAGCCCCCCTTGCCGTCGCTCGCAGGCCTGTTTCATTGTGCCCTGCGCGCTGCCGATCCCCTCGAACGGGGGGTGCCGTGTCGGATGCCCGTCCCGCGCACGAACTAGGCTGAACGGGTGCCCACCCGCCTCTCCCAGCTCTTCGTCCGCACGCTCCGCGACGACCCCTCCGACGCCGAGGTCGCGAGCCACCGGCTGCTCGTCCGCGCCGGCTACATCCGTCGTCAGGCGCCCGGCGTCTTCGCCTGGCTGCCCCTCGGCCTGAGGGTCCGGCGCCGCGTCGAGGAGGTCATCCGCGAGGAGATGGCGGCGATCGGCGCGCAGGAGGTGCTGTTCCCGGCGCTCCTTCCCCGCGAGCCCTACGAGGCGACCGGGCGCTGGGAGGAGTACGGAGACGGCATCTTCCGTCTGAAGGACCGCAAGGGCGCCGACTACCTCCTGGCGCCGACGCACGAGGAGGTCTTCACGCTGCTGGTGAAGGACCTCTACTCCTCGTACAAGGACCTCCCGCTGTCGATCTACCAGATCCAGGACAAGTACCGCGACGAGGCGCGACCCCGGGCGGGCCTCCTGCGCGGCCGCGAGTTCTCGATGAAGGACGCCTACTCGTTCGACTACACCGACGCCGGGCTCGACGTCTCGTACCAGGCTCAGCGCGACGCCTACGAGCGCATCTTCCAGCGTCTCGGACTCGAGTACGTCATCGTGCACGCCGACGCCGGCGCCATGGGCGGCTCGCGCAGCGAGGAGTTCCTGCACCCCACGCCGATCGGCGAGGACACCTTCGTGCGGACCGACGGCGGCTACGCCGCGAACGTCGAGGCGTACCGCTCGCCCGCTCCCGAGTCGCGCCCGGTCGACGGCCTGCCCGACGCCGAGATCGTCGACTCGCCCGACACCCCGACGATCGCGACGCTCGTGGCCCTGCTCAACGAGCGGCACGCGCGCGAGGACCGCGCGTGGGAGGCCGCGGACACGCTCAAGAACGTCGTCCTGCGGCTCACGCACCTGAGCGGCGAGACCGAGCTCGTCATCGTCGGCCTTCCCGGCGACCGCGACGTCGATCTGAAGCGCGCCGAGGTGGCCTTCGCGCCCGCGGCCGTCGACCCCGCGACCGACGAGGACTTCGCGAAGCATCGCGGCCTGGTCAAGGGCTACATCGGGCCCTGGTCGGCCGAGGGCCCGGTTCTCGGCGAGACCTCCAGCACGGGCATCCGCTTCTTCGTCGACCCCCGCGTCGTCGACGGCACGGCGTGGGTCACGGGGGCGAACCTGCCCGAGAAGCACGTGATCTCGCTCGTCGCGGGGCGCGACTTCGTGGCCGACGGGGTCGCCGACATCGCCGAGGTGCGCGCGGGCGACCCCGCGCCCGACGGCTCGGGCCCGGTCGAGCTCGCGCGCGGTATGGAGATCGGGCACGTGTTCCAGCTCGGCCGCAAGTATGCGGAGGCCCTCGACCTGAAGGTGCTCGACGAGAACGGCAAGCTCGTCACGGTCACGATGGGCTCGTACGGCATCGGCGTCACGCGCATCCTGGCGGCGATCGCGGAGGCCAACCACGACGAGCGCGGGCTCATCTGGCCCCGCGAGGTGGCGCCGTTCGACGTGCACGTCGTCGCGACCGGCAAGGACCCGGTCGTGTTCGAGATCGCTGAGACGCTGACGAGCGAGCTCGAGGGCGCGGGTCTCGATGTGCTGCTGGATGACCGTCCCAAGGTCTCGCCGGGCGTCAAGTTCGGCGACGCGGAGCTGCTCGGCGTGCCGCTCGTGGTCATCGTCGGCCGGACGGCCGCCGAGGGAGTCGTCGAGTTCTGGGACCGCCGCTCGGGCGAGCGCCGAGACCTCGCGATCGCCGACGTGCCGGAGGCGATCCGCACGGCCGGCTGACCGGTTCACCCCGCGTTCACGAGGCGACCACCGACTGGTCGCGCGTGAGCCATCGGGAGGTCGCGACCCTGCGCGAGCGTGGCGGAGCATCCGTCACGAGACCGAGGGGGGTCCGACCATGACCATCAGTGCCGACCGCGAGCAGCGACCGAGCCTGCCGATCGTCGATCACGCGCGGGGCAAGCGCTCACCCGTCACGTGCCGGCTGAAGTGCGCGGACGCGTGCCTCGGGCCGGAGTGCAACACCTCGCAGAACGTCAGCTTCCGCTCGGTCGTGCAGACGGCCTTCAGCCGTCGCGCCCTCCTGGGCGGAGCCGCCGCGGGTGCCCTGGCCATCGCGAGCACGTCGGTCGATCGCCCGGCACCCGCCCTCGCCGCGCCCGCCACGACCGGGCTGCCCTTCGACCCCATCGCGCCCGTCGACGCGAGCGTGGATTCCTTCGTGGTGCCCGCCGGGTACACCTGGGCGCCGCTCATCCGCTGGGGCGACCCCGTGCTCGCCGGCGCGCCGGTGTTCGACCTCGCCGCCCAGTCGCCCGCCGCGCAGGCGATGCAGTTCGGCTACAACAACGACTACCTCGACATCCTCGTCGACGAGGGCGGGCTCACCGGCGTGCTCGTGGCGAACCACGAGTACGTCAACCCCGGGATCATGTTCCCTCCGTCCAGCGACGCCGCCGAGCTGCGCCGCCGCGGCGAGATCTACAAGGCCGCGCAGGGCATGAGCGTCGTCGAGGTCGTGCGTGATGCCCCGGGGGCCCCGTGGCGCACCGTTCCGGGCGGCCGTCGCAACCGCCGCATCACCGTCGAGACGCCGTTCGCGCTGACCGGTCCCGCGGCCGGCTCCGCACTCCTGCGCACCGCGGCCCACCCGGAGGGGCGCACCGTGCTCGGCACGCTCGGCAACTGCGCGGGCGGAACGACCCCGTGGGGCACGGTCCTGTCGGGCGAGGAGAACGTCAATGGCTACTTCTCCGCCCCCGCCGACTCGCCCGAGCGCGCTCGATACGGCTTCGCGCAGCGACCCACGAGCACGGGGTGGGAGACCTGGGACCCGCGCTTCGACGGCACGGCGGCCGGCTTCGAGAACGAGGCCAACCGCTTCGGGTACATCGTCGAGATCGACCCGAGCGACCCGACGTCGACCCCCGTGAAGCACACCGCGATGGGGCGGTTCAAGCACGAGGGCGCGAACGTGACGATCGCCGAGGATGGCCGGGTCGTCGCCTACATGGGCGACGACGAGCGCGGCGACTACCTCTACAAGTTCGTCTCGAAGCACCGCGTCAACCGCGGCCGCGGGCCGGGCGCGCGGCGGGCGAACCTGCGGCTGCTCAGCGAGGGCGACCTGTTCGTCGCGCGGTTCACGGGCGACTCGCCCGCCGCCGAGATCGACGGCTCGGGTCGTCTGCCGCAGGATGGCGCGTTCGACGGCTCGGGGGAGTGGATCGCGCTCACCCGCGACGGTCGCAGCGCTGTGCCGGGGATGACCGTCGAGCAGGTGCTCGTGCACACGCGGCTCGCCGCCGACCTCGTGGGCGCGACGAAGATGGACCGCTGCGAGGACGTGGAGCCGCACCCGACGACCGGTCGCGTGTACATCGCGTGCACCAACAACACCCGCCGTGGCATCGACGCGCCGGTCGACGAGGCCAACCCGCGGCTCGCGAACAGGGATGGCCACGTCATCGAGCTCGTGGAGTCGCACGGGCAGGCCGGTGCGCGGTTCGTCTGGAGCATCCTGCTGCTCTGCGGCGACCCGAGCGGCGCCGCCCTGACGTACTTCGCCGGATTCCCGCCCGCGATGGTCTCGCCGATCTCGTGCCCCGACAACGTCGCCTTCGATTCCGAGGGCAACCTCTGGATCTCGACCGACGGCGCCCCGAGCACGATCCGCAAGAACGACGGGCTCTTCAAGGTGCCGCTCGAGGGGCCGGACCGCGGCCGGGTGCAGCAGTTCCTGTCGGTGCCGAGGGATGCCGAGACGTGCGGGCCCGTGATCCGCGCCCAGGAGGGCATGGTGCTCGTCGCCGTGCAGCACCCGGGCGAGGACGGCACGGTGGACGCCCCGACCTCGCTCTTCCCGGACTACGGCTCGACCGAACCCGGTGCGGTGCGGGCGCCGCGGCCCTCGGTCGTCCAGGTCTGGCGCGACTGAGGAGGCCCCCCGCAGCGGCCGCGGGAGGCGGTGCGGGCGCGGAGTCGGGTACCGTGGAGGTCCGACCCGCGCCCGCGCCATCGCGCGTCGCGTCGCCCAATCGAATAGCGGAGGTACCCCACGTGGACATCGACCTGGCAGTCCTGAGGATGATGGAGCGCGAGCGGGAGATCCCGTTCGAGGAGCTCGTGCAGATCATCGAGCAGGCGATCCTCACGGCCTACCTCAAGCACACCGATCAGCCCGATCAGCGCGGCTCCGACCAGCCGCAGCCCCGCGTCGAGCTCGACCGCAAGACCGGGCACGTCACGGTGTACGCGCCCGAGTTCGACGAGGAGGGCGCGCTCGTCGGCGAGGCTCCTGACAGCCCCGACGACTTCGGCCGCATCGCCGCGTTCGCCGCCAAGCAGGTCATCAACCAGCGCCTGCGCGACATCGGCGACGACAAGGTGCTCGGCGAGTTCAAGGGGCGCGAGGGCGACATCATCGCCGGCGTCATCCAGCAGGGCCCGAACCCCCGCATGGTGCACATCGACCTCGGCGCGATCGAGGCGATCCTCCCGCCCGAGGAGCAGGTGCCTGGCGAGGAGTACCCGCACGGCCAGCGCATCCGCGTCTACGTCACGAGCGTCTCGCGCGGGCTCAAGGGCCCGTCGATCACCGTGAGCCGCACGCACCCCTCGCTCGTGCGGCGCCTGTTCGCCCTCGAGGTGCCGGAGATCGCGAGCGGCGTCGTCGAGATCACGGCGCTCGCGCGCGAGGCCGGCCACCGCACCAAGATCGCCGTCCGCGCGACCGAGCCGGGCGTCAACGCCAAGGGCGCGTGCATCGGCGAGCTCGGTCAGCGCGTGCG
Organism: Yonghaparkia sp. Soil809; assembly: GCF_001429705.1. Classification (NCBI taxonomy): domain Bacteria; kingdom Bacillati; phylum Actinomycetota; class Actinomycetes; order Micrococcales; family Microbacteriaceae; genus Microcella; species Yonghaparkia sp. Soil809. The sequence goes on from NZ_LMSV01000002.1 coordinate 434,350, forward strand.
GGCCGTGACCGCCGAGCTGGGCAACGAGAAGATCGACATCGTCGACCACTCCGACGACCTCGCGACGTTCGTGAAGAACGCCCTCTCGCCGGCGAAGGTGACCGACGCCTTCGTCATCGACCCGGCGACGAAGGCCGTCCGCGCGCTCGTCCCCGACTACCAGCTGTCCCTCGCGATCGGCAAGGAGGGGCAGAACGCCCGTCTGGCCGCGAAGCTGACCGGCGCCAAGATCGACATCCAGCCCGACTCCGTGATGGAGGACTGATCGCCGCGCGCGACACGCCCGGCTCGGGCGATCGAGGGGCGAGGGGGTAGTATGGATCCCGTCAGAACGTGCATCGGCTGCCGTCGGCGCGCTTCCCGCTTCTCGCTACTGAGGGTGGTGGCTCGCGATGGAGCGGTCGAGCCGGATGCCCTGAGCCGCTTGCCGGGTCGGGGCGCGTGGGTGCATCGCACCCGCGACTGCGTCGAAACCGCGACTGCGCGGCGAGCATGGGCTCGCGCGCTCCGTGTCGCTGGTCCGCTCGACGCGGGGCCGGTTCTGACGCACATCGGATCCGACGGATCCACGAGAGAACAGGCTGATCGGCTCTTGGACAACTAATGAGCGACTCGAAATGAGTTTCGTCAACCCCTAACGGTCCGCCCCTGCCTGGGAGCGGACCCCAGACAGGAGAATTGTGGCTGGAAAACCACGCGTGCACGAGATCGCGAGCGAGCTCGGCATCGAAAGCAAGGTCGCCCTCGAGAAGCTCAAGGAGCTCGGCGAGTTCGTCAAGGGACCGTCGTCGACGATCGAGCCCCCCGTGGCGCGCAAGCTGCGCCAGGCGCTCGAGGCCGCCGGTGTGACCGCGACCAAGGCCGCTGCCGCGCCCGCCGCGAAGCCCGCGGCCAAGCCGGCGACCCCCGCGGCCCCCAAGGCGCCCGAGGCCGAGGCCCCGGCGGCGCCCGCTCCCGCGGCGCCCGTCGCGCCGGCCGCCCCGGCGGCCCCCGCGGCTGAGGCCGCGCCCGCCGACGCCCCGCAGGCGGAGGCGAAGCCCGCCGACGCGAAGCCGGCCGGTCCCGCGGCTCCTGGCGCCCCGCGCCCGGGCAACAACCCCTTCGCCTCGCAGCAGGGCATGGCCCGCCCCGGCCAGCCCCGCCCGGGCAACAACCCCTTCTCGTCGACGCAGGGAATGCCCCGCCCCGGCGGCGGCGCGATCCCGCGTCCGACGGCCCCGCGCCCGGGCGCCCCGCGTCCCGGCGCCCCGCGTCCCGGGTCGCCGCGCCCCGGTGCCCCGCGCACCAACGCGCCGTTCCAGGCGCGCACGGGCGGCCCCGGTCGTCCCGGCGGCGCCGGTGGCGGCGGCTTCCAGCGCCCCGGCGGCGCTCCCGGCGGCGGCTTCAGCGGCCCCCGGCCCGGTGGCGGCGGTCGCGGTCGCGGCCCCGGCGGCGGCACGGCGGGCGCCTTCGGTCGTGGCGGCGGCAAGAGCAAGGCTCGCAAGTCGAAGCGGACGAAGCGGCAGGAGTTCGAGATGCGGGAGGCGCCGTCGGTCGGCGGCGTCAGCGTTCCCCGCGGCGACGGCAAGACGGTGGTCCGTCTGCGCCAGGGCGCCTCGATCACCGACTTCGCCGACAAGCTCGAGACCATCAGCGGCATGAACTGCCCTCCGGGCAACCTCGTGACCGTGCTGTTCCACCTCGGTGAGATGGCCACGGCGACGGAGTCGCTCGACGGCGCGACCTTCGAGGTGCTCGGCGCCGAGCTGGGCTGGCGCATCGAGATCGTCTCGCCCGAGGACGAGGACAAGGAGCTCCTGGAGGGCTTCGACATCGACCTCGACGAGGTCGACGACGAGGAGGACCTCGTCATCCGTCCGCCCGTGGTCACCGTCATGGGCCACGTCGACCACGGAAAGACCAAGCTGCTCGACGCGATCCGCGAGGCGAACGTCGTCGCGGGCGAGGCCGGTGGCATCACGCAGCACATCGGTGCGTACCAGGTCTGGACGGAGCACGAGGAGATCGAGCGCGCCATCACCTTCATCGACACCCCGGGTCACGAGGCGTTCACCGCCATGCGCGCCCGTGGTGCGCAGGTGACCGACGTCGCGATCCTCGTGGTCGCGGCCGACGACGGCATCATGCCGCAGACGGTGGAGGCGCTCAACCACGCCCAGGCCGCCGGCGTCCCGATCGTCGTCGCGGTCAACAAGGTCGACAAGGAGGGGGCCAACCCCGCCAAGGTGCGCCAGCAGCTCACCGAGTTCGGTCTGGTCGCCGAGGAGTACGGCGGCGACACGATGTTCGTCGACGTCTCGGCGCTGCAGAAGAAGGGCATCACCGAGCTTCTCGACGCCGTTCTCCTGACGGCGGATGCCGGGCTCGACCTGCGCGCCAACCCGGCCCGCGACGCCCGCGGCGTCGCGATCGAGGCCCGACTCGACAAGGGTCGCGGCTCGGTCGCCACCGTGCTCATCCAGGCGGGAACGCTGCGCGTCGGCGACCCGATCGTCGCGGGCACGGCCTACGGCCGCGTGCGGGCGATGACGGACGAGAACGGCGAGAAGGTCGACGAGGCCTACCCCTCGCGTCCCGTGCAGGTGCAGGGTCTGTCGAGCGTTCCGCGCGCCGGCGACACCTTCATCGTCACGGACGACGACCGCACGGCCCGACAGATCGCCGAGAAGCGCGAGGCTGCCGAGCGCAACGCCTCGCTCGCCAAGGCGCGCAAGCGCATCAGCCTGGAGGACTTCACCAAGGCCCTCGAGGACGGCAAGGTCGAGTCGCTCAACCTCATCATCAAGGGTGATGTCTCCGGTGCCGTCGAGGCGCTCGAGGAGGCCCTGCTCAAGATCGAGGTCGACGACAGCGTGCAGCTGCGCATCATCCACCGCGGTGTGGGTGCCGTGACCGAGAGCGACGTCAACCTCGCGACGATCGACAACGCGATCATCGTGGGCTTCAACGTCCGGCCCGACACGAAGGCGCGCGAGCGCGCTCAGCGCGAGGGCGTCGACATCCGGTTCTACTCGGTCATCTACGCCGCGCTCGAGGAGATCGAGAACTCGCTCAAGGGCATGCTCAAGCCCGAGTTCGAGGAGGTCCAGTCGGGTGTCGCCGAGATCCGCGAGATCTTCCGCTCGTCGAAGTTCGGCAACATCGCCGGTGTCATCGTGCGGTCGGGAACGATCACGCGCAACGCCAAGGCGCGCGTCATCCGCGAGGGCGTCGTCGTCGGCGACAACCTCGCGATCGAGTCGCTGCGCCGGTTCAAGGACGACGTCACCGAGGTCCGCACGGACTTCGAGGCCGGTATCGGCCTGGGCAAGTTCAACGACATCCAGATCGGCGACGAGATCGAGACGATCGAGATGAAGGAGAAGCCGCGCGTCTGATGACGCCGGCCACGGGCCCCCGCCTCCACGCGAGGCGGGGGCCCGTCCCACTACCCGCACCACCAGCAAGGGGAAGAAGACATGGGTGAGAGCCCCCGCGTCCGCAAGGTCGCCGACCGCATCCACGAGGTCATCGCCAAGCGCCTCGAGCGCGGCATCCGCGACCCCCGCATGGGGTTCGCGACGATCACGGCGGTCCAGGTGACGGGCGACCTCCAGCACGCGAGCGTCTTCTACACCGTCTACGGCACCGATGAGGAGCGCGCCGATACGGCCGCGGCGCTCAAGGCGGCGACGGGGATGCTCCGCACCGAGGTCGGGCGCAACCTGAACACACGGCTCACGCCGTCGCTCGAGTTCATCCTCGACGGGGTGCCCGAGAACGCCGCGGCCATCGAGGCGCTGCTGCGCGAGGCGCGCGAGCGGGATGCCCGGACGGAGGCGGAGGCCGCCTCCGCCGAGTACGCCGGCGACCCCGACCCCTACGTCAAGCCGCGCGAGTTCGACGAGGACGACGACGACCTCGACGAGGAGCCCGCGGCGCGCTGAGCCGCGCGCACGGCCCCGGAGGCGGCCCTGCTCCGGAGACGGACCCGCCTACTCGGAGATCTCGAGCGCGCTCCCGCCGAGAACGAGCGAGGCGACCATGACGACGAGCGAGCCGCCGATGATGAGCGCGCCCATGATGCCGAGCACGCCCAGCAGGGCGCCTTCGAGCACGCCGACCCTCTGCGTCGACTCGGAGGGGGTGGGGGTGCCGGGCAGCGTCATCGCGGACTCCTCGTGCGGTGCGGCCCTCGAGCGCGAGGGCGGGGTGGTCGGGGGAGCGGTGAGCCGCTCACGAGCATCCTGATCATTGTCGCTGATGATCGCCTGCGCGACGCGCGCGAGGGGTACGGGCTGCGGTCGGGTCGCGTCGTCCGTCGGGTCGCGTCGTCCGTCAGGTCTCAGGCGACGCTCGCCGCGTGCTCGTCGGCCGATTCCGGCAGCCGGCGCATGCGCAGCAGCGGTGAGAGCACGACGAACCCCGAGCCGAGGAGCATGCCGACGAGCGCGATCTGCAGGGTCGTCGCGATGCCGAGCTGGGCGGCGAGGACGCCGGAGAGCACGCCGGCGATCGGCATGACTCCCCACACGACGAACCGGATCGACGCGTTCATGCGCCCGAGCAGCGGCAGGGGGCAGATGCGCTGGCGGAAGCTCACCTGCGCGATGTTGTAGACGAGCACGGCGATCGCGCTGAGCGCCTGACCGAGAATGAGCAGGGGGATGGCCGCGGCAGGCAGGAGCGGCATGAGCACGATCGGGATGAGGCCGACGACGCCGAGCAGGGCCGCGACAGGGATGATCGTGCCCTCGCCGATGAGCGCGCTCAGTCGCGCCGCGACGATCGCGCCGACGATGCCGCCGATCGCGCCGACGGCGGTGGCGATGCCGAAGATCTCGGGGCCCAGCCCGAGGTCGCGCAGCACGAGGAGGGGCAGCATCGTGAGCCCGATCGTGGCGAAGAAGTTCGTCGACGCGGTGCAGAGCGTGATCGCGCGCAGCAGCCGGTTGCCGAAGACGAAGCGCAGCCCCTCGGCGATCTCGACGCGCAGCGGGCGGCGGTCCTCCTTCGGGCGCGCGACCTCGTCGTCGCGCACGGTCGCGAGCATGATGAACGAGCCCAGGTAGGTCGCGGCCGTCGCGGCGAGGAGCACGGGCGCCTGCACGATCGTGAGCAGCAGACCGCCGAGCGCGGGCCCGCCGACGCCCGCGAGCTGCGCGGTCGACTCGAGCTTGCCGTTCGCGTCGGCGATGCGCTCGCGCGGCACGAGCACGGGGATGTAGCTCTGGTAGGCGATGTCGAAGAAGACGGTCGCGACGCCGACGACGACGGCGAACAGGATGAGGTGCCAGACCTCGAGCACTCCCGCCCACCACAGCAGCGGCACGGCGGCGAAGGCGACCACGCGCACCGCGTTCGCGCGCATCATGATGGGGCGCTTGCGGGCCCGGTCGATCCACGCGCCGGCGGGGAGGCCGACGACGAGGAAGGCGAGCGTTCCCGCCGCGCCGAGCAGGCCGACCTCGACCTCGTCGGCGCCGAGCAGCACGATCGCGAGCACGGGCATCGCGAGGAACCCGAGCTCGCTGCCCAGCTGGGCTCCCGCCTCGCCTCCCCAGAACCGCAGGAAGTTCGGGCGTCGCCACAGCGTCCGCGCGGCGTCGGGAGGGGCCGGGGGAGCGGGGGCGGTCGCGGGGGTCTCGGAGCTCACAGCGGCCAGTCTGCCGCCACCGATTGAGAAGTGTCAATCGGTTCTTCCCGCGCGCCCGCCGACGCACTACCGTGGCCGCCATGAGCAGCGAGGATGCCCGCGATCGGGCGGCGAGGCGCGCCCTGTCGTCGCCGCTGCGGCTCCGCATCCTCCGCTACTGCCTGTACGAGTCCCACTCGAACCGCGAGATCGCCGTGCAGTTCGGCCTCAACCCCGGGACGAGCCTGCACCACGTGCGCACGCTCGTCGACACGGGCTTCCTCGCCGCGGAGGAGGGGCGCCCCGGGCGGCGCGGGAGCGTGGAGATCCCGTACCGCGCGACGGGCACGTCGTGGGATGCCCCGACCGACGGCACCGGAGACCTCCTCATTCGCACCTTCCTCGAGGAGATCGAGGGGCGCGACCTCGACGAGCTCTTCATGGTGCGCATGGGCTTCAAGCTGCGCCCCGAGCGGCTGGAGGAGCTGCAGCGCCGGCTCGTCGACCTCGTGCTCGAGTTCCACGGCTCGCCCGACGACGACGGCGAGCTCTCGAGCCTGTTCATCGCCGGGCACCCGGAGGAACGACCGGCGGACCGGCCGGCGGAGCGGCCGGAGCCGGAGGCGCGGCCCGAGCGCCGTCAGGAGCCGGGGAGCGCGTAGCCCTCCTCGCGCGAGCCGGTCGCGAGGCCGTCGGCGAGCAGGCCGGCCAGGGCGCGCTCGCGCTGCACGGCATCCGCCCAGACCCCGTCGAGGATCTCCGCCGGGACCGGCCCGTCCGCGTGGCGCAGCTCGCGCATGATGAGGCCGCGCACCTGGCGGTCGCTGCCCTCGAAGCGCGCCTGCCGCGGCGCGCGCGGCCCGTCGTAGTCGGGGTAGCCGGCCGCGCGCCAGGCGCACAGCGCGGCGAGGGGGCACGTGTCGCAGCGGGGGGTGCGGGCGACGCACACGACCTGGCCGAGCTCCATGAGTCCGGCGTTCATGAGCCGGGCATCCGCGGCGTCGTCGGGGAGGAGGGCCTCCATGTCGGCGAGATCCGCGCGGGTGCGGGCCGGGCCGGCCGCGCCCCGGCCGTGGATCGCGCGCGCGATGACGCGGCGCGTGTTGACGTCGACGACGGGCGCCCTGACCCCGAAGGCGAAGCTCGCGACGGCGCGCGCCGTGTAGTCGCCGATGCCGGGGAGGGCGAGCAGGGCATCCACGTCGGAGGGCACCTCGCCGCCGTGCCGCTCGCTGATCGCGACCGCCGCGGCGTGCAGGTTGAGGGCGCGGCGGGGGTAGCCGAGGCGATCCCAGGCGCGCACCGCCTCGGCGGGGGAGTCGCTCGCGAGCGCGTCGGGGCTGGGCCAGCGCGCGAGCCACTGCTCGAGCCGCGGGATGACGCGCGCGACCGGGGTCTGCTGCAGCATGATCTCGCTCACGAGCACGCCCCACGGCGAGAAGCCCGGCGCGCGCCATGGCAGGGGCCGAGCGTTCGCGAGGAACCACGGGATGACGCGCGCGCTGGGGGAGGACTCGGCGGCCGTCACGGGGCAAGCCTAGGCTGGCGCGATGAGCGAGACCCGACGCGCCCTCCTGGAGCAGCTGGCCGACGACCTGCAGGCCGCGCACCCCCGCGGGCGCGCGCTCGTCGCGATCGACGGCGTCGACGGCGCCGGCAAGACGACGTTCGCCGACGCGTGGGCGGCGGTGCTGCGCGAGCGGGGCGTGCATGTGCTGCGCGCGACGCTCGACGACTTCCTGCGGCCGAGAGCCGAGCGGCACGCGCGGGGTCGCGACTCGGCGGAGGGGTACTACCGCGACTCGATCGACGTCGCCGCGCTCCGGGCGGCGCTCGTGGAGCCGTTCCGGTCGGGGGCGGAATCGGTCGCGCTCGGCGTGTTCGACCACGGGCACGATGCGCCCCTCGAGGTGCGCGAGCGGGGCATCCCCGATCATGCCGTCCTCCTGATCGACGGCATCTTCCTCCATCAGCCCGAGCTGCGTGGCCTCTGGAACCGGTCGATCTGGCTCGACGTCCCGCCCGAGGTGCGCGATGCGCGCCTCCTGGCGCGCGACGGCGACGGCAGCCGCGCAGCGCGGTACAGCGAGGGGCAGTACCTGTACCAGACGGAGGCGAACCCGCGCCGGGCGGCGACGATCGTCATCGACAACAGCGATGCCGCGAACCCGCGCCAGGTCTTCGACGACTTCTGCTGAGGCCGCCCGCGCGGCACCGAGGGCACTCAGCCTCGCCGCCTAGCGTGGGCGCATGCGCGTACTCGTCACCGGAGCGACCGGCTACATCGGCGGGCGGCTCGTGCCCCGACTGCTCGAGGCGGGCCACGACGTCCGCGTCTTCGTGCGCGACCCCGAGCGGCTGCGCGAGGTGCCGTGGGGCGACGAGGTCGAGGTCGCGACGGGCGACCTGCAGCGCGACGACGACGTGCGCGCCGCGGTGTCGGGCATCGACGTCCTCTACTACCTCGTGCACTCCATGGCGAGCTCGGGGGACTTCGAGGAGACCGAGCAGCGCATCGCGCGCACCGTCGCGACCGAGGCGACGGCGGCGGGCGTCGGGCGCATCGTCTACCTCGGCGGGCTCCACCCCGACGGCCCCCTCTCGCGCCACCTGCGCAGCCGCAAGGAGGTCGGCGAGATCCTGCTCGGCAGCGGCGTGCCGACGATCGCGCTCCAGGCGGGCGTCGTCATCGGGTCGGGCTCGGCGAGCTTCGAGATGATCCGGCACCTGACCGAGGTGCTGCCGTACATGCCGGCGCCGAAGTGGGTGCGCAACTTCATCCAGCCGATCGCCGTGCGCGACGTCCTCCACTACCTGATCGAGTCGGCGACGCTGCCCTCGAGCGTCAACCGCGCCTTCGACATCGGCGGCCCTGACGTGCTGCGCTACGGCCAGATGATGAACGGGTACGCGGTCGAGGCGGGGCTCAAGCAGCGACCGATCGCGAGCCTCCCGGTGCTCACGCCGTACCTCGCGAGCCAGTGGGTCAACCTCGTCACGCCCATCCCGCGCGCCCTCGCCGTGCCGATCATCTCGAGCCTGCAGTACGACGCCGTCATGCGCGAGCACGACATCGACGCCGTCATCGCGCCGCCGCCCGGCGGACTCACGGGCTACCGGCTCGCCGTGCGGTACGCGCTCGCGAAGATGCGCGAGGGCGAGGTCGAGACGAGCTGGCGCAACGCCGCCGTGCAGGGCGCGCCGAGCGACCTGCTGCCGAGCGACCCCGACTGGAGCGGCCACACCGTCTACACCGACCTGCGCGAGCTCGACACGCCCGCGCCGCCGGAGGCGCTGTGGGCGGTCGTCGAGGGCATCGGCGGCGACAACGGGTGGTACTCGCTGCCCGTCGCGTGGGCCGCGCGAGGCTGGCTCGACAAGCTCGTCGGCGGCGTCGGACTGCGTCGCGGCCGTCGCGACCCGGACCGCCTGGCCCCCGGGGACGCGCTCGACTTCTGGCGCGTCGAGCAGATCGACCGGGGCCGATTCCTGCGTCTGCGGGCGGAGATGAAGGTCCCGGGCCGCGCCTGGCTCGAGTTCACCGTCCTCCCACGCGCCGGCGGCGGGTCGACTCTCCGGCAGCGCGCGGTCTTCTTCCCCTCCGGGCTCGGCGGGCGCCTGTACTGGTTCGCGATCGCACCGTTCCACGACGTGATCTTCGCCGGTATGGCATCCTCGATGGCGAAGACCGCCGTCTCGGGCCGCCCGGTCCGACGCTGACGGCGTCGCGAGGGGGCTCGCCATGCGGCTGGTGACGATTCCGGGGGCGGATGCTCCGCGCACGCGCTCCGCACTCCTCGTCGCATTCGCCCTCGTGCTGGGTCTGTTCGGCTCACTGATCGCCGCGCCGCAGCCCGCGCACGCCGACGAGAGCGGGGTGCTCTTCTCGCTCCTGAACCAGGCGCGCAACGGCGAGGGCCGTTCCTCGCTCGAGCGCATGGCGGCGCTCGACGCCGTCGCGCTCGAGTGGGCGCAGGCGATGGCCGCGTCGGGCGCGCTCTCGCACAACCAGTCGCTCGGCAGCCGGATCCCCGGCGGGTGGAGCTTCATCGGGGAGAACGTCGCGCGCGGCTACCCGAGCGGTGAGGCCATGCACCAGGGCTGGTGGGGCTCCTCCGGCCACCGCGCCAACATGCTCGGCGACTTCACCGACGTCGGAATCGCGTTCCTCTCCGCCGGCGGGTCGACGTGGGGCGTGCAGGTCTTCGCGCGCTACGGGGCGTCCCTTCCGCCGTACTCGGCGCCCGCCCCCGCGCAGCCCGCCCCGGCGCAACCGGCGCCCGCTCCGCCCGCTGCGGCCGCCTCGCCCGACCCGCAGCCGAGCGTCATCGACCCCGAGCCCTCGCGTGCTCCGACGCTCCTTCCGTCGCCGAGCGCGACGCCCGCCCCGAGCGGCACGCGCGAGCCCTCGCCGAGCGCGGAGCCGAGCGCAAGCCCCGTGTCCGACCCGGAGGATGCCGCCTCGAGCGGCGCGATGGCGGTCGGACTCATCGCGCTCGCGGTGCTCCTCGCCGCCGCCGCTGCTGCCGCGGTGCTCCTCCTCCGCCGCCGAGGCGCTGCGCAGTCGTAGCCGCGAGGTCAGCGTCGCGCGGTCGTAGCCCCGGCCGGTGCCGCTGTCAACCGCATCGCCGCGCCGTGCCGCGTGCGCGAGCATCGCTCGCAGGCCGCCCTACCAGGGAGGTCACCGATCCGGAGACGACGGCGTCCAAGGAGGACGACATGATGCGCACCGTTTCACACCGAGAACCCTCCACGGGCGTCCGCGCCCTCATCCTCGCGGGCCTGCTCGGCCTGCTCCTCGCCCTGCTGGGCGTCGTGGCGAGCGGCGCGGCGGCCTCGGCCAGCGAGGGCCCTGGCGGGATCTCGTCGCTCTCGGCCTCGCCCGAGCCGAGCGACGAGCCGAGCGAGGAGTCGAGCGAGGAGCCAGCCGAGGAGGAGCCCGCCGACGAGCCGTCCGAGGAGGCTCCCGACGAGCCCGTCGATGATGGGGACGACGTCGTCGAGACCGATGACGACGACGGCTTCCCGCTCTGGTCGACCGTGCTGCTCGTGGTGCTGGGCATCGCGCTCGTGGCCGCTATCGCGTACGCGGCGACGCGCGACCGCGACCGGCGCGATCGCATCTAGCGGGCATCCGCCCCGAACCGACGACGCCCGTCGCGCGACCCGCATCGCGCGGCGGGCGTCGTCCTGTGCAGCGTGCGAACACGCGATCACGATTCAGGTCACGAAACGGTAACGGATGGGATAGTGTGGCGGAACCCTGCACCGAGGCAGGCTCCCCGACCCACGGAGCGACGTCGATGACGACAGCGCGAATGCCCGATCGCGGCACTCCTCGGCCGTACTCCGTGCGGCGGATGACCCTCTCGGCCGCCGCGTCGCTCGCTCTCGTCCTCGTCATGGTCGTCGATCACGACGCGGCCACCGTCCACGCCGCCAACATGTGGGGCACGCTGCGCGAGCCGGGCCAGCCCGCCTTCATCGCCGGCCACCGCGGCGACCGCGCGAGCGCGCCCGAGAATACGATCCCCGCCATCCAGGCCGCGCTCGACTCGAGCATGGAGTTCGTCGAGCTCGACGTGCAGAAGACCCTCGACGGCGAGCCGGTGATCATCCACGATGAGACCCTCGAGCGCACGACGACCGGCACCGGGCTCGTCGCGGAGCGCACGTGGGCCGAGCTTCAGACTCTGGACGCCGGCTCCTGGTACGCGCCGGAGTGGGCGGGCACGCGCATCCCGCACTTCGACGACTTCGTCGACGTCTTCCAGATCTCGCGCAAGAAGGCGCTCGTCGAGCTCAAGGGCATCTGGACGGAGGACGAGCTCGAGCCCGTCGTGAGCGAGATCTACGCCGCCGGCGTGCAGGACAGGATCGTGTTCGCGAGCTTCGAGATCGGCACGCTGCACCACCTCGCGCGCGCGGCGCCGAACCTGCCGCGCGTCGTGCTGCGGCACACGCTGCCCGCCGACCCGGTGCGGCTCGCCCACTACTACGGGGCGGCGGCGGTCATGACGCGCCTCGCGGAGGTGCGCTCCCGGCCGGAGGTCGTCGACGCGATGCACGAGGCGGGCCTGGGCATCATGCTCTACACGCTCAACTCGCAGGAGAGCTGGGGCGAGGCCCTGGCGCACGGCGTCGACGGCGTCATCACCGATGAGCCCAGCGCCCTCGACGGCTGGCTCGCCGAGACCGCGCCCGGCACGTGAGCGTCGTTCGGCGCTAGCGTCATCGCATGCGCGCTCTCGCCCTCCTCGCCGCGGTGCTCGTGACGGCGATGCTCGGGTCGCCGCCCGCGGTCGCCGCACCGCTCGCGGCGAGCGTCGACGACTTCACCTTCGACTCCTTCGACGTCGAGTATCGGCTCGGAGTCGATGACGAGGGCAGAGCCGAGCTCACCACCGTGGAGACCTTCGTCGCGCGGTTCCCCGAGTTCGACCAGAACCGCGGGATCCGCCGCTCGCTGCCCGCCCAGTACCAGGGGCGCACGACCGCGCTCGAGGTCGTGAGCGTGACCGACGAGAACGGCATCGGGCGGCCCTACTCGGTCGAGGAGGACTCCGGCGTCGTCGACGTCATCGCCGCCGTGCCGGAGGGGCGGTACGTGCGCGGCCTGCAGACGTACGTCATCACCTACACACAGCGCGACGTCGTCGACGCTTTCGACGACACCGGCGCCGAGGAGTTCTACTGGAACCTCACGGGCACCGACTGGGCGCAGCCGTTCGCGCAGGTCCGCGGCCGCGTCGTGCTGGAGGACGGCCTCGCCGACGCGCTCATCCCCGGCGCGCTCGCCTGCTATCGCGGCGACGCCGGCTCGACCGAGACGTGCCCGATCGAGCGCGAGGGGGAGGTCGTGTCGGTGCAGGCCGACGGGCTCCTGCCGTACCAGACGGCGACGATCGCGCTCGGCTTCGAGCCCGGCACCTTCCGGCTGTTCGACCGCTCGTACCTCGCGAGCCCCGCCGCGTGGGTGCAGCTGGTCGCGCTGCTGGCGCTTCTCGCGATCGCCGTCCGGTCCCTCGTCCTGCGCGCAACGCGGTACCGAGATGCGACGGGCCGCCCCGTCCTCGTCGCCGAGTACCTGCCCCCGAAGGGCGTCACGCTGCTCGAGGGCGCGGGGCTCGTCCGCCGCCAGAGCCGCGCAGTCGCGAGCCAGCTGATCGACCTCGCGGTGCGACGCGCGATCACCGTCATCGAGGTGGATGCGCGGTTCTCCCTGCGCTCGCAGTGGCGGCTGCGGCTCGAGTCGGCCGCGGGGCTGGCCGATCGGGAGTCGCAGCTCCTCGCCGCATTCTTCGGGCCCGCCCTCGCCCCTGGCTCCGAGCGCACGCTGAAGAACTCCGACACGACCGTCGGCAGCCGGATCGCCGCTCTCGTCGCGACGATCGGATCCGATGCACGATCGCGCGGATGGCGCACGACGATCCCGCCGAGGCACTCCGCGGGGCTCCCCGCGCTCGGGCTCGCCGCCGTCATCACGGCGTTCGTGACCGGGATCCTCGTCAGCGACGAGGGCAGGGGCGGGGCGCTCCCCGGCGTCCTCATCGCCGTCGCGATCGGCCTCCTCATCGTCACGGGCGTGTGCCTGTGGCGCTCGCCGCTGACGGCGTCGGGCGCCGAGCTCCGCGATCACATCCGCGGTCTCGAGCAGTACATCGAGCTCGCCGAGGCCGACCGGATGCGCGTGCTCCAGTCGCCGGAGGGCGCCCTGCGCGACCGGGTCGACGTGCAGGACCGCGACGAGGCGCTGCGGCTGACGGAGCGCCTCCTGCCCTGGGCCGTGCTGCTCGGCCACGAGAAGCAGTGGGCGGAGCTGCTCGGCCGCTTCTACGACGAGCAGCATCAGCCCTCGTGGTACTCGGGGCGGTCGGCGTTCTCGGCCGCCGCGTTCTCCTCCGGCATCAGCACGGTGTCCTCCCGCGTGTCGTCGAGCTACTCGGGCACGAGCTCGTCGGGCGGCTCGAGCGGCGGCGGCTCCTCCGGCGGCGGCGGAGGAGGGGGAGGCGGCGGCGGGGTCTGAGCCGCGCGGCCGCGGCCGCATCCACCCGTCTGTCGGGGTTTTCTCAGAATGGTGCCTGCGTTGCGCCGTCGGGAGGCGTAGACTGCTCTCAGCTTCCCGAGCCCACCGCGTCGTTCTCGACCGGGTCAGGGCGCGGAGGCACCGGCCCCGAGCACACCGGCGGGGCCACTGCACACCGGTTCATCACGGGTGCCGATGGCGGTTCCGCAGACGGATGCTCCTTCGAGGTCCGGATGCCCCGCCCACGCACCACAGCATCCCCGCGGTCCTCGTGCCGCGCGTTCCCGAGGAGGGGCATGGCCCAGTCCGGCCAGCGTGTCAAGTCGTCCCAGCGCAAGGGCGGTTCACCGACCCGTCGCCGTCGCCCGCTCGACGAGCAGGGCATCATCCCGATCCTCGCCCGCGCGGTGCGCGAGGTGGAGAACGCCGCCGAGCGCGGCGGCAAGGTGAGCCCGTCGAACCGCACCAAGTTCCAGGTCGCCGCCCTGCTCGTGCGCGAGGAGCGCGCGCGCGTCAAGGAGGACCGCGAGGTGCCCGAGGGCGAGCGCGCCGAGGTGCTCAAGCGTCTCGACGGCCTCGCCGGCATCATGGCGAAGACGGCCGCGCGCGACACGACGCTCATCCAGCTTCTCGCGCCCGAGGCCAAGGTGTCGGACGCCGCCAAGCTCATGCGTCGCGACATGCTGCTGGCCTCCGGGGCCGAGCTCGAGCCGGACGACCTCATCATCATCACCGAGCCCGCACCGGTGAAGCCGGAGGTCGCGAAGCAGGTGCTGCCGACGTCGGTGAAGCGCGCGCAGCTCGCGAACCCCTTCCTCGCCCCCGACTTCTCGGCCCTCGCGGCGCTGCCGAAGCCGCAGACGGCGCGCCTGTCGAACTGGGAGCTCATCGAACCGCTGTTCCGGTCGTTCGAGTACGGCGCGGGCGGTCAGGCCGCGTCGATGGATCTGCCGGAGGCGGGCTCGCTCGTGACTCCGGGCGGCATGGAGCTCATGCGTCACCAGGCGCGGCTCATCGAGGCGGTGCGCGCGGGTCACCGCTCGTTCCTGCTCGCGGACGAGCCGGGCCTCGGCAAGACGGCGCAGGCGCTCATGGCGGCGAACGTCGCGCAGGCGTTCCCGCTCTTGGTCGTGGTGCCGAACGTCGTGAAGACGAACTGGGCGCGTGAGGTGCAGCGCTGGATCCCGCAGCGCTCGTCGACGGTCGTCCACGGCGACGGCGACGACCTCGACGCGTTCGCCGACGTCATCATCGTCAACTACGAGATCCTCGACCGTCACGTCGGCTGGCTCGGCCGGTTCGGCTTCAAGGGCATGGTCGTCGACGAGGCGCACTTCATCAAGAACGCGACCTCGCAGCGCTCGCGCCACGTGCAGGCTCTCGCGACGAGCATCCGCGCGGTCACGCCGAAGGCGCTCATGATGGCGCTCACGGGCACGCCGCTCATCAACCAGATCGAGGATTTCCGGATGATCTGGAAGTTCCTGGGCTGGATCGACGACAAGAAGCCGCTGGGCGAGCTCATGGTGAAACTGGAGGAGACGGGCCTCACACCCGTCGACCCGGGCTTCTTCGCCGAGGCGCGTCGCTGCGTCATCGACATGGGCATCGTGCGGCGCAAGAAGGTGGATGTCGCCTCCGACATCCCCGCTCGCCGCATCGCCGACATCCCGGTCGAGCTCGATGACGAGTACGGTCGCTCGATCCGCGACTCCGAGCGCGCGCTCATCGCCCGTCTCGTGGAGCGCTACCGCCGAGTGGCGGCGGCGCGCGAGGTGCTTCCGGTCGGCGTCGACGCCGAGCTCGTGCGCCTCGTCGCGCAGTCGGAGCTCGAGGAGTCGAAGGGCTCGACCAACGGCGACAACGTGTTCACGCTCGTGCGCCGCATCGGCACGGCGAAGGCGGTGCTCGCGGCCGACTACACGGCGCAGCTGGCGCGCAACGTCGGCAAGGTCGTGTTCTTCGCCAAGCACATCGATGTCATGGATGCCGCCGAGGCGCACTTCGCGTCGGCGGGGCTGAAGTCGGTGAGCGTGCGCGGCGATCAGTCGACGAAGGCGCGTCAGGAGGCGATCGACGCGTTCACGAACGATGAGGATGTCGCGGTCATCGTCTGCTCGCTGTCGGCGGCGGGCGTGGGGCTGAACCTTCAGGCGGCGTCCAACGTCGTCCTCGCGGAGCTCTCGTGGACCTCGGCCGAGCAGACGCAGGCGATCGACCGCGTGCACCGCATCGGTCAGGAGCTGCCCGTCACCGCCTGGCGCATCCTCGCGGCGCAGACGATCGACGCGCGCATCGCCGACCTCATCGACTCGAAGGCGGGCCTCGCGGCGCGCGCGCTCGACGGATCGGACGAGGTGCTCTCGCAGGAGGGCACGGTGCAGCTGCAGGCGCTCATCGCGATGCTGACGGAGGCGCTGAGCCGCTAGGTCTTTGCTGCTGCTGCTGCTGCTGCTGCTGCTGCTGCTGCTGCTGCTGCTGCTGCNGGCGAGCAGGGGCCGGCAGTGCCGTGCCTGCTCGAGCGCGGCACGGATGCTGACGGCGGCGCGATCGCCGCTGTGGAAGTCGCGCGTGCTCCAGTGGAGGATCGGCGGGGCAGCCGCGCGGTCCTCGAAGGGGTATGTCGCGATCGTGAGCGTGCTCGGCCGACGCGAGGTGTTCTGGCGCACGGCGACATGCAGACCGTCGTCGACCCGAAGAACTGCGGGGTCGAGAACGCCGTGATGCACGAGGGCGCTCACGCACGCGAGCGGGCCGCCGATCCGCCACGCCCGAGCGGCGTCGGTGGGGAGGTTCGGCCGCCCGTACCAGCCCTTGCGCAGCCTCACGAGCCGCCTCTTGCCGAGCAGCATCCGGATGCTCATCTCGTCGACGCCGGCCTTCAGCAGCTCCGCAGTGGCGACGATGCCGCCGTGGTGGTCGAGCAGCCGCTCGTGCGGAAGGCGCGTATCGCGAGGCGCCACCATCCCCGAGAACGGAGAGGCGTCGAGCAGCTGATCCTCATCGAATTCCGCCGTCGCCTCGAACCAGTCGGCCGTCAGCCGGCGAACACCTGGAGGCGCGATCCACGATGTGAGATCCATGACCGGCACCATGCCTCTTCGGCCGGTGCGCTGACGCGAGGGCCTGCGGAAACAGCAATCCCGCGCGCCGCACTCACGATGTGGAGGAGTGACGAAAACGGATTACGTCACTCCTCCACATCGTGAGTGTGCCGAAGTCGACGGTCGTGTGCGGGCGCTCAGGTGAACGCGCGCAGGCTCAGGCGGGGCGGGCGCTTGCTCGGTCCGAGCTGACGAGGTGCTCGACCGCCGCGAGCGGGATCGGCAGCCACGTGGGGCGGTTGCGCGCCTCGTACATCGCCTCGTAGACGGCCTTGTCGAGCTCGAACGCGTCGAGGAGGGCGCGGTGGGCTCGGAGATCCGTGCCGGACTGGGCGATGTACCCGTCGAGGAAGGCCCGGCGGCAGCGGTGCGCCCACTCGGGGTCGACGGCGTCGCGAGCCGCGGCATCCGCCGCGGTGTTGCGACGCGCGCCCACGACGTAATCGAACGAGCGCAGCATCCCAGCCACGTCGCGCAGTGGCGAGTCGACCCGGTTGCGCTCGTCGAGCGGGCGCAGCGGCTCGCCCTCGAAGTCGACGAGCACCCACTCGCCCGTCGAGCGACGCAGCGCCTGCCCGAGATGGAAATCGCCGTGGATGCGCTGCAGCTGCGGCCACGGCGCATCCTGCGCCGCGTCGTACACCGCCTCGATCGCAGGGCGCAGCGCGCGCAGCGCCGGCACATCGGAGGTCGCGACCGACAGCCGGTGGTGCCAGTTCGCCACGAAGCCCACGATGTCGCCGAGGGTCGCATCGCGCGTCGGCATCGCCTCCGCGAGCCCCGTGTGCACCTCCGCGGTCGTGCGGCCCAGGCGCTCCGCCTCGGCGCTGAAATCCTCGCCCGCGGCGGCCGACGCGAGCGCGAGCTCCCACCCGTCGGTCGCATCGGTCACGAACTCCTGCGCGAACGCCAGATGCCCCATCGCCGTGCGATCGCCGTGGTACGGGTCGTTCCAGTAGCCCGTGATCGAGCCGAGCATGCGCGGCACCTGCCGGTACCCGCGCGACGTGAGCGCCGACGGCAGGGTCACGTCCGGGTTCTCGCCCGTGTGCACGAGCCGGAAGACCTTCGCCACGAGCGGCGCCTCGCCGCCCTGGTCGAAGATGATCGACGTGTTCGACTGCTCGCCGCCGTGCACGCGCGCGCGACGATCGCTGCGGTGGATGTGCATGCGCTTCAGCAGCGCCGAGGTGTACGCGGGGTCGTACGCGCCGTCGAAGAGGTAGTCGTCGTCCGAGTCGCGGCCGATCAGGTGAGGCCCAGCGCCCTTCGGGATCGTCCTCCGGGCGACGAGCGGCACGTGATAGAGCGAGGGCGGGTTGTTCGCCAGGTCGCGAAGGATGAGCACGATCACGCGAGCCTCGGGCTCATCGGTCGGCCAGACCTCGCGTGTCACCTCGACGAGGTTCGGAACGCGGCCCTTGCCGGCGTACCAGCGCTGCCGGGTCATCCAGTCGGTCAGGCACTCCAGACTGCTGCTCATATCCGCCACCCTACGCGCGTGGGCTCCGGGACGGCGAGGAACGTCCCGAGGACTCCCAGGCCCGGCCGGCTCAGCGCAGCCGGCGCCGGAGGAACCCGTTCATCGCTGCGGAGAGCTCCGAGTCGATCGCGCGCTCGACGCCGTCGATCGATCGGATGGGCGCCGCGTGCCGCACGCTCGACACGAGCCACGCCGAGTCGGCGGCGGCGAGATCCGCGGCCGTGAGGGTCGCCACGCGTCCCTCCAGCCCCCACTCCGGAGCCGCCGCGAACAGGTCGACCTGCGTCGTGCCCGGAAGGATTCCGAGGGCGGCGGGCGGCGTCAGCAGCTCCGTCCCGCGGCGCACGACGAGCGTCGACGTCGGCCCCTCGAGCAGCAGCCCGTCGCTCGAGACGAACAGCGCGTCGTCCGCCCCGCGTCGCGCCGCCTCCCGAGCGGCCGCCCGGTTCACCGCGTAGGAGAGCGTCTTCGCTCCGGCGAGCAGCCAGGGGGATGTCGTGGCCGCGTCGCTGCGCAGCCCGCGATCCAGCAGGACGACGTCGATCCCGTCC
This sequence comes from Yonghaparkia sp. Soil809, assembly GCF_001429705.1. Taxonomy (NCBI): domain Bacteria; kingdom Bacillati; phylum Actinomycetota; class Actinomycetes; order Micrococcales; family Microbacteriaceae; genus Microcella; species Yonghaparkia sp. Soil809. The sequence continues at coordinate 453,128 of NZ_LMSV01000002.1, forward strand.
GTCCGCTCGCGCCGGAAGTCGGCCGAGATCGTCGCGTACGCCCACCCGGTCGGCATCGGCTGGCCCTCGACGCCTCGCGTGAGGACGGTCTTCACCCAGGCCTCCTCATGATCGGCCAGCAGGTCCGCGAGCGCGCGCACGGCATCCGCCCACACGGTCGGGTCGGGCTCGGGCAGGTCGAGCATGCGCGCCGACCGCGCGAAGCGCTCCAGGTGGGCGGCGAGGGCCTGCGGGTGCCCGCTGCCGATGCTGATCGTCTCGAAGACGCCGTCGCCGCGCGTCGCGGCGACGTCGGTCACGCGAACCTGCGGGAGGTCGGGGTGGGCCGTGACCCAGCCGGTGGCGTGCCCCTCGACGTCGTGCTCGACGAGGATCAGGTGCTCGTGCGTCGCCATGTCAGCGCCGCGCCACGCGGTGGTGGACGCGCGTGATGACCACGGCGAGGGCGGCGAGCGCGATGATGAGCACCGCGATGCCGACGACGTACTGCGCGACGCCCGGCACGCCCGCGGGGCCGTACGGCTCGAGAAACGGGTACGGGTACCAGCCGGTGAGCGCGCCGCGCACCATCGTCACGCCGACCCAGATGAGCGGGAAGCTCACCGCGAGCCCCATGGTGCTCCAGCGCAGGCGGGGGCGCGACGGGTTGAGCAGCCAGTCGAGGGCGATGTAGATCGGGATCCACACGTGCAGGTTCTCGTTCGGCCACGGCGGCGCGATGTAGCCGTCGTCGTTCGGGATGCCGCGCAGCAGCAGGTTGTACACGACGCCCGTGACGACCGCGTACGCGAACACGCTCGCGCGGATGGCCGCGTAAAGCGGAGTGTCGATCGGCGTGCGGAAGGCGAGAACTCCGCCGACGATGAGCACGACGATGTTGATGAGCGCCGTCTGGATCGTGAAGTACGCGAAGTACTCGGTCGGCTCGAATCGCCCGGCCGCGACCTGGTCGCTCACCTGCCAGACGATGCTCGCGAGGACGCTCACCCCGGCGACGAGGCTCAGGACGCCCGCGATGCGGCGCAGGCGCAGGATCACCGCGCTCGGGGTCGGCTCGGCGGCGCCGGGGCGCGGGTCGGCGGAGGGCGCGGGGGAAGACGTCGTCGTCACGCCGACACGCTATCAACCCGCACCGCCGGCTTAGGCTGGCGCCGTGCCGATGTTCGAGGTCGCCGCCGTCTATGTGACGCGCGAGGTCGCGACCCCTGACGGGCCGCGCACCGAGGTGCTGCTCGGCCGCAAGCGCACGGGCCTCGGCATCGACCGGCTCGTCGCCCCCGGCGGCAAGCTCGAGCCGGGCGAGACCGCCGTGGATGCCGCCATCCGCGAGGTGCGCGAGGAGGTCGGCCTCGAGGTGGCGGCCCGCGATCTCGTGCCCGTAGCCGAGATCGCGTACCCGTTCCTCGACCGGCCGCACCTCTCGCAGCTCCACCGCGTGTTCACCGCGAGCGTCTTCTCGGGCGAGGCGACGACGAGCGCCGAGCTCGAGCCGGCGTGGTTCCCGGTGTCGGGCATCCCGTTCGATCGCATGTGGGCCGATGCGGGCCGGTGGGTCGCGCGGGCGCTCGCGGGGGAGTATGTCGCCGCAACGCTGACGTTCAGCGAGGGCGACGTGATGGTCGCGGAGGACTGGACCGGCGCTCGCCGCACCTGAACGTCGGCTCCAGGTGCGCTGGGTAGCGTCGACAGCATGACTGCACACGACTTCGGGCCGCTCGTCCTCGGCGGCAACACCTTCGGCTGGACCAGCTCGCGCGAGGAGAGCTTCGCGGTGCTCGACGCCTTCGTCGCCGCGGGCGGCCGCGCGATCGACACCGCCGACGTCTACTCCTCCTGGGCGCCCGGCAACTCCGGCGGCGAGTCGGAGACCGTGCTAGGCGAGTGGCTCGCCCGCCGCGGGCGCCGCGACGACGTCGAGATCCACACGAAGGTCTTCGCGCTCGAGGCCCGCCCCGGCCTCTCGGCGGCCAACATCCGCGCCGCGGTCGACGACTCGCTGCGCCGCCTGCAGACCGACCACCTCGACCTCTACTACGCGCACCGCGACGACGACTCCGTGCCGCAGGAGGAGTACGTCGCCGCGTTCGGCGAGCTCGTGACGGCCGGCAAGATCCGCGCGGTCGGCGCCTCGAACTTCACCGCCGAGCGCCTCCGCAGCGCCGTCGCGGTCGCCGCCGACCTCGGCGTGACGGGCTTCACGGTCGCGCAGGACGGCTACAGCCTCGTCCGCCGCGACTACGAGACGACGCTGCGCGGCACGGTCGCCGAGCTCGGCCTCGTCGAGCTGCCCTACGGCGCGCTGCAGGGCGGGTTCCTCACCGGCAAGTACCGCCCGGGCGTCGAGGTCGACTCGGCGCGCGCCGGCAACGCGACGAAGCTCCTCGACGACCCCCGCAACCTCGTGCTGCTCGACGCCCTCGATCGGGTGGCGGATGCCCGTGGCGTCTCGGTCGCGGCCGTCGCGCTGGCCTGGCTCCGCCAGCAGCCGACCATCGGCGCACCCATCGCGTCGGCGCGCACGGTCGAGCAGCTGCCGCACCTGCTGCAGTCGTTCGCCCTGGAGCTCACGGCCGACGAGCTCGCGGCGGTCGGCGCGCCGACCGCGCCCTCGGCCTAGCGAGCGCCGCGATCGCGGGCCGGCCCCGCCCTACGGGGCGGTGTCGGCTCGCCCGAGCACGTCGAGCATCCACGCCAGCTCGATCGCGCGCTGGTTCCAGGCCGAGTACCGGCCCGAGACCCCGCCGTGGCCGGCCTCCATCTCGCAGCGCAGCAGCACGTCGGCGCCGACCTCGCGCAGCCGCGCGACCCACTTCGCGGGCTCGACGTAGAGCACGCGCGTGTCGTTGAGGCTCGTCACGGCGAGGATGCGCGGGTAGGGCTGCTCGGTCACGTTCTCGTACGGCGCGTAGGCCTTCATGTACGCGTAGACGTCGGGGTCGTGGAGCGGGTCGCCCCACTCGTCCCACTCGATGACCGTGAGCGGCAGCTCGGGCATGAGGATCGAGGTGAGCGGATCGACGAAGGGCACGTCGGCGAGGATGCCCGCGAAGAGCTCCGGCGCGATGTTCGCGACGGCGCCCATGAGCAGCCCTCCCGCGCTGCCGCCCTCGGCGACGATCCGGTCAGGGGCGGTGACCCCGGCGTCGATGAGGTGCCGGGCGCTCGCGACGAAATCGGTGAAGGTGTTGGTCTTGGTGAGCGTCTTGCCGTTCTCGTACCAGGCGCGGCCCATCTCGCCGCCCCCGCGCACGTGCGCGATCGCGAACACGACGCCGCGATCGAGCAGCGACAGGCGCGGGATCGAGAAGCCCGGGTCCATGCTCGCCTCGTACGAGCCGTAGCCGTAGAGCAGAAGCGGGCTCGGCTCGGCGGCCTCGCTCTCGGCACCAGGGCCGTCGAGCGCCGGCACGAGCCCGCGCTTCCAGACGAGCGAGATCGGGATGCGCGTGCCGTCGTCGGCCACCGCCCAGTCGCGCCGCTCGGCGTAGTCGGCCGACTCGTACCCGCCGAGCACGGGCTGGCGCTTGAGGATGATCCACTCGCCGGTCGCGACGACGTGGTTGGCGACGGTGGCGGGCTCGATGAAGCTCGTGTACCCGACGCGCAGCATCGGCTGACCCCACTCGGGGTTGCCGCTCGCGCCGATCGAGATGAGCCCGTCGCCGACCTCGAGGTCGACGAAATCGAGGTCCTGTTCGCGGATGCCCGGCGCGAGCCGCGCGACGCCCGTGCGCGGCAGGCCGTCGCGGCGCGAGTCGAGCACGAGGAAGCCTGCGAAGGCGTCGACGCCCTCGACCCGCCGGCCCGGCAGGTGCGGCACGAGCGTCACGACCGGGGCGAGCGCAGCATCCGCCGCCTCGGTGCCCGTTGACCCGGTGTCCGTCGACCCGGTGCCCGCCTCGATCGGGACGGAGTCGACCTGGAAGTCGGGCGCGCCGTCGTTGTGGGTGATGAGCCAGCGGTCGCGGCCGTCGATGATCGCGTGCTCGACGTCGTACTCGACGCCGTCGACGCGCGGGCGGATGACCGCGAACTCGCCCTCGGGCGTCGACGCGTCGAGGTAGCGCACCTCGCTCGTGATCGAGCTCGAGGCCTCGATGAGCAGGAAGCGCTGCGAGCGCGTGAGCCCCGCGCCGACCCAGTACGACTCGTCGGGCTCGTGGAAGACGCGCACGTCGCCGCCCGCCTCACCGCCGATCGTGCCGACGGCGTGCCGCCAGACGGTGTCGGGGCGCCACGAGTCGTCGACCGTGCAGTAGAGGACGAAGCGGCCGTCGGGGGAGAAGAACGCGCCGGCCGCGGTCTCGGCGATCTCATCCGGCAGGTTCTCGCCGGTGGTGAGGTCGCGGATCCGCAGCGTGTACCGCTCGTCGCCCTCGGTGTCGGTCGCGTAGAGCATGAAGCGGCCGTCGAGCGTGATGTCGAGCGAGCCGAGGCTGAAGAACTCGTGGCCCTCGGCCTCGACGTTCGCGTCGAGGATGACCTGCTCGCCCTCGCGCGGCTGTGACGGGTCGTCGAGCGGCGGCGGGGGAGTCCACGCGACCGGGTCCTGCTGGTTCGCGGGGTCGATCGGCGCGGCGGGCACGCGGCACTGGATGGCGTACTGCAGCCCCTCGACCGTGCGGCCGTAGTACCACCAGTCGCCCTCCCGCACGGGGATGCCCATGTCGGTCTCTCGAACGCGGCCCTTGATCTCGGCGACGATGCGCTCGCGCAGCGGCTCGAGGTGCGCCATGCGGGCGTCGCTGTAGGCGTTCTCGGCGCGCAGGTGGTCGAGCACCGCGGGGCTCTCCTTGTCGCGCAGCCACTCGTAGTGGTCGACGACGACGTCGCCGTGGTGCTCGCGGCGGTGGGGGATGCGCTCGGCGATCGGGGCCGTGGAGGTCTTGCTCATCCGACCAGCGTAGGCGGGCGGTGAGAGAACTCTCATCTACGCCCCGATCCGCGCGCTCACGCCGATCGCGGGGCCGCCGGCTGGGAATTGACCCCCGAAGGGGGGTGCGGATGCTGGGCTCATGCTCTAACGTGGCCTGCTTCACGACCACCCGTCACCGCCTCAGCGATCCGCCGGCGGTGGAACGGGGGGAGTCGTCACCGTCGCCGCCTCCTCATACCGAGGCTCAGCATCCGCGCGCTCTTCGCGAAGGACGCCCCCGAGCCGCGACCGAGAGAACAGGACTCTGCGTGACGAGCATGCGCATGAACACCCGGAGACAGCGGGAAGCAGCCCTCACCACCGAGGCGACCGACCGCCGATCGAGCCGCGCGCCGGCATCGACCCTGCCGACGCGCGCGTCCGTGCGCTCCGACATGCTGTTCGCGGGGGAGCGCCGTCCGCCCGAGGCGCCGCTGCCGCGCGCGGTGGAGAACCAGTCGGTCACCTCGCCGACCCTGCTGCTGTTCGTCGTCATCGCCCTGCTGGGCGTGCTCGCGTACACGTTCTTCCTCTTCAACCCCGAGAACCGCGGCGACTGGCTGCCGTACACGCTCGTCGTGATCGCCGAGGTCGTCCTCGTCGGCACCGCGCTGCTGTCGATGTGGACGATCCTCTCCGGCTCGAAGGACCCGCGCGACTTCCTCTTCCACCACGCGCAGGAGCGCCTCTTCGACACCGCGGCGATCCGCGAGAACGCCCTCGACGACGACCCGACCCGCTGGCCGCTGCTCATCGACGAGAAGCCCGTGTCGGTCGATGTCTTCATCACCGTCTACGGCGAGCCGCTCGAGACGATCGAGCGCACCGCGCGCGCGGCCGTCGCGATGCGCGGCGCGCACACGACGTGGATCCTCGACGATGGCCGCAGCGACGAGGTGCGCGACATGGCCGCCGAGGTCGGCGCCCGCTACGTGCGCCGCCTGAGCAGCAATGGCGCGAAGGCCGGCAACGTCAACCACGCGCTCAGCATCAGCAACGGCGACTTCTACGTCATCCTCGACGCCGACTTCGTCCCGCAGCCCGACTTCCTGTACGAGACCGTGCCGTTCTTCGTCGACCCCGCGGTCGCCTTCGTGCAGACCCCGCAGGCGTACGGCAACCTGCACACGCTCATCTCGCGCGGCGCCGCCTACATGCAGCAGATCTTCTACCGCTTCGTCCAGCCGGGCCGCAACAGCTTCAACGCGGCCTTCAGCGTCGGCACGAACGTCATCTTCCGCCGCACGGCGATCGACGACATCGGCGGCATGCACACCGACTCGAAGTCGGAGGACGTGTGGACCTCGTACGAGCTTCACCAGGCCGGCTGGCGCTCGGTGTACATCCCCGTCACGCTCGCGATCGGCGACGCCCCCGAGACGATCGAGGACTACTCCAAGCAGCAGCTGCGCTGGGCGACTGGCGGCTTCGAGATCCTCCTCAAGGCCAACCCGCTCAACCCGCGCCGCCGGCTCACGCCCGACCAGCGCGTGCAGTACTTCGTGACGGCCACGCACTACCTCGTGGGAATCGTCCCGTTCCTGCTGCTGCTCGTGCCGCCGCTCGAGATCTTCTTCGACCTGCGCCCGGTGAACCTCACGGTCACGTGGGTGACCTGGCTGCTGTTCTACCTGGGCTTCTACGGCCTGCAGATCATGCTCGCCTTCACGACCATGGGGTCCTTCCGCTGGGAGACCCTGATGCTCGCGAGCGTGTCCTTCCCGATCTACCTCCGGGCGCTCGGCAACGTGATCCTCGGCCGCGACCAGGCCTGGCACGTCACGGGCGGCAAGAGGGACAGGTCGAGCCCGTTCAACGTGATGATCCCGCAGACGCTGTTCTTCTGGTTCCTTCTGCTGACCTCGATCGTCGCCATCTACAAGGACGTCACGAACGGCGCGCTCACGCTCGCCACCGCGTGGAACGTCACCAACACCCTCATCATGGGCGCGTTCATCCTGACCGCCTCGGCGGAGTCGCGGCAGATCGCCCGCGAGCGCCGACAGCGCAAGGCCCGTGAGCGCGCGATCCGCCGCTCCGACCGCCAGCACGCCCTCGAGGGGCGCCGCCGCGCCCGTCGCTCCGACCGAAAGGCAGTCTCCGCATGACCTGGGCCACCCGATTCAAGATGTTCTTCGGCGTCATCGCCGTCTTCCTGCTCGTCCTCGCGCTCACCGTCGCGCTCTCGCACCGCAAGGGCGAGACCGACGCGAGCTCGGCCTCGATGGACGCCATCGAGTACCCCGTCGGCACCGACTACTCCGGCACCGTGATCGAGCAGTTCGTCGTGCAGGGCGACGCCGTCGCCGCCGGCGACCCGATCGCGCGCATCCAGTCCACGCAGCTGCTGCAGGACATCGATGACGAGATCTCGGTGCCCGACAGCGAGGTCTTCCAGGTCAACGACGACGGCACCTACACCGTGCTGTCGAGCGTCAACGGTCTCGTGCAGGAGGTCGCCGTCCAGCAGGGCGGCTACGCCGCCGGCGGCTCGACCCTCGCGACGATCGCCGCCCTCGACTCGCTGTTCGTCTCGGCCGAGTTCATCCTCGACCCGAAGGACTTCGAGCGCATCGATCAGGGCGCCCGCGTCGACGTGACGCTGCCCAACGATCAGAAGCTCGCCGGCACGGTCGAGTCGATCGAGGTCGCGACCGTCGAGGACAAGGCCGTCGCCACGGCCCGCGTCGACATCGACGAGTCGCAGTTCTCCGAGCAGGGCGGACTCATGACGCCCGGCACGCCCGTCGAGGCGACGCTCCAGCTGCGCAACGACGACCTGCTCGCGACCTCGGTCGCCGAGCTGCGCACCCTGATCTCCGATGTGCGCGAGGCGCTGTTCGCATGAGTCGCGGCCCCCGCACCTTCCGCGCCTTCCGCGCCGCGCTCGTGACCGTTGCCGCGCTCGGCGTCGGCGCTCTGATCGCCGGATGCGCGAGCCCGGCCGGGCAGGGCGGCTCCGGCGGCGACGCCCCGGCCACCGCTCTCGGCCAGCCCGTGCTCGCCGACGAGCAGACGCGCCCGCTCGCTGACGCGCTCCCGGAGGCCCCCGGCACCGAGGTGTCGCTCGACCGCCTCGCCGAGGGGCTCGTGCCGCCGACCAACTCGTGGTTCAGCGGCCTCGTCTTCGGTAGCGAGCCGCAGCCGGTGTTCCCCCTGCCGCTGTCGTTCGGTCTCGTCGCGGACGGCGTCGCGTTCGGCGTGCCCGAGGTCACCTCGCGCCCCGGGGCCATCAGCGCCCCGCACGCGCCCGCCGTGACGCTCACCGCCGGCACGGATTCGGCCGTCGTGACCCGTTACGACGAGGTCTCGGTGACGCTCGCGCTCGCCGCGGCCGACGAGCCGACCGCCGAGGTCACGATCGCCCGCGGCTCGCCCGTCGTGAGCTACACCGCGACCGCCGCGCACCAGCTGCGCCTCAACGCGCCCGTCGAGGCCGCGCCCGACGCGGGGGAGGGCGTGCACACGCTGCAGACGCCGACCGCGACGTTCGCGCTCGTCGCGCCCGAGGCATCCGTCTCGGATGACGGCCTCGTCGTGGAGCTCCCGGAGGGTGCGACCGCGAACTGGGTCGCCGTTCCCGAGGGCGCCGACGTCGCCGAGCTCGCGGCGCTCGCCGCATCGCCCATCACGCGCGTGGAGGTCTCGGCCTCGCTCGCGGAGGACGCCGCGACGACCGCTCTCACCTACGCCACGGCCGACGGCAGCGACACCGTCACGGGCCGCCTGCCGCACCAGAGCGAGGGCGCGTCGTGCGAGCTCGGCTCGTTCCTCACCGCGTACGGCGCCATGGAGCTGTGCGCGAGCGCCGAGCTCGAGTGGAGCGTGCCGCAGCTCGCCCCCGCCGGCGCGCTCGCGCTCGACGACGCGCAGCTGACCGGCGACGACCGCGCCGAGCTCGTCGCCGCCCTCGAGCAGGATGTCGCCGAGACCCCTGAGAGCCCCGCCGACACCTACTTCGGCGGCAAGGCCCTCGCGCGCCTCGCGACGATGCTGCAGCTCGCCCGCCAGCTCTCGACCGGTGACGACGCGACCGCCGGGGCGGCCGCCGGAATCGCCACGGGGCTCGAGGAGCGCCTGACCGCCGAGCTGCGCACGTGGACGGAGCCGCAGGGCTGCGAGGAGCGCGCTGAGCGCTGCTTCACCTACGACCCGCGGCTGCGCGGCATCGTCGGCCAGGAGGCGTCGTTCGGCTCGGAGGAGTTCAACGACCACCACTTCCACTACGGCTACTTCCTGTACGCCGCGGGCGTGCTCGCCGGCGCGACCGGCGCCGGTGTCGGCGGCGGCCCTGCCTCGGCAGAGATCGATGCCGAGCTCGTCGACGAGCTGCGGCCCGTCATCGACCTGCTCGCCGCCGACATCGCGAGCAGCGGCGGCGAGGTCTTCCCCGCGCAGCGCGCCTTCGACCCGTACTCGGGCCACTCGTGGGCGTCGGGCTTCTCGCCCTTCGCCGACGGCAACAACCAGGAGTCGAGCTCGGAGGCCGTGAGCGCCGCGAACGGCCTCGCGCTGTGGGCGGAGGCGACGGGCGATGACGCCCTCGCCGACCAGGCGCAGTGGATGCTCTCGGCCGAGGCGCACAGCGCCCGCTCGTACTGGACGGCCTTCGATCGCGCCGCAGAGCCCTACGCGGGCTACGAGCGCGGCACCGTCGGCATCGTGTGGGATGCCAAGCGCGACTTCGGCACGTGGTTCAGCCCCGAGCCCTCGGCGATCGTCGGCATCCAGCTGCTGCCGATGCACCCGATGGCGGGCTACCTCGCCGAGGGCGTGGAGGCCGAGCGGATCCTCGACAACATCGCCGAAGCCGCGCCGGGCGGAGCCGAGACCGCGACCCTCTTCGCCGACTCGCTGCTCATGTACCAGTCGCTCGCCGGCCCCGAGCAGGCGGAGGCGGCCCTCGCCGCCGCGCGCGAGCTCCCCGCCGCGAAGATCGACGACGGCGGCTCGCGGGCGTACACGCTCGCGTTCATCATGAGCCAGCGGTAGTCGCGCCCAGCCGTTTCCTCGCCCGCGCTCGCTAGGCTCGGTGCACTATGTCGGAGTCCCCTCTCGCCGCGAACCCGTACGAGGTTCTCGGCGTCGCCCCGACGGCGAGCGACGACGACCTCAAGCGCGCCTACCGCCGCCGGCTCCGTCAGGCGCACCCCGACACGGGCGGATCGAGCGCCGAGTTCGATCGCGTGCAGCAGGCGTGGCAACGCATCGGCACGCCCTCGGCCCGCTACGCCTACGACTCGGGCGCCGACGTCGGCGCGGGCGGCTCCGCGGCGTGGACCTCGGGCAGCTCTGGGGGAGGGGCGGGCGCGCGCCGCGGCGACTCGCGGCCGAACGCGAAGTCGCACGGGCATCCCGGCGGCATGTACCGCGAGCGGTACCTCGCGATGATGCGCGAGTGGGTGGGGCGCGGCGCCGCGCTCGACGACCCGTACGACCCGCAGCTCGTGCGGAGCGCGCCGCGGGAGATCCGGCACACGCTCGCCGCCGCGGTGGCCGAGGAGAAGACGGCGACGGCGCTCGCGACGCTCGGCATCGGCTTCACGATCTGGCACGACGTCGTCGCCGGCCCCGGCCCCGACGACAAGGTCGACCACGTCGTGCTCGGCCCGACCGGCCTCTGGGCGGTGCTCAGCGAGGACTGGGGCGGCCCCGTGAAGGTCAAGCGCGGCGACCTCATCGGCGAGGGGCTCGCCTCGGGCGAGAAGCCCCTGCACCAGCTCGGCATGCGCGCGAAGACGATCGCGCGCTCGGCCAAGGTCACGTTCTCGGGCCTCGTGATCGTCGTCGAGGACTCCCAGGCGCCCGCTTCGCTCACCGAGCTCGGCAGCGTGCGCGGCGCGCAGGGGATGCTCGTGGAGCGCTCGCGCCTGGTCAACCTGCTCCGGACGGGGCTGCCCGGCGTGGGCGTCGGCGGTACCGACCTGTTCGAGGTGCGCACGCGCCTGCAGGCGAGCATCCGCTTCGTCTAACTGGGCGGCACTCCGCCCACGGCGTTTTCGCCACTCACTGACAGAGAACACGCGGTCTCGCTCCAGCGTCCTCCCCGTCTCGCGGCGCACTGTTGCCCGCACGCGCAGTCCGCCGTCTGCATGATCGGGTGGCCGGCGGACTGCGCGCTGACGAAGGGGACGACGATGACCTGGAAGTCGAAGACGAGCGGTCCGGTGCGGCGGCTGTGGGCGACGGATGCTCCGCGCGAGCCGCTGTTCGCGACGAAGTCGCTCAAGCAGGGCCCGTGGGCACTGCAGCCGAAGCCGAAGCACGAGCCCACCACGCAGGAGATCCCCGTGCTCGACGGCGCTCTCGGCGCGCGCGAGCGCGACAAGCTCGACGGCCTCATGGACCAGATGCGGTTCGACCTCGGTCGCGGTCACCACCTCGAGGCCGAGACGCTGCTGCGCGAGCGGCTCAAGGCGTGCCGCATGTCGCTCAGCGACGCGGAGATCGCCGACCTCGCGGAGTCGTTGCGTGATGTCGACCGCGCGCGGCGGCTGCGGGAGGAGAGGGAGGCTGAGGAAGCGGCCGCAGCGGAGCAGGAGCAGGACGCTGAGGGTAACCCGCCCGCTGCCTGAACGTCCGTCGAGCGGTTTCAGGGAACGCCCCGGAAGCAGGGCCAGAGTCGAGGCATGACCTGGCAGCCCCACGAGAATTCACCCGCTCACCTCGACCCGCGCGACGTCGAGGGCGCCCCGCCCGCCGGCAGCGGCTCCGGCGAGTTCGTCGAGACGGCGGAGACCTCCGGCACGGCGGACAGCCAGCGGCACGAGGGACTCGACGCGCAGGATGCCGGCCCCGAGGCGGAGCAGTCCCGCCCGATCGAGGACGGCGCTCTCGACGCCACCGATGAGCAGAAGATCACCGGAATCCTCGATCAGACCCGGCAGGACCTCGAGCAGGGCCACGCTCGCTCAGCCCTCGAGCTCCTCGCGCAGCGCTTCGAGCAGTCGGGCATCCCGGTCTCCGAGTGGCGGCTCGCGGAGCTCGCCGCGTCGCTGCAGCAGTACGAGGAGCGCTAGCCGCTCTCGTCCTCTGCGGCGCGGCGCTGCTCGGGGCGCGCGGGGGCGACGATCGTCGCCCGACGGCCCCGGGCATCCACCTCACCCGACTCGGCCCCGAGCACCTGCGTGCGCTCGGGGCCGTTCGCGTGCCAGAGGGCGGCCGTCCAGGCGCAGATGACCGCGTCCAGCAGGTCCTCGCGGTGCTTGTAGGCGGCGTCGGCGATCGGCGAGGGCTCGTCGACGAGCGCGCGGGTCGCGGGGTGGCTGCGCAGGTCGAGCGGCGGCGTGCTCGGGCCGAGGCGGGAGAGCCGCGCGATGAGGTCGTCGCAGGCGGCGGCGCGGCGGGCGCGGGCATCCGCCCGGTCGATGCCGGGGATGAGCCGCTTGTAGCGGGGGCGCTCCACGTCGTAGCCGAGCTCGGCGACGCCGACGAGCGTCGTGTAGGGGTAGCACTCGAAGGCGACGGTCGTGACGGCGGGCGGCGGCCCGGTGCCATCGGTGTAGCGGATGCCGCGGGGTTCGAGTGTGGCGAGCAGCAGTTCTCCGGCGCGGGCCGCCGAGCCCGCGTTCGACGCGTTCGCGGCGACCTTCCACCGGCCGTAGCGGGAGGCGACCTCGCGCTCGGCGGCGCGCATGCCGGTGGGGTTCGGCACGATGAGGGGCGCGTCGATCGCGATGACGTCGCCCGGCTGCTCGTGCCCGGCGATGAAGGCGTGGACGGCGTCGACTCCGCGGGCCCAGCCGGCGTCGAGGATGCGCCCGGTGGCGTCGAGCAGGCACAGCCCGGTCTCGTTGGGCGGCCGCACGCGACCGGTGCGCGGGTCGGTGCGGCCGAGACCCCAGGCGAGGTCGATGCCGAAGTAGCGCGCCACGCGGCGAGCGTAGTCGAGCGGTCTGGGCTCGGACGCCGGGCCGGCGGTGTGGTCGGCGGTGTGGTCGTCGCTGTGATCGTCGCTGTGGTCGTCAGGCGGCGACGGAGCGGGAGCTGGTCTGCAGGAGCGCGTCGCGGGTCTCGGCGGAGGTCGGCGGCTCAGCGCCGGGGCGTCCGATGGTGAGCGCGGCGGTCTGCTGCGCCCAGTCGCCGACGGCGCGCAGCGTGCGCTCGTCGATGCTGCGCAGCTCTTCGCGACGGTCGGCTCCGAGCAGGCCGAGGGTGCCGAGCCCGGCGAGGAGGCCGGCGGTCATGGCGTCGCCCGCGCCGATGGTGTCGTGCACCTCGACGGCGTAGGCGGGCAGGTCGACGACGGTATCGGCGGTCATGAGCAGGGCGCCGTCGGCGGCGCGGGTGATGACGACGAGGGCGACGCCGGCGTCGAGCCAGCGCTGGGCGATGGCGGCGTGCGGCTCGTCGCCGTAGAGGTACGCGAGGTCTTCGTCGCTGGCCTTGACGATGTCGGCGAGGCGGGCCTGCCGCTCGACCCGCACGCGCGCGGCGACGGGGTCGGTGTCGTGCGCGGGGCGGATGTTGGGGTCGTAGCTGATGGTCGCGGCCGTCCGGGCGGCGCGGACGGTGTTCTCGAGGTCGCCGCAGCAGGGGTGCATGGCGGCGGCGAGCGAGCCGAAATGGAGCACGTCGACGGGGCGGTGGGCGGGCATGTCGCCGCAGCCGAGGCTCCAGTCGAGGTCGAAGGAGTACTCGGCGGAGCCGTCGGCGCGCAGGTGGGCGCTGGCGGTCGCGGTGCTGCCGGCGCGGGGCGCGATGAGCAGGTCGACGCCTTCGCGCACGAGGCGCTCCTCGAGCCGGTCGCCGCGCTGGTCGGCGCCGAACTCGGTGGCGAACTGGACGTCGATGCCCTGTCGGGCGAGCCCGATGCTGGCGTTCATGGGGCTTCCGCCCGGGTACTCGGTCGTGAGCGGCCCGCTGGCGTCGCCGGCGCGGTCGTCGTGGACGATGTCGATCAGCGATTCGCCGATCACGAGTGCTCGTGTGCGCGTCGGTGGCGTCGTGTGACGTCGGGTGTCCACCATTGCACCTCCCCCTGGATGTGCCGACCACCCCCAGTGGTCGTTCTACCGCGACTTTATCTCGTGAACGGCAGGTAAACGAGGTGGTGAGACCATTTCACCCCCGACTTGGGGGTGTCCGCATTTAGGGGGACAAATTGGGGGACCTGGTGTTGTTACGTCAGCAGCCCGGCCCGCGGGGGTTGGCGGCGCAGTCTCGGTCGACGAGGGCGGTCGCAGCACTGTCGGCCACGACGATCGTCGCGGGGTCAGAGGGAATGGCGAGGGTGCCGGGGATGGGCGTCCAGGGGCCGGAGCCGCCGATGCGGTACTCGGCGGCGTAGTCGACGAGGAGGGTGACGGCGTAGGTGCCGGAGCTCTCGTAGACGTGGCTGGTGGGGGTCGCGTCGAACTCGTCGAGGCCGAGCGCCGCCCAGGTGGCGCCGGGCGTCGAGGTGCTGAGCGGTGCGGAGCCGTCGCCGTAGTCGAAGAAGTAGGCGACGGGGGTGAAGCGCACCTCGGCGGTGATGCCGAAGAGCTCGCCCGTGCGGATGCTCGTGCCGCCCGCCGCGAGGACGTTCGCGTGAAGCCCGCGCACGGCCCAGCCGTCGGGCTCGGAGGAGAGGGTCGCCAGCTCGGGCCGGAAGGAGGCGACGTCGCGGATCGTGATGCCGGGGGTGCCGGGCGCGGCGTCTGCGGGCGGGGGAGCGGCGGGGGTGTCGGGTCGGGCCGCTGTGCAGTCAGCGGCGATGTCGCCTTGAGCGACGCAGCGCTCGACCGGGACGACCCACGGCGGGATGCCGGGCGGCGGGGTCCAGGCGACGCGGTCGGCGACTGTGTTGTCGGTAGGGGCGTTGGCCGAACTGCTCTCTTCGGTTGACCCAGCGCTTTCGGTGCCTTCAATCGTGGTTTCCTCTGTGCCGTTCTTGGCACACACCTGTCCGCCGGTTTGATGATTGGCGTTGGTGTTGCAGCTTTCGGCCGCTTGTGCTGAGGAGATTGTGGGGTCAAACGCAAAGAGCAACCCGGCGAGTAGAAGAACCGAAGTAAACGTCGTGGTTACTCGCATGACTCCGACGCTTCCCAGAACTCATTTCGTTCGAGTCGCCATTTGCCTTCTGAGTCGAAGGACACTACGGCCTCGAACGTCACGTAAGGGGGTCGATCGGGGTTTACAACAGATACATCGTCGGGCCCGACCACGTCGACATCAAGATACGAAACGCAGACAAAAGCGATGACTTCCGCGCCACTCGCAGTTTCAGATGACTGCTGCAGTTTGGTGCTGACTAGCTCGGTAGAGCCGACGCTTCGCCAGTTTTTGGCTCGTCGTTCCGCATATGAAGCGCTCTCGTCCTCAAAGACCTGGTCGGACACGAGCGGACGTAGCTCCTCTTCACCCACTCCTCCGCTCTCAAGGATCTCGTTCGATACGGCGAGGTACTCGGCATAAGCCGCTTCCGCGGCCGCGAGCGCTTCCTCGTCGCTCGCGAACAACGGCTCGGCCTCGGCCGAGGGCGGCGCGCTGGGCACTGCGGCCTCGGGCGAGCATCCGGTCAGGGCGAATGCGGATGCGGCGATCAGGAGGGCCAGGGGCAGGCGAAGCGACGTCACCCGCACAGGGTAGACAGAGCATTCGTCGCCTTCGAGCGTTCTCCACACTCCGGAGGAGAGAGCCAAGAGCCCACCGCAGGGGGACGACCCGCACCGCGGTCATAGCTCCCCAGAAACCCGCGTACCGTTAACCGTTGGGCCACGAGCCCGCAACGGATTGAGGGAGCAGCAGTACATGGACGAGTGCATTCACGGTTTCGAGCCCGGCATGTGCGCGTCGTGCTTCCCTCCGCCCGAGCCGGAGAAGGTCGCCGTGCGTCGTGCGCCGAAGGCTCCGAAGACGAATCTGCGCACTCCCGCTCCGGGCTCGACCGCCGCGAAGGCCCCTGAGCCGCGCGCGAGCAACCTGCCGAAGCGCATCTTCCACGTCACGCACGTGCGCAACCTGCCCGCGATCATCGCGAGCGGCGAGCTCAAGCCGAGCACCCTGAGCGCCGAGCAGGCCGAGGTCGTGCTCGCGAGTCCGATCACGCACGAGCTGCGGGCGACCGCCCAGGCGACGGCAGACGCATCCGTGCTCGAGTGCATCGCGTTCTCGCTCACGCCGCGGGCGACCTGGTGGTCGCTCGTGCAGGACGGCGCCGCCGGCCCCACCTGGAGCGACGAGGCCCGCCGCGCCCTCGCCGTGGACTTCATCGTGCTCGGGGTCGACATCCCGGCCGTCGCCGACCGACTGATCGTCACCGACGGCGACGCGGCCGCCATGACGACCGCCGTCGGCAGCAGCCCCGACGCGGCGAAGCGGATGCTCGCCCGCGCCGCCATGGACGAGGACGTCATGCAGGCTGCCGAGGCCCTCGTTCCCGGCACGGTGCCGCTCGCGAGCGTCGCGCTCGTCGCCGTCGCCAACGACAAGCGCCGCGACGAGGTCAAGCGCGCGCTCGCCGACGCGGGGCTCAAGGCGAAGGTCGCCGTCTACCCGCCGTGGTTCGTGCCGACGCCGATCGCGTAGTCGGCAGCGCGAATTCGCCGATCCGCTCCGGCGTGTCCCCCGCACGCGGGGTGTCGTTCTAGCGCCCTCGGGTGCACAATGACGAGAACGGTTCGTGTCCCCGCGCGTTCCGTCATACCCGAATACCCGCACCCAGTCCCGCGCGTGGCACCCGAACCACCCATCCTCGCGCTCGACGGACCCCCCGATGGGATGCATCATGACCGATATCGCCCCCGCGCGCTCGCGCTTCGACTACGCGGGCCTCGCCCGCCCCAACCTCCCCGCCGCCGGAGCCCCCGCCTCCGTGCCGCCTCTGATCAGCGTCGTCACCGCCGAGCCCCGGCCCGATGACGCCGAGCTCCTCCACAACTCCAACGGTCGCGCCGAATGGATCGCCGCCGAGCTCGTGAAGGCCGGTGCCGTGTTCGACGGCAAGGTCCACGTGCCGCAGGCGAAGAAGCTCGCCAAGAAGGCCGGAGCCGTCGAGCCCATCACCCTGAGCGCCCTCAAGGCCATCGTCTCGATCACGCTGCGCGAGATGCCGCGCGTCGAGGCGCAGTGCTTCCCGCCGGAGGTCGTGCTCGCCGCGATCGAGGGCGGCCCGCACTCGGCGTCGCAGCTGCAGCTCGAGCAGGGCGCGCGCCTGATCACGCGCATGGTCTCGTACTACTGGTCGGCCGTCGCGAAGGCCTACCCCGAGGCGTGGGATGACCGGCACGGGTTCATCCTGTGGCAGAGCTTCGGCCTGACCGCCCTGAGCAAGTTCGGCGGACGCATCATCCAGGAGCGCGTCGACGAGCGCGAGATCATGCCGCAGTACTTCGACACGGCTCTCGCCGCGGTCGCCGCGCGCATGCCCCTCGACGTCGCCGACTTCGCGGGCGTCAGCTCGCAGGCCGGAGCCAACCAGGTCTACTCGATGCTGCTCGAGGCCAACAGCGAGCACGGGGCGGCGTTCACCGAGCTCGTCGACTCGCTCGCGCAGACCATCGACTGGGGCAAGGCGGCCTCGGCGCCGTCGCCGCTGCCGTTCGGCTAGCCCCCACGCAGCTCGAGAGCCCGGCGGTGTCTATGCACCCGCCGGGCTCTCGTCTGCGCTCGGGAGCCCTCACGGGCATCCGTTGCAGTGTTCGTGGTGTCTAGTCGTCGAGGACGAACGTGACCTCGAGCGTCACGTGCCACATGCGCACGGTGCCGTTGTCGATGTCGACCTTCTGCTCCTTGACCCAGGCGCCTTCGACGTTGCGCAGCGTGGCGCTCGAGCGCTCGATGCCGACGCGGATGGCGTCTTCGAAGCTCTTCTCGGATCGTGCGGTGATGGTGGTGACGCGGGCGACTGATGACATAACGTTCCTCCTTCTTCGGTGAAGCGGGTGAAGGGGCCAGTCAAGGTGCGCGGCCGATGTACCGCAAGGGGGTGCGCCGGCTAGAAGGGAAGCGCTACTGTGCCCGACTGCACGAGGCTGCTCGTGATCACGGCGGTGGCGGCGATGAGGGCGGAACCGAGCATTCCGACGGCGACCGCGGCGGCATAGCCGGCCCGCGCCGACGGCTGGCGCGCGGCGTCGGCGAGCTCGGCGGCGTCGACGCGGGTGACGAGGCGCTCGTCGATGCGCGGGGGAGCGAGGTCGACGAGCTCGGTGTAGGCCTCGGCGCTCTCGATCGCAGTCTCGATCTGGTCGGGGCTCGCGGGCTGCTCGGGGCCGACGGGTGCGGTTCGGGCGGCGGGGCGGGTGAGGGGCGTCCATGCGGCGCCATCCCACCAGCGCTCCTGGCCGGGGACGGTGGGGTCGGCGAACCATCCCTCGCGCGGCTGGATGATCACGATGTCAGTCACGTGAGAATCGTCCGGGATGCCCCTGGCATTTCTCGGAGTGCCCCCCGAATGGGGGGTGTGAATCTGCGATCGCGGCTCGCGCTGCTGGTTTGTGCTCGTTCGGAGGTCAGCGGCGCGTGCGGATCGCCCCGACGACGATGCCGACGAAGAAGACGACGGCGCCGGCGACGGCGAGCAGGATCGCCGCGCTGGAGGGAAGCGCGAGCACGCCGACGAGGCCGTAGACGCCGACGATGACGGCGATGACTCCGGCGAAGACGAGCAGCAGCGAGAGTCCGCCGACGAGCCGGCGCGTCTTCCGGTCGCGCTTGGGCGCGGTGGCGACCGACAGCAGCGGCACGGAGGCGGGCGGCGTCGGGGGAGCGAGGTCGACGAGTTCGCTGTAGGCCTCGGCGCTGAGGATGGCGGCGTTCAGCTGGTCGGGGCTCGCGAGCGCGGACGGCTCGATGAGCTGCGACTTGGCGGACTCGCGCGTCTCGTTCGTCCAGGAGGTGCCGTCCCAGCGGCGCTCGTGGCCGGGGGAGGTTGGGTCGGGGAACCAGCCCTCGGCGGGCGGCGCCTGGCCGTAGTCGGCGGGGTTGAGGGTCATCTCGGGTTCCTCGGGGCTCGGGTGGGGGCGCGTGGGTGAGGCGCGCGCGTGAGGTGAGTTCATTATGCGGCGTGAGGCGGCGCCGTGGCGAGCGCTGGGGCGGGGGCTACGAGGCGAAGCTGGCGAAGCGCTCGGCGAGGAAGTCGCGATCGGGTCGGTTGTCGCGTCGGGTTGGCAGCTCAAGCGGCTTGCCGTCCATCGCCTGGAGTCCGTACTGCAGCATCGGCCCGTCGCGGTCGGCGAGCAGCCGCTCGTTGATGTGGACGACGTAGTCGGGGCTCACGCCGAGGAAGTTCTGGTCGTACGCCGCATGGTGGATCTTGCACATTGCCATGCCATTCGTGACCACCGGGAGCCCGCGCTCGTCGGTGTCGGCGATGATGTGCGCCGCGTCGAGTAGCTCGGCGTACTTCAGCGTGCAGACCGCGCATCGCATGTTGTAGGCGCTGAGGACGCGAGCCCGGAAGACCGGCTGGTGCACGCGCTGCTTCACGAGGCGCTCGACATACCGCTTGTCGAGCGGGGTCGC
This sequence comes from Yonghaparkia sp. Soil809, assembly GCF_001429705.1. Taxonomy (NCBI): domain Bacteria; kingdom Bacillati; phylum Actinomycetota; class Actinomycetes; order Micrococcales; family Microbacteriaceae; genus Microcella; species Yonghaparkia sp. Soil809. The sequence goes on from NZ_LMSV01000002.1 coordinate 472,491, forward strand.
CGTGGTGGCGCGAGCGCCGCTCTCGTCGAGGTCGATGACGAACTGTCGTTGCTCGGGCAGTACGTCGATGACGCGAACCGGAAAGACGGGAACGTAGAGGTTGGGCAGCGGCTTTTCGAAAAGGATGATCGGCACCTGCTGCTCGAACGCGACGTGCAGCTTGCGGTTGTCGCCCGCGTTGAGAGGGCCTTGCGCCCACGAGTAATAGAGCAACCCGCTCGAGCGGTCGATGGCGTCGTCGTAGACGTTGTAGCGGCCCTTGTCGCCGGCCGAGACGATCGCCAGCGTGGCGTCGAACTCGGCCGGGTTGCGTATGCCCTTGTTGCGGTCGATGAGCGGGATGCGCGTGCCGCCTCGCAAGGTGAATGACGTGAGCTCGTCACGGCTGGCGAACCCGCCGCGTGCGTCGATAAATAGTTCGAGCTCGGCGAAGATCTCCAACCGCAAACGTGCCTGTTCCTCGCTCGACAGCATCCTCGCTCCTCGCCCTATTTCAACGCAGCCTAATCGCGAGCCCAGACCTTGCCACCGCTTCGGGGGTGTCGACTGCGACAACCAATCGACCTACGCTCAATTCCAATGGCACGGATGATCCCTCGGACGATCGGCGATGACGCCCCACCGGGGGAGCGCGCTGTCTTCGCGGCGCTCCGCGACGCGCCTCGCACCGATGACTGGGTCGTCTTCCACTCGCTCGAGATCGCGCGGCACGTCAGCCAAGTGCAGGGCGAAGCCGACTTTGTGGTCGTGGCGCCGGGGCAGGGCATCCTGGTCATTGAAGTGAAGTCGCACGAGAGCATCGAGGCCGACGGTGAGGGGCGCTGGCGCTACGGCAGCCGCGCCTGGGTCACCCGCAGCCCCTTCGAGCAGGCGTCTAGCGCGCAGCACTCCATCATCGAATACCTGCAGTCGAAAGGGGCCGGCCCAGTCGGCTACCCGGTCTTTCACGCCGCGTGGCTCACGCAGCTGAGCAAAACGAAATTCGCCCCCAGCATCGGCTGGCATGACTGGCAATTGCTGGATGCCGCCGACCTCGCGAACGGCAACGCCGCCGCCGCGGTGATCCGCGCGCTGACCCACGCGAACACCCACCTCGCCGAGAGCGTCAGCGGCTACCGCCGCGTCGCCGGCCAACCCGACGCCCCACACGCCGACCGCATCGTCGAGATGCTGACCCCGCGGTTCGTCGCCGAGCTCAGCGCCAAAGAGCTCGCTCGCCGCCGCGAAGCCGAGCAGGCCCAGTTCACGGCCGAGCAAGTGAAGGTGCTCGACGTGGTCGGAACCAACCCGCGGCTGCTGGTCGAGGGGCCCGCCGGCTCGGGAAAGACCTGGGTAGCGGCGGAGGCCGCGCGCCGAGCCTGCGTCGCCGGGAAGCGCACACTCGTCGTCGTCTTCAATCGCCTCATCGAAGCCCGACTCGCCGAGCTCTGCGGTGAAGGCTTGGAGGTGCGGCGCATCCACTCGTTGATGGCGCAGGTGGTCGATCGGCACGTGGGCAAGAACGAGGCGCGGCGTAAGCTCGAGAGCGGGCGCGTGGAGCCCGAGTGGTACGACCAGACTCTGCCCGAACAGGCGCTCGAGGCGGCGCTCGAACTGGGCCCGCAATACGACTATCTCGTTGTCGACGAGGCGCAAGACGTGGCGCTTGAGCAGTACCTCGACGTGCTTGACGCGCTACTAGTGGGCGGACTCGAGGGCGCGCCAGTCTTCATCACCGGCGACTTCGAGCACCAGGTCATCTACCGTCGCCATGCAGACGACGACGAGGTTACGGATGCCCGCGCCACCGTGCTCAGCCGCATGCCGGGTCTCATGACGCTCCGACTCGACAAGAACGTGCGCACGACCCCCGAGGTGGCGCGCTTCGTGGCCGAGCTCATCGGCGAGCCGACCCTCTACAGCGAGCACCGCCGCAGCGACGACGACCGGGTCTCGGTCGAGCGCCACGCCTTCACCACCCTGGACGAGCAGCTGCGCCTGCTCGCCGACGCCGTCGAGCGCATCATGTCGGAGCCGTTCACGGTGCGCGAGCTGGTCATTCTGTCGTCCTACGCCCGCGAGCGGTCGGCGGTCGGCCAGGCTCTTGCTGACCCGACCGCGGATGCCCGCCTCACCTCACGCCTCGGCACAGGTATTGAAGACCCGACGCGCATTCGGTGGGGGAGCATCCACGAGTTCAAGGGTCTTGAGGCGCCGGCGGTAATTCTGACCGACGTCGACCTGTCGAAGGAGTACCACCGCGATCTGCTCTATGTGGGGGCGTCGAGAGCGACGGATCGACTTGTGGTGATCGAGCAGAGCACTGAAGGCGCCTGATCTGAGCTAATCTCACTCAGAAATGACGTCAGTGAACTTGTCGTGTTCAAGTCCTACTGAAGGGGAGATTCATGCGGCGCGATGTCAGGTATGCCGAGCATTCGGCCGAGGCCGTAGCTTGAAGCACCTCGTGAGCACACTCCCGGTTCTCTCCGTCCGCACGCTCCCAGTAACGTCCTCCCTCACAAGTACTGTTGGCGACGTGGTCAACCAACAGCCTGAAAGAGAACAGCCATCGCCGCCCCCAGCGTTGACCCGATCAAAGAAGCGAGTGGCAGATCACGGGGAAGTCTTCACCCCTGACTGGATGGTCAACGACATGCTCGACCTGGTCAAGGCGGAGTCGGAGCGCATTGACTCACGAGTTCTTGAGCCGGCCTGTGGCTCAGGAAACTTCCTTGTGCCCGTACTCATGCGCAAATTGGCGACCGTCGGCGTCCGCTACGGCGCGAGCGAATTCGAGCGCAACCACTACGCGATGCTCGCGCTCATGTGCACGTACGGCATCGAGCTCTTGGCCGACAATGCGGCGGAGTGTCGGGAGAATCTGCTGAGCGTTTTCGCCCAATTTGTATGCAAGGGAGCGGGAGACGCTTGGTATCAAGCGGCAGCGAAGGTCGTTGCCACAAATATCGTCCAGGGCGACGCGCTCAGCATGACCAACGCAGCCGGCGAGCCGATCACGTTTCCGGAGTGGGGCTACCTAGGCAGGGGTAAGTTCCAGCGGCGCGACTTTCGCTACGACAGCTTGACCCAACGAGCATCCTTCGAGGGCACACTTTGGGCGCACTTAGAAGAGCACGAGATTTTTGCCCCAGTGAAGGAGTATCCCCCAATGAGTGTCGAGGAGTTGGCCGAATGAAGCCGGACAAAGAGTCGCCCCAGAAGGTCTTCTTCCAGCCGGCGAGGTTGGTCGTGCCGCTTTTCCAGCGCCCATACGTCTGGTCCCGTGAGCTCCAGTGGGAGCCACTCTGGCAGGACATTGAGCGACTCACGGAGTTGCTCGCGCGCGATTCCACCTCTACGCACTTCCTCGGAGCGTTTGTCGTACAGCAGCTTCCGACAGATCTCGGTCACATGCCGGCATGGAGCGTGATCGATGGCCAGCAGCGATTGACGACGCTTCAGGTACTTCTTGATGCACTGCACGCTGAACTGCTCTCGCGAGATGAGATATCCCTTGCAGGACAGGTCGAGCCGCTCATTCAGAACCCTCCTGCGTTTCATATAGGGGAACACGATCGCTACAAGGTGTGGCCGACCAACCACGATCGAGTCGGCTTCGTATCCATCATGTCGGCGGGCACTCCCGTCGATTACGCATCAGTCGTTCCTTCGCGTCTGGCAGAAGCGCACGAGTACTTCGCAAGTGCAATCCGATCCTGGCTCGACTCAAGCCCTAATCCGCGGGCAAGTGCGCACCTCTTGGTTACGGCGGTGACGTCGCAACTCGAATTGGTGAGCATCCGCCTGGATGCCAACGAGGACGCACAGGCGATCTTTGAGACGTTGAACGCCCGGGGCGTGCCTCTCAGCGCAGCGGATCTCATTAAGAACTACGTCTTCCAAAACTTCAAGGGCACAGACGCAGAAACCGAAAGCGCCTACTACAAGTACTGGGCAGAGCTTGAGACTCCGTGGTGGGTTGAACTCATAACATCGGGCCGAGTGACGCACCCACGCTCATCGTGGTTCTTGTGGCACTGGCTTCGCGGACGAAAGCTTGAAGATTTCCCGATTCGTGAACTATTCGGGCAGTTCAAGAGCTATGTCTCGTCTCGTGACCGTGACCTTCTTGAGCTCTTGCCCGAAATCAAGTCGGCGGCCGATCGCTACCGTGTAGTCATCGAGGGGGCGCAGAAACAGGATGGTCCGCTGTCGCGGGAGCAATGGTTCAGCTACCGTGTCGGCACCCTCGATTCCGAGGTGATCCGACCCCTACTCATTTGGCTTGATGAGGAGGCACAGGCGGACATTCCGGATGGCGACAGGCTATCGATCCTCAGATCCCTGGAGAGTTGGTTTGTCCGGCGGGCTATCGTCAAGGCGCCCTCACAAGGCGTGAACAAGTTCCTCATGGACCTTCTGGTTCGCCTGAGCAAGAAGCCACACGACGAGCTGGCGATCGAGACCGAGAATTACCTCGCGTCGAACAACACACCTGTTGGCTACTGGCCGGACGACGACGAAGTGACGTCCGCTCTCGAGGGAGCTCCTGCGTTCAACAAGTATCTTCGGGCTCGACTCCGCATGATTCTGGAAGCGTTGGAGGATTACCGACGCGGATACCCTGACTGGCGTGCGATGGGGATGGGGCCAGTACCTCGGCGGATCGGTACGATCGAGCACCTAATGCCGCGGAAGTGGCGCGTTAATTGGGAGACAACTTGGGCCGACGAGGAGATGGGCGCTAAGTCCGCAAGCCGGGATCGAGTAATTCACGAATTGGGAAATCTGACGCTTGTCACAAACAAGCTCAACTCCCGGGTTTCTCACAGTGCGTGGAAGAGCAAGGTGGCACATTTCAGAGAGGCCAACGACGTACTTATCACCAATGACGTTATCCAGAGCGCTCCAGAGGAGTGGAACGAGTCGCTCATCTCTAGTCGCACAAAGACGTTGACCGAAACCATCCTAAAGATCTGGCCCGTGCCCGAAGGTCACGTCAGTGCGCCTGGGGTTGACGACGAGCCAGCTCGCGTCGGGGCCGTTGACTTGGCCCTCCTAGTTTCCGAGGGCGCTATTGCGCAAGGGGCGGAACTCGTTGCGCGGCCAGCGGTGCTGAAGGGCGCACGCGCAGCAATTGGCCTGGATGGACGAATCTACGTCAACGGCCACGGCCATGACACCCCGTCTGCGGCTGGAGTTGCGGCCAACTCTGATGGTCTCTATAAGGGCGGGATTAATGGATGGCGATTCTGGAAGATCCGTGATTCTGGCAAGACATTGTGGGAGATCCGAAACGAATTTCGCTTGAGCCTCGGCGAAGAGACGGGAGGAGATGACGTGGGTGAAGACACCTTGTCCTCCGAACAGATCGAGGCTGAGCTTTCTGCCGCGGAGGAAATCGAAGACGGAGGTGAGGATTGAGCCAAGCCACATTCTCACTGCGAGGACGCAACCCCGACGTACTCACCTGTATTGCGAACCTGTCGAACGACGAGGTCTTCACGCCGCCGGAGTTTGCGAACCAGATGCTCGACACCCTCGAGGCTGCGTGGGCTGAGGCCAACGAAGGCGCGAACATTTGGGAAGACCAGAGTGTCACCTTCCTCGACCCGTTCACCAAGTCGGGCGTCTTCCTCCGTGAGATCACATCGCGCCTCGCCGAGGGGCTGGCATCAAGCATCCCTGACTTGCAAGAGCGCGTCGATCACATTCTCACGAAGCAGGTCTACGGGATCGCTGTCACCGAACTGACCGGCATGCTCGCCCGCCGCAGTCTGTACTGCTCGAAGTTCGCGAACGGCAAGCACTCCATAGCCAAGTCGTTCACGACGGAAGACGGGAACATTTGGTTCGAGCGCACCGAGCACACTTGGAAGGGCCGCGAGCGCGCTCTCCAGGTCGACACGATAACCGGTAACGAATTGAAGGTCGACGTTGCTGGCACGGGGCGTTGCGCATTTTGCGGCGCAAGCGAAGAAGGCTACGCCCGCGGCGACGAGCTTGAGACCTACGCCTACTCCTTTATCCACACCAGCGATATTAAGGCGCGTGTCGCGCAGCAGTTTGGGGTTGAAGTGCATTTTGACGTGATCATAGGGAATCCGCCTTACCAATTGGATGACGGTGGGCACGGCAACTCAGCGACGCCGATTTACCAGCACTTTGTCGAGAACGCGATGGCGCTGGATCCTAAGTTCGTCGTTATGGTGACTCCTTCTCGGTGGTTCGCGGGTGGTCGGGGATTGGACAAGTTCCGTTCTCGGATGCTCTCCTCACACCAGTTGAAGTACTTGGTCGATTTCCCGAAGCTCTACGACGGCTTCCCTGGCGTCAAGATTCGTGGCGGCATTTCGTACTTTCTGTGGGATCGTGACTATAAGGGCCCATGCTGGATTCAGACGATGTGGGATGGCAAGCCTCTAGGGGAGCCTGTCGCTCGTTCACTCGATGCGTACGATGTGCTGGTCCGACGGAACGAGGCCGTTTCCATTCTCGAGAAGGTGTCGTCTGTAGGTGAGCAGACCCTTGAACTGCGTGTCTCCCCTGGTAAACCGTTCGGTCTGCGTACTTTCTTCCATGGTCGGCCCTCGGCCACGGGCATCGAGGACCCTGTGCGTCTATACGGATCGCAGCGAATCAGCTATGTCGACCGCAGCGAGATTCCGCAGAACGCTGATTGGGTGGATGACTGGAAAGTGTTCATGACGGCTGTTCAAGGCACCAGTGCTGCGGTCGAGACGAAATTCTTGAGCAAACCCATAGTCGCCGAACCTGGCACGGCTTCCACAGAAACTTACCTCGTTGCCGGTCGTTTCAAATCGGAAGCAGAGGCACAGCGTTATAGCGCCTACCTTCGAACTCGTTTCGTTCGGTTCCTCGTTTCGCTACGCAAGTCGACACAGCACGCGAACCGCGACGTTTACTCTTTCGTCCCAGACCTGCCGCAATCTGAGCACTGGACCGATGCGAAGCTTTACGCGCGCTACGGCCTGACGAAGGACGAGATTGCGTTCCTTGAATCGCAGGTTGCGGCACATGACGAAGAATTAGTCGATGAGTAAATCACTCAACGAACTCATGCCGGAGCGGCCACAAGGGCAGCTCCGCATCTACGCCTATGCGATTCATGATGAGCAGCACGCAGGCTGGCTGAAAGTTGGGCAAACCACTCAGGAGGTCAAGGCTCGAGTCGGCCAACAGTTGAAGACTGCGGCTGTGACGAACTACACGATCGATGTCGATGAGTCGGCCATCCGTGATGATGGATCGTTCATTCGAGACCATGACGTGCGCGAACGATTGAAGGCAAAGGGCTTCGCCAATCCCACGCTTGAGTGGATGGAGTGCTCGGTTGCCGACGTGCTCACTGCGATCACCGAGCTGCGCACAGGCCAGTCGGTGAGCGGCACCCATCACGCGACATTCTCGATGCGGCCCGAGCAGAAGCGGGCGGTTGAGAAGACGCATGACTACTTTCATTCGATTTGGAAGGAGAACATGCACGCTGTGCCGCGCTTCTTGTGGAACGCAAAGATGCGTTTCGGCAAGACGTTCACGAGCTACCAGCTGGCGAAGTCGCTCGGAGCCAAGCGTGTACTCGTCGTGACCTTCAAGCCGGCAGTGGAAGACGCATGGGCCACCGACCTGCTCACTCACAGCGACTTCGACGCGTGGCAGTACGTCTCAAAGGCATCAGGCGTCAACCCGCTGACTGTCGAAAAAAAGAAGCCGCTCGTGTACTTCGGTTCGTTTCAGGACTTGCTCGGGCGCGACAGGGCGACGGGACTCATCAAGGCTAAGAACGAGTGGATTCACGAAATTGAGTGGGATCTCGTCATCTTCGACGAGTACCACTTCGGTGCGTGGCGTGACAGCGCCAAGGAGCTCTTCGAGGGGGAAGACGAGAAGGAGGCGAAGAAAGAGCTCGCCGGCGAATATGGCGAGGCGCTGGAGACCTTCGATGAAGAACTCGACGAGCTCGGCAGCGATGAGACCGATTTCTTGCCGATCACCACCCGCGCCTACCTCTACCTCTCGGGCACTCCGTTCAAAGCATTGGCAACAGGAGAGTTCATCGAAGAGCAGATCTTCAACTGGACCTACACCGACGAGCAAAGGGCCAAAGCCCAGTACTCGAAGAAGCACCCCGACAAGCTAAACCCCTACGGCGCCATGCCAGAGATGCGCCTACTCACGTACCAGATGCCCGACGAATTGGTAAAGGTAGCGAGCCAGGGCGAGTTCGACGAGTTCGACCTCAACGCTTTCTTCGCCGCGACCGGGGTAGGGGTGAACGCGAAGTTCACCCACAAAGACGACGTGCAAAAGTGGCTCGATATCATCCGCGGCCAGCACATTCCGACCCAAGTTGACGCCATGAAGGGCGGCACTCGACCACCATTCCCCTACTCCGACGCGCGACTGCTGCCGTATCTGCAGCACTCGTTTTGGTTCTTGCCGAACGTCGCTGCCTGTCACGCGATGCTGAACCTTCTCGGCGAGAGGCAAAACGTCCCGTACTGGGGCCAATACAACGTGCTCAATGTGGCGGGCCCGGGCGCCGGGATCGGGTTGGAGGCACTGCCGCCGGTGCGGAACGCAATCGGCAACGGGGTCGACACCAAGACAGTCACCCTGTCCTGCGGCAAGCTCACCACGGGCGTCACAGTGCCTCAGTGGGCATCGATCTTGATGCTTCGCAATCTCAAGTCACCCGAAACGTACTTTCAGTCAGCGTTTCGCGTGCAGTCGCCCTGGTCGATCAAGAACCCGAACGGCGAAGACCCGAACGAAGAGGAAGTGCTGAAGCCAGTCTGCTTCGTCTTCGACTTCGCCCCGACGCGCGCACTTCAGCAGCTCTCGGAGTATGCAATCGGATTGTCGCCTGACGAGCCGAACCCCGAGCATGCCGTGGAGGAACTTGTGTCGTTTCTGCCCGTGCTCGCCTACGACGGTGCGAACATGACCCAGGTCGACGCGGGTGCCATTCTCGATATCGCGATGGCTGGAACATCTGCAACTCTGCTCGCGCGAAAGTGGGAGTCGGCGATCCTCGTCAACGTCGACAACGAAACCCTCAAGCGCATCATGGCGAGTGATAAGGCGATGGAAGCCGTCATGAACATCGAAGGGTTCCGGGCGCTGGGCGCGAGTGTCTTCGAGACCGTGGTTAACAAGAGCGAGTCGGTCAAGAACACAAAGAAGGAGAAGGGCGAGAGCCTCACACCGAAAGAGAAGAAGCAGCTCTCCGACGAGGAGAAGGAATACAAGTCGAAGCGCAAGCAGATTCAAGAGAAGCTGATCAAGTTCGCGACGCGGATTCCGGCGTTCATGTACTTGACCGACTATCGCGAGAACACGCTTAAGGATGTCATCACCAAACTTGAGCCAGGGCTATTCAAGGCTGTCACTGGACTGACGGTCGCCGACTTTGAGCATCTGGTGTCGCTTGGCGTGTTCAACTCGACGCACATGAACCAGGCTGTATTCGCCTTCCGTCGCTACGAAGATGCATCGCTGTCATACACCGGGATCCCGTCGCACGACGGGCTCCGACGTATCGGGTTGTACGACACCGTGGTTGCGCTACACGGCACCTAGCAAATGCCCAGGCATTGGACTTGAAGGTCTATCCTTTCTGCACCCGCGGCGGTTCGGCGAGGCGATCGACGAGATCGACAAGGCAATCGTGCGGTTGCAGAAGGTCAAGGATGCTCTGCTGCGTTCGGGGGAGAACTTGCGTCTTGCGAACAGCAAGGCTCAAGACGTGAACATCAAGAAGCTGACGCGGGGGAACTCGACCATGGCGGCGAAGTTTGCGGAGTTGGCAGAGGGGCAGACCGAGCCGGACGGGTGATGCGCGGCCGGCTCGATCTGGTTCCCGTCAGCGCGGGGCCTTGAGTCCCTGCGGCAATGACTTGCTGTGCACCACGGTGAGGTAGCGGTTCGCCCGGGTCAGTGCGGTGTAGAGCACGCCCTGACGCCCGACGTTCTCAGGGAAGTCCGCAGGTTCGATCACGACGACGCCGTCGAACTCGAGGCCCCGCGCGCGCTCGGGGACCAGGATTCGCAGCTCGCGTGAATCGTCTGTCCACGTAGTGCTGCCTGCGCTAACCGTCTTCCATCCCCGCTTGCTGAGAGCCGCTGTGACGCCGAGCTGCTGCGGGGTGATGATCGCCACCGTCCCCCGATCAACCCGTTCGACGAGGGCGAGCGCTGCCGCGATGCCCGAATCAATGACGGTCTGGCCATTTGAGACCTTGGTCACGGTCGGAACCTCGCCGTCCTGCTGCAGCGAGTAGAGCGAGCGGTCTCCACGGGAGAGCAGCTGGTTCGCGAACGAGATGATCTGCCCCGTCGATCGGTAGCCGCGCTCCAGTAAACGCACTGGCGCTCGCCCCTCCCCGTCCTCGATGGCGAGGATGTCGGTGACTCCATCCCACGAGCTGAAGGTGTGGTCGGTGCGGCGCTGGTTCAGATCTCCGAGGATCGTCCACCCGCCTCGGTTGCCCAGCCAGGCGAGAGCCTTCCACTCGATGGGCGTGATGTCCTGCGCCTCGTCGACGATGACGTGACCAGGGTTCGGGCGTCGGGTGGTTCGGGCGCCGATGTAGGCCAGCAGCCCCCGATGGCGTCGAAGACGCTGACGCCGGATCTCCTCGTAGCTCTTCGGCAGTCCTCGGAGATGCTCGGCCCATTCCTTCTCCAGCACCCCGTTCGGGGGATCGTTCAGGAAGTTGATGAGCTCGTAGTACACGTCTGCCGCGTTCGCCTGTTCGCCGTCTCCGACATTGCTCTTCGCGAGCTTGTACGCGTGATCGACGAGGTCAGCGAGCCCGAGGTCGACATCGGTGTAGCGGATCGACTCGGTAGGCTCGCTCGAGTCGTTCAGACCAGCTAGCTCATCGAGCAGCGTGGGGAGGGCTTTCACCTCGTAACGGTCGGGATCGTCGATCAGCCGACGCAGCGTGCCGGCGATGTGCTCGACATACTCCACGGTGGGGCCAATCACGAGAACAGTGCCCTTGGCGCGGGTCTCCTTGGGCGATTCCGGGTTGAGGAGGTACGCGGCGCGGTGCGCCGCGATCACTGTCTTGCCTGTGCCGGGATGACCTTGGAGGATCTGCGACTCCATGGCATCGCGCACAATCGCGTCGTACTGGTCTGTCTGCAGCGTCGAGAGCATGGCGGACATCGCCCCCGTTTTGGGCGCCGCGAGCTGACGGCGTAGCAGCTCTGGGGCACGAAGGGCGGGGCCGGGTAGCTTCACCGCGGGAGTCGATGTCTTCTGCGCAACCGCGGTCGTGGCGCTCGGCAGGTCACTGTCGGGTGCCGGCTCGTGCTCGGGGGCTCCCGGGACGATCGCGGGCTTCTCCGCCCGAACGACGGGGCGGCGCGGGGCTCGCGGGATCTCGACCTCGAGAGGGGGGAAGAGCGCTGCCACGTCCTCCGTGACCTCGATTTCGTCCTGGAAGTCGCTCAGCTCGCCCTTCGCGTGTGCGAAGACACGCACGGCGGCGACCTGGTCGCACCATTCGTGGGGCTCGCGGGCTCCTCGGCGGACGCGGGAACCGCGGTAGTAAGTAGATGCGACGGGGGCGGCCCAGCTGAAGACCTCGAACCCGTCGCCGCCGAGCCTCGCCGTGCCGATGTAGAAGTCGCGCTTGCCGTCGAGGATCTCCTCGGGCTGTTCGAGCGCGACGCGGCCGACGATCTCGCCGTTCCGGGCCCTTTCCTCGTGTGGCATGTCGAGGAAGGTGTTCCTGATGACTTCGCGAATGGCCTGCGGAGCGGCGATTGCCTTGCGCTCGAGCTCCGCCCGGTATCTCTGCTCGATCGCCTTCTCATCGGCGATCACCTTGGGATCCGTCGTGGTCATCGTCCCGTCACCTCCAGCGTGCACACGGCCAGGTATTTGAGTCCGACAGCCGGGGGCTGGCGTGCATCCAGCTCGGCAATCAGTCGCTCGTATCGCTCCTGCTGTCGACGGCGCTGGCCCTCCACCATTCGGACGACGTTCGCGCCGCGCGCTCGGTCGAGCATGGTCTGCATGCGCCGCGCGATTCCACGGAGCCGCCGCGCATGCTGCTCGGCGAGCACGGTGCGGCGGGCCTCAGTAAGCGCACCTTCCTCGAGGTCGCGCTGATCCTGCACCGTTCGGTGACGCTGCTCAAGCTCACGACGAGCCCGAGCTGCGAGTCGCGGTAACCCATTCACGTTGAATGCGGGACCGTCACGCAGGTCGCCGCGGGCGAGGGCCGCCAGTAGTGCGTCGGCGGGGGCCTCTCCGATCGCGCGACCCTCCAGGTCGACGGCCGAGCCCCAGATCTCGTCTCCGCCCCTGCGGGCGTTCTCGGCGTGTGAGAGTACGACGAGGTAACGACCCGGCGCGACCTCCGGCGTAGCCGGGATGCGCACGGAAGCGAATCGCGCGTGACGGTGGCCCGGCACCTCGGCTGCCGCCATGACCAGAGGGTGGGTTGCCGAAAGCAGTTCGAGATCGGATGTCCGTGAGAATTCGGCATCGATCGACAGCGTGATCGGCATGTTCGATTGCAGGGCCGAGACGAGCGTGCTCACCTCGGCGCGGCCGCGGACGCCCCGCTTGGAGAGGTCGATCAGCCGCGACGCCATAGCCGCGTTGCCCTTGATGTCGATGCTCTTCCCGTCGTCGGACAGCGTGATGCGCTCGCCTCCGTCAGTCTGCGCCCAGTCGTCGATGAGGTGCGCCAGCTCGGTCTGCCCCAGGTAGCGACCTGTGGCGATGAGCTCCTCCTCGAGTCCCGCGATCTCGACATCGTTCGCAATGATGAGGCCAGCTGAAGATTCGACCACCTCGCGGAGCCCCGCGCGCTGCGCCTCGATCGCGGTGAGGAACTGGTTCGCCTTCTCCTCCTGCTGCGCAGGGGTAAGTCGGAAGTCCATCGCTGAGCGCAGGAGGTCGAAGTGCTCGCCGATGATCGGCTCGAGCTCTCCAATTGAGCGCTGGAAGATGTCGATGCGGTGGAGGACCTTGTAGAGGATCCGGGAGTCGATCGCTTCATCGTTGTAGAAGTTACGGATCAGGATCTTCTCCGACTGCTGTCCAATGCGATCGATGCGGCCGATGCGCTGCTCGATCTCCATCGGGTTCCAGGGCAGGTCGTAGTTGATCACCGCGCTGCAGAACTCGAAGTCGAGACCCTCGGAGGCGACACGGTTCGCGAACACGAAGTCGTACTGGCCCGCGCGGAAGTCCTTCATGATTCTTCGACGGCGTTCGCGCTTGACGTCACCGTTCATGACTGCGATCGAGAACTCATCTCTGAAGTGCTCCTCCAGGTACCGGAGGGTGGCTTTCGACCAGGTGAACAGCAGAGCCTGACGCCCTTCGCCTTTGAGCTCGAGGAGCACTTCCCGCAATCGGGCAAGCTTCGTGTCGGGAACAGCGAGCACCCGGCGAGCGGTCTCGACCAGCTCGGGGTGCGGATCGACCCATGCGGACGGCCGATCGCCCGGCACGTCGCCCTCGAGCAGCTCCGGCTCGTCGTGGCGCAGCACGTCGCGCGCGGCGAGATGCACGCTTGTGCTTGCCAGGCGGATCGGCATCTGCATCGAGAAGTACATCGGCGTGCGAGCTAGGTCGGCGCGACGAGCGCACCATTGCAGGTACTCCCGATAGAAGGCCGACTCCGCGGGCGACCAGCGGATCTCGATACCCGGCTCGGCGTCGCGCATCGCCTTCTTCTCGTCGACCTCGGCGCGCCGGGTGCGGGTGACTGTGGTGGAGAGCGCGTTGAGCTCACCAATCACTTGGCGGGCGCGCGCGATGTCCTTCGGCGCCAGCGGAGCCCGAGCAAGGATCGTCTCGAGCTCCCCGTACTCGGGGCGCATGGTGATGACCTTCTCGAAAGCGAGGCCCCGAAGGCCCTTGAGAGCGGTCGCGAACTGCTGCGCTGTCGCATCGCGATCCGGGAGCATCCGGCCAACATCGTTGAGCACGGCATTCGGCTGGAGGCGGAGCTCGAGGTCTTCGATGGTGTCGTAGTCGGCCGGCTCCAGCAGGCCGAGGAGGTGGAGCAGGTCGGTCTCGCGCAGGTTGATCGGCGTCGCGGTCAGGAAGACCATGTTCGTTCCGATCGTCCATTCCGACAGGTGCTGGCCGAGCTGATAGCTCTTGGTGTCGCTGTTGCGCATGGCGTGCGCCTCGTCGACGATCACGAGATCGAACTCGGGAGGGTTGTCCTCGAGCTCCTCGAGTGCCTTCCAGATCCGTAGAGTCTCGATCGAGACGACATAGGCTTTGCGCTTAGGCAGGCGACCCTCACGGTGCTGTTCGAGCATGCGCTGCAGCTCGTGCTGGTCGAGCAGGGTCAGCTCGAATCCGAAGCGCTCCGACATCTCGTCGCGCCACTTATCAATCAGGCCGGACGGGCAGACGACAAGCACGCGGTCGGCGTCGTGACGCGCCTCGAGCTCGGTCCAGATCAGGCCCGCTTCGATCGTCTTGCCGAGGCCGACCTCGTCGGCGATGAGGATCCGCGCCTGACCGTTCTGCAGCAGCTTCAGCACTGGCTTGAACTGGTAGGGCCTGAAAACGGTGCGGGTCGCGCGAAACGAGTAGATCGTGTCGGCGAACCTGCCGCGGAGCTTCGTGCGAGTGAGGGTCGCCCCGAATCGCGCAACGGACTCCCGCGCGCCCTGCACCCATTCGTCGGGGAGGTCGAGGGCGGCGATCGGCTCGAGTCGATTTTCGACGTACATATTGATGCCGCTGTTGCCTCGGACTCGATATGCCCACTGCCCCCCGTCATAGGAGCGGTCGCGGATCTCAACATCGTGGCCGGTACCCGAGGTGATTGCACGGTCGTCCACGGCGAAGCGCGGCGCTGGAACGGGAGTACCCGATTCCCAGAGGTGCTCAGCCCAACCGTAGGCGTCCAACAGCTGGTGCTCGAGGTCGTCCTCGAGCACCTCAGAGACGAACTCCATCGAGGTCGCGGTCGGGCCGGCCCCGACCTGCATCATCAGCGACCCTTCGATCCCTTCGAATGTGTAGATGCCCGCTGGGAGACCGGGAACGTTCTCCTTGCTGGTGCGCACCTCGCCGACGAGCCCGACAAGCTCGGAGACAGGCTCGTCGATCACGATCGCTCGCGCGAAGGTTGCCCCGCGCAGCGCCACCTCGAGGTCATCCGGAAGAGGGTGAAGGCGGAACGTCAGCACGTCGCGGTGCCCGTTCGGGCGCAGGCAAGGGTCGACAGAGAGCGGTTCATGGGCATCCTCCGGCCGGGCTTTCCTCGATAACGAGTCGCTCAACGGTGAGCGTACGTCTCTTTCTCGCCACTGTAGTCAGAGGGCCCGACATCGTGAACCGTGGATAGCGAAGGCGGAACACATCGACGACATCGAGTTCCCCTGTGACCACCACAAGCGCAACATGCTGTTAGTCAACTGCAGCGCGCAAGAAGTCACCACCGCGAAGCCGAGCGGCAACACAACGATGGCGTCGAGGTTTGTGGTGCCCGCTGTAGGTGACGACTCGTAGGGTTATGCCAACGGGCCCTGGCCCGCGTGCAGCAATGACGGCAAGGGAGCCCGGCATGACCGAGATCGATGAGCGAGACGACGACCAGGTTCGCGGGGAGGAGCGGCAGGAGATTCAGCTCGTGGGGGATGGCGACGGAGTCGCCGTCCTCGGGCCGCCGTCCGCCGTGGAGCAATTCCTTCGAGCAGAAGGGCTTGAGGCGGCAGAGTTCCCGCTCGGCCGCCTTGCGGGAACGGCTGCGATGGGGGGAGCCGCACTGCAGGCGGGCGGCATGGTCGCCGAGCACTCGGGTCGTTGGGTCAAGATGACCAAAGAGTCGTACGAGGTCATGAAGAAGTACGACCTGATGCGCAACAGCAAGACGGGCCTCGAGGTAGGCGTGGTCTACGCCAAGGGCCAAAAGGGCGGCATTAAGCACCTTGTCCAATTCACGCGCGGCGCAGGCGCCAGCCTGACCAACCCGGCTGTCCTCGCCGGTCTCGGGGGCATGCTCAATCAGATGGCCCTCCAGCAGTCCATTGACGAAATCAACCGCTACCTGGCCGTGATCGACGAAAAAGTCGACGACATCCTGCGCGCCCAGAAAGACGCGGTGCTGGCAGACATGATTGGCGTTGACCTCGTCATCGACGACGCTATGACGACCAGAGCGCACCTCGGGCGCGTCTCTGAGGTGACCTGGTCGAAGGTGCAAGCGACCGGGATGACCATCGCACGCACGCAGGCTTACGCGGTGCGGCAGATCTCCGCGTTGGCGGAGAAGCTCGAGCGGCAGAAGCACGTCGATGACCGTGCCAAGCTCGCTCGCGAGATCTCGGGTACCGTCGAGCAGTGGCTTGCCGTGCTCGCGCACTGCTTCCGGCTCGCCGACAGCCTCGCTGTGCTCGAGCTCGACCGAGTGCTCGACGCCGCACCGGACGACCTCGAAGTCCACCGCCAGTCACTGCGGGCCGCGCGAGGGAAGCGCGTTGAGCTACTGACCACCACCACCCGAGAGCTGCTCGCCCGACTCGACGCAGCGGCCATAGACGCCAACGAGCGCGTGCTGCTCAATCCGATCTCCGCCCGCACGGTCGTGAATACACGGAACAGCGCTGGCGGGGCGATCGTCACGTTCCAGCGGGCGCTCGGGCTCGACGACGCCGGATCAGACGTCGAGGCGAAGCGCTGGAGGCAAGCGGTAGGGGACACCCGTGACAAGCTTGTCGTGGGCGGAGAAGCAGGGCTCGATGCGGCTAAGGAGCTGGGCGCGACTACGGCTCGGGCCGCACGCGACTTCAGTGGTCAGGCTCGGGACCGGGCACGATCGCTTACCCACCGCATCTCAAGCAAGATTGCAGAGCGAACCAGCGGCACCGATGACGAGGACGACGCGCCGCCTTCGAGCTGACCGGGAGGTAACGCCGCCATTGCGGCGCATCAAAACCCTGCTAGCGCTTCCGTTCGTATGAGTGGCCGGTCGTGCGCATGAGCTCCCGAAGGAGATCGCGCACAGCGAGCTCCGAGTCAGAAAGCCCATCGGCGTACTCGTCGCGGAGGAGATAGCTCTCGGAGTCGACCGAGTATGCCGCGAGCGCGTCGAGGAAGAGCTCGAGTGTTCGTGCGGCGCGAGGCAGAGCATCCGGAGACGCTGGCTCGGTGAGCATGGGCACGATCGTGAGGGAATCGCCCCAGAGGGCGGCGTTGAGCGGGTCATCGAACAGGGTGAGAGCGGTCGCGGCTGTCGATGAAGTGCCAACCGCGCGCTTCACGTCGTGCAGGATCTCGTGGAAGTGGTCGTCCGCCAGCCCGAATCCGACGAAGAGCAGATGCCGGGTCAGCAAGTTCGCCTTTACGATCGCCGACAGGGCCGATCGGTCAGCGGCGAAGCCGAGGTAGTCGTCGCGCGTCAGCACGATTGTGCTGGGCTCGTCCGCTGAACCGTGCAGCTTCAGCAACCAGCGTTCGGAGACGGTGTCAGCTGGCGACGTGAGGTCACCGCGGCTACCACCGGCCAGCACACGTCGGGGGCGACGGGCGGCGGTGCTCGCGCGTTCGAACAGCGTGTCGTAGTTCAGCGTGATCGCCTGCTCGTCCGCCGTTGCCGCGAGCAGGGCCGGCGCGAGGCCGTAGCGGGGGCGCTCGACAAGGCGGGAGACCTCCCCGCGGAAGTCTCGCTCCGTGTCGGCATATCGCCGTTCGAGGTAGGTGGCCTGGTCGAGCTCGCCGAGCTTGCCATGCAGCAGCGCATCGCAAGTGCCGGCGTCGAGGTCGATCGCGTCGGCCAGCTTCCCCAGCAGCTCGCGCCAGCCGGGAGCTCCCGCCGACATGCTGACGCCAGCGCCCATGAAAGGCACTATGCGATTGGCGAGCGCGTATCGCGCGAGGTGCCGCGCGACCTCAACGAGGCGCGGCTCCACGGCTGACCAGCTGTCGCCGGCGGCACTGCGGCGTCGCTGCTGCGCGAGCGCGGCATCCGGATCCTCCCGCACCACCAACGCGACGTCGACGCCGTTCGCCCTTGCGGCGATGCGCGCCTCGTCGAGCACCATGTCGATGATGGAGGTGCGGCGCATCGAGCCACCGCCGCCGCGGCTGGAGAACAGCGGCATCGCGACGAGTGGGACTGCACGGGGCTGGCCGGTGCCGATGACGAACTCGCGGTGGCCGGCGATCGCGCGCGCGGCCTCCTCGACGAAGGCGCGTATGCGCGGCCGCAGCACATCGGCCGACTGATACCCATGCAACGGCACGGCGGTGAGCACGCGCACCGGTGCGTGGTCATCGCCCTCGTGAAGCGGGTGCGGTGGGAGCGCGTGAGCGTAGGTGGTCTGGTCGCGGAAGGCCGCGAGTTCGGGACGTGCGGCGAGAGCGGCGTGCTCGGGCACGACGCCGTGCCAGTGCTCCTCGACGCGGAGGCGGGCGTCCGTCGGAATCATGATCGCGTCACACGCGAGCTGGGTGAGGTCGCCATGCACGACGAAGACGTGCGGGGCATCATTGCTGGTCATGCGCGCTCCGTGCGGTCGAGGCTCGAGGGGTGCTCGAACCCTACCGAGCGGCGTCGGCGGTGTGGCGGAACAGCCGCGCCGGTTTCCCCCGCGTGCCGCTCGTCAGCTCCCCGGTCGCTCGCAGGCGCGGCTCCATCGCGCGGCGGAAGGCGTCGCGAGGCAGTCGCGCTCCCGCGACCGCCTCGTGCACCTGCTGCAGCTCGCGCAGGGTGAACGGCTCGGCGAGGAGGCGCTCGGGGTCGGGGGAATCGCGGTAGTCGGAGCGGAGTGACTCCACAGCGCGGCGGATGATCTCGTCGTGGTCGTAGGCCAGTGGCCGTGCGAGTGCATCGGCGAGCGGGGTGACGCGGGCGTGGGCGCCGTCGAGGCGGAGCATCCGCTCGGGGACGACGACGCGATGCGCGACCAACAGCACCCATCCGCGCGAGTCGCGGCCGGGGCGGTCGAAGACGTGCAGCTGCCGGGCTGCGAGGCCCTCTATGCCGGCCTTCTCGCGCAGGCTGCGCATGACAGCATCAGCGAGAGCCTCCGACTCGTGGAGGAAGGTACCGGGCAGTGCGGCCTCGCCCTCCGACTCCACGAGCACGACCGCGATGCCGCCCTCCGCGACGGTCAGCACCGCCGTATCGACCGCGACCGAGGGGCGCGGATAGTCGGTGAGAGATCGTCCGGAGGAGTCGCGGTAGGGCTCGCTCGTAGGGGTCATGCACTGATTATCGCAGAAATGCGACAAATGTCGCCGGTCGGGTGCATACTGCTTTTAGCGCAGAAGCGCGGTAAAGGATTCCATCATGCGAGAGCTTCACGAACTGCACGTCGGCAAGGCCATCCACGACGAGGGCGTCAGCCTCTTCCCGCTCTGGGTCGGCACGCCCGCGGTGACCGGTCACGACTGGTCACCCGGGGCGGTCAGCTTCAGCGAGCACTCCGGCGGTGCGACCGTCGCAACCCTCGAGGCCAGGAACGCCAGCGAGCGCCCGGCGGTTGCGCTCGAGGGCGACCTCGCCGAGGGCGGCCTCCAGCACCGCATGGTCGCGCGCAGCCTCGTGCTCGCACCTCGATCGGTCTCCCCGGTCTCCGCTCTGTGCGTCGAGCAGGGTCGGTGGCACGGGACGGCGGGCTTTGCGCGACGCGGTCGACGTGCGGCGGCGAGCGTCCGCGCCGCGAGCCGGCAAGGGGCGGATGCTCAGAGCCGGGTCTGGCAGAGCATCCACGGCCTCGACCAGGCCTTCACCGGAAGCGGCACCTCCTCGCTGCTGCACCACCTCGACGCACCGGCGGCTCCGCTGCCGCGCGTGCTCGACGGGCAGCGCGGCGTCGTCATCGGCATCGCCGGGCGCATCCTCGGCGCCGAGCTCTACGGCTCGAGCGCCGGGCTGCGGTCGCGGTGGCGCGGCATCGTCGAGGGCGCGCGACTGGATGCTCGGCGCATTTCGCGGGCACCGACCGCGGCCGAGACGGCTCGGGCCTTCGCCCGGATCGTCGAGCAGCTGTCGATGAGCCCGGTCGATGAAGCGGGCATCGCCGTCGCCGTCGAGGGCGCGCGGGCGTCGGTGCGCGGTGCTGGGATTGCCACGTCTTCGCGCGGACGCTCGCTCGCGTTCCCCGCCGAGCCTGATCGCCTGCTGCACCTTGCGCTTACCGACCCTTCCCACCCGCTGCTCGTAGGAGGCAACTCATGACCACCACGCTCACCACTGCCCAGATCGACCGCGCCGCCGGCGTGCTACTCGGCCTCGCCTGCGGAGACGCCCTCGGCGCCCCGCACGAGTTCCGGCCGCCGCTGCCGCCCGAGACGCCGCTCGCGATGACCGGGGGTGGCAGTTTCGGCTGGGCTCCGGGGGAGTGGACCGACGACACGTCGATGGCGATCCCGATCGCACAGGCCGCGGCGCGGGGCGACGACTTGCGCGAGCCCGCGGTGCTCGACGGCATCGTCGACGCGTGGGTCGAATGGTCGCGCGACGCCACCGATGTGGGCAACCAGACGCGGCGGGTACTGCGCGGGGTGGCCGTCGGGTCGGGGTCGGCGGCGGACGCGGCGGCACGGGCCGCCGACGACTATGCGCAGCATGACGGGCGCGGCAACGGGTCGCTCATGCGCACGGCGCCGGTGGCGCTGGCGTACCTGCACGATGCGGCCGCGCTCGTGGAGGCCGCGCGCGCGGTCTCAGTGCTCACCCACGCTGGCGACGACTCGGAG
The DNA here is from genome assembly GCF_001429705.1 of Yonghaparkia sp. Soil809. Lineage (NCBI taxonomy): Bacteria > Bacillati > Actinomycetota > Actinomycetes > Micrococcales > Microbacteriaceae > Microcella > Yonghaparkia sp. Soil809. The sequence goes on from NZ_LMSV01000002.1 coordinate 493,195, forward strand.
GAGGCGTGCGTGCTCTGGTGCCTCGCGATCAGGCACGCGGTGCTGACCGGCGAGTACGACATCCGGGCGGGGCTTCGGGCGCTGTCGGCAGAGCGGGCGTCGGTCTGGGCGTCGCGACTCGATGAGGCGGAGGCCGTCGAGCCGTCGGCCCTCGGCTCGAACGGCGGAGAGGTGAAGGCGCTCATGGCGGCCTGGTCGGCGGTGCACCGCAGCGACTCGCACGCCGACGCCGTGCGGCGGGCGGTGCTCGCGGGATGGGACACCGACACCGTGGCGGCGATCGCCGGCGGGTTGGCCGGTGCCCGCTGGGGCGCCTCGGCCGTGCCGAGCGCGTGGCGTCGCGTCGTGCACGGCTGGCCGGGGCTTCGCGGGCGCGACCTCGTCGAGCTGGCGGTGCTCGCGGTGCGGGGCGGGTCTCCCGATTCGACCGGGTGGCCGAACATCGCGCGCATGGACTACGCCGGCTGGTCGCGCCGCAGTGTGCTGGTTGCGCACCCTCACGATGGGGGCGTGCTGCTCGGCGCGATCGACGACGTCGAGGGCGCTCCGGTCGATGCCGTGGTGTCGCTTTGTCGAGTGGGGGTCGATTAGCTACCGGCCGGTGTCCACCCCGCCGATCGTGTGGAGGTCTGGCTCATCGACTCGGACCTCCCCGCGCAGAACCCCAACCTCGAGCTCGTGCTGGCGGATGCCGCTGACGCGGTCGCGGCCCTGCGCTCGGAGGGCAAGCGGGTGCTGCTGCACTGCGTCCAGGCGCAGAGCCGGACGCCCACGGTCGCGGCGCTGTATGCGGCGCGGCATCTCGGGGCCGACTTCGACGCGGCGCTCGCTGCGGTACGCGAAGCGCTGTCGGATGCGGCGCCGCAACACGCGTTACTGACCGCAGCGCGCGCGGTGGCGGACCGGATCGGCTGAGCGCCCACGAGTGCGCGGTGGTGGAACCGGACTCTACGGCTCCACGTCGTCGTGCGCGACGACTCTGCTGAGCTCGACCTCGCCGCCGGGAAGAACCCAATAGTGCAGTCGCCTCGCCTGGGGCGTGTTCTGCTCGATGTAGGCCCGCATGCATCGCGCGCCGTCGTCCCTGATCACGGGACGATCCCCACCACCGTCACCGGATCGGAGCGCGTGCACTTCCCGGGCAGAGGTTCGGCGGATGAACCCGGTGACTGCCTCGAGCGCGCACCGGAGGGCTTTGGACAGCTGCGGGTCGCTGAGCGCCTCGACTGAGGCGGCGAAACGGGGTCCGAACGTCACTGCGGCGGGCAGCGGATGCTCCGCTCGAGTCGCCGGATCGAAGCGCTCGATCCACTGCAGGTAGAGCTCGTGCCTGATCCAGTCCTCCGCTGCGTCGAAACGGGCGCGACGCGAGCGAGGCGACTCTGCCAGAGGCGCAATCGACTCTCGTCGGGCGTCTCGCAGCGCGGCCTGGGTCTCTTTGACTCGCGCGGTCGCACGCTCCGCCTGCTCGTGCCAGTGCTGGCTCTCGCGGTGCACCTGCCCGAGCATCGTGCGTGTCGCGGCGAGCTCGCGTCGGAGCTGGTCCGTGGTCGGTCCGTCTCGGCGCGCGCGCTCCATCCGCAGCTCTGCCTGCAGCGCAGCGATGGTTCCCTGCGCCGTGTGCAGGGCGGAACGGCTGGCAGTTGGGTTCGGCGCAGAGGTGGGGCCGGCATCCTCGGGCAGGGGCGCGGCAGGGGCAGCCACCGAGGACGGGACGTGCACCGCGCCGGGCCCGGGGCGAGGGTGCGTCGGCGAGAGCAGGGGCGTGCTCGCAGCCCCCGATTCCGTCCGCGCGACATTCTGAACCAGACCGCCCGAGGCGGGAGCGGGCGCGAGCGAGGTGGGCGACTCGACGACGGAGAGCAGCTCGTCGATGGGCGTCGAGGTCAGGGTCTCATCGGCCTCGACGAGGGTGCGACCGGGCTCGAGCCACGGCGGACCGCCGGGCACCAGCGGGATGGCGGGAAGGGCGACCTCGTCATCGTTCAGATCGACGGTGCGCAGCGCGCGACGTCCCTGCTCGTCGCGCGTCACGCGAACCTCGATGACGTCGCCCTCGGTGAGCAGCAGGTCGACGCGGTCGAGCGGATTGGTCGACAGGTCGGATCGGGTCACGGTGACCGGGTGCTGAGGATGGATGAGGAGGACCGCGCGCTGGCGCTCGACGCGGTGGACCAGGGCGAGCGTGACCGAGCAGTCGGGGAATCGCGACCACAGATCGGCGCCGTCTCCGACCTCGAGGTCGAGCGAGAGACGCCGAGACTCCGGGTCGAGAAAGCCGCTCACCCGCATGCCGCTCGCCAAGAACCAGGGCAGAGGCGCGGGGGAGAGGACGGCGTCCACCGAGACCGTCGCGAGACCGTCGCCATCGAGTCGGACGAGCGCGCGCTCCCCACCCGCGAGAATGCTGGCGATCACGCCCGCAGCGGGCTCGGCCGTCCGCGGAGTCGCCACGATGAGCCCGGCACGGTGGGCCATGCCGATGACATCGATGACCACCTCTTCGAGCACGCGCGGCCCGTCGGCCAGCGAGAACGAGAACCGACGACGGGCGAGAGAGGGTCGGGATCGCCACTCGTCACCGATGGGAAAGCTGCGCACAGCGCCCCCGAACGTGGCGCAGTTGTTCGGGAGCGCGAGCTCCAACTCACGGGTGCGGTCGCCGGTGGGCACGATGACGATGTCGGCGAGCGGGGAGATCGCCTGCTCGAGCTCGAGAACGTCGACCAATGGCTGAGTCGTGGTCTCGACCGTCGTGACGACGACCAGCGGACGCCGACGATCGAGGTCGAGAATCGAGCGGGCGAGGGCCGCGACCTCGTCGGTTTCATGAGCAGTGGTCACCATGAGAAATGTCTAGTGGGAGCCGCCGACACTGTCGAGCGTCAGAACTCGCGCGCCATCGCCTCGAGCCGCTCCACACGCTCTGACGTCGGCGGGTGCGACCTGAGCAGCCGGTCGAACCAGCTGGGGCCCGTCGGGTCGACGATGAAGAGCTCGGCCACCTCCGGCACCGGGCGGGCGAGCATCCCGCCGCGATTCTCGATCTTGGTGAGGGCGCGCACGAGCGCGTCGGGGAACCTCGTCAGCTCCACCCCGCTCGCGTCGGCCAGGAACTCGCGGCGACGCGACACCGCCGATGTGATGAGCGGGCCGATGAGGAAGCCGACGATGCCGGCGGCGGCTCCGAGCGGGAGCATCAGCAGGCCGATTGCGCCGTTGATGAGCCCGAGCCCGAACTTGAACTCGGGGATTACCGACCGGATCATCGCCCACCCCAGCACGAGCAGCGCCGCCGCGAGCGACACGATCGACCCGACGAGGGCGAAGGCGGTGAGGGTGACGCGGCCATCCTGGTTGACGATGTGCGAGACCTCGTGGGCGACGACCGCCTCCAGCTCGGAGTCGTCGAGCAGCTCGAGCGCTCCGCGGGTCACTCCGATCACCGAGTCGCGCGGGTGCATCGAGGCGGCGAACGCGTTAGGGGCATCCTCATCGATGACGCCGATGCGGGGTATCGGAATGCCGGCGCGGATCGCCGTCGTCTCGACGATGCGGTGCAGGCGCCGCTCCTCCTCGAGCGAGACGAAGCGCACCCCGGCGGTCTCGGCCGCCGACGTCGTCGCGTGGCTCAGCGCCTGCCACACGTAGAGCGGGCACGCGATCACCAGCAGCACGAGCGGCCACAGCTCGGCGAACACCCACGACGCGAAGAGGCCGAGCGCGATCACGGCGAGGCAGAACAGGGCGATGAGCAGGATGCTCCACCGCTTGTTGCGGGCGATCTGCCGGTACATGGGGTGACTGTACTGCCGCGCGGGGCGGAGTGGCACGCGGTGCCGGAGTGAGTTGCGGCGGGCGCGGGAAGGACGGCGTCAGAGTTCGACTGCCCCCATCAGGAAGGAGCGATCGCGGTTGGGGTCAAGTGCTCGAGCGCTGAGAGCGGTGACGCCGACGCCGAGAAGCTCCTCGAGGCGGGCTTCGAACGCCCCGAGGCTGAGCAACGTGGCCGTCGGGAGTGGGTCTACGAGAAGGTCAAGGTCGCTGGACTCGCTTGCCGTCCCGCGAGCCACGGAGCCGATGACGGTGACCGCACGGAACTCGTGCTCCCGAGCGAGACGGAGGATCTCGTGACGATGCGCCAGCACGTCGTCGAGTGTCATCTCAGGCGACCCGCCCGGCGAAGAGCCTCCGAGGCCAGGAGCTCAAGATCCTCCCGCCCGTCGACGAGCGCGGGGGAGTCCTCGCCCAGCACCTCAACGGTCAGCTCGACGATCTCCGACGGCACCGCGAGATCCAGATGGCGGATCAACGCGGTGATGTCTGCGTAGTCCTTTCGTGCGTATCTCGCCATCTTCATCGCCAGGAGCGCCCGGGGCGATGCGAGCCGAAGCGCGCGGCCCCTGAGCGTGACGGTGACGAAGTGGCGCGGGTCGTCGGTGTCGAAAGCGATGAAGGGGCGAGCGTTCTCGTTGATCCACTGCGAACTCAGCCCGTGCTCCTCCGCCATCGCCTGCGCGATCGCTTGGATCCGGTCGAATGGGCGGAAGAGTCCGTCGACGTCGGGGGTGAGCTGATCACGGCCTAGCTGCAGCGCCATGGCGGCCCCGCCCACGACGAAGATGTCGACGTCGACACCTGCATCGTCGGCACGCTCCAGCAGTTCGGCGAGGAGGCCCTCGATCTCGTCGCCGGTGAGCTGGCGGTAGCCGTGACTCACGCGATCCTCCAGTCTTCAGGGCGCGACAAGAGGTTCTTCTGGCGGAACACCTCGGGTGTGCGCGCGCGAAGCCATGTGCGGAATCGTGGACTGGGCTCGTCGCCCAGGGCGGTCTCGGTGGGCAGCACGGGCACGTCGAGCATCCACGGAGGAACCGCGCGGCCGGTGCTCTGAATCGCGTACGCGAACGCCGTGGCCAGGAACGTCGACCACATCATCGGGAGGTCCGCCGTCTTCGGAGCGGCGACCGACCACGCTGGCGGCTCCACGCCCGGATGCTCGTCGAGGTAGCGGATCAGTCGCCCCACCGACTCAGTGAGGTCGCGGGCCGCTCCATCGATGTCGCCGCGGCCGAGCTGCTCTGCGATCGAGCGGGCTGCAGTCTCTGGCGCGATCAGCTCCGACTCGGGCCCGGCGGCGGCGCTCACCTGCCAACCCGTGGCCTCGAGAAGCGCGTGCATCGTCGACCAGGTCGGGTCGAGCGTTCCGCCCTCGATGCGGCTGATCGTCGACTGCGCGATGGCGGATCGCCGAGCGAGTGCGGCTTGGCTGAGCCCGGCGGATCGCCGGGCGCGGAGAAGCGTCCCTGCGGGCTGAATCAACGGGACCTCCTATGCGTATACGCATAAGAGTGTAGAGAGGTTCCAGGATTGAGGCAATGCCGCGCTCTGCGTTCACTCGTGCGGACGCGCTGTCCGGTCGATGTCGGTGGTCGCCGTTAGCGTGAGCCCATGTTCCTCCTCCCCAGGCCCGATGGCGGGCGGATGCTCGTCACCTCGGCGAGCGACCTGACGAGCGCCGCGGGCTGCGAGTTCGGCTTCGGCCGCACGGTCGACGCCCTGCTCGGCCGCATTGCGAAGGTCGAGGAGTCCACCGACGCGATGATGCAGCGCACGATCGAGATGGGACACGCCCACGAGGCGCGGCTCGTCGATCGCTACCGCGAGTCGGGCACGCTCGTCGACATCGCGCGTGCCGACGCGATGAGCACGGAGGCCTACCTCGAGCGCCAGGCCGAGACGGTCGCCGCCCTCCGCGCCCGCACCGACATGGTCACGCAGGGCACCTTCTTCGACCCCGAGCACGGACCCGAGCTCGACGACCGCACCGGGCTGGCCTTCATCGGGTTCGCCGACTTCCTCGAGCACCGCGGCGACGGCGTCTACCGCGTGCTCGACAGCAAGCTCGCGCGCAAGGCCAAGGTCACCGCCCTGCTGCAGCTCGCCGCCTACGCCGACCAGCTGCAGCGGCTCGGAGTGCCCGTCGACGACGAGACCGGGCTGATTCTCGGAACCGGCGCCACGAGCATCCACCGCCTCGCCGACATCGCGCCCGTGCACCGCCGCCAGCGCGCCCGCATGCACGCGATGCTGCGCGAGCGCGTCGGCGCCGGCACCGTGCTGTCGTGGCGCGCCGACGGCGTCGCCCACTGCGGGAAGTGCGCCTGGTGCGACGCGGCCGTCGTCGAGTACGACGACGTCTGGCAGGTCGCCGGCCTGCGCGGCCAGCAGTGGAGCCGCCTCGGCGCCGCCGGCATCACGACCGTGCGCGAGCTGGCCGACTCCACCGGCCCCATCGACGGGATGCCCGCCCGCACGCTCGAAGGGCTCCGACTCCAGGCGCGCCTGCAGGCCGCCGCTGCCGCGCAGGGCGCAGGCGCCCCGCCCCCCGTCGAGCTCGTGGATTCTGCCGCCCTCGCCGCACTGCCCCCGCCGAGCGTCGGCGACCTCTACTTCGACTTCGAAGGCGACCCGCTCTACACCGAGGGCGACCCCGCGCGCTGGAACCTCGACTACCTCTTCGGCCTGGTCGACGCGAACGACGAGTTCACCGCCTACTGGGCGCACACCTTCGCCGAAGAGCGGGATGCCCTCATCGCCTTCCTCGACGACGTGCAGCAGCGACGCGCCGCCCACCCCGACCTGCACATCTACCACTACGCCGCCTACGAGCGCACCCACCTGCGCCAGCTCGCCGCCCGCCACGGAGTCGGCGAGCAGATCGTCGACGAGCTCCTCCGCGACGGCGTGCTCGTCGACCTCTACACGGTCGTCAAGCGGGCGTTCCGCATCGGCTCGCCGAGCTACTCGATCAAGAAGCTCGAACCGCTCTACTGGCCCGAGTCGCGTGAGGGAGCAGCGGTCGCCGCTGGGGACGACTCCGTCGCCGAATACGTGCGCGCCCGCGAGCTGCGTGAGAACGGCGACCACGCCGCCGCGCAGAAGATCATCGACGACATCGCCGAGTACAACCGCGTCGACTGCGTCAGCACCCGCAAGCTCGCCGACTGGCTGCGCGCCTACCCGCGCGGAGGCGGGGGCGACGGCGGCGACGCGGGCGGGGACGGGGGAGGGTTCGGTGACGGGGGACCGGACGGCGGCAGCGCCGGGGACGATGCCGACGGCCTGACGCTCGACGACGCACCGCCCGAGCGAGAGATCGAGGCCTCGCCGCTTCACGACGACCTCATCGCCCTCGCCGCCCGCCCCGACGGCACGCACGGCGTCGAGCCCGACCGCACACCCGAAGAACGGCTCTACCACTACGCCGCCGCCGCGATCGACTACCACCGCCGCGAGCACAAGACCTTCTGGTGGGAGCACTACGACCGGCTCGGCAGCCTCCTCGAGGACTGGGAAGACACCCGAGACGTCTTCCGCGTCGACCCCGACGGCGCGCACACCCAGACCGACTGGGGCACGACGACTGCGCGCCAGAAACTCCCTCGCCGCCATGTGCGCCTCGTCGGCGAATGGGCGCCCGGCTCACGCGTGAGCGTCAGCGCCCGCACCGGCCCCTACGCCGTGTACGAGCATCCCGCCCCGCTGCCGCTCAACCGGCGCGACCCGCGATCGCGCCCCGCGCGCCCCATCGCGATCACCGCCGCCCACGACGACGGCGTCGTCATCACCGAGACGCTCGCCACCGACCCCGCCACCGGTGAGACCGTCGACCCCTACGACGACCTGCCGATCGCGCTCACGCCCGGGCCGCCGCCCGACCCCGGCAAGCAGAAGCCCGCCATCGAGGAATGGGGCGCCGCGCTCGTGAACGCTGCCCCCGCGCTGCCGCGCGACGCCGTCGTCGACCTGCTCCTGCGCCGCCCGCCCGTCACCGCGAGCGGCGGGCCGCTCGCCGCCGTCGAGGACGACGCCGACGGCGAGCCCGACCGCATCAGCGCCGTCGTCGCGAGCCTGCTCGACCTCGACGACTCCTACCTCGCCGTGCAGGGTCCGCCGGGCACCGGCAAGACCTACCTCGGCTCGCGCGTCATCGCCCGCCTCGCCGCCGATCACGGCTGGCGCATCGGCGTCGTCGCGCAAGGCCACGCCACCGTCGAGCACATGCTCGACACCGTCGTCGCCGCCGGGCTCCCGCCCGCGCAGGTCGCGAAAGCCGCGCGCACAGGGGAGGACCACGCCGAGAGCACCGCGCTGCGTCGCTACACCGTGCTCCCCAACGGCTCCAAGTCGCTCGGCGCCTACGCCGCTGGCCAGACCGGCGGCTACGTCATCGGCGGGACGGCCTGGGACTTCAGCGATCCCGCCCGCGTCGGCCGCCGCGAGCTCGACCTGCTCGTCGTCGACGAAGCCGGCCAGTACTCCCTCGCCGCCACCATCGCCGCCTCCATGAGCGCCCGACGGCTGCTCCTCCTCGGCGACCCGCAGCAGCTGCCCCAGGTCAGCCAGGGCACCCACCCCGAACCCATCGACGGCTCAGCGCTCGGCTACCTCAGCGACGGCCACGACGTCCTCCCGCCCGAGCTCGGATACTTCCTCGCCGAGACCCGCCGCGTGCATCCCGCCCTCGCCGCCGTCGTCAGCGACCTCTCGTACGAAGGGCGCCTCCACGCGCACCCCGCCGCCTCCCGCCGGCACCTCGACGGCGTGCCGCCCGGCCTCCACGCCGTCCCCGTCGAGCACAGCGGCAACGACACCGAATCGACAGAGGAAGCCGCCGCGGTCGTCGACCTCATCGACCGCCTCATCGGCACCGCGTGGAGCCCCGACGACCGCGACACGCCCGCCGGCCAGACCCGCCCCCTCGAGGCCCGCGACGTCATCGTCGTCACCCCCTACAACGCGCAAGTGCACACCCTGCGCCTCGCCCTCGACGCCGCCGGGCACCGCGAGACGCGCGTCGGCACCGTCGACAAGTTCCAGGGCCAGGAAGCCGCGATCGCGATCGTCAGCCTCGCCGCCTCCAACCCCGGCGACGCGCCCCGCGGCATGGAATTCCTCCTCAACCGCAACCGGCTCAACGTCGCCATCTCACGCGCCCAATGGGCCGCCTACCTTGTCCACTCGCCCGCCCTCGCCGACCACCTGCCGCACACCCCTGCCGGCGTCGCCGAGCTCAGCGCCTTCCTCCGCGTGCTCGACGCCGGCAGCTGACGCACTGGGCAGGCGCAGGCCGCCCCCAACCGAGCCCGACAGCCCGCGCGCCTCCGCGCCCGCACCCCGAACGCGACGGAGAATCACCCCATGTACAGCCCCGACTTCGGACTCATGACCGGCCTGCTCCTGCCCGTCATCCTCGCCGTCGTCAGCACCGCGATCACGCTCCTGCTGCTCTACGGCATCATCCGCGTCGGCGTCTCCCGCGGCATGCGCGACTACCACCGCTGGGCCCAGAACCAGCCGCCCCGCGGCGGCGCCACCGGCTACTACGGCCCCATCACCCCGCAGCGCCCCGCGCCGCCGCACACCGATCCGCCGCGAACCGACCCGCAGTCGCCCGCCGCCTGACCCGACCGTCAGGCCGCGTCACGGAGCACGGCCTACCCCACGCGCACGGGCTCCCGCAGCGCGATCATCACCTCGTTGCGGCGTAGGAAGCCCGGCTTCCACGGCGGGTCGAAGCGCGCGAAGGTGACCTCGCCCGACGGCATGAGGCCCTCCCGGCGCATCGCGTCCGCCAGCGCACGTGCCTGCTCCGCCATCCGCCGCTCACTCCACGAGCCACTGAATCGGCGAACCGCCATGTCGTGCTCAGCGACCGCGCGCGCACGCAGACGACCGCTCCGCGGCTCGGGAACGGACGCCGCATCCATCGCCGCCGGCATCACGAACGCCACCCGGTGCTCACCGGCCTCCGATGACTGCTGCAGCACGGGCGCCGTCATCGCGATGCTCCTCCCGGCGCTGTTGTCGCCCGAGATGAAACGGAACAGCGGCCCGAACGCGCGATTGCCCGCCGAGCCGAAGTCGCCGCGCTCCACGCACTCGACGACGGCGAACTCCGGGTAGCGGCGCACCTCGAAGTCGCGGAACCTCCGCACCACCGCGTAATCGAGCTCCTCGGTCATGCACTGACGGTAGACCCGTCACGTCCGGAGCGACAGGCCCCCGACTAGCGGTCCTGCACCTCGTCCACGTCGTCCGGCTCCTGACCCGACACGAGCGCCTCGTGGTTGTCCTCGCGGCCCTCCGCGATGTGGGCGAGCCGGGTCAGGGTCTCCCGATTGCGCACCGAGAGCAGAGCATCCGCCACCGGAGACGGCACCAGCCGCCCCGGGCCGCGAACCGCGAACTCGACCAGCCGCACCACGCACCCCGAGCCGCGCGGCTTCACGTCGATCTCCACCCGGGCCTCGCCGAGCGGCCACCCCGCCGGCTGCATCACCGCGCGCCGCGGGGGATCCCACTCGACCATCTCCGTGCGGTCGTCGATCACGAGCGGCCACAGCCCGAACGAGTGATGCAGCTTCGACCCGACCTCCGGCCACGCGCCGTCGACGTCGCGCATCCGCGACGCCCCGACCACCCAGGTCGGGAACACCCAGGCATCCGCCAGCACCCCGAACACCGCCTCGGGCGAGCAGTGCATCTCACGAACGGTGACCGACATCACGCACCTCCCGGCGCCGACGCCGCCGCACCCGGGTCTCCCGTGCCCAGATACGGGTGCATCTTGTAGCCGAACTCGTGCTTGAGCGCCGACCGCGCCGCGTAGTAGCCCGCGAGACCGTGCACCCCCGGCCCGGGCGGCGTCGCCGACGAGCACAGGTAGACGCCCTTCGCGGGCGTGCGCCACGGATCGGTCGACAGCACCGGGCGAGCCACGAGCTGCGCGAACGTCGGCTCGCCGACCGCGATGTCGCCGCCGAGGTAGTTCGCGTTCTGCTGCTGCATCTGCGCCGCCGTCCGGCTCGAGGATGCCCGGATCAGCTCCCGGAAGCCCGGCGCGAACCGCTCGATCTGGGCGATGATCGCCTCCTCGCGATCGACCGTCGACCCGTGCGGCACGTGCGTGTACGCCCACAGAGTGTGCTGGCCCTCGGGCGCCCGGCTCGGGTCGATGACGCTCGGCTGCGCGACGAGCACGTACGGGCTCTCCGGGTGCCCGCCTGCGGCGACCTCCGCCTCGCCCGCGGCGATCTCCTCGCGCGAGCCCCCGACGTGCAGGGTCGGGGTCGTGCGCAGCTCCTCGTTCGTCCACGGCACCGGGCCGCTGAGCGCGAAGTCGACCTTCGCGACGCCGTTGCCGTACTCGTAGCCCTCGAGCCGGTCGCGGTACCGCGCGGGCAGACGCTCGCCGACGATGCGCGAGAGCGCGCGCGGGCTCGTGTCGAACAGCACGGCGCGCGCGGCGGGCAGCTCGCGGATGTCGCCGACCTCCGCACCCGTGACGATCGACCCGCCGTGGGCGCGCAGATCGTCGGCGAGGGCATCCGTGATCGCCTGCGACCCGCCCGCCGGGATCGGCCAGCCGCGCGCGTGCGCCGTCGTGCCGAGCGCGAGGGCGGCACCCGCGGTCGGGAGGCTCGGCATCGGCTGGATCGAGTGGGCCGCGAGCCCCGACAGCATCGCCGGGCCCACGTCCTCCGAGAAGCGCAGGTTCCACGACGGCAGGCCCTGCTCGATTGCGCGCAGCCCGAACCGCAGCGTCGTGAGCGGGTGGCGCGGCAGCTGGAGCAGCGGCGAGCCGGTGAGCTGCGCGATGTGGTGCGCGTTCTCCACGAGCGGGCCGAACAGCTGGCGCCACGCCGGGCCGTCGGCGCCGAGCGCCTCGGCCGTGCGCTCGAGGTCGCGGTAGGCGAGCCCCGCCCCTCCGCCGTCGAGGGGATGCCCGTACGAGATCTCCGGGACGAGCATCCGGATGCGCTTGGCGAGCTCGAATCGCCGGAAGAAGCCCGACGACAGCGCGAGCGGATGCACCGCCGAGCCGAGGTCGTGCGTGAAGCCGGGGATGGTCAGTGCGCCGCTGCGGGCGCCGCCGCCGATCGTCGACGCGCGCTCGAGCACCATGACCTCGAGGCCCGCGCGGGCGAGCGTCACCGCCGCGGCGAGACCGTTGGGGCCCGAGCCGACGACGATCGCGTCGGGAGTGCCGGGGCCGGTCGCGCGCGCATCGTCCATGACTCGACCCTAGGCCGGTGCGCCCCGTGCGGCGCAAGCCCCTGCGCCTCTGTCGGAGCGAGGGGCCAGACTGTCAGGATGCTCGAGCGAACCGGTGGGGTGATCCGCGACTACGGCTTCGTCGCGCGCAGCCGCTGGCGATCCATCCGCATCGGCTCCACGCCGCCCGACCCGGGCACGGGGCTCGCCGCGCCCGTCCTGCTGATCCCCGGGGTGTTCGAGACCTGGCACTACCTGGAGGCGATCGGCGACCGCCTCGCCGCCGAGGGGCACCCCGTGCACTTCCTCCAGCGGCTCGGGCTCAACCGGAACCCGATCGAGGAGACCGCCTCGCTCGTGCGCGAGCACCTCGAGGAGCTCGACCTGCGCGACGTCGTCATCGTCGGGCACTCCAAGGGCGGGCTCATCGGCAAGCAGCTCATGACGGTCGAGGACCACGAGGAGCGCATCGCGCGACTCATCGCGATCAACACGCCCTTCCCGGGCAGCCCGCTCGCGCGCTACGCGATCTCCGCGTGGCGCGAGTTCGCGCCCGAGCGGCCCGTGATCCGCTCGCTCGCGCAGGCGACCGAGGTCAACGGGCGCATCGTGTCGATCTTCAGCGCCTTCGACCAGTACATCCCCGGCTCGAGCCGCCTGGAGGGCGCGACGAACGTGCAGCTGCCGCTCGTCGGCCACTTCCGCGTGCTGGAGCACCCGCTCGTGCTCGACGAGGTCGCGCGCTGGGCGGCCGAGCCGCGGCACTGATCCGCGGCACCGAGCCGCGGCACTGATCCGCTCGGGCCGCAGCGGCCCGGGGGCCTCGACCTACTCGGCGGGGGCCGCCGCGAGCTGCGTCGTCCACTCCACCGAGGAGGGGCCGGTGACCGTCACGGTCGACAGTCCCACGACGCCGAGGTCGTCGCGCGCCTCGCACGTGAAGGTCTGACCGAGCCCGAACAGGATGCCGTCGGGGCAGGCGACCGTCGCCGTCACGCCCTGCGTCGCGAGATCCTGCGCGATGAGCGACTCGACCATCCGCAGCTGCTCGCCCGTCGCGACCGAGGGCAGCAGCACGACGGCAGCGGCGGTCGCGGCGCCGGCGACGATCGAGAGAGCGAGATTCACCCACGCCGGAGCCTGACCGCCTGGCGCGCGGCGCAGCACGATCGCCCGCACGCCGAGGTAGACGAGCGGGCCGAGCAGCGCCCAGACGGCGGACGGACGATTCGCGTGACCGGAGCTCGCGAGCGCGCGCGCGTCGAGCGCCGCGAGCAGGACCGTCAGCACGATGGCGACGACGCCGAGCAGGAGCGGCGCGAACGGGGCGACGGCCGCGGGCAGCAGAGCAAGAGCGCCGGCGATCGCACCGCCGACCGGCGTGAGCACCGGGGCGAGGGCGGGCACCGCGAGTGCGATCCGGTCGGCGAGCACGAGCGCGGTGACGATGAGGCCGACGAGCGGCGAGAGCGCGAGCATCCACGCGGCGCCCGTCGATGCGCGCCCCGCGCGCTGCGGCGGCGTCGCGACCGATCCGGGCCAGCCGCGGCCCATCGCCCCGAAGTCGGCCGAGCCCGGCTCGCCCGAGGCGGGCTGCGCGAACGAGCGGCCGCGCGCCGGAGCGGACGCGTCGGCCTCAGCCTGGGCGAACGGCGGGGCGACGCGGGCTGCACCGGCCGTGACCGGAGCCGCGGCGGTTCCGGGCTCGGGCGGCGGGGCCATCGCGAGCAGCGAGTCGAAGCCGGTCGCGCCGGCGGTCGTGGCGGCCGAGACGGGTGCGGGAGCCGCGGGCGCTGCGGCGACGGGTGCTGCGACAGGCCCGCCCGGCGCGGCGAGCGACGGATGCGCGGTCGCGGTCGCGCGCGCGGCCTGCGGCGCGATGCGCTGCGGCCCGGTGAGCCCGGCCAGCGGTGAGCGGGCCGGCTCGACGAGCCCGCCCGCGCCCGGCGCCGACGGCGCGAGCGCCTCGAACTCGGGGGCGACGGTGGGCGCGGAGGGGATGGAGACGGAGAGCTCGACCTGGAGCACGGTCGCCGACATCGGGTAGTCGACGGGCACGCCGTGCGGCGCGGCGTCGGCCGGGTCGCCCGCGAGCGAGGTCTGCGCGGTGGACGTTCCGAAGGCGCTCGACGGCGTCGTCACCACGACCGGGGGCTGCGCCGCGACGGCGGCGGCGATGAGCGGGTCGACCCCGGGCGCGGTCGCGGCGGCGGCGGTCGCGGCGCGCGCCGTGGCACGCGCTCCGCGCGGGCGCGCGGCGATCGCTGCGGCGATCTCCTCCGGGGTCGGCGCGGCGGACGCGGTGGGCTCGGGCGTCACGTCGGCGACGGGGGCGGCCTCGGCCGCGGGCACGACCTCGTGGGCCGGGGCGACCGGCGCCTCCGCACCGGGCGGCGGGATGGTGGGTGCCGGAGAGGGCGGGACGACGGAGGCGCGGGGCGCGGCGGCCGCGGCCGTTCCGGCCTCGGCGAGACGTTCGGCGACGGTCGCTTCGGGTGCGACGGTCGTCGTGGTCGCCTCGGGCGCGGCGGTGGCCGGCTCGACGAGCACGGTGCCGGAGGCCTCGAGCTCGCGGCGCTGGCGGCGGCTCAGCACGAGCTCACCGCCGCCGGAGCTCGACGGCGCCGCGCCGCCGCCGGAGCCGGAGGGGCCGGAACCGCTGGAGCCCCCGTCGAGGAAGGCCGAGGTCGAGTGCTGCCCCGTGACGAAGTCGACGGGGGAGACGGGGGCGGGCTCGCCCGCATCCTGGAGGCGCTGCACGATGTCGACCGGGTCCATGCCGACGCCGATCGGGCCGGGCTGACCGAGCGAGACGGGAGTGACGGGGCGCGACATGTCCTGAGCGAGCGGCTCGGCATGAGCGGGGCCGAGGGCCTGGACGTGCTCGGTCCACGCACTGCCGTCCCACCAGCGAGCGAATCCGGGCCCCCCGGCGTCGGGGTACCACCCCGCGGGCGGCAGTGCGCTCCCCGTCATCGACTCAGTCATCGTGTTCCCCCCGGAATCACCTGTGCACGCAGCACAGCTTCAGGCGAGTCTAGGTCGGGGAAAACGCCGGTCATACCCCCGTAAGCGGGGGACACGGCGGCGGGCGGCGCGTACTAGCCGGGCTGCTCCTGCTTCGGGGGAGCGGCGGCGTCGGTGCGCTCGTCGGCGCCGTCGCGGCGCTCCTCGAGCGACTCGGGCTCGCCCTCCGGTGAGCCCTCGATCGGACCGCCGGCAGCCGCCGACGCCGAGCCCTCGTTCGGCCCCCGCTCGTCCTGGTCGGGAGCGACGTGCCCCTCGTCGAGCACCTGCTCGCCGGCGACGATGTCGCCGGAGTCGGGGTTGCGGCTCTCGATGTCGTGGGCGACGGGGTCGTCGCTTCCGTGGCGGTCGGTCTGAGCATCCATGTCATGCGCCTTCTTCTGGATCGTGGGAGCGGTCAGGGGGCGGACGATCGGGGGAGTAGGACGCGGGCGCCCCCCTGATCGGAGGGAGGGGCGCCCGCAGCCGCAACGCTGTCAGCCCTGATGTCGTCGCGGCTCATCGACCCGGTGGGGCTCCAGCCTCCGCCGAGCCGGTTCGTTGATCGCCGGCCGCGCATCCGTCACAGATGTTCGCGCCGGAGGATGCACCGCCCTCCGAGTCGCGCACCGCGGCCGGCGATCGCCTGCTCAGCGGTCGGTGGTCCCGCCGCTGCGCTCGTCCGCGTCGTCGGCCTGGTCGGAGAGCCCCGTGGACTCGTCGCCGTAGCCGCCGGTCGCGTTCTGCCCGTCGAGCGGGTCGGCGGAGACTCCGCCGCCGCTCGTGACCTGGTCGCCGGGAACGCCGACGGGCTCGTCGGGGCTCGGCGAGAGGTGCTGGTCGTCGTGGTGCTGCGACTCGTCGCCGTGGTGGGTCATGAGTGCGCTCCGCCGTGGCCGTCGTGGCCGGGCTGGTTGCCGGGAACGCCGCCGCCCGCCTGTCCCTCGTCGAAGTTGTTCTCGACGCCGTCGTCGGCCTGGCCGGTGAGCGTCTGGCCCTCGTCGTAATCGTTGGGCGTGGTCAGCAGGCCCGCCTGCGCGGAGTCGTCGATGCCCGGGATGGGCTCGTCCTCGCCGGCGGCGTCCATGTCGTCGTGGATCACCTCGTCGGCGCGGGGCTGGTCGGTGCCGGTCGGATGCCCGGTCGCGACGTCGGCTGACTGGCCCTCGTGGCCCTGCCCGGCACCGAAGTCGCCCTCGGCACCCGGGTTCTGGCCCATCGTGGTGTCGTCCTGATGGATGTCGTGCTCGCTCATAGCGGTCTCCTTACATCTCGGGGGAACGCCCCCACTCAACCCCTCAGGAGGCTCTCGGGGAAGGGGGTAGACATCCGGCCGCGGAGCGCCCTACGGGCGGGCGCGGTGGGGGAGGATGGAGCCATGCCCGCCCCCGTCGCCGCCGCCGTCGACCTCGACCCGCCGAGCGGGGTGCTGAGCGCGAAGCTGCCGCCCGCCCTCGGCGTGGCGATCTCCGCCGTCGTCCTCTACGGCTTCTTCGACGCGCCGTTCCGTCCGCTCGGCTACGCCGTGCTCGTCGTGTCGCTCGTCGCCGCGCTCCTCGTCGACCGCGTGCTCTTCCGCGACCTGCTGCTCATCGGCATCGGCATCACGATCGTGAGCCTCGTGAGCGTCGAGGCCGACATCAGCTGGCTCAACATCGTCCTGCTCGGCACGGTGTTCACGGCGGCGGTGCTCGTGCCGTTCCTCGTCGACCGCTTCGTGTACCGGCGGAGGGCCATCCGCTTCCCCTGGCGCAGCGGCCGGAGGTGGACGCGCGGCGAGAGGGTCTACCTCGTCGCGACCCCGGCGCTCGGCTGGCTCATCCTGCCGTTCTACTTCCTCACCTCCGGCGTCTACCGGAACTGGCCCGACGTCGAGACGCCGAGCGAGATCGGCCGGCTCTTCGTCGGCGTCAACGCCGTCGGCACCTGGGACGAGCTGTTCTTCATCTGCACCTGCTACGCCCTGCTGCTGCGCCACTTCCGGCCGTGGCTGGCGAACATCCTGCAGGCGATCATCTTCGTGAGCTTCCTGTGGGAGCTCGGCTACCAGGCGTGGGGCCCGCTCCTGACGATCCCGTTCGCGCTCGTGCAGGGGATGCTCTTCCACCGCACGAGGAGCCTCACGTTCGTCCTCATCGTGCACCTGCTGTTCGACCTCGTCGTGTTCCTCGTGATCGTGCACGCGCACGACCCGGCGGCGCTCCCGATCTTCCTGTACTGACCGGGTCGGCAGGGCGCGGCTGACAGACTGGGGGCGATGACCTCCCTCATGGATGCGATGCCCCGGCCCTTCGAGGCGGGCGCCGCGTTCGACGCGATCGCCGCATGGTCGGCCGCGGGCGGGCGACCGCTCTACGAGGCGCAGGAGGAGGCGATCTTCGAGCTCGTCGCCGGAGCCCACGTCATCCTCGCCACCCCCACCGGGTCGGGCAAGAGCCTCGTCGCCGTCGCCGCCCACGCGATCGCGCTCGCGCAGGGGCAGAGGTCGTACTACACCGCGCCGATCAAGGCGCTCGTGAGCGAGAAGTTCTTCCAGCTCGTCGAGATCTTCGGCGCCGAGAACGTCGGCATGGTCACGGGCGACTCGGCCGTCAACGGCGACGCCCCGATCATCTGCTGCACCGCCGAGATCGTCGCGAACCTGACGCTGCGCCAGGGCGCCGACCTCGAGGCCGGGCTCGTCGTCATGGACGAGTTCCACTACTACGCCGAGCCCGAGCGAGGGTGGGCGTGGCAGGTGCCGCTGCTCACGCTCACGGGCGCGCAGTTCCTCCTCATGAGCGCGACGCTCGGCGACATGAGCGCGATCGCCGACGACCTGCACCGCCGCACGGAGCGCCCTGTGAGCGAGGTCACGCACACCGAGCGGCCCATCCCGCTGAGCTTCGAATACGTGCGCACTCCCGTGCACGAGACCGTCGAGCGGTTGCTCGACGAGAGGCAGGCGCCGGTCTACGTCGTCCACTTCAGCCAGGCCGCGGCGATGGAGCGCGCGCAGGCCCTGTCGAGCATCCGCATCGTCAGTCGGGAGCAGCGCGACGAGATCGCTGCCGCGATCGGCGACTTCCGATTCTCGACGGGCTTCGGCTCGACGCTCAGCCGACTCGTGCGCGCGGGCATCGGCGTGCACCACGCCGGCATGCTGCCGAAGTACCGCCGCCTCGTCGAGGTGCTCGCCCAGCGCGGGCTGCTGCGCGTCATCTGCGGCACCGACACGCTCGGGGTCGGCATCAACGTGCCCATCCGCACGGTGCTCATCACCGCGCTCAGCAAGTACGACGGCGTGAAGACGCGGCAGCTGAGCGCGCGCGAGTTCCACCAGATCGCGGGCCGCGCCGGGCGGGCGGGCTACGACACCTCGGGGCTCGTCGTCGTGCAGGCGCCCGACCACGAGATCGAGAACCACCTCGCCACGACCAAGGCGGGCGACGACCCGAAGAAGAGGAAGAAGATCGTCCGGAAGTCGGCGCCCGCCGGCTTCGTGACGTGGAGCGAGACGAGCTTCGAGCGCCTCGTCGGCGGCGCGCCCGAACCGCTCGAGAGCCGCATGCAGGTGAGCGCGGCGATGCTCATCAACCTGATCGCGCGCGGGGGAGACGTCCTCGGCAGCGCCCGTGCGCTGCTCACCGACAACCACGAGCCGCCGCACCGGCAGCGCGAGCTCGTGAAGCGCGCCCTCGGCATCGCGAAGACCCTCGTGCGCGCCGGCGTCGTGGTGATCGACCGCGACGGCGCCGACGGTGCCGAAGGCAGAGAGCGCGAGCCGCGCATCCGCCTCACGGTCGACCTGCAGCCCAACTTCGCTCTCAACCAGCCGCTCAGCCCGTTCGCGCTCGCCGTCATCGAGCTGCTCGACCCCGCCGAGACGCAGGCGGCGGGCCGTGACGCGACGGGCTCGCACACGGGCGGCATCGGCACGGGCCACTACGCGCTCGACGTCGTGAGCGTCATCGAGTCCACGCTCGAGAACCCGCGCCCGGTGCTCAGCCAGCAGCAGTTCAAGGCGCGCGGCGAGGCCGTCGCGGGCATGAAGGCCGACGGCATCGAGTACGAGCAGCGCATGGAGCTGCTCGACGAGGTCGAGCACCCGCAGCCCCTCGGCGAGCTGCTGCGCGAGGCGTTCGAGACGTTCGCGGCGAGCCAGCCGTGGATCCGCGACGTCGAGCTCAAGCCCAAGAGCGTCGTGCGCGACATGTTCGAGCGCGCGATGACGTTCAGCGAGTACGTCTCCTTCTACGGCATCGCGCGAAGCGAGGGCCTGCTGCTGCGCTACCTCTCCGACGCCGACCGCGCCATCAGGCAGACGGTGCCCGACGAGGCGAAGACCGAGGAGCTGCGCGACATCATCGCCTGGCTCGGCGAGCTCGTGCGCCAGGTCGACTCGAGCCTGCTCGACGAGTGGGAGGCGCTGTCGAACCCGCAGCCCGAGGGCGATGAGCCGGTCATCCCGCCCGCGCCGCCGTCGGTGCTCACCAACCGCCGCGCGTTCCTGGTGCTCGTGCGCAACGAGCTCTTCCGGCGGGTGCAGCTCGCAGCCCTGCAGCGCGACGACGAGCTCGAGGCGCTCGACCCGCAGGCGGCGTGGCCCGACGCGCTCGACGCCTATTACGCCGACCACGAGAGCATCGGCACCGCGGGGAACGCGCGCACCGCATCCCTCATCAGAATCGATGAGACCCCGACGGATGCCCCCGGCACATGGCGCGTCCGTCAGGTCATCGACGACCCGGCCGGCGACCACGACTGGGGCATCGACGCGGTCGTCGACCTCGCAGCCAGCGCCGAGCAGGGCGTCGCGGTCGTGCGGGTCGAGGGGCTGAATCGGCTGTAGCCCGGGCGCGCGCTCGAGCGCCCTGCCGGGGCGCTAACCGGCCTCGGCCTCGAGCCGTCCGATCATCGACCACACGGTGCGCGTGAGCGGCGGGTGGTCGAGGGCGATCTGGCGCAGCATGCGGTAGTCGCGAGCGGCGCTCGGGCGGCGCTCGTCGTCCTCGCGGATGAGCTCGGCGCGGAGCATCCACACCACGAGCTCGTCGACGGTCGGGAGCTCGTCCATGAAGTCCCACGGGTCCTCGCCGTCGCGCAGGCGCTCCATCACGACGGTCTGCAGCTCGTCGTGAGCCTCCGCGCGCAGCACCTCGAGGCTCGCGCCGCGCCGGCGCTCATGCCGGGAGGGCCAGGAGGAACGACTCACCCCTCGAGCCTAGGACGGCTCGAGGGGTGAGCTCGAAGCGGGGGATGCGCCGGGCGCGTCGGGGGGACGCGCGCCTGCGCGTTCTTCGGGGAGTGGCCGGGCGCGTCGGGGGGACGCCGCGCCCGGGGCCTCAGCCGAGCAGGCTCGGCACGGTGATGAGGTTCGGCAGGGCGGCGAGCGTCTCGGGCGAGACGAACCACCAGGCGCCGACGACCGCGGCCTGCACGAGCACCCAGGAGAACAGCGGCCACGGAGCGGACCCCGTCGCGCGCGAGACCTGGACGCCGCGCACGGCGAGGTACACCGGGGGAGCGATGAGCGCGAGACCCCACGGCGCCGTCGACAGGTGGCCGTCGTCGCCGAGCGCCCGGGCGTCGCGCGCAGCGAGCGCCGCGTAGAGCACGAAGGGCAGCGCCAGCAGCATGAGCACGCTCGACAGCGGGGCCGCCTCGGGGAGGCCCGTGATCGCGTAGTACAGCGAGGCCGCGTGCATGATCGGCAGGAGCGCGAAGAGCCACACCGCGCTCGTGTTGACGCGCGAGGCGAACGTGTCGGCCATGCGCGGGCGGGCGACCGGGGCGACGTAGGCGTCCTGGAACTCGGCGGGCACCACGTCGGAGAGCACGATGTCGGGCGAGAACACCGTCGCGGCGGAGACGCGGGGCAGCTCGTCCCACGTCGGGCTCGAGGCCGTGACGATCGTGTGCAGCGGCATGGACTCGGCGATCCGCGCCGACTCGCGCGCCGTGGGCGTCGCGGCTGAGCCGTGGATCATGACCGGGCCGGTCGACGACTGCACGACGGTCTCGACGACCTCGCTGAGAACGGCGACGGGCGCGGTGTACTCGGTCCACTTGTCGCCGTCCCACCAGCGACGCTCGGAGCCGGTTCGGCTCAGCGGATCCGGGTACCAGCCCGCGGGTACGCGGGACGGTGCGGTGATGCTCATGACTTCCCCCAGGTGTCGTACCGGTCCCCCGACCGGTGTGGAACCCGTCCTCGCACGGGTGTGCGAGGCGCTGTCGCGACGTTTCGGGTCCCACGCGACGTGTGCTGCAGATATTCGGTTGTGCCGTGCTGTGCTGCGGTGTTGCGGTGGGCCTCGGATGCGTCTGCAGCGTGACGCGGCCCGGTCTCATCACTCGGTGAGGCTGTACACGCCCCAGTCGTCGACCTGCCAGGTGATCCAGCCGTTGGCGCGCTGGAGGCTGACGGTGACCACGAAGGTCGTCCCATCGGCGTTGACCGCGGGGCAGCGGTACTGCTGGCCGATGAAGAGCGGCGGGGTGCCCGAGCAGGTGACCTCGGCGGCGGTGCCGATGCTGCGGGCGTTCAGCTCGATCGAGTTCGACGCTTCGTCGGCGAACAGCTGCGGCACGGCCGAGATCAGCAGGCCGGGAACCGCGACGATCGCGCCGACCTGCAGACCCACGAGGAGGAGGAAGACGGCGGCGGGCGCGAAGCCGGCGCCCGAGTAGCGAGCGAGACTGACGGCGCGCATGATCAGGTAGACGGGCGCTCCGATGATCGACCACCACCAGCCGGCGGGGCGGTCGATGCCGCGCCGCTTCAGCGACCGCTGGTCGAAGTACGCGAGCGCGATGACGACGGGGATCGGCGCGAGCCAGATCGCCGTGATGATCGGCAGGTCGAGTCCGCTCGTGAACGCGGCCACGACGAGCAGGCTCAGCAGCAGCTGCACCATCGGCAGCAGCGCGATCGCCCAGGCGGCACCGGTGTGCACGTGCGGGACGGGTCCGGCGGCACCGGGCATCATCCCTCCGCGCCGCATGGCGGCGACGGGCGACTCGGCGACGTACGGCACGTACTGCGGAGCGCCCGGAACGGAGCCCCAGCCGGCGGCGCTGCCGGTGCCGGGCGCGGAGCCGTAGCGGGCGGCCGAGGGATGCTGCGGCGCGGAATCCTGGAAGAGCGCGTGCTGGGCGTAGTACGGGCTCCCACCCCACTGCTCCTGCGGGTGGGGGGCGGAGGTCTGGGCGGCCGAGTAGTGGCCGGCCGACTGCGCCGAGCGCGGGTCGCCGCCGTAGGGCTGCCACCCGCCGTGCGAGGGGGCGCCGGGCACGGAGCCGGGCGAGGAGTGATTGACGGCGCTCGCGGCCGACACGGGGCCGGGCGCGTTCGCGGGCTGCTGCTCGCGGGGCTCCTGCATCGGGATCCACTGCGCGTCGCGCATCGCGGACTCGCTCGTGGGGATGTCGAAGCCGGGGTTCGCAGCCGGACGCGGGGCCTCGGTGCGAGGGGCGGACTGCTGAGGCGCCTGCTGCGCCGACTGCGCGGCCGGCTGCGGCGCGGCCGTCTGCTCGGTGGCGAAGGGCGGCGGGGTCGTGGTGGCCTGCGGCGTGAACGGGGCGGGCTCGGAGGCGGCGAAGGGGTCGGCCGCGAACGGGTCAGCGCCGAAGGCGGGCGCGGCGGTGAACGACTGCGGGCTCGAGAACTCGGGCTCGGGCGCGATGAGCGGCTCGACGACGGGCTCGACGACGGGCTCGGGCGCGAAGGACGGGGCGGCGATGTCGGGCTCGACGAGAGCGGGCATCGAGACGGTCGTCGGCGCGGGAAGTGCCTTGAGAACGTGCGCGAGCGGGCGGTCGTCGATGGTCTCGCCGGCATCGGTTGCCGACTCGGCGCTGCGGCGCGCGCGGCGCGTGGGCAGCTCGTCATCGTCGGCGAAGGTCGTGGGCGCGGGCTGGGCGACCATGGGCTGGCGGGCATCGGAGACGTGCTCGGTCCAGGCGTGGTTGTCCCACCACCGCAGCTGCGGCAGACCGAGCGGGTCGGGGTACCACCCCGCAGGCACCCGCCCGTATTCGTCCTCCGACACCGTTCTGCCCCCTCATCAGGCCGGACCCCGAGGCCGGCTGGGTTCAGTGTATGGGTCGGTCGGCTCGGAAAGGGAGGGTCCGTCAGCCCCCAGAGTGGGTGTACCCCTGTCGGGGGGCACCGGGTGACGGAGTCGCCGACGGCGGCCCGGGCAGCGGGGTCGCCGCGTCATCGAGCCGGCGTCGTGCCCGCTCGGCGCGCCCCGGCACGCGCACGAGCGCCGGACCATCGACCCACGAGGTCGCGACCCGGAGACCGTGCAGCGCGCTGAGCACCCACAGCTCGCAGCCGTCCAGATCGTGCGGGCGGGCATCCGTCGCCTCGATGACGGCGCCGTCGGCCGCGGCCGCCGCGAGAAGGATGCCCGCGGTCACGCTCGGGATCCTCTCGAGCCTCGCGCTCGGGTGCACGAGAGCGCCGTCGGGCCGCACCCACACGAGGCCCGAGTAGGCGCCCTCGACGATCAGGCCCTCCGGCGAGAGGATGACCGCCTCGCCCGCGCCGAGCGGCTGCACTGCGGTGCGAAGTCGCTGGAGGGCGTCGAGATCGGGGCCCTTGACCCGCGGCCGCGTGCGCGGATCGTGGGGAGCGGTCGCGACGACGACCTCCTCCGCGGTGGGCGGCGTGGGGCGCAGACGCAGGCTCAGCCCGGTCGCGGCGCCGAGGGCGGGGACGGTCGGCGCGGTCGGGGCGGGGATGCCGCGGGCGCGGAGCTCCACGCGGGGGAACCAGTCGCCCGTCCGGGGCAGCGCGGCGACGACCTCGTCGAAGAACGCCCCGCCGTCGGAGCGGAACGGCGCGATCGCGGCGAGGAAGCGGGCGCGGTGCCGGTCGACCCCGCGCACGCGACCGTCGACGACGCGCCAGGAGTCGGCCGCGAGCAGGGGCCCCGCGTGCACGTCGCACCAGTCGACGGCTGTCCAGACGTCGTCCGGCGCCGCGCCCCCGCGCCAGTGTCGGAGCCCCTCCTCGGGGTGCTCCGCGCTCGCGCTCATAGGATCAGCGTATGCGTCACGGGCTCCTGCGGCACCGACTCGCGCCCGCGACCGGCACGGCGACTGCGTCCGAGCTCGCCGAGCGCATTCTGCTCGCCCTCGTCGCGGACGACCCCGCCGCCGACCTCGTCTGGCTCGACTCCGGCGTCGGAGCCCGCACCGGCCGCTCCTTCCTCTCCGCCGACGGGGAGCGCGTCGTGCTCGACGCCGATGCTGCCGTCCTCCCGCAGCTGCGCGCGACCCTCGCCACGATGCGCGGCGCGGACCGCGCGAGCGCGCTCGAGCCCGCGCCTGCGCCCGCGGCGCCCGCCGCCCCGGCCCCGCCGCTCGGCCTGGTCGGCTGGTTCGGGTACGAGCTCCGCGACGAGACGATGGGGATGCCCGCCCCCGCGACGCCGCCCGCCCACCGGGCATCGTGGCTGGCCGTCGATCGCGGCCTCGTGATCGACCACGCTGCGGAGTCGCTCGAGCTCGTGGCGCTCGACGCCGACGGCGAGGGCTGGAGCGGCGAGCTCGAAGTGTGGCGGCAGCGCATGGTCGCGCTCGTCGATGACGCGCGCCGGGCATCCGCCCCGCCCGTCTCGGACCCGCCGCCGCGCGCCGCCCGCTGGCGCCACGACGACGCGCACTACGCGGAGCTCGTGCGTCGGTGCCAGGAGGCGATCCGCGAGGGGGAGGCGTACCAGCTGTGCCTCACCTCGGGCGCGACGGTCGACGACCCGGGTGACGCGATCGAGCTCTACCGGCGCGTGCGCCGGGCGAGCCCCGCGCATCACGGCGCCCTGCTGCGCATCGGCGCGGCGACGCTCGTGAGCGCGAGCCCCGAGACCTTCCTGCGCGTCGAGCTCGATGCGGGCGGCGGGCTGCGCGCCCGCACGCGCCCCATCAAGGGCACTCGCCCGCGCGGCTCCGACCTCGCCGCCGACGCCGCGCTCGTCGCCGAGCTCGAGGCGAGCGAGAAGGAGCGCGCTGAGAACCTCATGATCGTCGACCTCATGCGCAACGATCTCTCGCGCGTGAGCGAGCTCGGCTCCGTCGTCGTGACCGGGCTCCTGGAGGTCGAGTCGTACGCCCAGGTGCACCAGCTCGTCTCGACGGTCGAGGGGCGGCTGCGCGCAGGGCTCGACGCGCTCGACGCCGTCGCCGCGTGCTTCCCCGCCGGCTCGATGACGGGAGCCCCGAAGCGGCGCGCGATCGAGCTCCTCGCGAGCTGGGAGGGGGCGCCGCGCGGCGTCTACTCCGGCGCGTTCGGCTACCTCGCCGCCGACGGCGCGGCCGACCTCGCGATGGTGATCCGCAGCATCCTCATCGCCGACGGGGTCGCGACGCTCGGCGCGGGCGGCGGCATCACCGCGCTGAGCGACCCCGAGGCGGAGGTCGCCGAGATGCGCCTGAAGGCCCGGTCTCTCGAGCGCGCCCTCGGCGTGCGCGATGAGGCGGATGCCCCGCCCGAGTTCCCCGTCGGCCCCCAGTAAGCTCGGACGAGTGACCGAGAACCGCCCGAACGACGCCCGAGCCGCCGCCGACCGCACCCCTGACGACCGCGCCG
Source organism: Yonghaparkia sp. Soil809 (assembly GCF_001429705.1). Lineage (NCBI taxonomy): Bacteria > Bacillati > Actinomycetota > Actinomycetes > Micrococcales > Microbacteriaceae > Microcella > Yonghaparkia sp. Soil809. The sequence continues at coordinate 518,837 of NZ_LMSV01000002.1, forward strand.
AGAACGACTACGACTTCCGGCGCATCGAGGCGCACTGGACCCCGATCTGGGACGACCTCGAGCCCTTCTCGGTCGACGACCCGACCGACGCCCGGCCGCGGAAGTACGTGCTCGACATGTTCCCGTATCCCTCGGGCGACCTGCACATGGGCCATGCGGAGGTCTACGCGCTCGGCGACGTCGTCGCGCGGTACTGGCGCCAGCAGGGCTTCCAGGTGCTGCACCCCATCGGGTGGGACAGCTTCGGGCTCCCCGCCGAGAACGCCGCCATCAAGCGCGGCGTCGACCCGCGCGGCTGGACGTACGACAACATCGCCCAGCAGAGGGCCTCCATGAAGAGGTACGCCGCGTCGTTCGACTGGACGCGCGTGCTGCACACCTCCGACCCCGAGTACTACCGCTGGAACCAGTGGCTGTTCCTGAAGATGTACGAGAAGGGGCTCGCCTACCGCAAGGACAGCTGGGTCAATTGGGACCCGGTCGACCAGACGGTCCTCGCCAACGAGCAGGTGCTGCCCGACGGGACCTCCGAGCGCTCGGGCGCCGTCGTGGTGAAGAAGAAGCTCACGCAGTGGTACTTCGCGATCACCGACTACGCCGACCGCCTGCTCGATGACCTGAACCAGCTCGAGGGCTCCTGGCCCTCGAAGGTCCTGACGATGCAGCGCAACTGGATCGGCCGCTCGGTCGGCGCCGACGTCGACTTCGTCATCGAGGGCCACCACAGCCCCGTCACGGTCTTCACGACGCGCCCCGACACGCTCTTCGGCGCGACCTTCATGGTCGTCGCCCCCGACAGCGACCTCGCCGCCGAGCTCGCCGCCGGATCGAGCCCCGAGGTGCGCATGCGCTTCCAGGACTACCTGGAGCAGGTGCAGAAGAAATCGGAGATCGACCGGCAGGACACCTCGCGCGAGAAGACCGGCATCTTCCTCGACCGCTGGGCGGTCAACCCCGTGAGCGGCGAGCGGATCCCCGTGTGGACGGCCGACTACGTGCTCGCCGACTACGGCCACGGAGCCGTCATGGGCGTACCCGCGCACGATCAGCGCGACCTCGACTTCGCGCGGCAGTTCGACCTGCCCGTGCGCGTGGTCGTCGACACCCTCGCGCCCGTCACGGGCGCCATCCCCGTCATCACGCCGGAGATGATGGAGTCCGGCGACATCCCCGAGCTCGACCCGTCGGTCACGGGCGAGGCGCTCACGGGCGACGGCCGCATGATCAACTCCGGTCCCCTCGACGGGCTGTCGAAGTCGAACGCCATCCGGCGCGCGATCGAGCTGCTCGAGGAGCGCGGAACCGGTCGCGCCGCGAAGACCTACCGGCTCCGGGACTGGCTCATCAGCCGGCAGCGGTACTGGGGCACGCCCATCCCCATCATGTACACGGAGGACGGCACCGAGGTGCCCGTCCCGCTGGACGCCCTGCCGGTGCGCCTGCCCGACGCCGAGGGCATGGACATGAAGCCCAAGGGCACCTCGCCGCTCGGCAGCGTCGCCTCGTTCGTCGAGACGACCACGCCCGACGGCCGCCCCGCGCGCCGCGACACCGACACGATGGACACCTTCGTCGACTCGTCGTGGTACTTCCTGCGCTTCCTCTCGCCGACCGACGACACGCAGGCCTTCCACCCGCGCGAGGCCGAGAAGTGGGCGCCCGTCGATCAGTACGTCGGCGGCGTCGAGCACGCGATCCTCCACCTGCTCTATGCGCGCTTCATCACCAAGGTGCTCTTCGACATGGGCTACGTGAGCTTCACCGAGCCGTTCAGCGCGCTGCTGAACCAGGGCATGGTGATCCTCGACGGCGCCAAGATGTCGAAGTCGAAGGGCAACCTCGTCTACTTCACCGAGGAGCTCGACAGCTTCGGCGTCGACGCCGTGCGCCTCACGATGGCGTTCGCCGGCCCGCCGGAGGACGACATCGACTGGCGCGACGTGTCGGTCACGGGCTCTCAGAAGTTCCTCGCGCGGGCCTGGCGGCTCGCCGGCGAGGTCACGTCGCCCGTCGGAGTCGACTTCGCCCAGGGAGACGTGGCTCTGCGCCGCCTGACGCACCGCTTCCTCGCCGAAGTGCCGCCGCTCGTCGAGGCGTTCAAGTTCAACGTCGCCGTCGCGCGCACGATGGAGCTCGTCAACGCCATCCGCAAGGCCGTCGACTCGGGCCCCGGAGCGGGCGACCCCGCCGTGCGCGAGGCCGTCGAGGCCGTCGCGATCGCGCTCTCGCTCTTCGCGCCGTACACGGCGGAGGACATGTGGGCGCGGCTCGGCCACGGCGTCGCTCCGGCGGCCGACGGCAGTGGTGGCGGCTCGACGACCTCGCGCGACGGGCTCGTCGCCTTCGCCGGCTGGCGCAAGCCCGACCCGCTGCTGCTCGTGGAGGACTCGGTCACCGCCGTCGTCCAGGTCGACGGCAAGGTGCGCGACCGTCTGGAGGTCTCCCCCCACATCGGCGGCGACGAGCTCGAGGCGCTCGCTCGCGGGTCGGAGGCGGTCATCCGCTCGATCGGCGACCGCGAGATCGTCAAGGTCATCGTCCGCGCCCCGCGCGTCGTCAACATCGCGACCCGGGGCTGATCCGTCCCCCGGATCGCCGGATCCGGTGCCGCGCCGTCGGGAGGGTGCCTAGCCTTCCCGCGTGAGCGGAGATCCGGAAGCGCCTGACGACCTCGGCGCGGGCCCGCCGCGGCGCAGTCCGCGCCTGCGCGCCGCGGTCGGGGCCGCGATCGTGCTCGCCCTCCTCGGCGTGGCCGCGGCGGTCATCGGAGCGCTCGTGGTGCCAGGAGGCTCGACGAGCGTCGTCGGCGGGGTGCCGTCCGCGGCGCCGTCCTCCTCATCATCGTCCTCCTCCTCGGTCGACGTTGGCGTCGGCGAGGGAGCCCCCCGGCCCTCCGAGGCCGCCGTCATCGTCCACGTGCTCGGCTCGGTGCGTGAGCCCGGCATCGTCGAGGTGCGACCGGGCGACCGCGTCATGGACGCCATCGCAGAGGCCGGCGGCGCCCTGGAGACCGCGGACCTCGGGGGCGTCAACCTCGCCCGCGCGCTCGTCGACGGAGAGCAGCTGTACGTGCCCGCGACGGGGGAGGTCGTTCCCGGCGGGCCCGCGGGCGCGGCCGGTCCGGGAGGTGCGGCGCCGGGCGGCGCTGCAGGCTCGGGCGGTGCGGGGCCACCTAGCGCTGCCGGCGGACTCGTCGACCTCAACGCGGCGGATGCCGCGACGCTCGAGACGCTGCCCGGCGTCGGGCCCGCCCTCGCCGCGCGGATCATCGCCTGGCGCGAGCAGAACGGGCCGTTCCGCGCGGTCGACGAACTGCTCGCGGTCTCGGGCATCGGCGAGAAGACCCTCGCGGGCTTCCGCGACCAGGTGACGGTGTGACGGCGACCGATCTGCGCCTCGCCCTGCCGGCTGCCGGGGCCTGGGTCGCGGCGATCCTTCTCGTCGGAATTCCGGGGGCCGCCGGTCCGGTCGCCGGCGCGGCCGCGGTCGCCGTGCTCGCGTCGCTGCTCGGCGTGGCGTCGGCCCTCCCGGGGGGCCGGACGGTCCGGGCGCTCGAGGCGGGCATCCTGCCCCTCGTCGCGATTGCCGTCGTCGCGCTCGCGATCGCGCTGCACGAGCCCCTCCGCCAGCCGGCCGTGCTCGCCGGCGCGCTCGATACGGGCGCGCCCATCGAGGTCGTGGTCGCGCTCGACGAGACGGTCGCCGCGGTCGGCGGGTCCTCCTCGGCGACGGACGCGATGGTCGTCGCGCTCCGCCCGCGACCCGCTGGCGTCGGCGGCGGCGCCGACCCCGAGCTCGCCGGTGGGGCGGCGCCGCCCGAGACCGAGTCGATGCGGGAGGTTCGCGTCCCGGTCGTCCTCCTCGGGTTCGAGCCCGCCGAGCGCGCAGCCCTCGGGTCGCGCTGGCAGGGCCTCGTGCGCCTCGTACCGCTCGAGGCGGGCGACGACCGGGTGGCGCTGGCGAAGCCCCTCGGCGCACTCGAGGCGGCCGGGCGGCCGCCGCCTCTCATGGCGGGCGCGGATGCCCTGCGCGAGCGCTTCCTCGGAGTGGCGAGCACCTTCCCCGGGCCGGGTGCCGCGCTGCTCCCCGGGCTCGCGATCGGCGACACCTCGGCCATCGACGCCGAGCTCGACGCGGCGATGAAGCGATCCTCGCTCAGCCATCTCACCGCGGTCTCCGGGGCCAACTGCGCGATCGTCGTCGGTCTCGTGCTCGGACTCGGGGCGCTGGGCCGGTGGCCGCGCGCGGCTCGCGTCGGCGCAGCCCTCGTCGCGCTCGGCGGGTTCGTCGTGCTCGTGACGCCGCAGGCGAGCGTCGTGCGCGCGGCCGTGATGGCCGCGGTCGTGCTGCTCGCCCTGGCGACCGGCCGAAGCGGGCGCGGTCTGCCCGTGCTCGGTGCGGCGGTGCTGGGCATCCTGGTGCTCGACCCCTGGATCGCTCGCGACTACGGCTTCGCCCTCTCCGTGCTCGCGACAGGTGCGCTCCTCGTGCTCTCCGGCCCGCTCGCGGCCCGGCTCGCGGCCGTCATGCCGCGAGCGATCGCGCTGTGGATCGCCGTGCCGCTCGCCGCACAGCTCGCCTGCCAGCCCGTCCTCGTGCTGCTCGCGCCCGAGCTCCCTCTGATGGGCGTCGTCGCCAACATCCTCGCCGCACCCGCGGCCCCCGTCGCGACGATCGTCGGGATGGCCGCGTGCCTCATCGCCCCCGCGCTGCCCTGGCTCGCCACCGCGCTCGCGGGGCTCGCGTGGGTGCCCGCGACCTGGATCGCGGGCACCGCGCGGGTCACGAGCGGCCTCCCGAGTGCGACGATGCCGTGGCCCGAGGGCGCGATCGGAGCCCTTCTCCTCGCGTGGCTGACGGTCGGCGCTCTCGTCGCCGCGGGCGTCCCGGCACCGATCGCCGGCGACCGCCTGCGGGCGCGCGCGGCGCTCGCGACGACCGCGGTGCTCGTCGTGATCGTAGGAGCGACAGCGGGTGCCGATGCGCTGGGGCGGCTGGGGCGCCCCGCCGACTGGGTGATCGCGCAGTGCGACGTGGGGCAGGGCGATGCGGTCGTCGTGCGATCGGCCGGGCGCGTCGCTCTCACCGACACGGGCGCCGAGCCGGACGCGCTGGCCGCCTGCCTCGACGAGCTCGGTGTGGGCCGCATCGACCTGCTCGTGCTGACGCACTTCGACGCCGACCACGTCGGCGGGGTGGAGGCCGTCGTTGGCCGAGTCGGTGCGGCGCTCGTGGGTCCGACGGACGGAGCGCGCGACGAGGCGGTGCTCGATGCCCTCGTCGCCGGCGGAGCCGTGGTCGAGCACGTCACGGCGGGCGACTCCGGGAAGCACGGCGACTACGGCTGGCGCGCGCTGTGGCCTCCCGACCACCGCGGGGTCTCGCCCGGCAACGGCGCGAGCCTGGTCCTCGAGTGGCGCAGTGCGGGGGAGTGCGCGTGCCCGAGCATGCTCGCGCTCGGCGACCTCGGCCGCGACGCGCAGGAGTCGCTGCGCGCGAGCGTGCGGATCGCGCCCGTCGACGTCGTCAAGGTCAGCCACCACGGATCGAACGACCAGAGCGCGGAGGTGTACGCCGAGGCGCGCGCGACGCTCGGGCTCATCGGGGTGGGCGCCGACAACACCTACGGCCACCCGACGGAGGAGGCCCTCGCGATGCTCGCCGACAGCGGGGGAGCGGCGCTGCGCAGCGACCGGCTCGGGCTCGTGCTGATCGCTCCTGGCACGGGCAGGGTCTGGGGTGCCGGTCTCGGCGGGATGTCGGGCGGAGGGTCGGGCGCAGCGTCGAGCGGGCAGTCCGGCGGCGATTCGGGAGGCGGCTCCGACGGCGACTGTGCGCACGGCGCCGGATGGCGCGTCTGGACCGAGCGCGGGGCCGTGGCCGACCCCGGGGAGGTCGGTGCCGCGGACTAGGCTGATGCGTGCCGCGAACGGGGCCGGCGCACGGCCGCAGGGCCGGCGAGAACGCGCCCGCGGCATCCGCCCACCCGCCCTCGAGGAGGACCATGCCCGCTCCCCGCTCGCGCGGCACCTCGAGCGCGAAGGCGTCGTCGGCGAAGGCGAAGGCGTCGATCCCGCAGCTGTCGTGGCACGAGATCCGGCCCGCGCCGGTCGTCCTCGTCACGGGCCCCGAGGCCTTCCTCGCCGACCGGGCGAGCCGTGTGCTGCGGGATGCCCTGCGCGCGCAGGACGCGAGCCTCGAGGTGCACGACCTGCGCGCCGACGGGTACGCGCCCGGTGAGCTGCTGACCCTGGCGAGCCCGTCGCTCTTCGGCGAGCCGCGCCTCATCCGCGTCGACAACGTCGAGAAGTGCAGCGATGCGTTCCTGGAGGACGTGCTCGACTACCTCGCCTCGCCCGCTGACGACACGGTCGTGCTCCTGCGGCATGGCGGGGGGATGCGCGGCAAGAAGATGCTCGACGCGATCCGGTCGGGCCAGGGCTCCGGCATCGAGGTCGTCTGCACCGAGCTCAAGCGAGACTCCGACCGAGCCGACTTCGCGGCCGCGGAGTTCCGGCACGCGGGCCGCGCGATCGCACCCTCCGCTCTGCGAGCCCTCGTGAACGCGTTCTCGGACGACCTCGCCGAGCTCGCGAGCGCCTGCCAGCAGCTCGTCGCCGACACCGAGGGCGAGATCACGCCGCAGACGGTCGAGAAGTACTACGGCGGGCGCGTGGAGACGAACGCCTTCGCCGTCGCCGATGCCGCCATCGCCGGGCAGCACGGGCAGGCGCTCGCACTGCTGCGGCACGCCATCGCGACGGGAGCCGATCCGGTGCCGATGGTCGCCGCGTTCGCGATGAAGCTGCGCACGATGGCGAAGGTCGGCGGCTCGCGCGGCTCGGGCGGGCAGCTCGCCGGGCAGCTCGGGCTCGCGCCCTGGCAGATCGACCGGGCCCGCCGCGACCTGCAGGGCTGGACGGAGGAGGGCCTCGGCCGCGCCATCCTCGCCGTCGCCGACGCCGACGCGCAGGTCAAGGGAGCCTCCCGCGACCCCATCTACTCGCTCGAGACCCTTGTGCGCACGGTCGCGGCTCGGGGCCTCCCGCCCGCCTGACCGCACCCCGACCCGCGCGCCCCCGCGCGCGTCAACAACTCAGGACGACCGCGGCCGCGAGCGTGTCAACAACTCAGGACTACCGCGCGCGAGCGGCCGCCCGCCTCGTGCAGCGCGAGGCCTCACGCGGCCGCGCGCGCCGCTAGTCCTGAGTTGTCGACACCCGTGGCGCGTGAGCCGGCCCGCGTCAACAACTCAGGACCAACCCGTGCGCGGTCGACCCCCCGCACCCCGCCCGCTCGCGGCGCGCAGTGCGAGGGCGCCCCGCTCGTCCTGAGTTGTTGACGACGCAGCACCGTGCGCGACGAGGCCCGCGCACCACAGCCCCGCGCACGACGAAGCCCCGCTCGCCGACGGGCGGAGCGGGGGTTCGAGCGGGGCGCGCGCGGCGCCCGACGTGCGGGGACGGGTGCGGCTAGAGCGCGCCGACCTGCTTGGCGATGGCCGACTTGCGGTTCGCCGCCTGGTTCTTGTGGATGACGCCCTTGCTGGCGGCCTTGTCGAGCTTCTTCGTCGCGACGACGAGAGCCTCGGCGGCGGCGGCCTTGTCGCCCGCGGCGATGGCCTCGCGCGTGCGGCGCACGGCGGTCTTGAGCTCGCTCTTGACGGCCTTGTTGCGCTCCTGCGCCTTGAGGTTGGTCTTGATGCGCTTGATCTGCGACTTGATGTTCGCCATGACTGTCTTTCTTCGATGCGGTCGGTGTGAGTGTGGCGGCCGGGGGTGGGGTGCCGTGCGAACGCGCTTGATAACGAGCACAACCGCTGTGGCGAAATCCCAGCCGCAATCCGTGTCGGAAGAGAGAGGGCTTCCTGACACGCAAGCCAACAGGCAACATTACCAGCAGGCGAGCGCCCGCGACAATCGCGCGCGGGGCGCGTCGCGGAGGGCGCGCGCGAGGCGACCGGCGCGGATGCCCGACCCCGGGCATCCCGTGCGTGATCGCGCCCCGCGGCGGGCGTGGGAGAATGGCGCGACATGTCTCCTCGCGCCCTCACGCCGCTCGCCCCCGCGGCCACCGACCCGACGCTGATCCGCAACTTCTGCATCATCGCGCACATCGACCACGGCAAGTCGACGCTCGCCGACCGTATGCTGCAGATCACGGGCGTGGTCAGCGACCGCGACATGCGCGCGCAGTACCTCGACCGCATGGACATCGAGCGCGAGCGCGGCATCACGATCAAGAGCCAGGCGGTGCGGATGCCCTGGGCCCTGCCGCAGGAGGGCGCGAAGCCGCAGACCTTCGCCCTGAACATGATCGACACTCCGGGCCACGTCGACTTCACCTACGAGGTGAGCCGCAGCCTCGCGGCGTGCGAGGGCGCGATCCTGCTCGTGGACGCCGCGCAGGGCATCGAGGCGCAGACGCTCGCGAACCTGTACCTCGCGCTCGAGAACGACCTCACGATCATCCCGGTGCTCAACAAGATCGACCTCCCGGCCGCCGACCCGGAGAAGTACTCGCGCGAGCTCGCCCAGCTGATCGGCGGCGACCCGGCCGACGTGCTGCGCGTGAGCGGCAAGACCGGCGAGGGGGTCGAGGCGCTGCTCGACCGCGTCGTCGAGCTCATCCCGGCTCCGGTCGGCGACCCGGACGCCCCCGCTCGCGCGATGATCTTCGACTCCGTCTACGACGCCTACCGCGGCGTGGTCACGTACGTCCGCATGGTCGACGGCAAGCTCAGCCCGCGCGAGCGCATCCAGATGATGTCGACGCGCGCGACGCACGAGCTCCTCGAGATCGGCGTCTCGAGCCCCGAGCCGGTTCCGAGCAAGGGCCTCGGCGTCGGCGAGGTCGGCTATCTCATCACCGGCGTGAAGGATGTCCGCCAGTCGAAGGTCGGCGACACCGTCACCAATGCGCAGAAGCCGGCCGCGAACGCCCTCCCCGGCTACACCGACCCCAAGCCGATGGTCTTCTCGGGGCTGTACCCGATCGACGGCAGCGACTACCCCGTCCTGCGTGAGGCGCTCGACAAGCTCAAGCTCTCCGATGCCGCCCTCAACTACGAGCCCGAGACCTCGGTCGCGCTCGGCTTCGGGTTCCGCTGCGGGTTCCTCGGCCTGCTGCACCTGGAGATCGTGACCGAGCGCCTCGAGCGCGAGTTCGGCCTCGACCTGATCTCGACCGCGCCGAGCGTGACCTACGAGGTCACGACCGACGACAGGAAGCACTTCACGGTCACGAACCCGAGCGAGTTCCCGACGGGGGCGAAGATCGCGAGCGTGAGCGAGCCCATGGTGAAGGCGGCGATCCTCGCCCCGAAGGACTACGTCGGCACGATCATGGAGCTCTGCCAGAGCCGCCGCGGCAGCCTCATCGGCATGGACTACCTCGGCGAGGACCGCGTCGAGATCAAGTACACGATCCCGCTCGGCGAGATCGTCTTCGACTTCTTCGACCAGCTCAAGAGCAAGACGGCCGGCTACGCGAGCCTCGACTACGAGCCGACCGGCGACCAGGAGGCCGACCTCGTGAAGGTCGACATCCTGCTGCAGGGCGAGGCGGTCGACGCGTTCAGCGCGATCGTGCACCGTGAGAAGGCTTACGCCTACGGCGTGCTCATGACCGAGCGCCTGAAGAAGCTCATTCCGCGCCAGCAGTTCGAGGTGCCCATCCAGGCGGCGATCGGCGCCCGCATCATCGCCCGCGAGTCGATCAGCGCGATGCGCAAGGACGTGCTCGCCAAGTGCTACGGCGGTGACATCACCCGCAAGCGCAAGCTCCTCGAGAAGCAGAAGGAGGGCAAGAAGCGCATGAAGATGGTGGGTCGCGTCGAGGTCCCGCAGGAGGCGTTCATCGCCGCGCTCTCGGGCGACACCGAGAAGGCCAAGGAGAAGAAGTAGCGGTGGCCCGCCGACCTCTCGAGCAGCGCACCGTCACCTACGGGTCGGTGGGCGGCACGCAGGCCGTCGACCTCCTGCAGTATCCGCCCAAGGGCTACCGACCGCTCGAGGTGCGCGGCCGCGTCGGCCACGGCGACGCCCGCTGGGAGCACGCCGTCGAGCGCCTCCTGACCGGCGGCGTCTACCGCGGTGCGGGTCTCGCGGTCCGCGTCATCCCCGCTGCCGGCGAGCAGGATGCCGCGCATTACCTGCCCGTGAGCTACGACGAGTCCGGCCAGCCCGTGGGCGCCGCGACGCTCGAGGTGCCCGACGACGAGTTCTCGCCCTCCGGCGAGCGGTACGTGCGGCCCGGCGACACCGTGATCGTCGGCCCCGCGCTCGGGGGACGCATGCTGTATCCGCTTCCGGGCCGCGTGGTGCTGCGCGAGGAGGGCCCCGATCGCGTCCTCTACGCCGTGGGGACGCTCCCCGGGCATCCGCTGTCGGGGGAGGAGTCGTTCCTGCTGGAGCGGGAGTCCGACGGCGGCATCTGGCTGACCGTGCGCAGCTTCGCGCGTGCCGCGAGCCCCGGCTGGGCGCTCGCGAACCCCGCGCTCGGCGTCGCCCGGCGCCGGATCGCCCAGCGCTTCCTCCGGGCCCTCTCGGCGCCCATCCCCGGGGCGAGCCCTCTGCCCTCCCAGCGTCTCGCCGTCGAGCCGACCGACCCCGGCCCGGCGATCGCGCCCGCCGAGCGCGACGTCGACCCTCAGGATTCCTGACCTACGCTGAAGTCGTGACCGAGGAACCCCGCCCGACCGCGTCCGGCATCGGCCGCGTTCTCGTCGTCGTCTACGCCGTGCTCGCTCTCGCCGCGACCGGTCGCTCGGGCTACCAGATCGCGACCAAGCTCGCCGAGGCGCCGGTCGCGTACGCGCTCTCCGCCGCGGCCGCGGTCGTCTACGTCGTCGCGACGGTCGCGCTCGTCGCGCGCGGCGCCACGGCCTTCCGCATCGCCGTCGTCGCGATCGTCGTCGAGCTCGTCGGCGTGCTCGCCGTTGGCGTTGCGAGCCTCGTCGACCCCGAGCTCTTCCCCGACGACACGGTGTGGTCGCGCTTCGGCCAGGGGTACCTGTTCATCCCCCTCGTGCTTCCCGTCCTCGGTCTGCTCTGGCTGCGCCGCGTCCACCGCTCCCGCCGCGCCGCCGCCGTGACGGAGGGGGCGCGATGAGCGACGCGCGCGTCCTCGACGGCCTCGCCGAACTGCCGCTCGACGAGGTCCGCTCGATCGTCACGATCGGCAAGTTCGACGGCGTCCACCGCGGCCACCGGGCCGTGATCGCGGGCATGCGCGAGCGCGCCGGCGACGCCCGGGTCGTCGTCGTCACCTTCGACCGCCACCCCGCTGCGGTGCTCGCCCCCGAGCGGGCGCCGACACCGCTCCTCAGCGTCGCGCAGAAGACCGAGGCGCTCGTCGAGGCGGGCGCCGACCTCGTCGTCGTGATGCCCTTCACTCGCGACTTCGCCAGCTGGAGCCCCGACGAGTTCGTCCAGCACGTCCTCGTCGACGGGCTCCGCGCGATCGAGGTCGTCGTCGGCACCGACTTCCGCTACGGCGCGCGCGGAGCCGGCTCGGTCGAGTCGCTCCGCGAGGAGGGCGAGCGGTTCGGCTTCACCGTCTCGCTCGTCGACGACGTGTGCGAGCAGGGCGGGCGACGGGTCTCCTCGACGGGCATCCGCGAGGCGCTCGACGCCGGCCGGCTCGACGAGGCGACGGATGCCCTCGGGCGGCACCCGCGCATCCGCTCGCTCGTCGTGCCGGGCCATCAGCGCGGCCGCGATCTGGGCTACCCGACCGCGAACCTCGCGCACAACGCCGAGGGGTACATCCCGGCCGACGGCGTGTACGCCACGTGGCTCCACGTCGACGGGGTGCGCTACCCGGCGGCGACGAGCGTGGGCAACAACCCCACCTTCGGCGACGTGCCCGACAAGACCGTCGAGTCTCACGCGATGGACGTCGCGCTGGACCTGTACGGCAAGACCGTCGAGCTCGAGTTCGTGCGGTGGATGCGGGGCATGCGGAAGTTCGAGTCCGCCGACGCGCTCGCGACCCAGATGGGGCGCGACGAGCAGGAGATCCGCGGCGTCCTCGGCGTTCCCGGCGCGGCCGCGGCCGGCTGACCGCCGTCGTCGCGGCGGCGCTGACCGCCGTCGCCGCGCCCTCGACGGCCCGCGCCCGGCAGTAGAGTCGCCTGGTGCCCGAACGCCTTCTCTCGCCCCGCGGCGGACGCCTTCTCGGCGTTCTCGGCATCGTACTGATCGCCCTCAACATCCGCACCGCCGTCGCCGGTCTCTCGCCCATCGCGGGACGGATCGACGCGGAGATCCCGCTCGACGCCGCCGCGATCGGGCTGCTCGGCGTCGTGCCCCCCGTCGCCTTCGCGGTGGCGGGGATCGTCGCCCCCTGGGTCGCGCACCGCATCGGGCTCGAGCGGGCGCTGCTCGCCGCCGTCGTGGCGATGATCGTCGGCCACCTGCTGCGCGGAGCCTCGCTCGACTACCCCGGCCTGCTGGCGAGCACGCTGCTCGTGCTCATGGGTGCGGGGTTCGGCAACATCCTGCTCCCGCCCGCCGTCAAGCGCTACGCCCCCGGTCGCATCGGCGCGGTGACCGCCGCCTACGCGACCATGATGTCGATCTCGACGGCGCTTCCCCCGCTCATCGCCGTGCCGGTCGCCGACGCGGCGGGCTGGCGACTGTCGCTCGCGATGTGGGGAGCGGCGGGCGTGCTCGCGCTCGTGCCGTGGGTCGTCCTCGCGATGCGACCGCCGCATCCCGTCATCACGGAGCCCGTGACGATCGTCGACGCGCCGGCGCCGGCGGCCCCGGCCGACGCGCAGGACGCGGTCGGCGACATCGCGGCCGACCCGGTCGACGAGCCCGACACGCGCCAGTTCGGCCGCCTCGCCCGCTCGCGCGTCGTGTGGGGGATCACGATCCCGTTCGCGATCTCGGGCGTCACCGCGTACTCGATCTTCGCGCTCATGCCCCTGCTGCTGCAGGATCTCGCGGGGCTCGACGCCGGCCGCGCCGGCGCCCTCCTGGGCCTCTTCGCGATCGTGGGGCTCCCGCTGTCGCTCGCGACGCCGGTCGTCACCGCGCGCTTGCGCTCGCCCGCGCCGATCATGGTGGGGTCGGTCGCGTCGTTCGCGGTCGGCTTCCTCGGCCTCGCGCTCGCGCCGACCCTCGCGACCCCGCTGTGGATGATCCTCCTCGGCGCCGGGCAGATCCTCTTCCCGATGTGCCTCGCGCTCATCTCGCTGCGCAGTCGCACCTCGCACCGCGCGGTCACCGTGAGCGGCTTCGTGCAGGCGATCGGCTACGGCGTCGCCGCGGTCGCCCCACTGGGACTCGGGCTGCTCCGCACCGCGACCGGCAGCTGGATGCCCGCGATCGTCATCCTGCTCCTCGCGGCCCTCTCGACGCTCGTCGCGATCCCGCTCCTGCGCTCGGGCGAGACCATCGACGACGAGCTCGAGCGCCGAGGGCTCTGACCGCGCCAGCGCCGGACGTCGTCAGTCGACCCGGTGCGACTGGTGCACGAGGGCGGCCGCGCCGATGAGCGGCCCCTCGCCGCTGAGAGCCGAGCGGACGACGCGCGTGTTCGTGACGAACCCGAAGTCGCTGTGGCCGGCGACGGCGGCCTGCACGAGGTCGATGTAGTCGTCCGCGACGTGGCTGAATCCGCCGCCGATCGCGACGACGTCGAGATCGACGAGGGCGCTGGCCGACGCGATGGCCCGGCCGACCGCGCCGGCCGAGCGCTCGATGGCGGCGCGCGCCGTGGCATCCCCCTCGGTCGCGGAGGCGGCGAGCTCCTCGCCGGTCGCGCCCGACCAGCCCTGCGCGCGCGCCCAGGCGACGGTCCGCGGTCCCGAGGCGACCGCCTCGAGGCATCCGCTCGCGCCGCACGCGCACGCGTCGTCGAAGCCCGCGACCTGCACGTGGCCGATGTGGCCGGCGTTGCCGCTGCGGCCGGTGATGACGCGCCCGTCGAGGATCACGCCGCCGCCGACGCCGGTCGACACGATCATGCCCATGACGTTCGTCTCGCCCTGCGCGGCGCCGACCCACACCTCGGCGAGGGCGATGCAGATGCCGTCCATGCGCAGCGTGACGGGCAGCGAGGCGGGCAGAAGGTCGGCGACGAGCTCGCCGAGCGGGTAGTCGCGCCAGGCGGCGAGATTGAGGGGCGAGACGTTCCCCGTGCGGCCGGCGATGGGGCCGGCCGAGCCGATCCCCGCGCCGAGCAGCTCGACGCCGGGGCTGCTGGCCGATTCCAGCGCGCTCTCCACCGCTTCGGTGACGGATGCCGCGAGCTCGCCGCTCGTGGACGTCGCGCCCGTGGGGCGGCGATGACGCGATCCCGGCAGGACCCGCCCGGCGGCGTCGACGAGTGCGGCCTCCACCTTCGTTCCTCCCAGGTCGACGGCGAGGGCGTAGTCGGTCACGGGGTGTCCTCTCCTGCTGCGCGGGGCCGCGCGGGGGGTGTAGAGGGACAGCGTATCGAGCGCCGCGCGCGGCACCGGACGGACTGATGCTCATGTGAGCAGGCGCGCAACATATGTTGGTCCCGGCGCGCGACCGCGCCTAGCCTGGAGCGGTGCCGCCCTCGGGGCGGATCGGGAATCGACCTCACGACGTCACGACGGAGAACCATGGTGTCCACGGAGAGCGCGGCAGCGAACGAGCTGCTCGCCGTCCGCGCGGCCGAGCTCTACTACGAGGAGAACAAGACGCAGGACGAGATCGGGGCGATCCTCCGCGTCACGCGCTGGAAGGTCGGCCGACTCCTCGCCCAGGCTCGCGAGCGCGGCATCATCCGCATCGAGATCGTGCACCCGCGAGCCCGACGGCTCGCCCTCGAGCGCGAGCTCGGCGCCCGCTACGGACTGAAGGACGCGATCGTCGTCCCGGCCCCGGTCGACGAGGTCGAGCTGCAGGCGCGCGTCGCCGAGGCCGCTGCCGACTACCTCGTGAGCGTCCGCCCCGTGCCGCGCCTGCTCGGCGTCAGCTGGGGTCGCACGCTGCACCAGGTCGCCGAAGCCCTGCCCGTGGGCTGGGCGACGGCCGTCAACGTCGTGCAGATCAACGGAGGCGTCAGCCTGTCCAAGCGCCCGGGCACGGCCGCGAGCACGGCCGTCATGATCGCTCAGAAGGCAGGAGGGCAGGCGACCCTGCTGCCGAGCCCGGCCATCCTCGAGCGCCTCGAGACGAAGAAGGCCATCGAGAGCGACCGCACCGTCGGCGGCGTCGTGCAGATGGCCCGCGGCGCGGCCGCCTACCTCTTCAGCGCCGGCGTCGCCGACACGTCCTCGGTCCACGTGGACAGCGGCTACCTCACGGCGGACGACATCGGCGAGCTGCGCGAGCGCGGCGCCGTCGGCGATGTCATCGGCCGCTACATCACCGCCGACGGCACGATCGCCGACCCCGAGCTCGATGCGCGCACATTGGGCCTCGGGCTGGAGGAGCTGCGGGAGGCGACCACGAGCATCCTCGTCATCGGCGGCGAGGCGAAGCACGCCGTCGCCCGCGCGATCGTCACCCACGGCCTCTGCTCGGTCATCGTGACCGACGAGCACACCGCCCGGGCGCTGCTCGACGACCTCGACGGCCACGATTCCGGGGCCGACCTCCGCGTCGAGCCCGCCGGCCACCACGCCACTCCATCGGAAGGGTCCTCCTCATGACCATCGACCATCCGGTCGCCCTCGCCCCGGCCGACCGCGCCGTGCGGCTCCTCGGCGGCGACCTCACCGAGAAGGCGCTCCGGCTCCACCTCGACGGCCTCGCGGGCGTCGACGCGGTGGGTCTGGAGGCTCGCGCCGCGAACCTCGCGACCCGCTCGATCAAGACGAGCTCGAAGGCCTGGGCCCTCGACACCATCATCCGCACCTGCGACCTCACGACTCTCGAGGGCGCCGACACTCCCGGCAAGGTGCGCTCGCTCGTCGCGAAGGCGGTCATGCCCGACCCGAGCGACCCCTCCTGCCCGCGCGTCGCCGCGGTGTGCGTCTACGGCGACATGGTGCCGTACGCGGTCGAGGCGCTCGGCGCCCACCACGGCGACCCCGACCAGGGGCTCGTGAGCGTCGCCGCCGTCGCCACCGCCTTCCCCTCCGGCCGCGCCAGCCTCGACATCAAGCTCGCCGACACGCGCGAGGCCGTCGCGGCGGGCGCCGACGAGATCGACATGGTCATCGACCGCGGCGCCTTCCTCTCCGGTCGCTTCGGGCTCGTGTTCGACCAGATCGTCGCCGTCAAGGAGGCATGCCGCCGCACCGACGGGTCGTACGCGCACCTCAAGGTCATCCTCGAGACGGGCGAGCTGCAGACGTACGACAACGTGCGCCGGGCATCCTGGCTCGCGATCCTCGCGGGAGCCGACTTCATCAAGACCTCCACGGGCAAGGTGAGCCCCGCGGCCACGCTGCCCGTCACGCTGCTCATGCTCGAGGTGATCCGCGACTGGAACCGCCTCACGGGCGAGCGCATCGGCATGAAGCCCGCCGGGGGCATCCGCTCGTCGAAGGATGCCGTGCGCTACCTCGTCACGGTCGCCGAGACCGTCGGCGAGCAGTGGCTCGTGCCGCACCTGTGGCGATTCGGCGCCTCGAGCCTCGTGAACGACGTGCTGCTGCAGCGCCAGAAGATGACGACCGGCCACTACAGCGGCCCCGACTACGTGACGGTGGACTAGACCATGAGCTTCCTCGAGTACGCCCCGGCTCCCGAGTCGACGGCGATCCTGAACCTCCGCGACTCGTACGGCCTGTTCATCGACGGCGAGTTCGTCGACGGCCACGGCGCGGCGTTCGCGACCATCAGCCCGTCGACCGAGAAGCGCATCGCCGAGGTCGCGTGCGCGGATGCCTCCGACGTCGACCGCGCCGTCGCCGCCGCCCGCCGCGCCTACGACCGCACCTGGTCGCGCATGTCGGGCGGCGACCGCGGCAAGTACCTCTTCCGCATCGCGCGGCTCGTCCAGGAGCGCGCCCGTGAGCTCGCCGTCGCCGAGAGCCTCGACAACGGCAAGCCGATCAAGGAGACCCGCGACGTCGACATCCCGCTCGTCGCCGCGTGGTTCTTCTACTACGCCGGCTGGGCCGACAAGCTCGAGTACGCGGGCCTCGGCTCGGCGCCGCGCGCGCTCGGCGTCGCCGCGCAAGTCATCCCGTGGAACTTCCCGCTGCTCATGCTCGCGTGGAAGATCGCCCCCGCCCTGGCGGCCGGCAACACGGTCGTGCTCAAGCCCGCCGAGACCACTCCGCTCACGGCGCTGCTGTTCGCCGAGATCTGCCAGCAGGCTGACCTGCCCGCGGGCGTCGTCAACATCATCACGGGCGCGGGGGAGACGGGCCGCGCGCTCGTCTCGCATGACGACGTCAACAAGGTCGCTTTCACCGGCTCGACGCCCGTCGGCCGCGAGATCGCCCGCGCGGTCGCCGGCACGGGCAAGAAGCTCACGCTCGAGCTCGGCGGCAAGGGCGCGAACATCGTCTTCGACGACGCCGCGATGGATCAGGCCGTCGAGGGCATCGTCTCGGGCATCTTCTTCAACCAGGGCCACGTCTGCTGCGCCGGCTCGCGCCTGCTCGTCCAGGAGAACATCCACGACGAGCTCGTCGACCGCCTCAAGACGCGCCTGTCGACGCTGCGCCTCGGCGACCCGCTGGACAAGAACACCGACATCGGGGCGATCAACTCGCGCGAGCAGCTCGACCGCATCCGCGCGCTCAGCGAGATCGGCGAGCAGGAGGGCGCCGAGCGCTGGAGCCCCGCGTGCGAGATCCCCTCGAACGGCTTCTGGTTCGCGCCGACGATCTTCACCAACGTCTCGACCTCGCACCGCATCGCGCGCGACGAGATCTTCGGCCCCGTGCTGTCGGTGCTGACCTTCCGCACGCCGGAGGAGGCCGTCGCCAAGGCCAACAACACCCCCTACGGCCTCTCGGCCGGCATCTGGACGGAGAAGGCCTCGCGCATGCTCGCCCTCGCCGACCGCCTGCGCGCGGGCGTCGTCTGGGCCAACACGTTCAACAAGTTCGACCCCGCCTCGCCCTTCGGCGGGTACAAGGAGTCGGGCTACGGCCGCGAGGGCGGCCGCCACGGTCTCGCCGCGTACCTCGAGGCGAGCGGCTGGCAGGCTCCGATCGAGTCGAGCGCAGCATCCCCTCGATCTGGCCGGAAGGCCCGGAAGGCGGTGGCGAAGTGAGCCGGCTCAGCGTGCCCAAGACCTACAAGCTCGCGATCGGCGGCGCGTTCCCGCGCAGCGAGAGCGGCCGCACCTACGTCGTGACCTCGCCCTCGGGTGAGTTCCTCGCGAACGCCTCGCTCGCCTCGCGGAAGGACGCTCGGGATGCCGTCGTCGCCGCCCGCGGAGCGCAGGCCAAGTGGGCGGGCGCCACGGCCTACAACCGCGGCCAGGTGCTGTACCGCATCGCCGAGCTGCTCGAGGGGCGTCGCGCGCAGTTCGTCGACGAGATCGTGCAGTCGGAGGGCGTCACGGCCGCCGTCGCCGGCGCGCAGGTCGACGCGACCATCGACCTCTGGGTCTGGTACGCCGGCTGGGCCGACAAGTACGCGCAGGTCGCCGGCAACGGCAACCCCGTCTCGGGCCCCTACTTCAACCTCTCTGTGCCCGACGCGACGGGCGTCGTCGCGACGATCGCGCCGCAGGACCGCACCGGGGTCTCGCTGCTCGGCCTCGCCGCCGTCGTCGCCCCGATCGTGCTCTCCGGCAACACGGTCGTCGTCGTCGCCAACGAGGCTGCTCCGCTCTCGGCGATCTCGCTCGCGGAGGTGCTCGCGACCTCGGACGTCCCCGGCGGCGTCGTGAACGTGCTCACCGGCTCGCCCGCCGAGCTCGCCCCGTGGCTCGCCTCGCACGCCGACGTCAACGCGCTCGACCTCGCCGGCGCGGGCTCCCTCGCCGACGGCGCGTGGGTCGACCTGCAGATCACCGCGGCCGAGACGCTCAAGCGCGTCCTGCCGCCCGTCGAGGGGGCGCCCGCGCCCTCCCTCGAGCGGATCACCGCCTTCGTCGAGACGAAGACGGTCTGGCACACGAAGGCGATGCTCTAGCGCTCGCCCTCGTGCCCGCGGGCCGGCTCTTGTGGTGGGAGCCGGCCCGCCTCTCGGTGCGCCCGCGCGCGTGCGTCAACAACTCAGGACTACCGCGCCGCTCTGGCGCGCGCAGGCCCGCTGCTGCGGGCAGCGCGACACTCTGCGCGGGCGCTCGTCCTGAGTTGTTGACGCGCGGCGTCAGTCGGTGCGGGCCGGGTCGTTCTCGCGCGGCACGCGCATGAGCACCTCGGCAGGCTCGAGGAACTCGCCCGTCCGCTCGACCTCGTGCACGAGCGCGACCATCGCGGCGTTGACCGGCGCCGGGATGCGCAGGCCGGCCGCGGCATCCGCCACCGCCCCGTTGAGAGCGTCGATCTCGGTGGTCCGACCGCGGCGGATGCTCTGCAGCGTCGAGGCGGGGTTCGGCACGTCCCCCATGCGCTCGGCGAGCGATCGCGGCAGAGCCTCGGCCCGCTCCGAGTCGCCCGCGAGCAGCTCCTCGACCTCGGCCGCGCCCACGG
Organism: Yonghaparkia sp. Soil809; assembly: GCF_001429705.1. Lineage (NCBI taxonomy): Bacteria > Bacillati > Actinomycetota > Actinomycetes > Micrococcales > Microbacteriaceae > Microcella > Yonghaparkia sp. Soil809. The sequence goes on from NZ_LMSV01000002.1 coordinate 538,371, forward strand.
AGCCCACCTGCGCCCACCGCACCCCGAGGGCCCGGCCGACGACCGCCGTCTCGACCATGCCGCGCGCGAGGATGCGCCGGAGTCCGTCGTGGGCGACGACCCGTTGCACGCTGAGCCCGGTGATCGCCGGCAGCGCGTTGACCTGGTTGACGAGCAGCTTCGTCCACTGCGCGCCGCGCACGTCGTCGGTCACCCCGACCTCGGCGGGGAGGGCGGCGCGCAGGAGCGGCAGCGCGACCGCAACCGCCGCGTCGTCGCCCGCGAGCGTGAGCGGGGCCGGGCCCGTCACCGACACGCGGCCGGGAGCGGTGAGGCTCGCGGCGAAGAGCGCGAGGCCGATCGCGACGGGCGAGCGCGGCAGGGCATCCCGCACCGCGTCGGCCCCGCCGAGGCCGTTCTGCACGACGAGCACCGGGTTGCCGTCGCAGCCGGAGACCGCGCGCAGCGCCGCAGCCGAGTCGTGCGCCTTCGTCGCGAGCACGATGAGATCGACGGGCGGCTCGACGCGCTCGACGACGGGCACGCGCGCGAGGTGCGACCCCCAGCCGCCGGACAGCTCCAGGCCGTCGCGCGCGATCGCCGCGCCGTGCTCGCCCCGGGCGGTCACGACGACGTCGTCGCCCGCGCGATCAAGGAGCGCCGCGAGCACGCCGCCGACCGCCCCCGCCCCGACGACCGCGATCCGCACCTGGGCATCCTACGGCCGCGCTAGCGTGGGGCGGTGCCCACCGGACTCCTCCTCGTCGACAAGCCCGCCGGCCTCACGAGCCACGACGTCGTCGCCCGCGCCCGCCGCGCGCTCGGCACCCGCAAGGTCGGCCACGCCGGCACGCTCGACCCGCTCGCGACCGGGCTGCTGACGCTCGGCATCGGATCGGCGACGCGGCTGCTGACCTACCTCGTCGGCCTCGACAAGACGTACGAGACGACGATCGTGCTCGGTCGCGCGACGACGACCGACGACTCCGAGGGCGCGCTCCTCGGCGACCCGGCGGCGGCCTCCGCGCTCGACGCCGTGACCGACGAGCGCCTCGCCGTCGCCGTCGCCGCCCTCACGGGCCCGATCGAGCAGGTGCCGAGCGCGGTGAGCGCGATCAAGGTCGACGGGCGTCGCGCCTACGACCGCGTCCGCGCCGGAGAGCAGGTCGAGCTGAAGGCGCGCGCCGTCACGATCGCGGCCTTCGACGTGCTCGCCGTGCGCCGCCGTCCGGGTTCGGCCGACGAACCCCCGACGATCGAGGTGGATGCGCGCATCGACTGCTCGTCAGGCACCTACATCCGGGCGCTCGCCCGCGATCTCGGCGAGGCTCTCGGCGTCGGCGGCCACCTGCGCGCCCTGCGGCGCACGCGCGTCGGACCGTTCGACATCGCCGACGCCGCGAGCCTCGAGCAGCTCGCCGAGGAGGGGCCCGCCGGTCTCGAGTCGTCGGCCGCAGTCGCCGAGCGGCTCTTCCCGGTGCTCCGCGCGACCGACGAGCAGGCCCGCGACCTCGGCCACGGCAAGAGGCTCGCGCTGCCCGAGCTCGACGACGTCGAGCCGCTCGCCGCGATCGACGCCTCGGGCCGGCTCGTGGCCCTCGTGAGCGTGCGCCGGGGCGTCGGCCGTACGCTGGTGGGGTTCCCGATCGACGCGGAGTGAGCATCCGCCCCGCCGGTCGCGCAGCAGCCCACGGGCGCGGCGCAGCGCACGGTCGCGATGCACCGCTCGCGACCGCCCCCTCAGCCAGGAGTCAGCAGTGATCGAGTGGTTCACGACCGCGCAGGTCGCCATCGCCGTCGTCGTCGGCATCGTGTGCCTCATCGCCGGGGGGGTCGGCCGGGCGCCGAGCGACCTCACCAACGGCCTCACGGCGTTCGTCGCGCTGCTGCTGCTCGCCCAGGTCGTGGTCTCGATCGTCGCGCCGTTCGTCGGCAACGACCCCACGGGCGATCCGGTCGAGTACTGGGTCTACCTGATCTCGGCGCTGCTGCTGCCGCCGCTCGCGATCGTGTGGGGGCTCGTCGACCGCTCGCGCTGGTCGACCGTCGTGCTCGGCGTCGTGGGCCTCGCGGTCGCCGTCATGGTCTACCGCATGGGGCAGATCTGGTTCGTGCAGGTCGCGTAGGCGGCGATCCTCAGGCCGCGGGCGACTCCGGCAGCGCGTCGATGACCGCGAGCACGGCGTCGAGCCCGTCGGCGAGGGTCGGCACGACCAGGAGGGCGCCGGTCCCGCGCAGGGCATCCACGTCGTAGACGCCGGTCGCGACCGCGATGAAGGGGATGCCCGCCGCGACCGCCGCGTCGTCATCGCGCGGGGTGTCGCCGATGATGACGAGCCGCTCGTCGGGCAGGGCCGCGCGCGCGGCGAGCGTGATGTCGCGGCGCTCCCGGGCGCGGTCGCCGAAGAACGAGCGGCTCCAGTCGAAGAGCTCGGGGTCGAGGCCCGCGCCGGCGAGCTTCACGCGCGAGCGGGTCGCCGAGTTGCCCGTGAGGAGCGCGTTGACCCACCCCCGGTCGGCGGCGGCCGCGGCGAGCGCGTCGGGGATGCCCGGGGCGACCTCCCGCCGATCGCCGGCCTTCGCGCGCTCGACCGAGAGCGCGTCGAGCGCCGCGACCGCGTCATCGTGCCGAGCGGAGTCGAGGCCGAACGCCTCGAGGATCTCGAACAGGATCTGCCCGTCGGTCTTGCCGTGGGCGCGCGCGAGCGGTGGAGGCAGCTCCCGGCCCGCGATGACCTCGACCGCCTGGTGGTAGAGCTCGCCGCCGCCCGAGGCCGCGTTGAACAGGAGCGTCCCGTCGACGTCCCAGAGGATCGTGGTGGGCGCGGGGACGGCAGGGGTGTCGGTCACCCGTCCAGCCTGGCAGAGGCCGCGCGGGCGCCGCGCGCGAGGTGCGTTCGCACGGCGACGAGCAGGTCGCGGGAGTCGGCGGCGATCCCGTGCAGGATCGAGGAGTCGAGGCGTGACTGCCAGGGCAGGCCGATCCAGAAGAGGCCCGGGGCGGGCGAGACCCCCGCCGTGTGGCGCGGGGCGCCCTGCTCGGTGAGGGCGCCGTCGACCTGGACGAAGGGGTAGTGGGTGCGGAACCCCGTCGCCCAGAGCACCGCGTCGACCTCGAGCCGGGTTCCGTCGGCGAGCACGAGCGCCGTGGGCTCGGCATCCACGACGCGGCTCGTCCGCAGCGCGAGCCGGCCGGCGCGCACCGCCCGCTTCGCCTCCGTGCCCAGGATCCCGTCGCCGCGGGAGTGGATGTAGCGGCTGATGCGGCTCTCGGCGGGCGAGTCGAGGATCCCCAGCAGGCTCAGCGGCCAGTAGACCGAGATCCCGAGGATGCGCTCGGGGATGAACCAGGGCGGCGCGGGCGCGACCATCGTGACCTCGCGGGTCGCGGCGAGCTCGACGGCGAGCTGCGCGGCGGAGTTCCCGCCGCCCACGACGGCCGTGCGGCCGAGCGGCAGGTCCTCGGGTGCGCGGTACGCGCTCGAGTGCCGCTGCGCGACCGTCGCGGCGAGCTTCGCGCCCACGCGCGGCACGCGCGGGTACTGGAACGGGCCGGTCGCGATGACGACGGAGCGCGCCCGCACCGTGCCGCGCGCGGTCTCGACCACGAACTCCTCGCCCTCGCGCCGCACGGCGGACGCACGGGCGCGCGGCACGACGGGGAGCTCGTGCTCGGCGGCGTACTGCGCGAGGTAGTCGGCGATCTCGTCCTTGCTGGGGTAGTACGCGGTCGAGGAGGGGAGCGCGCTCCCGGGCAGCGCGGCGAAGCGACGCGGCGTGAAGAGCACGAGGCTGCGCCACCGCTCCCGCCACACGTCGCCGACGCGGTCGCGCTCGTCGACGATGACGAACGGGATGCCCGCCTCGCGCAGGCGGTACCCCATGCCGAGCCCTGCCTGACCGCCGCCGACGACGACGACGTCGACCGAGTCGGGGAGCGCGGGCGGGGTCGGCGTCTCCGTCATGCGCCCATCATCGCCGCTGCGCGTGCTCCGCGGCTGAGAGCGGCGCGCCGGCTCGGTGGGAGGATGGAGCGTGCCCAGCGACCTGCCCCTCGCCGACCCCGCTCCCGTCGACGGGGCGCTCCCGGCGAGCGTGCGCGAGGGCGCGGCCGACCGCGACTTCGGCGTCTACCTGCACGTGCCCTTCTGCCGAGTCCGCTGCGGCTACTGCGACTTCAACACCTACACCGCGAGCGAGATCCGCGGCGTGAAGCAGAGCGACTTCGCCGACCAGGCGATCGCCGAGCTCGAGCTCGCCGCGCGCGTCCTCGACGACGCGGGCCTGCCGCCGCGGCCCGCCAGCACCGTGTTCTTCGGCGGGGGAACGCCGACCCTCCTGCCGGCCGCCGACCTCGCCCGCATGCTCGCGGCTGTCGACCGCCTCTTCACCCTCGCGCCCGGGGCCGAGATCACGACCGAGGCGAACCCGGACTCGATCGACGCCGCCGGGCTCGAGACCCTCGCCGCCGCCGGTTTCACGCGCGTCAGCATCGGCATGCAGTCGGCCGTGCCGCACGTGCTGGCGACGCTCGAGCGCACCCACGACCCCGCGAACGTCGCCCGTCGCGTCGCCGAGGCGCGAGCCGCGGGGCTCGCCGTCAGCCTCGACCTCATCTACGGAACCCCCGGCGAGACCGAGGCCGACTGGCACGCGACCCTCGACGTCGCCCTCGCGAACGCTCCCGACCACATCAGCGCCTACGCGCTCATCGTCGAGGAGGGCACGAAGCTCGCCCGTCAGATCGCCCGCGGCGAGGTGCCGCCCGTCGATGACGACCTCCACGCCGCGATGTACGAGGCGGCGGATGCTCGGCTCAGCCAGGCGGGCTACTCCTGGTACGAGGTCAGCAACTGGGCGCTCTCGGCCCATGACGGCGGGGCATCCCGTCGCTCGCGCCACAACCGCGCGTACTGGACTGGCCAGGACTGGTGGGGCATCGGCCCGGGTGCGCACAGCCACATCGGCGGCGTCCGCTTCTGGAACGTCAAGCACCCCGCCGCCTACGCGCAGCGCCTCGCGGCGGGGGAGTCGCCGGCGGCCGGGCGCGAGACGCTCGACGAGGAGACCCGACGCGTCGAGCGCGTGCTGCTCGAGACCCGCCTCGCCGACGGGCTGCCGACGAGCGCTCTCGCGGCGACGGGCCGCCGCGAGGTCGCCGGCCTCATCGCCGACGGCCTCGTCGAGCCCGGGCCCGCGCTGCGCGGCACGGTCGTGCTGACGCTGCGCGGCCGGCTGCTCGCCGACGCGGTCGTGCGCCGCCTGCTCGACTAGCGGCCCGGCACCGCCGATGCGCGGGCGCCGGGATCCCGCGTCAGCGGACGAACGGGATGCTGAGCGGGTAGGTGTAGAAGTCGCCTCGGCCCGCCGCGAGGGCGGCGACGATCGCGAGGACGAACCACAGGATGCCGACCGCGGCAAGGATCAGGATGCCCACGAGCACGATGGTCAGGATCCCTCCGACGATGCTCGCGAGGGTCATGGTGACGTGGAAGTTGAACGCCGTCGCGCTGTGATGGCGGATGAAGGGGCCTCGATCGCGCAGCACGAGGTAGACGATGAGCGGTCCGATGAGAGGGACGAACAGGCCGCCGATGTGCGTCAGGATCGCCCAGGTCTTCTCGTCCTCGGGGCGCAGGGGGTTCGGTGTCGCGGCGTAGGGGCTCGCGGGCGGCTGCTGGGTCATGCTCGACATTATGGTCGGTGCCCGCCGGCCCCGCGATGCCCCGCGACGTCGCGACGCCCGGACACGCGGAGGGGGCCCGGCCTCCGGCCGGACCCCCTGAGCGATCGACGCGCGACTACTTGATGAAGCGCACCGAGACCGGGTAGCGGTAGTGATTCCCATCCTTGGCCTGGACGAAGCCGAGGATCGAGAAGATCACCGCGGCGATCCAGATGAGAGGGGCGAGGAAGCCGAGCAGGCCCCCGAGCCCGAAGGTCACCGCCGCCAGGATCGCGGAGATGATCTGGAGCGCGATGTAGGCGATGCCGACGGTGATCTGGAAGTTCAGGGCCTCCTTGGCCTCCACTCGCGTGAAGCTTCCGCGGTCCTTGAAGACGAGGTAGATGATGAGCGAGGGCAGGATCCAGAAGATGCCGCCGAGGTGGGCGAAGGATGCCCACTGGCGGTCCTCTGCCTCGCTGAGCGGCGCCGCGGAGGCCGCGGCCGGGGGAGGGGTGGAGTCGGTCATGAGCGTGCTGCCTTCCGATGCGTGCGATCGAGTGGAGTGGAACTCAGGCACAAAATAGCGCTCGGTCGCCGCGCGGGCAATCATCTCCGCCCGGTGCGCCGGGGTAGAATTGGCAGTCAGCTAAGGCGAGTGCCAGCACTCGCCATCCCGAGGGAAAGGAGAGCGCCATGATCTCGGAGCGCGCCCTCCACGTTCTGCGGGCGATCGTGCAGGACTACGTCGCCTCTCGCGAGCCCGTCGGCTCGAAGGCGATCGTCGAGCGGCACCAGTTCGGCGTGAGCGCCGCGACGATCCGCAACGACATGGCGCAGCTGGAGGAGGAGGAGCTCATCGCGGCCCCGCACACCTCCTCGGGCCGCGTGCCAACGGACAAGGGCTATCGGCTCTTCGTCGACGAGCTGCAGGACCTCCGACCTCTGAGCGCCGCCCAGCGGCAGGCGATCGCAGCCTTCCTCGACCAGTCCGTCGATCTCGACGACGTCTTCGCCCGCACGGTGCGGCTGCTCGCGAGCCTGACCAACCAGGTCGCGCTCGTGCAGTACCCGACCCTCGGCCACGCTCGCGTGCGGCACGTCGAGCTCGTGCCGCTGTCGGCCACGCGCGTCATGACCGTCTTCATCACCGACGGCGGTCGCGTCGACCAGCGCATCATCGAGCTCCCGGCCGAGACCGACGAGGTCTTCCTCGGCGAGCTCCGCGCGAAGATCAACGCCGCGATCGCGGGTCGGTCGCTCAGCGACGTGACCGACCTCGCGCCGAAGCTCGACGAGCAGTTCGCGCCCGATCGCCGTGCGGCCGTCTCCGTCGTCACCGAGGCCCTCCTCGGTCACGTGGATGCGCACCGCAGCGACCGGCTCGTCATGGCGGGGGCGGCGAACCTCGTGCGCACCGAGTCCGACTTCGCCGGCAGCGTCTACCCGGTGCTCGAGGCGATCGAGGAGCAGGTGACGCTTCTGAAGCTCTTCCGCGAGATGGAGCTCGACCAGCACGGCGTCTCGGCGCGCATCGGCCGCGAGAACGACGAGGTGCTGCGCGAGACGGCCGTCGTCACGAGCGCGTACAGGGTCGGCGCAGACCTCTCGGCCAAACTCGGGGTGCTCGGCCCCACCCGCATGGACTACTCGAACAACATGGCAGCCGTCCGCGCCGTCGCGCGCTACGTGTCCCGGCTGCTCGGTGAGGAATAAGTGGCAGACCATTACGAGGTTCTCGGCATCGCCCGTGACGCGAGCGCCGACGACATCAAGAAGGCGTACCGGAGGCTCGCGCGCGAGCTGCACCCCGACGTCAACCCGAGCGGCGAGGCGGCCGAGCGCTTCAAGCTCGTGACCCACGCCTACGACGTGCTGAGCGACCCGAACCAGCGTCAGCAGTACGACCTCGGCGGCGCGGGCGGCTTCGGCGGCGGCGGCGGGGGCTTCAACGGCTTCGGCGACATCTTCGAGACCTTCTTCGGCGGCGGTCAGCAGCAGCGCGGCCCGCGCAGCCGCCGCGAGCGCGGACAGGACGCCCTCCTGCGCGTCGAGGTCGAGCTGGAGGAGATCGTCTTCGGCACCACCCGCCAGCTCGAGGTCGACACGGCCGTGCTGTGCGAGACGTGCGAGGGCTCCTGCTGCTCGCCCGGGACGAGCCCGCAGACCTGCGACATCTGCCGCGGCTCCGGGCAGATCCAGCGCACCGTGCGCAGCCTGCTCGGCAACGTCATGACCTCCAGCCCCTGCGGCTCGTGCCGCGGCTTCGGCACGGTGATCCCGAGCCCCTGCCCGACGTGCGCGGGCCAGGGCCGCGTGCGCGCGCGCCGCACCATCCCCGTCGACATCCCCGCGGGCGTCGACACGGGTCTGCGCATCCAGCTCCCCGGCCAGGGCGAGGTCGGCCCCGCCGGCGGCCCCAACGGCGACCTCTACCTCGAGATCAAGGTCAAGACGCACGAGACGTTCAGCCGCTCCGGCGACGACCTGCTCGCGACCCTCGAGCTGCAGATGACCGACGCCATCCTCGGCACGACCGCCACGCTTCGCTCGCTCGACGGCGACGTCCGCGTCGAGATCAAGCCCGGCACGCAGAGCGCCGAGGTCCTCACGATCAAGGAGCGCGGCATCACGCGCCTGCGCGGCGCCGGCCGCGGCGACCTCAAGATCGGCATCCAGGTCGTCACCCCGGTGCGCCTGAACAGCAAGGAGACCAAGCTCATCCAGGAGTTCGCGGGCTCCCGTCGCCCCGTGCCGCCCGAGTTCTCGACCTTCCAGCAGGGCATCTTCTCCAAGCTCCGCGACCGGTTCCTGAACCTCTAGGCCCGCGCGTGGCGCACTTCTACCTCGACGACTCGCTCGCGGCGCAGCTCGCGGGGGCGGATGCCCCGCTCGGCGCGATCGTGCGCCTGACGGGCCCCGACGCCCGCCACGCGGTCACCGTCTCGCGCGTGCGTCCTGGCGAGCATCTTCGCCTCGGCGACGGAGCCGGGCTCATCGTCGAGGGCGAGGTCGTCGAGTCGAGCGCGCAGGAGGTCGTCCTGCACGTCGAGCACGTCGAGCGCGCGCCCGAGCCCAGCCCGCGCATCGTGCTCGTGCAGGCCCTCGCCAAGGGCGACCGCGACGAGCTCGCCATCCAGGCCGCGACCGAGCTCGGCGTCGACGCGATCGTGCCGTGGCAGGCCGCGCGCAGCGTCTCGCGGTGGGATGCGGCGAAGGCGGAGAAGGGCCGCGCGCGCTGGGCGACGATCGTGCGCGAGGCGAGCAAGCAGGCCATCCGGCCACGGGTGCCGGAGGTCGCGCCGCTCGCGACGACGGCCGCGATCGCGCGCCTCGCAGCCTCGGCGACGGTGCTCGTCCTGGATCCGCTCGCCGAGCATCCGCTCACCGCCCTCGATGCGGGCGCGCTCGGCGACCGCGACGTCGTGCTCGTCGTCGGACCGGAGGGCGGCGTCGCGCCGGAGGAGCTCGCGGCGCTCGTCGCCGCCGGAGCCCGCGGGATGCGGCTGGGGCGGACCGTGCTGCGCACCTCCACCGCCGGGCCCGCGGCGATCGCCGTGCTCTCGGCCGCTCTCGGCCGCTGGTGAGCCGCGCGCGCGTCGAGGCACGCCCAGAGCGAACCCCGGCGCGAACCGGCGCGCAACCCCGTTCCGGGTGCCGAGCGGCGCTCTAGAATGGAGCCCATGACCTCGACCGACCAGGCCGCCGAGCCCACGATCTTCGAGCGCATCATCGCGCGCGAGATCCCGGCCGACATCGTGCTCGAGACCGAGCGGCTCATCGCGATCCGCGACATCGCGCCGCAGGCGCCCGTGCACCTGCTCGTGATCCCGAAGACCGCGCAGCACCGCACGGTCGCCGAGCTCGCCGCCGCCGACCCCGCCCTCCTCGCGGAGATCGTCGCGACCGCGCAGTCGCTCGCCGACGAGCACGCCGACGGCGACTTCCGCCTCGTCTTCAACTCGGGCGCCGGGGCCGGGCAGACCGTCTTCCACGTGCACGCCCACGTCCTCGCGGGCTCGCTCGCCGAGGGGTCACTTGCCCACTGACGATTCCGCCCCGGCGAGCCCCGGGCACGTCGCGATCGAGGTCGACGGGGTCGCCATGGTGCGTCTGCTCGGCCCGCAGGACCGCCTCCTGCGCACTCTCGAGCAGCAGTACCGCGGCGTCGACGTCCACGTCCGCGGCAACCAGATCACCCTCGACGGAGACCCCGCCGAGGTACAAGCGGCCAGCGCGCTGGTCGGGGAGCTCATCACCATGATCGGTAACGGACACGACCTCGGCGAGGTCGAGGTGGCCAGCTCGGCCAGGATCCTCGAGCAGGGCGCCGGCAGCCCCGCCGACGTGCTCAGCCAGGCCATCCTCACGAGCCGGGGCAAGAGCATCCGCCCCAAGACTCTCGGGCAGAAGTCGTACGTCGACGCGATCGACGTCAACACGATCGTCTTCGGCATCGGCCCCGCCGGCACGGGCAAGACCTACCTCGCGATGGCGAAGGCGGTGCAGGCACTGCAGCGCAAGGAGGTCGACCGCATCATCCTCACGCGCCCGGCCGTCGAGGCGGGCGAGCGCCTGGGCTTCCTGCCCGGCACGCTCACCGACAAGATCGACCCCTACCTGCGGCCCCTCTACGACGCGCTCAACGAGATGATGGATCCGGAGCTCGTGCCCAAGCTCCTCGCGACGGGCGTCGTCGAGGTCGCGCCGCTCGCCTACATGCGCGGCCGCACGCTCAACAACTCGTTCATCGTGCTCGACGAGGCGCAGAACACCACGCCCGAGCAGATGAAGATGTTCCTCACGCGCCTGGGCTTCGGCTCGAAGATGGTCGTCACGGGCGACATCACCCAGGTCGACCTGCCGACGGGCGCGAGCGGCCTCCAGCTCGTCACGCGCGTGCTCGCCGACATCGACGACATCCACTTCGCCCGCCTCACGAGCGACGACGTCGTGCGCCACACGCTCGTCGGCCGCATCGTCGACGCGTACACGACCTACGACGCCGAGCGCATGGCGCAGAAGCACGAGCGCGAGAGCCTGCGCGACGGCGAGCGCGGTGCTGATCGCGGAGCCGAGCGCGGTGCCGAGGGCGAGAACCGGGCCGCGCGCCGATCGGGGCTGCAGCGCGATCGCAGCACGGGCATCCGTCGCAGCCCCCGACGCGGGAGCTGGTAGTCATGGCCGTCGAGATCAACAACGAGTCCGGCGTCGAGGTCGACGACGAGGCGCTGCAGCGGCTCGCGCTGCACGCCTTCGACTTCCTCAACGTGCACCGCGACGCCGAGCTCGCGATCGTGCTCGTCGACGAGGGCGCGATGGAGCAGCTGCACCTGCAGTGGATGGACGAGCCCGGCCCGACCGACGTGCTGAGCTTCCCGATGGACGAGCTCCGCCCGGGCTCCGACGAGGAGCCCACCCCGCCCGGGCTGCTCGGCGACATCGTGCTGTGCCCGCAGGTGGCGATCGGCCAGGCCGAGGCGGCCGGCCACTCGACGCTCGACGAGCTGCTGCTGCTGACCACGCACGGCCTGCTGCACCTGCTCGGCTTCGACCACGCCGAGCCGGAGGACGAGAAGGAGATGTTCGGGGTTCAGCGCGACGTCCTCGTCGGCTTCGCGCTCGCCGAGCGCAAGCGCTCCACATGATCACCGTCGTCTTCTTCGTCGTCGCGGGCATCCTCGTCGCCTTCGGCGGCCTCCTCGCGGCGATCGACGCGGCGCTCGGGGTCGTGAGTCGCACCGACCTCATCGACCTCGCCTCGCGCAAGAAGAGCCCGCGCACGCTCCTCGCGGTCTCCGCCGACGTCGGCGCGCACGTCAACGCCGTCAACTTCCTCCGCATCGTCGCCGAGACGATCGCCGCCGTGCTCATCACGCTCGCGTTCTCGGCGGTCCTCGACGAGTGGTGGCTCGTGCTCACGGTGAGCGCGCTCATCATGATCGGCGTCTCGTTCGTGCTCGTCGGCTCGAGCCCGCGCAGCGTCGGTCGCGCCCACCCGCGCGAGCTGCTGCGCCTCACCGGCGGGCTCATCCGCGGCGTGCGCCTCATGCTCGGCCCGCTCGCCGACCTGCTCGTCTTCCTCGGCAACCGCGTCACGCCCGGCCGTCCCCGCAGCGCGACCTTCTCGAGCGAGGAGCAGCTGCTCAGCATGGTCGACGAGGCCACCGACCTCGACGTGCTCGAGGTGGAGGACCGCGAGCTCATCCACTCGATCTTCGAGTTCAACGACACGATCGTGCGCGAGGTCATGGTGCCGCGCACCGACATGGTGACGCTCGACCGCGAGCTCACCGTCACCGACGCCATGAGCCTCTTCCTCGCCCGAGGCGTCTCGCGCATCCCCGTCGTCGGCGACGACTCCGACGACGTGCTCGGCGTCGTGTACCTGCGCGACGCCGCCCGCATGGCGTACGAGACGCCCGAGGCGTGCACGACGACGACCGTCGAGGAGCTCGCGAAGCCCGCCCTGTTCCTGCCGGAGTCGAAGAAGGCCGACGACGCGCTGCGCCAGCTGCAGGTCGAGTCGAACCACCTCGCGCTCGTCGTCGACGAGTACGGCGGCATCGCCGGCCTCGTGACGATGGAGGACCTCATCGAGGAGCTCGTCGGCGAGATCAGCGACGAGTACGACCGCGAGATCTCGACCTCCGATCAGCTCGACGACGACCGCTTCCGCGTGAGCGCCCGCATGCCCGTCGACGAGCTCGGAGACCTCTTCGGGATCGAGCTCGACGACGACGACGTCGACTCCGTCGGCGGCCTCCTCACCAAGCATCTCGGCCGGCTCCCCGTCGCCGGCTCGACCGTCACGGTCGACGGCGTCGTCCTCACCGCCGAGCGCACCGAGGGCCGCCGCAAGCGCGTCGTGACCGTCCTCGTCGAGGCCGACGAGGCCCTGAAGGATGCCCGTCGCGCCTTCTCCGCGGCGTCCCCGGCGTCGCCGTCCTCCGCTCCCGATCCCGACCACAGCTGAGCGAGGCCCGACCATGAGCGACCGCCCCCGCAAGCCCCGCTCCGGCGGCGGCGATCCCGAGGAGACGCCCGAGCACCGCGCGGGCTTCGTGACCTTCGTCGGCCGCCCCAACGTCGGCAAGTCGACCCTCACGAACGCCCTCGTCGGCGAGAAGGTCGCGATCACGAGCTCGAAGCCGCAGACCACGCGGCGGGCGATCCGGGGGATCGTGCACCGGGCATCCGGCCAGCTGATCGTCGTCGACACGCCCGGCATGCACCGCCCGCGCACGCTGCTCGGCGAGCGCCTCAACGCCGTCGTGCAGGACACCCTCGGCGACGTCGACGTCATCGGCTTCTGCGTGCCCGCGAACGAGCCGATCGGGCCCGGCGACCGGTACATCAACGAGCAGCTCGAGAGCTTCCCGCGCACGCGGAAGGTCGCGATCGTCACGAAGACCGACGCGGCCGGGCCGACGAAGGTCGCCGAGCAGCTGCTCGCCGTGTCGGAGCTGCGGGAATGGGACCTCATCATCCCGCTGTCGGCTCTCACGGGCGACCAGGTCGACCTCCTCGCCGACCAGCTCATCGCGCTCATGCCGGTCTCGCCGCCGCTCTACGGCGAGGAGGCCGTGACCGACGAGAGCGAGGACGACCGCGTCGCCGAGCTCATCCGCGAGGCCGCGCTCGAGGGCGTGAGCGACGAGCTGCCGCACTCGCTCGCCGTCACGATCGATGAGATGGCCGAGCGCGCGCCCGGGGGAGTCATCGACATCTACGCCAACGTCTGGGTCGAGCGCGACAGCCAGAAGGGCATCATCATCGGGCACCGCGGTGCTCGCCTCACCGAGGTCGGAACGCGCGCGCGGCTCGAGATCGAGAAGCTGCTCGGCCGGCGCGTGTTCCTCAAGCTGCACGTCAAGGTCGCCAAGGAGTGGCAGCGCGACCCGAAGCAGCTCGGGCGGCTCGGGTTCTGACACCCGTCGCGGTCGGCGGGGGATGCTCGGCGCACGCCGAGCGGGGCTCGAGCATCCCGCCTCTGCTCGTTCGCGCGCCCGTGCAGCCCGGGTGTACCCTGGAGACGTGTTCGGCCAGCTCCTTCTTCGCTGCCGCGACGAGGCTTAGACCCTTAGCCTCCCTCGTCGCGGAGTTCGTCGTCGGCTGAAACCCTTCGAACCAGACAGCAGGAGCACCTCATGCAGAACCGTCAGCAGCCCTCGGGCATGCCGATCCACAAGTACGAGCCGTACCAGTCGGCTCTCCCCGTCTCGCTGCCCGATCGCACGTGGCCGAACGCGACGATCACGCAGGCTCCGCGCTGGTGCGCCGTCGACCTGCGGGACGGCAACCAGGCGCTCATCGACCCGATGAGCCCCGAGCGCAAGCGCATCATGTTCGACCTTCTGGTCTCGATGGGCTTCAAGGAGATCGAGGTCGGGTTCCCGTCGGCCTCGCAGACCGACTTCGACTTCGTGCGCCACCTCATCGAGGACGACCTGATCCCCGACGACGTGACGATCCAGGTGCTGACGCAGTCGCGCGAGCACCTCATCGCCCGCACCTACGAGTCGATCAAGGGCGCCAAGCGCGCGATCGTTCACTTCTACAACTCGACCTCGGCGCTGCAGCGCGAGGTCGTCTTCCGCACCGACGTCGAGGGCGTGAAGGAGATCGCGCTGCAGGGCGCCCGCTGGTGCCAGCAGTACGAGTCGACCGTGCCCGGCACCGAGGTCTTCTACGAGTACAGCCCCGAGAGCTACACGGGCACCGAGCTCGAGACCGCGCTCGAGATCTGCAACGCCGTCATCGAGCAGCTGCAGCCGACGCCCGAGCGCCAGCTCATCATCAACCTGCCTGCCACGGTCGAGATGGCGACGCCGAACATCTACGCCGACTCCATCGAGTGGATGCACCGGCGCCTCGCGCGGCGCGACTCGATCATCCTGAGCCTGCACCCGCACAACGACCGCGGCACGGCCGTCGCCGCCGCCGAGCTCGGGTACATGGCCGGAGCCGACCGCATCGAGGGCTGCCTGTTCGGCAATGGCGAGCGCACCGGCAACGTGGACCTCGTCGCCCTCGGCATCAACCTGTTCACGCAGGGCATCGATCCGCAGCTCGACTTCAGCGACCTCGACGAGATCAAGCGCACCGCCGAGTACTGCAACCAGCTGAAGGTGCACGAGCGCAGCCCCTGGGCCGGCGACCTCGTCTACACGGCCTTCAGCGGGTCGCACCAGGACGCCATCAAGAAGGGCTTCGAGGCGATGGATGCCCGTGCCGCGGAGTCGGGCGTGAGCGTCGACGACCTCGTCTGGGGTGTTCCCTACCTGCCCGTCGACCCGAAGGATCTCGGCCGCACCTACGAGGCCGTCATCCGCGTCAACTCGCAGTCGGGCAAGGGCGGAGTCGCGTACCTGCTCAAGGCCGACCACAAGCTCGACCTGCCCCGCAGGCTGCAGATCGAGTTCAGCGGGGTCGTGCAGGCGAAGACCGACGCCGAGGGCGGCGAGGTCACGTCGGAGCAGATCTGGGAGATCTTCCAGGACGAGTACCTGCCGGCCGCCTCGGCCGACGAGAAGTGGGGCCGCTTCGAGCTGCTCTCGACCCGCACGGCGTCGGACATGACGGGCGAGGTGCGACTCGACGCGACGCTGCGCGACGGCGAGTCGATCGACGGCGTCTCGGCGACGGGCAACGGGCCGATCGCGGCGTTCCTGTCGATCATGGAGTCGGAGGGCATCACCATCCGCCTCTTCGACTACGTCGAGCACGCGCTCTCGGCCGGCGGCGATGCTCTCGCCGCTGCGTACGTCGAGCTCGAGGTGAACGGGCGCACGCTCTGGGGCGTGGGCATCGACGCCGACATCTCGACGGCATCCCTCAAGGCGGTCGTCTCGGCGGTCAACCGGGCGATCCGGCTCGAGTCGCCCGACCGCGAGCTCGTCTCGGCCTGAGCCGCGCCCCGCCCGGCGCGCGCCGGCTATGGCCGCCGCGCGTGTCGACAACTCAGGACAAGCGCACGTCGCAGTCACGCGGGCTCGTCAACAACTCAGGACTAGCGACGGCTACGAGCCCACTCCGCGGCGCAACTCCGGGCCTATGCGGGTCACGCAGTACGCGCGAGCAGCGTTCGTCCTGAGTTGTTGACGCGACGCGGGTCAGCGCGCGGCCCGCGCGGCCCACTCCGCGAACGGGATGCCCGGCCCGGGCAGCCCGGTCGTGTGCAGCCCGGCGCGGTAGGCCGCCGCGAGCCGCCCCGGCGCGCGCCACTCGACGACCCGGCGCCGCGCATCCGTCTCGGACGCACCCCGCGCGACGAGCCACTGCTCGGCGAGCTCGCGCATCGGCAGAACGGCGGGCCCGCCGAGGTCATCCACCCGGCCGCCGGCGGGCGGCCCGCCCACGAGCGACACCAGGCGTGCGGCCACCGCCCCCGTGTCGATCGGCTGGAACGGCACGTCGAGCGTGAGCACCCGCGGCAGCCGCCGCTGCGCCGCGAACGCCCCCGCCACGAAGTCGTGGAACTGCGTCGCCCGCAGCACCGTGAACGGCACCCCCGACCCCGCGACCAGCCGCTCGCACGCGAGCTTCGACCGGTAGTACCCGAGCGGCACGGCGTCGACGCCGACGATCGACAGGTACACGAGGTGCTCCACTCCCGCGGCGCGCGCGGCTGCGACGAGCCGCGACGTCGCTCGAGCATCCGACCGCCTGTTGGTGGCCAGGTGCACGACGGTCGTGACGCCGTCGAGCGCGGCGGAGAGCCCGGCACCGGTCCGCAGGTCGGCGACGCGGTGGTCGGGCCCGGGTCGTCTGCTGAGGATGCTCGGCGCGAGCCCCGCGGCGCGCGCGGCCTCGGCGGTGGGGCGCCCGACGGTGCCCGTGCCTCCCGTGATGAGCAGGGTCATGGTGTCCTCTCCGAGAGTGCCGGGCGCATCCCTCTCAGAGTCGACCGGGCGGGCCGTCGTTCTGTGACAGGGCAGAAGCCGTGAGCCGCGCGAGCTTGGCGGGCGCCCGCACGATGTGCACGCCGCGCACCCCGTCGGCGCCGAAGTCGAGAGACCACAGCGCGACCGGCTTCGGCCGGGCCTCGTCGGTGACGGCGAGGAAGGCGGTATCGCCGTTCGCGATGACCGGGATGCTCCGCACGCCTCGCCCGAACTTCTCGAGCACCCCGAGCACAAAGCGCGCGACCTGCTCGGCGCCGCGCACGGGCCGGCGGGCCGCGCTCACCACGCCGCCCCCATCGCTGATCGCGACGGCGTCGGGCACGAGCACCGCTTCGAGCGCGGCGAGGTCGCCGCCCTGCGCCGCCGCGACGAACGCGGCGAGCAGCCGGTCGCGCTCGGCGGGGGAGGCCTGCTCCCGCCGGTGCCCGTCGAGGGCGCGCCGCCCTCGCGAGACGAGCTGGCGCGCGGCGGCCTCGCTCGTGCCGAGCACCTCGGCGAGGCTCGCGTAGTCGTAGGCGAAGGCCTCGCGCAGCACCACGGCGGCGCGCTCGGGGCCGCTGAGGCGCTCGAGCAGCAGGAGGGTCGCGAGGTCGAGCGCCTCGGCGCGCTCGGCCCCGAGGGTCGGGTCGTCGAGCGTCGAGACGGGCTCGGGCAGCCACGGCCCGACGTACAGCTCGCGTCGCACGCGGGCGGAGTCGAGCGCGGTGAGCGCGAGCCGCGTGACGATCGTGGTCAGGTACGCGTCGGCGTTGTCGATGTCATTGGTCGCGGCCGTGGATGCCCAGCGCGGCCATGCGTCCTGCACGACGTCCTCTGCCTCTGCCCACGAGCCGAGCAGGCGGTAGGCGAGGCCCGTGAGCCGGGGCCGGGCGGCCTCGAACCGAGCGGCCGCCTCGTTCGCGTGCATCGTCACGCGGTCACCCGCGTCGCTGGCTCGCCCCGGGAATGGGGGAGCGCCGCCGTACGCGAGGCGTCGAGCCGACGACGGGGATCGTCGACGTCGTGGGTCGCAGGTGGATCACGCCGGTCGTCGTCGTGACGGTGCGACCGCGATCGCCCGTCCCGTCGTCCTCGCCGCGCCGACCCCGCCGGGGGAGCGCGGGCAGTCGCGGCAGCCGGGTGATCGCTCTCTGCTCGGGCAGGCTCCACCCGAACAGCACCGAGGCGATGCGCACGCAGAAGGTGAGTGCGACGCCGGCGACCGCCGCCGCGAAGACGGGGGCGTCGAGGGCGAGCAGCAGGGCGATGAGTCCCGAGCCGGCAGCAGCGGCGGCGGCGTAGAGCGAGCCGACGTGCATGAGCGCGATCGGCAGATTGAGCAGCACGTCGCGGAGGATCGACCCGCCGACCGCGGCGAGCACGCCGACGAAGACGGCGGCGACCTCGGGGATCCCCAGCGCGAGGGCCTTCGTCGTGCCGATCGCGCCGAAGAGCCCGATCGTGAGGGCGTCGAGCGCGGTGATGAGGCCGCCGAGGCGCGAGAACACGCGCTCGAGCAGCATGCCGAGCAGCGCCGCTCCGGTCGCGACGACCACGTACCAGTTCGTCTGCAGGGGAGCGAGCGGCACGTCGAGCAGGAGGTCGCGCAGGAGTCCGCCGCCGAAGCCGACGACGATGCCGATGATCGCGACGCCCAGCCAGTCGAGCCGCCGGTCGCGGAACTGCGCCGCGAACAGCGCGCCCTGCAGCGCTCCGATGCCGACCGCGAGCAGGTCGGCCCAGAGCGGGATCACGAACACCTCGGCCATGCGCCCATTCTGGCGGTCGCGGAGCGGGGTCGGGCCGCCGCCGCGCGGTCGACGCA
Source organism: Yonghaparkia sp. Soil809 (assembly GCF_001429705.1). Lineage (NCBI taxonomy): Bacteria > Bacillati > Actinomycetota > Actinomycetes > Micrococcales > Microbacteriaceae > Microcella > Yonghaparkia sp. Soil809. Next base: position 556,726 of record NZ_LMSV01000002.1, read on the forward strand.
TCCTCCGGTTCGTGTCGCCCTGACACGAAGTGCTAGACTCTGTTCGGGTCAGAGTGACTCTAACCGCGATCGCGGTCCGCACGCAGCGATGAGAGGGGGCGCGGATGCCCGCCGCCGCATCCGGCATCGGCCTCGCCGTGTCGACCGTCATCTTCGCGCTCCGCCCCGACGCCGCGGGCGCGCCCAGCGTCTGGCTGCCCCTCGTCCGGCGCATCCGTGAGCCGTACCTCGACCGGTGGGCGCTGCCCGGCGGCCCCGTCGCGCTGTCGGAGAGCCTCGAGGCCTCTGCGCGCCGCAACCTGCTCGAGACCACCGCGCTCGAGCCCACCTACCTCGAGCAGCTCTACGCCTTCGGCGACGTCGACCGCTCGCCGACCACCCGCCTGGTGTCGATCGTCTACTGGGCGCTCGTGCGCCCCGAGGAGGCCGAGCGCGTGAGCCCCGGCGAGAACGTGCGCTGGTTCCCCGCCGACGACCTGCCCGACCTCGCCTTCGACCACAACCTCATCGTCGAGTACGCCCTCTGGCGCCTGCGCACGAAGATGGAGTACTCCCGCATCGCCCACGCCTTCCTCGGCGAGCAGTTCACCCTCGCCGAGCTGCGCGGCGTGCACGAGGCCGTGCTGCAGAAGCCGCTCGATCCGGCGAACTTCCGACGCCAGATGGAGTCCTCTGGCGCGATCGAGCCCACCGGCGACGTGGTCGTCGGCGGCCGGCACCGCCCGCCCAAGCTCTACCGCTACGCCGGGGGAGTCGAGCTCGCCGACGCCGGGCCGCTCACCGCGCGCGTGGTCGCGGCGACGGCCCAGCATCCCCCCGCTTCTCGTCACGACGGCCAGCCAGAACCCGCCCAGGAGGACCCCCGATGACCGCTCTCGACACCGTGATCCGCGGAATCACCAACGGCGCCGCCGGCGAGGTCTGCACGCCCGACCTCGCGAAGGGACCGTGGGAGTTCGACACGGTGCCCGGCTACGGCCCCGGCTCGTCGATGCTCGACGTCATCCCGACCGGGTCGCCGCGGCAAGGCGCACTTCCGGCCGAGTACCGCGACGCGCCCGACGCCGAGCTGCACGACCGCATCCGCGCCGCGAAGGCCGCGCTCGGCGACCGCCTCGTGATCCTCGGCCACTTCTACCAGCGCGACGAGGTCGTCGAGCACGCCGACTTCCTCGGCGACTCGTTCCAGCTCGCGAACGCCGCGCTCACGAAGCCCGATGCCGAGTTCATCGTGTTCTGCGGCGTGCACTTCATGGCAGAGACGGCCGACATCCTCGCCCGCGAGTGGCAGCGCGTCATCCTGCCCAATCTGGCGGCCGGATGCTCGATGGCCGACATGGCCGACATCGACTCGGTCGAGGCGGCGTGGGAGGAGCTCACCGCCCTCTACGGGTCGTCGCCCGACGCCGACGGCCGGGCCCCGGTCATCCCCGTCACCTACATGAACTCATCCGCGGCGCTCAAGGCGTTCTGCGGGCGGAACGGCGGCATCGTCTGCACGTCGTCGAACGCCGCAACCGTGCTCGAGTGGGCGTTCGAGCGCGGCCAGCGCGTGCTGTTCTTCCCCGATCAGCACCTCGGGCGCAACACCGCGAAGGCGATGGGTGTGCCTGTGTCGCGCATGCCGATGTGGAACCCGCGCAAGGCCCTCGGCGGCTCGACCGCCGACGAGCTGCTCGACGCGCAGGTGATCCTGTGGCACGGATTCTGCAGCGTCCACAAGCGGTTCACGCCGGCGCAGATCGAGGCGGCGCGGGCATCCCACCCCGGGGTTCGCGTGATCGTGCACCCCGAGTGCCCGATGGAGGTCGTGGACGCGGCCGACGAGGCGGGGTCGACCGACTACATCCGGCGCGCGGTCGCGGGGGCGACCGAGCCGAGCGTCTTCGCGATCGGAACCGAGATCAACATGGTGAACCGGCTCGCCGCCGAGCACCCGCAGCACGAGATCTTCTGCCTCGATCCGGTCATCTGCCCGTGCTCGACGATGTACCGGATTCACCCCGGCTACCTCGCCTGGGTGCTCGAGGAGCTCGTCGCGGGGCGCGTCGTCAACGAGATCGTCGTCGACGCGTCGGTGCAGTCCGACGCGCGCGTCGCCCTCGAGCGGATGCTCGCCGCGAAGCCGCGCGGCTGACCAGGGCCTGCCATGCACGTCATCGTCGTCGGGTCGGGCCTTGCGGGCCTGCTGACCGCCCTGCGCCTCGCGGCCGGAGCGGGTTCGTCGACAACTCAGGACTACCGGCCCGCGGCCCGCCCGCGGCCGCACGGCGCAGGCGCGTCAACGATTCAGGACATCACGCTCGTGACGGCCGGCGCGCTGCCCTCCGGCTCCAGTTCGTGGGCGCAGGGCGGTATCGCCGCCGCGGTCGGCGCCGACGATGGTCCTGAATTGCACACGGCCGACACGATCGCGGCGGGCGCCGGGCTCGTCGATGCGGATGCCGCCCTCGCCCTGTGCAGGGAGGCTCCCGGAGTCGTGGCCGAGCTCCTCGATCTCGGAGTCGCCTTCGACCGCGATGCGACCGGAGACCTCGCCCGCGGTCTCGAGGCCGCTCACTCGCGGGCGCGCGTGCTGCACGCGGGCGGCGACGCGACGGGCGCGCGCATCGTCGACGCCCTCGCGCGGGTTGTCCGGTCGAGCCGGGTGACGGTGCTCGAGGGGGTGCGCGTCTCGAGCATCCTGACCCGCGACGGCGCGGCTGCGGGGGTCGAGGTCACCGACGCGACCGGCGCGCGCCGAGCCCTCGCCGGCGACGCCGTCGTGCTCGCGACGGGCGGCTACGGCGCGCTCTACCCTCGCACGACCAACCCCGCGGGGTCGATCGGAGCGGGCGTCGTGCTGGCCCACGGCGCGGGGGCGATGGTCGCCGACCTCGAGTTCGTGCAGTTCCACCCGACGGTGCTCGTCGGCGGCGGCCTCGTCTCCGAGGCGGTGCGCGGCGAGGGCGCGGTGCTGCGCGACTCGCGCGGCCGACGCTTCATGACCGACGTGGATGCTCGTGCCGAGCTCGCCCCCCGCGACGTCGTCGCCCGCGCGATCGCCCGCACGATGCGCGAACAGGGCGGAGACCCGGTGCTGCTCGACGTTCGCGACGTCGCCGCGCGGCTCGGGGGAGCCGCCGCCCTCGCGCGCCGCTTCCCGACGATCGACCGGCTCGTGCGCGCGCAGGGCATCGACTGGGCGCGCGAGCCCGTGCCGGTGACGCCCGCTGCCCATTACGCGATGGGCGGAGTGCTCGCCGACCTGGATGGCCGCACGACGATCCCCGGCCTGTTCGCTGTGGGCGAAACCGCGGCCACGGGCGTGCACGGCGCGAACCGCCTCGCCTCGAACTCCCTCCTCGAGGCCGCGGTCATGTCCCGACGCCTCTCGAGCCGCCTGCTCGCCGCCCCCGCGTCGACAATTCAGGACTACCTGGTTCCCAGCGGTCTGGAGGTCGTCACCGCGTCGGCCGCCAGCATGAAGACGGATGCTCGTCTCGAGCCGTTGCGACCCCTCGAGTCGTCGCGGCTCCGCGAGCGGACGTGGGCGGTGCTCGGGCTCGAGCGACATGGCGACTCGCTGGCCGCTCTCGCCCGAGAACTCGGGGAATGCCGCCCCGCCGACACCACCGCTGAGACGCTCCTGCCGCTTGCGCGCCTCGTCACCGCCGCCGCGCAGGCGCGGGTCGAGTCGCGCGGCGCGCACTGGCGTGCGGACGCGCCGGAGTCCGATGACGCGCAGCGCGTGCGGCGAGCTTGGGCGCCCGCCGTGATCGCTCGTCCTGAGTTGTTGACGATCCGCGCCCACCCGGCCCCNNNNGCCGCCCACCCCGCCGCCCACCCAACCGCCGCCCACCCACCCGCCGCGCCCACCCCCTCCCGAGGAGCCGCATGACCGCGTTCGACCCGCCCCGCCCCGCCCTCGTCGAGCTCATCGACCGCGCCCTCGCCGAGGACGCGCCGTGGGGCGACGTCAGCTCCGAGGCTGCGATCCCGGCCGGCGTGACGGCGACCGCGCGTGCGGTCAGCCGCAGCACGGGCATCCTCGCCGGGGGCCTCGCCCTGGAGACCGCGTTCCTGCGCGCCGACCCGACGCTGCGCGTCACCCGCACGCATGCCGACGGGGACCCCCTGCGACCCGGCACCGTCGTCGCCGAGATCACCGGGCCTGCGCGCGGCATCCTCCTCGGCGAGCGCGTCGCTCTCAACCTCGCTCAGCGCCTCTCCGGCGTCGCGACGCTCGCGCGCGCCTACGTCGACGCGGTCGCCGGCACGAGCGCTCGCATCGTCGACACCCGCAAGACCGCACCGGGTCTGCGGATGCTCGAGAAGTCCGCCGTCCGCGCCGGCGGCGCCCGCAATCATCGCTTCTCGCTCTCCGACGCGGTCATGCTGAAGGACAACCACCTCGCCGTCCTGACGGCGCAGGGGCTCGACCTCACGGAGGCGATCCGCACGGTGCGCGCGCGCATCCCGCACACGACGCACCTCGAGGTCGAGGTCGACCGGCTCGACCAGCTGCCCGCCGTCATCGCGGCCGAACCCGACACGATCATGCTCGACAACTTCCCCGTCGACGCCCTCCGCGAGGCGGTCGCCCTCATCGCCGGCCGCGCGATCACCGAGGCGAGCGGGGGAGTCTCCCTCGACACCGTCCGTGCGATCGCCGAGACGGGCGTCGACGTCATCTCGGTCGGAGCCCTCACCCACTCGGCGCCGGCCCTCGACCTCGGCCTCGACATCGAGCTGTAGCCGCTCATGACGATCATCGACCTCGATCAGGCGGCCACGGCATCCGTGCGCCGCACGGTGCTCGAGGCGATGTGGCCGCACCTGACGGGCGACTACGGCAACCCGTCGAGCACGCACGCCCTCGGGCGGCGCGCCGCCGACGCCCTCGAGGATGCCCGTAGCCGCATCGCGCGCCTCCTCGGCGTGCGGGCGGCGCAGATCGTGTTCACGTCCGGAGGCACGGAGGCCGACAACCTCGGCGTCATCGGGCTGACGCTCGCGGCGCTCACGGCGGGGCGCGACCGGCACGTCGTGGTCGGAGCGGTCGAGCACGAGGCGGTGCTCGCCTCGGCCGACCACCTCGCGCGCTGGCACGGGGTCGAGGTCTCGCGGCTCGGAGTCGACGAGCTCGGGCGGTACTCGGTCGGCGAGCTCCAGGCGCTGCTGCGACCGGGCACCGCGCTCGTCGCCGTGCAGCGCGCCAACAACGAGGTCGGAACGCTGCAGCCGGTCGACTCTCTCGTGCGCGCCGCGCGGGCGGTGGGGGCGCGCGTGCACGTCGACGCCGTGCAGACGTCGGGGTGGATGCCCGTGGTACCGCCCCTGACCGGCGCCGGCCCGGGCGCTGCCGGGTCGACAGCTGCTGGGGCCGGGGCTGCTGGTGCTGCTGGTTCTGGTGCTGCCGGTTCTGGTGCTGCCGGTACGGCTGATGTCGCCGGTGCCGGTGCGGCATCCCGCCCCGACGCGGTCGCGATCAGCGGGCACAAGCTCGGCGCGCCGAAGGGAATCGGCGCGCTCGTGCTGCCGACGGGCGCTCCCGTGGAGCCGCTGATCCACGGCGGCGGGCAGGAGCGCGAGCGGCGCTCGGGCACCGAGAACGTCGCCGGAGCGGTGGGGCTCGCCGTCGCGCTCGAGCTCGCTCAGCAGGAACGGGAGGACCTCGTCGCGATCGCCGCGCGGCGAGATCGCTTCGTCGCGGACGTGCTCGCGAGGGTCCCCGGGGCGGCGCTCACCGGGCATCCGTCTGAGCGTCTGCCCGCGCACGCGTCGTTCGTCGTCCCGGGAATCGGCGGCGAGCCCCTGCTCATCGCCCTCGATGATCGCGGGGTGATCGCCTCGAGCGGCTCTGCGTGCGCCGCCGGCCGCGACGACCCGTCGCCCGTGCTCCTGGCGATGGGGTACCCCGCCGACGTGGCCCGCACGGCCCTGCGCTTCAGCTGGGGTGCGTCAACAACTCAGGACGAACTCGCGTCGGCCGTCGAGCTCCTCGCCCGATCGGCCGCCGCCCTGCGGGTTTGAGCGCGGCGGGCGCGCGGTAGTCCTGAGTTGTCGACCACCCGCCCGCGCGCTCACCGCGCCGCGCCGCTCCGCGCGCGATACTGGAGCGTGCCCACCTACCGTGACGAAGCCGTCGTGCTGCGCACCCACAAGCTGGGCGAGGCCGACCGCATCGTGACGATGCTCAGCCGGCACCACGGGAAGATCCGCGCGGTCGCGAAGGGCGTGCGGCGCACCGGCAGCCGCTTCGGCAGCCGCCTCGAGCCGTTCATGGTCGCCGACGTGCAGCTCTACGTCGGCCGCAGCCTCGACATCGTGCAGCAGGCCGAGTCGCTCGGCAGCTACGGCGCCGAGATCAGCGACGACTACGGCAGCTACACCGCCGCGAGCGTCATGGTCGAGACGGCCGACAAGGTCACCGACGACGACGGCGGAGGAGTCCAGCAGTACCTCCTCCTCGTCGGAGCCCTCCGCTCCCTCGCCCGCCGCGAGCACGCACCCAGCCTGACCCTCGACTCATATCTGCTCCGGGCGCTGTCGATCGCGGGATGGGCGCCGAGCTTCGGCGACTGCGCCGTGACCGGCGCGCCCGGCCTGCACAGCCATTTCGTGGTCCAGCTGGGGGGCATGGTGGCCGCCGACGTCGCCCCGCCCGGGTCTCCGCGCGTGAGCCCGGAGGCTCTCGCGCTGCTCGCCGCCCTCCTCACGGGCGACTGGGCCACGGCCGACGCGTCCGACGAGCGCGCGCGCAACCAGGCGAGCGGCATCATCGCGGCCTACACGCAGTTCCACCTCGAACGCGGGCTGCGCAGTCTGCCGCACGTCGACCGCCAGGCGCCGAGCGCTCCCACCTCGCGCCGCGCGGCCGCCGGCCCTGCCGAGCTCGCGAGCGAGCATCCGCCCCCCGGGGTCGCGTCGCCGACCGCGCCCGCGTCGACAATTCAGGACAAGCCGCCCGGTGGCGCACCGCACGAGACCCCGACGATCGGAGCCCCCGCGTGAGCCGAGAGCCCCGCACCCCCCGTATTCCGGGCCAGAGCCGGGCGGCCCGGCGCGCCGCCGAGGCCGAACCGCTGCGCCCGATCGACTGGACGGGCGAGCGTTGTCCTGAATTGTCGACGGCCGCCGTGCCGAAGCACGTCGCGATCGTCATGGACGGCAACGGCCGCTGGGCCAACCAGCAGGGCCTCACGCGCGTCGAGGGTCACCGCGCGGGCGAGGCGAGCCTGCTCGACGTCGTCGCCGGCGCCATCCAGATCGGCGTCACCCACCTGAGCGTCTACGCCTTCAGCACCGAGAACTGGAGCCGCAGCCCCGACGAGGTCCGCTTCCTCATGGGCTTCAATCGCGAGGTGCTGCGCCGCCGCCGCGACCAGCTCGACGCCTGGAACGTGCGCATCCGCTGGGCCGGCCGCCGCCCGAGGCTGTGGCGCAGCGTGATCTCCGAGCTCGAGGAGGCCGAGCGCCGCACCGCTGATAACTCAGGACTAACGCTGACGATGTGCGTCAACTACGGCGGCCGCGTCGAACTGGTGGATGCCGTGCGCGCGATCGCGACGGACGTCGCCGCCGGCCGCCTCGCCCCCGATCGCGTCACCGAGCGCACGATCGCCCAGCACCTCTATTCGCCGGGGATGCCCGATGTCGACCTCTTCGTGCGCTCGAGCGGCGAGCAGCGCACGAGCAACTTCCTGCTCTGGCAGTCGGCCTACGCCGAGATGGTGTTCCTCGACACGCTGTGGCCCGACTTCCGGCGACGCCACCTGTGGGGCGCGATCGAGGCCTACGCGGGGCGCGACCGCCGGTTCGGCGGCGCGGTCGACAAACCCGCGGCGGCGACCGACCCCGGCACGGTCTGACCGCCCGTCGCGCGGCCCCGGCCTCAGTAGACTGGGGACTTCGTGCGACAGCCGCCGGGCATCCAGCTCGGCGCGATCTCTAGGAGACCCCCAAGTGGCAGCCCCCACCCGTCTGGATTCCGTCATCTCCCTCGCCAAGCGGCGCGGCTTCGTGTTCCAGGCCGGTGAGATCTACGGCGGCTCGCGCTCGGCGTGGGACTACGGGCCCCTCGGCGTGGAGCTGAAGGAGAACATCAAGCGCCAGTGGTGGAAGACCATGGTGCAGTCCCGGCACGACGTCGTCGGGCTCGACTCGAGCGTCATCCTGCCCAAGCGGGTGTGGGAGGCCTCCGGCCACGTCGAGGTCTTCAGCGACCCGCTCGTGGAGTGCCTCAGCTGCCACAAGCGGTACCGAGCCGACCACCTCGAGGAGGAGTTCGAGGCGAAGAAAGGCCGCAAGCCCGAGAACGGTCTCGCCGACATCGTCTGCGTCAACTGCGGCACCCGCGGCCAGTGGAGCGAGCCGCGCGAGTTCTCGGGGCTCCTGAAGACCTACCTGGGCCCCGTCGACGACGAGAGCGGCCTGCACTACCTGCGCCCCGAGACCGCGCAGGGCATCTTCGTGAATTTCGTCAACGTGCTCAACGCCGCGCGCATGAAGCCCCCGTTCGGAATCGGCCAGATCGGCAAGAGCTTCCGCAACGAGATCACGCCGGGCAACTTCATCTTCCGCACGCGCGAGTTCGAGCAGATGGAGATGGAGTTCTTCGTCGAGCCCGGCACCGACGAGGAATGGCACCAGTACTGGATCGACACGTCGCTCGCGTGGTTCCTCGGCCTCGGCATCGACCCGGCTAACATCCGCCAGTACGAGCACCCGGCCGAGAAGCTCTCGCACTACTCCAAGCGCACGGTCGACCTCGAGTACCGCTTCGGCTTCACGGGCGGCGAGTGGGGCGAGCTCATGGGCGTCGCGAACCGCACCGACTTCGACCTCTCGACGCACGCCGCCGCCTCCGGCACAGACCTGTCGTACTTCGACCAGGGCAGGAACGAGCGCTGGACCCCGTACGTCATCGAGCCCGCATTCGGACTCACGCGCGCCCTCATGGCCTTCCTCCTCGACGCCTATGCCGAGGATGAGGCGCCCAACACCAAGGGCGGGGTCGATAAGCGCACGGTGCTGCGCCTCGATCGCCGGCTCGCGCCCGTCAAGGCGGCGGTTCTTCCGCTCAGCCGCAACGAGCAGCTGTCGCCCGTCGCGCGCGAGCTCGCCGACCGCCTGCGGCAGCACTGGAACGTCGACTTCGACGACGCCGGCGCGATCGGCCGCCGGTACCGCCGTCAGGACGAGATCGGAACCCCGTTCTGCATCACGGTCGACTTCGACACCCTCGACGACCAGGCAGTGACCGTGCGCGAGCGCGACACCATGGCGCAGGAGCGCATCCCGCTGGCGAAGCTCGAGGCGTACCTGGCCGGCGAGCTGCTCGGCGCATAGCCGCGCGGCCGGCGCGCGCGTCCCCGCCCGGCTCGCGTCGACAATTCAGGACTACCGGGGATGCTTGGCGCGCGATCGGCGCCTTGCAAGCTCTGGACGCGCGCTTGTCCTGAGTTGTTGACGCCGTCAGCCGCGCGTCCGCCACGAGCTGCTCGTCCCCAGCGCTGACCCTGCGCCGCTCCTCCCCGCGCGGCACCGTCCCGACCCTGCTCGAGCGGTGAGGACGGCACACTCGTCGCGTGTTCGAGGCCCTGGTCGAGGAGGTCCGCCGGGCGGGCGGTGCGGCCGGACGCGCGCACCTGGTGAGGCGCGGGCATCCCGATCGAATGCTCGCTGCAGCCGTCCGCGCCGGCGTCCTCACGCGCGCCCGCCGAGGCTGGTACTCGATCTGGTCGCCCGATGACCCGCGCATCCTGGCGCTGCGGATCGGTGGTCGCCTCACCGGTATCAGCGCCATCCGGGCGTGGGGCGGCTGGGTGCGCAGAGCATCCAGGATGCACGTCGCGACGCCCGTCAACGCCTCCCGTCTTCGCTGCCCTCGTCGACGCCGGGTCGCCTTCACCGATTCTCCCGCCCGCAACGGCGTCGCCCTGCACTGGACGAGCGCTCAGCACGACCGGGACACGTCGACCGGAGTCGTCACGCTCCTCGAGGCGCTCGAGGTCGTGTGCCTCGTCGAGCCCGAGGAGGACGCGATCGCGGCGATCGACTGGGCGCGCCGGTCGGGACGCGTGGATGCTCTCGACCTCGCCGTGCTGGCCCGTCGGCTTCCGGCGAGCCGGCGCCGGCTGGTCTCGGCATCCAGCGGGTCGTGCCACTCGCTGCCGGAGAGCCTCGCGCGCACGAGACTGCGCGCGACGGGGCTGGGCGTGCTCGAGCAGGTCCTGCTGCCCGACGACCCGAGTCCGATCGATCTGCTGATCGAGGGCTCCGTCGCGCTGGAGGTCGACGGTGAGGAGTTCCACCGCGAGCGCTTCTACCCCGACCGCGCGAAAGACCTCGCCGCCACGCGGTCGGGGTTCCACGCCCTCCGACCCGCGGCGCGGCACGTGTTCGACGAGTGGCCCGCGGTGCTCGAGGCGATCCGCGCGGCGCTCACGGCGCGGGGCGTGCGGGTGCCCGCCCCGCCGAGCGCGAGCCGAGCATCCGGCGTCGACAACTCAGGACGACCGAGACGAGCCCGTCGCCGAACCCGCGCGGTGCCGCGGTCGATGAGTCCGAGACCGCGCAGACCGCCACCGATCGTCCTGAGTCGTTGACGCCCGACGGGCCGCGGAGCCCGCCCGGGCTGCGCCCGTGAGGCCCGCGAAGGGAATACCGCCCGACCGGGCGCGTTGGCCTCAGCATGAGCAACCCCATCGACGTCCAGATCTGGTCAGACGTGCAGTGCCCCTGGTGCTACATCGGGAAGCGGAAGTTCGAGGCCGCCGTCGCCGACTTCGAGGCCGCCGGCGGCCAGGTCGAGGTCACCTACCGCAGCTTCGAGCTCGCCCCCGACACGCCCGTCGACTTCGAGGGCACGCCCATCGACTACCTCAGCCAGCGCAAGGGGATCAGCCCCGAGCAGGCGCAGCAGATGGTCGATCGCGTCAGCGGCATCGCCGAATCGGTGGGCCTCGACTACCACTACGACCGCATCCACCAGACGAACACGGTTCTCGCCCACGAGATGCTGCACTTCGCGAAGGCGCAGGGTAAGCAGGTCGAGCTCAAGGAGCGCCTCCTGCTCGCCTACTTCACCGAGGGCCGCCACATCGGCCGCGCCGACGAGCTCGCCGATCTGGCTGCCGACGTCGGACTCGACCGCGACGCCGCCGCGGCAGCACTTGCCGAGCACACCTACCTGCCGGACGTGAAGGCCGACATGGCGCAGGCGGTCGCGTACGGCATCCAGGGCGTGCCGTTCTTCGTGATCGATGCGCGCTACGGGATCTCCGGAGCGCAGGACTCGACGACGTTCCTCGCCGCGCTGCAGCAGGCTGCGGGGGAGCGCTCGACGGCCGGGGCCGAGACCTCATGAGCGCGGATGCTGCGCCGACGCCGTTCGCGATGCTCGGCGACCCCGCCGCCGAGGCCTGCGAGGGCGACGCCTGCCTGATCCCGCCCCGCCCTGTGTCGACAACTCAGGACTAACCCGCGCGCTCGAGCGCGCAACAGCTCTGCGTGGCGCTCGGGAGCGTGCCCACCGGCCGTTTGTCCTGAGTTGCTGACCAGCGGCCCAGGCGGGCGCGAACGCGCGCGGACAGGCGCGAGCCCGCGTCAGCGCGCGGACGGTGCGAGCACGGGCGGGGGCGAACGCGCGCAACCCCGCGCCCCGCGTCAGCGCGCGGCCTGCGGCTCGCTGATGTCGGCCACCGTCGCCGACAAGGCGGTCACGAGCGTGTCCGACGAGACGAACAGCGAGTACCCGTGCTCGCCCGCGCCCATCGACACGCGCCGACCCGGCGTCGCGACGACCGCGGCGTCGACGTACACCGGCCAGGGGGTCGTGGAGCCGAGCGGCGTGATCGTCCCACGCTCGAACCCGGTGGCCGCGAGCGCCACCTCGGGCGCCGGCAGCTGCAGCTTGTTGACTCCGACGACCGCGCGCAGCTTCGGCCACGAGATCTGCCGGTCGCCGGGCACGAGCGCGAACAGGAACGTCCCGTCGCTCCGCTTCACGACGAGCGACTTGAGGATGTCCGCGGGCGCGATCCCGAGGATCCCCGCCGCCTCCTCGAGAGAGCCCGCCCGCATCCGCTCGACGAACTCCACGTCCAGGCCGCGCGCCGCAGCATCCTCTGCCACGCGCTCGCGCCCCGGGCGCACCACCGCATCCTCCGTCACCGGCGACTCCTCCTCAGTCTCGCGTGCGACCCGCGCACCCCGGGTGCAACCGCGCCTAGGGTGTTCCCATGCCCGACGCCCCGACCGCGATCCGCACCGGCATCATCGGCTTCGGCCTGTCGGGGCGAGTCTTCCACGCGCCGTTCCTCGCGACGAACCCGGCGTTCGAGCTCTCGGCGATCGCCACGGGCAGCCCTGAGCGCGCCGCCGAGGCCCGAGCCGCGCATCCGACCGCTCGGATCTCGTCGTCGCCCGAGGCGCTCCTGGAGTTCGCGCTCGCAGGCGGGCTCGACCTGGTCGTCCTCGCCTCGCCGCCGCACGTGCATCGCGAGCAGGCGATCGCCGCGCTCGAGGCAGGTGCGGCCGTCGTGATCGACAAGCCCTTCGCGCCCTCCGTCGCCGACGCGGAGGCGATCATCGCCGCAGCCGACGCCGCAGCCGCAGCAGCCGCAGCCGACGCCGCCGCAGCCCCCGCCACCGGCCGCACTCCCGCACCGCGCCCGCTCACCGTCTTCCAGAACCGCCGCTGGGATGGCGACTTCCTCACCGTCCGCCGCGTGGTCGGCAGCGGAGCCCTCGGCCGCATCCACCGCTTCGAGTCGACGTTCGAGCGCTTCGGCGCCCCCAAGCTCGACCGCTGGCAGGGGCGCATCGGACCCGAGCAGGGCGGCGGCATCCTCTTCGACCTCGGCAGTCATCTGATCGACCAGGCGCTCTCGCTGCTCGGGCCGGCCAGGCTCGAGCACGTCGAGCTGACACGGGTGCGCGCAGGCATCGGCAACGAGGACGACGCGTTCGTCTCGCTGATCCATGACGGCGGGGTCCGCAGCCACCTGACGATGAGCCGCGTCGCCGCGCAGAGCGGCCCGCGCTTCCGCGTCCTCGGCGACGAGAGCGCCTTCAGCGTCCATGGCCTCGACGGCCAGGAGCACGCGCTCCGTCAGGGCATGCGGCCGGGCAGCGCCGGCTACGGCACGACGCCCGAGAGCGAGTGGGGCGTCGTCGGCGTCGAGGGCGGCGTGCCGGCCCTCGCACCCGTCCCGACCGAGGCGGGGGACTACCCCGCCTTCTACGCGGGCGTCGCGGCGAGCATCCGCCACGGCGCGCCCATGCCGGTGGATGCCCGGGACGCCCTCGAGACCGTCCGTCTGATCGAGGAGGCCCACCGCCGCGATCGCTGCTGACGCCGTTCTCGCTGGGGGATTCCTCACACTCGGTGTGGGGTTCCGCGTCGGACGGCGCGGACGGGACTACAGTGCGAGGGTTCGCACTCGCGCCGGAGGCGCCGCTCGGGGGGATCCCCCGCGTCGCTCTGCCTCCGGTGCCACCCCCAGAGAGGCAGTCCATGGCACTCGTATCTCCCCAGCACCCGCTCGCGGTGCGGCGCGCGCTCACCGTGCTCGCCGGCGCGTCGGCCGTCGCCCTCACGCTCGGCGCCTGCGCCGGCGGCGGCGACGGCGGCGGCTCCAGCAGCGGCGGCGGCGACGGCGGAACGATCACGATCGGCACGACCGACAAGATCACGACGATCGACCCGGCCGGCTCGTACGACAACGGCTCGTTCGCGGTGATGAACCAGGTGTACCCGTTCCTCATGAATACGCCGTACGGCAGCCCCGACGTCGAGCCCGACATCGCCGAGTCGGCGGAGTTCACGAGCCCGACCGAGTACACGGTCACCCTCAAGGAGGGCCTGACCTGGGCGAACGGCAACGAGCTCACGAGCTCCGACGTGAAGTTCAGCTTCGACCGCCAGCTCGCGATCGCCGACCCGAACGGGCCGAGCTCGCTGCTCTACAACCTCGAGTCGGTGGAGGCTCCTGACGACCTCACCGTCGTGTTCACGCTCAAGAGCGAGAACGACCAGGTCTTCCCGCAGATCCTCTCGAGCCCGGTCGGCCCGATCGTCGACGAGGACGTCTTCTCGGCCACCGAGCTCACTCCCGACACCGACATCGTCGAGGGCAACGCCTTCGCCGGCCAGTACGTCATCTCGGCCTACGAGTTCAACGACGTCGTGCAGTACCAGGCGAACCCCGATTACCAGGGTCTGCTCGGCGCGCCGAAGAACAGCACGGTCAACGTCCGGTACTACGCCGACTCCTCGAACCTCAAACTCGACGTGCAGGAGGGCAACATCGATGTGGCCTTCCGCAGCCTGACGAGCACCGATGTCGAGGACCTCCAGGGCGACGACAACGTCAAGGTCGTCGAGGGCCCGGGTGGCGAGATCCGCTACATCGTCTTCAACTTCAACACCCAGCCCTTCGGCGCCGAGACCGGCGAGGCCGACGAGGCGAAGGCTCTCGCGGTCCGCCAGGCCGTTGCGCACCTGCTCGACCGCGAGGCGCTCTCGGAGCAGGTCTACCGCGGCACCTACACGCCGCTGTACTCCTTCGTCCCCGCGGGTCTGACCGGCGCCATCGAGCCCCTCAAGGAGCTCTACGGCGACGGCGAGGGCGGCGCCGACGCGGCGAAGGCCGCGGAGACGCTGAGCGCTGCCGGGATCACGACGCCGGTCGAGCTGAACCTGCAGTACTCCAACGATCACTACGGCCCGTCCTCGGGCGAGGAGTACGCGCTCATCAAGGACCAGCTCGAGGCCGACGGCCTCTTCACCGTGAACCTGCAGACCACCGAGTGGGTGCAGTACTCCAAGGACCGCTCGGCCGACGTGTACCCCGCCTACCAGCTGGGCTGGTTCCCGGACTACTCCGACGCCGACAACTACCTGACGCCGTTCTTCCTGACGGAGAACTTCCTCGGGAACCACTACGCGAACCCGGAGGTCGATGAGCTGATCCTCCAGCAGGCGGTCACGAGCGACCCGGCCGAGCGCCAGGGCGTCATCGAGGAGATCCAGCGGACCGTCGCGGCGGACCTCTCGACCGTCCCCTACCTCCAGGGCGCCCAGGTCGCCGTGGTCGGGGCGGATGTCCAGGGCACGGAGGACACGCTCGACGCGTCCTTCAAGTTCCGGTACGCGGCTCTCTCCAAGGGCTGATCCGTCCGTCGAGCGACGCCGCTCGGCCGTCCCGTCCCGCCGCCCGCGGGGCGGGACGGCCGAGCGCGGCACCGATGTCGTCCGCGCACCCCCATGCCGCCGCTCGCCGAACCCGCTCCGCGGTCGCGAGCTCCCCTCCCGGAAGAACCATGACCGATCTCCCCGAACCCAGCGGCGCCGCGATCGCCGCGCCCGGCGGCGCGACGCCGACCGCGCCCTCCACCCGTGGCGGCGGCGGTGGTCTCGGCCGCTACATCGTGGTCCGCGCCCTCCTCATCGTGCCCACCGTCTTCATCCTCGTGACGGTCGTCTTCTTCGCCATGCGGGCGACGGGCGACCCCATCACCGCGGCTCTCGGCGGCCGCCTCACGCCCGCGCAGCTGCAGGAGCGCATCGAGGCCGCGGGCTACGACCGCCCCCTCCTCGTGCAGTACATCGAGTACCTCGGCCGCGTGCTCACGGGCGACTTCGGCTCCACGATCAGCGACAACCGACCGGTCACCGAGGTGCTGCTGACCTACGGCGGCGCGACGCTCGAGCTCGCCTTCTACGCGCTCATCGTCGCGTTCCTCGTCGGGATCCCGCTCGGTCTCCTCGCCGCGGCCCGCCGCGATCGGCCCGCGGACGCGGCGCTGCGGCTCTTCGCCATCCTCTGCTACGCCACCCCGGTCTTCTTCGCCGGCCTGCTGCTCAAGCTCGTCTTCGCCGTGTGGCTCGATCTCCTGCCGGTCGCCGGCCGGGCATCCACCTCGACGGAGCTCCAGCTCGCCTTCCTGCCCGATGCGACCGGCATCTACCTGATCGATGCCATCCGCGCCGGAAGCTCGGAGGCGATCGCCGACGTCCTGCAGCACGCCGTCCTCCCGTCCATCGCGCTCGGGCTGCTCACGGCCGGCGTGTTCCTGCGCCTGGTGCGCACGAACGTCATCGGCACGCTCGCGATGGACTACGTCGACGCGGCCCGCTCGCGCGGCGTCTCGGAGTCCCGGCTCGTGCGCACGCACGCGTGGCGCCCTGCGCTCATCCCGATCATCACGGTCATCGGCCTGCAGATCGCGCTCCTGCTCGGCGGCGCCGTCCTGACGGAGACCACGTTCGAGTGGCGGGGCCTCGGGTTCCAGCTCGCCGAGTACCTGCAGGCGCGCGACTTCGTCGCCGTGCAGGGAATCGTCGCCCTCCTCGCCGTCATCGTCGCGCTCACGAATTTCGTCGTGGACGTCGTCGCGGCGCTCATCGACCCGCGAGTGAGGTACTGAGATGAGCGACATCGTCCGCCCCGCGCGGCGCCCGCTCGCCGACCGGCTCCCCGTCGTCCGCGACCTCCGGCGCGCCGTCGGTCTCCAGCGGGGGATGCTCATCGCGGGTCTCGTGATCACCGCGGTCTTCCTGCTCACCGCGCTGCTGGCCCCGCTGCTCGCCCCGTACGGCTTCGATCAGCTCCGCGCCGACGGGGAGGCGTTCGGCGCTCAGCGCCCGCCGAGCGCCGAGCACCTCCTCGGCACGACCGTCGGCGGCTACGACGTCCTCTCGCGCGTGCTCTGGGGCGCCCAGACCGCCGTCCTCGTCATCGTCGTGGCGATCGTCCTGTCGATCATCGCGGGCGTGCTGCTCGGCCTCGTCTCCGGCTATCTGGGCGGCTGGCTCGACCGCATCCTCGTCGTCGTATGCGACGCGATCTACGCCTTCCCCTCGCTCCTGCTCGCGATCGTCATGTCGATCGTGATCTCGGGGGGCCAGTCGAGCCTCTGGGGCGGTCTGCTCGCCGCCGCCATCTCGATCACGGTGGTGTTCATCCCGCAGTACTTCCGGGTGGTCCGCTCCGAGGTCGTGCGGGTGAAGTCGGAGGCCTTCGTGGAGTCGGCGCGCGTCCTCGGCGCCCCGAGCGGCCGCATCATGCTCCGCAGCGTCCTCCCGAACGCCACGCGCACGCTCCCGCTCATCGTCACGCTCAACGCCTCCGAGGCGATCCTGACCCTCGCCGGTCTCGGCTTCCTCGGCTTCGGCATCGAGCCGACCGCGGCCGCGGAGTGGGGGTACGACCTCAACAAGGCGCTCAGCGACGTCACGAGCGGCATCTGGTGGACGAGCCTGTTCCCGGGCCTCGCGATCGTGCTCGCCGTGCTCGGCATCACGCTCGTGGGCGAGAGCCTCAACGATCTCGCCGATCCGCGTCTGCGCGGCCGGCGACGGGCCGGCGTCTCCTCGGGCGCCGTGGCCGAGACCTCGATCGCTCCCGCGGCCGCCGCATCCACCGCCTCCGGAGAGGACGACCACCGATGACCGACATCGTTCTGCGCATCGATTCGCTCGGCGTCTCGTTCGCGACCGACGGCGGCGACGTGAAGGCCGTCGACGGCGTCTCACTCGAGGTGGCGCGCGGCGAGGTCCTCGCGATCGTCGGCGAGTCGGGGTCGGGCAAGACCGTCACCGCGCGCTCGATCCTCGGCCTCCTGCCCGAGACCGCGACAGCGAGCGGCGTCGTCATGCTCTCGAGCCGCGACGGCTCGAGCGAGCACGACGTGGTGGCCCTCCGCGGCGGCGACCTTCGCGCGGTGCGCGGTCGCGACGCGGCGATGGTCTTCCAGGAGCCCTCGACCGCCCTGAACCCGGTCTTCACGGTCGGCTGGCAGATCGTCGAGGGTCTGAGGGCTCACGGCATGCCGCGGCGGGCAGCCCGTCGCCGGGCGATCGAGATCCTCGACGCCGTCGGCATCCCCGATCCGCACGAGCGCGTCGACCACTACCCGCACCAGTTCTCCGGCGGGCAGAAGCAGCGCATCGTGATCGCGATGGCTCTCGTCCTCGAGCCCGGACTCATCGTCGCCGACGAGCCGACGACCGCGCTCGACGTGACCGTGCAGGCCGAGATCCTCGATCTGCTCCGCCGATGCCGCGACGATTTCGGCGCCGGCATCGTCCTCATCACCCACAACATGGGCGTCGTCGCCGACCTCGCCGATCGCGTGGCGGTCATGTACCAGGGCCGCGTGATCGAGCAGGCGGATGTCCGCACGCTCTTCTCCGCGCCGCAGACGGAGTACACGCGCGCCCTTCTCGATGCCGTCCCGTACGTGGGCCACGGCCGCTCCGCGGCCGCGGCGCGCGCCTCCAGCCGCGCGGCGGAGTGGGCGAGCGGCGAGGCCGTCGTCGAGGCGTCGGGTCTGGAGGTCACCTACCCGGGTCGGCTCGGTCGGTCGGGCTTCCGCGCGGTTCGCGGGGTCGATCTCCGGATCCGTCCGGGGGAGGTCCTCGGGCTCGTGGGCGAGTCGGGGTCGGGCAAGTCGACGATCGGCCGGGCCATCGCCGGGCTGACCCGGGTCACCGGCGGCTCCCTTCAGGTGCTCGGGCACGAGCTCAACGGGGTCCGCGAGCGCGAGTTCCGCGCCGTGCGCAGCCGCATCGGCTTCGTCTTCCAGGATCCCGCCTCGAGCTTCGACCCCCGGCGCACGATCGCCGAGGCGGTCGCCGAGCCGTTCCTGATCCACGGTCGTGCCGAGCATCCGGGCGATGCCCGCGCGCAGGTCGACGAGCTGCTGGAGGCGGTGCAGCTGCCGCGCGCGTACGGCGACCGCTTCCCGTTCGAGCTGTCTGGCGGTCAGCGGCAGCGGGCGAGTCTCGCGCGCGCGATCGCGCTGAGACCCGAGCTGCTGATCGCCGACGAGCCGACGAGCGCTCTCGATGTCTCCGTGCAGGCTCGGGTGCTGGAGCTCTTCGCCGAGCTGCAGCGCGAGCTGGGCTTCGCGTGCCTGTTCATCAGCCACGATCTCGCGGTCGTCGACCTGGTCGCCGACCGCATCGCGGTGCTGCACCGGGGCGAGCTCGTGGAGGAGGGGACGGGCGCCGAGGTCCTGGGCGAGCCGCGGGAGGCGTACACGCAGCGGCTGCTCGCATCGCTGCCCGTGCCCGATCCGGTGGCGCAGGCGACGCGACGCGAGACGCTGCGCGCGCTGCGGGCCGCGGAGCGCTGAGCGACCGCTCGCGGCCCGAGCGGTGCTCGCCCCGCGCGAGACCTGGGAGAATGGACGGGCCATGCCTACCGCCACCACGACCGCCGAGACCCACGAGGGCGCTCTCCGCATCGGGCCCATCCCGCTGAGCGTGCCCGTCGTCCTCGCGCCCATGGCCGGCATCACGAACACGGCCTTCCGGCGCCTGTGCCGCGAGTACGGCGCGGGGCTCTACGTGAGCGAGATGATCACGAGCCGGGCGCTCGTCGAGCGCACGCCCGAGAGCATGCGGCTCATCCGCCACCACGAGTCGGAGACGACCCGCAGCATCCAGCTCTACAGCGTCGACCCCGTCACGGCGGGGGAGGCGGCGCGCTTCCTCGTGGGCGAGGGGCTCGCCGACCACATCGACATGAACTTCGGATGCCCCGTCCCGAAGGTCACGCGCAAGGGCGGGGGCGCGGCGCTCCCGTGGAAGCTCGAGCACTTCCGCCGCATCGTCGAGCAGACCGTGCAGGCCGCGGGCGACATCCCCGTCACCGTGAAGATGCGCAAGGGCATCGACTCCGATCACCTCACCTACCTCGAGGCGGCGAAGGCCGCCGAGGGCGCGGGCGTCGCGGCGATCGCGCTGCACGCCCGCACAGCCGCCGAGTTCTACTCCGGCCACGCCGACTGGTCGGCGATCGGGAGGCTCAAGGAGACCATCACGAGCGTCCCCGTGCTCGGCAACGGCGACATCTGGTCGGCGGAGGACGCCCTGCGAATGGTGGACGAGACCGGCTGCGACGGCATCGTCGTCGGCCGCGGCTGCCTCGGCCGTCCGTGGCTGTTCGGCGACCTCGCCGCCGCCTTCACCGATCGGCATGTGCGGATCCAGCCGAGCCTCGGCGAGGTGGGCGACGCCTTCCGCCGTCACGCCGAGCTGCTGGTCGACTTCTTCGACGACGAGGGCCGCGCGTGCCGCGACATCCGCAAGCACGTCGCCTGGTACTTCAAGGGCTATCCGGTCGGCGGCGAGCTGCGTGCGCGCCTCGCGAGCGTCGAGAGCCTGCAGCAGATGGACGACCTGCTCGGCGAGCTCGACCGCGAGCAGCCCTACCCGGGTGCGCCCGCCGAGGGCCAGCGGGGCCGTGCCGGCACGCCGAAGAAGCCCGCGCTCCCCGAGAACTGGCTCGCGAGCCGCGAGCTGTCGACCGCCCAGAGCGCCGATGTCGCGGCCGCCGAGCTGCACAACAGCGGAGGATAGGCCCGCGTGACGATCCACCCCCACGACGTCGGTGCGCCCGGCGCCGAGACCGCCGCGGCCACCGGGTACGATCCGCGCGACGCCGAGCGCTGGCTGCCGGAGGAGCACTCGACCCGTCGCAGCGACTTCGCCCGCGACCGCGGTCGCCTGCTGCACTCCAGCGCCCTCCGCCGTCTCGCCGCGAAGACGCAGGTGCTGAGCCCTACATCCGGGCTCGACTTCGCCCGCAACCGCCTCACCCACTCCCTCGAGGTGGCTCAAGTGGGGCGGGAGCTCGCGACGAGCCTCGGGCTCGACCCCGACGTCGTCGACACGGCGTGCCTCGCGCACGACCTCGGGCACCCGCCGTTCGGGCACAACGGCGAGCGCGCGCTCAACGCGTGGGCCGAGGGCATCGGGGGCTTCGAGGGCAACGCGCAGACCCTGCGGCTGCTGACCCGCATCGAGCCGAAGGTCTTCGGCCCCGACGGCCGCAGCTACGGCCTCAACCTCACCCGCGCGAGTCTGGATGCGAGCACCAAGTACCCGTGGCCGCAGTCGCAGGGCATCCCCGATCCCAGCGGACGCAGCAAGTTCGGCTTCTACGACGACGATGCGGCCGCCTTCGAGTGGATGCGCGCCGGCGCGCCCGATCGCGTGCGCTGCATCGAGGCCGAGGTCATGGACCTCAGCGACGACATCGCCTACAGCGTCCACGACTTCGAGGACGCGATCGTCGGCGGCTACCTCGACGTCCCCGCACTGAGCGCCCGCGCCGACCACGACGCGCTCGTCGACTCGATGTTCGAGTGGATCGGCGGCGAGATCGACCACGACGAGCTCATCGCCGCGTTCGACCGGCTCGACCACCTGGACTTCTGGATCGACTCGTGGGACGGCTCGCGGCGCGACCTCGCGCGCCTGAAGAACCTCACGAGCCAGCTGATCGGGCGGTTCGCGCACGAGGCCGTGCACGCGACGCGCGAGGCGCATCCTGGCCGCTCGCTCGCGCGATTCGGCGCGAACGTCGTCGTCCCGCGAGAGACGCAGGCCGAGATCGCCGTGCTCAAGGGGATCGTCGCGGCGAACGTCATGTCGACCAACTCGCGCCAGCCGATCTACGCCCGGCAGCGCGCGCTGCTGACCGAGCTCGCCGACGCCCTGTGGCAGGCGGGGGATGCCCAGCTCGACCCGGGCTTCGCCGACGACTTCCGCGTCGCCGTCGACGACGCCGCGCGTCGGCGGGTGGTTGTGGATCAGGTGGCGAGTCTCACCGACCAGTCGGCCATGAGCTGGCACGAACGCATCGTCTCCTAGACTCGGGCGCGTGGCAGGGCTCATCAGACGCAGCGATATCGATGAGGTCAGGTCGCGCACGAACATCGGCGAGATCGTCGGCGAGTACGTGACCCTCAAGGGCGCCGGGATCGGCTCCATGAAGGGCCTGTGCCCCTTCCACGACGAGCGCAGCCCGAGCTTCCACGTGCGCCCGCAGGTCGGCTTCTACCACTGCTTCGGCTGCGGTGAGGGCGGCGACGTCTTCTCCTTCCTGCAGAAGATGGACCACGTCACGTTCTCCGAGGCCGTCGAGCGCCTCGCGCAGCGGCTGAACTACACGCTCACCTACGAGGACGGCGGGCAGGCCCGCGAGGACGGCGGCAGCCGCCGCCGCATCCTCGCCGCGAACGAGGCCGCGGAGGCCTTCTTCCGCGAGCAGCTGCAGTCGCCCGCCGCCGAGCCGGCGCGCGCGTTCCTGGGCGAGCGCGGCTTCGATCCCGCGGCCGCCGCGCGCTTCTCCATCGGGTTCGCCCCGAACTCGTACGACGCGCTCTCGGGGCACCTGCTGACGAAGGGCTTCACGATCGAGGAGCTCCTCGCCGCGGGCCTCGTCGGGCAGGGCGACCGAGGCCCCTACGACCGCTTCCGCGGCCGGCTCATCTGGCCGATCAAGGACGTCACGGGCCAGACGCTCGGCTTCGGCGCGCGGAAGCTGCTCGAGACCGATCAGGGCCCCAAGTACCTCAACACTCCCGAGACCGCGGTCTACCACAAGAGCCAGGTGCTCTACGGGCTCGACCTCGCCAAGCGCGACATCGCCAGGGGCAAGCAGGTCGTCGTCGTCGAGGGCTACACCGACGTCATGGCGTGCCACCTCGCGGGCGTGACGACCGCCGTCGCGACGTGCGGCACGGCGTTCGGGGTGGACCACATCAAGGTCATCCGCCGCGTCATGGGCGACACCGACAACGCCGACACGACGCAGCTCGGCGAGGTCATCTTCACGTTCGACCCCGACGAGGCCGGCCAGAAGGCCGCGAGCCGCGCCTTCGCGGAGGAGCAGCGGTTCGCCGCCCAGACCTTCGTCGCGGTCGCCCCCGACGGGCTGGACCCCTGCGATCTGCGCCTGAAGCGCGGCGACGATGCGATCCGGATGCTCGTCTCGGGCCGCAAGCCCATGTACGAGTTCATGGTGCGCCGCCGCCTCGACCAGTTCGATCTCGAGACCGTCGAGGGGCGGGTCGGGGCGCTGCGCGCCGCCGCTCCCGTGGTCGCCGGTATTCGAGACCAGTCCATGCAGTCGGGCTACGCCCGCACCCTCGCGGGGTGGATCGGCATGGAGCCGGCCGAGGTCTCGCGCGCGGTGCAGGCCGCGCGCCGCGCCTCGGGCGCACGTCCGGCGCCGGGCCGCGGCGCCTCCGAACCGGGCCGCGGCGCCGCCGAACCCGGCCGCGGCCCGAGCGACCCCGGCCCGACGGGCGGGGGCGCGACCGGTCGCAGCACGGCGGGCGCTCCCCAGGGCGATCGCTCCGCGGCGGACGCGCCGCCGCCGGAGGATCGCGGCTACGCCCCGCCGTCGATCAGCATGAGCGACCTGCCGGGCGACCCCGTCACGCGGCTGGAGCGCGAGCTGCTCATGGCGGTCCTCCAGCACCCCGGCGAGATCGACCGCGAGATCGCGCTGCGTGCGCTGCACACAAGCTTCACCGTCCCCGCCCTCAGCACCGTCCGCGACGCCCTCGTGGGCGCCTTCGAGCACTACGGGACCGATCAGTGGGTCGCGCGCGCCGCGGAGGAGGCGCCGGGCGCGTTCGCGCCGCTCGTCATGCAGCTCGCGATCGCGCCGCTGCCCATCCGCGGCGACCACGTCCGGGAGTACTGCACGGGGGTGACGACCTCGCTCATCGAGCGCGATCTGCTGCGGCGCAAGACCGAGCTCCTCGGCGCCCTCCAGCGCACCGACGCGAGCGGCGACCCGGAGCGCTACCGCACGCTGCAGCGCCAGCTTGTCGACCTCGAGACCGAGCGCCGGAGGATCCGGGGCGACTGAGCGGCGGGCATCCATCGCATCGGCGACGCGGTCGTCGCAAGCCCCTTCCGGGGCGACCCGCTCGGTCTAGAGTGGATGTCAGGTTCGTCGGAGTCGCGAGCCCGCTGCGCCGGTCTCCGGCGAGCCGCTGCGGCTCCGGCCGCCGGGAGGAGAGCCCCATGACGGCAGTCGACCACGTGGGCGGCACGGACGAGATCGACGACGCGACAGTCAGCGCGCGCGACCTCTCGGTGCGCTACCGCGGGGGCGAGGGCCACGCGGCCGTGCAGGCGCTGACGGGGATCACCCTCGACATCGCCCCGGGGGAGACCCTCGCCGTGATCGGCGAGGCCGGCAGCGGCAAGAGCACCCTCGCGACGGTGATGGCCGGGCTCACCTCGCGCACCGTCCCGCGCGGGCCCGAGATCACCGGCGGTGCGCTCCACGTGCTCGGCATCGACGTGCGCCGCGTGCGGCGTCGGGAGGACGACCAGCTCGAGCTGCGCATCGGCTACGTCCCCCAGGACGCCTCGACCGTCCTCGACCCGCACCTGACGGCGGGGGAGAACGTCGCCCTTCCGCTCTTCCAGCGCAACCCGAAGCTCGCCAAGAGGGTCGCGGGCGGCATCGTCGCCGAGGCCATCGACGCGATGCACCTGACGCTCGCGACCATCCCGCTCTACCCACACGAGCTCTCCCGCGGGCAGCGGCAGCGTCTCGCGCTCGCCCGCGCGCTCGTCCTGGAGCCCGACCTGCTCATCGCCGACGAGCCGACGGCGGGGGTGGATGCGACCATCCGGGCGAGCATCCTGGATCACCTCGCCGAGGTCCAGCGTCGCCGTCGCTTCGCCGCGTTCATCGTCTCGAGCGAGGTCGGCGAGATCCGCCGCCTGTCGGATCGACTGGCCGTCCTCCATCGTGGGAGCATCGTGGGGATGGGCCGGATCGATGACGTCCTGGCTGATCCGACCCACCCCTACGTCGAGCAGCTCGCAGCGCTCGCGCGCGGATAGCCTCCGCGCTCGGAGCGCCGAGCATCCCTGGAGGTTCCGCAGCATGACCGCGTCCGACGCCCGCCCGCTCGCCCCGCTCGCCTCGGTCACCGTTCTCGGCCCGCGGCAGCACGTCGACCCGCTCGCGGGCCGTAGCGCGGAGCCCGCCGACGGGCGACGGGTCGAGCCGGGACCGATCGCCGTTCTCCCACGACCGACCGCGCTCTTCGTCGACGCGGCGATCGCGGGCGGAGCGGAGGTCGCCGAGCTGAGCGGCGCCACGCGCGGCCTCATCTGGCTGAGCGAGCAGCGTGCGGACGAGCTCGCCGAGCTCCTGGACGCCCACCCGGGCATCGGGTGGGTCCAGCTGCCGTGGGCCGGCGTCGATGGGTTCGCGAGCATCCTGCCTCGATACGCGCAGGGCCGAGGTCCGCTCTTCACGAGCGCGAAGGGAGCGTACTCCGAGCCGGTGGCCGAGCACGCGGTCGCCCTGCTGCACGCCGTCCTCCGCGAGCTCGCACCGAAGGCGCGCGCCGCCCGCTGGGCGCCCGTGCGCACGGGGCTGTCGCTGTACGGCCGGCACGTCGTCATCGTCGGCGCGGGCGGCATCGCGGCCGAGATCATCCGCCTGCTCGCCCCCTGGCGCGTGCGGATCACGGTCGTGCGCCGATCGGCCGGCGAGGTGGCCGGCGCCGACCGCACGGTGACCGTCGACCGGCTGCGTGCGGTCCTCCCGGAGGCCGACGCGGTCATCCTCGCCGCCGCGTCGACGCCGAGCACGCGGCACCTCATCGGCGCCGCGGAGCTCGCCCTCCTGCCGGAGCACGCCGCCCTCGTCAACATCGCCCGCGGGGCGCTCATCGACTCCGACGCGCTCGTGGAGGCCCTGCGCGAGAAGAGGCTGCTCGGGGCGGGTCTGGATGTCACCGAGCCCGAGCCGCTCGCGGACGACCACGCGCTGTGGAGCGAGCCGCGCTGCATCATCACCTCGCACTCGGCCGACACTCCCGAGATGACCGCGCCGCTGCTGGCCAGTCGCATCACCGAGAACGTCCGCGGATTCCTCGGCGACGGCCGATTCGTCGGCATCGTCGACCCGGCTGCGGGGTACTGAGGGGCCTCGGCAGCGGCGGCCCGTGCGAGCGGGCTCGTCGAGTTCTGGTAACGTGTTCCTCGCTGTTCGCAGCGATCCTCGATAGCTCAATTGGCAGAGCAGCCGGCTGTTAACCGGCAGGTTCTTGGTTCGAGTCCAAGTCGGGGAGCCATCCCCTCCCTCGTCCGTCGCGACCGCGTCGGGCGATCCGTCACCCCGCTCGCGATGGTCGGATCACCGCGAACGGACGGCGGCGGGCCGGCACGAGAGGACGACGGCGTGATCACCTGGCTCACCGCCAACGCGGCCGACATCGTGCTCATGGCCGTCGCGATCGCCGCGACGACGGTGATCCTGTCGCTCGTGCTCGTCATCGCCTGGTCGCGATCGCGCCGACGCGTGTCGGGCCTCGGCGCCGACCGCGCGAGCGCCGATCGCGCGCGGCTCGACGCCGAGATGGCGCTCGCCGAGCAGACGAACCGGCTCCGCATCATCCGCGAGCTGCACGAGGTCGCCGCGCACTCGCTCTCCGTGGTGATCAGCCAGGCCGACGGCGCACGCTACGCCGCCCAGCGCGACCCCTCCGCGGCCGGTCGGAGCGCCGCTGTCATCGCCGAGACGACCCGCTCGACGCTCGCCGACCTCCGCCGCGTCATGAGCCTCGTGGGGGAGGGCGAGTCGTCCGGGGCGCAGGGCGCCCGCCTGGACGCCGCGCACGAGCTGATCGGGGTGATGCGCGAGCAGGGTCTCGATATCGTGGTCGAGGAGTTCGGAGAGGCGTTCGCGCTCAAACCAGGCGCCGAGATCGCGATCTACCGGATCCTGCAGGAGGCGCTCGCCAACGCGCTCGCCTACGGGGGCCCGGGCACCGAGGCGCGCGTCACGCTCACGTGGTCCGACCAGGGGCTCCAGCTGCGCGTCGAGGACGACGGGATCCGCGCCCAGCACCGCCGTGCGACCGAGAGCGGCACGAGCCCGGCCGAGGCGCCCGCGACGTCGATCGAGGACGATCTCGCCGCGCTCACGCGGACCGTCGACGGCCGCGGCATCGCCGAGATGCGCGCGCGTGCCGAGCTCTACGGCGGCATCCTCACCGCGACGACGCAGCCGGGGGTCGGCTTCACCCTCGCGGTCGTGTTCCCCGCGCTGCGCCATCACAACGGCGTGCACGGAGTGGACCTGCGCCGCTCGTGAGCGCGGCATCCGATCGTCGGGAGGCCTGGCGCGCCTCCTGGGCGGTGGGCCTCGCGGTCGCCGCGTACGGGGTCTCGTTCGGCGCTCTCGCGGTCGCCTCCGGCCTCGACGTCTGGCAGGCCTGCGTGCTGAGCGCGGTCATGTTCTCCGGCGGATCGCAGTTCGCGCTCATCGGCGTCCTCGCCGCGGGCGGCCCGGCGTCGGGCCCGGCCGCGATCGCCGGTGCGACGCTCCTGGGCCTTCGCAACGGCCTCTACGCGATCCGCGTCTCGCCGATCGTCGGGCCGGGCTGGGCGAAGCGCCTCCTCGCCGGGCACCTCACGATCGACGAGTCCACCGCGGTCGCGACGGCGCAGCCGACGCTCGAGAGCCAGCGGATCGGCTTCTGGGCGACGGGAACGATCATCTGGGTCGGGTGGAACCTCATGACGCTCGCGGGCGCGCTCGTGGGCGACCTGCTCGGCGACGTGAGCGCGTTCGGGCTGGATGCGGCCGCCGCGGCGGCCTTCCTCGGGCTCGTGTGGCCGCGCCTGCGAGCCCTGCAACCCGTCGTCGTGGCCGTGGGAGCGGCCGTCGTCACCGCGGCGACCATCCCCGTCCTCCCGCCGGGCCTTCCGGTGCTCGTCGCCGCCCTCGTCGGGGTCGTCGTCGGGATCCCCGACCTCCTCGGCTCGCGGGGCGCCGCGCAGCCGCGACTCGTCCACCACGACGACGTGCCGCCCGCGCCGGACTCGGGGGAGTCGGAGCGATGACCGTCTGGCAGATCATCCTCGTCTCCTCGATCGCCGTGCTCGCGATCAAGCTCCTCGGCTACCTCGTGCCGGAGCAGGTGCTGCAGACGCCGACGGCGGCGCGCACCGCGAACCTCGTGACCGTCGCGCTCCTCTCGGCGCTCATCGTGGTGCAGACGATCGGCTCGGGGCAGGGCATCCTCATCGATGCCCGCGTTCCCGCGATCGCAGCGGCCGCGGGGCTGCTCGCGCTGCGGGTGCCGTTCATCCTCGTGATCGCGGCCGCGGCCGGCGTCGCCGCTGCGCTGCGCGCGCTCGGCTGGGCGGCGTAGCCCCTGACCAGGCGCCGGGCTAGTCCTCGAGGTGGTCGCGGCCCGGCAGCCACGACTGGCCCGGTGAGCCCCAGGAGCTGCGCTTGATCGCCTTCTGAGCGGCCTTGCCGTGCGGGTGCGCCAGGCGGTCGACGTACAGCACGCCGTCGAGGTGGTCGTACTCGTGCTGGAAGATGCGGGCCAGCCAGCCGCGCGCATCGATCTCGACGGGCTCGCCCTCGAGGTCGGTCGCCCGCAGCACGGCGCGCTCGGCGCGGCGGAGCGGGAATCGCTCGCCGGGCACCGACAGGCAGCCCTCCGACTCGTCGTCCTCGTCCAGCTCGTCGAGGTCGAGGGGGCTGATGAGCAGCTCGGGGTTCACCGCGACGCCGCGCCAGCGGACGTCCTGCTCGTCCGTCCAGTCGTAGACGAAGATCCGCAGGCCCACGCCGACCTGCGGCGCGGCGAGGCCCACGCCGGGTGCGGCCGCCATCGTGTCGAACATGTCGGCGACGAGAGTGCGGATCCCGTCGTCGACGGTCTCCACAGGGAGGGCTCGGAGGTGGAGCACCGGCTCGCCGGTGATGCGGATGGGGAGCACGGCCATTCGTCCAGGATATCGGCGCGCCCGTCGGTACAGTGTCCGGGTGCTTCCCCCCGAGCTGAGCGAACTGACGAGCGAACTCATCCGCAGTCCGTTCCTCGTCATCGGCATCCCGCTCGCGCTCGTCGGCGCCGTGTTCCTGTCCCTGGGGGCCCAGTTCCAGCACCGCGGCGTGTCCACGGTCGAGGCGAACCTTGGTGACGGGTCCAGGGCGGGCCTCAGCCCGCGCCAGCTCGCCCACCTGCTCCGCCGCCCGTCGTGGCTGCTGGGGACGCTGATGCTCGGCCTCGCGATCGTCTTCCAGCTCACCAGCCTCGGCTTCGCCCCGCTCATCGTGGTGCAGCCGATCGGGGTCGTGGCCCTCGTGATCACCGCGATCCTCAACGCCCGACTGTCGAGCATCCGCCTCGATCGGAAGGCGATCGGCGCGATCGCGATGAGCGTCGGCGGCGTCGGGGTCTTCGTCGTCGTCGCGGCGACGTTCGCGGTCGAGCAGCGGATCGATGAGGAGCAGCTGCTGACGGTGCTGGGGATCCTCGGCGTCGTCACCGCCGCGTTCGGCGTGCTCTTCGCGGTGCGGCGCAGGAGCGCGGGAGCGATGTTCTACATCGTCGGCGCCGGCGTGCTCTATGGCTTCGTCGCAACTCTCGCGAAGGTCGTGATCAACCGTATCGTCAACGGGAACTTCGAGTGGCTCACGGTCGTCGCGATCGTCGCGCTCCTCGCGAGCGCCGCGCTCGGCGGGTACTTCGTGCAGACGGCCTACTCGGTCGGCTCGCCCGACCTCGTCATCGCCGGCCTCACGGTCGTCGACCCGCTCATCGCCGTCCTGATCGGCGTCATCGTGCTGGGGGAGGCGACGCTCATCCCGCTCCCGGCCGCCATCCTGTCGATCATCGCCGGCGGCATCGCCATCGTCGGCGTCATCCGCCTCGCCAAGCACCACCCGCAGACGCATCGCTGAGGTACCGTAGACTCCGCTGGTCTTCCTCCCCCGACCGCGGCGCCGCGCGCGCCTGCCCCCGAGACGCAAGGATCATCCAGATCGTGCCTGACGCACCGCATCCGCACGCGGCGAACCCGTCGCCGATGCGCATCCTGATCGGCGCCGACACCTTCGCCCCGGACGTGAACGGGGCCGCCAAGTTCGCCGAGCGCCTGGCCGCCGGTCTCGTCGAGCGCGGCCACGACGTCCACATCGTCGCCCCCCGCCCGGAGGACGGCCCCAACGTCACGCGCGTGGAGCAGCATGAGGGCCAGTCCATGACGGTCCACCGCCTCCGATCGTGGCGCTGGAACCCGCACCCCTGGCTGCGCTACGCGCTGCCGTGGCGGATCGAGCGGAACGCCGCGCGCATCCTCGACGAGGTCAAGCCCGACGTCGTGCACTTCCAGTCGCACATCGTCGTCGGCCGCGGCCTCGCCCGCCAGGCCGCCGCGCGGGGCATCCGGATCGTCGGCACCAACCACTTCATGCCCGACAACGCGATGCAGTTCACGCCGTTCTTCGGCTCGCTCAAGGACGCCGCCATCCGCGGCATGTGGAAGGCTGCGGGCCGGACCTTCGGCCTCGCCGAGTCGGTCACGACCCCCACCCGCAAGGCCGCCGACTACCTCGAGAAGTACTCCGAGATCGAGGGCGTGCACGCGATCTCCTGCGGGTTGCACATCGACAACTACACCCCGAACTTCGCTCCGCGCACCGAGAACGTCGCCCTGTTCCTCGGGCGCGTGGAGGCGGAGAAGCACATCGACGAGCTCCTGCGCGCCGTCGCGCTCCTCGACGACGCCCTCGCCGTGAAGGTCGAGATCATCGGCGACGGCGAGCAACGCGGCGCCCTCGAGCGACTCGCGCGCGAACTCGGCATGGCCGATCGGGTGCACTTCGCCGGCTACGCGCCCGAGGAGTACCTGAAGGAGCAGCTGACGCGGGCATCCGTCTTCGCGATGCCGAGCCGCGCCGAGCTCCAGTCGATCGCGACGATGGAGGCGATGGCCTCGGGCCTGCCGGTCGTCGGCGCGAACGCGATGGCGCTGCCCCATCTCATCCACGACGGCGAGAACGGCTACCTCTACGAGCCGGGCGACATCCAGGGCTTCGCCGATCGGCTCGAGCGCATCTTCACGATGCCGCACGACGAGCTGCTCGAGCTCAAGCGCGAGAGCCTGCGCATCGTCTCCGGCCACGACATCACGCGGACCCTCGAGACGTTCGAGGCGCTCTACCGCGGCGAAGAGGTCGACGACCCGATCGTCGACGGCGTGGGCTCAACGACCCCCTAGACCGCTCGGTAGCATGGTGGCGGGCCCACGGGGCCCGCGGGGCGGTAGCTCAGCTGGTCAGAGCAGCGGACTCATAATCCGTCGGTCACGGGTTCAAGTCCCGTCCGCCCTACCGATGCCAACCGAGCCGTCGTCGCCCCGCTCTGAGTCGGCGGCGGCCTTCGCTCAGGTCTCCTCGCGGCGGTGCTCGCGCGCGACCTCGGCCAGGCGCTCACGGTCGAGGTCCTCGGACGACGCGACGGCGAGACGCACGGGGGTGAGGGCGGTGATCGTCGCCGTCCGACGGCCGCCCTCGAGGACGGCCCGTTCGCCGACGATCGCCCCGGGCCCGACCTGGCCGACGACCCGACCGTCGACCTCGACGGCGCAGACCCCGTCCAGCACGAGGTACACGCCCGCTCCCGTGTCGCCCTGTCGGGCGATCTCGGTCCCGGAGTCGAGCCGCTCGACGGTCGGGCGTCGGCCGGTCCGCATGATCTGAGCGGAGAGCGCGCGCTCGGCGGCGGACTCGACGGCGGCGACGACGACGGGGGAGTCCTGCTCGCCCCACGGCGTTCGCGGGCCGAACGAGTCGGACAACCAGCGCTTCATGTCGGTCAGTCCGCTTTTCGCGAGCAGCCGGCCGTCGGTCCCGAAGAGCCAGTGCCGCGGGAACGAGCTGGCGCCCACGAGCTCGACATCGCCGCGCCCGTCGGAGTGGAGGGTGAGTGCGAGAGTCGTCCACACCATGGGTGCCTGCCAGCGCACGAGGGGCGTGTAGGGGACGGCTCGAGGCAGAGGCACCCCGGTGCGGCCTCCGACCGTCTGCACCAGCCGCACCGAGCGGGTGCCGACGTCCGGGCTCGGACGCAGCGTCGGCAGGGCGACCCCGGCGAAGGTCGCGCCGACCGACGCGATACGCACCGTCGTGGAGCCCATGACGACTCCCGACTCGTGGCCGTACCCCCACGCGGTCGGAAGGCCGTCGTCGGTGAACTCGGCCCATCCGGCCAGTACGTTGGCGAATCGGAAACGGTCATCGTCACAGAGGCGCCGCACCTCCTCGGGTCCGGAGAGCACGTCGGACGGCGGCCGATCGTAATGCGCGAGCCCCATCTGAAACCCGGTCTCGAGCAGGCCCTGCGCGGACTCGGAGGGGATCCACGACAGCGTCGTGGCGGTGTGCTCGACCCTCATGCGTCGCCTCGTGCGTCGCCGAGCCGGGTGAGGCGCCAGAGCCCCGGGACTCCGGACAGCGTCGCCGTTCCGAGGTCCCCGAACTCCGCTCGCGCGCCCGCCACCAGGTCAGCGACGGTGCCCGTCGCGCGGATCTCGCCCGGCCCGGCGCTCGCAGCCACGCGCGCGGCGACGTGCACGCCGACGCCCCGGACGCCCGCTCCCCGGTGGACGACCTCGGCGCAGTGCAGTCCGGCACGGATGGTCAGGCCGCCTGCGGCGAGCCGATCCCGCGCCTCGCGCGCGCACGCGAGCGCACGGCTCGGGAGCGCGAAGACGGCGAGGAAACCGTCTCCGGCCGTGTCGATCTCGGTGCCGCCGTGACGCGCGAGGGCCGCGCGCACCTCGCGGTGGTGGAAGTCGAGCAGCTCGTTCCACTGATGGTCCCCGAGCTCCGCCGCCAGTGCGGTGGAGCCCACGACGTCGGTGACGAGCATCGTGAGCACGGCCCGATCGGCGTCGGCACCCGTGCGGGTGCCGGTGAGGAACTCCTCGACCTCGTCGAGCAGAGCGTCGGTGTCGCCGAAGAACGCGGCGAGATCCGAGCCGGGCAGCTCGACGAGGCGTCCGTCGGGGAGGTCGTGGGCGAGGCGCCGCACGGCGGCCGACGGCACGAGCATGTTCTCCGATCGGTGCAGCACGAGCGTCGGAGCCGTCACGGCGGGCAGGAGGGCGCGGACGTCGAGATCGAGCAGTGTGCGGAGCATCCCCGCCGCCATGTTCGGCGTCGCCGACATGCGCTCCCAGCGGCGCCACCAGGCGGCGATGCGCGGGTCGCCGGCGACGCTGGGGGCGATCGCCGGCAGCAGTGCGCCGGTGCCCCAGGAGCCCTGCTCCACGGCGGCCGCGAGGTTCTCGATGACGGCGGAGTCCAGTCCTTCCGAGTGGTCATCGCGGGCGACCGTCGTGGCCAGCGCCTCGCCGAGCACGAGCGCCTCGACCCGTTCGGGATGGCGAGCGGCCAGCGCGATCGCTCCCGCTGCCTTGTCGACCCAGCCGAGGATGACGGCGCGCTCGCTGCCGACGGCGTCGAGCACCGCGACCAGGTCCTCGGCGAGGTCGTCGATCGTCGCCGGCCGGGCGGGGCGGTCGGAGAGACCCGTGCCGCGGGCGTCGTGGAGGATGAGCCGTCCGCACGTCTGGAGGCGGCGGAGGAAGTGCACGGTCTCGGGCAGCTCCCACAGCAGCTCGAGGTGCGACACCCAGCCGATGCCGACGACGATATCCCGCTCACCGTCACCGACCACCTGGTAGGCGATGTCGACGTCCCCCGATCGGACGAAACGGGTCTCGGGGGTGACGACGCTCGTCATGGAGTCACCCTCCCACACGACCCGTGCTCACGTATAGGCCTCGCGCACGACGAGGAACGCCGATGTCGGCGGGTGAGCGCCGGTCCCCCCGGCCGCGTCAGTGGGCGTCGCTCACGACCTTCAGGCCGATGACTCACGCCACGATCCCGAGCACGAGAAGCACCTTCGCGAGAGTGAGCGCCTCGGCCCCGGTCGCCATCGCCCAGAGCACGGTCAGGCTCGCGCCGATGCCGACCCAGATCGCGTAGGCGGTCCCGGTGGGGATGTCGCGCATCGCCCACGCGAGCCCGGCCATGCTCGCGACGAGCGCGACGCCGAAGACGATCGACGGGCCGATGCGCGTGAGGCCCTTCGACCCGCCGAGCGCGCTGGCCCAGACCGCCTCGAGAATCCCTGACGCGATGAGGATGATCCACGACATGACGAGCCTCCCGGCCAGTCCTGTCGCGTTCCGGGTACTGATCCGTCGTCCGGGAGCGCGATCGCCGCGCTCGACGACCATCGTGCCCGAGCGGGGTGTGCACGACCTGAGCAGACGGGGCGGCCGATCCTGCGGGCTCGCTCGGTAGCATCGGGCCCGTGATGATCGATGGGGCGCGGATGCCGCGGCGCGCGCTCGTCGACGCCGTGGCGGCCGCGCTGCACCTCGCCGCCGGAGTCGTGCTCCTCGCCGGGGCCGGTCGGCTCACCGTCGAGCTCCCGGTCCGACTCTCGGCGCCCGGCGTGCCGGCCGAGCCCTTCGCGTCCGTCGATCTCGCGGCGGCCGCCGCCGTGGTGGTGCTCGCGAGCGCCGTCGCGCGGCTGCTGGCGAGCATCCCGCCCCTGCGCGATCGGGTCGACGATCAGCTCGCGCGCGGTCGAGCGGGCTGGCGCTGGCTCGAGCTGTCGCAGTCCGCGAGCATCACCATCGTGCTCGTCGCGCTGCTCAACGGGGTGAGCGAGGCGGGCGTGCTCGTCGCCCTCTACGCCCTTGCGGCGGGGGCGGTGCTGCTGCTGTGGATCCAGGACCGCCAGACGGCGCCGGGCCCGCGCGGGCTCGCACCGTTCAGCGCGGGGGCCGCGATCGGCATCGTGCCGTGGGGCGTCGTCGCGCTGTACCAGGTGACACGGCTGCTCGTCGGCGAGCCCGTCAGCGATGTCGTGAGCGCGGGCACGATCGCGCTCCTGCTGCTCGCCGCGGCGTCGTGGTTCTCGGTGTGGTGGCACCGCGAGCATCGGCGGTCGGCCTACCCGGCGGCCGACGCCGAGCGGGTCGCGACCCTCTTGGGGCTCGCGCACTCGGCGGTGCTCGTGGTTCTCGTGCGTCTTCTCGGCTGAGCGTTCATCGGCGGGACGATCGGAGTTCGGGGTCCGTTCACACGAGATCGATTCGCTTCCTCCATGACCCGACCCCGTATCCGCCGCCGCACCGCTCCGCTGCTCGCCGCCCTCGTGCTCGCGCCCGCCCTCGCCGCGACGGCTGCACTCCCGGCCACCGCGTCGACCCCCGTCTCCGGCCTCGATGCGGACGCCGACGGCTTCTCCGCGACCGTCCTCGGCCGCTACGCCAACGACGGCGCCGAGGTCGTCGCCGTCACCGGCGACCGCATGTACGTGATCGACGCGGATGCCCGGCTCGACATCGTCGACATCTCCGACCCGCGCGACCCCCGCCGCGAGCGCTCGATCGACCTCTCCGCGTTCGGCCCGAGCATCACCTCGGTCGCCGCGACCGAGGGACGCGTGGCCGTCGTGCTGCCGGCCGCGCACAAGACCGACCCCGGGACGCTCGTGCTCCTGAACCCCGCGGGCAGGGTTCTGCGAGAGGTGCAGGTCGGGGCGAATCCCGACATGGTGACCTTCGACGAGGCCGGCCGCCGCATCCTCGTCGCGAACGAGGGCGAGCCCGTCTCCTACTCCCCGAAGGACGACGCCGAGGGCTCGGTGAGCGTCGTCGATGTGCGACGGATGCTCGCTCGAGACCCCGGCGCGCTGGCGACGATCGACTTCCGCGCGTTCGACGAGGTCGGTGCCCGGCACGCCGAGCTTCCCGCCGAGGTGCGCGTGTTCGGTCCCGGTGCGAGCGTGAGCGAGGATCTCGAGCCCGAGTACATCACCGTCGAGGGCGAGCGGGCGTGGGTGAGCCTGCAGGAGAACAATGCGATCGCCGAGCTCGACCTCGCCGGGCTCGAGGTGGTCGCGATCCGCGCGCTCGCGCCCGTGGACCACTCCGTGCGTGGCTCCGGGATCGACGCGAGCGACCGCGACGGCCGCATCGACATCCGCCCGCGCCCGGTCGTGGGGCTGCCTATGCCCGACGCGATCGCCTCCTTCCTCGTGGACGGCGAGACCTACCTCGTCTCGGCCAACGAGGGCGACTCGCGCGAGGACTGGCCGGGGTACGCCGAGGAGGTCCGCGTCGGCTCGGGCGGCTATGCGCTCGACCCCACGGCCTTCCCCGACGCGGCGGCGCTGAAGGCGAACGCCGAGCTGGGTCGCCTGACGGTCACGCGCGCGAGCGGCGACGACGACGGCGACGGCGACTACGACCGCATCGTCGCCTTCGGCACACGCTCGGCGAGCATCTGGAACGGCTCCACGGCCGCGCGCGTCGCCGACACGGGAGACCTCTTCGAGCGCACCGTCGCGGAGCTCAGCCCCGCCGACTTCAACACGAACAACGACGAGAACGCGTTCGACAATCGCAGCGACAACAAGGGCCCCGAGCCGGAGGCCGTCGCCGTCGGCCGGCTCGGCGACCGCACTCTCGCGTTCGTCGGGCTCGAGCGGCAGGGCGGGGTCATGGTGCTCGACGTGAGCGACCCGGGCACCCCCGTGCTCGTCGAGTACCTCCAGACCCGTGACTACGCCGCCGACCCCGAGTCCGCGGAGACCGACTCGGGCGTGGAGGTCCTGCGATTCGTCGCCGCCTCGGACTCGCCGACCGGCCAGCCGCTCCTGATCTCCTCGAACGAGGTGTCGAGCACCGTCGTCATCTGGCAGCTCGCCGGCTGATCATCCGCTTCAGGCCCGACGACCGACCGGGCTGGGACGTCGTCGACGATCGGCGCGCCGGGGAACACCGGCGCGCCGATTGGCGTTGGCCCGAGCATCCCCGTCAGGATGGAGCCCATGTCGCACGCCGCCGCCGCCCCGAACGCCGCCCCCGCCTCCACGGCAGCACCCGCCACGCCGGAGGAGCGCTATCGCGTCTTCCGCGAGCGGCGCGACCTCGCCGCGGTGCAGCCGCAGGGCCCGCTCGCCCTCGTCAACACGCAGTGGGTCGATGCCGAGCAGACGATCTGGGGCGTGCCCGGGCGCTGGGCGCCCGCGCCCGAGGGCGGTCTGCTCGTCACCGCGACCGCGGCCGACGGCATCACCGTCGACGGGGCCGTCGTCGACGGCACGGTGCGCGTGCGCGGCAAGGACGACCCGCAGGCCTCCAGCATCGTGTTCGACGACCACACGACCGGCTTCGTCATCGCCGGCGAGAACGGCACCTACGCCCTGCGCGTGTGGGATTCGCGCAGCGAGGCGATCGAGAGCTTCGGCCGGATCGACGCGTTCCCCTACGACCCGGCGTGGGTCGTGACGGGTACGTTCCGCGAGATCGAGGGCGGCACGACGGTGGGCTTCGAGCACCTCAAGGACGACGGCGCGACGCGCGACGAGGTCATCCCGGGCGAGATCCGCTTCACGCACGGCGGGGTCGAGTACGACATCGCGGCCTTCAAGTCGGGCCGGGCCCTGCAGCTCGTCTTCAGCGACGCGACGGCGGGCGACAGCACCTACTCGGTCGGGCGGTTCCTCTTCCTCGCCCCGAACGCCGACGGCTCGATCACCCTCGACTTCAACACGGCGATCCTCCCTCCGTGCGCCTTCAGCTACAACTTCAACTGCCCGCTGCCGCCCAAGCAGAACCGCTTCCCCTTCCCGATCGAGGCGGGCGAGAAGAACGTGCTCGCGAAGGACGGCTCGCTGCTGCACTGACGGCCTGACGCCCTGACGCTGCGCGTCGACAACTCAGGACGAGCGCTCCTCGCGATGGGCCCGCGCGACCCTGCCCGCGAGTGCGCGTCAATAACTCAGGACGAGCGCGCGTCTGACCGCGGTCCTGTCCCGCTGCACCGGGCGAGCGACCACAGGCCCGCAGCGCTGGTCCTGAGTTGTTGACGCGAGCGCGCATGACGCTCGTCCTGAGTTGTTGGCGCGCACGGGCCTGGCGCGGCGGGCGCCGTCGGTGGGGGGCGGCAGACTGGGGGCGTGCTCATCGTCGTCGACCGCAGCCCTGACGGGGGGATGCTCCTCACCGACGACGACGGAACGATCGAGCTCCCCGCCGCCGAGCTCGCCGCGACCGTCGCCGCGCGCGAGCGCGAGCCCGGCGAGCCGCCCCGGTGGGTCTGGAGCGACACGGCCGCCCGCTACCCCGAGCTGCTCGCCGCGGGTGCGCGCGTCGAGCGCTGCCACGACCTGCGCCTCGTCGACGCCATCCTCGCCGGGGTCGACGGCCGCGCGCCCGAGCCCGCGCTCGCTCGCACGGTCGAGTTCGTCCGACCCCCGATGCCGCGCCCGCAGGTCGAGGCGCTCTTCGAGTTCGACGACGTCGTCTTCGACGGCTCCTCCGCGCCGGTGCCGGCCGTGCGTCCCGGGGGCCCCGATCTCGGGCGCCCCGCGCCGGTGCCCACCCTCGCCGCCACCCAGCGCGCCGACCTCGCCCGCGACCGCGGCCCCGGTGCGCCGCGCCCCCGCGCCCTCGCCCTGCTCGCCGCAGCCGAATCGGCCGGCGCTCTCGCCGCCGTCGAGATGCAGAGCACGGGCCTGCCGTGGAGCGCCGAGACCCACGACGCCCTCCTCACCGAGCTCCTCGGGCCACGTCCGGAGGCCCCCGGGGCCCGCCCGGCGAGCCTCACCGCGCTCGGCGCCGAGGTCGAGCGACTGCTCGGGGCCGCGCCGGGGAGCATCCCGCTCGACTCCCCGCCCGAGCTCGTCAAGGCGCTGCGTCGCGCCGGGCTCGAGGTCTCGAGCGCCCGTTCCTGGGAGCTCCGCCGCCTCGACCACCCCGCGATCGAACCGCTGCTGCGCTACAAGAAGCTCAGCAGACTGCTCTCCGCGAACGGCTGGAACTGGCTCGACGCCCACGTGCGCGACGGCCGCTTCCGCCCCAGCTACGTCCCCGGCGCAGTCGTCACAGGCCGCTGGGGCTCCGACGGGGGCGGCGCGCTGCAGCTGCCGAAGCAGATCCGCGGAGCCGTGCAGGCCGACCCGGGCTGGGTGCTCGTGGTGGCCGACGCGGCGCAGCTCGAGCCGCGCATCCTCGCCGCTCTCTCGCACGACGCGGCGATGGCGCGCGCCGGCGCGGGGGAGGACCTCTACGCCGGCATCGTCGCGAGCGGCGCTGTCGAGTCGCGCGAGCAGGCCAAGCTCGGGATGCTCGGCGCGATGTACGGCGGAACGACCGGCCAGAGCGCCCGCGTCCTGCCGCGGCTGCAGCGCGCGTTCCCCGACGCGATCCGGTTCGTGGAGGAGGCAGCGAGGGCGGGGGAGCGCGGGGAGCACGTGCGCACGCGCCTCGGTCGCACGTCGCCCGCGCCCAGCGAGGCCTGGCGCGAGCGGCAGCTCATCGCGGCCTCCGACGCCGCGACCGCCGCGCAGCGCGACGAGGCACGCTCGGCCGCGCGCGCGTGGGGGCGCTTCACCCGCAATTTCGTCGTGCAGGGCAGCGCCGCCGAATGGGCGCTGTCGTGGATGGCCGGCGTGCGCCGCCGTCTCTGGTCGCCGGAGGGCGGTCCGCTGGCCTCGCAGCCCCACCTCGTGTTCTTCCTGCACGACGAGCTCATCGTCCACGCTCCGCGCGAGCGCGCGCCCGAGGTCGAGCAGGTGATGCGCGCCGCCGCCGTCGACGCCGGGCGCCTGCTCTTCCAGGGCAGTCCGGTGAGCTTCCCCGTCACGGTCGCGACGGTCGAGCGCTACAGCGACGCCAAGTAGCCGGTCGTCCGCGTCAGCGCGACGAGCCGTGCGCGGCCGCGCTGGTGTCGGCGGCGCGGCGACCGCGTCGGCGACGATCGGTGCGGAGCGGCCATGGGTCGATCGCCGGGAGGGAATCGAGCCAGGCGAGCGCCGCGGAGCGGAGGAGGCGCTGCGCGTGGGCGGCCGAGGCCTGCGCCGCGCCGCCGGAGGGATCCGCGATCTCGGCGGAGGCGCCCTCTCGAGGCGCCCAGAGCATCCGATAGTTCGCCAGGAGCGTGTCGAGGTGGTTGCTCGGCAGCGACATCGCGAGCAGGACCCGCTCGACCATCTCGTGCCAGTCGGCGAGGTCGGGCTCGGTGAGATGCATGCGCGCCTCGATCGTGCCGGCGTCGGTGAGCTGGTAGAGCGGAAGGTTGTCGGGCGTGGAGCCCGCGTCCTCCACGAGTCCGTCGCGGCGGAGCCGGTCGAGAGTCGAGTAGACCTGGCCCACGTTGAGGGGCGCGTCGCGTCGCGTGCGCTCGACGACCTCGGCGTGCAGCTGGTAGCCGTAGGCCGGGCCGAGGGTGAGGACGGAGAGCAGGGAATGACGGAGCGTCATGACTCCACACTATGCGGCGTATGCAATGACCGGGAAATCGGTCAGCGCCTCTCCGCGCGTCGGGGGGACGGCGGGGCGATGCGTCGAGGAGATCGAACGACACGCTTGTGATTCGAGCCCGTGGTGGGCGATAATGCGTACACGGCGAGAGATCGCCATAACTGAACACGCTGTCACACCGCGAACAGGTCGATGGGGAAGTCGTACCTGAGGAAACGGAGTGAACAGTGGCAACAGCAACGGCTCGCGGAGTGCTCTACGTGCACTCCGCTCCGCGCGCGCTCTGCCCGCACATCGAGTGGGCAGCAGGTCGCGCCATCGATCGCGCCGTGAGCTTCGACTGGATCGATCAGCCGGTCATGAAGGGCTCGCAGCGCACCGAGTTCGTCTGGGAGGGCGAGCGCGGCTCCGGCGCGCGCATCGCGAGCGCCCTGCGCGGCTGGGAGCACCTCCGCTTCGAGGTCACCGAGGAGGCCGGCTTCGGCACCGACGGCGGGCGCTGGATGCACACGCCCGACCTCGGCATCTTCTACGCCCAGACCGACGTCGCCGGGAACATGGTCGTCCCGGAGGACCGCGTCCGCTACGCGATGGAGGTCGCGGGCTCGAACACGCTCGAGCTGCACCGCGAGCTCCGCCTCGCCCTCGGCCAGGCCTGGGACGACGAGCTCGAGGCCTTCCGCCACGCGGGCGACGGCCAGCGCGTCGTCTGGCTGCACCGCGCCGGCTGACCCGGCGCTCGTCGAGAACTCAGGACGACCGGACCCCGCACTCGTCGACAACTCAGGACAGCAGGCGCCACGAGCGCCGGGTGATCGCTCCCCGGGCCCGTGAAGCACCGCTGGTCCTGAGTTGTTGACGTGCGCGGCGGGGTGCCGACGTCGATCGTCCTGAGTTCCTGACGCGAGCGCGGTCGAGCGCGGCCGCGCCCGTCGCAGAGCGGGCTACTCGTCGTACGAGCGGAACGCGATGACCGAGTTGTGCCCGCCGAACCCGAACGAGTTCGAGATCGCGAGCTGCGGCCCGTCGCCGAGCGGGCGCGGCGAGGTGACGACGTCGAGCGGGATGCGCTCGTCCTGGTTGTCGAGGTTGATGGTCGGCGGCGCGGTGCGCTCGTGGAGCGCGAGGATCGTGAAGACCGCCTCGAGCGCGCCCGTCCCGCCGAGCAGGTGGCCAGTGGACGCCTTCGTCGCCGAGACGGGGATCGACCCGACCCGGTCGCCGAAGACGCGCTTGAGGGCCTCAAACTCCGCGACGTCGCCCACGGGCGTGGAGGTGGCGTGGGCGTTGATGTGCGTGACCTCGTCGGGCGTCGCCCCGGCCTGCTCGAGGGCCGCGAGCACGGCGCGGGCGGCGCCCGAGCCCTCCGGGTCGGGAGCGGTGATGTGGTACGAGTCGCTCGTCACGGAGCCGCCGGCGAGCTCGGCGTAGATGCGGGCGCCGCGCGCGAGCGCGTGCTCCTTCGTCTCGAGCACGATCGCGGCCGCGCCCTCGCCGAGCACGAAGCCGTCGCGGTCGACGTCGTAGGGCCGCGAGGCGGCGGCAGGGTCATCGTTGCGCTTGGAGAGCGCCTGCATCGACGCGAACGCGGCGATGGGCAGCGGATGCACGACCGCCTCGGTGCCGCCGGCGACGACGATGTCGGCGAGGCCCTGCTGCAGGTGCTCGTAGGCGTTGGCGATCGCCTCGGTGCCGGAGGCGCACGCGGAGACGACGGTGCGGGCGCCCGCGCGGGCGCCGAGGCCCATGCTGATCGCGGCCGCGGCGGCGTTCGGCATGAGCATGGGGATCGTCATGGGGAGGACCCGCCGGGGGCCCTTCTCCTTCAGCACGTCCCACGCGTCGAGGAGCGTCCAGAGGCCGCCGATGCCGGTGGCGTAGTCGACGAGGATGCGCTCGGGGACGATGTCGGGAGCGCCCGCGTCGGCCCACGCCTCACGCGCGGCGATGAGCGCGAACTGCGCGGACGGGTCGAGGCGCTTGATCTCCTGGCGCTCGAGCACCTCCTCGGGGCGCACCTTCGCCTGCGCGGCGAAGGTCACGGGGAGCTCGTACTGCTCGACCCAGGGCTGCTCGAGGCTGCGGGCGCCGGATTCTCCGGCGAGGAGGGCCGTCCAGCTCTCACGGGCGGTCCCGCCGATGGGGGAGGTGGCACCGATTCCGGTGACGACGATGGTGGTCATAGCGTCAGCTCTTCTCTCAGGGGTGGGAGGCGTCGCGGGGGCCGGGGCCGCGCGTGTGCGACGGCCCCGGCATCCGCGCGGGGTCTAGCCCTGCGCGTTGACGATGAAGGTGACGGCGTCGCCGACGGTCTTGAGGTTCTTGACCTCCTCGTCGGGAATCTTCACGTCGAACTTCTCCTCGGCGTTGACGACGATCGTCATCATCGAGATCGAGTCGATGTCGAGGTCGTCCGTGAACGACTTGTCGAGCGCGACGGAGTCGGTCGCGATGCCGGTCTCGTCGTTGATGAGCTCGGCCAGGCCGGCGAGAACCTCTTCGGTGGAATGTGCCATGGTGTTGTCTCCTCAGGGGGTGTCGAATGACCGTCCCCCATCCTAGGGCGGGGGTGAGCCGCGGGCGCGGTGGCCGGGGTGGTCGTGGCGGGCTAGGGCAGCCGCACCACCTGGGCGCCGAACACGAGTCCGGCGCCGAAGCCGATCTGCAGGGCGAGTCCTCCGCTGAGCTCGGGATGCTCGGCGAGCAGTCGATGCGTCGCGAGGGGGATCGAGGCCGCCGAGGTGTTCCCCGTCGTTGCGATGTCGCGCGCGATGACGACGCTCTCGGGCAGCTTGAGCTGCTTGGCGAACTCGTCGATGATGCGCATGTTCGCCTGGTGGGGGATGAAGGCCGCGAGCTGGTCGGCGGTCACTCCGGCGGCGGTGAGGGCGCGCTGGGCGACCTTCGCCATCTCCCACACCGCCCAGCGGAAGACCGTCTGGCCCTCCTGGCGGAGTGTCGGGAAGACGCCGGCCTCCACGCCCTCGGCGATCGTGTGGTCCATCCCGATCGTCTCCCACTTCGAGCCGTCGGAGCCCCACACGCTCGCCGCGATGCCGGGGGAGTCGGCGGGTCCGACGATCGCCGCCCCCGCGCCGTCGCCGAGCAGGAACGAGATCGTGCGGTCGGTGGGCTTCGCGAAGTCGCTGAGCTTCTCGGCGCCGACGACGAGCACGAACTCGGCAGCGCCGGCCCGGACGAGGGCGTCCGCCTGCGCGATGCCGTAGGTATAGCCGGCGCACGCGGCTGAGACGTCGTACGCGGGGGCGGGGTTCGCGCCCACGCGCTCGGCGAGGAGTGCCGCGAGCGAGGGCGTCTGCACGGGGTTGGAGATCGTCGAGACGATCACGGCGCCGATACGGCTCGGGTCAATGCCGGCCTTCGCGATCGCCTCCTTCGAGGCCGCCTCCGCGAGGTCGACGGCCGTGACGGAGTCGGAGGCGCGCATCCGCGTGATGACGCCGGTGCGCTGCCGGATCCACTCGTCGGAGGAGTCGATCGGCCCGACGATGTCGTCGTTCGGCACCGTGAGGTCGCCGCGCGCTGCGCCGACCGACCAGATGCGCGTGAACGGCACGCCGACCGACTGCTTCAGGACGGGCTGCTCGCTCATGCGCTCTCCAGCATCTCGATCGCGGCGGGGAGGTCGTCGGGGGTTCGGATCGCGACGGTCGGCACGCCCTTGAGGCCGCGCTTGGCGAGCCCGACGAGGGCGCCGGCGGGCAGCAGCTCGATAACGCCCGTGACGCCGTCGGCGGCCATCGACTCCATGCAGAGGTCCCAGCGGACCGGCGAGGAGATCTGCCCGACGAGCAGGTCGACGTAGCCCGCGCCCGAGGTGACGACCGCGCCGTCGCGGTTCGTGTAGAGGCGGATGCCCGGGTCCGCGGTCGGGACCGTCGCGGCAGCCGCGCGCACGCGCTCGACCGCTGAGCCCATGTAGCTCGTGTGGAACGCGCCGGCGACCTGCAGCGGGATGACCCGCGTGCCGGGCACGGGGTCGCTCGCGAGGGCGTCGAGGTTGCGCAGCTCGCCCGCGACGACGGTCTGCCCGCCGCCATTGACGTTGGCGGCCTCGAGGCCGAGCTCGACGAGGCGCTCGCGAAGAGCATCCGCGTCGCCGCCGAGAACAGCGCTCATGCCGGTCGGCACGGCCGCGGCGGCCTCCGCCATCGCGATGCCGCGCTCGCGGACGAGCCGCATCGCGTCGAGCTCGTCGATGACCCCGGCGATGGCCGCGGCCGCGAACTCGCCGACGGAGTGGCCGGCCACGGCGCCGACGCGGTCGCGGCGCCCCTCGAGGAGCGCGGCGGCGCTCAGCAGCGAGGCGGCGACGATGAGCGGCTGTGCGACGGCGGTGTCACGGACCGTGTCGGCGTCCGACACCGTGCCGTGCGTGACGAGGTCGATGCCGGCGGCCTCGCCGAGCGCCTCGAGGCGGGTGCGATGCGCGGGGTCGGCGAGCCAGGGCTCGAGGAAGCCGGGGCTCTGCGAGCCCTGGCCGGGGGCGACGACGACGATCATTGCTTCATCCTCCCAAGAGCGGGGACAAGGGGTGGTGTGGGGGTGGTGCAAGAACGGTCGCAGACCTTGTGAGGACCGTACAGGGTCGGGGATTCCCGCCGGGGCATGCCTCCCGGGGCCGGCGGAGCGGGAACCGGCCTGGGCGCGGTCAGCGGCGCGGCGCCTCCGGCTCGGAGATCGACCCGACGATGAGCGCGCACTGCAGGATGATCGCCTCGCGGGCGCCGGTGGCATCCCAGCCGATGACCTCGCTGATGCGCTTGAGGCGGTAGCGGACGGTGTTGGGGTGCACGTACAGCTCGCGGGCGGTCGCCTCGAGACTGCGGCCGTTGTCCA
This sequence comes from Yonghaparkia sp. Soil809, assembly GCF_001429705.1. Taxonomy (NCBI): domain Bacteria; kingdom Bacillati; phylum Actinomycetota; class Actinomycetes; order Micrococcales; family Microbacteriaceae; genus Microcella; species Yonghaparkia sp. Soil809. The sequence continues at coordinate 601,514 of NZ_LMSV01000002.1, forward strand.
GATAGGCCCACAGGGTCGTCAGCAGCTCCGTGTTGTGCTGCTTGAGCGGCTTGTAGATGCGGTTGATGAGCGTCGAGCGCGCGATCGGGTCGCCCGCGAGCGCGCGCTCGGGCAGCAGGTCGTCAGCGAGGGTCGGGCGCGGGGCGTTGCGCCACGAGCGCGCGACGGCGAAGCCCGCGAGCGCGGCCTTGGCGCTCTTGCCGGCGTCGACGACGTCGGGGACCTCCGGCCCGAGAACGAGGTGCCCGGCGCCGAAGAACGGCTCGAGGGCCTGGGCGATCTGCGGGAAGGTCGCCGGCTGCGGCGATGGCTCGTCGGCCCGCGGGAGGGCGCGGCCGATCACGACGACCAGGCGGTTGCCCTGCACGCCGATGAGCACGTCGGCGTCGACATGGCGCGCGGTGCGGCGGATCTGGTCGACGTCGACGATGCGCGGGGTCGTGCCGACGAGCACGCACACCTCGCCGTGGCCGTTCCAGCCGAGAGCGGCGATGCGGCTCGGGAGCTCGTTGTCGTACTCGCCGGAGAGGATGGAGTCGACGACGAGAGCCTCGAGCCGGGCATCCCACAGCCCCCTCGCCTCGGCGGCGCGCGCGTAGACGTCGGCGGCGGCGAAGGCGATCTCGCGGCTGTACAGCAGGATCGCCTCGCGCAGGCTCTGGTCGCCGCTCGTGACCCGCTCCTCGACGACCTCGACGGTCACGCGGATGAGCTGCAGGGTCTGCTGCAGGCTGACCGAGCGCAGCAGCTCGCGGGGCGCGGCGCCGAACACGTCGGCGGCGATCCACGGCTGTGAGGTCGGGTCGTCGTACCAGCTGATGAGCGAGCTGATGCCGGCCTGCGCGACGAGGCCGACCGCCGAGCGGCGGCTCGGAGGCATCTCGCGGTACCACGGAAGCGTGTCGTCGAGCCGCTTGAGCGTCGCGGTGGCGAGCTCGCCCGAGATGTTCCGCAGGTACTGCAGGGTCTGGGCCTTCGTCATCGACGCCACGACTCGTCCCTTCCTCGGACCGGTCGGGGCCCCGCGAGTCGCGGGGCCCCGGATGGTGCTGCTGCGATCTACGCCTCGCCGCCGGCGGACCCGGTGGTCCCGGCAGTGACGTCGTGCAGGCGGTACCGCTCGATCGCCTCCGCCACGACCGAGGGGTCGAGCTCGCCGCGTCGGACGAGCTGCTGCAGGGTGCGCACGACGACCGACGGGCCGTCGATGTGGAAGAAGCGGCGGGCGGCGGGGCGGGTGTCGCTGAACCCGAAGCCGTCGGCTCCGAGGGTCGCGTAGTCGCCGGGCACGAACTGCCGGATCTGGTCGGGCACGGCGTGCATGAAGTCGGTGACCGCGACGAACGGCCCCTCGGCTCCGCGGAGCTTCTCGGTCACGTAGGCCGTGCGCGGCGCCGCCGCGGGGTTGAGGAAGTTGTGCTCGTCGGCGGCGAGACCGTCGCGGCGCAGCTCCGTCCACGATGTGACGCTCCAGACGTCGGCCGACACGCCCCAGTCGTTCGCCAGCAGCTCCTGGGCCTCGAGCGCCCACGGCACGGCGACGCCCGAGGCGAGGATCTGCGCCTTGTGGCCCGCGGCCGCGCTCGGCTTCAGGAGGTAGAGGCCCTTGAGCAGGCCCTCCACGTCGAGGCCCTCGGGCTCGGCCGGCTGCACGTGCGGCTCGTTGTAGACCGTCAGGTAGTACATGACGTTCGGGTCCGGGTGCTGGCCCCCGTACATGCGGTCCAGGCCCGCGCGCACGATGTGTCCCAGCTCGTAGCCGAACGCCGGGTCGTAGGTGACCACGGCGGGGTTCGTGCTGGCCAGCAGCGGCGAGTGGCCGTCGGCGTGCTGCAGGCCCTCGCCCGTGAGCGTCGTGCGGCCGGCCGTCGCGCCGATGATGAAGCCGCGCGCCATCTGGTCGCCCGCCGCCCACATCGCATCGCCCGTGCGCTGGAAGCCGAACATCGAGTAGAAGACGTAGACGGGGATGAGCGGCTGGCCGTGCGTCGCGTAGCTCGTGCCCACGGCCGTAAAGGCGGCGAACGCGCCCGCCTCGTTGATGCCGGTGTGGATGATCTGGCCCTGCGGGCTCTCCTTGTAGGCGAGCAGCAGCTCCCGGTCGACGCTCGTGTAGTGCTGGCCGTTGGGGTTGTAGATCTTGGACGTCGGGAAGTAGGCGTCCATGCCGAACGTGCGCGCCTCATCCGGGATGATCGGGACGATGCGGTGGCCGAACTCCTTGTCGCGCAGCAGGTCCTTGAGCAGGCGCGCGAAGGCCATGGTCGTCGCGACCTCCTGCTTGCCCGAGCCCTTCTTCGCGATCGCGTAGGCGCTCTCGTCGGGAAGCGAGATGTCGACGTGCTTCGAGCGGCGCTCGGGCAGGTAGCCGCCGAGCGCGCGGCGACGCTCGTGCAGGTACTGGATCGCGGGGTCGTCGTCGCCCGGGTGATAGTACGGCGGGCGGTACGGGTCGGCCTCGAGCTGCGCGTCCGTGATCGGGATGCGCATTTCGTCGCGGAACTGCTTGAGGTTGTCGAGGGTGAGCTTCTTCATCTGGTGGGTCGCATTGCGGCCCTCGAAGCTCGGGCCGAGGCCGTAGCCCTTGACGGTCTTCGCGAGGATGACGGTCGGCTGGCCCTTGTGCTCCTGCGCGGCCTTGAAGGCGGCGTACACCTTGCGGTAGTCGTGGCCGCCGCGCTTGAGCTTCCAGATCTGGTCGTCGGTGTAGTTCTCGACCATCGCGGCGGTGCGCGGGTCGCGGCCGAAGAAGTGCTCGCGGATGAACGCGCCCGACTCGGCCTTGTAGGTCTGGTAGTCGCCGTCGGGGGTCACGTTCATGAGGTCGCGCAACGCGCCCTCGTGATCCTGGTCGAGCAGGGCATCCCACTCGCGACCCCAGATGACCTTGATGACGTTCCAGCCGGCACCGCGGAAGAAGCTCTCGAGCTCCTGGATGATCTTGCCGTTGCCGCGGACCGGGCCGTCGAGCCGCTGCAGGTTGCAGTTGATGACGAAGTTCAGGTTGTCGAGGCCGTCGTTCGCGGCGAGCTGCAGTGCGCCGCGGCTCTCGACCTCGTCCATCTCGCCGTCGCCGAGGAACGCCCACACCTGCGAGTCGTCGCCGTCGACGATGCCGCGGTTGGTGACGTACTTGTTGAGCTGGGCCTGGTAGATCGCGTTGATCGGCCCGAGGCCCATCGACACGGTCGGGAACTGCCAGAAGTCGGGCATGAGGCGAGGGTGCGGGTAGCTCGAGAGCCCGCCCGTCGGGTGCGACTTCTCCTGACGGAAGCCGTCCAGCTGCTCGGGGCTCAGGCGGCCCTCGAGGAAGGCGCGGGCGTACATGCCGGGGGAGGCGTGGCCCTGGTAGAAGATCGCGTCGCCGCCGTTGGGGTGGTCGGCGCCGCGGAAGAAGTGGTTGTGGCCGACCTCGTAGAGCGCCGCGCTCGACGCGTAGGTCGAGATGTGGCCGCCGACGGCGATGCCGGGGCGCTGCGCGCGGTGCACGGTGATCGCGGCGTTCCAGCGGATCCACGCGCGATATCGGCGCTCGATCTCCTCATCCCCGGGGAACTCGGGCTCGTTCTCGGGGGCGATCGTGTTGAGGTAGTCCGTCGTCGGCACCATCGGCACGCCGAGGTGCAGCTCCTTGCTGCGCTTGAGCAGGCTGAGCATGATCTCGCGCCCGCGCTGCGGCCCGTGCTGCTGCACGAGGGCGTCGAGCGACTCGTTCCATTCGGCGGTTTCCTCCGGATCCGCATCCATGGTGTGCACCGAGTACGGATCCTGGTCGTTGACCGTCACCCTGAACCTCTTCCTGGTGGTGATTAGGGGGAGTGTGTCGGCGCCGCGGACCGGGTTGCGGACACGCGGACTGGCGAACCCTCCCACTCTAGACCCGAGCGCCCTCGTGCTCGCCGAGGCGGCGGTAGCCTGCACGAGTGCCCATCGCCGTCGGCTCGCCCGCCCCTCCCTTCGCCCTGCGCGACCAGTTCGGGCGCGCGATCGCGGTGCCGGATGCCCGCCTCGGGCGCGCCGTCCTCCTCGTGTTCTTCCCGCAGGCGTTCACCCCCACCTGCACGGACGAGCTGCGGTCGCTCGCGGCCGAGCGCGCGGCACTGGAGGCCGAGGGAGTCACGGTCCTCGCCTGCTCGGTCGACTCGATGGCGACGCTCCGCGCGTTCGATGAGGCGGAGGCGCTCGGGCTGACCCTGCTCTCCGACTTCTGGCCGCACGGCGCGGTCGCCGAGGCCTACGGCTCATTCCTGCCGGATCGCGGCTGGGCCGATCGCGTCTCGGTGCTCGTCGACGCCGCCGGCGTCGTCCGCGCTCTCGCGACCGGAACCGACGGTGCGCCCCGGGACGCGGAGATGCATCGCGGGATGCTCGCGGCTCTCGACGCGCCGGCCGACGAGCGCGCGGCCCGCGGCTAGGCTGGCCGCGCGGGCTCTTAGCTCAGCTGGTAGAGCGCCTCGTTTACACCGAGGATGCCGGGGGTTCGAGTCCCTCAGGGCCCACCGCGCTCCTGTCCGCCCCCGCGCGGCGCATATTCGTGTCGGCGGTCGCCGCTACCGTCGCACTCGGGCGCACCGGCGTCCGGAGAGGGAGCGGGAGCGTGCCCGAGAGCGTCGAGCAGTGGTGGGCGCGGCGGCAGTGGACGACCGGTCGCGAGGTGCCCTACCCGATCGGGCGCTATCGGGATGCCTGGGCCCCGTTCGCGATGCTGGTCGAGCAGTTCCGCCCCGACCGCAATCGCGCGCTCCTGCTGTCGCAGGTGCCACCCGCGGCGGAGGTGTGGCTCGTCTGGGTGTGCGCCATCGGCCACGAGTTCGTCGCGACCCCCGCCGAGCAGCGAGCACGACCCGGCCGGTCGCGCTCCAACCGCTCGTGGTGCCCGATCTGCTCGGTGCCCGGGTTCCTGCCGGCGGGCGGCAAGTGGCCCCGCCCCGCCACCGCAGCCGCCCCGTCTGCCTCACCCGTCACCCCGCCGCCCGCGCGTCGCCCTCCCCGGCACGTGCCCGCGACCGCCGCCGCGCTCCCGACCGTGCGCGCCGCCGACGTCGCCGTCGGCCGCGCCTTCCGCAGCGCGATCGCCCCTCGAGCGACATCGGCGAGCGAGGGCGCGGTGCGCGCCGCGATCGAGGCCCGCCTCGCCGTCGACCTGACCCCGAACGCCGTGCGCATCCGAACGCCGTTCTTCGATCGGCTCGAGGTGTGGCCCGACATCGTCATCCCCGAGCTCGCGGTCGCGATCGAGCTCGACACGATCGGGCGCAACGCCGACGAGCACATCGGGCGCCGGGAATCCGTCGATCGTCGGAAGGATCGGCTGCTGCGCGAGGTGGGCTGGGAGGTCGTCCGCCTGCGCATCCGCCCCCTTCGTCCGCTCGGGCCCTTCGACCTCGTCGTGCCCGGGGTGTCGCAGCGAGCGATCGACGCCCTCGTCGACCGCGTCGCCGAGGCGCGCAGCCCGCTCTTCGTCGACGCCTACCGACGTGCGGGAGATGTCGGTGGTCGTGCCTAGCCTCGACTGAGGAGAGGAGCCGCATGACCACCGATGGCACCGCGCCCGCGCCCGCGCACGCCCGGCAGCGTGCGTCGGCCCGATCACCGGAGCATCGCGCTGCCGTCACCGCCCTCGCGCTCTCGGCCCTCGCGCTCTCGCCCATGCCGGCGCTCGAATGGTCGACGGCGAGCCACGCCGGTCGGTTCGAGCCGCTCTTCTCGTGGTCGCACCTCGCTCGTCTGGTTCGCGCGCTCGGCTCGACGGGCATGCCCTATCTGGTCGTCCAGCGGACAACGGACCCCGGCGAGCGCTTCGTGCAGTGCCTCGGCACGCGCGCCCGTCTCATCGTGGAGATCGGTGCGCGCGACGCCGTCTCCCGGCGGCATGCGGTCCAACGCGTCCGGCAGGGCAGCCCTCGGGGCGAGACGATCGACGTGCACCCGGAAGCCGATCGCCGCCAGCCCGTCGATCTGAGCGAACTCCTCACGGCGGACCAGTTCCTCCGGATCGCGCACGACTGGCTCACTCTGGGCGTCGTGCCCGGGTTCGACCTCGACCCGGTGCCACTGGCGTGACCCCGTGTCTCGCGACTGACCGGGGGCCCCCGAACTAGAGGAACAGCGCCCAGAGCAGCGCGACGAACGTGAGCACGAAGATCGCGGGCGTCACGAAGCGGACGATCTCGACCCCGCGACCCATCGCGACGATGCGCCGCGAGAGCGTGCTGGAGGAGGGCATCGATCGCAGCGACTCGATGATCGCGCGCCCCTCGCTCGCGGCGGCGAACTGGGTGATCGCGCCGAGCACGCCCGAGGCGAGCAGGATCCCCGCCGCCGCGAGGCGCACGGGCAGCTCTGTCTCGGCGAGCCCGTCGACGAGCATCCACAGCGTCACGGCGAGGAGGAAGGTCGGGGCGAGCTGCGAGACGATGATGTGCCAGCGGGCGGTGTTCCACTGCGCGATGAGCTCTGGCTCGGTCAACGGGGGCTCCCTGGGTCGTGCCGGACTCCGATCGAGCCCTCGCTACGATCGGCTCAGCCGCGATCGCGGCGATGATCATCAGAGTAGGGGAGCCGGCCGTGCGTTCAGCGCTGTGGGCGCTCGTGGCGGCGAGCATCCTCTGGGGCACGACGGGCACGGCCGCGAGCTTCGTGAGCGACGCCGTGAGCCCGATCGCCATCGGGGCCGCCACCATGGCGATCGGCGGCGCCCTGCTGCTGGCGATCAGCGCCCGCGGCGCGGTGGCCGCGGTGCGTCGGCCCGACACCCGGCGGTGGCTCCTCATCGGCGCCGTCGGCGTCGTCGCCTACCCGCTGGCCTTCTACTCGGCCATGGATCTCGCCGGTGTCGCGATCGGCAACGTCGTCGCGCTCGGCTCCGGGCCGCTGTTCGCCGCGCTCCTGGAGCGCGTCATCGACGGCCGTCGTCTGACCCGGCGGTGGATGCTCGGCGCGAGCGCCGGCATCGTCGGCGTCGCCCTGCTCGTCGCCGGCGGGCACGGCGGCGAGGGCGGCGCGGACTCCGCAGGCGTGCCGCTCGGCGTCGCGCTCGGGCTTCTCGCGGGCGCCGCGTACGCCTTGTACACCTTCGCCTCCGGGCGGGTGATCGGACTCGGCGTCTCGAGCCGTTCGACCATGGGCGCGGTGTTCGGGCTCGGGGCGATCCCGCTCGCGGTCGTCCTGCTCGCGACGGGCAGGCCCATCCTCGAGTCGCCGCAGGACGTCGCGATCATCGGCTACCTCGCCGTCGGGCCGATGCTCCTCGGCTACGTGCTGTTCGGCTGGGGGCTGCGGTCGATCCGCAGCTCGACGGTCACGGTCGTCACGCTGCTCGAGCCCGTCATCGCGACCCTCCTCGCCGTCCTGGTCGTGGGCGAGCGCCTCGACGCTCTCGGGTGGGCGGGGCTCGCGCTGATCCTCGTCGGGGTGACCGTCGTCTCCACGGCCCGTCGCCCCGTTCCGGCGCCGTAGCGCCCCTATCATCGGGGCATGGTCGACCCCCTCGAACCCGACGACGAAGACCCGGCTCGTCCGCCCGGCCCCCGCCGATCGACCTACACCCCGCCTCCCGCCGGTGCCGAGTACCGCCCCGGTTCGCTGACGGGCGACGCCGTAACCCTGCCCGCCGAGCCGCGCACGGAGCTGGGTGCCGAGCCGCGCGCCGAGCAGCCCGTCGAGCCGCCCGAGGAGTCCGACCGCGTCGTCTGGACGGTGCAGAGCTCGGAGCCCGAGATCGGGACCGCCGAGCCGCCCGTGCGCTCCGAGCCGCCCGCCGGGATCCCCGGCCGGACCGCTCCCGTCTCCGCGGTCGATCTCGCCGAGATCCCGGCGCCGCCCTCGCGCCTGTCGCTCTCCGACGCCGAGCTCGCGTCCGTCGTCGACCCGTCCACCGCCGCGCCCGGCAGCACGGCCGAGCTCATCGACCTCTTCGAGGAGCAGCTCGCCCTTCGCGCCGAGGAGGCTCAGCGCCTGTCCCTGTGGGAGCAGGCCGTGCGCGAGACGGGCCTGCCGCAGGCCGACGAGATCGTCGAGTCCGTCCGCAGCGCCTTCACCGGCATCATCGACGTCATCCCGCCGGCGCCGTCGAGCGACGACCCGTGGGCGCGCTACCCGGGCGAGATCGCGCCGCCCCCGGCCTCGGCGGATGACAGCGAACCGCTCGTGATCCCGCCGATCGTGGGCCCCGAGGACATCGCCGCCGCGCTCGAGGTCGCCCCGCCGCCGCAGTCCGAGCCGCGCACCGAACCCGACGTGCGCACCGAGTCCGAGCCGTACCCCGGGCCGGTCGACACCGGCCCCCACCCCGGCGCCTCGCTCGCCGGCATCCTCGCGGACGCCCCTCCGCCGTTCGGCCTCGTGCCCTCCGCCGTCGTCCCCCCTCCCGCGGACGAGGCGGCCTTCGCCCCGACCCCGGAGCCGCCGGCTCTCATCGAGCCGAGCGCTGAACCGCTCGTCGAGCCGAGCCCCGACCCGACCGCCGATCCGACCGCCGAGGAGCCCGTTCGCCGCGCCGAACGGCCCATGCCCTCAGCGCCCGTCGGCGCCCCCACGGGTCCGATCCTGGCGAATCCTGCCGCGGTCGCGGCGGCGGCCCTCGGGTTCGATGACATCCTGCGCGCCGCGGGTGCGACGCCCGCGTCGGCGCCCGAGCCCGCGCTCGACCCGCCGGCGACCCTCGCCGCATCCTCCGCCGGCACCGTGCCGACAGCACTCTCGTCGACTGCGGCCACGACGCCTCCGCCGACGACGCCCCCGCCGAAGACGACCACGATGCCCCCGTCCACCACGGGCCCCTTCCAGGCAGTCCCCGTCCCCGACACGGGCGGGCGCTCCAACCCGCCCGCGCTGCGCGTCGAGGCCTCCGCGCTCGAGCCGACCCCCGTCGCGCTCCGCGCGGGACGCTCGATCCGCCTGTTCTGGCTCTGGTTCGCGGTCAACGCGAGCGTCGTGAGCATCGGTCTCGGCGGGATCCTCGTCGGGCTCGGCATGAGCCTGCGCCAGGCGATCCTGTCGGCGCTCGTCGGTGTCGCGGTCTCCTTCCTCCCGCTCGGCCTGGGCACGCTCGCCGGCAAGTGGAGCGGCCAGCCCACGATGGTCATCTCCCGCGCCACCTTCGGCATCGTCGGGAACCTCCTCCCCGCAGTGCTCGCGGTGGTCACGCGCCTGCTCTGGGCGGCCATCCTGCTCGGGATGCTCGGCGCCGGCGTCGCGGAGGCCCTCGTCTCGACCGGCATCGCCGCCGGAGCCGACCGGCTCGGGCTCGCGAGCGCGATCGCGACGACCGGCCTCGTGCTCGCCGCCGTCGTGGCCGGGTTCGGATACGGCATGATCGCGACCGTCGCCGCCGCCGCGAGCATCGTGTCGGGCATCCTCGTCGTTCTCGTCATCGCCCTCACCGCGCCTGCGGTCGACATGTCCGCCGCCCTCGCGATCCCCGACGGCGACTGGGCGCTCGTCGTCACCGGCGCCGTCCTCGTGTTCAGCGTCGTCGGGCTCGCCTGGGCGAACTCGAGCGGCGACCTCGCCCGCTACCAGTCGAAGGGAACGATCGGCGCCGGTGCGGTGCTGTTCGCCTCGTTCGGCGCGACCATCCCCGCCTTCGCGCTCGTCGGCTGGGGCGCGACGCTCGCGAGCTCCGGCACGGCGCTGCGGGACGCTCTCGCCTCGAACCCCGTCGGCGCGCTCGTCGATCTCCTACCCGGTGGCCTCGGGCTGCCGCTCGTCCTCGCGATCGCCCTCAGCCTGACCGCCGCCGCGGCGCTCGCCCTCTATTCCGGTGGCTTCGCGCTCCTGGCGACGGGCCTGCGCACCTCGCGGCCGATGGGCGTTCTGATCGGCGTCGTGCTGACCGGCGCGATCGCCGTCCCGCTGGTCGCGATGGCGCCCTCGCTCGAGGTGCTCGTGCGCGACGTCCTCACGACGCTCGCCGTGCCCGTCGCAGCGTGGGCGGGCATATTCGGGGCGGAGACGATGATCCGCACGCGGCGCGTCCACTCGCCCTCGCTTCTGCAGTCCGGCGGCGTCTACCCGCCGGTTCGCTGGGTGAACACGGTCATGCTGATCGTCGCGAGCGTTCTCGGCTGGGGCTTCACGAGCGCCGCCGTCGGAGGCCTGGACTGGCAGGGATTCCTGTGGAGGGTGACGGGTGGGGCGGGCGCACTCGCCGAGTCCGACGCGGGCGTCGCCGTCGCGCTGCTCCTGGGGCTCCTGACGCCGATCGTCGCGGGCATCCCGGCCGTTCGCCGGCTCCAGGCGGCCGAGTACCGGGCCTCCCTCGACTCCTAGACTGGAGCCATGCCCCGAACCGTCGCCGATGTCGTCTCCGCGGCGGAGCGGCTGTGGCCGCTGCGCGGCGCGGAGGAGTGGGACGCCCCCGGGCTCGTGAGCGGAGACCCGCTCGCGCCCGTCGAGCGCGTCCTGCTCGCCGTCGATGCGGTCGCCGCGACGGTCGAGGAGGCGATCCAGCGCGAGGCGCAGCTGCTCCTCGTCCACCATCCGCTCCTCATGCGGGGCGTCACGACGGTCGCCGAGTCGACCGCGAAGGGTGCGCTGCTCGCGCGCCTCATCCGCGGCGACTGCGCGCTCTACGCCGCGCACACGAACGCCGACGTGGTCGAGTCGGGCACGAGCGCGCGGCTCGCCGACCTGCTCCAGGTGCGGGATGCGCGGCCCATCGAGGCGTCGGGCGAGCACCCCGAGCGCGGCCTCGGGCGTGCGGGCCGCCTCGCCGAGCCGATGACGCTCGAGGCCTTCGCGCGACGCGTCGCGAGCATCCTGCCGCCGACGGTCGGGGGAGTCCGCGTCGCGGGTGATCCCGACCGGATGGTGCGCGCGGTCGCGGTCTGCGGCGGCGCGGGCGACTCGCTGCTCGGCGCGCCGCTCGTGCGCGAGGCCGACGTCTACGTGACCGCCGACCTCCGCCACCACCCCGCGAGCGAGGCCGTCGAGACGGCCCTCGTCGCCGGCGGCCCGGCCCTCATCGACGTGTCGCACTGGGCGAGCGAGTCGCTGTGGCTCGCGACCGCCGCCGACGAGCTGCGCGCGGCCCTGCCCGGGCTGGAGGTCGTCGAGAGCGACCGCCGCACCGACCCCTGGAGCTTCCAGATCGTCAACGAGACGCCGGCGACCCCGGCGCGAGAGAGGCACCCCTGATGGCACTCACCGCCAGCCCCGAGACCCAGGCGAGGCTGCTCGACCTGCAGCGACTCGACACCGCGCTGCAGCAGCTCGCGCACCGCTCCCGCACGCTCCCCGAGCGCGCGGCCGTGACAGCGCTGCAGGAGGATGCCGAGCGCATCAAGGCGGCCGTCGTCGAGACGAGCGGCCACCTCGAGGATGCCCGGCTCGAGCTCGGCCGCGCCGAGTCCGACGTGGAGCTCGTCGAGAAGCGCATCGCCCGCGACTCCGAGCGGCTGCAGTCGAGCTCGTCGGTGAAGGACATCCAGGGCCTCGAGCACGAGCTCGCCTCGCTGCGCACCCGGCTCGGCGATCTGGAGGAGATCGAGCTCGCCGTCATGGAGCGCATCGAGCTCCTCGAGCGCGCCGCGACGGGTGCCCGCGAGACGCTCGAGGCGCACACCGCTCGCCGCACGGTCGCCGAGGAGGAGCTCGCCACCGCCCTCGCCGGGATCGACCGCGAGCGCGCCGACCTCGACGCGCAGCGCTCCGCGCTCGTCGCCGAGCTGCCCGCCGACCTCGTCGCGCTCTACGAGAAGCAGCGCGAGCGCTACGGCACCGGCGCCTCGCACCTGCGCGCTCGCGTGTCGAGCGCGAGCGGCGTGACGCTCACGGGCTCCGACCTCGAGATGGTGCGCCGCGCGGCGCCCGACGAGGTCGTCCTGTGCCCCGACTCGAACGCCATCCTCGTCCGCACCGCGGAGTCGGGTCTGTGACGGCTCGCGAGCTTCTCATCGAGGCCGACGGCGGCTCGCGCGGCAACCCGGGTCCGGCCGCGGGCGGTGCCGTCGTCATCGATCCCGCGAGCGGCGAGGTCATCGCCGAGGTCGGCGTCTGGGTGGGCACCGCGACCAACAACGTGGCCGAGTACTCGGGCATGCTCGCGGGCGTGCGCCGCGCCCTCGAGATCGATCCGGATGCCGCTCTCACGATCCGCATGGACTCCAAGCTCGTCGTCGAGCAGATGATGGGCCGCTGGAAGATCAAGCACCCCACGATGGCCGAGCTCGCCGCCGAGGCCCGTCAGGCGCTCACGGGCACGCCCGTCCGCTTCGAGTGGGTGCCGCGACTGCAGAACTCCCGCGCCGACAAGTGCGCGAACGATGCGATGGATGCCCGGGCATCCTTCTCGCGCTGAGAGCGTTAGCCTGGGGGACGCAAGTGGGTCGGCCAGACGGTCGCGTCGGAGACACGCCCCCGCGAGGGGGAACGGCTCCGCCGAGGAACGTCCGGGCTCCGCAGAGCAGGGCGGTGGGTAACACCCACCCGGAGCAATCCGCGAGAAAGTGCAACAGAGAGCAGACCGCCTCCGGCCTCGTGCCGGCGGTAAGGGTGAAACGGTGGTGTAAGAGACCACCAGGGGCCCGAGCGATCGGGCTCGCTGGGTAAACCTCGCCCGGAGCAAGGTCAGACAGACACCGTCGAGGCGGCTCGCTGAGGTGTCGGGTAGACCGCTGGAACGTGCCGGCAACGTCACGTCGAGAGAGATGGCCGTCGAACGGGAGAGATCCCGGGAACAGAACCCGGCGTATCGGCCGGCCCACTTGCCTCATAACCGCATCACCGGTCGGGCGACGGATGCCCCGCTCACCACTGCGAGGGCGCGTAGTCCTTCAGGAAGACGCCGAAGAGCTCCTCGCCGGCCTCGCCGCGCACGATCGGGTCGTACACGCGCGCGGCGCCGTCGACGAGGTCCAGCGGGGCGTGGAAGCCCTCCTCGGCGAGCCGCAGCTTCGTCGGGTGCGGGCGCTCGTCGGTGATCCAGCCCGTGTCGACGCTCGTCATGAGGATGCGGTCCGACTCCCACATCTCCCGCGCACTCGTGCGGGTGAGCATGTTCATCGCGGCCTTCGCCATGTTCGTGTGCGGATGCCCCGGCCCCTTGTACCCGCGGCCGAACACGCCCTCCATCGCCGAGACGTTGACGACGTAGCGCCGCTCGAACGACGAAGCAGCCATCGACGGCCGCAGCCGATCGACCAGGATGAACGGCGCGACCGAGTTCGCGAGCTGCACCTCGAGCATCTCCAGCGGCTCGACCGAGCCGACCGCCTGGGTCCAGCTGTTGACGTCGTGCAGGTCGGGCACGAGGCCGCCGGCGTCGATCGCGGTGCCGTCGCGGTGCCGGGCGAGGGATGCGCTCCCCGCCGTCAGGGCCGCCTGCGTCAGCTGCTCGGCCTTCGCGGCGGCCGCCGAGAGGATGGGGTGGGCGGCGACCGACTCCGCGAGAGCCAGCGGGTGCGGATCCATCGTGTGGCCGAACGTCACGAGCTCCGGCAGCGGCCCGTCGGGCAGGGGCGCGAGCTCGGCCTCGATGAGCGGCTGGTACGCGCCGGGCGAGCGCCGCACGGTCTGCGCGGCGTTGTTGATCAGGATGTCGAGCGGACCGGCGTCGGCGACCGACTCGGCGAGCCCGATCACCTGGGCGGGGTCGCGCAGGTCGATCCCGACGATGCGCAGGCGGTCGATCCACTCGGCCGAGTCCGGCAGCGCCGAGAAGCGGCGCACCGCGTCGCGGGGGAAGCGCGTCGTGATCGTCGTGTGGGCTCCATCCCGCAGCAGTCGGAGGGCGATGTACATCCCGATCTTGGCGCGACCTCCGGTGAGCAGGGCGCGGCGCCCCGTCAGGTCGGTCCGGGCATCCCTCTTCGCGTGGTTGAGCCGGGCGCAGTCGGGGCAGAGCTGGTGGTAGAACGCGTCGACGAGCGTGTACGGCTTCTTGCAGATGTAGCACGCCTGCGGCCGCGTGAGCTCGCCCGCGAAGGGAGCGTCGGTCGACGAGCTGATGTCCACGCCGCGGGTCTCGTCGTCGATGCGCTCCGGCGAGCCGGTCGCGGTCGCGGCGATCACCGCGCGGTCGGCGTCCGCGATCTCGGTGCGCTTGTCGACCCGGCGCCGCACCTTCACGGCGCGGATCATGTGCGCGGTCGCGCGGCGCACGGCGACGAAGTCGGGGTCGTCCTCGTCGAGGCCGTGGAGGGCCTCGAGCACGCGCAGGGTGGCGGCGAGGTCGTCGGGGTCGATCCGATTCGGTGCGGGAGGCGGGGTGGGCACACGGAATCGTACCGGCCGCCTGCCCGGCGCCGCGCCGCATCCGACACGCCCGGAATTCAGGCGCGACCGAACCGCATAGGAACTGCTCAGGATCGAGGAATCGTCGCGCTACTGGACGGCGGCGCCGAGGAGCGCGCCCGCCGCGAAGGTGACGGCGAGGGCGATCGCGCCGCCGACCAGGACGCGGATCGTGGGTCGCACCCAGTGGCTGTCGCCGAGCCGCGCGCCGATCGCGCCCGTGACGCCGAGGGCGACGAGGACGGCGGCGAAGGTGATGGGGATCCTCAGCCCCTCCGGCGGGAGAAGGATCGCCAGCATCGGCAGGACGGCCCCGAGGAGGAACGCGAGGCCGGAGGCGCGGGCCGCCTGCCACGGCTTGAGCACCTCGTGCTCGTCGATGTGGAGCTCGGCCTCGAGGTGCGCGCCGAGCGCGTCGTGCGCCGTGAGCTCCTCCGCGACGCGCAGCGCGGTTGCCTCCGTGAGGCCTTTTCCCCGGTAGATGGCGGCGAGCTCCGCCAGTTCCTCCTCCGGCTGCTCGGCCAGCTCGCGCTTCTCCTTCGCGATGAGCGCGCTCTGACTGTCGCGCGCGCTCGAGACCGAGACGTACTCGCCGAGCGCCATCGAGATCGCGCCTCCGATGACGGCGGCGAGTCCCGCGGCGAGGATCGGCTGCGTGTCGGAGGTCGCTCCCGCCACGCCCACGACGACCGCCGCGACCGACACGATGCCGTCGTTGGCGCCGAGGACGCCGGCGCGGATCCGGTTGACCCGATCGGTGAAGGCGCCGCGGTCGTGGGGTTCTTCCCGATGGAGTGAGATCGCGGGGGAGTCGGACATAGGGGAAGTCAAGCACTCGAGCCACCCTGGCTCAATGAAGGCGAGGCTATGCACACTCACAGCGGCCCCGTCGAGCCCCGACCTGTATTCCTCGCTCTGCATGGGTCGGCACGTACTGTGGAATGCATCCACCGGGTCAGCCCGGGTGCACATGGCGGCTGGGAAGTCGGCGACTCGATTCCGGAAGGCCCCATGACCTCCATCACCAGCTCCACCCTCGGTGCGGTCCGCCCGACCACCCCGCGCGACCCGTCGGCGCCGCACCCCACGAGCACCTACTCGGCGCTCATGCGAACCGTGCGTGACGCCGGCCTCCTGCGCCGCCGCCGCGGCTTCTACTTCGCCGTGTTCGGCGCCCTCGTCGTCGCCCTCGGCGGCGCGATCACGGGCTTCGTCCTTCTGGGCGACTCCTGGTACCAGCTGCTCATCGCTGCCGCTCTCGGCATCATCCTCACGCAGATCGCCTTCGTGACACACGAGGCCTCGCACCGCCAGGTCTTCGAGTCGGGCAAGGCGAACGATCGCGCCGGCCGCTGGCTCGCCGCCGGTGTCGTCGGCATCAGCTACCACTGGTGGATGCACAAGCACTCGCGCCACCACTCGAAGCCGAACCAGGTCGGTGCCGATCCGGACATCGCCCCCGACACGATCCGCTTCACCGAGTCCGACGCCGCAGAGGTCCGCGGGCCGCTCGCGCTGATCACGCGCCGCCAGGGCTGGCTGTTCTTCCCCCTCCTGACCCTCGAGGGCATCAACCTCCACGTGCGCTCGATCATGAGCCTGTTCGAGAAGGGGAGGATCGAGGGCCGCGCGCTCGAGCTGACGCTCATCGGCCTCCGCCTGAGCCTCTACGTCGCCGTGATCTTCTGGGCGCTGCCCCTCGGCCTGGCCTTCGCCTTCCTCGGCGTGCAGCTGGCCGTCTTCGGCGTGTACATGGGCGCCTCCTTCGCGCCCAACCACAAGGGGATGCCCATCCTCCCGCACGACTCCAAGCTCGACTTTCTCAGCCGCCAGATCATCACCTCGCGCAACATCAAGGGCGGGTGGTGGTCGACGGCCCTCTTCGGCGGGCTCAACCACCAGGTCGAGCACCACCTGTTCCCGAACATGCCGCGCCCCGCGCTCGCGAAGGCCCGCGAGATCACCCGCGAGTACGCCCGGCAGCTCGGCATCCCCTACACGGAGGCCGGCGTCGGCGAGTCGTACCGCATCGTCATCCGCTACCTCAACGAGGTGGGCCTGCAGGCGCGCGACCCGTTCGACTGCCCGATGGTCAACCGGTTCCGCCGCGCGTAGTCCGCGCCTCGGCACGATCCTCGCGAACGCCCGGCCCTCGTGCCGGGCGTTCGTCGTTCCCCCGGGCGCGGCCTAGGTGTGCTCGGGGCGGTGCGCGAGCGCCGCGGCGCCCAGGATCCCCGCGTTGTTGCGGAGCGTCGCCGGGACGATCGGGGTGCGCAGGTCGATCAGGGGCAGGAACTGCTCGTGGTGCTTCGAGACGCCGCCGCCGACGATGAAGAGGTCGGGCGAGAAGAGGAACTCGACGTGCGCGTAGAAGCGTTGCAGCCGGGCCGCCCACTCCTCGAACGAGAGCTCCTCGCGCTCCCGGACACCGTTGGAGGCCCACGTCTCGGCGTCCGCTCCGTCGAGCTCGAGGTGGCCGAGCTCGGTGTTCGGGATGAGTGCGCCGTCGAAGAGGAAGGCGCTGCCGATTCCCGTGCCGAGCGTCGTCATGATGACGAGGCCGTCCTGGCCCGCGGCGGCACCGTACCGCGCCTCGGCCACGCCCGCGGCGTCGGCGTCGTTGACGAAGTGGATGCCGCGGCCGAGTCCCGCCTCGAACAGCGCCTCGGCCTCGAGGCCGATCCACTCGTCCGAGACGTTCGCGGCCGACATCGTGCGGCCGGCTATCACGATCGCGGGGAAGCAGACGCCGACGGGAACCCCGGCGGGAGCATCCAGCTCGGCGAGGATGTCGGCGGTCGTCTCGACGATCGCGGCGGGCGCACCGCCCGCGGGCGTCGCGCGCTTGACGCGCTCGCTGCGCAGCTCGCCGGTCGCGAGATCGACGAGGGCTCCCTTGATGCCCGTGCCTCCGATGTCGATGCCGACGGCGATCGTCATAGCGGATGTCCTTCCTTCGGGCGGTCGGTCGGCCTCACGGCAGCGTGAGGATCTCCGCTCCGCGCTCGGTGACGACGAGCGTGTGCTCGAACTGCGCGCTGAGCGAGCGGTCCTTCGTCGTGACGGTCCAGTCGTCGGGCCAGAGATCCCACTCGATCGAGCCGAGCGTCAGCATGGGCTCGATCGTGAAGACCATGCCAGGCTCCATGACCGTCGAGTAGTCGGGCGCGGCGTCGTAGTGCGGAACGATGAGCCCGCTGTGGAAGGACCGGCCGACGCCGTGACCGGTGAAGTCGCGCACGACGCCGTAGCCGAAGCGCTTCGCGTAGGCCTCGATCGCGCGGCCGATCACATTGATCTGCCGGCCCGGCGCGACGGCCTTGATGCCGCGGTTGAGGGCCTCCTGCGTCCGTTCGACGAGGAGCCGGGCATCCTCGCTCGCGGTGCCCGCGATGAAGGTCTTGTTGAGGTCGCCGTGGACGCCGTTCGCGAAGGCAGTGATGTCGATGTTGACGATGTCGCCGTCGGCGATCACGGTGTCGTCGGGGATCCCGTGGCAGATGACCTCGTTGATGCTCGTGCAGCTGGACTTCGGGAAGCCCCGGTATCCGAGCGTCGACGGGTAGGCGTCGTGGGCGAGGAGGAACTCGTGCGCGATCCGGTCGAGCTCGTCGGTCGTGATGCCCGGGCGGATGGCCTCGCCGACCGTCTCGACCGCCTGGGCGGCGATGCGTCCGGAGTGGCGGATGAGCTCGATCGTCTCGGCGTCGTGGACGTCGCCGCCGACGTGCGCGGCGGGAGAGGCCTTCCCGACGTACTCGGGGCGGGGGATGCCCGCCGGAACCTGACGCTGCGGTGAGAGCCGCCCGGCGATGAGGTGTCCGGACGCGTCGCGAGGCATAGGGTCGAGTCTACCGAGCGAGGGGAGACGGTCATGGCCGACGATCGAGCGCCGCAGTGGTGGTACAACCACCGGACGGGCGAGGTGGAGGAGGGGCCGCAGTCGCTGGGCTCCGACCGCGACGGCCCGTATTCCAGCCGCGAGGAGGCCGCGCGCGCTCCCGAGATCGCGCGCGAGCGCGCCCGTGCCTGGGCGGCGGAGGACGCCGCCGAGAGCTGAGCGCGGGGAAGGGCGGAGGCTAGTTCGCGCGCTCCTGCAGCGCCTGCTCGGCCGTGTCGTCCTCGTAGGAGTGATCGGCGTCGGGGTACGCGCCCGACTCGACGTCCGCGCGGTAGGCGAGCGCGGCATCCGTGAGCACCTGCCTCAGGTTCGCGTACTGCTTCACGAACTTCGGGATGCGCCCGCTCGACAGCCCGGCCCAGTCCGTCCAGACCACGAGCTGGCCGTCGCAGTGGGGGCCGCCCCCGACCGAGATGGTGGGGATGCTCAGCGCCTCCGTGACGCGGCGCGCGGCCTCCGCCGGCACCATCTCGAGGACGACCGCGAACGCCCCGGCCTCCTCGACGGCCTTCGCGTCGGCGAGCAGCACGTCGGCGGCCTCGCCGCGCCCCTGGATGACGTGGCCGCCGAGCCCGTGCTCGCTCTGCGGAGTGAAGCCGATGTGGCCCATGACGGGGATGCCCGCGGAGACGATGCGACGGATCTGCTCGGCCGAGCGCACCCCGCCCTCGAGCTTGACGGCGTGGGCGCCCGTCTCCTTCATGAAGCGGAACGCCGTGTGGAGCGCCTCGTCCGGGCCCGTCTCGTACGACCCGAACGGCATGTCGGCGACGACGAGCGCGCGCTTGACGCCGTGCACGACGCCGCGCGTGAGCGGGATCAGGTCGTCGATCGTGACGGGGAGCGTCGTGTCGTAGCCGAGCACGGTGTTGCCGGCCGAGTCGCCGACGAGCAGGAAGTCGATGCCCGCCTCGTCGAAGATCTGCGCCGTGAGCACGTCGTACGACGTGAGGCCGGTGATCTTGATGCCCTGCTCCTTCGCCCGGGCGAAGTGACGGGTGCGGACGCGCTTGAGTGCCTGCTCAGCCATGCGATCCAGCCTAGACCCGCGGCCTCGGCCACGACCCGAGGTCTCGGCGGCGCGGACTACTCGGTCGGCCGGTACGTGATCGGCAGTCGACGGTCGCGCCCGAACGCCATGCCCGAGATCTTCGGGCCGATCGCGCCCTGGCGGCGCTTCCACTCGGCGCGGTCGACGAGGCCGGTGATGCGGTGCACGAGGTCGTGGTCGTAGCCGAGACCGACGATGTCGTCCTTGCCGAGGTGGCGGGTGATGTACGCCTCGAGCACGTCGTCGAGCAGCTCGTAGGGCGGCAGGGTGTCCTGATCGACCTGGTCGGGGCGCAGCTCGGCGCTCGGCGGCTTCGCGATCGAGTTCTCGGGGATGGGCGGGGTCTCGCCGCGCGCGACGGCGTGCTCGTTGCGCCAGCGCGCGAGCTCCCACACGAGGGTCTTCGGGACGTCCTTGATGGGCGCGAACCCGCCGACCGAGTCGCCGTAGATCGTCGAGTAGCCGACCGCGAGCTCCGTCTTGTTGCCGGTCGTGAGCACGAGGTGGCCGTGCATGTTCGACAGGCCCATGAGGATGATGGCCCGGATGCGCGCCTGCAGGTTCTCGGCGGCGATGCCGTCGAGCGCGAGCTGGGCCTCGACCGGCGCCACGAGGTCGGCGATGGGCTCGACCGAGTAGTGCAGCCCCAGGCGCTCGGCGAGGTCGTCGGCGTCGGATCGGCTGTGGTCGCTGCTCCAGCGGCTCGGCATGCTCACGCCGTGAACGCCGTCGGGGCCGAGCGCGTCGACCGCGATCGCGGCGCACACCGCCGAGTCGATGCCGCCGGAGAGCCCGAGGATCACCGAGCGGAACCCGTTCTTCACGACGTAGTCGCGCACCCCCAGCACGAGCGCGTTCCAGATCTGCTCGCGGTCGTCCGGCAGCTCGGCCACGTCGCGGGGCAGCTCGGGCTGAGGCGAGTCCGCGGCCGCGATCGCGACGCGGGCGACCGCGGGCGGGAGCGGCGTGTCGGTCGCGGCCGCGGCATCCACGTCGACGACGAGCAGGTGCTCGGCGAACTGGGGCGCGCGGGCGAGGATGGCGCCGTCGCCGTCGACGACGACGCTGTCGCCGTCGAACACGAGGTCGTCCTGCCCGCCGACGATGTTGACGTACGCGACGACGGTGCCGGTCTCGACAGCGCGGCGGGTGACGAGCGGCAGGCGCACCTCGTCCTTGTCGCGCTCGAAGGGCGAGGCGTTGATGACGACGAGGAGCCCTGCGTCGGCCTCGAGCACGCGGCCGACGGGGCCGCCGTCGCGCCAGAGGTCCTCGCAGACGATGAGGGCGACGTCGACGTCGCGGATGCGCAGCACGAGCAGCTCGTCGCCCGGGATGAACACGCGGTACTCGTCGAAGACGGAGTAGTTGGGCAGGTGGTGCTTGGCGTACCGCGCGACGACGGCGCCGCGGTGGAGGACGCTCGCGACGTTCTGCGCGATCGCCGTCGGGGCGTTCGAGGTGCCGAGCTCGCGCGGCGGGTGCGGACCGTCGGGGTGGCCGATGATGACGACGAGCTCGCCGAGACCCTCGGCCTCGAGGCGGGCCGCGAGCTCGTGCGCGGCGCGGCTCGCGGCGACCAGGAAGGAGGGCCGCGAGGCGAGGTCCTCGATGGGGTAGCCGGTGAGCGCCATCTCGCCCATCGCCAGCAGATCGGCCCCCGCGGCGTGCGCCTCGCGGGCTGCCGAGAGCACCTGCTCGGCGTTGCCGCGGAGGTCTCCGACGACGGGGTTGGACTGGCCGAGTGCCAAGCGGAGACGGGGCATAGCCGGTAGCCTAACGCTGGGTCCTGGTGGCCCATCCGCCGTCGAGGAAGGGCCCCATGGACAAGCAGCGCGACTTCGTTCTCCGCACGATCGAGGAGCGCGGCGTGAAGTTCGTCCGGCTGTGGTTCACCGACGTCGTGGGCACCCTCAAGATGGTCGCGATCGCCCCCGCGGAGGTCGAGGGCGCCTTCGCCGAGGGCCTCGGATTCGACGGCTCGGCGATCGAGGGCTTCACGCGCGCCTTCGAGGCCGACGTGCTCGCGCACCCCGATCCGACCACGTTCCAGATCCTCCCGTGGCGCGGCGAGGTCGACCCGACCGCGCGGATGTTCTGCGACATCACGACGCCCGACGGCCAGCCCGCCGCCGCCGACCCGCGGCACGTGCTCAAGCGCGCGCTCGCGAAGGCCGCCGACCGCGGCTTCACCTTCTACACGCACCCCGAGATCGAGTTCTACCTGCTCAAGAGCAGCAAGTACGGCCCCGAGGGCCCCGAGCCCGTCGACTCCGCCGGCTACTTCGACAACGTGCCCGGCGGCACCGCGCACGACTTCCGCCGCCGTGCGGTGCGCATGCTGGAGGACCTCGGCATCTCGGTCGAGTTCAGCCACCACGAGGCGGGCCCCGGTCAGAACGAGATCGACCTCCGCTACGCCGACGCGCTCACGACCGCCGACAACATCATGACTTTCCGCACGGTCATCAAGGAGGTCGCGATCGAGCAGGGCGTCTACGCGACGTTCATGCCGAAGCCCCTCGCGAAGCACCCCGGGTCGGGCATGCACACGCACCTGTCGCTCTTCGAGGGCGACTCGAACGCGTTCTTCGATCCCGCCGGCCAGTACCAGCTCTCTCAGATCGGCCGCCAGTTCGTCGCGGGCATCCTCACCCACGCCCCCGAGATCACCGCCGTGACCAACCAGTTCGTCAACTCGTACAAGCGGCTGTGGAGCGGCGACGAGGCCCCGAGCTACGTCACGTGGGGCCACAACAACCGCTCGGCTCTCGTCCGCGTGCCGCTCTACAAGCCCGGCAAGGGCCAGAGCGCTCGCATCGAGTACCGCGGCGTCGACTCGGCCGCGAACCCGTACCTGGCCTACTCGCTCCTTCTCGCGGCGGGTCTGAAGGGCATCGAGGAGGGCTACGAGCTTCCTCCCGAGGCCGAGAACACCGTGTGGGCGCTCACCGAGGCCGAGCGCCGCGCACTCGGCTACCAGGCGCTGCCGGCGAGCCTCGACCGCGCGCTCAGCCTGATGGAGAACAGCGAGCTCGTCGCCGAGACGCTCGGCGAGCAGGTCTTCAACTACGTGCTGCTGAACAAGCGCGCGGAGTGGAAGGAGTACCGCGAGCAGGTCACGCCGTACGAGCTCAAGAGCAACCTCGAGATCCTCTAGCTCGCCGCGCGCTCCGCGCCCCCGCACACCATGACGCGCTCACCGCTGACGCTCTCATCCATCGCCCGGCTCGGGTTCACCGAGCTCAGCGACGCGCGCGCGGGCCTCGACGGCTACGAGGAGCACCTCGAGGCCTTCGGGCTCGCCGCCGACCCCGACCGCGCGCTGCGGTCGCTGCGGCGCCTCCACGAGCTGCATGGGGATGCCGTGGCCGCCGCCCTCGGCGACGCCGACTGGGCGAGGCGGCTGATCCGCGCTCTCGGCGCGAGCGACGGGCTGTTCGACTTCCTCCGCCGCCGTCCGGCTCACTTGACGGCGCTCCGCGACCCGCTGCCCGAGCCCCTGACGGCGCTCGGGTACCGCGACGACCTGCGGGCGGCGGTCGTGGCGAGCTCGGGTGACGCGGCGGTCATCGCGCTGCGCGTCCGCTACCGCCATCACCTGCTGCGTCTCGCGGTGTGGGATCTCGAGCACCCCGACCCGCTCGCCGCGATGCCGCGCGTGGGCGCCGCCCTCGCCGACCTCGCCGGCGCCGCCCTCGAGGCGGCGCTCGACATCGCCCGGCGCGAGAGCGCCTTCCCGGCCGAGGACGTCGCGCGGACGCGGCTCGCGATCATCGGCATGGGCAAGTGCGGGGCGAGCGAGCTCAACTACCTCAGCGACGTCGACGTCATCTACGTGGCGGAGGGCTCCTCCGGGCTGGAGACGGCGAGGGCGGTGGAGATCGCGACGCGACTGGCGCAGGCGACGGCCCGGGGCATCCAGGAGCCGGCGATCGAGCCGCCGCTGTGGGAGGTCGACGCGAATCTGCGCCCGGAGGGGAAGGACGGAGCGCTCGTCCGCTCGCTCGACTCGCATCGGGCCTACTACGCGCGGTGGGCGAAGGACTGGGAGTTCCAGGCGCTGCTGAAGGCCCGCCCGATCGCGGGGGACGAGGAGCTCGGCGAGGACTACCTCGGCGTGGTCTCGCCGCTCGTGTGGCAGAGCTCGCAGCGCGAGGGCTTCGTGGAGTCGGTGCAGGCGATGCGTGAGCGCGTGACCGCGCACATCCCCGCCGACGAGGTCGACGTGCAGCTCAAGCTCGGGCCGGGCGGGCTGCGCGACGTCGAGTTCACGATCCAGCTCCTGCAGCTCGTGCACGGGCACCTCGACGACTCGGTGCGGGCGCGCTCGACCATCGACGCCCTCGCGGCCCTCGCCGAGCGCGGCTACATCGGCCGCGCCGAGGCCGCCGAGTTCTCGAGCGACTACCGCCTCCTGCGGGTGATCGAGCACCGGCTGCAGCTCGACGGGCTGCGGCGCACGCACCTCATGCCGCGCGATCCGGAGAAGCTGCGGGTCATCGCCCGCGCGACGGGGTTCCTCTCGACGGCGGAGGAGCTCACGGTGCGCTGGCAGCAGACGCGCCTCGCGGTGCGCTCGCTGCACGAGCGCCTCTTCTACCGTCCCCTGCTCTCGGCGGTCGCCGCGCTCCCGGAGGAGGGCTTCGCGCTCACGAGCGCGCAGGCCGAGGCGCGGCTGCGCGCGATCGGCTTCGTCGACCCGCGCGGAGCTCTGCACCACATCGCGGCGCTCACGACGGGCGTCTCGCGGAGCGCTCAGATCCAGCGCACGCTGCTGCCCGTCATCCTGCAGTGGCTCGCCGACGGCGCCGACCCCGATTACGGCCTTCTCGCCTTCCGCCGCCTGAGCGACGACCTCGGCGAGGCGTACTGGTTCCTGCGGATGCTCCGCGACTCGAGCGGCGCCGCCCAGCGCCTGACGAGCGTGCTCGCCTCGTCGCGGTACGTCGGCGGGCTCTTCGAGCGGATCCCCGACGGTGCGGCGTGGCTCGAGAACGAGGAGGAGCTGAGGCCGCGTCCTCTCGATGCGCTGCTCGACGAGGCGCGCGCCACCCTGGCGCGCCACGCGGGCGACGTGGAGGGTGCGGCGAAGGCGCTGCGCACCGCGCGACGGAGGGAGATCCTGCGCACGGCCCTCGCGGGCATCCTCGACGTCATCACGATCGAGGAGC
Source organism: Yonghaparkia sp. Soil809 (assembly GCF_001429705.1). Lineage (NCBI taxonomy): Bacteria > Bacillati > Actinomycetota > Actinomycetes > Micrococcales > Microbacteriaceae > Microcella > Yonghaparkia sp. Soil809. Next base: position 625,875 of record NZ_LMSV01000002.1, read on the forward strand.
TCGGGGTCGCGCTCAGCGACATCACGACGACGCTGCTCACGGGTGCCCTCGCACTCGCGCGCCGCGACGCCGCGGGCATCGAGTTCGCGATCGTCGCCATGGGCCGGTACGGCGGCCGAGAGCTCGGGTTCGGCTCCGATGCCGACGTCATGTACGTCTACCGCGACGCGGGGGCCGGGGACGCGGCGCAGAAGCGCGCCGAGCTCGTCGTGCGCGAGCTCGTCCGTCTCACGGAGGACCTCCGCCTGCCGTTCGAGCTCGACGCGGGCCTGCGGCCGGAGGGCCGGAACGGCACGATCGTCCGCTCGCTCGACTCGTACCGCGCCTACTACGAGCGCTGGTCGCTCACGTGGGAGGCTCAGGCGCTGCTGCGCGCGGCCGTCATCGCCGGCGATGAGGCGCTCGCGGCCGACTTCACCGCCCTCGCCGACGGCGTCCGGTACCCGGCCGCGTTCGCCGAGACGGATGCCCGCGAGGTCCGCCGCATCAAGGCGCGAGTGGAATCGGAGCGGCTTCCCCAAGCGGCCGACCCCGCGCGGCACCTCAAGCTCGGCCGCGGCTCGCTGAGCGACGTGGAGTGGTTCGTCCAGCTCGTGCAGCTGCAGCACGCCGCCGCGACGCCGGGCCTGCGCACGCCCTCGACGCTGGGGGCCCTCGCGGCAGGCGTGGAGGCCGGACTCATCCCGGAGCGCGACGCCGAGCGGCTGCGCGATGCGTGGCTCATCGCCTCCCGCGCCCGGTCGGCGATGACGCTGTGGACGGCGAAGACCGCCGACGTCCTGCCGACCGACCGCCGTCAGCTCGACGGCGTCGCCCGGCTCCTGGGGTACGGGCCCGGGGGCGCAGCGCGTCTCGAGGAGGACTACCTCCGCACGACGCGCCTCGCGCGCCAGGTCTTCGAGCGCGGCTTCTACGCCGCGCCGCCGACCGCCTGACGAGCCCCGCAACGCCACGGCCCCGCAACGCCACGAGGGCCGCACCCGACGAATCGGATGCGGCCCTCGGGCGCTGTGGTGCAGGAGCGCTTAGACCGAGAAGTACAGCTCGTACTCGAACGGGTGCGGGCGCTGCGCGAAGGGGAGGAGCTCCTTCTCGCGCTTGTAGTCGATCCAGGTCTCGATGAGGTCCTTCGTGAACACGCCGCCCGCGAGCAGGAAGTCGTGGTCGGCCTCGAGCGCCGCGAGCGCCGCCTCGAGCGAGGCGGGAGCCTGCGGGATCGTCTTGGCCTCCTCGGGCGGGAGCTCGTAGAGGTCCTTGTCGACGGGCTCGTGCGGCTCGATCTTGTTGATGATGCCGTCGATGCCGGCCATCATCTGCGCGGCGAAGGCGAGGTACGGGTTGCTCGCCGCGTCGGGGGCGCGGAACTCGATGCGCTTGGCCTTCGGGTTCGTGCCCGTGATCGGGATGCGGATCGCGGCCGAGCGGTTGCCCGCCGAGTACACGAGGTTGACGGGCGCCTCGAAGCCGGGGATGAGTCGGCGATACGAGTTGACCGAGGGGTTCGTGAACGCCATGACCGCGGGGGCGTGCTTGAGCAGGCCGCCGATGTACCAGCGCGCGATGTCCGAGAGCCCGCCGTAGCCGGCCTCGTCGTAGAACAGCGGCTTGCCGTCGTTCCAGAGCGACTGGTGGGTGTGCATGCCCGAGCCGTTGTCGCCCATGAGCGGCTTCGGCATGAAGGTCGCGACCTTGCCCCACTCGGAGGCGGTGTTCTTGACGATGTACTTGAACTTCAGGATGTCGTCGGCGGCCGAGACCATCGTGTCGAACCGGTAGTTGATCTCGCCCTGGCCGGCGGTGCCGACCTCGTGGTGGCTGCGCTCGACCTCGAGGCCCGCCTCCATGAGCTTGACGACGATGTCGTCGCGCATGTCGGCGTGCTGGTCGACGGGGGAGACGGGGAAGTAGCCGCCCTTGTAGGGGGTCTTGTTGGCGAGGTTGCCGCCCTCCTCGACGCGACCGGAGTTCCACGCGGCCTCGCTCGAGTCGACCTCGTAGAAGCTCTTGTTCTGCTTCACCTCGTAGCGCACGTCGTCGAAGATGTAGAACTCGGCCTCGGGGGCGAAGAACGCGGTGTCGGCGATGCCGGTCGAGGCGAGGAACTTCTCGGCCTTCTTGGCCACCTGGCGCGGGTCGCGGCCGTAGATCTCGCCGTTGCGCGGGTTGTAGATGTCGAAGACCATGATGAGCGTGCGCTCGGCCCGGAAGGGGTCGACGTAGGCCGTCGACACGTCGGGGATGAGCTGCAGGTCCGACTCGTGGATCGACTGGAAGCCGCGGATCGACGAGCCGTCGAACAGCTGGCCGACGGTGAAGAAGTCCTCGTCGACGCTGGCAGCAGGGATGTTGAAGTGCTGCTGCACGCCGGGGAGGTCGGTGAAGCGGATGTCGAGGAACTTGACGTCCGTGTCCTTGATGAACTTCAGGACCTCGGAAGAATCACTGAACATGTGATGGTCTCCTGGGTAAGTACCGGACGGCTGCGAGCGCAACCGCGACTGACGTTACGGGGCGGGCGTTTCCCCGCGGTGTCCCGATTGTTTCGGGGATGTTACGCGCCGCGCTGGCCCGGCGCAGCGGCGACGGATGCTCAGCCCACGGCCTGGGCGAAGCCGGCGCTCGGCTCCGCGAGCCCGCGCAGAGCATCCGGGATCTCACGCCCCTTCGCGACCATCGACTGCGCCCACAGACGCCCCGCCCGGTAGCTCGAGCGCACGAGCGGGCCGGCCAGCACGCCGAGGAACCCGATCTCCTCGGCCTCGGCCTTGATCTCGACGAACTCCTCGGGCTTGACCCAGCGGTCGATGGGGTGGTGGCGCGGCGTCGGGCGCAGGTACTGCGTGATCGTGACGATGTCGGTGCCCGCGTCGTGCAGGTCGCGCAGCGCCTGGCTGACCTCCTCGCGCGTCTCGCCCATGCCGAGGATGAGGTTCGACTTCGTGATGAGGCCGAAGTCGCGCGCCTGCGTGATGACGTCGAGCGAGCGGTCGTAGCGGAAGGCGGGGCGGATGCGCTTGAAGATGCGCGGCACCGTCTCGACGTTGTGCGCGAAGACCTCGGGCCGCGACTCGAACACGACGCGCAGGAGGTCGGGGTTGCCGCTGAAGTCGGTCGCGAGGATCTCGACGCCCGTGCCGGGGTTGAGCTCGTGGATCATGCGCACGGTCTCGGCGTGCAGCCACGCGCCCTCGTCGGGCAGGTCGTCGCGCGCGACGCCCGTGACGGTGGCGTACCTCAGGTTCATCTCGCGCACGCTCTCGGCGACGCGGCGCGGCTCGTCGCGGTCGTAGTCGGCGGGCTTGCCCGTGTCGATCTGGCAGAAGTCGCAGCGGCGCGTGCACTGGCTTCCGCCGATGAGGAAGGTCGCCTCGCGATCCTCCCAGCACTCGTAGATGTTGGGGCAGCCGGCCTCCTGGCACACCGTGTGCAGCTGCTTCTCGCCGACGAGGGCGCGCAGCTCGGTGTACTCGGGGCCCATCTTCGCCCGTGTCTTGATCCACTCGGGCTTCTTCTCGATGGGGGTCTGCGCGTTGCGCACCTCGAGGCGCAGCATCCTGCGTCCCTCGCCGGGGTGGGTGGGGCTCGTGGTCGCGTCGAGGGCGGTCATGCGGGGACTCCTTGATCCTGGAGGGCGGGCACGCCGACGCGTGCGTGGACGAGCGGCGCGAAGTGCCGCTGGATGAGGGGGGCGACGTCGGCGGGCGTCACGGTGCGGCCGAGCTCGCGGCTCACGCTCGTGACGCTCGCGTCGGTCAGGCCGCACGCGATGATGCGCTCGTAGGCCTCGAAGCCGTTGGAGCAGTTGAGGGCGAAGCCGTGCATCGTGACGCCGCTCGCGACGCGGATGCCGATCGCCGCGATCTTGTCGGTGCCGCGCAGCCAGACGCCGGAGCGGCCCTCGACGCGTGCGGCGCCATCGACGCCGAGCTCCTCGAGCACAGCGATGAGCATCCCCTCGAGGGCGCGCACGTACGCGACGACGTCGACGGGCTCGGCGAGGCGCATGATCGGGTAGCCGACGAGCTGGCCGGGGCCGTGCCAGGTGATCTTGCCGCCGCGGTCCACATCGATGACGGGGGAGCCGTCGACGGGCCGCTCGTGCGGCTCGGTGCGCTTGCCGGCGGTGTAGACGCTCTCGTGCTCGAGCAGGAGGACGGAATCAGGCGCCCGGCCCTCGACGACGGCGGCGTGCCGTGCACGCTGCTGCTCGAGACCCGACAGATACGGCACGGAGTTGGCGCTTAGCCCCGTGTCGACGTAGTCGATCACGTCGTCAGTGTACGCCTGCGGCGCCGACGGTCATGCGAGTGGATGCTCCGCGCCTGCTGTGCGTGCTCGCCCAGCCGCACCCCGCCTAGGATCGGAGCCGTGCCCGAGACCCCGCCCGCCTTCCCGCAGTGGCCCGGCCAGCACCTCGGGCTCCCCGAGTCCGGGCCGCGCTCGATCGCCCGCTACGGTCGCCGGCTCGCGGCCGTCGCGATCGACTGGGCGCTCGCCGTCCTGCTCGCGGTGGCGTTCTTCCAGTACGACGCTCTCGTGCTGCAGGGGCTGTTCGTGCTGCTGCAGATCGTGCCGCTCGTGCTGCTGAACGCCAGCGTCGGCCATCTTCTGCTGGGGATGCGCCTCCAGCGCATCGAGGGCGGCGCGCTCGGGGCCTGGCGCCCGATCGTGCGCTCGGTGCTTCTGGGCCTCGTGATTCCCGCGCTCATCGTCGACAACGACCAGCGGGGGCTCCACGATCGCGCCGTCCGCACGATCCTGCTGCGCCGATAGGCGTCAGCGGGGCTTGGGCGCCCGGACCTTCGTCGGGTCGATGCCCTTGGGGATGGGCAGGCTGCTGCTCCGGCTGAGCGACACGAGCCGGTTGTTGATCGCGAGGACCTCGGCCTTGCTGATCGACTTCTTGAGGCGGTTGAGCGTCCTCGGCAGACGCTCCAGCGGAATGCTCTCGCCGTCCGGTCCGACGTGCAGGAGGTGGATGGGCACGTTGGGGATGATGCGCGCGACGTTGCGGCGCTCCTCCTCGAGCATGCGACGCGTCCGCGAGTGCGGGCCCTCGCCGATCAGCACGACACCGGGCTTGCCGACGGCGCGATAGACCGCGTCCTGCGACTTCGTGACGGCCACCGGCATCTCGCTCGCCTGCCAGGCGCGGCGCAGCGAGCTCTTGAGCACGGCGCCGACGGCGCCGGGCTGACCGGCGATCTGGCGGTAGGCGACGCGCTCGGCGCGGCGCCCGAGCACGATGAGCAGGCCAAGGATTCCGCCCAGGACGCCGGTGATGACGTAGAGCACGATGCCGATGACGTTGTCGTTGGAGAACGCGATCGCGAGCACGATGCCCGCGGCGATCGGCAGCAGCAGACCCGCGAGCATCAGCCACAGTGCGGCGCGGTCGTTCCGGATGGTCATGCGGAACACCTGCCACAGCTGCGTCATGCGACCGGGTTCCTTGGCGGGCGTGGATGCGGAGGGGCGGGCCATGCCTCCAGAATAGGGCCCGGCGCGGGTCGTCCCCTGACGGGCTTCACGCTCGTTCCTCCCCAGGTCGCACCGTTGCGGCGCGGATCCGCCGTGTCCCCGGCACCCTGACCGGCATGCCGCGCGCCCTCTCCTCGTCCGACCCGCACGAGCACCGCTCCGCATCGCTCCCCGCGCCCCCGTCATCGGGGCTGCCCGCAGCTCCGGGCGACCCCGCGGCGGTCGGGGGCTACCGCCTCGTGCGGCGACTCGACGAGGACGAGGCCGTCGTCACCTGGCTCGCCCGCGGCGGCGAGGAGACGGTGGTGCTCCGGGTCTTCCGGGATTCCGCACCCGATGCGCGCATCGACGCCGAGCTCGGCGCGCGCGAGCGGCTGCACGACGGGCACGTGCCCGAGCTGCTCGACGTCGCGACGTCGCGCAACGGCCGGCCGGTGCCCGTGATCGCCGCGGTGGTCGGGCCGCTCCTGAGCGACGTCCTGCCTCGAGCGACCAGCCCCCTGCGCGCCGGTCACGTGACGACGATCCTCGCCCCGATCGCGGCCCTCCTCGACGGGGCCCATGAGCTCGGGGTGACTCTCGGTCGCCTCGACGCCGCAGGCATCCGACTCGACTCCTCCGGAGCGCCCATCGTCGTCGCCCTCGGAGCGGCCGGCGTCGCCGCGCCGCTGCCGGAGCGCTTCCGCGATCGGGAGCCGGCCATCCGCGCGGATCGCGCCGCGCTGCGCGCCTTCGGCGACGCGCTCGCCGACCGCGTCCACGAGCGCGAGCGGGATGCGGTGCGCGCGGCTCTCGCGAGCGCCGGGGAGCCGCGCGCGCTCGAGCTCGCCCTGTTCGACTGCGCCGCGCCGCTCCCGCTGCAGTCGCTCCTCCAGGAGCCCGACGGGGACGACTCCCGGGCCGCGGAACTCCGGCGCTCTGCGCCGACACCCGCTCCCCGGGGTCAGGTCCCGGCAGAGCTCCCGACCTCTCGCCGGCAGACCCTCCCGGTGGTGCCGTCCGATCCTCCGGAGGTCGCGAGCGGAGTCGATCGGGTCTCCCAGGCGATCGGGCTCCCCGCCGGGCTCCTTCGGCCCGTGGGCGCGGCCCTGCGGTCGGCGCAGGGCGCGGTCGGGAGCAGGGTGCGAGCGAGTCGGGCTCTCGTCACCCGAGTCGCCGGTGGGCCCCGCCCGCGCAGGGGAGTGGTCCTGGTGGGTGCCGCGGGCCTCGTGGCCCTTCTCGCAGCGGGCGCCCTCGCCTCGGCCGAGAGCACGTCGGCGTCGTCGGCGCCGGGCACGCCGGCACCCCCGTCGGATCCGGCGGCTCAGGGCCGGCAGGCGACGCCGAGGCCCGCCGCATCGACCGCCGCCGCTGAGCAGCGAAGCGCTGCCGCCCTGCCGGAGTCGCTCGACGATCCCACGCCGGAGGAGTGGAGCCCGCTCGTCGGGGAGCTCGTCGACCGCTGGATCGCGTGCGCTCCGTCGCCGTCGGAGGACTGCGCGGCGTCGGTGGCGCACGCCGGCTCCTCGGCGCACGAGGCTCTGATGGCGGGCGCTGAGGCGACCGCATCGGTGGAGGCGCTGTCCGCGCTGCAGGAGTGGGCCGGCGGGGAGCGCACGCTCATCGTCGTGGATCGCATGGGCGCCGCAGCGCTCGTGGACCTGCTGGAGGCGGAGACGGCGACGGCCTCGCTCCTCGTGGTGAGGAGCGAGGCCGGGTGGCGCGTTCGCGCCGTGATGCCGTGAGGCGGACGGCGTCGGCTAGATGCCGAGGTCGCCGTCGAAGTCGGCCTCCTCCAGGCGCGCCTTGACGGCGCTGAGGAAGCGAGCGGCGTCGGCGCCATCGACGATGCGGTGGTCGTACGACAGGGCCAGGTAGACGGTCGACCGGATGGCGATCGCGTCGGTGCCGTCGACGGTCACGACCGCCGGCTTCTTGACAACGACGCCGGTGCCGAGGATGGCCACCTGCGGGAGGAACACGACGGGCGTGTCGAACAGCGCGCCGCGCGAGCCGGTGTTGGTCAGCGTGAACGTGCCGCCAGCGAGCTCGTCGGGCTTCAGCTGGTTGTCGCGCGTGCGCGCGGCGAGGTCCGCGATGTCCTTCGCGAGATCGGCGATCGACTTATCTCCCGCGTTGCGGACGACGGGGGTGAGCAGGCCCCGTTCGGTGTCCACCGCGATCGAGAGGTTCTCGGTCTCCGGGTAGACGATCGAGTCGCCGTCGACCGTCGCGTTGATGATCGGGAACGAGCGCAGCGCCTCGGTCGCCGCCTTCGCGAAGAAGGGCAGGAACGAGAGCTTGACGCCCGTCGCCTTCTGGAACTCGTCCTTCACAGCGGTGCGGAGGGCCGCGACCTTGGTCACGTCGACCTCGACGACCGTCGTGAGCTGGGCCGTCGACTGCATCGAGGCGACGGCGCGCTCCGCGATGACCTTGCGCAGCCGCGACATCTGGGTCGTCGTTCCGCGCAGCGGGGAGACCTCCGCGGCGGCCCGCGGTGCGGCGGTCGGGGTGGCGTTCGCGGGAGCCGCAGCGGACTCGGCGGCGGCGAGGACGTCCTGGCGGCGGATGCGGCCGCCGACGCCCGTGCCGCTCACGCTCGCGAGGTCGACGCCCTTCTCCTGCGCGAGCTTGCGCACGATCGGGGTGATGTATCCGGCGCTTCCGTTCGCATCGGATGCGTCAGCCGGCTCCGCGGCGGGGGTCGAGACGACGGACGGAGCGGCGGGGGCGGCCGCCGCCGGGGCCTCGGCCGCCGGCTGCGCGGCGGGCGCCTCCGTCGGCTGGGGCGTCTGGGGCGCGGGGGCCGGCGCATCCTGAACAGGTGCCTCCTGAACCGGTGCCGCCGGGGCGGACGCGGCGGACGCCTCGGCAGGGGCGGGTGCCTCGGTGGGGGGCTGAGCCGCTGCCTCGGGCTGCTCGGTGCTGGGCGCCTGCTCCGCCGGAGCGGCCTCGACCGGGGCCTCCGCCGCCGGCGCGGGCTGCTCGGCAGGAGCGGCTTCGGCCGCAGGAGCGGCTTCGGCCGCAGGAGCGGCGTCCGCGGGAGCAGCGTCAGCCGGCGCGGACTCGCCGCCGCCGCTGCCGTCTCCGATGCGGACGAGCGGAGTGCCGACCTCGACCGTCTCGTCCTCCGCGACGAGGATCTCCTCGATCACGCCGGCGACGGGCGACGGGATCTCGGTGTCGACCTTGTCGGTCGACACCTCCAGCAGCGGCTCGTCGACCTCGACGCGGTCGCCCACGTTCTTCAGCCAGCGGGTGACCGTGCCCTCGGTGACGCTCTCCCCGAGCGCCGGGAGGTTGACGGATTCGCTCATCAGTGATGCTCCTTTGGAAACCGGTGGTTGTTCAGCTTATGGGCGGATCAGATGCCGTGCAGGGGCTTGCCGGCGAGAGCGAGGAACGCCTCGCCGAGCGCCTCGTTCTGCGTCGGGTGCGCGTGGAGCAGGGGCGCGATGTCCTCGGGGTGGGCATCCCAGTTCACGGCGAGCTGCGCCTCGCCGATGAGCTCGCCGACGCGGGCGCCGATCATGTGCACGCCGACCACCGGACCGTCGACCACGCGGATCACCTTGATGATCCCGGAGGTCTCGAGGATGTGGCTCTTGCCGTTGCCGGCGAGGTTGTAGTCGTACGACGCGATCTGCGCCTCGCCGTACTGCTCCTTCGCCTTGGCCTCGGTCAGGCCGACCGACGCGACCTCGGGCTCGCTGTAGGTGACCTTCGGCACGTTGACGTCGCTGATGACGACCGGGTCGAGGCCCGCGATCTCCTCCGCGACGAAGATGCCGTGCTGGAATCCGCGGTGGGCGAGCTGCAGGCCGGGCACGATGTCGCCGACGGCGTAGACGCCCGGCACGTTGGTGCGGAGCCGCTCGTCCGTGAGCACGAAGCCGCGGTCCATCGCGACCCCGACCTCCTCGAATCCGAGATTGGCCGTCATGGGGCCGCGGCCGACGGCGACGAGCAGCAGGTCGGCCTCGATCGTCTCGCCGCTCTCGAGGGTCACGACCACGCCGTTGTCGTCCTGCGTGACGCCCTGGAAGCGCACGCCGAGCTTGAAGTCGATCCCGCGCTTGCGGTAGGCGCGCTCGAACTGCTTCGAGATCGCCTCGTCCTCGTTGGGGACCAGGTGGGGGAGCGCCTCGATGATGACGACCTCCGAGCCCCACGAGCGCCACACGCTCGAGAACTCGACGCCGATCACCCCGCCGCCGAGCACGGCGACCTTCTTGGGCACGTAGTCGAGCTGGAGGGCCTGCTCGGAGGTGATGACGCGGCCGCCGATCTCGAGCCCGGGGAGACTGCGCGAGTAGGAGCCCGTCGCGAGGACGACGTTCTTACCCGTGATCGTGTTCTCGCCGACCTGGACGGTCGTCGGAGAGGTGAGGCGCCCCTCGCCCTCGATCGTGGTGATGCCGCGCGCCTTGATGAGGCCCTGGAGGCCCTTGTACTTGCTCGCGATGATGCCCTCGCGGTACGCGGTGACGGCGGGGACGTCGATCCCCTCGAGCGTCGCGCGCACACCGAACCTGGCCGAGTCGCGGGCCGCATCGGCGACCTCCGCCGCGTGCAGCAGCGCCTTCGTGGGGATGCAGCCGACGTGGAGGCAGGTGCCCCCGACCTTGCTCTTCTCGATCAGACCGACGGTCATGCCGAGCTGGCTGGCGCGGAGGGCGGCCGCGTAGCCGCCACTGCCGGCACCGAGGATGACGAGGTCAAAAGTGTGTTCCGACACCGAGGAGACTCCCTTGAGGATTTCGTGCGGAGGCCGATCTAGACGGTGGCAGTCGACCTGGAGGGCGGCACGCGTCGCGCACCGCGGTCGAGCCTACTACTGACCGGCGAGCCGTTCAGCGAGCTTCACGAGCAGTCTCACCGTCACGCCGGACGGCCCCTTCGGGGTCCAGCCGTAGCCGGATCCGCCGTTGCTGGCGGGGCCGGCGATGTCGAGGTGCGCCCAGGGGATGCGCGGCGCATCCTGATCGTCACCGGTGCGTCCGACGAACTCCTGCAGGAAGACTCCCGCCAGCAGCATGCCCGCGGCCGTGTTGCCCGGCTTGGCGTTGGCGATGTCGGCGACCTCGCTCTGCAGGATCGAGCGCAGGTCGGCCGGGAGCGGCATCGGCCAGACGAGCTCGCCGGTCGCCGCCGCCGCCTCCTGGACGGATCGAACCAGATCGTCGGCGCCCATCACGGCGGCGTAGCGGTCGCCGAGCGCGACGCGGGCGGCGCCCGTGAGAGTGGCCACGTCGACGATCGCGTCAGGACGCTCCTCGCTCGCGGCGACGAGCCCGTCGGCCAGCACGAGCCGGCCCTCGGCGTCGGTGTTCAGGACCTCCACCGTGGTGCCGCCGCGGATCGTCAGCACGTCGTTGGGCCGCATCGCGGTGGACGAGGGGAGGTTCTCGGCGAGGCAGAGCCAGGCGGTGACCCGGATCGGCAGACCGAGCCGCGCGACGGCGAGCGCGGTGGCGAGGACGGTCGCGGCGCCGGTCATGTCGTACTTCATACCGACCATCGCGGCCGCTGGCTTGAGCGAGAGACCGCCGGAGTCGAAGGTGATGCCCTTGCCGACGAGCGCGAGGTGCTGCGTCGCGCCCTCCGGCGCGTAGCGCACGGCGACCAGCCGCGGCGGCCGCGAGGAGCCCTGACCGACGCCGAGGATCCCGCCGAAGCCGCCCTCCTGCAGCGCGGGAACGTCCCACTCCTGCAGCTCGACGGGGAGGCCCTCGGAAAGCTCGCGGGCGCGAGCCGCGAAGCTCTCCGGGTAGAGGTCGTTCGGCGGGGCGTTGACGAGATCGCGGACGGCCACGACCGCCTCGGAGACGATGCGCGCCCGCTCGAGCGCGGCATCCGCACCGTCGACGTCGGTCGCGAGCACGATCTCGGCCACGGGCGCGGGCGCGTCGCCCGAGCGGTAGGCGGTGTACCGGTACGCCCCGAGCGCGGCGCCCTCGAGCACTGCCTGGACGTCGGCACCGTCCGCGGTGGGGAGGGCGATCGCGAGGCGGGATGCCCCGCTCACGGAGCGCGCGGCGGTCCCGGCCGCGCTGCGCAGCGAGTCCGGGGTTGCGGGGCCCGAGCCCAGCCCGACGAGGAGCACGCTCCCGGCCGCGAGGCCCGCGGGCGCGACCTGGCGGGAGACCTCGTCGGCCGCTCCGGTCAGGCCCAGTGAGGCGAGCCCGGCTCCCAGGGCACCGAGCTCCTCCGCGAGCGGTCCCTCGACGCGCGGCCCATCTGCCCCCTTCACGACCCCGACGACGAGGACGTCGGCCTGGATCTCGCGGGCGGGCACGGCGGAGACGTGGAGAGAGGGAGGGGTCATGCGGGCAATCCTACGGGCGGCTCCTGGCCCGGATCGGGGACGCCAGGGGGCCTGTTCGCTCTCGGCAGGTCCTGTGCGGCGACCTCGCCCGGAGGCGCAGACCTACCATGGAGGCATGCGCGAACCCTCCTCTCTCTACTCCGTCGTCATGGCGGATCACGAGGTGCCGCGCGGGCTCCCGCTGGTCGCCGGGCTCACGGGCTTCGCCGACGCGGGGACCGCTGTCGGCCAGGTCACCGAGTACCTCCTCTCGACTCTCGACCACCGTGACGTCGTCGTCTTCGACAACGACGAGCTGCTCGACTGGCGCGCGCGCCGTCCCGTCCTCTTCTTCGACGAGACCCGTATCGCCGAGTACACGATGCCCTCGCTCGCCGTGCGCCTCATGACCGACGAGATGGGGGCGCCGTTCCTTCTGCTGAGCGGGTACGAGCCGGACTTCCTCTGGGAAGGCTTCACGCAGGCGGTGCGCGACATCATCGAGCGCTTCGAGGTGTCGAGCACCACGTGGGTCCACGCCATCCCGATGCCGGTGCCGCACACGCGGCCGATCGGCGTCACCGTGAGCGGCAATCGAGACGACCTCATCGAGGCCCTGTCGGTGTGGCGCCCGCGCACCCAGGTGCCGGGCAACGTGCTGCACCTGCTGGAGTTCCGACTGCAGCAGTCGGGGCACTCGACCGCCGGCTTCGTGCTGCTCGTCCCTCACTACCTCGCCGACACCGAGTTCCCCTCGGCGGCCGTCACCGCGCTCGAGAGCATCACCGCGGCGACCGGGCTGCTCTTCCCGACCGACCGGCTGCGCGAGGAGGGTCGCGAGTTCCTCGCGAAGATCGAGTCGCAGGTCGAGGGCAACACCGAGCTCGCCCGACTCGTGGGCACGCTGGAGGAGCGTCACGACAGCTACATGGAGGACAACCCGCTCCGCTCCCCGCTGACGGACGAGGACGGCGAGCTGCCCAGCGCCGACTCGATCGCCGCCGAGCTCGAGAAGTTCCTCGCGTTCCGCCGCCCGAGCGACGAGCCGCCGATCGTCGGCTGAGCGGTCGGGGGCCCCGTCCGCGGCGACGGGCCCGACCCGGCTGATCGGCCGCGGGACCTACGCTGGGAGCGTGGATTCCCGCCGCGCGATCATCGTCCTCGCCGTCGGCGGCTTCGCGTACATCGTCGGCGTCATGCAGCGGACATCCCTCGGCGTCGCCGGAGTGGCGGCAACCGAGCGCTTCGCGATCGATGCGACGACGCTCTCCTCGCTCGCGATCCTGCAGCTCCTCGTCTACGCGGGGCTCCAGATCCCCGTCGGCGTGCTGGTGGACCGCTTCGGTCCTCGCGCCCTCATCGGCGTCGGCGCGACCGTCATGGCACTCGGTCAGCTCGTGCTCGCCCTCGCCCCCGATGTCTCCGTCGCCATCGCCGGACGCGTCCTCGTGGGCGCGGGGGACGCGATGACGTTCATCTCCGTCCTCCGGCTCCTCGGCGCGTGGTTCTCGCCGCGGCGCCTCCCGCTCCTCTCGCAGTGGGTCGGCACGCTCGGGCAGACCGGTCAGTTGCTCTCCGCCATCCCGCTCTCGATAGCGCTGCACGAGATCGGCTGGTCGTCGTCGTTCATCGGTCTCGCGGCGATCTCGGCCACCGCGAGCGCGGCGGTCTGGTTCGGCGTCCGCGACACCCCTCCCGGGACGGAGAGACTGCGTGCGGCGACCTTCCGGGTCGCCCTGCAGCAGCTCGGTCAGAGCCTCCGGCGACCGGGGACCCGACTCGGATTCTGGGCGCACGCATCCAGCCAGGCGAGTGCGACGATGTTCGTGATCCTGTGGGGGTTCCCCGCGCTCTCGGTCGGGCTCGGGTACGGGCCCGCGAGCGCCGGCGCCCTGCTCAGCATCGTCGTCATCGCCGGCGCCGTGGGCGGCCCCGTCATCGGCCTGCTCTCCGCTCGCTACCCCTACCGGCGCTCGAACGTCGTTCTCCTCATCGTCGGTCTCACGGCGGCGGCGTGGGGAGTCGTCCTGCTGTGGCCCGAGCGCCCGCCCCTCGCCGCCGTCATCGCGCTCCTCGTCGTGCTCGCCGTCGGCGGTCCGGGCGGATTGATCGGATTCGATTTCGCGCGCACCTTCAACCCTCCGGCGAGCCAGGGAGCCGCCTCCGGGTTCGTGAACGTGGGCGGCTTCGCGACCTCCGTCGCACTCCTCCTGCTCGTCGGCCTGGTGCTCGATGCGCGGAGCGACTCGCCGGATCCGGCGCTCCTGTACTCGTGGGAGAGCTTCCGGATCGCCTTCGCCGTGCAGTACCCGGTCGTCGCGGCCACCGTCGCGGCGATGCTCGTCTCCCGCGGGCGCGCACGGCGGCTCCTCGCCGAGGAGGAGGGCATCGCCGTCGGCCCGCTGTGGGTCGCGATCGTCCGTCGTCGTCGGGCGCGACGAGAGCGACGCGGGGAGTGAGTGCCCGCTCGGTGGCCTGCATCGGGTGACCGCGAACTTGTGCGATACTTGACGCTCACGACCCGGTCGGTCGCCCACTCTCATTCGCTCATGCAGAGCGCGCGGGAAGAGCGACTTGACATGGGTCGTTGTACTGCCCGGAGAACGGAAAAGAGGGTCCGAATGGCAACCCGAACCACCACTGCCTCGACGACGACCGCCGCGAAGAAGGCTCCCGCTCGGAAGCCCGCCGCGACGAAGACCGCAGCCGTCGCCGTCGTCGAGGAGGAGACCCTCAAGACCGCGTCGGCAGACGAGACCACCGCCGCGACGGCGACGAAGAAGCCTGCGGCGAGGAACCCCGCCGCCAAGAAGCCCGCAACGAGGAAGCCCGCCTCGAAGAAGGCGGCGGCCGGCACGACCTCGAGCGTCACCGAGCCCGCCGAGGACGACGACGCCGAGCCCGTCGAGATCGACGACAGCGCCGACGCGGTCGACGCGGACGCGGTGGTCCCCGCCGCCGCGGAAGATGCCTCCGACGAGTCCGACGACGCCGATGCCGAGGAGAGCGGTGAGGACGGCGCGACCTCCGCCCCCATCGTCGACCTCCCCACCGGCGCCATCGTGCTGTCGATGAAGGATGACGACGAGGTCCCCGTCTACTCCTCGACGATCACGGGCGCCACGGCGGACCCGGTCAAGGACTACCTGAAGCAGATCGGCAAGGTCCCGCTGCTGAACGCCGCGGAGGAGGTCGAGCTCGCCATGCGCATCGAGGCCGGCCTCTTCGCGGAGGAGAAGCTCGGTCAGATGAGCGACAAGGAGAAGCGCACCCAGCTGGGTCGCGAGCTCGCCTGGGTCGCCAAGGACGGGCAGCGTGCGAAGAACCACCTCCTCGGCGCGAACCTCCGACTCGTCGTCTCGCTCGCCAAGCGCTACACCGGTCGCGGCATGCAGTTCCTGGATCTGATCCAGGAGGGCAACCTCGGCCTCATCCGCGCCGTCGAGAAGTTCGACTACACCAAGGGCTTCAAGTTCTCGACCTATGCCACGTGGTGGATCCGTCAGGCGATCACGCGCGCCATGGCCGACCAGGCGCGCACCATCCGCATCCCCGTGCACATGGTCGAGGTCATCAACAAGCTGGCCCGCGTCCAGCGCCAGATGCTGCAGGACCTCGGCCGCGAGCCCACGCCCGAGGAGCTCAGCCGCGAGCTCGACATGACGCCCGAGAAGGTCATCGAGGTGCAGAAGTACGGCCGCGAGCCGATCTCCCTGCACACGCCCCTCGGTGAGGACGGCGACAGCGAGTTCGGCGACCTCATCGAGGACACCGAGGCCGTCGTGCCGGCCGACGCCGTGGGCTTCACGATGCTGCAGAAGCAGCTCGAGAGCCTGCTCGACTCGCTCTCCGAGCGCGAGGCCGGCGTGATCCGAATGCGCTTCGGCCTCGGCGACGGCATGCCGAAGACGCTCGACCAAATCGGCGACACCTTCGGCGTGACGCGCGAGCGCATCCGCCAGATCGAGTCGAAGACCATGGCGAAGCTGCGGCACCCGTCGCGCTCGCAGGCGCTGCGCGACTACCTCGAGTAGACCGCCGCGCCCGAACGAGATCCGGCACGCGACACCGCGAGGGAGAACCGACATGACCGCTCAGGCGAACGAGGGCAAGGCGCTCGAGGTCGACATCGACGGGCAGCGCTGGCAGCGCATCCCGATCAAGACGCACGTCGTCGTCGCGGGGGAGGACATCATCGAGGTCGTCACCCGCTACGCCACCGGGGTCGTCCAGCCCGGCGACGTCCTGTTCGTGACCGAGAAGATCGTCGCGATCACGCAGGGGCGCTCGTACCCCGTCGGCGACATCGATGCGCGCCCGCTCGCGCACACCCTCTCGAAGTACGTGACGAAGACCTCGCACGGCATCGGCCTCGGCATGCCGGAGACGATGGAGATGGCCCTCCGCGAGGTCGGAACGCCGCGCATCCTCCTCGCCGCGGCGGTCGCCGCCGTCTCGAAGGCGATCGGCCGCAAGGGCGACTTCTACCGCATCGCCGGCCCCAAGGCGCGCGGCATCGACGGCCCGACCCACAACACGATCCCGCCGTACAACACGCAGGTCGTCCTGGTCCCCGAGAACCCGGATGCCGTCGCCGCCGAGATCAAGACGGCTCTCGGCGACATCGCCGACGTCGCGATCGTCGACATCAACGACTTCGGCGGCAACATCCTCGGGGCCACCCTGCCGAAGGCCGGGCACGCGCGCCTCGCGCGGATCCTCGGCGACAACCCGCTCGGTCAGGGCCACCAGTCGACGCCGCTCGGCGTCATCCGCCCGGTCGACTAGCCGATCGGAGGAGCGCTCCGGCGCTCAGAACCCGATCGCCCGCTGGTACACCGGCAGAAGCCCTTCGCGGACGCCCGTGACGCTCGGCTTCAGCTGGAACACGCCCGTGTTGTAGTTGCCCTCGATGACGGCGGGCCCCTCGGGCGTGATCGCGATGTCCCACCCGACGTACGGGATCTCCCGAACCTCGCGCGCGAGCCGCTCGACGAGCGCCTGCACCGACTCCCACAGGGGGACCGCGAAGCCGACGATCGACGTGCCCGACAGCGGGTGCACCGAGAAGACGCGCCCCTCGCCGTCGAAGGCGGGGTGATGGGCGACCCCGTGCTCGTCGAGCATCGTGTACATGCCGCCGTCGCTGAAGTTGTCGACGTCGCCGCCGTTCCCCATCTTCAGGGTTCGCGCGAGCGTGTGCACGCGGTCCTGGTCGTCGCGGAACGTGATGATGCGCAGCGTGTTGACGCTCGACGGGTTGAGCGAGGCCATCACGGGGTGCTGGGTGAGGAACTCCTCGACGAGCACCTGGCGCGCGGCGAGCCTCGCCGTGCGCCACGCCTCAGGATCGGGGATGTCCGCGGTCGCGAACGCCTGGATCCCGTCGCCGCCGAGGCTGTCCGCCACCTTCGCCATCACCCGGTCGTGGCGCCCGAGGAAGTCGGTCAGCTCCTCGGAGGACGCGACGCGCAGATCGAGCCACTCGCGATGGAGCGCATCGCCGAAACGGGCGTTGAAGCGCGACTTGTCGGCGAACAGAGCCCGGTGCTCCGGCCGGTTGAGCTTCTGGGCGAGGTGGTTCGACTTCGGGTGCGTCATGAACGTGCGACGTTCGCGCCGGTTCAGGAGGTGGAAGTCCCAGTCGTAGTAGTCCTGGAAGCCGGTCTCGTGGCGCACCGACGACCACAGCATGTCGCCGAGGATGACGGGCTTGGGTCGACCGCTCGAGGTGGCGATGCGTCCGGCCAGCCTCGACAGGTTCGCGGTGTCGACGGCCGCGGCGCGCTTCGCGAGGTACCGGAGCCGCCGGCTCAGGCCGAGGCCTGCCACGCGGGCCTAGGCGTCGGCCGTCAGGCGGTCGGTCTCGTCGTGCCAGGCGAGGGCGGCCGTGCTCAGCTTCTCCTTGAAGCGCGCGGCGTGGTGCGCGCAGAACAGGAGCTCGCCCGTGGCCAGGGTCACGCGCACGTAGGCCTGAGCGCCGCAGCTGTCGCAGCGGTCGGAGACGGTGAGCGGCTGCGCGACGACGATCTCGGGGCTCTCGGTGGTGAGCTGCGTCATGGGGTGTCCCTCACTTCCTTGAATCGTCGTGGTACCTGGTGACCCCTATTCGAACACACGCCGCCAGCGGATCGGTGCCATTCGCCTGCCATTTCGCTGAACGCGTAGGCGAGGGCGAACACCCGCGACCGGGAGCGCTCGCGACGGGCGTGGGAGGCCGGCCGCGATGGCGGGCCGGTTTAGGCTGTCGTGGGCTCGCCGCCGGGCGCGCCCGCAGCATCCTGATTCACGAGCATCGCGAGGCACTCACCCGTGGCCCAGTCCGATTACACCGCCCACCATCTCTCGGTCCTGGAGGGCCTCGAGGCCGTGCGGAAGCGACCGGGCATGTACATCGGCTCGACCGACTCCCGCGGGCTCATGCACTGCCTGTGGGAGATCATCGACAACTCGGTCGACGAGGCGCTCGGCGGTCACGGCGACACGATCGACGTGCACCTGCACCGCGACGGCAGCGTCGAGGTGCGCGACCGCGCGCGCGGCATCCCCGTCGACATCGAGCCGAAGACGGGGCTCTCGGGCGTCGAGGTCGTGTTCACGAAGCTGCACGCGGGCGGCAAGTTCGGGTCGGGCTCGTACGCCGCGTCGGGCGGACTCCACGGCGTCGGCGCCTCGGTCGTCAACGCGCTCTCCGAGCGTCTCGACGTCGAGGTCGACCGCAACGGCAGGACCTGGGCGATGTCGTTCCACCGCGGCGAGCCGGGCGTGTTCGCCGACGGCCCCGACGGCCCTCGTCCCGACGCACCCTTCACCCCGTTCACCGACAACAGCGAGCTGCGCGTCGTCGGGAAGGTCGGGAAGAACGTCACCGGCACGCGCATCCGCTACTGGGCCGACTCGCAGATCTTCAGCCGCGGCGCGACCTTCCAGACGGATGACCTCGTCGGCCGTGCGCGCCAGACCGCGTTCCTCGTCCCCGGCCTCGCCATCTCGATCACCGATGAGCGAGGCGACGAGCCGGTCGCCGAGGCCTTCCGCTACGACGGCGGCATCAGCGAGTTCGCCGAGTTCCTCGCGCCCGACTCGGGCGTGACCGACACCTGGCGCATCCAGGGCACCGGAACCTTCACCGAGACCGTGCCGGTGCTCCAGGCGAACGGCCACATGGTGCCGACCGAGCTCGAGCGCGAATGCGTCGTCGACATCGCGCTGCGCTGGGGCACGGGTTACGAGACGGTGCTGCGCAGCTTCGTCAACATCATCGCCACCCCCAAGGGCGGCACGCATCAGGCCGGCTTCGAGCAGGGGCTGCTGAAGACCCTGCGCGCCGAGGTCGAGAAGAACGCGCGGCGCCTCAAGGCCGGCAGCGACAAGCTCGAGAAGGACGACGTCCTCGCCGGCCTCACGGCCGTGCTGACGGTGCGCATCGCCGAGCCGCAGTTCGAGGGCCAGACGAAGGAGGTGCTCGGCACTCCCGCCGCGCGCGCGATCGTCGCCTCGGTGCTGCAGTCGGCGCTCAAGGAGCGCTTCGCCTCCAGCAAGCGCGATGACAAGGCGCAGACCGCCCTCCTGCTCGACAAGGTCGTCGCCGAGATGAAGAGCCGCATCTCGGCGCGCGCGCACAAGGAGACCCAGCGTCGCAAGAATGCGCTCGAGTCGTCCTCGCTCCCGGCGAAGCTCGTCGACTGCCGCTCGAACGACGTCGCGAGCAGCGAGCTGTTCATCGTGGAGGGCGACAGCGCGCTCGGTACGGCGAAGCTCGCTCGCGACAGCGAGTTCCAGGCGCTGCTGCCGATCCGCGGCAAGATCCTCAATGTGCAGAAGGCCTCCGTGAGCGACATGCTCTCGAACGCCGAGTGCGCGTCGATCATCCAGGTCATCGGCGCCGGCTCCGGCCGCTCGTTCGACCTCGCGCAGGCCCGCTACGGCAAGGTCATCATCATGAGCGACGCCGACGTCGACGGCGCGCACATCCGCACCCTGCTGCTGACGCTCTTCTTCCGCTACATGCGCCCGATGATCGACGAGGGCCGGGTCTTCGCCGCCGTGCCGCCCCTGCATCGGGTCATCGTCATGAACCCCGGCACGAAGCCGAACGAGACGATCTACACCTACAGCGAGGCGGAGCTGCAGGGCGTGCTCGCGGCGCTGAAGAAGTCCGGTCGGCGCTACCAGGACCCGATCCAGCGCTACAAGGGCCTCGGCGAGATGGACGCCGACCAGCTCGCCGACACGACCATGAGTCGCAAGCACCGCACGCTGCGGCGCGTGCGCGTGAGCGACGCGGAGATGGCGTCGAGCGTCTTCGAGCTGCTCATGGGCAACGACGTCGCCCCGCGCAAGGACTTCATCATCGCCGGCCAGGGGCTCGACCGCGACCGCATCGACGTCTAGCCCGGATCGACGACGGGGGGATGCCCGGATCGGCCGAGCGCGGCCGACGCGTCAGGACGGGCGCGCGCCGATCGATCCGATCACGGCGTCGAGCGGCGTGCCCGAGCCGTCGCGCTTCGCTCCGCCCGCGGGGAGCGCCCGCGCCGAGCCGTCGGCGCCGACGGCGAGCGGGTCGGTGCCGACCCAGGCGAGCTGCAGGGCATCCTCGCCCTTGAGGAATGCGTGGGCGCGGACGCCGCCGGTGGCGCGCCCCTTCCCCGGGAACTCGGCGAAGGCCGAGACCTTCGCGCGGCCGGGATCGGTGCCCGCGATCGTCTCCGTCGACCCGCTCACGGTGACGACCTCGGCCGTCGCGGGCTCCACGACGCCGAAGTGCACCACTCGCGCGCCCGGAGCGAGCTTGATGCCCGCCATGCCCCCGGCGGGGAGGCCCTGCGGGCGGACCTGATCGGCTCCGAAGTGCAGGAGCTGCGCATCCGACGTCACGAAGACGACTTCGGCATCGTCGGCCGCGGGCGCGGCGGCGACCACCTCGTCGCCGGTCTTGAGCCCGATGACCTCGCCGTCGGGGCGCGCCGGCCAGGAGCCGGGGGAGACGCGCTTGACGACGCCGTCGCGGGTTCCCAGAGCGAGCGGCGTCGTCGACGCGGGGTCGACGATCGCGACGATCCGTTCGCTCGCGTCAGTGAGACCGATGTAGTCGCGCAGTCTCGCGCCCGCGCCCAGCTGCAGAGAGTTCGCCGGGACTGCGGGAAGCCCGACGGGCGTGAACCGCACGAAACGACCTCGGGAGGTGATCGCCGCGAGGTCGCCGCGGGCGGTGGAGTCGACGGCGGAGAGGATCGCGTCGTGCTTGCTGCGGCGCGCCGGCGGGACGAGGGGCTCGTCGGTGAGCTCGACCCGCACCGCGCGGCCCGTCGTCGAGAGGAGGACGCGGCAGGGGGTGTCGGCGATCTCGAGCACGGGCGCCGCACCCCGCGATCGCGGCGCGGCGATGGAGGGGTTCGCCTCGGTGAGGAGGGTCCGGCGGGGCGTCCCGAATCGCTCGGCCACGGCATCCAGTTCATCGCCCACGACGATGCGCACGCGCGCCGGGTCCGCCAGCAGCGCTTCCAGCGCCGCGATCTCGGCGCGCAGCTGGTCGCGCTCGGCCTCGAGCTCGATGCGGCTGAACTTCGTCAGGCGGCGCAGGCGCAGCTCGAGGATGTAATCGCTCTGCAGCTGGCTGAGGTCGAAGACCTCCATGAGGCGCGTGCGAGCCTGCTCGGCGTCGTCGGAGGCGCGGATGACCTGGATGACCTCGTCGATGTCGAGGATCGCGATGAGCAGGCCCTCGACGAGGTGCAGGCGCTCGCGGCGGCGCGCGAGCCGGTAGCGGCTGCGGCGCGTGACGACCTCGATGCGGTGATCGACGTAGACCTGCAGGAGCTCCCGCAGACCGAGCGTCCGCGGGCGGCCCTCGACGAGAGCGACGGCGTTGATCGAGAAGCCGTCCTCCAGCGGGGTGTAGCGGTAGAGCTGCTCGAGCACTGCCTCGGGGCTGAAGCCGGTCTTGATGCCGATGACGAGCCGCAGGCCGTTCTTGCGGTCGGTCAGGTCGGTGACGTCGCTGATGCCGGCGAGCTTCTTCGACTGGACGCCGTCCTTGATCTTCTCGATGACCTTCTCGGGGCCGACGAGGTAGGGCAGCTCGGTGACGACGATGCCCGTCTTGCGCGGCGTGACCGGCTCGATCGAGACCTTCGCCCGCGTCTTGAACGAGCCGCGGCCGGTCGCGTAGGCGTCCTTGATGCCGTCGAGGCCGATGATCGTGCCGCCCGTCGGCAGGTCGGGGCCTGGCACGTACGCCATGAGCTCCTCGAGCGTCGCGCCCGGATTCTCGATGAGGTGACGCGCGGCGCCCGCGACCTCGATGAGGTTGTGCGGGGCCATGTTGGTGGCCATGCCGACCGCGATGCCGCTCGCGCCGTTGACCAGGAGGTTCGGGAAGGCCGCCGGGAGGACGGCGGGCTGCACGAGCTGGTTGTCGTAGTTCGGGATGAAGTCGACGACGTCCTCATCGAGGTCGTCGACCATCGCGAGCGCGGCCGCCCGCATGCGCGCCTCTGTGTAGCGCGAGGCGGCGGGTCCGTCGTCGAGCGAGCCGAAGTTGCCGTGCCCGTCGACGAGCGGCACTCGCAGCGTGAAGTCCTGAGCGAGGCGCACGAGCGCGTCGTAGATGGCGCCGTCGCCGTGCGGGTGAAGCTTGCCCATGACCTCGCCGACGACGCGCGCCGACTTCACGTGCCCGCGGTCGGGACGCAGGCCCATCTCGCTCATCATGTAGAGGATGCGCCGCTGCACGGGCTTGAGGCCGTCGCGCGCGTCCGGGAGCGCGCGGGAGTAGATGACCGAGTACGCGTACTCGAGGAACGACCCCTGCATCTCGTCGGCGAGATCGACGTCGTCGATGCGTTCGCCGGGGGTCTCGTCGAGGTCGGGCTGGGTCGAGCGGGGCGCAGGAGGGGGAGTCATAGGATGGCCCCCATGCTACCGGCGCCCCGACGCGACGCCCCGTCACTCGGGCACGTGTTGACGGGCGCGCTCGCGGCGATGCGGGGCGAGGAGAACCGCCTCGGGAGCGCTCCCGTCCGCAGCGCCGCCGTCATCCTCGTCGACGGTCTCGGGATGTCCGCCCTCCGCGCGCGGGCGGGTCACGCCCGCCGCCTGCTGGCCGCCCTCCCCAGCAAGCGGGGGGCGATCGACGCGGGCTTCCCGACCACGACCGCTGCCGCGCTCGCCACCCTCACGACCGGGCTCGAGCCCGGCACCCACGGCCTGGTCGGCTACACCGCCGTCGATCGCGCGGGCGACCGTGTCGTCAACCAGCTCACCGGATGGGACGACGGGATGCGGCCGGCGGAATGGCAGCCGCACCCGACGGTGTTCGAGTCTGCCGCGGCCTCCGGCATCGACGCGGTGGTCGTCGGCGCGGAGCGCTATCGCGACACCGGCTTCACCGACGCGGTGCTGCGCGGGGCTCGCTTCCTGGCCGAGCCCTCGATCGCCGATCGCATCCGCACGACCGTCGAGCTGCTGAGCGCGGCGCAACCCGCGCTCGTCTACTGCTACATCCCGGAGCTCGACATGGCCGGCCACGCGCAGGGCAGCGAGTCGGAGGCCTGGATCGAGAGGCTGGAGGAGCTCGACGCCGCTCTCGAGCCGCTGTCACGACGGGTGCCGCGCGATGCCGGGATCCACCTCACGGCCGATCACGGCATGCTCGACGTGCCCGAGCACCAGCGACTGGTGATCGACGCGCGCAGCGCGCTCTGGAGCGGCGTGCGGCACGTCGCAGGTGAGCCGCGATGCCTGCAGCTCGCGCTCGAGCCCGACGCCGATGCCGTCGAGGTGCTCGAGCGCTGGCGCGCGGCGGAGAGCGCGCGATCATGGGTCGTGAGCCGGGACGAGGCGATCGCCGCCGGCTGGTTCGGGGCGGTGGCGCCGGGGGTCGAGGAGCGCATCGGCGACGTGATCGTGGCGGCGCGGAGCCGGGTCGCCTACTACGACGAGCGCACGGCATCGCCGCGATCGCTCGCCATGGTCGGCCAGCACGGATCGTTCTCGCCGGAGGAGACGCGCATCCCCCTCGCCCGATGGGGCGCCTTCGCGCCCTGAGCGATCAGGCGGGGTCGTCGTCCGGGCGAGCGCCGAAGACGATCTCGTCCCAGCTCGGCATCGCTGCCCGGCCGCGGCGCGCGCTCTTGACGGGCCCGGTATCGTTCGCGCCGATCGCGGTGGGCGCCGTCGCCCGCGGCGCCTCGTCGGGCTCGGGGGCGGAATCGGCCGAGAAGTCGAGAGGGACGTCGACGATGCGGATGCTGCCGGTCGACGGGTGCGCCGCCTTCGCGGCCTCGAGCTCATCGCGCGGAGCGGCCTCGCGCTCGCCCCGGCGTCGGCGGAGGGCCTCGAGCAGGTCCGCGGTCTGGCTCACATCGGCGGTGTCGGCGTCGTCGCCCGCGGTGCGCACCCCCATTCGGCTGTGCGGCAGAGCGGCCGGGGCGAGCGGCGCGCTCGGGATGCTCGCGGAGCCCGCGGAGGCGCCCGATGACGGGGCTGCGGGCGAGCCGATCCCGGCGATGTCGTCGTCGAGGAGGAAGGCGCCGCTGTCGAACCGGGTGCGGTCCTCCGACTGCTGGATCGGCACGGCGCGCAGGCGCGGGATCAGCGTGGGAGGAGCCTCGCCCTGCTGGGAGAGCGACTGGGCCTCGTGGTTGGAGGGGATGAGCGTGGCCTTCTTGGGGTCGAACGTCCAGCGCGCCTCGCGCTCCACGCCCGCGTCGAGGAAGGCGACGGTGACGATCCAGTGGAGATCCGTCTTCCAGCTCGACCACCGGACGTCCGTGGCGGACAGTTCGGAGAGACGGGAGTCGATGACCCCGCCGAAGGTGTGCGAGGCGATGCCCGACTCGGTCTCGGCGACGACGGCGACGGGAACGCTGCGCGCCGCCGTGACGACGTACTCCCGCTCGGCGATGACCGGCCCCTCGAAGCGCTGCACGTACTCGGCGGGTTCGCCGGTCTCGGCCACGACCTCTGCGGCGGACTTGCCGGCGCGGATCATCGCCTGGATCTCGCGGGGGCTGACGCGGTGCGCCGCGGGCGCCGCCGGTCGGTTCTGCCGCAGGGCGGTGTGCAGGGCCTCCGTGATGGGCACGCGGTAGCGGTTCCCGTCCTCGGAGACCACGATCAGGGCGCCGTTCTCGGCGCCGATGACGGTGAGTTCGTCCATGACGTGGCCCTCTCATTCGCAACCGGTCGGCTCAGTGTTCCATGCCGATGCCCCCGCACCCGGGAATAGACCGGGCGGGTCGGAAGTTGCCCGGGAAGCACCGCCGAACACCCACGCTCTCAGTGGTTTGCGTTTCGGTCGGGGTTCCTGCAAACTATCGCCGCCGAGCGCGGCCCCGAAGCACCATTCGACGAAACGAGCAGCATGGCTACCGACTACGACGCCCCCCGCAAGACGGACGAGGACACCGACTCGATCCAGGCTCTGCAGGAGCGCGTTCCCGACAAGATGTCGGGTGTCGTCGACGTCGACGACGCCGACAATCCGGGCTTCGAGCTGGCCGGCCAGGACCTCGCCGACCTCGATCTCGACGTCGTCGTCCTCCCGCCGCAGGCCGACGAGTTCACGTGCGTCAGCTGCTTCCTCGTCAAGCACCGCTCGCAGCTCGACCACGAGGTCAAGCTCGGACCGGTGTGCACGGAGTGCGCCGCGTAGTCCATCGCGCGCCGCTGTCGTCCCAGCCGTCGCACCCCGTGAGGGGATGCGGCGGCTGCGTCGTTAACGCGAGGGCGCCGTCAGGCGCCGCTCGGCCTCGCCGCGCGCTCCGCCTCGATCGCGGCGGCGAGCTGCTCCGGCCGCCGGGTGGACACGAGCCAGTAGGGCGCCGGGTCGTCCGGGTCGAGGATCTCGACGCGCAGAACCGGGTCCACCCAGCCGCGCAGAACGAGGTGGGCCCGAGCGTCGAGGCCGGGGCCCCGCTCGTGGCGGGCCTGTTCGCCGTGCGCAGCCGACGCATCCCCGACCAGATCGAGGGGAATGCTCGCCCGCCCCGCTCGCAGGAGTCCGTCCTCCACGGCGATCGTCGGGGCCGAGGCGATGAGCAGCCCCACGCACGCCGCGACGAGCGCGGCCGCGGTGATGACGCCCGCGATCAGGCTGATCGGAGTGAACACGAGCATGGTCGCGGGCACGATCAGGGCGATGACCAGGTACATCCAGGCGGCGGGCCAGAGGCGCTCGCGATAGCTCGACATGCCTCCATTCGACCATGCACTAGCCTCGACGCGTGCCCGACTCCGCCGACGTCCTGATCACCGGCGACCACCTCCCGGTCTACGCCCACCCCGGTGACGCGGGGGCCGATCTGGTCGCGGCCGAGCACGTCGTGATCGCTCCGGGGGAGCGCGCGACGATCGGAACGGGCACGGCGATCGCCCTGCCCGACGGCTTCGCCGCCTTCGTCATGCCCCGCAGCGGCCTCGCCGCCCGGCACGGCATCACCATCGTCAACGCGCCCGGCACGGTCGACGCGGGCTACCGGGGCGAGATCCGGGTGACGCTGCTGAACACCGACCCGGCCGCACCGTTCGAGGTCCGCCCCGGCGACCGGATCGCGCAGCTCGTCGTGCAGCGCGTCGTCCGCGCGCGCTTCGTCCCGGTGGATTCGCTGCCGGGCTCGCACCGCGGGGAGCAGGGCTTCGGCTCGACGGGCTACCGTGGAGCGACCGACACCACTGAAGGAGTCACCGCGTGAGCGATCCGATCTCGACCGACGGGCCCCTGCCCGACGACGCGAAATCCGCCCCGGAGGACCGCCCCACGGCAGGTCCGCTCGACGAGAGCGAGGCGAACGCCGTCCGGCCCTACGTCGACCTCGGCGGGGTCAAGATCGTCCCCCGCCCCGAGCTCCAGCTGCGGCTCGAGGTCGAGGAGGGCTCCCAGCGCGTGATCGCGGTCGGCATCGACTTCGCGGGCTCGACCCTGCAGGTGCAGCCTTTCGCCGCGCCGCGCTCGAGCGGTCTGTGGCACGAGGTGCGCGCGCAGATCATCGAGCAGATCCAGAAGCAGGGCGGCGAGACGACCGAGCGCGAAGGCCCCTTCGGGCCCGAGATCCTCGCCCGGATCCCCGTCGTCGGCGACGCGGGCGGCTCCACGCGAATCGCGCGCTTCATCGGCGTCGACGGCCCGCGCTGGTTCCTCCGCGGCGTCGTGGCCGGCCAGGGCGCCGTCGATGCCGCGGCGGCCGAGCAGATCGACGACGTCTTCCGCAGCATCGTCGTCGTGCGCGGCTCGACCCCGATGCCGCCGCGCGACCTGATCCCGCTCCACGTGCCGGCCGGCGCGACCGCGGGCGGCCCCGCCGCGGTGCCGCCGACCGCCTCGGTATGACGGGCACCCCGACGGGAGCCGAGAGCCCGGGCGAGCGCGACTGCGACGACGCGGGGCTCGACCGCACCTCCGCCGCACCCGACCGCGACGAGCGCGAGCAGGTCCGAGAGGCCCTCGCCGCCGCGGCGCGGCAGTCCGGCTTCGGTCTCGTGACGCCGGGGGAGCGCCCGACCGCGCACGCTCTCTGGGCTGCGGTCGGCGGGGTCCGGGGGCTCCTCGAGTCGCTGCTGCCCGGCTTCCTCTTCCTCATCGTCTTCACGATCACCGGCGAGGTCGCCCCGTCGGTCCTCATCCCGGCCGCCGTCGCCGTGCTGTTCGTCGTGGTCCGCGCGGTCACGCGCTCGCCCATCCTCCCGGCCGTCGTCGGCCTCGTCGGCATCGCGCTCTCGGCAGGCCTCGCCCTCATCACGGGACGGGCGGAGGAGAACTTCGTCCTCGGATTCGTCATCAACGCCGTCTGGCTCGTTGCGCTCCTCGTCAGCCTCGTCGCCCGCCGCCCCCTCGTGGGCGTGATCGCCGGGCTCCTCACGGGCGACCACGATTGGAGGGGCGACCCGGCGAAGCGTGCGGTGCTGACCGTCACGACCTGGCTGTGGGTCGGGATGTTCGCTCTGCGTCTCGGGGTCCAGGTTCCCCTCTACATGTCCTCGCAGGCCGCCGCCCTCGCGGCGACGAAGCTCATCATGGGCGTGCCGCTCTACGCCGCCCTGCTCTGGGTCACCTGGCTCATGGTTCGCGCTGTCTACGCGCGCCGCGCCGCCTGATCCTCGCCTGGCGATCGCCCGCCGGTGCTACCATGAAGTATCTCGACATCAAGATAAATAGCGCCGCATCCGCACCGTCGTCGAGGTCGATCGAGCCGGTGCCGCGCGCCGCGTCGGAGGCTAGGCTGGCCGACGTGCGAGCGCGGGATGCGCCCGGCAGAGTCAAGAGGAGACGGCGAAGTGTCCGCAGTGAACAGTTTCGATTCCATCGACACCCTCCGGGTCGGTGACGACGAGTACCAGGTCTTCCGCATCGACACGGTGCCGGGCTACGAGAAGCTCCCGTTCAGCCTCAAGGTGCTGCTGGAGAACCTCCTCCGCACCGAGGACGGCGCGAACGTCACCGCCGAGCAGATCCGGGCGCTCGGCGCCTGGCAGCCCTCGGCCGAGCCGGACACCGAAATTCAGTTCACGCCCGCGCGCGTGGTCATGCAGGACTTCACGGGCGTGCCCTGCATCGTCGACCTCGCCACGATGCGCGAGGCCGTGGCGGCGCTCGGCGGCGACCCCAACAAGATCAACCCGCTCGCCCCCGCCGAGCTCGTCATCGACCACTCGGTCATCGCCGACCTCTTCGGCACGGCCGACGCGCTCGAGCGCAACGTCGAGATCGAGTACGAGCGCAACGGCGAGCGCTACCAGTTCCTCCGCTGGGGCCAGACCGCGTTCGACGACTTCAAGGTCGTGCCCCCGGGCACGGGCATCGTGCACCAGGTCAACATCGAGCACCTCGCCAAGGTCACCTACACGCGCACCGTCGACGGCGTGCTGCGCGCCTACCCCGACACCTGCGTCGGCACCGACTCGCACACGACGATGGTCAACGGCCTCGGCGTGCTCGGCTGGGGCGTCGGCGGCATCGAGGCCGAGGCCGCGATGCTCGGCCAGCCCGTGTCGATGCTCATCCCCAAGGTCGTCGGCTTCAAGCTCTCCGGCGCCATCCCGACGGGCGTGACCGCGACGGACGTGGTGCTCACGATCACCGACATGCTCCGCAAGCACGGCGTCGTGGGCAAGTTCGTCGAGTTCTACGGCGAGGGTGTCGCTTCCGTCCCGCTCGCGAACCGCGCGACGATCGGCAACATGAGCCCCGAGTTCGGCTCGACCGCGGCGATGTTCCCGATCGACGACGTCACGCTCGACTACCTCCGCCTCACCGGCCGCAGCGAGCAGCAGGTCGCCCTCGTCGAGGCCTACTCGAAGATGCAGAGCCTCTGGCACGACCCGAGCGTCGAGCCCGTGTTCAGCGAGTACATCGAGCTCGACCTGTCGACCGTCGTCCCCTCGATCGCCGGCCCGCGCCGCCCGCAGGACCGCATCGAGCTCACGCACGCCAAGTCCGCGTTCGAGACCGCGCTCGTCGACTACACCAGCCACGACCACTCGATGGTCGACGCGGCCGTCGAGGGGACCTTCCCCGCCTCCGATCCCGTCGGCTTCACCGCGCAGGACGAGGACACGGCGCACGAGCTGTCGCACCGCCACCGCTCGCACGCGCCGGCGACGGCGTCCGCGCCGATCGACGTCACGGTGGACGGCACCGAGTTCACGCTCGACCACGGCGCCGTGACGATCGCGGCGATCACGTCGTGCACGAACACCTCGAACCCCTCGGTGATGCTCGCCGCGGGCCTGCTCGCCCGCAATGCGGTGAAGAGGGGCCTCACCGCGAAGCCGTGGGTCAAGACGACCCTCGCGCCGGGCTCGAAGGTCGTGACCGACTACTACGAGAAGGCAGGTCTCACCGACGACCTCGAGGCCCTCGGCTTCTACACCGTCGGCTACGGCTGCACGACCTGCATCGGCAACTCCGGTCCGCTCGCGGACGAGATCTCCTCCGCGATCGCCCAGAACGATCTCGCGGTGACCGCCGTCCTCTCGGGCAACCGGAATTTCGAGGGCCGCATCAACCCCGACGTGAAGATGAACTACCTCGCGAGCCCGCCGCTCGTGATCGCGTACGCTCTCGCCGGCTCCATGAACTTCGATTTCGAGAAGGATGCCCTGGGCACGGACTCCGAGGGCAACGAGGTCTTCCTCCGCGACATCTGGCCCGACGCGGCGGAGGTGCAGGCGACGATCGACTCGTCGATCGACACCGCGATGTTCGACACGCAGTACTCCTCCGTGTTCGAGGGCGACGAGCGCTGGCGCTCGCTCCCGACGCCGGACGGCGCGACGTTCGAATGGGACGCGAAGTCGACCTACGTCCGGAAGCCCCCGTACTTCGACGGCATGACGATCGAGACGAGCCCGGTGACCGACATCGCCGGCGCTCGCGTGCTCGCGAAGCTCGGCGACTCGGTCACGACGGACCACATCAGTCCGGCCGGCTCGATCAAGGCCGATTCGCCCGCGGGCGCCTACCTCATGGAGAACGGCGTCGACCGCAAGGACTTCAACTCCTACGGCTCACGCCGCGGCAACCACGAGGTCATGATCCGCGGCACCTTCGCGAACATCCGCCTGCGGAACCAGCTCCTCGACGGCGTCGAGGGCGGGTTCACGCGGGACTTCACGCAGGCCGATGGCCCGCAGTCGTTCATCTACGACGCGAGCCAGAACTACCAGGCCGCGGGCGTCCCGCTCGTGATCTTCGCCGGCAAGGAGTACGGCTCCGGCTCGAGCCGCGACTGGGCCGCGAAGGGCACGAGCCTCCTCGGAGTCCGCGCCGTCATCGCCGAGAGCTTCGAGCGGATCCACCGCTCGAACCTCATCGGCATGGGCGTCGTCCCGCTGCAGTTCCCCGCCGGTCAGACCGCGGAGAGCCTCGGGCTCGACGGGACCGAGACCGTCTCGATCTCGGGCATCACGGAGCTCAACGAGGGGCGCACGCCGAAGACCGTCCGCGTGACGGCCGAGCCGAGCGCCCACTCGCCCGCGGGCAAGTCGACGATCGAGTTCGACGCGGTCGTCCGCATCGACACCCCCGGTGAGGCCGACTACTACCGCAACGGCGGCATCCTGCAGTACGTGCTGCGCAGCCTCGTCTAGACCGCGCCATCCCGGGAGCGGGCCCGATCGCCGTGCGCGATCGGGCCCGCTCCGCGTTCCCGGATGCCCGCCTGTCGCGTACGGTCCGCACACAGCGAACGACCAGGCGGCGGGCGGCACGGCATCAGGGCGCCCGCGGTCGTGCTCGCGTAGAGTGCTGGAATGGCACTGCTCGAGACGATCCACGGCCCGCGCGATCTGGATCGCCTGACGGAGTCCGAGCTCGCAGCCCTCGCCGATGAGATCCGCCGATTCCTCGTCGCCGAGGTCTCGAAGACCGGCGGCCACCTCGGCCCGAACCTGGGCGTCGTGGAGATGACGATCGCCATTCACCGCGTGTTCGAGTCGCCGCGCGATGCGATCGTCTGGGACACCGGTCACCAGTCGTACGTGCACAAGCTCCTCACCGGCCGCCAGGACTTCTCGCGGCTCCGCCAGAAGGGCGGCCTCGCCGGCTACCCGCAGCGCTCCGAGAGCGAGCACGACATCGTCGAGAGCTCGCACGCGTCGAGCTCCCTCAGCTGGGCGGACGGCATCTCCCGAGCGTTCGAGATGACGGGTCAGAACGATCGTCACGTGGTCGCGGTCGTCGGCGACGGCGCTCTCACAGGTGGCATGACGTGGGAGGCCCTCAACAACATCAGCGACGACAACTCCCGCAACCTCGTCCTCATCGTCAACGACAACGGGCGCTCCTACGCGCCGACGATCGGCGGGATGGCGCGGTTCCTCTCCGACGTGCGCACGCGACGCGGCTATCGCCGCCTGCGCCGCTCGAGCGAGAGCTTCTTCGCGCACTTCGGTGCTCCCGGCCGCGCCCTCTACCGCGGGGTGCGCGGGGGTCTGCACGGGTTCCTCTCGCGATTCACGAACAACGAGGCGCTCTACTCGAACCTCGACATCAAGTACGTCGGCCCCGTCGACGGTCACGACCTGAAAGCCATGGAGCGCGCGCTGCGTCAGGCGAAGGAGTACGGCGCGCCGGTCATCGTCCACGCGATCACGCAGAAGGGCAAGGGCTACGAGCCGGCCCTCGCCGATGTCGCGGACCAGTTCCACGCCGTGGGGCAGATCGACCCCGAGACGGGGGAGTCGATGGAGGTCGCCACCCGTCCCTCCTGGACCAGCGTCTTCGCCGAGGAGCTCGTCTCGCTCGCCGACCGCGACGAGCGCATCGTGGGCATCACCGCGGCGATGCTGCGGCCCACCGGCCTGCACAAGCTCGCTGAGAAGCACCCCGGCCGCGTGCTGGATGTCGGCATCGCCGAGCAGCACGCCGTGACCTCGGCCGCCGGCCTCGCCTTCGGCGGGCTGCACCCGGTCGTGGCGGTCTACGCGACCTTCATCAATCGGGCCTTCGACCAGGTGCTCATGGATGTCGCGCTGCACAAGGCGGGCGTCACCTTCGTGCTCGACCGCGCCGGCGTCACCGGACCGGACGGCCCGAGCCATCACGGCATCTGGGATCTCGCGATCCTGCAGGTCGTGCCCAACATCCGTCTCGCGGCTCCGCGCGACGCCACCCGGCTCCGCGAGGAGCTCGCCGAGGCCGTCGCGGTGCAGGACGCCCCCACCGTGCTGCGCTTCTCGAAGGGCTCGGTCGGCACCGAGTTCGATGCTGTCCGTCGCACGGCCGACGGCGTCGACGTCCTCCGCGAGGCCCCGCACAAGGACGTCCTGATCGTCACGGTCGGCCCGATGGCCAAGATCGGGCTGGAGGTGGCCGAGCGGCTCGCCGCGCAGGGCATCGGCGCCACCGTCATCGACCCGCGCTGGGTCGTCCCGGTCGCCGGCAGCATCATCGACCTCGCACGCGATCACCGCATCGTCGTGTCGATCGAGGACGGCATCCGCGTCGGCGGCATCGGCACGCGGATCCGTCAGGAGCTGCGCGCGGCCGGGGTCGACACCGCCGTGGACGAGCTAGGTCTGCCGGACGAGTTCCTCGACCACGCGAGCCGCGATGAGATCCTCGAGGAGGTCGGGCTCACGCCGCAGGCGATCGCCCGCGACCTAGTCGCCCAGGTGCTCGGCACGCGGATCCCGGTCGCTCGGCCTCTGCCGGAGGACGCCGCGATCGAGTCCTCGAGCGATCAGCCCACCGACCGCCGCCGATAGCGCAGCTCGACCGCGCCGTTCTCGAACGTCGCGGTGCCCGTGAGCTTCCAGTGATGCGGCTCGCCCGTCGTCGGCATCAGTCGGGCACCTGAACCGAGCGTGAGCGGCATCACGGTGACGATGAGCTCGTCGATCTCTCCGATCTCGGCGAACTGGGCGGCGGTCGCGCCGCCTCCGACGAGCCACACCGACCGGTCGCCCGCGGCGGCACGCGCCTCGCGCGCCACGCGACCGACGTCTTCGCTCACGACGCGGATGTCGGCGCCCTCGATGCTCGGGACCTCGCCGTGCGTGAGGACCCACACCGGGAGTCCGGGGTAGGCCCACGGTGCGCCCTCCTCGAGAAGGAACCGCAGAGTCCCCGCTCCCATGACGATCGCGCCCACTCCGGCGAAGAATCGGTCGTAGCCCTCCTGGAAGGCCTCGAAGCCGAAGGCGAGGAGCCAGTCGATGCGATCGTCGGCGTCGGCGATGAAGCCGTCGAGGCTCTGGGCGACGTAGTACTGCACGGTGCTCATGCGGCCACGCTACGGCGATGCGCCGACATCGGCGGGGCACCGGGGCTGCGCCGTCGGGAGCGGAGCGGGAACGGCGACGGCCCCGGGCATCCGTGACGGACGCCCGGGGCCGAGACCGGCGGAACGGTGCCCGCGGTCAGTGCGAGCCGCGGATGGGCGGCGTGTGGAACGTGCCGCCGAAGACGCGCTCGGAGGCGCCGACCCGGTCGAGGAACGGCGTGACGCCGCCCATCTGGAAGGGCCAGCCCGCGCCGAGGATCATGCAGAGGTCGATGTCCTCCGGTGCGGAGACGACGCCCTCCTCGAGCATGCGGTGGACCTCGTGGGCGAGGCCGTCCTCGAGGCGCCGCGTGAGCTCCTCGACGGTCGCCGGGGTCGAGCCCGCCGGGCGGTGCTTCGCGACGATCGCGATCGCCTTCCTGTCGATGCCCTTCGGGTTGCCCTTCGCGTCCTTCTCCAGCAGCACGCCGGCCTCGGCGAGCTCGTGGAGCGCGGGCGACTCGAAGAACCGCTCGGGGAACGCCGCGTGGTGCGTGTCCAGCACGTGCGCGCCGACCTTGAGGCCGACGAGGTCGAGCAGCACGAACGGGTCCATCGGGAGCCCGAAGTGGCGCTGGGCGGCGACGACGTCCTCGAACGGCGTGCCGGTCTCGACCGCGTGCATCGCCTCGCCGAGGAGCTTGGCGAGGATGCGGTTGACGACGAACCCGGGGGAGTCGGCGGTTATGACCGCGTTCTTCCTGAGCGCCGCAGCCGTGACCATCGCGGTCGCGAGGGTCGCCTCGTTCGTCGCGGGCGCGTTGACGACCTCGATGAGCGGCATGACGGCGACCGGGTTGAAGAAGTGGAAGCCGACGACGCGCTCGGGGTGCTCGAGCTTCTCCGCGATCCGCTCGACCGAGAGCGACGAGGTGTTCGTCGCGAGGACGGCCGTCGGCGAGACGTGCTTCTCGATCTCGGCGAACACCGACTGCTTGATCGCGAGCTCCTCGAAGACGGCCTCGATGACCCAGTCGCAGCCCGCGAAGTCGGCCTTGTCGGTCGTGCCCGTCACGAGCGAGCGCAGACGGTTGGCGTCGTCCGCGTGCAGACGGCCCTTCTTCTCGAGCGCCGAGATCTCGCCGTGGATGTACGCGATGCCCTTGTCCACGCGCTCCTGGTCGAGGTCGGTGATGATGACCGGGACCTGCAGGCGGCGGACGAACAGGAGCGCGAACTGGCTCGCCATGAGACCGGCGCCGAGGACGCCGATGCGCGTGACGGGCGTCGCGAGCGACTTGTCCGGGGCCCCCGCGGGCTTCTTCGCGCGCTTCTGCACGAGGGTGAAGGCGTAGATGGAGGCGCGGAACTGGTCGCCCGAGATGAGATCGGCGAGCGACTCGTCCTCGGCCGCGAAGCCCGCGGCCTTGTCGCTGCTCTTCGCCGCCTTGAGCAGGTCGAGCGCGACGTAGGGTGAGCGGGCGACGGAGCCGATGCGCTTCTCGAGCATGCTCCGTGCGACGCCGATGGCGGCATCCCACTTCACGGCCCGCTCGATCTTGCCGGGCTGGTTCGGGCGCTTGACCTTCGTGCGCCCGGCGACGACGCCGTCGGCCCAGCGGATCGAGCTCTCGAGGAAGGTCGCCGAGTCGAAGATCGCGTCGGCCATGCCGAGCTCGAACGCCTGCTCGGCGGTCAGCATGCGGTTGTTCTTGAGCGGGTTCTCGACGACGACCTTGAGCGCGTTCTCGATGCCGATGAGGTTCGGCAGGAGCCACGCGCCGCCCCAGCCGGGGATGATGCCGAGGAAGACCTCGGGCAGGGCGATGCCGGCGGCGTTCCGGTCGATCGTCCGGTAGTCGGCGTTGAGCGCGACCTCGACGCCGCCGCCGAGGGCGAGGCCGTTGATGAAGACGAACGACGGGACGCCGAGCTCGCCGAGCTTGCCGAGCGCGTAGTGGCCGAGCTGCGCCATGAGCTTGCCCGATGCGCGATCGGGGATGCCTTCGACCT
Source organism: Yonghaparkia sp. Soil809 (assembly GCF_001429705.1). Taxonomy (NCBI): domain Bacteria; kingdom Bacillati; phylum Actinomycetota; class Actinomycetes; order Micrococcales; family Microbacteriaceae; genus Microcella; species Yonghaparkia sp. Soil809. The sequence continues at coordinate 661,365 of NZ_LMSV01000002.1, forward strand.
TCGAGAGGTCGGCGCCCGCGGCGAGGATGAACGGCTTGCCGGTCACGGCCACGGCCGCGATCTCGCCGCGCGCGGCGCGGCCGGCCTGCTCGTCCATGACGCGCGCGAACTCGAGGAGCCCCTGGGGGCCGAGCGTGCTCGGTCGGGTGTGGTCACGGCCGTTATCGATCGTGACGAGGGCGAGGGTGCCCCCGCTGGGGAGGGCGACGTCGCGCACGAAGGAGTGCGTGACGACCTCGTCGTCGGCGAGCGCGAGCAGCGGCTCGAACTGCTCGGCCGAGTACTGCGCGATGGCGCTGGTCATCTACTTGCCCTTCCGTCCGCCGCGGTAGTGCGGGTTCTCCCAGATCATCGATCCGCCCTGGCCGAGGCCGACGCACATCGCGGTGAGGCCGTACTGCACCTCGGGGTGCTGCTCGAACTGACGCGCGAGCTGGATCATCAGCCGAACGCCCGAGCTCGCGAGCGGGTGGCCGATCGCGATCGCGCCGCCCCAGGGGTTGACGCGCGGGTCGTCGTCGTCGATGCCGAAGTGGTCGAGCAGGCTCAGCACCTGCACGGCGAACGCCTCGTTGAGCTCGAAGAGACCGATGTCCTCGATCGTGAGGCCGGCCTTCCTCAGCGCCTTCTCGGTCGAGGGGATGGGCCCGATGCCCATGACCTCGGGCTGCACGCCCGCGAAGGCGAAGCTCACCAGGCGCATCTTCGACTGCAGCCCGAGCTCCTTGGCCGCGCCGGCGCTCGCGAGCAGGCTCACGGTGGCGCCGTCGGTGAGGGGCGAGGCGTTGCCGGCCGTCACCCGGCCGTGCGGGCGGAAGGGGGTCTTGAGCCCGGCGAGACCCTCCATCGTGGTCTCGGGGCGCATGCCCTCGTCCATGGTGGCGAGGCCGAAGCCCTGCTCGCTGCGGAGAGCGACGGGAACGAGGTCGGGCTGGATGTGCCCGGCGGCGTAGGCCGCGGCGACCTTCTGCTGGCTGCGCATGCCGAATCGGTCGGCGCGCTCCTTCGTGAGCTGCGGGAAGCGGTCGTGCAGGCGCTCGGCGGTCATGCCCATGTTCAGAGCGTCGCCGCTCACGAGCTTCTCGGCGAGGAAGCGCGGGTTGGGGTCGGCGCTGCCGCCCATCGGGTGGCGGCCCATGTGCTCGACTCCTCCGGCGATCGCGACGTCGTAGGCGCCGAAGGCGATGCCGCCCGCGGTCGTCGCGACCGCGGTCATCGCGCCGGCGCACATTCGGTCGATCGCGTACCCGGGGACGGACATCGGCAGCCCGGCGAGGATCGCCGCGGTGCGACCGAGAGTGAGCCCCTGATCGCCCTCCTGCGTCGTCGCCGCGATCGCGACGTCGTCGACGCGGTCCTTCGGCAGCGACGGGTTCCTCTCCAGGAGCCCGATCATCGCCTTGACGATCAGATCGTCGGCTCGCGTGCCCCAGTACATCCCTTTTTCGCCCGCTCGTCCGAACGGAGTGCGAACTCCGTCGACGAACACGACTTCGGCTCGATCGGCCACAGTGCCTCCCTTGTCGGTGGTCAACTCCACCAACCTAGGAGGCCAGCCCGCGAGGCGGGGATTCGACTGCGTGTTCCTACGAAGCGCTCTCGGCGCCCTCGACGGGCCCTTGGCTCGCATCGACAAAGGCCTGGGCGATCGTCTGTGCCGTTGCGTCAATCTGCCAGGGGCGGGCGCCGAGCGCGCGCAGCGCCTCCGCGATCGATTCGACGGTCGTCTCGGCAGGCGGGTTCCAGGCGAGCCGGCGGAGGTGGTCGGGGATCACGACGTTCTCCAGCGGGATCCGCCGCTCCTCCGCGACGCGCTGCACCGCGGGCTTGGCGGCCTTGAGCCGGCGGTCCGCCTCGGGGTTGCGATCGGCCCACGAGCGGGGAGGCGGGATGACCTCCTCGGTCGAGCGCAGGACGGGGAGGTCCTCGGTCGTGCGACCCGCCTCGATGGCGGCCCACCAGCGGTCGATCTGCGAGCGGCTCGCACGCCCGTGGAAGCCCTGCAGCGCGGCGAGCTCGCGCTTGCTCGCCGGCATCGCGCGGGCCGCGACGATGAGGGAGGCGTCGGGGAGCAGGCGGCCGGGTGCGCTGTCGATCTCGCGCGCATAGGCATCCCTCGCCAGCCACAGCTCGCGGGCGACCGCGAGCGCGCGCTGACCGCGGACGGAGTGGAGACCGGAGAGGCGTCGCCACGGGTCGGTACGGGGCTCGGGCGCCTCGCGGGAGAGCACGGCCGCGAACTCCTGCTCGGCGAGCTCGAGCTTGTCGTCGGCGGCGAGCAGAGCGGCAATCTCGTCGCGCACGTCGACGAGCAGCTCGACGTCGAGGGCCGCGTAGGTGAGCCAGGATGCGGGAAGCGGGCGGGTGGACCAGTCAGCGGCCGAGTGCTCCTTGGCCAGGTGCAGGCCGAGGGTCGACTCCACCACCGCGCCGAGACCGACGCGAGGCAGACCGGCGAGGCGGGCCCCGAGCTCGGTGTCGAAGATCGTCACGGGGTCGAGACCGACTTCGCGGAGGCACGAGAGATCCTGGCTCGCTGCGTGCAGCACCCACTCCGCCTCGCCGATCGCCTCCTGCAGCTCGACGAACGAGCCGATCGCCGGAGGATCGAACAGGAAGGTGCCAGCTCCGCGGCGGAAGACCTGGATGAGGTAGGCGCGCTGCGAGTAGCGGAAGCCGCTCGCGCGCTCGGCGTCGACGGCGACCGGCCCCTCGCCGGCCGCGAGGGCCTCGACGGCCACCAGATAGTGCTCCCGATCATCGATCACGACGGGGGTCACGGCCGGGACGGCGGTGGGCAGCGGGGGAGCCGCGGCCGGCTCGCCCGCGGGCGCGACCGCGCCATCGGGATCGGGCGACTGCGCGTCAGCCACGCGATGCCCGCCTGGTCGGGAGGACGGCGACGCCCTCGGGAGCCGGCGGGTAGCCCGCGATCATGCACAGGAGCTCGGACCAGCCCTCGACGTGCGCCGAGAGATCGTCGTCGAGAGGCGTCCAGGAGGCGCGGAGCTCGAGCTGCGCCCCGCTGCCCTGAGCGGCGAGCTCGCCGTAGCCGGTCGAGAGGACCTTGGTCGCCGTGCCGCTCGCGGCCGTGTACTCGGCGCCCCGGGTCTCGAGGGCGTCGACGAGCCACGCCCACGTGACATCGGCGACGAACGGATCGAGCCCGATGTCGACCTCGAGCGGCGCCTGGGCGAAGCAGACGATGCGCACGGTGCCGTTCCAGCCGGCCGGCGCCTCCGGATCGAAGAGGACGAGCAGACGACCGGTGCCGAGGTCGGAGTCGTCGACGTGCCGCGCGGGGTTGACGTCCGCCGCGAGCGCGTACGAGAAGGGCGCGAGCCCGGTGGGCGCCGGAATGCTGCGCACGTCGAGCTCGGGGCGGAGGACGGCCCGATCGACGGAGGCGATCAGTGCGTCGAACACCTCCTGCGGCGATGCGGGAGAGAGGGGCACCCCTGAAGACTAAGAGCAGTTGCTACGTTCGACGCGTGGGACGCGCCGACCTGAGGGGAGCCGTGCGCCGAGGCGCACGGGGGACGACCGAGCGCCGACGCCGCGGGCTCGCCGTCGCGATCGCGGCGGGAGTCGCGGGTGCCGGGATCGCCGCGCTGGCCGCATCCGCCGCTGCGGCGATCACGATGGCGCGCCGAGTCGTGACTCCGGTGCGCGAGCGGCCCGAGGACATCCGCGTCCTCGCCGTCGACACCGCGCGCGCGACGATCCGCCTCAGTCGCACGGCCGACTCCGCCGTTCCCGGGCGATACGGCTTCTGGTTCGCCGGGGGCCGCGGCCACGCGCGCGTCGGCCGCGTCCTCCATGAGGACGCGGGCTCGGTCACGCGCGTGCTCGAGTCCGTGCAGCGCGGCACGCTCGAGTCGGCGCCCGCGGGGCGCTGGGGCGGGTGGTACTGGCTCGAGCCGGGCGAGCTGGGCGTCGCGGCGGTCGAGACGAGCATCCGCACCCCCGTCGGCGACGCGCCCGCGTGGTTCGTGCCGTCCGTCGACGGCGGGAGCGGCGCCGGCGAGGACTGGATCATTCACGTGCACGGGCGCGGGGCCTCGCGCGCCGAGGGCATCCGCGCCATCCCGCTCGCGCGCGAGCTCGGCTGGGCGAGCCTCCTCATCAGCTACCGCAACGATGGCGACGCCCCCGCGAGCGCCGACGGTCGGTACGCGCTCGGGGCCGCCGAGTGGCGCGATCTCGAGGCGGCCGTCGCGCACGCGCGGGATGCGGGAGCCGGCCGCATCGTCGTCATGGGCTGGTCGATGGGCGGCGCGATCTCCCTGCAGCTGCTCGTCCGATCCGAGCTCGCGGGACTCGTCCACGGCCTCGTGCTCGACTCGCCCGTGATCGACTGGCGGACGGTGCTGCGGTTCCACGCAGCCCTCTCGGGGCTGCCCAGGTCGGTCGGCGAGGTCGCGATGGGGCTGCTCGGCACGACGGCGGTCACGCCTCTCGTCGGCAGCGCCGAGCCCATCGATCTCGCCTCGCTCGATCTCGTCGCCCGCGCTGACGAGCTCAGCGTTCCCGTTCTCATCCTGCACAGCGACGACGACGGCTACGTGCCGATCGACGCCTCGCTCGCCCTCGCCGACGCCCGACCCGACCTCGTGACGCTCGAGCGGTTCGCCCGCGCGCGGCACACGCGGCTGTGGAACCTCGACCCCGAGCGCTGGGAGGGCGTGATCCGCGCCTGGATCAGCCGGCTCGACGCGTCCAGCGGGCGTACTGCACGCCCTCGTCGTCGAGGAGCAGCTGACGGGGAGCCCACCGGCTGATCGCCGGGTCGTCATCGGCCAGAAGGCGGATGCCCGACCCGCCCAGGCGCGGAACCGTCGTCAGGCACACCTCATCGACGAGCCCCGCGGCGAGCAGCAGCCCGGCGAGGCCGGGGCCGCCCTCGCAGACGATCCGCTCGGCGCCGTGCGCGCGGAGCGCGCCCAGGATCTCGAGCGCGGTCGCCGCCTCGCCGCGATCGGGGAGGGGGAGGATCGTGCTCCGGATGCCGCTCAGGGAGCGGCGCACGGCATCCGTCGCCGTCTCGGGCGCGATCACGAGCACCTCGGGCGCGCCCTCGCGCGGCTCGAAGCCGTGCCCGGTCAGGTCGCCCGAGGTCGTCACGATGGCGAGCGGCGTGCGGCGGGGGAGCCGGTACGACTCGGCGCGCACGGTCCTCGCCCCGACGAGGATCACGTCGGCGTGCTCGCGGATGACGCCGAGGATCATGCGGTCGGCGCCCGCGGTGAGCGAGCCGGACGTGCCGTCCTCGCCCGTCACGCGTCCGTCGAGCGTCGCGACGAAGTTCAGTCGGATGCGCTCGCCGTCGCCCGGCGCGTACCACTCGAGCAGCCGATCCCGGGCTCCCGGGCTCTCGGTGTCGAGCGCGACCTCCTCGGCCGCCCCCGCGGGGTGGACTCGGCGGAGGATCACGCCGCGGCCGCCTCGCGCACCTGCCGCTTGATGCGTGCGAGCATGCCCGTCATGCCGCGCAGGCGCAGGGGGCTCACTGCGCGGGTGAGGCCGAGCTCGAACGGGAAGTCGTCGGGGGTCGCGAGGACCGTCGCGACCTCGAGGCCGCTGAGACCCTGCGCGAGGATCGACGCGAAGCCCCGCGTCGTCGGCGACTCGGCGGGGGCCGTCGCGTGCACCGCGACCGCGCCGCCGTCGACCTCGACGACGATGAAGACGGGCGACTGACACTCCTCGACGCGCTCGAGGAGCTCCGGGTGGTCGCGGAACCGCTCGGGGAGCTCGGGCAGCGCCTCGGAGAACTCCAGCAGCAGCTGCAGGCGGTCGGACTCGCCGAGCTCGAGGAAGTCGTCGCGGATCTCCGCGAGCGACGGTGGGAGGGCGGGAGTCGGGGCGTCGGTCATCGCCGTCACGCTACCGGAGGGGCGCGTCGCCGGGCTCGCCGCCGGTCTGGATCGGCACCCGGACGGCGCTGCCCCACTCCGTCCACGACCCGTCGTAGTTGCGCACGCGCGGCACGCCGAGCAGGTGGGTCAGGACGAACCACGTGTGGCTCGATCGCTCGCCGATGCGGCAGTAGGCGACGACGTCCTCCGCCTCGCCGATCGCGGCATCCTCGCGATAGATCGCGGCGAGCTCGTCGGCGCCGCGGAAGGTGCCGTCCTCGTTCGCAGCGCGAGCCCACGGCACGCTGCGCGCCGAGGGGATGTGGCCGCCGCGGAGGGCGCCCTCCTCGGGGTAGGCGGGCATGTGGGTGCGCTCTCCGCTGTACTCCTCGGGCGAGCGGACGTCGATGATCGGCTTGCCGAAGTGCGCGATCACGTCCTCCTTGAAGGCGCGGATCGCGCTGTCGTCGCGCTCGACGACCGGGTACTCGACGGCCTCGCGGCTCGGGCGGTCCTTCGTCATCGCGCGGCCCTCGGCGACCCAGCGGTCGCGGCCGCCGTCGAGCAGCCGGACGTCCTCGTGGCCGAAGAGCGTGAAGACCCACAGCGCGTAGGCGGCCCACCAGTTGCTCTTGTCGCCGTAGAGCACGATCGTCGTGTCGCGCGCGATGCCGTTGCGGCCCATGAGCTCGGCGAACGCCTCGCCCTCGATGTAGTCGCGAACGACGGGGTCGTTGAGGTCGGTGTGCCAGTCGATCTTCACCGCGCCGGGGATGTGCCCGGTCTCGTACAGCAGGACGTCCTCGTCCGACTCGACCACGACGAGGCCGGGGTCGTCGAGATGCTCCTCGAGCCACGCGGTCGAGACGAGCCGCTCGGGGTGGGCGTACGCCTGGAACTTCTCGGACGGATCGGGGGAGACGGGCATGGGTGACCTCTCGATGGGGGAACGGCGGCTGCCGAGGAGCGGCGCCACGGTGCGAGCCTGTGCGGGGAGCAACGCGCGGCGGGCCGCCGGTATTCTGGGACACGCCGCGCGCGCTCGAATCTACGCACTCCGAGCGCGCCGCGCCTCGTCCCGCCACCCGGCGCGGCAGGGCGGAGAGTGCGACCCCCGCGAGCGAACGGCCCCTAGTGAATCCTGCGCCGACGACCCTGCGCCTGACCGACCGTCAGCCGACCCTCGCGGCCTCCGAGCTGCTCGGCCACCTGACCCCGCCGCCGCAGTTCGCTCACGCGAGCCTCGAGAACTACGTGCCCGACCCGGCGCACCCCTCGCAGGCGGAGGCGGTCGAGGCGATCCGTCGCTTCGCCGACGGCGCTCCCGACGAGGCGCCCACCGGGCTGCGCGGCCTCTTCGCGCGCCGCACCCCGGTCGTGGCCGAGAAGGCCGGCATCTACCTCGACGGCGGCTTCGGCGTGGGCAAGACGCACCTGCTCGCGGCGCTCTGGCACCGCGTCGGCGGTCGCAAGTACTTCGGCACGTTCATCGAGTACACGGCGCTCGTCGGGGCGCTGGGCTACCAGCAGGCGGTGCAGCAGTTCCGCGGGGCGCGCCTGATCGCGATCGACGAGTTCGAGCTCGACGACCCGGGCGACACGATGGTGATGTCGCGCCTGCTGGGCGAGCTCGTCGCGAGCGGCTCGCGCATCGCGGCGACCTCCAACACGCCTCCGCACGCGCTCGGCGAGGGGCGATTCGCCGCCCAGGACTTCCTGCGCGAGATCAACGCCCTCGCCGACCGCTTCGACATCCGCCGCATCGACGGCGAGGACTACCGCAAGCGAGACATCGAGGGCCACGCGGTCGCGCTGAGCCCGGAGGAGCTCGACGCGCGCCTCGCCGCCGAGACGGGCACGGTCACCGTCGACCGCTTCGACGCGGTCCTCGCGCACCTGGCGACCGTGCACCCGAGCCGATACATCGGCCTCATCGACGGGCTGTCGGCGATCGCGCTCACCGACGTCTCGCCGCTGCGCAATCAGACGGATGCCCTGCGCCTCGTCGCGCTCGTCGATCGCCTCTACGACGCCCAGATCCGCATCCTCGCCACGGGCACCCCGCTCGATCAGGTCTTCACCGACGACATGCTCGCTGGCGGGTATCGGAAGAAGTACCTGCGGGCGACCTCGCGCATGATCGCTCTGACCACGGCGTCCTGACCGGGGTCGCGCGCGGACGCGCCGATAGGATCGTCACCGGAGCGCCGGGAAGTCTGGTCGGCCCGCCTGCCGCGTCGCGGGGGCGGAACCGCGCCGACGACCCCGAGGAGACCCCATGACCGGAACGCCCACCGGAACGCCCTCCGGCGCCCCTACGGGTGCCGACCGCTACCGCGAGAGCCTCTGGATCGAGCAGATCCTCCGCAAGGAGACGGTGGGCGGGATCCTGCTGCTCGTCGCGACGGTGATCGCGGTCGCCCTGGCCAACTCGGCCGCGGCCGACGGCTACTTCGCGCTGCGCGACACCTCCGTGATCCTCGGATTCGGCGACGCGGTGTTCGAGATCTCGGTCGGCCACCTCGCCGCCGACGGTCTGCTCGCGATCTTCTTCTTCCTCGCCGGCCTCGAGCTCAAGCGCGAGTTCGTCGCCGGCGAGCTGCGCGACCCTCGCCGCGCGCTCGTTCCCGTCGCGGCCGCGTTCGGCGGAGCCGCGACGCCGGCGGTGATCTTCACGCTCGTGAACCTCACCCAGGGGCAGGAGGTGCTGCGCGGGTGGGCGATCCCGCTCGCGACCGACATCGCCTTCGCCCTGGCAGTGCTCGCGGTCGTGGGCACCTCGCTGCCGATCGCGATGCGCACCTTCCTGCTGACGCTCGCGGTCGTCGACGACCTCATCGGCATCACCGTCATCGCGTTCGTCTACACCGACGACCTCCAGCCGCTGTATCTCGTGCTGGCGGGCATCGGGCTCGCGATCTTCGGGCTCATCGCGCAGAGGTACCAGGAGCTCTTCCGCCTGCGCTCGACCGCGGCGATCGCGATCCTCGCCCCGATCGGCATCGTCGTGTGGTTCCTCATGTACTCCTCGGGCGTGCACGCGACCGTCGCGGGAGTGCTGCTGGCGTTCACCGTGCCCGTCCTCGCCCGCGGGGGCGAGGAGGACGGGCTCGGCGGCCGGGAGGGTCTCGCTGAGAAGTTCGAGCACGGTCTGCGCCCGATCTCGGCGGGCTTCGCGGTGCCGGTGTTCGCGTTCTTCTCCTCGGGGGTCGCGGTCGGCGGTCTCGACGGGCTCGTCGAGGCGATCACATCGCCCGTGGCGATCGGGATCGTCGTCGGGCTCGTCGTCGGCAAGACGATCGGCATCACGCTGGCTTCCTGGCTCGTGACCCGGCTGCCGGGCGTCACCCTGCCCCGGGGCGTGCGATGGATCGACGTCGTCGGCCTCGCGATGCTCTCGGGCATGGGCTTCACGGTCTCCCTGCTCATCAGCGAGCTCAGCTACGGGCAGGGCGACCCGTTGGACGACGTCGCCAAGGTCGGGATCCTCCTGGGCTCGCTCATCGCCGCGGTCGCTGCGGGAATCCTGCTCGGCACCCGCAATCGCCACTACCGGCGCCGGCGCGAGGAGGACGAGCGCGACTCGGACGGCGACGGGATCCCCGACGCCTTCGAGGACACGGTCCGCGCATAGGGGAGCCCGGGCGAGCTCCTCGCCTCGCGTAACGCGATGTTTACATCACCGGCCGGCGTGTAACCCGCTCGAAATACCGCGACACCTCTCGCGAAATCTCGCGCGCCGACACTTCAAGAGCGCCCGGTCCTCGCCGGGAGGCCGGTGACCCTACATCCGAGCCTCCGAGTCGGGCGCCTCATTCCCCACGGCAAGAGAGGTTCCACATGGATCAGGGAAACACCACCTTCATCCTGGTCGCCGCCGCACTCGTCCTGCTCATGACCCCCGGCCTGGCGTTCTTCTACGGAGGACTCGTCAAGGCCAAGAGCGTCATCAGCATGATGATGCTGAGCTTCGGCGCGATCGGGCTCATCGGCGTCCTCTGGGTTCTGTACGGCTACGCGATCGCCTTCGCCAACAACGTCGGCATCGACGGAGTCATCGGCATCGACACGGGCGCGATCGGCCTCACCAGCCTTCTCGAGGTCCCCGAGGGTGCCGCGTTCCCGCCGCTCGCTTTCGCCGCCTTCCAGGCGACGTTCGCGATCATCACCGTGGCCCTCATCTCGGGCGCGATCGCCGACCGCGCCAAGTTCGGCGCGTGGATGGTGTTCGCGGGCGTCTGGGCGACGGTCGTCTACTTCCCCGTCGCCAGCTGGGTCTTCAACTTCACGCTCGACCCCGAGACGCTCGCGTTCACCGACGGCGGATGGATCACGTACGGGATGCAGGAGGCCTTCGGGGTCGGCGCGATCGACTTCGCCGGTGGCACCGCCGTCCACATCAACGCGGGCGCCGCCGCACTGGCCCTCGCGCTCGTCCTCGGCAAGCGCATCGGCTTCGCCAAGGGCGCTCACGTGCCGCACAACCCGCCGTTCGTGCTCCTCGGCGCGGGCCTGCTGTGGTTCGGCTGGTTCGGCTTCAACGCCGGCTCGGAGCTCGCCGCCGACGGCACCGCAGCGCTCGCCTTCATCAACACGATCGCCGCGCCGGCCGCAGCCCTGCTCGCGTGGCTCGTCGTGGAGAAGATCAAGGATGGCAAGCCGACCTCGGTCGGCGCCGCCTCGGGCGCGGTCGCCGGTCTCGTCGCGATCACCCCCGCGTGCGCCGCGCTCACGCCGGGCTGGGCGATCGTGCTCGGCCTCGTCGCGGGCGCGGTCTGCGCCCTCGCGGTCGACCTGAAGTTCAAGTTCGGCTTCGACGACTCACTCGACGTCGTGGGCATCCACCTCGTCGGCGGCCTCGTCGGAACCCTCTACCTGGGCGTCTTCGCCAACGGCACCGGCCTCCTCTACAGCGGGGAGCTCACGCAGCTCATGGTGCAGGCCATCGCCGCCTTCGCGGTCATGATCTACTCGTTCACCCTCGCCTTCGTCATCGGTCTCGCGATCGAGAAGACGATGGGCTTCCGGGTGAAGGAGGAGGACGAGCTCGCGGGCATCGACCCGATCGTGCACGGCGAGGAGGGCTACGTCCTCGAGGGCACGCGCTGATCGACTGACCCATCGCCTCCGGGCGCGCGCGGGGCGCTACTCTTCGATTCGAGTAGCGCCCCGTCGTCGTTGCACGGGGGTCCCGACGCGAGGAGACGGCACGTGACGAGCGATCCCGGCCTTCAGCTCGTCGCCGCGCTTCTCGTGCTCGCAGCCCCGGCCGGAGTGCTTCTCGGCACCGGGCGAGCGGAGCGCGTACGCGTGCTGACCGCGTTCGTCGCCGGCGCGGCCGGCGCCGTCGCCTCGATCGCGGGGGATGCCCTGGCCGGCCCGATCACGGATCTCCCGGCGCGCGTCCTCGACGCCGCCATCGCGGCCGCCGTCACGGCGATCGTGGCGACCCTCGCCGCCCGCCGGCTCGGCTCCGTCGGCGGCGTCGTGCTCGCCGGCTCGTGGTCGGCGCTCGTCTACCAGCCCGTAGTGGGGGCCGTCGTGGGGGAGTTCCCCGCGCTCGTGCAGTCGCTCATCGGCGCGGTCGACTTCGCCGGAGTCCTCGCCACGCATGTCGCTGCCGGGGCCGCGCTCCTCGTCGTGCATCTGCTGCCCGCGCCACGTCGCGTCGTCTCTTTCGCGTTCGTCGCCCGATCCGTGGGCTGGCCGCGCGCGGTGCTCGCCGCCGCTCTCGTGATCGTCGGCGGCACAGCCTGGCTCGCAGGAGTGGAGCGCGTCGTCGACGAGGCGACGGGCCGCATCGTCGCCAACGCGGACATCGGGATCGCCGTCGCAGCCCTCACGTGGTCGCTCATCGAGAAGATCGGCTGGAACCGGCTGACCCCCGCGGTGCTCGTCGCCGGCGCCTGGGGAGGATGGGCGGCGATCGGCGTCGGGGCACCGTTCCTCGCGCCGCCCGCATTGGGAGCCGCGGCCGTGCTCGGCGGGGCCGTCGGCTCGGCGATGAGCGGCGCAGGAGCCCGCGATGACGCGGATGCCGCGCCGCGACGCTCGTGGACGATCGGGGCGATCGGGGCGACCGCGACGGGCGGGATCATCGTCGCGCTCCTCGCGGACGGCTTCGGCCTCGCCGCGACCGGCACGCTCGTCCTCGCGGCGGCGCAGCTCGGAGCGGTGCTGGCGGTGACGTTGCTCGCGGCGCTCGGCGGCCTTGTCTGCTGGGTGATCGCGTGGGTCGCGGTGAGAGCGTCGAAGCGATTCGTGACCGAGCACTGAGGGGAGAGTGGTGGGCGATACCAGACTCGAACTGATGACCTCTTCCGTGTGAAGGAAGCGCGCTACCAACTGCGCCAATCGCCCGTGCGCGTCCATCTTGCCATAAGTCCTCAGGCCGTCGTGCACCGCTCGCGGCCGTCGATACCGCGGGGTGACACGCCCGGTCCGCCCGGTTTGGCATCCCCCCGAGAGGTCGGCTATGGTTTCCATGCACGCCGGAAACGGCAGGCGAAAATGCGGATGTGGCGCAGTGGTAGCGCATCACCTTGCCAAGGTGAGGGTCGCGAGTTCGAATCTCGTCATCCGCTCGAGTACGGCCCCTCGGTAGTGGGGGTTGCACCCACGGTGGCGTGGCCGAGAGGCGAGGCAGCGGCCTGCAAAGCCGTGCACACGGGTTCGAATCCCGTCGCCACCTCGCACTCCCCGGAGATCCGAGGCGGTACCACTACCACCAGCACCACCTTGGGCGATTGGCGCAGCGGTAGCGCGCTTCCCTGACACGGAAGAGGTCACTGGTTCGATCCCAGTATCGCCCACCACGAGTTTCGCGAGAACAGCCCCCGCTCCCGCGGGGGTTTTCGCGTTTTCGCCGCCGGTAGGCTGGTGCGGTCCCGCAGACCCTGCAGAAGGAGCACCGTGTCCGAGCCCGTCGCCGAGCAGTCCACCCCCACCCTCGAGGCGGTCGTGGCCGAGACGACGACCGACGGATTCGGGCTCTTCACCGACCGCTCCGTCGTCGCGATGCGCGTCGACGGCGAGCTGCGCGACCTCGCCCATCACGTCGAGCCCGGCGCCCGCGTCGAGCCCGTCACGATCGGCAGCCCCGACGGCCTCGCGATCCTCCGGCACTCGGCCGCGCACGTCCTCGCGCAGGCCGTGCAGTCGATCAACCCCGAGGCGAAGCTCGGGATCGGCCCGCCCGTGACCGACGGCTTCTACTACGACTTCGACGTCGCATCCCCGTTCACGACCGACGACTTCGCCGCGCTCAGCAAGGCGATGGAGCGCATCGTCCGTCAGGGGCAGCGGTTCATCCGCCGCGTCGTCACCGAGGACGAGGCGCGCGCCGAGCTCGCGAACGAGCCGTACAAGCTCGAGCTCATCGGGCTCAAGGGGGCCGCCGCCGACGGCGCCGACGGCGAGAGCGTCGAGGTCGGCGGCACCGAGCTCACGATCTACGACAACGTCGACCCGAAGACCGGCGAGGTCCACTGGAAGGACCTCTGCCGCGGCCCGCACCTGCCCAACACGCGCATGATCGGCAACGGCTGGGCCCTCATGCGCGTCGCCGCCGCCTACTGGCGCGGGTCGGAGAAGAACCCGCAGCTGCAGCGCATCTACGGCACCGCGTGGCCGAGCAAGGACGCGCTGCGCGAGTACCGCTCGCGCCTGGAGGAGGCCGCGAAGCGCGACCACCGCAAGCTCGGCGTCGAGCTCGACCTGTTCTCCTTCCCCGACGAGATCGGCTCGGGGCTCTCGGTCTTCCACCCCAAGGGCGGCATCATCCGCGCCGAGATCGAGAACTACATGCGCCAGCGCCTGCTCGAGAACGGCTACGAGCTCGTCTACTCGCCCCACATCACCAAGGGTCAGCTGTTCGAGACGAGCGGCCACCTGCAGTGGTACGAGGAGGGCATGTTCCCGGCGATGCACCTCGACGAGGAGCGCGACGCCGAGGGCAACATCACCAAGCAGGGGCAGAACTACTACCTCAAGCCCATGAACTGCCCGTTCCACAACCTGATCTTCCGCGCGCGCGGCCGCAGCTATCGCGAACTGCCCCTGCGCCTCGCCGAGTTCGGCACCGTCTACCGCTACGAGAAGAGCGGCACGCTCTCGGGCCTCACCCGCGTGCGCGGCCTCACCCAGGACGACGCCCACATCTACGTCACGCCCGACCAGGTCAAGGCCGAGGTCGCGAGCCAGCTCGAGTTCGTGCTCGAGACCCTGCGCGGCTACGGCCTCGACGACTTCTACCTCGAGCTGTCGACGAAGAACCCCGACAAGTACGTCGGCGAGGACGACGTCTGGGAGCAGGCGACCGAGACCCTCCGCGAGGTCGCGACCGAGTCGGGCCTCGAGCTCGTCGCCGACCCGGGCGGTGCCGCGTTCTACGGCCCGAAGATCTCGGTGCAGGCGCGCGACGCCATCGGCCGCACCTGGCAGCTCTCGACCGTGCAGCTCGACTTCAACCAGCCCGAGCGCTTCGAGCTCGAGTACGCCGCCTCCGACGGCTCGCGCCAGCGCCCGATCATGATCCACCGCGCGCTGCTGGGCTCGATCGAGCGCTTCTTCGCGATCCTGCTCGAGCACTACGCGGGTGCGTTCCCGGCCTGGCTCTCGCCCGTGCAGGTCGTCGGCATCCCCGTCGCCGAGGAGTACGCCCCCTACCTGCAGGAGGTCATCGACCGGCTGCGGGCCCAGGGCGTCCGCGCCGACCTCGATCGCAGCGACGACCGCATGCAGAAGAAGATCCGCACCCACACGATGCAGAAGGTCCCGTACCAGCTCATCGCGGGCGAGGAGGATCGCGCGAAGGGCGCCGTGAGCTTCCGCTTCCGCGACGGCACGCAGGTCAACGGGGTTCCCGTCGACGAGGTCATCGCGCGCATCACCGGCGCGATCAGCTCGCGCTCGGCCGAGCTGTAGGCGGGCATCCGGTCATGATCGAGAACGAGAGGGATGCCCCGGCCCCGTCGATCGACGGAGTCGCGGCCGAGTCGTCGGCCGGCTTCGCCGCCGTGCCCGACTCGTTCCAGCGGCTCTGGACGCCGCATCGCCTCGTCTACATCGAGAACGGCCAGCAGCCGGACGACGACGCATGCCCGTTCTGCCGCGCCCCCGAGCTCGACGACGTCCAGGCGCTCATCGTCGCGCGCGGCGAGCACGCCTACGTGCTGCTCAACCTCTACCCGTACAACAGCGGGCACCTGCTCGTCTGCCCGTACCGCCACATCGCGACCTACGACGAGGCGAGCCGGGAGGAGGTCGCCGAGATCGGCGAGCTGACGCAGACGGCGATGAGCGTGCTGACCGCGACGAGCGGCTGTCACGGCTTCAACATCGGCATGAACCAGGGCCGTATCGCCGGCGCGGGAATCGCCGCGCACCTGCACCAGCACGTCGTCCCGCGGTGGGCGCTCGACTCGAACTTCTTCCCGATCGTCGCCCAGACCAAGGCCGTGCCCCGGCTGCTCGGCGAGGTGCGCGACGAGATCGCCGCGGCCTGGCCGCGCTGATCCGGCGGACTCAGCGCACCTGGCGCACCGCGAACTGCATGCGCGGGTGCGCGTAGGCCTCCTGCGACTCGACGAGCTGCAGCTCGCGCTCGCCCGACTCGAGCGTGGCGGTGAGCAGATCGAAGACGCTCGAGGCGGTGCGGGCGAGCGCATCGGCGGCATCGCCGGTGCGGCGGTAGTGCGCGGTGAAGAGCGCCGCGGTGACGTCGCCCGAGCCGTTCGCCTTCATCGGCAGCTGCGGGGTCGTGACGATCCATGCGCCGCGGTCGTCGACGGCCAGCATCTCGAGGGTGCCCTCCTCGCGGTCGGGGCGCTCGACGCTCGTCACGAGAACGGTCCGCGGGCCCATGACGCGAGCGAGGTCCACCGACGCGAGCGTCGACTCGAGAGAGTCGGGCTCGGTGCCGGTCAGGTAGCCGAGCTCGAACTGGTTGGGGGTGATGAGATCCGCGGCGGGCACGACGCGCTCGCGCAGCAGCACCGGAATGGCCGGGGCGACGAAGCAGCCGCTCCTCGCATTGCCCATCACCGGGTCGCACGCGTAGATCGCGGCCGGGTTCGCCTGCTTGATGCGGGCGACCGCGTCGAGGATCACATCGGCGATGCCCTCCGAGCCCTGGTAGCCGGAGAGGACGACGTCGATCTGCGGGAACGCCCCGCGCTCCTCGATGCCGGTGATCACCTCGCGCACGTCGTCGGGGCTGATGAGCGGCCCGCGCCACGCTCCGTAGCCGGTGTGGTTGGAGAAGTTCACGGTGTAGACCGGCATCACCTCGACGCCGATGCGCTGCAGGGGGAAGACGGCCGCGGAGTTGCCGACGTGGCCGTAGGCGACGGCGGACTGGATCGAGAGAACCTTCACCTCTCGATCATCGCACTCAGACCGACCGGAGCTCGCCGCCGGCCGCCGCCACAGCCGTCGTGATGTCGGCCGCCAGGCGCTCGGCCTCCGCATCGTCGAGGTCGTGCACGGTGAGCCGCAGTCGGTGCGATGCGGGCACTGTTCCGAGCGAGAACTCGTCGCCCGTGCGCGCGAGCCAGCCCCGTCTCATGAGCCGGTCCGAGACCTCGCGCGCGGGCACGGGCAGCGCGACCCAGAGGTTGAGGCCGTCGCCCGCGGTCGCGGGCACGCCGCGCTCGCTGAGCAGCTCGGCGAAGACGCGGTTGCGGTCGGCGTAGTGCGCGCCCGCGCGAGCGATGCCCGCGGTGACCGCCGGATCGGTGACGAGGGCGAGCGCGAGGCGCTGCAGGAGGTGGCTGACCCAGGTCGTGCCCGGCGTCAGGCGCATCGCGAGGCGCTCGGCGGTGTCGGGGTCGGAGGCGGTGACCGCGAGGCACATGTCGGGGCCGAGGAACTTCGACACCGACCGCACGAGCGCCCACCGTCGGTGGTCGGGCCCGATGAGCGAGCGGAAGGGCGCTCGCGACAGCATCGAGAAGTGGTCGTCCTCGATGACGAGCACGAAGGGATGGTCGCGGAGCACGGCGCGGAGCTCACGAGCCCGCCGCTCCGACAGGCTCACGCCCGTCGGATTCTGCGCGCGCGGCGTGGAGACCACGGCGCGCACGCCCTGCGCGAGCGCTGCGCGCAGCCCCGCCACGGTCATCCCCTCGTCGTCGACCGGAACGGGGACGGCGCGGTACCCGCCCACGCGCACCGTGTGGATGCTCGTGAGGAAGCACGGGTCCTCCAGGGCGACCCCGTCGTCGCGCACGAGCGCCTGCGCGAGCAACCGCTCGACGGCATCGCCCGCTCCGCTCGTGACGGTGAGGCGCATGTCGGCCGGTGCGAGATCGGCGCGCATCCACGCGTCCGCCCAGCGCTCGAGACCGGGATCGATGACGGGCTCGCCGTAGAGGACACGGAGACCCGCCGCCCCCGCCAGGGCGGTCGAGGGGTCGGGGATCAGGTCGGGGTCGGGGTTGCCGGTCGCGACGTCCCGCAGGACGCTGTCGGGGGCGAAGCCCTCCTGAGCGACGGGGGAGCGGTCGGCGACGCGCGTGCCGCCGCGGCCGAGCGTCATCACGAGCCCCGCCTGGGTGAGCTGCCGGTAGGCGGCGACGGCAGTGTTGCGATTCACGCCGAGCCCGTCGGCGAGGGTGCGCACGGAGGGCAGCGCATCGCCCGGGCGCAGCGACCCGCGCTCGATGAGCTCGCGCACGCTCGCCACGATCTCGGCGGCCGTTCGGCCGGTGATCTCAGGCGTCATGCGTCGGTCCGTCTCGGGTCAGGGATGGTGTTCCCCGCCATGCTATCTTTTGGCCTAGGTCATTGCGACGTCGTGGCCACACACCCGCGCGCGGGCGCGCGCCCTCCATCGAAGGGACTCCCTCATGAGCACTGCCGAGACCGGTTCGAGCCGCGTGAAGCGCGGCCTCGCCGAGATGCTGAAGGGCGGCGTCATCATGGACGTCGTCGACGCCGAGCAGGCGCGCATCGCGGAGGACGCCGGCGCGGTCGCCGTCATGGCACTCGAGCGCGTCCCCGCGGACATCCGCGCTCAGGGCGGCGTCGCGCGCATGAGCGACCCCGACCTCATCGAGCAGATCATGGCGACGGTCTCCATCCCCGTCATGGCGAAGGCCCGCATCGGCCACTTCGTCGAGGCGCAGATCCTCCAGTCGCTCGGCGTGGACTACATTGACGAGTCGGAGGTGCTGAGCCCCGCCGACTACGTCAACCACATCGACAAGTGGCCCTTCACGGTCCCGTTCGTGTGCGGCGCGACCAACCTCGGCGAAGCCCTTCGCCGCATCAACGAGGGCGCGGCGATGATCCGCTCCAAGGGCGAGGCCGGCACGGGCGATGTCTCCGAGGCCACCAAGCACATCCGCACCATCTCGGCCGAGATCAACCGTCTGACGTCGATGACGAAGGACGAGCTGTACGTCGCCGCGAAAGACCTCCAGGCGCCCTACGACCTCGTCGTCGAGATCGCCGAGACCGGCAAGCTCCCCGTCGTGCTCTTCACCGCCGGCGGCGTCGCGACGCCCGCCGACGCGGCACTCATGATGCAGCTCGGCGCCGACGGCGTCTTCGTCGGCTCGGGCGTCTTCAAGTCGGGCAACCCCGCAGCGCGCGCCGCCGCGATCGTCAAGGCCACGACCTTCTACGACGACCCCTCCGTCGTCGCGGAGGCCTCGCGCGGTCTCGGCGAGGCGATGGTCGGCATCAACGTCGCCGACCTCCCCGCGCCGCACCGCCTCGCCGAGCGTGGCTGGTAGCGCACCGGTCGTCGGCGTCCTCGCCCTCCAGGGGGATGTTCGCGAGCACCTCGCCGTGCTTCGCGCGCTGGGCGCCGACGCGCGCCCGGTGCGCCGGCCGGAGGAGATCGAGGCCATCGACGGCCTCGTGATCCCGGGAGGCGAGTCGAGCGTCATGGACAAGCTCGCGCGCGCCTTCGGCGTCCAGCAGGCGCTGCGCGACCGCATCGCCGACGGGATGCCCGTGTACGGCACGTGCGCGGGGCTCATCATGATCGCCGACGAGATCCGAGACGCGATCGCCGGCCAGGAGACCCTCGGCGGCCTCGACGTCGTCGTGCGCCGCAACGCCTTCGGCACGCAGCTCGACTCGTTCGAGACCGACATCGCGATGCCCGCTCTCGGTGACGAGCCCGTGCACGCCGTCTTCATCCGCGCACCCGTCGTCGAGTCCGTCGGCGAGGGCGTCGAGGTCATCGGGCGCCTCGAGGACGGCCGCATCGTCGCCGTCGAGCAGGGTCCGCTCATGGGCACGAGCTTCCACCCCGAGGTCACGGGCGAGCACCGCTTCCACGAGCGCTTCCTGCAGAAGGTCGCCGACTCGGTCGCGTCGCGCACCCGGTAGGTGTCCCGCCCGCCACCATGGGGGCATGAACTGGTACTCGAGCTACCTGGCTCAGCGAGCGCGGCAGATCATCGCCGACCTCGTCGGGCTCGCGGCGGTCATCCTCGTCATCATCACGGCGGTGAGCGTGACGACCGCGATCCGTGCGCTCGCGTCCTTCGGGCGCGACCTGGAAGCGGCGGGGGAGTCGTTCGCCACCGGCCTCGCCGACGCGGGCGATCAGCTCGGGGCGATCCCGCTCGTGGGCGAGGGCATCCGCGCCCCGCTGGATGCGGCCGCCGGAGCGGGAGGCGCCGTCGCGGACGCCGGCCGCGGCCAGCAGGAGCTCGTCGAGGCCATCGCCGTCGGCGCGGGGTGGGTCGTCGCGCTCCTGCCGCTGCTGGTGCTCGCTCTCGTCTGGGCCCTGCCGCGCGTGCTGTTCGCGCGCCGATCGGGTCTGGTGCGACGGATGCTCGCCCAGGGCCTCACGGCCGACACGCTCGCCGCCCGCGCCCTCGCACGGCAGCCCCTGCGCGCGCTCGTCGGCGTGCACCCCGACCCCGCTGCGGCCTGGAGGGCGGGGGACCCGGACGTCGTCCGCGCCCTCGCCGGTCTCGAGCTGCGGCGCGCGGGCGTCCTCCCGACCGTCCTTCCCGGCGCCCTGTCCTAGACTGGAGCGCTGTCCCCGAGAGCGACGAGGAGCGAGATGTCCGGCCATTCCAAGTGGGCGACGACCAAGCACAAGAAGGCCGTCATCGACGCGCGCCGTGCGAAGTCGTTCGCGAAGCTCATCAAGAACATCGAGGTCGCCGCCAAGATCGGCGGCGCCGACATGAGCGGCAACCCGACGCTCGTCGACGCCGTGCAGAAGGCCAAGAAGACCTCCGTCCCCAACGACAACATCGACCGCGCGATCAAGCGCGGCGCCGGTCTCACCGGCGACGCCGTCGATTACCAGACGATCATGTACGAGGGCTACGGCGCCGGCGGCATCGCGCTGCTGATCGAGTGCCTCACCGACAATCGCAACCGCGCCGCCGCCGAGGTGCGCACGGGCATGACGCGCAACGGCGGCCAGATGGCCGACCCCGGCAGCGTCGCCTACAACTTCCACCGCAAGGGCGTCATCGCGATCACGAAGACCGACGGCCTCACGGAGGACGACATCCTCCTGGCCGTGCTCGACGCGGGCGCCGAGGAGGTCGTCGACCAGGGCGGCGGCTTCGAGGTCATCACCGACCCCTCACAGCTGCTCGCCGCGCGCGCCGCGCTCACCGAGGCCGGGATCGAGTACGACTCCGCCGAGGCCGAGTTCGTCGCGGGCGTGCAGATCGAGACCGACGCCGAGACCGCGCGGAAGGTGTTCCGCCTCGTCGACGCGCTCGACGAGCTCGACGACGTGCAGAACGTGTACACGAACATCTCGCTCACCGACGAGATCCGCGCCGAGCTCGACGCCGACGACGAGTAGCGGTCCGCCCGTGCTGCGCGTGCTCGGCGTCGACCCAGGGCTCACGCGCTGCGGCATCGGGGTCGTCGACATCGACCCGACGCGCCGGGCGACCCTCGTGCACGTCTCGGTCGTCCGCACCGAGCCCGCGATGCCGCTCGAGCAGCGAGTGCTCGCGATCGCCGAGGGCGTCGCCGCGCTGATCGATGAGCACCGGCCCGACGTCGTCGCCCTCGAGCGCGTCTTCGCCCAGCACAACGTGCGCACCGTCATGGGCACGGCGCAGGCGAGCGGCGTCGTGCTGCACGCCGCGGCCGCCCGCGGCCTCGCGGTCGCCCTCCACACCCCGAGCGAGGTCAAGGCCGCCGTCACGGGGCACGGCGCCGCCGACAAGAAGCAGGTCACCGCGATGGTGCAGCGCATCCTGCGACTGGATGCCCCGCCCGCGCCCGCGGACGCCGCCGACGCCCTCGCCCTCGCCATCTGCCACGGCTGGCGAAGGGGCGCGGTCTCGGCGCCCGAGGCCGACGGGGGAGGCGCGCTCACGCCCGCGCAGCGCGCGTGGCGCGCGGCCGAGAAGTCGGCGGCCGCCCCTAGGCTCGACAGGTGATCGCCTCTCTGCGCGGAACCGTCATCGCGCTCGGCCCCGGCCGCGCCGTGCTCGAGGTCTCCGGCGTCGGCTACGCGGTCGCCGTGACCGAGCGCTGCGCGCGCGAGCTGCGCGTCGACGACCGCATCCTCCTGCACACGGCGATGGTCGTGCGGGAGGACGACGTGAGTCTCTTCGGCTTCGTCGACGAGACCGAGCTGCACCTCTTCGACCTGCTGCGCACGGTCTCGGGGGTGGGCCCGAAGTCGGCGCTCGGGGTCCTCGGCCAGATGGAGCCCGCAGCGATCGCTCGCGCCATCCACGACGACGATGACGCCCCCTTCCGGAAGGTCAGCGGCATCGGGCCGAAGACCGCGAAGCTCATCGTCGTCTCTCTCGCGGGCAAGATCACCGCTCCCGCGGGGGCCGCGGCCGGTCGCGCGGCGGTCGCCCCGGCGGGCGACGGTGCGACGACCCTCGCCCTCGTCGAGGCCCTCACCGGGCTCGGCTGGCCCGAGCGCTCGGCCGTCGATGCCGCCGAGGCCGTGATCGCCGCCGAGCCCGCGGCCGAGCGCAGCCCCCTGCCCGTGCTGCTGCGCCGCGCGCTCGCCCAGCTCGGGCCCCGGGCATCCCGCCCCGATGACCGAGGAGGGCGCGCGTGAGCGACGACATCCTGCGGGCGAGCCCCGAGAGCGAGTCCGAGCTCGCGTTCGAGGGCGCACTGCGCCCGCAGAGCCTCGACGAGTTCGTCGGTCAGCAGAAGGTGCGCCGGCAGCTGCAGCTGCTGCTCGAGGCCGCGACGCTGCAGAACCGCGCGCCCGACCACATCCTTCTCGCCGGCCCCCCGGGCCTGGGCAAGACGACGCTCGCGATGATCGTCGCGCACGAGGGGCAGCGGCCCCTGCGCATGACGAGCGGCCCGGCCATCCAGCACGCCGGCGACCTCGCGGCCGTGCTGTCCTCACTCGTGCCGGGCGAGGTGCTCTTCATCGACGAGATCCACCGCATGGCGCGCTCGGCGGAGGAGATGCTCTACCTCGCGATGGAGGACTTCCGCGTCGACATCATGGTCGGCAAGGGCGCCGGCGCCACGAGCATCCCGCTCGAGCTCGCGCCGTTCACCCTGGTCGGCGCGACGACCCGCTCGGGCCTGCTGCCGAACCCGCTGCGCGACCGCTTCGGCTTCACCGCGCACCTGGAGTTCTACGAGCCCGCCGAGCTGCACCGCGTGCTGGAGCGCGCGGCCGCGCTCCTCCGCCTCGACATCGACACGGATGCCCTGCGCGAGATCTCCGGACGCAGCCGGGGCACCCCGCGCATCGCCAACCGGCTCCTGCGCCGCGTGCGCGACTTCGCCCTCGTCCACGGCGGGCGGGCGGACACGACCGCGGTGCGCGCCGCCCTCGACCTCTACGACGTCGACGAGCAGGGGCTCGACCGGCTCGACCGCGCCGTCCTCCACGCGATCGTCGACCGCTTCGACGGCGGGCCGGTCGGCCTGTCGACGCTCGCCGTCTCGGTCGGCGAGGAGGCGGAGACGATCGAGGCGGTCGTCGAGCCGTTCCTCGTCCGGACCGGGCTCATCGCCCGGACTCCGCGTGGGCGCGTCGCCACTGCGGAGGCATGGCGCCACCTCGGGCGTGAGCCCCGGTCGGCTTCCGCCGATGACCTATAGTTGTGCGAGGCTGCGCGGGAGCATCCTCTCGCCGCCGCCCCTCTGACTCCGCGCTCGCGGCAGACGTCCCCGAAAGGCTCACCACCCCATGGACCCGTTGACTCTCGTCATGCTGGCCGTTCTGGCCATGCTCATCTTCTTCATGTGGCGCAACTCGAAGAAGCGCAAGGAGGAGCTGGCGAAGCTCCAGGAGTCCATGGTGCCCGGTGCCGAGGTCATGACCAACTTCGGCCTGTTCGGGACCCTCCTCTCGATCGACGAGGAGAACAACATCGCCGTCATCGAGACGAGCCCGGGCAACGCCGTCAAGGTGCACCGCCAGACCCTCGCCCGCGTCGTCGACGAGACCGACCGGTCGGACGCCGGGCAGAACGATGCCGAGGAGGGCGCCGTCACCGCCGATGCCGACGCGACGCCCGAGGCTCCCGGCACCCCGGCGAAGAACGACTGACCGAACCTCCCGCGCCGCATGCGCACCGCCCTCGGGCGGTCGTGAGCGTGCGGCCAGCAGAAATGAGTACTTGAGGTGGCACGAAGCACACCCGAGCGCCGCGCGCTGCGCTCCCTCGTCTGGCTCCTCGTCATCATCGTCGCCCTCATCGGCGGCAATGCGGCGAGCGTGCTGTGGAACGAAGGGTCGTGGGCTCCCCGCCTCGCCCTCGACCTCGAGGGCGGCACCCAGCTCACGCTGACCCCGCAGCTGTCCTCCGGGCAGAGCGTCTCGCAGGAGCAGCTCGATCAGGCCGTCGGCATCATCCGCCAGCGCGTCGACGCGGCCGGCGTGAGCGAGTCCGAGATCAACACGCAGGGCGGCCAGAACATCGTCGTGTCCATCCCGGGCACCCCGGACGAGGCCACGCTGCAGCGGATCCGGTCGTCGGCGAAGCTCGAGTTCCGGGCCGTCCTGACGGCCGACCTGGCCTCATCCAGCACCATCGGCGAGGAGGGCGCGGCGGGCGACCCGAGCGCCAGCCCCAGTCCGAGCAGCGAGCCGTCGGAGGAGCCGAGCGCGGCGCCGAGCCCGTCGGCATCGCCCACCGACGCGAGCGACCCGAACTGGATCACGCCGGAGCTGCAGAAGCAGTTCGAGGACTTCGACTGCGCGACGGTCACCGAGAGCGGCGCGAACGTCGCCCCCGAGGACGAGCCGCTCGTCACGTGCGAGGCCGACTCGTCGCTCAAGTACATCCTCGGCCCGGTCGAGGTGACCGGTGCCCGGATCGCCGACGCGTCCTCCGGGCTCATCCAGTCGTCGACGGGCGTCAGCACCAACGAGTGGGGCGTCTTCCTCGAGTTCGACGGCGAGGGCACCGACCAGTTCCGCGAGGTGACCGAGCGGCTCGTAGGCCTCGAGGGCGTGCGCAACCAGTTCGCGATCGTCCTCGACGGCCAGGTCATCAGCGCGCCGCGCACGATCAGCGCGATCACCAACGGTCAGCCGCAGATCACCGGGAACTTCACGCAGGAGAGCGCCAAGACGCTCGCCGACCAGCTGAAGTTCGGCGCTCTGCCGATCGGCTTCGAGCTGCAGTCGCAGGATCAGATCAGCGCGACGCTCGGCGTCTCGCAGCTGCAGAGCGGCATCATCGCGGGCCTCGTCGGCCTCGCACTCGTCGTCCTCTACTCGCTGCTGCAGTACCGCGCCCTCGGCGGGGTCACGATCGCCTCGCTCATCATCGCGGGAATCGTCACCTACCTGCTGATCACCTACCTGTCCAACCAGCAGGGCTACCGGCTCTCGCTCGCGGGCGTGGCGGGTCTGATCATCGCCGTGGGCGTGATCGCGGACTCGTTCATCGTCTACTTCGAAAGAATCCGCGACGAGCTCCGCGACGGCCGCCGGGTCGACGGCGCCGTCGAGGCGGGATGGAAGCGCGCCTTCCGTACGATCCTCATCTCCGATGTCATCAACGTCATCGCCGCCGTGGTGCTCTTCGTCCTCGCGATCGGCAACGTGCGCGGCTTCGCGTTCACCCTCGGCCTCACGACGGTCGTCGACCTCGTCGTGGTCGCCCTCTTCACCCACCCGATGATGCAGCTGCTCGGCCGCACGTCGTTCTTCTCCGGCGGGCACCCGCTCAGCGGGCTCGACCCGAAGGCGCTCGGCGCCGTGTACCGGGGTCGAGCGCAGTTCCGGCCATCGGCGGCGGTGAGCGCCACCAAGCGCGCGTCGTCGAGCCGGGAGGCCCAGCGCCGCCAGACCATCGCCGAGCGCAAGGCCGCCGAGCAGAGCGGCGAGGGGAAGGACGCCCGATGAGCAACTTCACGGCCTTCGGCAACGATCTGTACACGGGCGCCCGCTCGTTCGACTTCGTCGGCCGCCGACGCACCTGGTACCTGATCGCGGCCGTCGCCGTCATCCTGGCCATCGGTCTCACCGCTCTCCGCGGCGGGTTCGTCTTCGGGATCGAGTTCCGCGGCGGGTCCGAGTTCCGCGTCTCGCAGGTCGCCGAGGCGTCGATGGACACCGCGTCGACGACGGAGATCGCCTCGCAGGCGGTCAGCGACGTCGTCGACGGCTCGAACCCGCGCGTCTCCGTGGTCGGGGGAGACTCCGTCCGCGTCCAGACCGAGCAGCTCACGCCGGAGGAGACCACCGACGTCGCCGATTCGCTCGCGACGGCCTTCGACGTCGATGCCACGCAGATCAGCACGAGCTTCATCGGTGCCACGTGGGGCGGCGACATCACGCGTCAGGCGATCATCGCGCTCGTGGTGTTCCTCCTGCTCGCGAGCCTGGTCATGGCGCTGTACTTCCGCACCTGGAAGATGTCGCTCGCGGCGATGGTCGCTCTCGTGCACGACCTCATCATCACCGTGGGCATCTACGGCATCTTCGGCTTCGAGATCACGCCGGCCGCGGTCATCGGGTTCCTGACCATCCTCGGGTACTCGCTCTACGACACCGTCGTGGTGTTCGACAAGGTGCGCGAGAACACGGGGGAAGATGGCCTGGAGTCGCGCCGGACGTTCGCGGAGTCGGTGAATCTCGCCGTCAACCAGACCCTCGTCCGCTCGATCAACACATCGATCGTCGCGACTCTGCCGGTCGCGTCCATCCTGCTGATCGGTGCGCTGCTGCTCGGCGCCGGAACGCTGTTCGACATCGCCCTCGCGCTCTTCGTCGGAACGATCGTCGGCACGTACTCCTCGATCTTCCTCGCCGCGCCGCTCTACGTGCACCTGCGCGAGAGCGAACCCGAGGTCAAGAAGCAGGGCGGCCGGGAGAAGCGAGCGGTCCCGGAGTCCGGCGCCGTCCGCTGAGCCGAGCCCGCGTAGAATCGCGACGGGGAGGCCGCCGATGACGGACACGACGCAGAACACGGCGACCCTCCGCGCGCTCCTTCCCCGGCTGTTCTCCCGGGCGCAGCCCATCGGGGGCTTCGACGGGCTCGTCAAGACGGTGCGCGCCCAGCACCCCAAGGCCGACATCGCGCTCCTCGAGCGCGCCTACCAGACCGCCGAGCAGGCGCACCGCGGCCAGACCCGCAAGAGCGGCGAGCCCTACATCACTCACCCCGTCGCCGTGACGCAGATCCTCGCCGACCTCGGCATCGGAGTGAAGACCCTCGCCGCCTCGCTGCTGCACGACACGGTGGAGGACACGCCGTACACGCTCGACCAGCTGCGGGCCGATTTCGGCGACGAGATCGCGATGCTCGTCGACGGCGTCACCAAGCTCGACAAGGTCAAGTACGGCGACAGCGCGCAGGCGGAGACGGTCCGGAAGATGATCGTGGCGATGTCGAAGGACATCCGCGTGCTGCTCATCAAGCTCGCCGACCGCCTCCACAACGCCCGCACGTGGGGCTTCGTCGAGAGCGACTCGGCGCGTCGGAAGGCGCAGGAGACGCTCGAGATCTACGCGCCGCTGGCCCATCGACTGGGCATCTCGACGATCAAGTGGGAGCTCGAGGATCTCTCCTTCGCCGTCCTCCACCCGAAGATCTATGTCGAGATCGAGAGCCTGGTCAAGAACCGCACGCCTGAGCGCGAGGCCTTCGTCCAGCAGGTGATCGACGCGATCACGAGCGACCTGCGGCAGTCGAAGATCAAGTCCCAGATCATCGGCCGGCCGAAGCAGTACTACTCGATCTACCAGAAGATGGTGAACCGCGGCCGCGACTTCGAGGAGATCTACGACCTCACGGGCATCCGGATCCTCGTGAACACGATCCGCGACTGCTACGCCGTCCTCGGCGCCGTCCACGCGCGCTGGAACCCCATGCCCGGTCGGTTCAAGGACTACATCGCCACGCCCAAGTTCAACCTCTACCAGTCGCTGCACACGACGGTGTTCGGGCCGGGCGGTCGCCCGGTGGAGATCCAGATCCGGACCCACGAGATGCACCAGCGCGCCGAGTTCGGCGTCGCCGCGCACTGGAAGTACAAGGAGCGCATGAACTCCGGCCGCGGCGCGGTCGAGCAGGGGCGCAGCGACACCGACATGGCGTGGCTCGCCCACATCTCCGACTGGCAGGCGGAGACGAGCGATCCCGGTGAGTTCCTCGACAACCTCCGATACGAGATCGGCGCGAAGGAGGTCTACGTCTTCACCCCGCAGGGCAAGGTGATCGGCCTGCCCGCCGGCGCGACGCCGGTCGACTTCGCCTACGCCGTCCACACCGAGATCGGCCATCGGACGATGGGGGCCAAGGTCAACGGGCGCCTCGTCCCGCTGGAGAGCGTGCTCAACTCGGGCGACTCCGTCGAGGTGTTCACCTCCAAGAACCCCGATGCGGGGCCGAGCCAGGACTGGCTCAACTTCGTCACGAGCACGCGCGCCCGCTCGAAGATCCGCCAGTGGTTCACGAAGGAGCGCCGCGACGAAGCGATCGAGCAGGGACGCGACGCGATCGCGCGCGCGATGCGCAAGCAGAATCTGCCGCTCCAGCGGCTGATGACCCAGGACTCCGTCGCCGAGGTCGCCTCGCAGCTGCGCTACGAGACCGTCGACGCCCTCTACGCCGCCGTCGGCGAGGGCCACGTGTCCACGCAGTCGGTCATCGAGAAGATCGTCGCGGGCCTCCACGTCGATGCCGAGAGCGACGATGAGCCCTTCGTCGTCCCCACGCGCGGCCGCACCCCGGTGCGGACGAGCGATTCGGGCGTGCTCGTCCGCGGCGCGCCCGACATCCTGGTCAAGCTCGCGAAGTGCTGCACGCCCGTTCCCGGCGACGAGATCGTGGGCTTCGTCACCCGCGGGACGGGCGTGAGCGTGCACCGCGCCGACTGCACGAACGTCCAGTCCCTGCTCGCGGAGCCGGATCGCATGATCGAGGTCGAGTGGGCTCCGACCTCCAAGAGCCTGTTCCTCGTGCAGATCCAGGTCGAGGCGCTCGACCGCAGCGGTCTGCTCTCGGACGTGACGCGCGTGCTGTCGGAGCACCACGTCAACATTCTGTCCGCGAGCGTGAACACCTCCCGCGACCGCCTGGCTCTCAGCCGCTTCGTCTTCGAGATGGGCGACGTCACGCACCTCGATCGCGTGCTCAACGCCGTCCGCCGCATCGACGCCGTGTACGACGTCTACCGCGTCAGCAACGGCTAGCCCCGCCCAGAGCCCCGATCGCCCCGGCCCCGCCGCGCTCGAGCAGCGCGCGCGCCGTCCGGAGTCGCTCCCGGGCGCGACGACGGCCGGCCGAGGCCGGCCGACGGTCGAGCGCGGCAGCGACGACGTCGTCGGTCATGCGGCCGATCACCATGCCGGCGGCGAGCAGCTGCACGATGCCGTCGCTCTCGTCGAAGCGGGCGAGGTCGATGAGGGTCCGCTCCGGGCTCGTGACCGCGACGCCCGCGAGCTCGTGCACCTCGTCCCGGTCGATCGAGACCTCCCGCACCCTCAGTGCGCGCCTCGTCGCCGAGCCGATGCGCGCGGTCAGAGGCACGCAGAGAGCCAGGGGCGCCGGCTCCGGCGACCAGCCCCACACCCACGCGGCGCTGCGGCCGTGCAGGATGGTGCGGTCGGGGATGCGCGTCGCCAGGCTCGCCGCCCGGGCGACCGGCGTGACGGGGGAATCGGTGACGAGGAACGCCTCGCCGAGCGCGTCGAGCTCGCCGTCGAGCTGGGCGGCACGCAGCTCGACGGCGGGGAGATCGCGGTCATCGAGGATGAGGGGCAGTCGCGGAGTCATGCGGGGGAGCATGGACCCAGTCAGTCACCCCCCGCGCCGTCGCAGCGCGGAACGGTGGAGAACCCGCAGCGCCGCCCGGGCTGGGGAGAACGGCGGCTCAGCGGTCGACGGCCGCGAGCCACGCCTTCCTGGCCTGAAGCGACTCCTCGAGCTCGGCGACGCGCGCCGAGTCCTTCGCTCCGCGCGCGGTCTCGATCTCGGCCTCGAGAGCGGCGATCGCGTCGTGCAGCTGGGCGGCGAGGCCCTGCGAGCGCGCCTTCTTCTCGGGGTCGTTCTTCTGCCAGTGCTCCTCCTCGAGCGCCTTGACGGCCTGCTCGATGCGGCGCAGTCGATCCTCCACGACCTTGACCTGGTCGCGCGGGACCTTCCCGATCGCGTCCCAGCGGCGCTGGATGTTGGTGAGCGTGTTGCGCGCCACGACGCGGTCGGTCGCCTTCAGCAGCGGCTCGGCCTCGGTGAGGAGTGCGAGCTTGGCCTCGAGGTTGCCGGCGAACTCCTCGTTCTCGCGCGCGTCGACCTCGGCCTTGGCGGCGTAGAGCACGTCGCCCGCGGCCTTGAACGCCGCCCACAGGGCGTCGTCGACCTTCTTGCCGGCGCGGCCGGCGAGCTTCCACTCGTCGAGCAGGCGCCGGTACGCCGGGATCCCCGCGGTGCCCTGTCCGGCGAGAGCCTCGGCCTGGGAGACGAGCTGCTGCTTGCGCGTCTTCGCCTCCTTGTGCTCGGCGTCGAGCCCGGCGAAGAACGCCCGGCGGTGGCCCTCGACCGCGCTCCGAGCGGTGCGGAAGCGCTTCCAGAGCTCGTCCGCCTCCTTCTTCGGCAGTCGCGGGCCGTTCTGCTGGTGGTCCTTCCACTGGGCGAAGAGGTCGTCGAGCGTCGCCGACACCTGCTTCCACTGCAGCGACTGCGGATCCTTCGCGGCGATCGCCTCGGCGGCGGTCACGATCGCGGTGCGCTGCTCGACGGCGGCGGCCACGGCCGCGCGCTGCTCGGCCTGCTGCTCCTCCGTGAGCTTCTCGACGGTGCCGCTGAGCGCGGCGAGTCGGGTCCGGAGGGCCTCGAGGTCGCCGACCGCGGCCGCCTCCTCGAGCGCGTGCGTCAGGTGCGCGACGGTCTTCGCGACGTCGGCGGCGGGGGCGCCGCCCTTGGCCCGCTGCTCCACGAGCCGGACCTGGCCCTCGAGCTCCGAGAACTTGCGCGTGAAGTAGGCGAGAGCCTCCTCGGCCGAGCCGTCGGGGTACTGCCCGACGGCGCGCTCCACGCCGCGATCGGTCACGTACACGGTGCCGGTCTTATCGACCCGGCCCCACACGGTCGTCTGCTCATTCACTGCCACGGCGCATCATCCTCATCGACTGCGTCCGACGGCCTCGGTGGTCGGACGGCTGTTCAGCATATTGCACCGGGCCGACCGGCCATCAGGCGGTCGGACGCTGATCGGTGATTCTTACTCGATCGTGATGGAGGTGATCGTCGCCGCGGTCGCGGGGCGGCCATCCGTCGCCCCGCCCTCGACGCCGCCCGCGACGACCTCGTCGATGAGGGCCTCGAGCCCGCCCGTGATCTCGCCGAGGACCGTGTATCCGCCCGCGGCGTCGGAGGGGATCGTGGACTCCTCGTAGACGATGAAGAACTGGCTGCCCATGCTCGCGCCGTCGCCGCCCTGGCGCGCCATCGCGAGGGTGCCTGCGGGGTAGACGTCGTCGGCCGGGGCGTTCTCGATCGGGCCGTAGCGGTAGTCGGGGCCCCCGGTGCCGTCGCCGACGGGGTCGCCGCACTGCAGGACGAAGATCCCCGAGGTCGTCAGCCGGTGGCAGGTGAGGCCGTCGTAGAAGCCGTCCTGGGTCAGCTGCACGAACGACGCGACGGCCTGCGGGGCCGCCATGCCGTCGAGGGTGAGCTCGAGAGGGATGCTCTCGTTGATCGTCATCGTCCCCGACCACTCGCGGAACTCGCTCACCTCGGGGGAGGGCGGCTGGGCCCCCTCCGCCTCATCGCTCGCGCCGGACGAGGGAGAGGGCGAGGCGCTCGCGACGGGCTCCGGGGCACCGGGACCCGCGCTGAAGTAGACGATCTGGCCGATCGTGGCGACCGCGGCCACCACGACGAGCGCGATCACGGCGCCGATGTTGTCGCGCACTCGGCGAGCGGTGCGGGACTCGTGCAGGGTCTGCCGCGCCTGGTACCGGCGCAGGCGCTCGCGCGCCTCGCGCTCGCTCGTCGACGTGCTGCGTGCCACTCGGGCCTCCTCGAGGTCGATTTCCGTGGGGAACTCTAGCCGAGCGCGACTCCGCCGCCCGACGTCCGCGGCGACTCGCTGTCCGGGGGCGGCGCTAGTCTCCTTCGCATGGATGCTCGCCCCGGGCTCGGCTCCGCCGCCGTCCCCCTCGCGGTGCGCATGCGTCCGACGCGCCTCGACGAGGTCGCGGGCCAGTCGCACCTCCTGGGGCCGGGCTCTCCGCTCGTGAGCCTCGCCCGCGACGACGGCCGCGCCCCGAGCGCGGTCTCGGTGATCCTCTGGGGCCCGCCCGGCACCGGCAAGACGACTCTCGCCCAGGCGATCGCCCGGCAGTCGGGCCGCCGCTTCGTCGAGCTGTCGGCCATCACCGCGGGCGTGCGCGACGTGCGCGAGGTCATGGAGCGGGCCCTCGCCGACCGCGACCTGTACGGCTCCTCCACCGTGCTCTTCCTCGACGAGATCCACCGCTTCACGAAGGCGCAGCAGGATGCGCTCCTGCCGGGCGTGGAGAACGGCTGGGTCATCCTCATCGCCGCGACGACCGAGAATCCGTCGTTCTCCGTGATCGCGCCGCTGCTGAGCCGCTCGCTCCTGCTGACCCTCGAGCAGCTCTCCGACGACGACCTCGGCACCCTCGTCGACCGCGCCGTCGCCGACCCGCGGGGGCTCAAGGGTGCCGTCGCCCTCGAGCCGGCGGCCCGGGAGGCGATCGTCCGCCTGGCCTCGGGGGATGCCCGTCGCGCCCTCACCGCGCTCGAGGCGGCCGCGCAGTCAGCGGCCAGCGATCGCGGCTCGAGCGAGGGCGCGACCGCGGCCGAGCATCCGGTCATCACGGCGGAGATCGTCGCCGCCGCCGTCGACCGCGCCCTCCTGCGCTACGACAAGAACGGCGATGAGCACTACGACGTCATCAGCGCCTTCATCAAGTCGATCAGGGGCAGCGACCCCGATGCGGCGCTGCACTACCTCGCGCGCATGATCGAGGCGGGGGAGGACCCGCGCTTCATCGCTCGCCGCGTCATCATCTCGGCCTCGGAGGACATCGGCCTCGCCGACCCGCAGGCCCTGCCGATCGCGGTCGCCGCCGCTCAGGCCGTCCAGCTCATCGGCATGCCGGAGGGGCGCATCCCGCTCGCCGAGGCCGTCGTGTACCTCGCGACCGCGCCGAAGTCGAACGCCGCGTACCGCGGCATCGACGAGGCGATCGCGGATGTCCGATCGGGCCGCATCGGTCGCGTCCCGAAGCCGCTGCGCGACGCGCACTACCCCGGGGCGAAGCGCCTCGGCCACGGGAAGGGCTACGTCTACCCGCACGACGAGCCCATCGGCGTCGTCGAGCAGCAGCACCTGCCCGACCCGCTCGCCGGTACCGAGTACTACCGGCCGAGCGAGCGCGGTCACGAGCGGGAGATCTCGGCGCGCCTGGAGAAACTCCGCGCGATCCTCCGCGGACGCCGCGGCTCGGGCGACTGAGCGGCCGTCTGCTAAGCTCTACCGGCCCGTCAGATATGGGCACACCCTCCCTCGCAGTCTCCACCGGAACGCCTCGGCGTGCGTTTCGGACCGGACGGAGCGGTGTACGTCCGTGAGCCGTGACAGTCGCGGCCACGAGCATGGAAGGAAAACGTGTCCACCAAGTCACGCACCCGCAGCAAGACCCGCCTCTCCCGCGCGCTCGGCATCGCCCTCACCCCGAAGGCCGCCAAGTACCTCGAGAAGCGCCCCTACGCTCCGGGCGAGCACGGCCGCACCAAGCGCAAGGCCGACAGCGACTACGCCGTCCGTCTTCGCGAGAAGCAGCGTCTCCGCGCCCAGTACGGCATCCGCGAGGCCCAGCTGCGCATCATCTTCCAGGAGGCCCGCCGCACCGCCGGCCTGACCGGTGAGAACCTCGTCGAGCTCCTCGAGATGCGTCTCGACGCCCTCGTCCTGCGCGCCGGCTTCGCCCGCACCACGGCGCAGGCCCGCCAGATGGTCGTGCACCGCCACATCCTCGTCGACGGCAAGATCGTCGACCGCCCGTCCTTCCGCGTGAAGCCCGAGCAGCTCATCCACGTCAAGCCCAAGAGCGAGTCGATGGAGCCGTTCCAGGTCGCCGCGGCCGGCGGTCACGTCGACGTCCTCCCCAAGGTCCCGGCCTACCTGGATGTCGAGCTCGACAAGCTCCAGGCGCGCCTCGTGCGCCGCCCGAAGCGCTCCGAGGTCCCCGTGACCTGCGAGGTCCAGCTCGTCGTCGAGTACTACGCGGCTCGATAGAACCGGCCGCTCCGCAGGAGCGAACGAACGGGGGTCCGGCGCACGCCGGGCCCCCGTTCGGCGTTCCGGCACCGGCGCTAAGGTGGAACCGCGCCCGGCACCCCGGGCCGCCGCCGCCGCAGTTGAGGGAGACCCCCATGAGAAACGCCGTCTGGCTCGTCATCGGCATCACCATCGGATTCTTCGCCGCCCACCGGGTCGAGAAGTCGCCCCAGGGCCGCCAGTTCCTCGACGAGGTCGACGCGAAGGCGCGCGGGTTCGGTGAGGCCGTCCTCGACGGGTACCGGCAGCGCGAGGCCGAGCTCCGCGCGGCCGTCGCCGAGGCCGAGGCGACGATCGCCGACCTCGAGCGCCGCTCCTAAGACCCTCGCCGGGCATCCGCGCCCCCCATCGGGGCGACGCGCCGTACCCGGCACGTTCACGCCCCACTGATCACAGGACTCCTCGAACCTCCATGCAGACCGCCGACATCCAGCGCCGCTGGCTCGACTTCTTCGGAACTCGCGGCCACACCGTCGTCCCCTCCGCCTCGCTCGTCAGCGACGACCCGACGCTCCTCTTCACGGTCGCCGGCATGGTGCCGTTCGTGCCGTACCTCACCGGGGTCGTGCCCGCGCCGTACCCGCGGGCAACGAGCGTGCAGAAATGCATCCGGACGAACGACATCGAGGAGGTCGGGAAGACCCCTCGCCACGGCACGT
Source organism: Yonghaparkia sp. Soil809 (assembly GCF_001429705.1). Classification (NCBI taxonomy): domain Bacteria; kingdom Bacillati; phylum Actinomycetota; class Actinomycetes; order Micrococcales; family Microbacteriaceae; genus Microcella; species Yonghaparkia sp. Soil809. The sequence continues at coordinate 695,587 of NZ_LMSV01000002.1, forward strand.
TCTTCCAGATGAACGGCAACTTCTCGTTCGGCGACTACTTCAAGGAGGGAGCGATCGGCTACGCCTGGGAGCTGCTGACGACCTCGCAGAGCGATGGCGGCCTGGGCTTCCAGGAGAAGGACCTGTGGGTCACCGTCTACAAGGACGACGACGAGGCGATCGCGCTCTGGAAGAAGATCGCGGGCCTGCCCGACGAGCGCATCCAGCGGCTCGACATGGACACCAACTACTGGTCGACCGGGCAGCCCGGCCCCGCCGGCCCGTGCTCGGAGATCTTCTTCGACCGCGGCCCCGCCTACGGCGTCGACGGCGGCCCCGCGACCGACGACGACCGCTACGTCGAGATCTGGAATCTCGTCTTCATGCAGTACCTCCGCGGCGAGGGCACCGGCAAGAACGACTTCGAGATCCTCGGCGAGCTGCCGAACAAGAACATCGACACCGGCATGGGCATGGAGCGCGTCGCCTTCCTCACCCAGGGCGTCGAGAACATGTACGAGATCGACCAGGTGCGACCCGTCCTCGACGCGGCATCCGCCATGTCCGGTCGCCGATACGGCGCCGACCACGGCGACGACGTGCGGATGCGCGTCATCGCCGACCACGTGCGCTCGAGCCTCATGCTCATGACCGATGGCGTCGCACCCGGCAACGAGGGGCGGGGGTACATCCTGCGCCGCCTGCTCCGAAGGAGCATCCGCGCCATGCGCCTTCTCGGGGTCGACGCGCCGAGCTTCGAGGTGCTCTTCGCCGCCTCGCGCGACGCGATGAGCGCCGCCTACCCGGAGATCACGGAGCACTACGACCGCGTCTCGCGCCTCGCGCTCGGCGAGGAGGAGGCCTTCCTGCGCACGCTCGCGGCCGGCACGACGATCCTCGACCTCGCCGTCGCGCAGACCACCGCGGCAGGCGCGAGCACCCTGCCGGGCGACACGGTCTTCCAGCTGCACGACACCTTCGGCTTCCCGCTCGATCTCACGCTGGAGATGGCGGAGGAGAACGGCCTCACCGTCGACCGCGCCGAGTTCGACCGGCTCATGACCGAGCAGCGCACGCGCGCGAAGCTCGACGCCAAGTCGAAGAAGGGCGCCCTCGCCGATCTGAGCGTCTACGGCGCGTTCCGTGCGGCCGGCGAGACGGCCTTCCTCGGCTACGACGAGCTCGAGACCGAGACGACCGTGCTCGGCATCCTCGTCGGCGGCCAGAGCGTGCCCCTCGCTCAGGCGGGCGACATCGCCGAGGTCATCCTCGCCGAGACCACCCTGTACGCGGAGTCGGGCGGACAGGACAGCGACGAGGGCGCGATCGTCGGCACCGGCTTCGACCTCGAGGTGCTCGACGTGCAGAAGCCCGTCAAGGGCCTCATCAGCCACACCGTGCAGGTGCGCTCGGGCGAGGTGCACGTCGGCGACCCTGCGCGCACCCAGGTCGACCCCGTCTACCGCCGCTCGGCGACGCAGGCGCACTCCGCGACGCACGTGATCCACGCCGCGCTGCGCCAGACGCTCGGGCACGACGCCCACCAGTCGGGCTCGTACAACAAGGCCGGCTACATGCGACTGGACTTCAGCTGGAACCAGGCCCTCAGCGCCGCCACGCGCAGCGAGATCGAGGAGATCAGCAACATCGCCGTGCGGGACAACCTCCCGGTCGACACCCGCATCATGGCGCTCGACGAGGCGAAGTCGCTCGGGGCGATGGCGCTCTTCGGCGAGAAGTACGGCGACACCGTGCGCGTCGTCGACATCGGCGGCCCCTGGTCGCGCGAGCTCTGCGCGGGCACCCACGTCGGCGCCTCGGCCGAGATCGGCATGATCAGCCTCGTGAGCGAGTCGAGCGTCGGATCGACCAACCGCCGCGTCGAGGCGCTCGTCGGCCTCGAGGCCTTCCGCGAGCTCGCGGCCGAGCGCGCGCTCGTCCAGCAGCTCACGAGCAGCCTCAAGACCCCGCGCGATCAGCTCGCCGAGCGCATCGCCGACCTGAGCGCGCAGCTGAAGTCCGCCGAGAAGAAGATCGCCCAGTTCGAAGCCAGCCGCCTCAGCGAGCGCGTCCCCGCCCTGGCCCAGTCGGCCACGAGCGTCGGCGCGTACACCGTGGTGGCCGAGCACCTCGGCGCGCTCGGCTCCGCCGACGACGTGCGCTCGCTCGCGACGAGCGTGCGCGAGCGGCTCGCCGCGCAGCCGGCCGTCGTCGTGCTCGCGGCCGAGGTCGGCGGCAAGGCGACCGTCATCGTCGCCACCACGCCGGCCGCGCGCGAGGCCGGAGCGAAGGCGGGCGCGCTCGCCCGCACCGCCTCCGGCGTGCTCGGCGGCGGAGGCGGCGGCAAGGACGACCTCGCCCAGGGCGGCGGAACCGACCCGTCGGCGATCCCCGCGGCGCTCGAGGCCGTGCTGCGCGAGCTCCGCGGCTGATCGTGCGGGTGGGGGTGCGCCTGGGCGTCGACGTCGGGAAGGCGCGAGTGGGGGTCGCCCGCAGCGATCACCACGGGATCCTCGCGACGCCTGTTGAGACGCTCGCGCGCCGCGACGACGTCGTGGAGAGCATCCGCCGCCTCGTTCTCGAGCACGAGGCGATCGAGGTGGTCGTCGGCCTCCCGCTGTCGCTGAGCGGCGCCGACACCGCCTCGACGGAGGACTCGAGGCAGGTCGCGGCGCAGCTCGCGACCGCGATGCCCGAGACTCCCGTGCGGCTCGTCGACGAGAGGCTCACGACCGTCACGGCCGCGCGCGCGCTGCGCGACTCCGGCAGGAATGCGAGGAACTCGCGGTCCGTCGTGGACCAGGTGGCCGCTGTTATCCTGCTCCAGCACGCGCTCGACCACGAGAAGTCGCGGGGCGAGGCTCCCGGCACGATCGTGGATCCCGACGGAGGTCCCCCCGCACCGTGACGAACAACGACGACGACACCTGGGCCGAGATCTTCGCCACCCAGCCCGACTCCGACCGCCGCGGCGCCCGCTCCGCCACCGCTCCCGAGCCCGACGCTGCACCCGCCACCCGGCGCGCCCGGCGCTCCGGCTTCGATCGCCCCGCCCGCCGTCGCAGCGGTCGCGCTCCTGTCGTCATCGGCATCATCGCCCTCCTGCTGGGCCTCGGCGCCGGCTCCGCATGGTTCGCGTGGTCGAACTTCGAGCCGCAGATCCGCGAGGTGCTCGGCATCGAGCTGCCCGACGACTACGAGGGCGAGGGGAACGGGGAGGAGGTCCTCGTCACCATCCGGCCCGGCGACATCGGCGAGGACATCGCGCTCACCCTGCAGGACGCGGGCGTCACGATGAGCTTCAGCGCCTTCTACGACCTCCTCCTGGCCGACTCGTCCATCGCCTTCCAGCCCGGCACCTACGCGCTGCAGGGCGAGATGTCGGCGCAGTCGGCTCTCGATGCGCTCCTCGACCCCGCCAACCGGGTGGAGAGCACGGTCCTGATCCGCGAGGGCGAGGTGCTGAGCAGCACGCTCGAGCTGCTGGCTCTCGGGACGGGCCTGCCGGTGGAGGACTTCCAGGCCGCGGTGGCCGACCCGACGCGCTACGGCGTGCCGGCGGAGGCGCCGTCGATCGAGGGCTACCTGTTCCCGGCCACCTACACCTTCGACCCCGGGGTCACGGCCGAGCAGGTCATCGAGCGCCTCGTGAGTGAGATGACGGCGCGGCTGGACGCCCTGGGCGTCGCGCCGGAGGACCGGTACCGCGTGCTCACGCTCGCATCGGTCGTGCAGCGCGAAGCGGGCGGCGACCTGGAGGACTTCGGTCGGGTCGCGCGCGTGTTCACGAACCGCATCGACGAGGGGATGCTCCTCCAGAGCGACGCGACCGTGCACTACGGCACGCAGGACTTCGACTCGGTCTTCACGACCGACGCCGAGCGGGCCGACGCGTCGAACCCCTACAACACCTACGCCAACCCCGGACTGCCCGTCGGACCGATCGGCGCCCCCGGCGACGCCGCGCTCGAGGCCGCCGCCGCCCCGCCCGAGGGGGACTGGCTCTACTTCGTGACCGTGAATCTCGCCACCGGCGAGACGGTCTTCTCCGAGACGCTCGCGCAGCACGAGGCGGCCGTGCGTCAGCTGCAGGAGTGGTGCAACTCCTCGGAGGAGAACCGCACCGTGTACTGCGACTAGCGGATGAGCATCCGCCGTCTCGCCGTCGTCGGCTCGCCGATCGCGCACTCCCTCTCCCCAGCGCTGCACGCCGCCGCCTACCGGGCGCTCGGGCTCGACTGGGTCTACGAGCGGCACGAGGTGCGCGAGCACGAGCTGCGCGGCTTCGTCGACGGACTCGATGGCTCGTGGCGCGGCATCTCGGCGACGATGCCGCTCAAGGACGAGCTGGCGCGCCTGGCGGACGAGTGCGACCGGATCGTCGCACTCACGGGCGCCGCCAACACGCTGCTGCTCGCGGACGACGGACGGCGCATCGTGCGCAACACCGACGTCGCCGGGGTCGAGCGCGCGCTGCGCGACGCCGGCCTCGAGAGGGCCGAGCACGCCGTGATCGCGGGCGCCGGAGCCACCGCACGCTCGGTGCTCGTCGCGCTCGACGGGCTCGGCCTCCGCTCGGTCACCGTCGCGGTCCGCGAGCCCGCGCGAGCGGGCGGGCTGCGCGACCTCGCGGAGGAGCTGATGCTCGAGCTGGACGCCGTGCGACTCGACCAGCTGGCGTACGTCGTCGAGGGCGCCGACGTCGTGGCCTGGACGCTCCCCAACGGCGTCGAGCTCACGGATGACCTTCCGGAGAGCGCGCGGCGCGAGGCCGTTGCGCTCGACGTGACCTACCACCCCTGGCCGGGCCCGCTCGCGGCGCAGTGGCTCGAGGCCGGAGGTCGCGTCGCCTCGGGCCGCGACATGCTGCTGCACCAGGCGGTGCGCCAGGTGCGGTTCTTCGTCTCGGGTCAGACCGAGCATCCGCTCGACCGCGAGGCGGAGGTCGAGACCGCGATGGCGGCCGCGCTCGCGTGACCGGAGCCCCATCCGCTGCGTGGGAGGATGGAGCCATGCTGCGCTGGTTGACCGCCGGAGAATCCCACGGACCCGAGCTCATCGCCGTCATCGAGGGCCTGCCCGCCGATGTTCCGGTGACGCGCGAGGCCATCCAGACCGACCTGCAGCGCCGCAAGCTCGGGTACGGCCGCGGCGCGCGCATGAAGTTCGAGCAGGACGAGCTCTCGATCTCCGGCGGCGTGCGGCACGGCCGCACGATGGGCAGCCCCGTCGCACTGCGCATCGGCAACACCGAGTGGCCCAAGTGGACGACCGTCATGAGCCCCGACCCGGTCGACCCGGCCGAGCTCTCGGGCGGGCGCGGCGCGCCGCTCACGCGCCCCCGGCCCGGCCACGCCGACCTCGTCGGCATGCAGAAGTACGGCTTCGACGAGGCGCGCCCCGTCCTCGAGCGCGCGAGCGCGCGCGAGACCGCCGCCCGCGTCGCCCTCGGGGCCGTCGCGCGCGCGTTCCTCGGCGAGCTCGGAATCCGTCTCGTGAGCCACACGCTCTCGATCGGCCCCGTCCGGGTGCCCGACGGCGCGCCGCTGCCGCGGCCCGACGACGTCGACCGCCTCGATGCCGACCCGCTGCGCTGCCTGCATCCCGAGACGAGCGAGCGGATGGTCGCCGAGGTCGACGACGCCCACAAGACCGGCGACACGCTCGGCGGCGTCGTCGAGGTGCTCGCCTACGGAGTGCCCCCGGGTCTCGGATCGTACGTCCACTGGGACCGCCGACTCGATGCGAGGCTCGCCGCCGCGCTCATGGGCATCCAGGCCATCAAGGGCGTCGAGGTCGGCGACGGCTTCGAGACCACCCGGCGCCGCGGCTCGGCGGCCCACGACGAGCTCGTCGTCGGCGACGGCCTCATCGAGCGCGTGAGCGACCGCGCCGGCGGCACGGAGGGCGGCATGTCCACCGGCACGGTGCTCCGCGTCCGCGCGGGCATGAAGCCGATCGCGACGGTGCCCCACGCCCTGCGCACGATCGACGTCGCGACGGGCGACGCCGCCCCCGCCCATCACCAGCGCTCCGACGTGTGCGCCGTGCCCGCGGCCGGCGTCGTGGCCGAGGCCATGGTCGCGCTCGTCGTCGCCGAGGCCGTGCTGGAGAAGTTCGGCGGCGACTCCGTCGCCGAGACCCGCCGCAACCTCGAGGGCTACCTCGCCGCGATGCCCGGGAACCTCGCGACCGCCGTCAGCACGGGGGAGTGAAGCCGCGTGATTGAGAGCGTCGGCGCCGCCCCCGGCGTGCCCGCCGTCGTGCTCATCGGACCGCCGGCCGCCGGCAAGTCCCGCGTCGGCCGGCGCGTCGCGCGCATCCTCGACCTGCCGGTGATCGACACCGACAAGGTCGTGGCGGCCGCGCACGGGCCCATCCCCGAGATCTTCGCCGAGCACGGCGAGCCGCACTTCCGCGCGCTCGAGCGCGCCGCTGTCGCCGACGCCCTCCGGCACCGCGCCGTCGTCTCGCTCGGCGGGGGAGCCGTGCTCGACCCCGACACGCAGGCGCAGCTCTCCGGGCTCCCGGTCGTCCTTCTCACCGCGACGCCCGACGCCGTCGCCGGGCGCCTCGAGAAGAGCTCCCGGCCGCTCAGCGCGAGCGTGGAGGCCTGGGTCGCGCTCGTCGAGCGGCGCCGCCCCGTGTACGAGCGGCTCGCCGCAGCCGTCTGGGACACCTCGACCCGCCCCATCGACCGCATCGCCGCGGAGATCGCCGACTGGGCGACCGTGCGCGAGAATCCCGACCCCGCAGGAGACCCCGCATGAGCACCGACACCGGCACCGCCCCCACCGTCATCGAGGTCGCGGGCGTCGACCCCTACGCGATCACGGTCGGCCGCGGGCTCATCGGCACGATCGACGCGCACCTGCCGCCGACCGTCGCGAAGATACTCGTCGTGCACGCCCCGCCGCTCGCGCCCGTCGCCGAGCGCCTGCGTGAGCAGCTCGCGGGGCGCATCGAAGTGCTCCTCGCCGAGGTCCCCGACGCCGAGGGCGCCAAGCGCGTCGAGGTCGCCGCCTTCTGCTGGCAGGTCATGGGCCAGACCGATTTCACGAGAACGGATGCCGTGCTCGGGCTCGGCGGCGGCGCGACCACCGACCTCGCCGGGTTCGTGGCCGCCACGTGGCTGCGCGGCGTCCCGCTCATCCAGGTTCCCACGACCGTGCTCGGCATGGTCGACGCCGCCGTCGGCGGGAAGACCGGCATCAACACCGCGGAGGGCAAGAACCTCGTCGGCGCCTTCTACGCGCCGCGCGCCGTCATCGTCGATCTCGACCTCCTGGACGGCCTGCCGCAGAACGAGATCCTCGCCGGGTTCGCCGAGGTCGCGAAGGCGGGGTTCATCGCCGACCCCGTCATCCTCGATCTGCTCGAGGCCGATGTGACGATCGCGACCGNGAGCGACGACTTCACCGAGCAGGGCCTCCGCGAGATCCTGAACTACGGCCACACGCTCGGGCACGCGATCGAGCACGCGGAGCGCTACCGCTGGCGGCACGGCGCCGCGATCGCGATCGGGATGGTCTTCGCCGCCGAGCTCTCGCACCTCGCCGGCTCGCTGCCGGCGGAGGCCGTCGACCGCACGCGGCGCATCCTCGCCTCGCTCACGCTGCCGACGAGCTACCCGCTCGGGCGCTGGAAGACGCTCCTCGCCACGATGCAGCGCGACAAGAAGGCCCGCGCCGGGATGCTGCGCTTCATCATCCTCGACGACATCGGGCGGCCCCGCGTGCTCAACGGCACCGACGAGTCGATGCTGTTCGCCGCCTACCAGGAGGTGGGGGAGTGACCGGGCGTCCCCCGGCCTCGCTGCTCGGTACAGTGAGCGCATGACCGACCCCGCCCCCCGCCCCGGTCGCGTGCTCGTGCTCAACGGGCCGAACCTCAACCGGCTCGGCACGCGCGAGCCCGACGTGTACGGCACCGGGACGCTCGACGACCTGCGCGCCGAGCTCGCGGGCGCCGCGCCCGAGGGGGTCGCCCTGGACCTACGGCAGACGAACGACGAGGCCGAGCTGATCGGCTGGCTGCACGAGGCCGTCGACACCGGCAGCGCCGTCATTCTCAACCCCGCGGCCTTCACGCACTACTCGTACGCGCTGCGCGACGCGGCCGCGCTCGTGACGAAGGCGGGGCTCCCGCTCATCGAGGTCCACCTGTCGAACCCGCACTCCCGCGAGGAGTTCCGGCACACGAGCGTCATCTCGGGCGTCGCGACGGGCGTCATCGCGGGCTTCGGATTCGGCTCGTACCGCCTCGCTCTCGCCCGCATCACCGGCGCGCTCTAGGTCTCGACTAGACTTCCACGTCGGCGTGCACCCACGTCGAGACCAGCACGGAAACGGATACCCCAACGCTCATGGCCACGACGAACGACATCAAGAACGGCAGCGTTCTCAGCATCGACGGGCAGCTCTGGAACGTGGTCGAGTTCCAGCACGTCAAGCCCGGCAAGGGGGGCGCGTTCGTGCGCACCAAGATGCGCAACGTCCGCTCGGGCAAGCTCGTCGACAAGACCTTCAACGCCGGACTCAAGGTCGACTTCGCGACCGTCGATCGCGGCGACTACCAGTACCTGTACCAGGACGGCGCCGACTTCGTCTTCATGGACACCACGGACTACGACCAGGTCACGGTTCCGGCCGCGATCGTCGGCGACGCCAAGAACTTCATGCTCGAGAATCAGATGGTCACGATCGCGATGCACGAGGGCGAGGCGCTCTACGTCGAGCTGCCCGCCTCGGTCGTGCTCGAGGTGACCTACACCGAGCCGGGCCTGCAGGGCGACCGCTCGACCGGCGGCACCAAGCCCGCGACGGTCGAGACCGGCTATGAGATCCAGGTGCCCCTCTTCCTCGAGACCGGCACCAAGGTCAAGGTCGACACGCGATCCGGGGACTACCTCGGCCGCGTCACCGAGTAGGTGGGCGCCCGCACGAAGGCCCGCAAGCGGGCCCTCGACATGCTCTTCATCGCCGACGTCCGGCAGTCGTCGCTCGACGAGATCCTCCGCGAGGAGGGCGAGCGGGCGGCCGCCCAGCCGCAGCGCTCGTCGAGCTGGCCGTACGCCTATGACATCGTGCGCGGCGTCGCCGACAACGCGGTCGCGATCGACCGGCTGATCGAATCGCACGCCGTCGGATGGACCCTCGGCCGCATGCCCGCCGTCGACCGCGCCATCCTGCGCGTCGCGGTGTGGGAGCTCGTGCACAACCCCGACGTGCCCGCGGCGGTCGCGATCGACGAGGCGGTGGAGTTCGCGACCGTGCTCTCCACCGACGAGTCGTCGGGCTTCGTCAACGGCGTGCTCGGCGCGATCGCCGACGACCTGCACCGCTCGGCCTCCTAGCGGCGCGCCCGCGACGCGACGGGGGCACTGCCACCGGGGCGGATCCGCGGGGCGTCATCGCGACGGAATGTGACGCCGTGTGTCGTCGCGTTTCCCCGCGTTGCGACCGCCTTTGTCACGGTCACGAGGCATCCGTACCGTGAAACGCATGACCTCGACCGCGATCGCTCCCGCGCAGACGACCCCGGCCCTGCCGGTGTCGCTCAACGGCGTCGGCCGCTCCTTCCCGGGAGCGCCGGGCGAGCCCGAGAGGCTCGTGCTGCGCGACGTCGAGCTGAAGATCGCCCCCGGTGAGATCGTCGCGCTCCTCGGTCCCTCCGGTTGCGGCAAGTCCACGCTGCTGCGGCAGATCTCCGGTCTCGACCGCCCGACGTCGGGCACGCTCACGATCGACGGCACGCGGATCGCCGCCGCCGACCAGCGCTGCGCCGTCGCGTTCCAGGAGCCCCGGCTTCTGCCGTGGCGCACCGTCGCTCGCAACATCGAGCTGGGTCTCCCGCGCGGCACCGACCGCGCCGTCGGTCGCGCCCGCGTCGCCCAGCTACTCGAGCTCGTCCAGCTCTCGCACGCCGCCGACCTGAAGCCTCGCCAGATCTCCGGCGGCATGGCCCAGCGCGTCTCCCTCGCCCGCGCGCTCGCCCGCAACCCGGGGGTCCTCCTGCTCGACGAGCCGTTCGGCGCCCTCGACGCGCTCACGCGCCTGACGATGCAGGACCTCCTCGTGGACATCCACCGCGCCGAGCCCACGACCATCGTGCTGGTGACGCACGACGTCGACGAGGCGCTCACCCTCGCCGATCGCATCGTCCTCCTGGGCACGCGCTTCGACCGCCCGGGCGCGACCATCAGCCGCATCCTCGAGGTCCCCGGCACGCGCCCGCGCGACCGCGCCTCGACGGTGCTCGCGCGCCTCCGGGCGCAGCTGCTCGACGCCCTCGGGGTCCCGAGCCACCACGACCGCTAGACCGCACGACCGCACCATCCCACCCCACACCACCACCGCCGGTCGCTCGACCGACAACCGAAAGGCACCACGATGACCACCCGCTCCCGTCTGACCCTGCTCACCGCGACGCTCGCCGCGGCGGCCATGGCCATGACCGGCTGCGTCGCGGGGGAGGGGGCCGCTGCTCCTGGGCCGACCGAGGGCGCAGAGTGGTCATCGACCGAGCTGACGCTCGACTTCGCGACCTACAACCCGCTGAGCCTCATCATCAAGGAGCAGGGCTGGCTGGAGGACCAGCTCGGCGACGACGTCACCGTCACGTGGGTCCAGTCGGCCGGCTCGAACAAGGCCAACGAGGCGCTGCGCGCCGGCGCCATCGACGTCGGCTCGACCGCCGGCTCGGCCGCGCTCCTCGCGCGGTCGAACGGCAGCCCCATCCAGGTGATCGACATCTACACGCAGCCCAACTGGTCCGCGATCCTCGTGCCGACCGGCTCCGACATCGATGAGGTCTCCGACCTCGCCGGCCGCACGGTCGCCGCCACGAAGGGCACCGACCCGTACTTCTTCCTCCTGCAGGCGCTGCAGGAGGCGGGCCTGTCGCTCTCCGACATCAACCTGCAGAACCTGCAGCACGCCGACGGCAAGACGGCCCTCGAGACCGGCGCCGTCGAGGCGTGGTCGGGCCTCGACCCGTTGCTGTCGACCTCCGTCGCGAACGGCGCCGCCGAGATCATCTACGACAACGTCGACTTCAACTCCTACGGCTTCCTCAACGCCACAGAGGACTTCATCACCAACCACCCCGACCTCGCGCAGCTCGTCGTGAACGCCTACGAGAAGGCGCGCGCCTGGGCGCTGGAGAACCCGGAGGAGACCGCGGCGATCCTCGCCGAGGTCGCGGGCATCGACGTCGCGATCGCCGAAGCCACGATCGAGCGCACCGTGATCGATATCGACAACGTCCCCGGCGACGCTCAGCGCGACGTTCTCGAGATCATCGGCCCGATCTTCGTCGAGAGCGGCGACGTCGCCGGCCAGGAGCAGATCGATGCGGCGCTCGAGTCGCTCTTCAACGACGAGTTCGCCACGGCCGCCGACCCGGACGAGGTCGGCTGAGCATGAGCTTCGACGAGCGCGGCGGCGCTCCGGTCTCGCGCCCCTCCACCACGGAGGGGCGCGAAGCCGCGTCGCGAGAACCGGCCGACGGGGAACGTGCGAACGCCGGCCGTCGGGTGACGCTGTTCGGCTGGGCCGGATTCGAAGGGTTCTCCGCCGCGGGGACGGGCCTGGGCCGTGGAGGGGCCGGTCGCGTGAGCGTCGGCACCGTCCTGCTCGGACTCGTGGTTCCGGGCGTCCTTCTCCTCGTCTGGCTGCTCGCGTCCGAGCTGACGCCGATCCCCGACTACCTCCTGCCGTCGCCCGCGCAGGTCGTGGGTGCAGGGGTCGAGCTCGCGAATCAGGGCCTGCTCGGCACGTACATCCTCATCTCGCTCCAGCGCGTGCTCCTGGGCTTCGCGATCGGCGCGAGCATCGGTCTCGCGCTCGGTGCGGTCGTCGGGCTCTCGGGGGTCGCCGACCGGATGCTCGCGCCCACGCTCGGCGCGATCCGAGCCGTGCCGTCGCTCGCGTGGCTGCCGCTGCTCACGGTGTTCCTCGGCATCTTCGAGACGCCCAAGATCACGCTCATCGCGATCGGCGCCGCGTTCCCCGTCTACACGACGGTCTCGGCCGCGCTCCGTCACGTGGACCCCCACCTCGTCGAGGCCGGGCGCGCTTTCGGGCTCGGACGTCTGTCGCTCCTGACGACGGTGCAGCTGCCGGCCGTCGTGCCGTCCGTCATCTCCGGTCTGCGGCTCGCTCTCGCGCAGGCGTGGCTGTTCCTCGTGGCGGCCGAGCTGCTGGCCTCCTCGATGGGTCTCGGCTTCCTGCTCACCGACTCGGCGAACAACGGTCGCACCGACCGCATCTTCCTCGCGATCCTGCTCCTGGCGATCCTCGGCAAGACCTCCGACGCCCTCGTCGGTCTGGGGGAGAGGGCCCTGCTCAAGCGCTGGAGCTGACCCGCTAGACTGAGCACGTTCGACCTGCTTTAAGCACCGTCCTGTGAGTCGGGGAAGGAGGTCAGGAGTGACAGCACGCATCGTGCTCCACGACGCTGACATCACGCGCGCTCTGCGCCGCATCGCCCATGAGGTGCTGGAATCCCGGCGGGGCGATGGCCGGCTCGTCTTCCTCGGCATCCCGACGCGAGGCACGGTTCTCGCCGAGCGGATCCAGCGAATCGTCGATGAGATCGAGCCGGGCACCTCGAGCGTCGGCTCGCTCGACATCACGCTCTACCGCGACGACCTCGCCCGCACGCCGACGCGGGCGCCCGCACCGACGCGCATCCCCGACGAGGGCATCGACGACGCGATCGTCGTCCTCGTGGACGACGTGCTCTACTCGGGCCGCACCGTGCGCGCCGCGCTCGACGCCCTCGCCGACCACGGCCGGCCCCGGGCCGTGCGCCTCGCGGTTCTCGTCGACCGCGGCCACCGGGAGCTGCCCATCCGCGCCGACTTCGTCGGCAAGAACCTCCCGAGCTCGATGAGCGAGCGCGTGAGCGTGAGACTCGCCGACGTCGACGGCGTCGAGGAGGTGACGATCGAGCCGTGAAGCATCTTCTGAGCACTCGCGACCTCGACCGCGCGACGGCCGTGAGCATCCTCGACATCGCGGAGGACATGGCACGGACCGCCGACCGCGAGGTGCGCAAGCTGCCGACTCTGCGCGGGAAGACGGTCGTCAACCTGTTCTTCGAGGACTCCACGCGCACGCGCCTGTCGTTCGAGTCGGCCGCCAAACGCCTGAGCGCCGACGTCATCACCTTCAGCGCGAAGGGCTCGAGCGTCTCCAAGGGCGAGAGCCTCAAGGACACCGCGCAGACGCTGCAGGCGATGGGCGCCGACGCGATCGTCGTGCGGCACCACGGCTCGGGCGCCGCCCACCTGCTCGCCCACGCCGGTTGGATCGACGCGCACGTGCTCAACGCCGGCGACGGCACGCACGAGCACCCGACGCAGGCGCTCCTCGACGCCTTCACGATGCGGCAGCGGCGTTACGGCGCCGACTCCCGCGAGCGCGACCTCGCCGGGATACGCGTCGTCATCGTCGGCGACGTCGTGCACTCGCGGGTCGCGCGCTCGAACGTGTGGCTGCTGTCGACGCTCGGCGCCGAGGTGCACCTCGTCGCGCCCCGCACGCTCCTGCCGAGCGGCGTCGAGACCTGGCCCGTCACGGTGCACGAGCACCTCGAGCCGGCGCTCGCGCTCGGCCCCGACGTCGTCATGATGCTGCGCATCCAGCAGGAGCGCATGCACGCCGCCTTCTTCCCCTCCGGCCGCGAGTACGCGCGCGAGTGGGGGCTCACGGCCGAGCGGTTCGCCCTCCTCGGCCCCGATACGATGGTGATGCACCCCGGCCCGATGAATCGGGGGCTGGAGATCTCGTCCGCGGCCGCCGACTCTTCGGCGTCGACGGTGCTCGCTCAAGTCACGAACGGGGTGTTCATCCGCATGGCAGTGCTCTACCTCCTCGTCGCCGGATCGTCGGAGGAGCGGGCATGACCGGTCTGCTGATCCGCGGCGCGACCCTCCTGGGCGAGACGCGGGAGGATATCCGGATCCGCGGCGGCCGGATCGCCGCGACGGGCCGCCTGACCCCCGAGCTCGACGAGCGCGTGATCGACGCCGACGGCCTCGTCGCGCTCCCCGGCCTCGTCGACCTCCACACCCACCTGCGCGAGCCCGGGGGCGAGGCCAGCGAGACGGTGCTCACCGGAACCCGAGCCGCGGCCGCGGGCGGCTTCACCGCCGTCTTCGCGATGGCGAACACCTCGCCCGTCGCCGACACCGCGGGCGTCGTCGAGCAGGTGCACGCTCTGGGCCTGCAGCACGGGTACGCGACCGTGCGCCCGATCGGCGCGGTCACCGTCGGCCTCGAGGGCGAGCGGCTGAGCGAGATCGGCGCGATGGCGCGGTCGCGCGCGAGCGTGCGCGTCTTCAGCGACGACGGGAGGTGCGTCCACGACGCGCTCCTCATGCGCCGCGCGCTCGAGTACGTCGCGACCTTCGACGGCGTCATCGCCCAGCACGCGCAGGAGCCCCGCCTGACCGAGGGCGCCCAGATGAACGAGGGCGCGCTCTCGGGCGAGCTCGGCCTCGCCGGCTGGCCCGCCGTCGCCGAGGAGTCGATCATCGCCCGCGACGTCCTCCTCGCCCAGCACACGGGAGCGCGCCTGCACGTCTGCCACCTCTCGACCGCGGGCAGCGTCGAGGTGATCCGCTGGGCGAAGGCCCGCGGCATCGCCGTGACCGCGGAGGTCACCCCGCACCACCTGCTGCTCACCGAGGACCTCGCGCGCGGCTACGACGCCCGCTTCAAGGTCAACCCGCCGCTGCGCCGCGACGACGACGTGCGCGCCCTGCGCGAGGCGCTCGCCGACGGCACGATCGACATCGTCGCGACCGACCACGCCCCGCACCCCGCCGAGGCGAAGGAGTGCACGTGGGCTGAGGCGGCCTTCGGCATGGTCGGCCTGGAATCGGCCGTGCCCGTCCTGCAGACGACCATGATCGAGACGGGGATGCTCGGCTGGGAGGATCTCGCCCGCGTCATGTCGAGCGCTCCCGCGGCCATCGGGCGCCTCGACGGCTACGCCGACCCGCTCACCGAGGGCGCGCCGGCGAACGTGACGCTCGTCGATCCCGCCGCCCGACGCACCTGGTCGACCGACGATCTGCGCGGCCGCTCGAGGAACACGCCGTACACGGGCGTCGAGCTCGCCGGCACCATCGTCGCGACCGTCCACGGGGGAGTCGCCACGGTGCTCGACGGCGACCTCCGCCCCGCCGACGAGGTCGTCGCCGCCTGGGCCGGCCTCCGGGAGGACGCCCGTGGATAGAGGCGTCTCGACCGCGATCATCGTCGCCATCATCCTCCTGGCGCTCGCGCTCATGCTGCTCGGCTGGCGGCGGCGCGCGGCCCGGCAGGGCGACATCGGCGCGCCGCGGCCCGTTCCTGCGACGATCGGCGAGGCGAGCATCCGCGTGCCCGTTCTGTACGTCGCGACGACGCGCGCGGGCGACCCGCTCGACCGCGTCGCGGTGCACGGTCTCGGGTTCCGCGCGCGCGGCGAGGTCGCCGTGCACCCCGAGGGCGCCGTCATCGCCATCGACGGTCGCGAGCCCTGGCTCGTCGCCCGAGCGGACGTCCGCGGCTCGGGCCGCGCCACCTGGACCATCGACCGAGTCGTCGAGGAGGGCGGGCTCGTCATGCTCGCCTGGCGCCTCGGCGACGCCGAGGTCGACAGCTACTTCCGCGTCACCGACGCTCGGGCGATCGACGCCACGGACGAGCTGCTCGCCGCCCTGGCGACGCTCGCGCCGAGCATCCCGCCCGAGGAATCGCCGGAGACGCCCGCCCCGACAGAAAGGCACCCCTCGTGACCCACGCTCCCGCCTACCTCGTGCTCGAGGACGGCACCCGCTACCGGGGCCGCGCGTACGGCGCCCGCGGCCGCGCGCTCGGCGAGGCCGTCTTCGCGACCGGCATGAGCGGCTACCAGGAGACCCTGACCGACCCCAGCTACGCCGGCCAGATCGTCGTGCAGACCGCGCCGCACATCGGCAACACGGGAATGAACGACGAGGACCCGGAGAGCCGCCGCATCTGGGTCGACGGCTACGTCGTCCGCGACCCCTCGCGCATCGTCTCGAACCACCGCGCGCAGCGCAGCCTCGACGACGAGCTCGAGGCCCAGGGCATCGTGGGCATCAGCGGCATCGACACGCGCGCGCTGACGCGCCGACTGCGGGATGCGGGCGTCATGCGCGCGGGGATCTTCTCCGGCGACGACGCGGCCCTCGACCCCGACGCCCAGCTCGCGGAGGTCCGCGCGAGCGCGGCGATGAGCGGCCGCAGCCTGTCGGCGGAGGTCTCGGTCGACGAGGCGATGGTCGTGCCCGCCGTCGGCGAGAGCATCGGGCGCCTCGCGGTGCTCGACCTGGGCGTGAAGGCCTCGACGCTGCGCCACCTCGCCGAGCGCGGCTTCGAGGTGCACGTGCTGCCGCAGTCGACGACGATCGACGAGCTGCGCGCCCTGGACCCCGTCGCGGTGTTCTACTCCAACGGCCCCGGCGACCCCGCCGCGAGCGACGCCCACGTGAGCCTGCTGCAGGACGTCCTGAAGGACGGGACGCCCTTCTTCGGCATCTGCTTCGGCAACCAGCTGCTCGGCCGCGCCCTCGGCTTCGGCACCTACAAGCTGCCCTTCGGCCACCGCGGCATCAATCAGCCGGTGCTCGACAAGCAGACCGGCCGCATCGAGATCACCGCCCACAACCACGGCTTCGCCGTCGACGCGCCCGTCGAGGGCGTCGTGGACAGCCCCGCCGGCTTCGGCCGCGTCGAGGTGAGCCACGTGGGCCTCAACGACCAGGTGGTCGAGGGCCTGCGGGCGCTCGACATCCCGGCCTTCTCGGTGCAATACCACCCCGAGGCGGCCGCCGGCCCGCACGACTCCACCTACCTCTTCGACCGCTTCCGCGAGGTCGTGCTCGAGCACGTCGGCCGCGCGGCGGAGCGCGACGACCAGAAGGACGCCTGAGACATGCCCAAGCGCGACGACATCACCTCCGTGCTCGTGATCGGCTCCGGGCCGATCGTCATCGGCCAGGCGGCCGAGTTCGACTACTCCGGGACTCAGGCCTGCCGCGTACTGCGAGCCGAGGGCATCCGCGTCATCCTGGTCAACTCGAACCCGGCGACGATCATGACCGACCCCGACTTCGCCGACGCGACCTACATCGAGCCCATCACCCCCGAGGTGATCGAGGCGATCATCGCCAAGGAGAAGCCCGACGCGGTCCTCCCCACGCTGGGCGGCCAGACGGCCCTCAACGCCGCGATCGCCCTGCACGACCGCGGCATCCTCGAGAAGTACGGCGTCGAGCTCATCGGCGCCTCCTTCGACGCCATCCACAAGGCGGAGGACCGCCAGCTCTTCAAGCAGCTCGTCCTCGACGCCGGCGCCGATGTCGCGCGCAGCCACATCGCGCACACGGTCGACGAGGCGATCGGCTTCGCCGAGGACCTCGGCTACCCCCTCGTGATCCGCCCCTCGTTCACGATGGGCGGCCTCGGCTCGGGCTTCGCCTACGACCGCGAGCAGCTCGAGCGCATGGTCGCCGACGGCCTCCACCAGTCGCCCACGACCGAGGTCCTCCTCGAGGAGTCGATCCTCGGCTGGAAGGAGTACGAGCTCGAGCTCATGCGCGACCGCGCCGACAACACGGTCGTCGTCTGCTCGATCGAGAACGTCGACCCCGTCGGAGTGCACACGGGCGACTCGATCACGGTCGCGCCGGCGCTCACCCTCACCGACCGCGAGTACCAGAAGCTGCGCGACATCGGCATCCGCATCATCCGCGACGTGGGCGTCGACACCGGCGGCTGCAACGTGCAGTTCGCCGTCGATCCCGCCACTGGCCGCATCATCGTCATCGAGATGAATCCGCGCGTCTCGCGCTCGAGCGCGCTGGCCTCCAAGGCCACGGGCTTCCCGATCGCGAAGATCGCCGCGAAGCTCGCGATCGGCTACCGCCTCGACGAGATCCCCAACGACATCACGAAGGTCACCCCGGCGAGCTTCGAGCCCACCCTGGACTACGTCGTGGTGAAGGTGCCGCGGTTCGCGTTCGAGAAGTTCCCGGCCGCCGACGCGGGCCTCACGACGACCATGAAGAGCGTCGGCGAGGCCATGGCGATCGGTCGCAATTACGCGACCGCGCTGCAGAAGGCGCTCCGCTCGCTCGAGAAGCGCGGCAGCAGCTTCCACTGGGCCGGCGAGCCCGGCGACAAGGACGAGCTGCTCGCGATCGCCGCGACGCCCACCGACGGCCGCATCGTCACCGTCCAGCAGGCGCTTCGCGCGGGGGCGACCATCGACGAGGTCTTCGAGTCCACGGGCATCGACCCGTGGTTCGTCGACCAGATCGTCGCGATCAACGAGCTCGCGGAGGTGGTCCGCACCGCCGACGCCCTCGACCCCGAGCTCATGCGGGAGGCGAAGGAGCAGGGCTTCAGCGACGCCCAGCTCGCCGAGCTGCGCGGCCTGACCGAGCGCGACATCCGCGCCATCCGCCACGCGAGCGGACTCCGCCCGGTGTTCAAGACCGTCGACACGTGCGCGGGCGAGTTCCCCGCTCTCACGCCGTACCACTACTCGAGCTACGACCTCGAGACGGAGGTCGCCCCGAGCGAGGCCCGCAAGGTCGTCATTCTCGGCTCCGGCCCCAACCGCATCGGCCAGGGCATCGAGTTCGACTACTCGTGCGTGCACGCGAGCTTCGCGCTGCGCGACGCGGGCTTCGAGACGATCATGATCAACTGCAACCCCGAGACGGTGTCGACCGATTACGACACCTCCGACCGGCTCTACTTCGAGCCGCTCGCGCTCGAGGACGTCCTGGAGGTCATCCACGCCGAGTCGCAGAGCGGCGAGCTCGTGGGAGTGATCGTGCAGCTGGGCGGTCAGACAGCGCTCGGACTCGCGCACGGCCTCGCCGACGCCGGCATCCCCATCCTCGGCACGAGCCCCGACGCGATCGACCTCGCGGAGGAGCGCGGCGCCTTCTCGCGCATCCTCGACGAGGCGGGACTCATCGCCCCGCGCAACGGCACCGCGACCGACGTCGACTCGGCGGTCGCCGTCGCCGAGCAGATCGGCTACCCGGTCCTCGTCCGCCCGAGCTTCGTGCTCGGTGGCCGCGGCATGGAGATCGTCTACGACTCCGGCTCCCTCGTGGACTACTTCGATCGCGTGCGCGACCAGGCCATCATCGGCCCCGGCATGCCGCTGCTCGTCGACCGCTTCCTGGACGACGCGGTCGAGATCGACGTCGATGCGCTCTACGACGGCGAGCGGCTCTACGTCGGCGGCATCATGGAGCACATCGAGGAGGCCGGGGTCCACTCCGGCGACTCCGCGTGCACCCTCCCGCCCGTGACGCTCGGCCGCGGCATCATCGACCGCGTCCGCGAGGCGACCCAGGCGATCGCCGAGGGCATCGGGGTGCGGGGCCTCCTCAACGTGCAGTTCGCGATCGGCGCGGGCGTCCTCTACGTCCTCGAGGCGAACCCGCGCGCCTCGCGCACCGTGCCCTTCGTGTCGAAGGCCCTCGGGATCCCCCTGGCCAAGGCTGCGAGCCTCGTGATGGCCGGATCGAGCATCCGCTCGCTCATCGATTCAGGTCTGCTGCCCGAGACGGACGGCTCGGTCGTCCCGCTCGACTCGCCCGTCGCCGTCAAGGAGGCCGTGCTCCCGTTCAAGCGGTTCCGCACCGCCGAGGGTCGCATCGTCGACAGCGTGCTCGGCCCCGAGATGCGCTCGACCGGCGAGGTCATGGGCATCGACCGCGACTTCCCGCGGGCGTTCGCGAAGAGCCAGATTGCCGCCTACGGGGGCCTGCCCGACTCGGGTGTCGTGTTCGTGTCGGTCGCCGACCGGGACAAGCGCGCGATCGTGCTGCCCGTCCTGCGGCTCGCCCAGCGCGGCTTCGCGATCTGGGCGACCGAGGGCACCGCGGAGGTCCTCGCGCGCTACGGCATCGCCACGCGCGTCGTGCGCAAGCACTTCGAGGGCCAGCAGGCGCCCGAGGGCGCCGAGCCGTCGGTCGTCGACCTCATCAACGCCGGCGAGGTCGACATCGTCATCAACACGCCCAGCGGCCGCAGCGCGCGCGCCGACGGCTTCGAGATCCGCACCGCGACCGTCGCGGCCGACCGCCCGCTGTTCACGACGATCGCGCAGGTCGGCGCGGCCGTCGCCTCGCTCGAGAGCGGCGACGAGCCGATCACCGTCACGAGCCTGCAGGACTACGCGATCGCCCGGGCCGCGCGCGCATGATCGGTCTCGGGGCGCGCCTGCGGGCGGCGACGGATGCGCGGGGCGCGCTGTGCGTGGGCATCGACCCGCACGCCGCCCTCCTGCGCGCCTGGGGTCTGCCCGACACCGCCGCGGGCGCGCGCGAGCTCGCCCTGAGGGTCGTGGACGCCGCCGCGCCGCGCATCGGCATCGTCAAGCCGCAGGCGGCGTTCTTCGAGCGCTTCGGCTCGGCGGGCATCGCCGTGCTGGAGGAGGTCATCCGCTCGGCGCGCGCCGCGGGCCTCATCGTGATCGGCGACGCCAAGCGCGGCGACATCGGCTCGACCGCCGAGGGGTACGCGGCCGCGTGGCTCGCCCCCGGCGCCCCGCTCGAGAGCGACGCGCTGACGGTCGCGCCCTACCTCGGCCTCGGCGCGCTCGACCCGCTCATCCGGATCGCGCAGGAGGCCGGCAACGGCGTGTTCGTCCTCGCCTCGACCTCGAACCCCGAGGGCGTCGCGATCCAGTCCGCTCGCACGAGCGAGGGCGGCACGGTCGCCGCGGCGATCGCGCTCGAGGCGTCCCGGCGCAACGCGCCTTCGGCCGACGCGGGGGAGTGGGGCGACATCGGCCTCGTCATCGGCGCCACGCGCCCGCTCGGCGACTCCGGCATCGACGGGGTCGATCTCTCCTCGACCCCGATCCTCGCCCCCGGCTTCGGCGCGCAGGGCGCCCGGCTCGCGGACATCCGCTCGATCTTCGGCGCGGCCGCCGGGACGGTCATCCCGAGCGTCTCCCGCAGCGTGCTCGCCGCCGGCCCCGACGGGGTCGCCACCGCGATCGACGCTCACCGCTCGGAGCTCGCAGCATGAGCGCCGCCGACGGCATGCCCGAGGTCGACCGCGCCGCCGCCTCGCGCGCGGCGGTGGCCGCGCGACGGGCGCGCGCCGGGGTCAAGGACGACGTCCGTGCCGCCCGCCGCTCCGCGCTCGATGTCGCGGAGGCGGCCTGGCGCGATCCGAGCGGCGTCGAGGGGGGGATGCGCGTCCGCGACCTCCTCGGCACTCTCAAGGGCCTCGGCCCCGCCCGCACGCTCACGGTCCTCGACCGACTGGGAATCGCGCCCGTGAAGCGCCTGGGCGGACTCGGCCATCGTCAGCGCGCGGCGCTGCGCGCGTGGCTCAAGCAGCGCTCGGCCGTGCCCGGCCACGGCCGGCTCGTGGTGCTCGCGGGCCCGACCGCGGTCGGCAAGGGCACGGTGTCGACGTTCATCCGTGAGAACTTCCCCGAGGTGCACCTGAGCGTGTCGGCGACGACCCGCCGTCCGCGCCCCGGCGAGGTCGACGGCGTGCACTACTTCTTCGTCGACGACGACCGATTCGACGCCATGGTCGACGGCGGCGAGTTCCTCGAGTGGGCCGTCGTGCACAACCTCTCGCGCTACGGCACGCCGCGCGGGCCCGTGCAGGAGGCCCTCACGAGCGGCCGCAGCGTGCTCCTGGAGATCGATCTCGACGGCGCCAGGCAGGTGCGGGCTGCGATGCCGGAGGCGACACTGGTGTTCCTGCTGCCGCCGAGCTGGGAGGAGCTGGTGCGCCGACTGGTCGGTCGCGGCACCGAGAGCCCGGAGGAGCAGGCCCGTCGACTTCAGACCGCGCGCGTCGAGCTCGCCGCCCAGGACGAGTTCGACGTGCTCGTCGTGAACGACGATGTGCGCCGCGCGGCCGCAGAGGTCGTAGACTTGCTCGCAGTGCCCGGAGCGCCGTCGCGCGCCTGAGCGCTCGCACGCCGCCCCTCGGCAGCACCGCCGACCGGCCCACGAGGCCAGCGGCACGCCACGGAACGAACGATCTACGGAGCAGACATGGCTGACAAGTCCAAGGGAATCATCGACCCGCCCATCGACGAGCTCCTCTCGAAGGTCGACTCGAAGTACCAGCTCGTGATCTTCGCCTCGAAGCGCGCGCGCCAGATCAACGACTACTACGCTGACCTCCACGAGGGCAGCCTGTTCGACAACGTCGGCCCGCTCGTCGACTCGACCGTCGACGACAAGCCGCTCTCCGTCGCGCTCCACGAGATCAGCGAGGACAAGCTCGTCCTCACCCGCCTGGCCGACTGAGGCTGATCGCGTGACCGCGGTCGAGGGCGCCGCGCGGCGCCTCACGATCGTCGTCGGCATCACCGGCGGCATCGCGGCCTACAAGGCCGTCGGCGTCGTCCGCGCTCTCGTGCTCGCGGGGCACGACGTCCACGTCGTCGCCACAGAGGGCGCTCTGCGCTTCGTCGGGCGCCCGACCCTCGAGGCGATCAGCCGCAACCCGGTGCACACCGACCTCTACGAGGGCGTCGCGGAGGTGCGGCACGTGGCCCTGGGCCAGCGCGCCGACCTCATCGTCATCGCTCCGGCGACGGCGCACACCCTCGCATCGCTCGCCGCCGGCCTCGCCGGCGACCTGCTGGGCACGACCGTCCTCGCCTCCCGCGCCCCGCTCGTCGTGGCGCCCGCGATGCACACGGAGATGTGGGAGAACGCGGCGACGCGCGCGAGCATCGAGACGCTGCGCTCGCGCGGCGTCGTGATCGTCGGCCCCGCCTCCGGCCAGCTGACGGGCCAGGACTCCGGCGCGGGCCGCATGAGCGAGCCCGACGAGATCGTGGCCGTCGCCCTGCGCGCGGCGGGCCCGCGCGATCTCGCCGGCCGCCGCATCCTCATCTCGGCCGGGGGCACGCGCGAGCCCCTCGATCCCGTGCGCTTCATCGGCAACCGCTCCAGCGGCCGGCAGGGCGTCGCGCTCGCGCAGGCTGCGCTCGCCCGCGGGGCCGAGGTCACCCTCGTCGCCGCGCACCTCGAGGTCGACGCGCCGCACGGCGCGATCGTCGAGGCGGTCAGCACGACGGAGGAGCTGCTCGCGACCATGCGCCGGCTCGCGCCCGCGCACGACACGATCATCATGGCGGCCGCGGTCGCCGACTTCCGGCCCCGCGAGGTGGCCGAGGGCAAGCTCAAGAAGGACGCGATCGGCGAGACGCTCACGCTCGCGCTCGAGCGCACGCCCGACGTCCTGCAGACACTCTCCTCCCAGCGGGCGGCCGGCCAGCGCATCGTCGGCTTCGCGGCCGAGACCGAGGCGGATGCCGAGGCCCTGCGGGCTCTCGGGGCGGCGAAGGCCGCGCGCAAGGGCGTCGACCTCCTCGTGGTCAACCGCGTCGGCTGGAGCGAGGGCTTCGGCACCACGACCAACGACGTCATGATCCTCGACGCGGCCGGTAGCGTGGTCTCCACAGCCTCGGGCGACAAGCTGTCGGTGGCCGACCGTATCCTCGACGCGCTCGACTGAATCGCCGCGCAGGGCGCGGCACCCCACCATCCTCCTCGACACACGACGGGACCATCTCGGTATGTCCGATCTCCGCCTCTTCACCTCCGAATCCGTCACGGAGGGGCACCCCGACAAGATCTGCGACCAGGTCTCCGACTCGATCCTCGACGCGCTCCTCGCGGTGGATGAGAACGCCCGGGTCGCCGTCGAGACGCTCGTCACGACGGGCCTCGTGCACGTCGCGGGGGAGGTCACGACCTCCGGCTACGTCGACATCCCCGGCATCGTCCGCAAGCGCGTCACCGACATCGGCTACACCTCCTCCGACGTCTGGTTCGACGGGCGCTCATGCGGCGTCTCGATCTCGATCGGCGGCCAGTCGCCCGACATCGCGCAGGGCGTCGACGACGCGTTCGAGCACCGCGAGCAGTCGAGCGCCGACGCGGGCGACGCTCAGGGCGCGGGCGACCAGGGCATCATGTTCGGCTACGCGGTGCGCGAGACCCCGCAGCTCATGCCGCTGCCGATCTGGCTGGCCCACCGCCTCGCCGAGCGCCTCGCGGCGGTGCGCAAGACGGGCGAGCTCGACTACCTCGCCCCCGACGGCAAGACGCAGGTGACCGTCGGCTACGAGGGCCACACCCCTCGGACGATCGAGACCGTCGTGCTCTCGACGCAGCACGCCGAGCGCGTCTCCACCGCGCAGCTGCGCGATGAGGTCGAGGCCCGCGTGATCCGTCCCGTGCTCGAGGAGCACGGCTTCGGCGACCACGCGCCGCGGGTTCTCATCAACCCCACCGGTCGCTTCGTGATCGGCGGCCCTCAGGGGGACGCGGGCCTCACCGGCCGCAAGATCATCGTCGACACCTACGGCGGCGCCGCCCGTCACGGCGGCGGTGCCTTCTCGGGGAAGGACCCGTCCAAGGTCGACCGCTCGGCCGCCTACGCGATGCGCTGGGTCGCGAAGAACGCCGTCGCCGCCGGTCTCGCCGACCGGCTCGAGGTCCAGGTCGCCTACGCGATCGGCACCGCCGCGCCCGTGGGCCTCTACGTCGAGACCTTCGGCACGCACCACGTGCCGGAGAGCCGCATCATCGGCGCGATCCGCGAGGTGTTCGATCTGCGCCCCGGGGCGATCATCCGAGACCTCGACCTGCTGCGTCCGATCTACGCCCAGACCTCCACCTACGGGCACTTCGGGCGCGAGCTGCCCGGCTTCACATGGGAGCGCACCGACCGCGTCGACGACCTCCGCGCCGCCGCGGGGCTCTGAACGCGCCGATCGGCGCCGGCGACGACCCGGGCGAGAGGAGCGGGGGGATGAGCGCGGAGCTCGACGGCCTCGGGCTCGCGCCCGCCGCACCGACCTCCGCGCGCGCCGGGTCGCCGTCGCCGACCCCGCCGCCAGGCGTCATCGGGGGCCCGCAGCGCATCGCGCGCGTGCTGCTCGACTCCCCGCTCCCGCAGCTCGACCGGCTGTTCGACTACCGCGTTCCCGAGAACCTGCGCGAGCGCGCCGTCCCGGGCGTCCGCGTCACCGTGCCGCTGCGGGCCGCGGGACGACAGGCGGCCGGATACATCGTCGAGATCGCGGAGGCGCAGTCGTTCGAGGGCGTCCTCAGCGAGCTCGGCGACGTCGTCTCCGACGCGCGCGTCCTCGATCCGGCGGTCTACCGCCTCATCCGCCGCGCCGCCGATCGCGCCTCCGGCACCGCGAGCGACCTCGCGCGGCTCGTGATCCCCTCCCGGCAGGTGCGCGTCGAGAAGGCGTGGCTCGCGGCGCAGGCGACCGCGGCCCAGGAAGCGGCAGCCCAGGCGGCCGCGGCCCAGCCCACCGCCGCACCCGCTGAACCCGCCGGCCGCGCCCTCACCGGCTACGCCCCCGAGGCCCTCGCGCGGCTCCTCGACCCTGACGCGCCCGAGCCCGATCGCCGCATCGCGCTGACCGCGATCGCGCACCCCGTCGAGGTCGCGGGGCGCTGGATGCCCGCCGCGGCCCGCACGCTCGCCGAGCTCGCCGCCGCCTGCGTCGCCTCCGGCCGCTCGGCGATCATCTCCGTGCCCGACTACCGCGACGTCGAGCACGTCGCCCACGCGCTCGCGGCGCTCCTGCCACCGGAGGACATCGCGCGCGTCGACGCCGGCCAGTCCTCCGCCGACCGCTACCGCGGATTCCTGCGCACCCTCGAGGTTCGTCCGCTCGCGATCCTCGGCACGCGCGCGGCGCCCGCCGCCCCCGCCCACGCGCTCGGTCTCATCGCCCTGTGGGACGACGGCGACGCGCTCATGGCCGAGCAGCACGCGCCGGGCGTGCACGCGCGCGACCTCGCGCTCCTGCGGCAGTCCGACGCGGGCTGCGCTCTCGTGCTCGCCGCGCACGCTCGCAGCACCGAGGTGCAGCGGCTCTTGGAGGTCGGCTACGTGCGCGCCGTCGCTCCGGCCGGCCGGCATCGGCGGCGCATCACGCCGACCGCGCAGCAGGTGGGCGCCGACGGGCCTGCCGCGCAGGCCCGCATCCCCTCGACCGCCTGGCGGGCCGTGCGGGATGCCCTGGACACCGGGCCCGTGCTCGTGCAGGTCTCGCGCCCCGGGTACGCACCGCGGCTCGCGTGCACCGAGTGCGGCGAGACGGCGCGCTGCCGGTCGTGCCGCGGCCCGCTCGCGCTGCGCCGCAGCGGCACCGCGCCGTCCTGCCAGTGGTGCGGCGCCCTCGCGGTCGATTGGGCCTGCTCGACGTGCGAGTCGACGCGCTGGCGGACGGTCGGTCGCGGCTCGGCCCGCACCGCAGACGAGCTCGGGCGCGCCTTCCCCGGCGCGCGCATCGTCGTCTCCGACGGCGACACGCCCGTGCAGAGCGTCGCATCCGGCCGCACGGTCGTCGTCGCGACGCGCGGGGCCGAGCCGGTCGCGGAGGGCGGCTACCGCGCGGTCCTGCTCCTCGACGGCGAGCGGATGCTCGCGCGCGAGTCTCTCCGCGTCGTGGAGGACTGCGTCCGCTGGTGGTGCACCGCCGCCGCCCTCGCCGCGCCCGACGCCCCCGTCCTGCTCGTGGGCGTCGGAGGGTCGGTCGCGCAGGCGCTCGCGCTCGGCGAGCCCGAGCGCGTCGCCGCGGCCGAGCTCGCCGATCGGCGCACGCTCCGCTTCCCGCCCGCCGTGCGCGTCGCGGCGATCGCGGGCGAGCCCGCGGCGGTCGCGCGCGCCTCGGCCGAGGTCGCCGCGCTCGAGGGCGTCGACGTGCTCGGCCCCGTGGAGCTGGGCGACGACCGCGTGCGGGCGATCGTGCGCTTCGACTACGCGCGCGGCGACGAGGTCGCCCGGCTGCTCAAGGCCGCTCTCGTCAGGGCGGCCACGAGCCGGGCGCCGCGCATCCCCGGGTCGCCTCCGCGGCGCCGCACCGTGCCGCTCCGCGTGCGGTTCGACGACCAGGAGCCCTTCGACGATCCCGGCGGAGCACCGCCCGGCGCCCGCACCAGCGCCACGTCCGGGAGGATGGAGGGATGACCGCCCTGCGCCTCGTCGTCGCCGGCAGCCCCCCGGCCGCCGTGCCCACCCTCGACGCACTCGCCGAGAGCGAGCACGAGATCGTCCGCGTCATCACGCGACCGCCGGCGCCGCTCGGCCGCAAGCGCGTCCTCACGCCCACGCCCGTCGCCGCGCGCGCGACCGAGCTCGGTCTTCCCGTCCTCGAGACGACGCGACTGGCAGAGCTCGAGCCCGAGCTGCTGCCGCTCGAGGTCGACCTCGGCGTCATCGTCGCCTACGGCGGGCTCGTCCGCGAGCCGCTGCTGAGCTGGCCGCGGCTCGGGGGGGTCAACCTGCACTTCTCCCTCCTCCCNCTCCCTCCTCCCGCGCTGGCGCGGCGCGGCGCCCGTCCAGCACGCGATCATCGCGGGTGACGAGGTCACGGGGGCGACGGTCTTCCAGCTCACGCCCGGGCTCGACGAGGGCGACTGGTTCGCGCAGGAGCGCGAGACGATCGGCGCGCATCGCACGGCCGGCGCGCTGCTGGATGCCCTCAGCGTGTCGGGCGCCGCTCTCACCCGTCGCGTCGTCGACGGCCTCGCCGTCGGCGCGCTGACCGCGCGACCGCAGGAGGGCGAGCCGACCTTCGCCCCCAAGCTCGCGCGCGACGACGCCCGGATCCGCTGGGGCGAGCCCGTCGAGGCCGTGCACGCGCGCATCCGCGGCGTGACGCCCGAGCCGGGCGCGTTCTCCGCCGGCGCCGACAGCGCCGTGCTCAAGATCCTCGAGGCGGCGCCCGCGCGCGACGCGCGCCCCCTCGCGCCGGGCGTCTGCGCTCTCGAGGGCAGGCGCGTGCTGGTCGGCACGGCCAGCGCGCCGCTCGAGCTCCTCCGCGTGCAGCCCGCCGGCCGCTCGGCGATGAGCGCGGGCGACTGGGCGCGCGGACTCGGACCCGACGCACTGCCGGCGCTCTCGTGAGGAACGTGCGCGGCGGGGGAGGCCCCCGCAGCGGAGGCGCGGCCCCCGGGGGCGGTGCTGCTCGGGGCGGCGGCGCGGCTCGCGGGAGCGGCGCCGGCAGGAGCGGAAGCCCGACGCCGACGGGTGCGGGCGCTCCCGCGGAGCGATCGGCCCGACGATTCCGCCCGCCCGCGACCGCCCGCGGCGTCGCCCTCGAGGTCGTGCGGGCGGTCGCCCGCGACGACGCCTACGCCAACCTCCTGCTGCCCGTGGCGATCCGGCGCGCCCGCCTCGGCCCGGCCGACTCCGGACTCGCGACCGAGCTCGCGTACGGCACGCTGCGCCGCCGCGGACTGTACGACGCGATCATCGTCGAAGCCTCCGGGCGCGCGGTCGACCGCATCGACGCCGACGCGCTCGACGTCCTGCGCCTCGGTGCGCACCAGCTCCTGGCCATGCGCATCCCCGCGCACGCCGCCGTCGGCGAGACCGTCGAGCTCAGCCGGACGATCGGCGCCCACCGCGCGACGGGCTTCATCAACGCCGTCCTGCGACGCATCGCCCAGCGCTCCGAGCAGGAGTGGATCGACACTCTGCTCACCGCTGAGACCGATCCGGATGCCCGCCTCGCGATCGCGACCGCGCATCCCGTCTGGGTGGTCTCCGCACTCCGATCCGCGCTCGAGCGCGAGGGCCGCGGTGACGAGCTGCCCGACCTCCTGGCGGCCGACAACGTCTCCCCGCGCGTGACGCTCGTCGCCCTGCCCGGTCTCGCGGGCATCCCGCCCGAGCTCGAGGGCTCGCGCACGCACCACTCGCCTCTCGGGTATCTGTCGCCGAGCGGCGACCCGGCGGCTGACCCCGAGGTCGCCGCGGGCCGCGTGCGCGTGCAGGACGAGGGGAGCCAGCTCGCCGCTCTCGCGCTCAGCCGGGCCCGCCCCGTCGTCGCGGGGGAGCGCTGGCTCGACCTGTGCGCCGGGCCCGGCGGCAAGGCCGCGCTCCTCGCGGCCGAGGCGATCGCGGGCGGCGCGACCCTCGTCGCGAACGAGGTCGTGCCCGCGCGCGCCGATCTCGTCCGCAAGGCCCTCGCGCCGCTCGGCGACGGCATCGAAGTCCGGACGGGCGACGGGCGCACGATCGACAGCACCGACCCGGATGGCTTCGACCGCATCCTCCTCGACGCCCCGTGCACGGGTCTCGGCGCCCTGCGTCGCCGACCCGAGGCCCGCTGGCGCAAGACCGAGACCGACGTGCCGAGCCTCGCGGCGCTGCAGGCCGAGCTGCTCGACGCCGCGATCGGAGCGCTGCGCCCCGGCGGCCTGCTCGCCTACGTGACGTGCTCGCCGCATCCCGATGAGACCACGGCCGTCGTCGATCGCGTGCTCGCGGGCGACGCCGCGGCGGCCACGGGGGTGCGCCGCGTCGACACGGGCCGCGTGCTCGCGGGCGTCGTGCGCGAGCCGCTCGATCTCGGCGACCTCGACGGGGCCGTGCAGCTCTGGCCGCACCGGCACGGCGGCGACGCGATGTTCATCCAGCTCATCGAGCGTCCCGCGCCGGGAACGGCGTCCGCGCTCGGTACGCTTCCCGCGTGACCGTGCGCATCAACCCGAGCATCCTCTCCGCCGACTTCGTCAACATGCAGCGCGACCTCGAGCGCATCGGCACCGCCGACCTCGTGCACGTCGACGTCATGGACAACCACTTCGTCCCGAACCTGACCTTCGGCCCGCAGATGGTGCAGCGCATCCAGGCGGTCTCGCCCGTCCCGCTCGACGTCCACCTCATGATCAGCGACGCCGACCGCTGGGCGCCCGGGTACGCCGAGATCGGCGCGTTCTCCGTCACCTTCCACGCCGAGGCGGCGACGGATGCCGTGGCCACCGCCCGCGCGATCCGTGCGCGGGGCGCGCGCGCCGGCCTCGCCGTGAAGCCGGGCACGCCCGTCGAGGGCTACCTCGACCTGCTCCCGGAGTTCGACCAGGTGCTCGTGATGACGGTCGAGCCGGGCTTCGGCGGCCAGTCGTTCATGGGCGACATGATGCCCAAGCTTCGCGCGCTCAAGCAGGTCGTCGAGGCCGACGGGCTCGACGTGTGGCTGCAGGTCGACGGCGGCATCACGGTCGACACCATCGGCATCGCGGCCGAGGCGGGCGCCGACACCTTCGTCGCGGGGTCGAGCGTCTACGGAGCCGACGACGTCGAGCGCGCGATCGCCGAGCTGCGGGCCGCGGCGGCCGCGCACGCGCACTGAGCCCGAGCCGGGCATCCGCCCCCTGACCGTCTGGTTGGATGGAGTCATGAGCGAACTCACCAAGCCCGAAATCGACTTCTTCGAGGGCCCTGCTCCGCAGGAGCTCGTCATCACCGACCTCGTCGTCGGCGACGGTCAGGAGGCCGCGCCCGGCTCGACCGTCGACGTCCACTACGTGGGCGTCGAGTTCGACTCCGGCGAGGAATTCGACGCGTCGTGGAACCGCGGATCGTCGATCAACTTCCCCCTGGGCAGCCTCATCGCCGGCTGGCAGCAGGGCATCCCCGGCATGAAGGTCGGCGGCCGTCGTCAGCTCGTCTGCCCGCCCCACCTCGCCTACGGCCCCGCCGGCGGCGGTCACCGGCTCTCGGGCAAGACCCTCGTCTTCGTGATCGACCTGCTCGGCGTCAGCTGAGCCGCACCGGGCGGCGCGGAAGGCCCAGCGCCGCCCGGTACCCTGGTCGATCGTGAAGACCTTCGACGCCCTCTTCGCCGAGCTCGGCGAGACCGCACGCACGCGACCGGCCGGCTCCGGCACGGTCGAGCGACTGGACGCGGGCGTCCATGCGATCGGGAAGAAGATCGTCGAGGAGGCCGCCGAGGTCTGGATGGCGGCCGAGTACGAGAGCGACGAGGCGACCGCGGAGGAGATCTCGCAGCTGATCTACCACCTGCAGGTGCTCATGCTCGCGAAGGGCCTGACCCTCGACGACGTCTACAAGCACCTCTAGGCCGCGATGACCGCCGCCGCCCCGCAGCACGCCTCCACCCCGCAGCCCCTCACCACCCCGCAGCCCGCTCCGCGGCCGACGAAGAGACCCCCATGCTGAGAATCGCGGTGCCCAACAAGGGCTCCCTCTCCGAGACCGCCGTCGAGATGCTCGTCGAGGCCGGTTACGTCGGCCGTCGCGACCCGCGCGCCCTCACCGTCTCCGACCCGCGCAACGGGGTCGAGTTCTTCTACCTCCGCCCGCGCGACATCGCCACCTACGTCGGCTCCGGCGCGCTCGACGTCGGCATCACCGGCCGCGACCTGCTCCTGGACTCCGGGTCGGAGGCCGTCGAGATCCAGTCGCTCGACTTCGGCGACTCGACCTTCCGCTTCGCGGCCGTCCCCGGCACGGTCCGCGAGCTCTCCGACCTGCAGGGTCTCCGCATCGCGACGAGCTACCCGGGTCTCGTCGGCTCCTTCCTCGCCGCCCACGGCGTGACCGCCCAGCTCATCCGCCTCGACGGCGCGGTCGAGTCGGCCGTCCGGCTCGGGGTCGCCGACGCGGTGGCCGACGTCGTCTCGACCGGGTCGACGCTGCGAGCGCAGGGGCTCGAGATCGTGGGGCCCGTCATCCTCGAGTCGACCGCGGTGCTCATCTCGGCGAAGCCCGAGCTGCCCGGCATCGCGACCCTGCAGCGCCGCCTCCAGGGGGTGCTCGTCGCGCGCCAGTACGTGCTCATCGACTACGACCTGCCGCGCGAGCTGCTCACCCGGGCGCAGGCGGTCACGCCCGGCCTCGAGTCGCCGACCGTGAGCCCGCTCGCCGACCCCGACTGGGTCGCGGTCCGGGCCATGGTCCCGCGCCACGAGACCAACCACGTCATGGACGCGCTGTACGACATCGGCGCGCGCGCCATCCTCGTCACGCCGATCCACGCCGCCCGCATCTGATGAGCGTCGCCGTCCGGGTCATCCCCTGCCTCGACGTCGCGGCCGGGCGCGTCGTCAAGGGCGTGAACTTCCTGAACCTGCGCGACGCGGGCGATCCGATCGAGCTCGCGCGCCGGTACTACGAGCAGGGCGCCGACGAGATCACCTTCCTCGACGTCAAGGCCACCGTCGACAACCGCGACACGATGTTCGACGTCGTGCAGGCCACGGCGGAGCAGGTGTTCATCCCGCTCACCGTCGGCGGGGGAGTCCGCTCGACCGAGGACGTCGCCAAGCTCCTCGCGCACGGCGCCGACAAGATCGGCGTCAACAGCGCCGCGATCGCGCGCCCCGGCCTCATCGATGAGATCGCCGACCGGTTCGGCGCGCAGGTGTGCGTGCTCTCCCTCGACGTGACGCGCGACGCGAGCGCCGAGAGCGGCTTCGTCGTCACGACCCACGGCGGCCGCACCCGCACGAGCATCGACGCACTCGCGTGGGCGCGCGAGGCCATGGAGCGCGGCGCGGGCGAGCTGCTCGTCAACTCGATCGACGCCGACGGGACCAAGGCGGGCTTCGACACCGAGCTCATCGCGGCGATGCACGAGATCGCCGTCGTCCCGGTGATCGCCTCGGGAGGCGCGGGGGCCCTGGAGCACTTCGCCCCGGCGATCGGCGCCGGCGCCGACGCCGTGCTCGCCGCGAGCGTCTTCCACAACGCCGAGCTCACGGTCGGCCAGGTCAAGGACGCCCTGAGGGCCGAGGGGGTGATGGTGCGGTGAGCGAGCGGACCGCCCACGATCACGGCGCTCCCGTGACGATCGACGAGGATGCCGCGGCCGCCGTCGTGGCGCGCGCGCACTTCGACGACCGCGGTCTCCTGCCCGCCGTCGTCCAGCAGTGGGACTCGCGCGAGGTGCTCATGCTCGGCTACATGGACGCCGAGGCGCTGCGACGCACGCTGACCTCGGGCCGCGTCACGTACTGGAGCCGCTCGCGCCAGGAGTACTGGCGCAAGGGCGACACGAGCGGGAACATCCAGCTGCTGCGCGCCGCCGAGCTCGACTGCGACGCCGACACGCTGCTCGTGCAGGTCGACCAGATCGGCCCGGCCTGCCACACGGGTGCCCAGCGGTGCTTCGACGTCGACCCGTTCCTGCCGCTCACCGCCCAGCCGCGCCCGGAGGAGGACGCCCGATGACCACCACGACGCGCGTCGACTTCGACCGCCAGCTGAGCGGCGCCCGCGTCGTGCCCGTCGTGCGCGAGCTCTTCGCCGACGCCCTCACCCCGGTCGGCCTGTACCGCTCACTCGCGGAGGACCGACCGGGCGGGTTCCTGCTCGAGTCCGCCGAGCAGGGCGGCATCTGGTCGCGCTACTCGTTCATCGGCGTGCGATCGTTCGGCGTGCTGACCGAGAACGAGGGCCGCACCGCCTGGCTCGACTACGGTCTGGCCGCTGAGCGCGCCTTCGGCGGCGAGGCCCCCGAGCGCACCCTCGACGCGCTCGACGCCCTCTACGCGCGCTGGGCCTCGCCGCGCGACGCCAGCCACCCGCCGCTCACCGGCGGCCTCGTCGGCTTCATCGGGTGGGACGCGGTGCGGCAGGTCGAGAATCTGCCGGATGCCCCTCCGAGCGACTTCCCGTGCCCCGAGCTCGCCTTCGCCTTCGTCAGCGAGCTGCTCGTGATGGACCACCGCCAGGGCACCGTCTCGCTCGTCGTGTCGGTGCTCGCCGACGGCGTCGACGAGCCCGACGCCATGTGGTCGCACGCCCAGCAGCGCCTGGACGCGCTCGAGGCCGAGCTCGGCCGCCCCGCCCGCACCGAGCCCGCGCACATCGACCTCACGACGACGCCCGCGCCGCAGCCGCGGTCGACCCCGGAGGAGTACCGGGCCGCCGTGGAGGCCTCGAAGGGGTTCATCCGCGATGGCGACGTGTTCCAGGTCGTGATCGCGCAGCGCTTCGATCACCCGCTCACGGCATCCGCGCTCGACGTCTACCGCGTGCTGCGCGCCCTGAACCCCTCGCCGTACATGTACGCGCTCACGCTCACGACCGCCGCGGGCGAGCCCTACGCGATCGTCGGGTCGTCGCCCGAGGCTCTCGTGAAGGTCACCGACGGCCGCGTCTACTCGCACCCCATCGCCGGCTCGCGCCCGCGCGGCGCGACGCCCGAGGCCGACCAGGAGCTCGCGGAGGAGCTGCTCGCCGACGCGAAGGAGCAGGCGGAGCACCTCATGCTCGTCGACCTCGCCCGCAACGACCTCTCGAAGGTGTGCCGCGCCGGCACGATCGAGGTCACCGAGTTCATGCAGGTCGAGCGCTTCAGCCACATCATGCACCTCGTCTCGAGCGTGGAGGGCGACATCCGGCCCACCGCCTCGCCGATCGACGTCTTCCGGGCGACCTTCCCCGCCGGGACGCTCAGCGGGGCGCCGAAGCCGCGGGCGCTCCAGATCATCGACGAGCTCGAGCCGGCCCGCCGCGGCGTGTACGGGGGAGTGGTCGGCTACTTCTCGTTCTCCGGCGACGTCGACCTCGCGATCGCGATCCGCACGGCCTTCCTGCGCGACGGCGTCGCCCGCGTGCAGGCCGGGGCGGGGCTCGTCGCCGACTCCGACCCCGCGACCGAGCACCAGGAGGCCGTGAACAAGGCAGCGGCGCCGCTGCGCGCGGTCGCGATCGCGAACGCGCTGCGGGCGGCGACGACGTGACGCCGCGCCGCGTCCGCGCTCTCGCCCTCCTCGCGCCGCTCGTCGTCGCTGCCCTCACGCTGCTCGCCTGGACCCAGCCGTGGGTCGATGCCGTGCTCGACGGCGACCGCTCCGTGACGGCGGCGGGCGATGTCGCAGCGCCGGCGCTGCCCGCCCTCGCCCTGGCCGCGCTCGCCCTCGTCGCCGCCCTCGCGCTCTCCGGTCCCGTGTTCCGCGTCGTGCTCGGCATCCTGCTCGCCCTGCTCTCCTCCGCCATCCTCACTTCAGCGGCGATCGCTCTCGGGGATCCCGTCGGAGCCGCCTCCGCCGCGGTGACCGAGCTGAGCGGCGTCGACGGGGAGGAATCGGTGCGGGCGATCGTGGAGGCGGCGGTGCTCACCGTCTGGCCGCCCGTGGCGCTCCTCGCGGGCATCGTCGGGATTCTCGCGGGGGTCGGCGTCGCCGCGACCGCGCGCCGCTGGCCCGATCGGGTGCGCAAGTACGACGCCGTCCGAGCATCACCCGCGGAGGATCCCGCGAGCGAGGGCCGCGCCGATCGTCTCGACGCGTGGGACGCCCTGAGCGACGGCCGCGACCCGACGGCAGGGTAGACTCAGGAGGCCTCCCGTAGCGTCATACCGGGGAGCATCCCCGCCAGAACTCGACGCTCGAGGAGAACCATGAACGCGCAGTCCGACCCCGGCCACGGACACTCGCCCGCCGCCTGGACGGCCGTCACGATCATCCTCATCGCCTTCGCGATCGGCACCCTCGCCTTCTGGTTCGAGGTCCCCGTCCTCGTCTGGGCCAGCGCCGGTCTCGTCGTCGTCGGCCTCGTCGTGGGCGCCCTCATGGCGCGCGCGGGCTACGGCGTCAAGGGCCCGCGGTACTCGCCGAAGGCGCACCACTAACGTGCTCGGCGACCTCGTCGCCGGAGCCCTCGCCGACGCCGCTCGCCGGCGCGAGCAGCGACCGCTCGCGACCGTCGAGGCGGATGCCCTCGCGGCGCCCGCGGCGCGCGACGCCCTCGCGGCGCTCGCTCCCGCCGACCGCATCAAGGTCATCGCCGAGGTCAAGCGCGCGAGCCCCTCGCGCGGTGCACTCGCCGCCATCCCCGACCCGGCGGCCCTCGCCGCGGAGTACGCCGCCGGTGGCGCGAGCGCGATCAGCGTCCTGACGGAGGAGCGCCGCTTCGGCGGCAGCCTCGACGATCTCGTCGCGGTGCGCGCCGCGGTCGACACGCCGCTCCTGCGCAAGGACTTCATCGCGGAGCCGTACCAGGTGCTCGAGGCGCGCGCCGCGGGCGCCGATCTCGTGCTCCTGATCGTCGCGGCCCTCGACGACGCGAGCCTCGCGAGCCTCCACGCGCTCATCACGGACCTCGGCATGACGCCGCTCGTGGAGACGCACGATGCCGACGAGGTCCGCCGCGCCGTCGACCTGGGCGCCTCCGTCATCGGGGTCAATGCCCGCAACCTGTCGACCTTCGAGCTCGACCGCGACCTGTTCGGCCGCCTCGCGCCCCTCATCCCCGCGGGCACCGTCAGGATCGCCGAGTCGGCCGTGCTCGGGATCGACGACGTCGTCCACTACCGCCGATCCGGAGCCGACGCCGTGCTCGTCGGCGAAGCACTCGTGACGGGCGGGAACCCCCGCACGGCACTCCAACGATTCCGGGAGGTCTCATGAGCCTGCGCAGCATGACCGGGCCCTACTTCGGCAGCTTCGGCGGCCGCTTCGTGCCCGAGTCCCTCATCGCCGCACTCGACGAGCTCGACGATGCGTACACCGCGGCGAAGAAGGACCCGGCGTTCCAGGAGGAGCTCGCCGAGCTCCACCGGACGTACACGGGTCGCCCGTCGATCATCACCGAGGCCAAGCGCTTCGCCGAGCACGCGGGCGGCGCCCGCATCCTGCTCAAGCGCGAGGACCTCAACCACACGGGCTCGCACAAGATCAACAACGTGCTCGGCCAGGCACTGCTCGCCAAGCGCCTCGGCAAGACCCGCATCATCGCCGAGACGGGCGCCGGCCAGCACGGCGTCGCGAGCGCGACGGCCGCGGCGCTCTTCGGCCTCGAGTGCGTGGTCTACATGGGCGAGGTCGACACCGAGCGGCAGGCGCTCAACGTCGCACGCATGAAGCTCCTCGGCGCCGATGTCGTGCCCGTCACGGTCGGCTCGCGCACGCTCAAGGACGCGATCAACGAGGCGCTGCGCGACTGGGTCGCGAACGTCGACACCACGCACTACCTCCTCGGCACGGTCGCCGGCCCCCACCCGTTCCCCGCGATGGTGCGCGACTTCCACTCGGTCATCGGCATCGAGGCGCGCGAGCAGGTGCTCGCCCTGACCGGGCGCCTCCCCGACGTCATCGCCGCGTGCGTCGGCGGCGGCAGCAACGCGATGGGCATCTTCCATCCCTTCCTCGACGATGAGGGCGTCCGCCTCGTCGGCCTCGAGGCGGCGGGCGACGGCATCGACACGCTCTTCCACGCCGCGACGATCTCCAAGGGGCGCCCGGGTGTCCTCCACGGCGCCCGCAGCCTCATGCTGCAGGACGAGGACGGCCAGACGCTCGAGTCGCACTCGATCTCGGCGGGTCTCGACTACCCGGGCGTCGGCCCCGAGCACGCGTGGCTCGACGAGATCGGCCGTGCCGAGTACCGCGGGGTGACCGACGCCGAGGCGATGGATGCCCTGCGCCTGCTGAGCCGCACCGAGGGCATCATCCCCGCCATCGAGACGGCGCACGCTCTCCACGGCGCCCTCGAGCTCGGCCGCGAGCTGGGCCCGGAGGCGATCATCCTCGTGAACCTCTCGGGCCGCGGCGACAAGGACATGGAGACGGCCGCCCGCTACTTCGGCCTCCTCGACGCTCAGGCCGCCGAGCGCGCCGCCGAGAAGGACGCCCACCCCACCGCCGCGGAGGATGCGCAGTCATGACCACGAGCCCCGTCGAGTCCGTCATCCGCACCCGCGTCGACGCGGGCTCGGGCGCCCTCATCGGCTACCTGCCCGTCGGCTTCCCCGATCTCGACACGAGCGTCGACGCGGCCGTCGCCCTCATCGAGAACGGCGTCGACATCGTCGAGCTCGGCCTGCCGTACAGCGACCCCGTGATGGACGGCCTCGTCATCCAGCGCGCCACGCAGGCGGCGCTCCAGGGCGGCTTCACGCTCAAGCAGGGCTTCGAGGCGGTCGAGCGCATCCGCTCCCGCGTCGACGCGCCCCTCCTGGTGATGACCTACTGGAACCCCGTGATCCAGTACGGCGTCGAGCGCTTCGCGGCCGACCTCGAGAGCGCCGGGGGAGCGGGCCTCATCACGCCCGACCTCATCCCCGACGAGGCCGCCGAGTGGCTGACCGCCTCCGACGCCCATGACCTGGACCGCGTCTTCCTCGCCGCGCCCTCCTCGAGCCCCGCTCGCATGACGCAGGCGGTCGAGTCGAGCCGCGGCTTCGTCTACGCCGTCTCCACGATGGGCATCACCGGCGCCCGCTCCGACGTCGACGCCGCCGCCCGCAGCGTCATCTCCCGTCTCCGCGAGGCGGGGGCGACGAGCGCCTGCGTCGGGCTCGGCATCTCCACGCCCGAGCAGGTCGCCGATGTGCTCACCTACGCCGACGGCGCCATCGTGGGGTCGCGCCTGGTCTCCGCTCTCGCCGACGGCGGCGTGCCCGCCGTGGCCGCGATCGCCGCCGAGCTCGCGACGGGCAAGGACTAGCCCTCCCCGTCGCCGAACCCCCGCGGAGCGCGCCGCTAGGCTGATGCGCGTCCTCCCACCTGGAAAGGTCCTCCCACTGTGATCCACCCCCTCAGCATCCCCAGCCCGAGCGACGAGTGGCAGGTCTTCAACCTCGGCCAGTGGCTGCGCGACCTCGGTCTGACCTGGTTCTCCTGGGACGTCTCGATCTACGCCTACGCGCTGTGCATCCTCCTCGGCATCGTGGCCGCCACGATGCTGACCAACCACCGGCTCTCGCGTCGCGGCGCCGAGCCGTGGATCACGCTCGACATCGCGCTCTTCGCCGTTCCGCTCGGCATCATCGGCGGCCGGGTGTACCACGTGCTCACCCACCCGGACGACTACTTCTTCGAGGGGGCCGACCTCTGGGCGACGCTGCGCATCTGGGAGGGAGGCATGGCCATCTTCGGGGCGCTGATCGGAGGCGCGATCGGCGTCTGGATCGGCTGCCGCGTCACGGGCATCCGCTTCTGGTCCTTCGCCGACGCCCTCGCGCCGGGGCTCCTCCTCGCGCAGGCCTTCGGGCGGCTGGGCAACTGGTTCAACCAAGAGCTCTACGGCCTGCCGACCGACCTGCCGTGGGGCCTGGAGATCGACCGCCCCAACGACGCCATCCCGATCGGTCTGCCCGAGTCCACTCTCTTCCACCCGACCTTCCTGTACGAGATCATCTGGAACCTCGCGGGCGTCGCCGTCCTGCTGCTGCTGGATGCCCGGCTCCGCGTGCACTGGGGCAAGCTTCTCGGCGGCTACCTGATCTGGTACGGCGTCGGCCGCAGCGTCTTCGAGTCGATCCGCCTCGACCCCAGCGAGCTCTTCCTCGGGATCCGGGTGAACGTCTGGGCCGCCTGGCTGGCCGTCGTGATCGGCATCGTGATCGTGATCGTGCAGCGCCGCCGGCACCCGGGAGCGGAGCCCAGCCCCTACGTCGCCGGTCGCGAGTGGACGGAAGATGCTGGGGTAGACTCCGAAGACGTCTACACAGAGACCGACGACGACGGCAATGGCGCCGCGCTCGTCTCCGCCACCACCGGATCGTCACGCGCCACAAGCGAAGCCACCACTCGGTCGTAGGAGCCCGCACCCTGACGACCCCCGGGCTCCCGCAGCCGCGCCGCGCACCGCGCGCACCTCTTCCATCGGGCCGATGACGTCCCGCCTCCCCAGCACCACGTGAGGACGGTTCCCCATGGATCGCATCCAGCAGCAGCCCTACCAGCGGTTCTCGGGTGTTCCCGCCGCCCAGGGTCTCTACGACCCCGAGCGCGAGCGCGACGCCTGCGGCCTCGCCATGGTCGCGACGCTGCGCGGCACGGCCGGGCACGACATCATCCAGGCCGCGCTCGACGCACTGCGCAACCTCGAGCACCGCGGTGCGGTCGGGTCCGACGCGGGAACGGGTGACGGCGCCGGCATCATCACGCAGATCCCCGATGCCTTCCTGCGCGCCGTCGCGCCGTTCGAGCTCCCCGCCGCCGGTCGCTACGCCGTCGGAACGGCCTTCCTCCCCATCGATGACACCGAGCGCGCTCGCGAGAAGGAGGGGATCGAGGCGATCGCCGAGCAGGAGGGGCTTGCGGTCATCGGCTGGCGAGAGGTGCCCGTCGACGCCTCGCACATCGGCAACCTCGCCCGCGCCGCGATGCCGGCCTTCGAGCAGCTCTTCGTGCGCTCCACGCGATCGACCGCCGACGGTCAGCCGTTCTCGGGCGTCGCGCTGGATCTGCAGACCTTCCGGCTTCGCAAGCGCGCCGAGCGCGAGCTCGGCTCCTACTTCCCGTCGCTGTCGTGCCGCACCCTCGTCTACAAGGGCATGGTCACGACCCTCCAGCTCGAGCCGTTCTACCCCGACCTGAGCGACGAGCGCTTCACGTCCCGGCTCGCGCTCGTCCACTCGCGCTACTCCACGAACACCTTCCCCTCGTGGCCGCTCGCGCAGCCCTTCCGCTTGATCGCCCACAACGGCGAGATCAACACCGTGCAGGGCAACCGCAACTGGATGCGCGCCCGGCAGTCGCAGCTGGAGAGCGAGGTCTTCGGCGACCTCCGCGACGTCTTCCCCATCGTCACCCCGGGCGCGAGCGACTCGGCCTCCTTCGACGAGGTCGTGGAGCTGCTGACCCTCGGCGGGCGCAGCCTCCCGCACGCGATCATGATGATGGTGCCGGAGGCGTGGGAGAACCAGACCGACATCGACCCGGCTCTGCGCGACTTCTACGAGTACCACGGCATGCTCATGGAGCCGTGGGACGGCCCCGCGGCGCTCGTCTTCACCGACGGGTCCCTCGTCGGCGCGACGCTCGACCGCAACGGACTGCGCCCCGGGCGCTTCCTCGTCACCGATGACGGCCTCGTCGTGCTCGCGTCCGAGATCGGCGTGCTCGACATCGAGCCGAGTCGCATCGTCCGCAAGGGCCGCCTGCGCCCGGGGAAGATGTTCCTCGTCGACACGGTCGAGGGCCGTCTCATCGAGGACGACGAGATCAAGTCGCAGCTCGCCTCCGCCGAGCCGTGGGGCGAGTGGCTCGACGCTCAGCGCATCAACCTGCGCGACCTCCCGGAGCGGGAGCACATCGTGCACACCCCCGCCTCGATCGTCCGCCGCCAGCGCACCTTCGGCTACACGGAGGAGGAGGTGCGCGTCCTCCTGGCGCCCATGGCATCGGCGGGGGCCGAGCCGCTCGGCGCGATGGGCTCCGACACGCCGATAGCCGTGCTCTCCGAGCGACCGCGCCTGATCTTCGACTACTTCACTCAGCAGTTCGCGCAGGTCACGAACCCGCCGCTCGACTCGATCCGCGAGGAGGTCGTGACCTCCATGCGGCTCGGCCTCGGGCCCGAGCGCAACCTGCTCACGGCGACTCCGCGGCACGCGCGGCAGGTCGTGCTCGACTTCCCGATCATCGACAACGACGAGCTCGCGAAGATCCAGCACATCGACTCGCGACCCGGCAGCTCGCTCACGACGACGATCAAGGGCCTCTACCGCGTCGACAAGGGCCCGAAGGCCCTCGAGAAGCGCATCGCCGCGATGTGCGCGGAGGTCGACGAGGCGATCGCCGACGGCGCCGAGTTCATCGTGCTGAGCGACCGCGACTCGACCGCCGATCTCGCCCCCGTGCCCTCGCTGCTCATGCTCGCCGCAGTGCACCACCACCTCATCCGCACCGAGAAGCGCATGCAGGTCGGCCTTATCGTCGAAGCGGGCGACGTCCGCGAGGTCCACCACTGCGCCGTGCTGATCGGCTACGGCGCGTCGGCGATCAACCCCTACCTCGCGATGGAGACGGTCGAGAACCTCGTCCGCAGCGGCATGATCACGGGGATCACTCCCGAGAAGGCCGTCCGCAACGTCATCAAGGCGCTCGGCAAGGGCGTGCTGAAGATCATGTCGAAGATGGGGATCTCGACGGTCGGCTCCTACGCCGGCGCTCAGGCGTTCGA
Source organism: Yonghaparkia sp. Soil809 (assembly GCF_001429705.1). Classification (NCBI taxonomy): domain Bacteria; kingdom Bacillati; phylum Actinomycetota; class Actinomycetes; order Micrococcales; family Microbacteriaceae; genus Microcella; species Yonghaparkia sp. Soil809. The sequence goes on from NZ_LMSV01000002.1 coordinate 737,304, forward strand.
GGCCGTCGGTCTGAGCCAGGAGTTCGTCGACCGCTACTTCACCGGCACCTCGAGCGTGCTCGGCGGGGTCGGGATCGAGACGATCGCGGAGGAGAACGCCCGCAGGCACGCCCTCGCGTACCCCGCATCCGCCCCCGTGAACCCGCACGAGCGCCTCCAGACCGGCGGCGAGTACCAGTGGCGCCGCGAGGGTCCGCCGCACCTGTTCAACCCGGAGACGGTCTTCCGCCTCCAGCACGCGACGCGCGAGAAGCGGTACGACATCTTCCGCGACTACACGCGCGCGGTCGACGAGCAGGCCGAGAACCTCATGACCTTGCGCGGGCTCTTCCGTCTCAGGACGGAGGACCGACGCCCCGTGCCGATCGACGAGGTCGAGTCGGTCGAGTCGATCATCTCCCGCTTCACGACGGGCGCGATGAGCATGGGCGCGATCAGCCCCGAGATGCACGAGACGCTCGCCGTGGCGATGAACCGCATCGGCGGCCGCAGCAACACCGGCGAGGGCGGCGAGAGCCCCGAGCGCCTCCTCGACCCCGAGAAGCGCAGCGCGATCAAGCAGGTCGCGTCGGGCCGCTTCGGCGTCACGAGCCTCTACCTGAGCCACGCCGACGACATCCAGATCAAGATGGCGCAGGGCGCGAAGCCCGGCGAGGGCGGGCAGCTGCCGGCCAACAAGGTGTACCCGTGGATCGCGCGGCTGCGCCACGGCACCGCGGGCGTCGGGCTCATCTCGCCCCCGCCGCACCACGACATCTACTCGATCGAGGATCTCAAGCAGCTCATCTTCGATCTCAAGCGGTCGAACCCGAGCGCGCGCATCCACGTCAAGCTCGTGAGTCAGTCCGGCATCGGGGCGGTCGCGGCGGGCGTCGCGAAGGCGAAGGCCGACGTCATCCTGATCTCCGGCCACGACGGCGGCACGGGAGCCAGCCCGCTGAACTCTCTCAAGCACGCCGGCACCCCGTGGGAGCTCGGTCTCGCCGAGGCGCAGCAGACGCTCATGCTCAACAACATGCGCGGGCGCGTCACCGTCCAGGCCGACGGTCAGATGAAGACCGGCCGCGACGTCATCATCGCGGCGCTGCTGGGGGCCGAGGAGTTCGGCTTCGCGACCGCGCCGATGGTCGTCTCGGGCTGCATCCTCATGCGCGTCTGCCACCTCGACACCTGCCCCGTGGGCGTCGCGACGCAGAACCCCGAGCTGCGCAAGCGGTTCACGGGCACGCCCGAGTTCGTCATCACCTTCTTCGAGTTCCTCGCCCAGGAGGTGCGCGAGTACCTCGCGGCCCTCGGATTCCGGAGCCTCGAGGAGGCGATCGGCCACGCCGAGCTGCTCGACGTCGACCGCGCGATCCGGCACTGGAAGGCCGACGGGCTCGACCTCTCGCCGATCCTCTCGGGCCCCGCGTTCGACGAGACGGCCCCGCGCACCAAGCGCGAGGAGCAGGACCACGAGCTCGAGGAGCACTTCGACAACGAGCTGATCCGCCTGAGCGCCGATGCCCTCGAGCACGGGCATCCGGTGCGCATCGACCTGCCGATCCGCAACACCGAGCGGGCGGTCGGCACGATGCTCGGCCACCACGTGACGATGAAGCACGGCGAGATGGGCCTCGCGCCCGACACGATCGACGTGACGCTCTCCGGCTCGGCCGGGCAGAGCCTCGGCGCCTTCATGCCGGGCGGCATCACGCTGCGCCTCTACGGCGACAGCAACGACTACGTCGGCAAGGGCCTCTCGGGCGGGTGCGTCATCGTGCGCCCCGCGCGCGACGCCGTCTTCCACGCCGAGCGCAACGTCATCGCCGGCAACGTCATCGGCTACGGGGCGACGAGCGGCGAGATGTTCATCCGCGGCATCGTCGGCGAGCGGTTCCTCGTGCGCAACTCCGGCGCGACCGCGGTCGTGGAGGGCGTGGGCGACCACGCGCTCGAGTACATGACCGGCGGCCGCGCCGTCATCCTCGGCTCCACCGGGCGCAACCTCGGAGCAGGGATGTCCGGCGGCATCGCCTACGTGCACGACCTGCGCCGCGAGCGCGTCAACCGCGACGCCCTCGACAGCGGAGAGCTCGAGCTCCTCCCGCTGGACGCCGACGACCGCGCCGAGCTCTCCGCGCTCCTGCGGCGCCATCACGACGAGACGGAGTCGGCCCTCGCCGCCCGCCTGATCGCCGAGGGCGACGCCGCGCTCGACCGCTTCGTGAAGGTTCTCCCACGCGACTACGCCGCCGTCCTCGCGACGCGGCAGACCGCGCTCGACGAAGGCCTCGACCCCGACGGCGACGTCGTGTGGGGCCGCATCCTGGAGGTGACCGGTGGCTGACCCCCGCGGCTTCATCAACGTCCCCGAGCGCGAGCTCCCGCCCCGTCGACCGGTGCCGATCCGTCTCATGGACTGGAAGGAGGTGTATGAGGCCGGCGACTCCGCCGTCCTCAAGCGCCAGGCCGGCCGGTGCATGGACTGCGGCATCCCGTTCTGCCACCAGGGCTGCCCGCTCGGCAACCTCATCCCCGAGTGGAACGACCTCACGTGGCGCGGCGAGGGCCGTCAGGCCATCGAGCGCCTCCACGCGACGAACAACTTCCCGGAGTTCACCGGCAAGCTGTGCCCCGCCCCGTGCGAGGCCTCGTGCGTGCTCGGCATCAACCAGCCGCCCGTCACGATCAAGCAGGTCGAGGCGTCGATCATCGAGCAGGCCTGGCAGAACGGGTGGGTCCAGCCCGTCCCGCCCGAGCGGCTCACCGGCAAGACCGTCGCCGTGGTCGGCTCCGGCCCGGCCGGCCTCGCCGCGGCGCAGCAGCTCACCCGCGCCGGTCACACCGTCGCCGTCTTCGAGAAGGATGACCGGATCGGCGGCCTGCTCCGGTACGGCATCCCCGATTTCAAGATGGAGAAGCGTCACCTCGATGCCCGCCTGACGCAGATGCAGGCCGAGGGCACGCGATTCCGCGCCGGCGTCGAGATCGGCCGCGACATCAGCTGGAGCGATCTGCGCTCGCGCTACGACGCCGTCATCGTCGCCACCGGCGCGCCCGTTCCGCGCGATCTGCCGATCCCCGGCCGCGACGCGCTCGGCGTGCACTTCGCGATGGAGTACCTCGCGCAGTCCAACCGCGTGCAGGCCGGCGACCGCGTTCCCGAGCAGATCACGGCCGAGGGGAAGCACGTCGTCGTCCTCGGCGGCGGCGACACGGGCGCCGACTGCATCGGCACCGCGCACCGCCAGGGCGCCCTCTCGGTCACCAACCTCGCCATCGGCGTCCAGCCGCCCGCCGAGCGCCCCGCGAACCAGCCCTGGCCGCTGCAGCCGACGCTCTTCGAGGTGCAGAGCGCCCACGAGGAGGGCGGCGAGCGCATGTACCTCGCCTCGACCGTGGAGTTCCTCACCAACGGCGCGGGCGAGGTGCGCGCGCTGCGCGTCGCCGAGACCGAGTACGTCGACGGCCGGCGCATCCCGAAGGCCGGAACCGAGCGCGAGATCCCCGCCGACCTCGTGCTGCTCGCCCTCGGCTTCACGGGCGTGGAGCGCGCGACGCTCGACGAGCAGCTCGCCCTCCCGATCGACGACCGCGGCACCGTCGCGCGCGCTGCCGACTACACGACCAGCGAGTCGGGCGTGTTCGTCGCGGGGGACGCCGGCCGCGGCGCCTCGCTCATCGTCTGGGCGATCGCGGAGGGGCGCGCCGTCGCCGCCGAGGTCGACCGATTCCTGGAGGGACGCACCGACCTCCCGGCACCCGTCAGGGCCACCGATCGCGCCCTGGCCGTCTGAGACGACCGCCCCTCGGGGCGGCAGCACCACCTCTACCACCACCCCACGAATAAGGAAGTTATGAGACGAGCAAAGATCGTCGCGACCCTCGGGCCGGCGACCTCGAGCTACGAGAACATCCGAGCCATCATCGAGGCGGGCGTCGACGTCGCCCGCATGAACCTCAGCCACGGAAGCTACGCCGTGCACGAGGAGGTCTACCGCAACGTCCGGCAGGCGGCCCAGGACTCCGCCCGCCCCGTCGCGGTCCTCGTCGACCTGCAGGGCCCGAAGATCCGTCTCGGCAAGTTCGAGAACGGCCCTCACGAGCTCGCCGAGGGCGACGTCTTCACGATCACGACCGAAGACGTGCTCGGCACGAAGGAGCTCGTCGGCACGACGTTCAAGGGCCTGCCCGGCGACGTCAAGCCCGGCGACTTCCTGCTCATCGACGACGGCAAGGTCAAGGTGAAGGTGCTCGACACCGACGGCGTGCGCGTGCGCACCGAGGTCGTCGTGGCGGGCCCCGTCTCCAACAACAAGGGCATCAACCTCCCCGGCGTCGCGGTCAACGTGCCCGCGCTGTCGGAGAAGGACGAGGACGACCTGCGCTGGGGCCTCAAGCTCGGCGCCGACTACATCGCCCTCTCGTTCGTCCGCAACGCCTCGGACGTCGTGCGCGTGCACGAGATCATGGCCGAGGAGGGGCGCACCATCCCCGTCATCGCGAAGATCGAGAAGCCCCAGGCGGTGGATGCCCTCGAGGAGATCGTCGACGCGTTCGACGGCATCATGGTGGCCCGCGGCGACCTCGGCGTCGAGCTGCCCCTCGAGGCCGTGCCGATCGTGCAGAAGCGCGCCGTCGAGCTCGCGCGCCGGATGGCCAAGCCCGTCATCGTCGCGACGCAGATGCTCGAGTCGATGATCTCGAGCCCCATCCCGACGCGCGCGGAGACCTCCGACGTCGCGAACGCCGTCCTCGACGGCGCCGACGCCGTCATGCTCTCGGGCGAGACGAGCGTGGGGGAGTTCCCGGTCATCACCGTGTCGACCATGGCCCGCATCGTCGAGTCGACCGAGGAGCACGGTCTCGAGCGCATCCCGCCGCTCGGCACCAAGCCGCGCACGCAGGGCGGCGCCATCACGCTCGCCGCCGCCGAGGTCGCGGACTTCGTCGACGCGAAGTACGTGTGCGTGTTCACCGAGTCCGGCGACTCGGCCCGACGCATGTCGCGGCTGCGGTTCCGCATCCCGATGAAGGCGTTCACGCCGGATGCCGCGATCCAGCGCCGCATGGCGCTCACGTGGGGCATCCAGTCGTTCCTCGTGGAGCGCGTGACGCACACCGACGCGATGTACCACCAGGTCGACGTCGCGCTGCTCGACGCGGGTCTCGCCGAGATCGGCGACAAGGTCGTCGTGATCTCCGGGTCCCCTCCCGGCATCCCGGGCTCCACGAACGACATCCGCGTGCACACGATCGGCGACGCGATCCACGCCAAGGCCCCGGTCTGGGAGAGCGGCGACCACGCCGACTGATCCCTCTTCGTCCGCGGACCACGAACGGGGTGCGACCTGATGGTCGCACCCCGTTCGCGCATCCGCTGCCGGAGGTCACGGTCGCCGCGGCGACCACCCCGCTAGCGGCGAGTGAGGCCGAGGCCCGCGCGGTCGACGCGCCGGTGGAAGCGCATGCCGGCGAGACCGCCGAGCACCGCGCCGCCGAGGCTGACGAGCGCCACGACGACAGCCGTGATGATGCCGATCGTGGTGAGCTCACCCTCGCCGATGGGCAGGCGCGGGAACCCGTTGACGTTCGCGAGGATGTTGAACTCGGCGCCTCCGATCGCGCCGATGATCGCGACGACGATCGCGATCACGAGGGCCCACAGCCACACGGCGAGGCCCTGCTTCGCGCCATCGAGGCGCGCCATGCGCCCGGCGACGTAGCCGCCGGCGTAGTAGGCGATGAAGATCACGAGCGCGAGCAGCACGGCGCCGATGATGCCGACGGTGTCGGTGCCCTGCGCCGCGCCCTCGACGGCCTCCTCCGCGGTCGTGTCGGTCGCGAGACCGAGCGCCGTTCCGGTCCCGGCGACGAGCGCCGTGAGCAGCACGCCGGTGCCGACGGCGGCGAGCCAGCCGAAGAACGCCGAGCCCCACTTGATGCCGCCGAACTCCTCCTTCTCGCGCGCGATCATCTCTCGCTGGACGAGACGGGGGTCCTCGACGTGGTCGGGGGCGCCGTGGCGGCCGGTGTCGGCGACGACGGGAGCCGCCTCGCGGCGGTCGTCGACTCCGTCGTGGTCGCGGTCGATCCGGTCCCGGTGGAGCGCCTCGGTGCGGTCGTCCCGCCCGTCGAGATCCCGGTCGATGCGGGGGTCGTCGTGCGTGGTCTCTCGGGGGCCGTCGATGCGGTCCCGGTCGTTGGCTGACGTCATGGTGGACCTCCTTCTTGTCTCCAGCCAAGAGCATCCGAAGCGATGCCGCACCGGGGTTGATTTCCCAGGAGACCATCGGAACGCATCCACGGTGCGGTCAGACTCCGTGCCGGCACGCGCGCGACGACGGGGCAGGGTCGCTGTCACCGCGATCCCGCGCAGTCGCCGCCGGGGGAGGCGGCCCGGCTCGAAGTCGGCGGTCGCTCGTAGGGTGGGGGCATGCTGCGTGTCTTCGCCGTCGAGCAGTACCGCTCCCTGCGGAGCCTGGCCATCGAGCTCTCGCCGCTGACGGTGGTGACGGGCCCGAACGGCAGCGGGAAGTCGAACGTCTACCGGGCGCTGCGGCTGGTGTCCGAGATCGTCCGAGCGGGCGCGCTGACCTCTCTGGCCGCCGAGGGAGGCTTCCGCAGCGCGCTCCATGCGGGCTCGCGCGGAGCAGCACCCGTCTCGATGCGACTCGGGTTCGCCGCCGACGAGCTGTCCTACGCGATCGACCTGGGGCTGCCGCAACCGGGGGTGAGCCCGTTCCCTCTGGACCCGGAGGTGAAGACGGAGGCGGTGTGGTCGGGGGCGACCCTGCGTCCGTCGACGATCGCCGCCGATCGTCGGTCGCTCCGGGTCCGTGTGCGCGACGACGACGGCCACCTCGCGGTCGCCCCGTGGTCGGTGAGCGCGACGGAATCGATGCTGGCCACTCTCGCCGACCCGCAGGCCGCGCCGGAGCTGTTCGCGCTCCGCGAGCGCGCGCGGGGGTGGCGGTTCTACGACGCTCTGCGCACCGACCCGGACGCGCCCGCTCGTCGTCCGGGACCAGCGACCTTCACTCCCGTCCTCTCCGGCGACGGCGGCACTCTCCCCGGTGCGCTGGCGACGCTGATGCGGGTCGGTGATGCCGATGCTCTGCAGTCGGCGCTGGCCTCCGCCTTCGACGGCGCTCAGGCCGTCGTCGAGGAGGACGACCGCGGCATCGCGCGCGTGGGGCTGCGGCAGGCGGGTGCGCCGCGCTGGTTCGAGGCATCCGAGCTCAGCGACGGGATGCTGCGCTTCCTCCTGCTGTCGACCGCGCTCCTGTCGCCGCGCCCGCCCGGGCTGATGGTGCTCAACGAGCCGGAGGCGAGTCTGCATCCGAGTCTGCTGCCCGCCCTCGGTTCGCTCATCGAGCGGGCCGCGCGCTCGACGCAGGTCGTCGTCGTCTCGCACGCCGAGCCCCTCGTCCGCTCGCTCGCTCCGTCCGCAGGCCTGGTCGAGCTCGAGCGCCATGGGCTCGCCACCGCCGTGCGCGGGGTGCTGCCGCTCGAGGGCGCGGCCTGGTCGTGGCCGACGCGCGGGTGAGAGCGCGATCCGGACCGTACCGGCTGTGGGGCTCGAACCCACACGTCCTCTCGGACAGCGCATTTTGAGTGCGCCGCGTCTGCCATTCCGCCAAGCCGGCGCGGGCCCAGGGCCCGACGGCTCGACCATACCGTAGGCTCATTTCCGTGAGTGACCAGGAACAGAGCACCGTCGCCCCCCGCCGTGTCGTCGTCGCCGAGGACGAGTCGCTGATCCGCATGGACATCGTGGAGATCCTCCGCGACAACGGCTTCGACGTCGTGGGGGAGGCCGGAGATGGCGAGACCGCCGTCGCGCTCGCGACCGAGCTGCGCCCCGACCTCGTCGTTATGGACATCCGCATGCCGCAGATGGACGGTATCGAGGCCGCCAAGCGCCTGAGCGAGAACCACATCGCGCCCGTCGTCCTGCTGACCGCGTTCTCGCAGAAGGAGCTCGTCGAGCAGGCGAGCGAGGCCGGCGCTCTCGCCTACGTCGTGAAGCCCTTCACCCCGAACGACCTGCTTCCCGCGATCGAGATCGCGCTGAGCCGGTACCAGCAGATCCTCACCCTCGAGACCGAGGTCGCCGACCTCGTCGAGCGCTTCGAGACCCGCAAGCTCGTCGACCGCGCGAAGGGCCTGCTCAACGAGCGCATGGGCCTGACCGAGCCCGAGGCCTTCCGCTGGATCCAAAAGGCGTCGATGGATCGCCGCACGACGATGCACGCGGTCGCGCAGGCCGTCATCGAGCAGCTGTCGCCGAAGAAGGATGCGCCCAAGAAGGCCCCTGCCGACGACTGATCAGCGGCCGGCCGCCCCGCGGTCGAACCGGTGCGCCCGCGCGCTCAGCGGTCGCGCAGCATGTTCGTCATGCGCACCGTGGAGAGCCGTCGGCCCTCCTCGTCGCGGATGACGATCTCGTGCGTCGCGAGGGTGCGCCCGAGCGAGAGCGCGGTGCACGTGCCCTCGACCCAGCCAGAGGTGGTCGAGCGCGAGTGGGTCGCGTTGATCTCGATGCCGACGGCGTAGCGCCCGGGCCCGGCGTGGATCGCCGATGAGATCGAGCCGAGGCTCTCGCCGAGCACGACGTGCGCGCCGCCGTGCAGCAGACCGATGACCTGCGTGTTGCCCTCGACGGGCATCCGCGCCACCGATCGCTCGGCGCCCAGCTCGACGAACTCGATGCCCATCTTGCGGGTGAGCGCTCCTCCACCCGAGGCGATGAGGCGGTCGTAGAGCTCCGGGTCGAGATCGGCGGGGAACAGCGTCATCGAGGTCCTTCGAAGAGGTCGCGGAGAGCGGCTCCCGGCCCCCTCCTGAGGTGTCGGAGCGCCCCGTTAGGCTGGCCCCGTGACGGACTCAGCAAAGCCTACCCTTCTCATCGTCGACGGCCATTCGCTGGCCTTCCGGGCGTTCTACGCCCTGCCGATCGACAGCTTCGTCACGCATGACGGCCAGCACACGAACGCGATCCACGGCTTCATCTCGATGTTCCTCGGGCTGCTCGCGAAGGAGAAACCGACGCACGTCGCCGTCGCCTTCGACATCTCGCGCTACTCGTTCCGCACGCGCGAGTACCCCGAGTACAAGGGCACGCGCGGCGAGACTCCGCCCGAGTTCGTGGGCCAGGTGCCTCTGCTGCAAGAGGCGCTCGCGGCGATGAACGTGACGACGATCACGAAGGAAGACTTCGAGGCCGACGACATTCTCGCCACGCTCGCGCACCAGGGCGGCGAGCAGGGCTTCGACGTGCTCGTCGTGTCGGGCGACCGCGACACGATCCAGCTCGTCAACGATCGCGTGACCCTGCTCTACCCGAACGCGCGCGGCGTCTCCGAGCTCAAGCGCTACGACGCCGACGCGGTGCGCGAGCGCTACGGCATCAACCCCGAGCAGTACCCCGAGATCGCGGCCCTCGTCGGCGAGACGAGCGACAACCTGCCGGGCGTCGACAAGGTCGGCGAGAAGACCGCCGTGAAGTGGATCACGCAGTACGGCTCGCTCGAGAACCTCCTCGCGCACGCCGACGAGATCGGTGGAGTGGTCGGCAACAACCTGCGCGAGCAGCGCGACCGCGCCGAGCGAAACCGCCGCCTCAACCGCCTCGTGACCGACGTCGAGCTGCCCGTCGCGCCCGCCGATCTCGAGCGCAAGCCCATGGATGTCGCCGCGGTCAAGCGCGTCTTCGAGCGCCTGCAGTTCCGCACCCTGACCGAGCGCGTTCTCAAGATCGCCGCCGCGGAGGGCGCCGACATGAGCGCTGACGGCGAGGCTCCGTCCGCCGCCGCCGACGCCCCCGCGGTCCGCACCCTCGTCGACGAGGAGCTCGCGGCGTGGCTGCGCGCCGCCGTCGCCACCGGCGATCCGATCGCCCTGGTGGTGGATGCCCCGCTCGGCTCGCTCGAGGGCTTCGGCCTCGCCGCCGGCGCCGGCACGGTGCACGTCAACTGGGCCGCGGGCCGCCCCGACTACACCGCCCTCGAGCAGTGGCTCGCGAGCGACGAGCCGAAACTCGTCGTCGACGGCAAGCGTGCGACGAGCATCCTCGCCGCCGCCGGCCTGCCGCTCGCGGGCGTCGCCTGGGATGCGTCTCTCGCGGCGTGGCTCGAGCGCCCAGGGTCGAGCACCCAGTCGCTCGCCGAGCTCGTCGGGAGCATCCTCGGCGAGAGCCTGCCCGAGCCCGACCCGAACCAGCTCGTGCCCGACACCGCGGCGCTCTCGCCGGCGACGGGCGCCTGGTACCTCGCCCGCATCGTCGGTGCGCAGCGCGAGCGGCTCGCTCCCTCGAGCGCGGCCGTGCTCACGACGATCGAGCTGCCCGTCACCCCGGTGATCGCTGCGATGGAGCGCGCGGGCATCGCCGTCGATCGCGCCGGCCTGACGGCTCTCAACGCCGAGCTCGGCGAGACCGCGGCGGGCCTCGCCGAGAAGGCGTACGCCGAGATCGGCCGCGAGGTGAACCTCGGCTCGCCCAAGCAGCTGCAGCAGGTGCTCTTCGAGGAGCTCGGCATGCCGAAGACGCGGGCGACCAAGACGGGATACTCGACCGACGCCGCGGCCCTCGCCGATCTGCAGGAGGCGCATCCGCACCCGTTCCTCGGCCTGCTGCTGCAGCATCGCGACGCGACGAAGCTGCGCCAGATGGTCGAGACGCTCGAGCGCGCCACGGGCGACGACGGCCGCATCCACACGACGTACGACCAGACCGGGACGACGACGGGCCGCATCTCGTCGACCGACCCGAACCTGCAGAACATCCCGGTGCGCACCGAGGCCGGCCACCGCATCCGCGCCGCGTTCGTCGCCGGCGAGGGCTACGAGGGCCTGCTGACCGCGGACTACTCGCAGATCGAGATGCGCATCATGGCGCACCTCTCGGGCGACCCCGGTCTCATCGAGGCGTTCACGACGGGGGAGGACCTCCATCGCTTCGTCGGCTCGCGGATCTTCGGCGTCGAGCCGGCCGACGTGACGCCCGAGATGCGCACGAAGGTCAAGGCGATGAGCTACGGCCTCGCCTACGGGCTGAGCGCCTTCGGGCTCTCCAAGCAGCTGCGCATCTCGAGCGCCGAGGCGAAGCAGCTCATGACCGACTACTTCGCGCGCTTCGGGGCGGTGCGCGACTACCTTCGGTCGGTCGTCGTGCAGGCGAAGGAGGACGGCTACACGGAGACGATCTTCGGCCGCCGGCGCCCCTTCGCCGACCTCAACTCTCCCAACCGCGTGCTGCGCGAGAACGCCGAGCGCGCCGCGCTCAACGCGCCCATCCAGGGCACGGCGGCCGACATCATGAAGATCGCCATGCTCGGCGTCGACGCCGACCTGCGCGAGCAGCGGCTCGAATCGCGGATGCTCCTGCAGGTGCACGACGAGCTCGTCTTCGAGGTCGCCGCCGGCGAGCGGGAGGACCTCGAGGCGATCGTGCGGGCGCGCATGGGCTCGGCGGCGGACCTCGCGGTCCCCCTCGACGTGCAGGTGGGAACAGGCCCGAACTGGGATGCCGCGGCGCATTAGGCTCGAGACCATGACTGACAACGCCGCCAGCCGCCAGCCCACCGAGGTCGACACGATCGCCGAGGAGTGGGTCGCCACCCTGGTCTCCCTGAGCCCCGAGCTCGCCACCTACATCGGCGCCGAGGGGAAGCTCGATGAGTACCAGGACTACTCGCCCGCGGGCCGTGCACGCATGCACGCAGCCGGGCGGGAGGTCCTCGCGAAGCTCGAGGCCGCCACTCCCGTCGACGACACCGACCGCGTCACGATCACCGACATGTCGGCGGAGATCCGCCTCGAGCTCGAGCTCGCCGAGGCCGGGTGGGAGGCGCGCGACCTGAACGTCCTCGCCTCGCCCGCGCAGGGCATCCGTGAGATCTACGACCTCATGCCGACCGCGACGGAGGAGGACTGGGCGACCATCGCCCGCAAGCTCACGCGCGTCTCCGACGCCCTGGAGGGGTACACCGAGACGCTGCGCGAGGGTATCGCGAACGAGAACACGCCGGCCGTCCGCCAGGTGCGCGAGGTGCTCACGCAGGTGCGCACCAATGCCGCCCGCGACGGATTCTTCGCCGAGTTCACCGGCGGAGCCGAGGTGTCCGAGAGTCTCAAGAAGGAGCTCGCCGCCGCCGCCGAGCAGGCCGCCGATGCCTACGGCCGATTCGGCGACTTCCTCGAGCACGAGCTCGCCCCCGCCGCCCGTGAGGAGGACGCGGTCGGCCGCGAGCTGTACAGCCTCATGTCGCGCCGCTTCCTCGGCGCCACGATCGACCTGGACGAGACCTACGAGTGGGGCATCCAGGAGCTCGCCCGCATGGTCGAGGAGCAGACGCGCATCGCGAACGAGATCCTCCCGGGCGCCACGGTCGAGGAGGCCATCGCTCACCTCGAGAAGGACGAGTCGCGCAAGCTGCACGGCCGGAAGGCGCTGCAGGAGTGGATGCAGCAGCTCAGCGACACCGCCGTGGAGGAGCTCTCCCGCACGCACTTCGACATCCCCGAGCCCGTCAAGGCGCTCGAGTGCATGATCGCCCCGACGCCGGGCGGCGCCATCTACTACACGGGCCCGACCGACGACTTCTCTCGCCCGGGCCGCATGTGGTGGTCGATCCCCGAGGGCGTCGACTCGTTCGACACCTGGCGCGAGACCACGACCGTGTACCACGAGGGCGTTCCCGGCCACCACCTGCAGATCGGTCAGGCCGTCTACAACCGCGCCGAGCTCAACTCGTGGCGACGGCTTCTCGCCGGCACGAGCGGCCACGCGGAGGGCTGGGCGCTCTACGCCGAGCGCCTCATGGAGGAGCTCGGCTACCTCGACGACCCGGCCGACCGCCTCGGCATGCTCGACGGTCAGCGCATGCGCGCCGCCCGCGTCGTTCTTGACATCGGCGTGCACCTCGGCAAGATCCACCCCGAGACGGGGAAGGTCTGGACGAGCGAGGACGCCTTCGCCTTCATGCGCAAGAACGTCAACATGAACGACGGGTTCGTGCAGTTCGAGGTCAACCGTTACCTCGGCTGGCCCGGGCAGGCGCCGTCGTACAAGGTCGGCCAGCGCATCTGGGAGCAGATCCGCGACGAGTACAAGGCCCGCGAGGGCGACGCGTTCTCCAACAAGGCCTTCCACAAGAAGGCGCTCGACCTCGGCGGCGTCGGCCTCGACACGCTGAAGTCGGCGCTGCTCGGCTGAGCCGTCGCGCTCACCTGCGTCGAGCATCCGCTCATCGTCGCGGCCCCGTCGACCACCGGTCGGCGGGGCCGCGGTCGTCCGATCGCGTGTTTGCCGGGGGAGTGCCGGGGCGATAGGGTGGAGGGTCGCCAATCTGGCGTCGTTCTGTCCGTACGCCCGGACGACACCTTCCAGCACCTCGTCGCCCCGGGCCCGATCCATGTCCGCATCGGAGCAACCACTACATGACCACCGTAACGACCAAGGCCCCCAAGCAGATCGCCATCAACGACATCGGTTCTGCTGAAGACTTCCTGGCCGCGGTCGAGAAGACCCTGAAGTTCTTCAACGACGGCGACCTCATCGAAGGCACCGTCGTGAAGATCGACCGCGACGAGGTCCTCCTCGACGTCGGCTACAAGACCGAGGGCGTCATCCCCTCGCGCGAGCTCTCGATCAAGCACGACGTCGACCCCACCGAGGTCGTCAGCGTCGGCGACACCGTCGAGGCCCTCGTTCTCCAGAAGGAGGACAAGGAAGGCCGCCTCATCCTGTCCAAGAAGCGCGCCCAGTACGAGCGCGCCTGGGGCGACGTCGAGAAGATCAAGGACGCCGACGGCGTCGTGACCGGTCAGGTCATCGAGGTCGTCAAGGGCGGCCTCATCGTCGACATCGGGCTCCGCGGCTTCCTCCCCGCCTCGCTCATCGAGCTGCGTCGCGTCCGCGACCTCACGCCGTACCTCGGCCAGGAGCTCGAGGCGAAGATCCTCGAGCTGGACAAGAACCGCAACAACGTCGTCCTCTCGCGTCGCGCGCTCCTCGAGCAGACGCAGTCCGAGAGCCGCACCACGTTCCTCAACAACCTCGCCAAGGGCCAGGTCCGCAAGGGCGTCGTCTCCTCGATCGTCAACTTCGGCGCGTTCGTCGACCTCGGCGGCGTGGACGGCCTCGTGCACGTCTCCGAGCTCAGCTGGAAGCACATCGAGCACGCGAGCGAGGTCGTCGAGGTCGGCCAGGAGGTCACCGTCGAGATCCTCGAGGTCGACCTCGAGCGCGAGCGCGTGTCGCTCTCGCTCAAGGCGACGCAGGAGGACCCGTGGCAGGTCTTCGCCCGCACCCACGCCATCGGCCAGGTCGCGCCGGGCAAGGTCACGAAGCTCGTCCCCTTCGGCGCGTTCGTGCGCGTCGCGGACGGCATCGAGGGCCTCGTCCACATCTCGGAGCTGTCGGGCAAGCACGTCGAGCTCGCCGAGCAGATCGTCTCGGTCGGCGACGAGGTGTTCGTCAAGGTCATCGACATCGACCTCGACCGCCGTCGCATCTCGCTGAGCCTCAAGCAGGCCAACGAGGGCGTCGACCCCGAGGGCGCCGAGTTCGACCCCGCGGTGTACGGCATGCCGACCGAGTACGACGAGGCCGGCAACTACAAGTACCCCGAGGGCTTCGACCCCGAGTCGGGCGAGTGGAAGGACGGCTTCGAGGAGCAGCGCGCCAAGTGGGAGCAGGACTACGCTGCCGCCCAGGCCCGCTGGGAGGCCCACAAGAAGCAGGTCGCCACGGCCCTCACGGAGGAGTCGACGCTCGACCTCCCCGGTGGCTCGACCTTCAGCTCCGAGTCGGCCGGCGCGGGCACCCTCGCCGACGACGAGTCGCTCGCCGCTCTGCGCGAGAAGCTCTCGGGCAACTGAACGACAGGCGACTGAGCCACCCGGGTCTCATCGACCCGATCGCGAGCGGGCCGCTCTCCCTGACGGGGAGGGCGGCCCGTTCCGCGTTCCCGTGACGACGCGCTGGCGTGAGCCGGGTCTGCTCAGAGCTGGACGACGGAGAGACGACGACGCCGGGCGCGCACGAGGAGGAGCGGCACCGCGACGACGAGGGCGAGCAGCGCGACGACGACGAGCACCGGCACGACCAGGGCGAGGATGCTGAGCCCCAGCGCCCCGACGTCCTCCGCTGTCGACAGCACGGGGGCGGCCGCGCCCGCTGTGAGCGCGTTGGCGGCGGGCCGCGCCGCCATCTTGCCGAGGTGGACGATGAGGGCGATCACGACGCCCGCGGCGATGGGCACCCACTGCTGCGAGGCGACGAACTCGCTCGGGTCGCTGACCGCGACGGTCTGCGCTCCGCTTCCCGAGCCGAAGACGATGCCGCCGGCCGCGGGCCGGATGATGGTCTGCAGCCAGTCGTTGATCGAGTCGACGGCGGGCACCTTGTCGGCGACGACCTCGATCACGAGCAGCACAGCGAGGCCGCCGAGCACCCATTCGTTCTCGAGCCAGGTCCATCCGGCGGGCAGGGTCACGACGTCGAGGAAGCGCCCGGCCAGGCCGAGCAGCAGGAGGGGGATGTAGGCGTTGAGCCCGGCCGCGACGGCCAGGCCGGTGCCGGTCAGGACTTCGAGCACGATTCGCCTCCTCCTCGGTGTGCCACATGGTACTCGCCGGGGCCGAAGCCGTCAGCGGGATAGGCTCGAGGGGTGGAGGTCATCGGGCTCACGGGCGGAATCGCCGCGGGCAAGTCGGCGGTCGCGGCACGACTGGCGGAGCTGGGAGCGGTCATCGTGGACGCCGATCGGCTGGCGCGCGAGGCGGTCGCACCCGGCACGCCGGGGCTTTCCGCCGTCGTCCAGCGCTTCGGAGAGACGGTGCTCGACGCGGAAGGCGCGCTCAATCGGACGGCCCTGGGCGCCATCATCTTCGGGAGCGAGGTCGACCGGCGCGACCTCAACGCCATTGTGCATCCAGAGGTCCGGCGACTGTACCGCGAGCGCGTCGAGGCGATCGCCGCGTCCGATCCGGACGCCGTCGTCGTGTACGACGTCCCGCTACTCGCGGAGGCCCGCGCCGCGGATGAGTTCGCACTCGTCGTCGTCGTCGACGCTCCGCCGGACGTCCGGGTCGAGCGGCTCGTCCGGCTGCGCGGCCTCGACCGGGCGGCCGCCGAGGCCCGCGTCGCGGCGCAGATCCCCGACGCCGAGCGCCGCGCGATGGCGGATATCGTCATCGATTCAAGCGGCACGCTGGACGCCACGCTCGAGCAGGTCGACGCCCTGTGGGAGCGCCTGGTCGCCCAGCGCGCTGTCGGTGGTCCCTCCTAGTCTGGAGGGATGCAGCCCACGAGGTCCGTCCGCCCCTTCGAGGTCGTCAGCGACTACACGCCGAGCGGCGACCAGCCGCAGGCGATCGCCGACCTCGCGGCCCGCATCAACGCCGGCGAGACCGATGTCGTGCTTCTCGGCGCCACCGGAACGGGCAAGTCGGCGACGACCGCGTGGCTCATCGAGCAGGTGCAGCGCCCCACTCTCGTGCTCGCGCACAACAAGACGCTCGCGGCGCAGCTCGCGACCGAGTTCCGAGACCTGCTGCCGCACAACGCGGTCGAGTACTTCGTCTCGTACTACGACTACTACCAGCCCGAAGCGTACGTCCCGCAGACCGACACCTTCATCGAGAAGGACAGCTCGGTGAACGCCGAGGTCGAGCGCCTCCGCCACTCGACGACGAACTCGCTCCTGAGCCGCCGCGACGTCGTCGTCGTCTCGACGGTGTCGTGCATCTACGGCCTCGGCGCTGCGGAGGAGTACCTCGACGCCATGGTCGCCCTCCAGGTGGGCGAGCGCATCTCGAGGGATGCCCTGATCCGCCGCTTCGTCGGCATGCAGTACCAGCGCAACGACATCGACTTCTCGCGTGGCAAGTTCCGCGTGCGCGGCGACACGATCGAGATCATCCCGATGTACGAGGAGCTGGCGATCCGCATCGAGATGTTCGGCGATGAGATCGAGGCGCTCTACGCGCTCCACCCGCTCACGGGCGACGTCGTGAAGACCCTCGACGCGGTCTCCGTCTTCCCCGCCACGCACTACGCCGCGTCACCCGACACGATGCAGCGCGCGATCGTCACGATCAAGGAGGAGCTGGAGCTGCGACTCGCCGAGCTCGAGCGGCAGGGCAAGCTCCTGGAGGCTCAGCGGCTGCGCATGCGCACGACCTACGACATCGAGATGATGGAGCAGATCGGGTTCTGCAACGGCATCGAGAACTACTCCAGGCACATCGACGGCCGCCAGCCGGGGGAGCCGCCCAACTGCCTGCTCGACTACTTCCCGGAGGACTTCCTCGTCGTCATCGACGAGAGCCACGTGACCGTGCCGCAGATCGGCGCGATGTACGAGGGCGACGCCTCGCGCAAGCGCACGCTCGTCGAGCACGGCTTCCGCCTCCCGAGCGCGCTCGACAACCGACCCCTGCGGTGGGAGGAGTTCCTCGACCGGACGGGGCAGAAGGTCTACCTCTCGGCGACGCCGGGCAAGTACGAGCTCGGCATCACCGACTCGATCGTCGAGCAGATCATCCGCCCGACGGGCCTCGTCGACCCCGAGATCGTCGTCAAGCCCAGCAAGGGCCAGATCGACGACCTCCTCGAGCAGATCCGACTGCGGGTCGAGCGCGACGAGCGCGTCCTCGTGACGACGCTGACGAAGAAGATGGCGGAAGAGCTCACCGACTTCCTCACGGAGGCCGGAGTGCGCGTGCGGTACCTGCACTCCGACGTCGACACGCTGCGCCGCGTCGAGCTGCTGAGCGAGCTGCGCCAGGGCGTCTACGACGTCCTCGTCGGCATCAACCTCCTCCGTGAGGGCCTCGACCTGCCGGAGGTCTCGCTCGTGGCCATCCTCGACGCCGACAAGGAGGGCTTCCTGCGCTCGGCGACCTCGCTCATCCAGACGATCGGGCGCGCCGCGCGCAACGTCTCCGGCTCTGTGCACATGTACGCCGACGTCGTCACGCCGTCGATGGCCCAGGCGATCGAGGAGACCACGCGGCGCCGCGAGAAGCAGGTCGCGTACAACCTCGCCAACGGCATCGACCCGACGCCGCTGCGCAAGAGGATCGCCGACATCACCGACCAGCTCGCCCGCGAGGGCGCCGACACCGCCGAGCTGCTCGCCCAGCGCGGTCTGGGCGGCGGGAAGTCCGCGCCCACGCCGCGCCGCCCCCGCGAGGGCAAGGCGGCCGAAGGGGCCACCGAGCTCGAGGCGATCATCGGCGACCTCACGGCCCAGATGCTCACGGCGGCCGCCGAGCTCAAGTTCGAGCTCGCCGCGCGCCTGCGCGACGAGGTGCAGGAGATGAAGCGCGAGCTGCGGCAGATGGTGGAGGCGGGCCACGTACGCTGAGCGCGCACTGCGGAACCGGGTGCGCACGGAGGACTGTCGGAGGCGCCGCCTAGAATGACGCGAGTGCCGGCATCCCCTCTCGACCTTCATTCGCACCTGAGCGTGCGCGGCGCGCGCGTGCACAATCTGCGCGACGTCGACCTCGTGATCCCGCGCGACTCGCTCGTCGTCTTCACGGGCCTCTCGGGCTCGGGCAAGAGCTCGCTCGCCTTCGACACGATCTTCGCCGAGGGCCAGCGGCGCTACGTCGAGTCGCTCTCCGCCTACGCGCGGCAGTTCCTCGGTCAGGTCGACCGGCCCGACGTCGACTTCATCGAGGGGCTGAGCCCCGCGGTGTCGATCGACCAGAAGTCGACCAACCGCAACCCGCGCTCCACCGTCGGCACGATCACCGAGATCTACGACTACATGCGCCTGCTCTGGGCGCGCGTCGGTATCCCGCACTGCCCGGTCTGCGGCGAGCGGATCCAGCGCCAGACCGTCCAGCAGATCGCCGATGAGCTCATGGAGCTCCCCGAGGGGCGGCGCTTCCAGATCCTCGCCCCCGTCGTGAGCCAGAAGAAGGGCGAGTTCGTCGACCTCTTCGCCGAGCTCGCGGCGAGCGGCTACTCGCGCGCCGTCGTCGACGGCGAGCTCATCCAGCTCTCCGAGCCGCCGACGCTCAAGAAGCAGAACAAGCACGACATCTCCGTCGTCGTCGATCGGCTCGTCGCGAGCGCGGACATCCTGACCCGCCTCACCGACTCGCTCGAGACCGCGCTCGGGCTCACCGACGGGATCGTCACGATCGACTTCGTCGACGAGGAGGCCGGCACGCCCCCGCGCACGCGCACCTTCAGCGAGAAGCTGTCGTGCCCCAACCGCCACCCGCTCCAGCTCACCGAGATCGAGCCGCGCACGTTCTCGTTCAACTCGCCCTTCGGCGCGTGCCCCGTCTGCTCGGGCCTCGGCACCCGCATGGCGGTCGACGAGGAGCTCCTGGTCGGCGACCCGAGTCTGACTCTCAACGACGGCGTCATCCTGCCCTGGAACCAGCAGGGCAAGGGTCTGTACAGCTACTTCCAGAAGCTGCTCGCCGGCCTCGGGCGCGACCTCGGCTTCTCGCTCGACACCCCCTGGGGCGAGCTGGATGAGAGCACGCAGCAGGCGATCCTCCACGGCAACGACTTCGAGGTGCGCGTGAAGTGGCGCAACCGCTACGGGCGCGACGTGACGTACTCCACGGGCTTCGAGGGCGTCATCCCGTACATCGAGCGCAAGTACGCCGAGGCCGAGAGCGACTGGTCGCAGCAACGCTTCGCCGAGTACCTCCGGGAGGTGCCGTGCCCGGAGTGCGAGGGCGCGCGGCTCAAGCCCGAGGTGCTCGCGGTGCTCGTGGACGACCGCTCGATCTCCTCGGTCGCCGAGCTGAGCATCCACGACGCGTACGAGTTCATGCAGAGCATCCACCTCACCGAGCGCGAGGCGTCGATCGCCGCGGCCGTCCTGCGCGAGATCCGGGCGCGGCTGGAGTTCCTGCTCGAGGTCGGGCTCGGCTACCTGAGCATGGCGCGCGCCGCCGGAACCCTGTCGGGCGGCGAGGCGCAGCGCATCCGCCTCGCGACGCAGATCGGCTCGGGGCTCACGGGCGTGCTGTACGTGCTCGACGAGCCCTCGATCGGGTTGCACCAGCGCGACAACCGCCGCCTCATCGACACGCTCGTGAAGCTCAAGAACCTCGGCAACACCCTCATCGTCGTCGAGCACGACGAGGACACGATCCGCACCGCCGACTGGGTCGTCGACATCGGCCCCGGCGCGGGGGAGCACGGCGGTCGCGTCGTGCACTCCGGCTCGTACGCGGAGCTCCTCGCGAACCGCGAGTCGATCACGGGCGACTACCTCGCCGGTCGGCGCCAGGTCGTCGAGACGCTCCCGCGCCGCGCGATCGACCAGGGCCGCCGGCTGACGATCGAGGGTGCGCGCGCCAACAACCTCCAGAACGTCTCCGTCGACATCCCGCTCGGGGTGTTCGTCGCCGTCACGGGCGTGAGCGGCTCGGGCAAGTCGTCGCTCGTCAACGACATCCTCTACAAGGTGCTCGCCAACAAGCTCAATGGCGCCCGCCAGGTGCCCGGGAAGCACACCCGCATCACGGGGCTCGAGCACCTCGACAAGGTCGTCCACGTCGACCAGGCACCCATCGGGCGCACGCCGCGGTCCAACCCCGCAACCTACACGGGCGTCTTCGACCGGATCCGCGCGCTCTTCGCCGAGACCGTCGAGGCGAAGTCGCGCGGCTACCTCCCCGGTCGCTTCAGCTTCAACGTCAAGGGCGGGCGCTGCGAGAACTGCGCGGGCGACGGCACCATCAAGATCGAGATGAACTTCCTCCCCGACGTCTACGTCGCGTGCGAGGTCTGCGGCGGCGACCGCTACAACCGCGACACGCTCGCCGTGCACTACAAGGGCAAGAACATCGCCGAGGTGCTCGACATGCCGATCGAGGAGGCCGCGGAGTTCTTCGCGCCCATCACCGCGATCCACCGGTTCCTCCAGACTCTCGTCGACGTCGGGCTCGGCTACGTCCGGCTCGGGCAGAGCGCCACGACGCTCTCCGGCGGCGAGGCCCAGCGGGTCAAGCTCGCGACCGAGCTGCAGAAGCGCTCGAACGGCCGCAGCATCTACGTGCTCGACGAGCCCACGACGGGCCTGCACTTCGAGGACGTGCGGAAGCTGCTGACCGTCCTCGGCGGGCTCGTCGACAAGGGCAATTCGGTCATCGTGATCGAGCACAACCTCGACGTCATCCGCGCGGCCGACTGGCTCATCGACCTCGGCCCCGAGGGCGGCTCCGGGGGCGGCACCGTACTCGCGACCGGCACGCCGGAGGACCTCGCGCGCGTCGAGGGCAGCCACACCGGCCACTTCCTCGCCGAGCTCCTGCCCGCCGCCCGAGCGGCCGGCTGAGCCGCAGAACGATCGTGGCGACCGCGAGCGAGACCCGGGAGGCCTGGCGCCCGCGCCGGGGCGAGATCCCCACCGAGCCCGGCGTGTACCGCTTCCGCGACGAAGCCGGTCGCGTGCTCTACGTCGGCAAGGCGAAGAACCTGCGCTCACGCGTGAGCAACTACTTCCAGCCCCTCCACGCCCTCCACGACCGCACGCGGCGCATGGTCACCACCGCTCGCGGGGTCGAGTGGACGGTCGTCGGCAGCGAGCTCGAGGCGCTCGAGCTCGAATACACCTGGATCAAGGAGTTCTCTCCGCCGTTCAACGTCAAGTTCCGCGACGACAAGACCTACCCCTACCTCGCCATCACGCTCGGCGACCGCGTGCCGCGCGTGATGGTCACCCGCACCCGAGGCATCCCCGGCGCCCGCTACTTCGGCCCGTACACGAAGGTCTGGGCCGTGCGCGAGACGGTCGACATCATGCTCAAGGCCTTCCCGGTGCGCTCGTGCACCGAGAGCACCTACAAGCGCGCGCAGGACCGGAACCGCCCGTGCCTGCTCGGCGACATCGGCAAGTGCGCCGCGCCCTGCGTCGGGCGGGTCAGCCCGGAGGAGCACAAGTCGCTCGCGCTCGACTTCGCCTCCTTCATGGCCGGCAACGACGCGAGCTACGTGCGCGACCTCCGCGCCCGCATGTCCGCCGCCGCCGCCGAGCTCGACTACGAGGCCGCGGCGCGGTACCGCGACCAGATCGGGGCGCTCGAGACGGCGCTGTCGAAGAGCGCGCTCGTGCTCGCGGACGACGTCGACGCCGACGTGTTCGGGATCGCCTACGACGAGCTCGCCGCCGCCGTGCAGCTCTTCATCGTGCGAGGAGGCCGCATCCGCGGCGTCCGGGGCTGGGTGGTCGACACCGAGCTCGATGTGACGCTCGCCGAGCTCGTCGACTCGGTGCTGCAGAACGCGTACGACGGCGCCGAGCCGCCCGCCCGCGAGATCCTCGTCCCGGCCGTCCCCGACGACGCCGCCGCACTCCAGCAGGTGCTCACCGAGCGTCGACGCGCGGCGGGGGAGCGCGGGAGCGTCGTCGTGCGGTCCGCTCGTCGCGGCGACAAGGCCGCGCTGAGCGAGACGGCGCTGGCCAACGCGCGCGGAGCCCTGCAGGTGTACAGGACGCGACGCAGCGGCGACTTCACCGCGCGCTCGCAGGCCCTCGCGGACATCCAGGAGGCCCTCGGGCTGGACGAGGCGCCGCTGCGACTGGAGTGCTTCGATGTCTCGCACCTCGGCGGCACCAACCAGGTGGCGTCGATGGTCGTCTTCGAGGATGGCCTGCCGCGCAAGGACCAGTACCGCTCGTTCTCGATCGCGAGCGCGCGCGACGACACCGACGCCGTGTACCAGGTGCTCTCGCGCCGGCTCGCCTACCTGCGGCCCGGGGCCGACGGCGCCGAGGTCCCGGCCGACACGAGCACCGATCCGGACTCCCTCGCCGCGGCGCCCACCGCTCCGCCGTCACCCGCCGCGGGGGCGAGGAAGTCGTTCCACTACCGCCCGGGGCTGCTCGTGATCGACGGCGGCCAGCCGCAGGTGCAGGCCGCCGCCCGCGCGATCGCCGACGCGGGCATCACCGATCTGGCCGTGTGCGGCATCGCCAAGCGCCTCGAGGAGATCTGGCTCCCCGACAGCGACTACCCCGTCATCCTCCCGCGGACCTCCGACGCGCTGTTCCTGCTGCAGCGGCTCCGCGACGAGGCCCACCGCTTCGCCCTCAAGCACCAGCGCACCAAGCGCAAGCAGTCGATCTCGACCGAGCTCTCGAGCGTGCCGGGCCTCGGGCCCGCGCGCGTGCGCGAGCTGCTCTCGCGCTTCGGCTCGGTCGCGCGACTGCGCTCGGCGACCCTCGAGGAGCTCATGGCGATCGACGGGATCGGCCGCAGGACCGCCGAGGCCGTGCAGCGAGCGGTCGGCACGCCCGCGGCTAAGCTGAAGGCACCCGACTCGAGCGCTGTGAGGCCACACGAATGACCGAACGCCCCGCCCACGATGTGGTGATCGTCACCGGGATGTCCGGTGCGGGCCGATCGACCGTCGCCAACGCCCTCGAAGACCTGGGCTGGTACGTCGTCGACAACCTCCCGCCGCAGATGCTGCGCCCGCTCGTGGACCTCGCCGTGCATCCCGGCAACCATCTGCCCAAGATGGCGGCCGTCGTCGACGTCCGCGGCGGCCGGCTCTTCGCCGACCTGCGCATGATCGTGGAGGAGCTGCGCGACCGCGCCACGGTGCGCGTCCTCTTCCTCGAGGCGACCGACGCCGCCCTCGTCCGGCGCTTCGAGCAGGTGCGGCGCCCGCACCCGCTGCAGGAGGACGGCACGCTTCTCGATGGCATCGGCCGCGAGCGCGAGCGGATGCGCGAGGTGCGCGAGCTCAGCGACATCATCATCGACACGAGCGAGTTCAACATCCACCAGCTCGCCACGACGGTGTCGGAGATCTTCTCGCCCGACGGGGCGTCGACCGTCCGCGTCACCCTCGAGAGCTTCGGCTTCAAGTACGGCCTGCCGAGCGACGCCGACATGGTCGCCGACGCGCGATTCCTGCCGAACCCCTTCTGGGAGGAGTCGCTGCGCTCCCTCACCGGGGTCGACGATCGGGTGAGCGAGTTCGTGCTGGCGCAGGACGGCGCGCGCGAGTTCGTCGATCGCTACGTGGCCGTGCTGCAGACCGTGCTGCGCGGCTACGCCCGGGAGAACAAGCGCACAGCGACGATCGCGATCGGCTGCACCGGCGGCAAGCACCGCTCGGTCGCGATCGTGGAGGACGTCGCCGCGCACCTTCGGGGGATGCCCGGGGTCGCGGTCGCCGTGAAGCATCGCGACCTCGGACGCGAGTAGGCTCGACTGTCGCCCCACGAGGGCGCTGCTCACCCCCGCTTCACCGAGAGGACGACCCGTGGCACTGACCGCCGATGTGAAAGAGGAACTCGCACAGCTGGCGGTCACCAAGACCACGGTGCGCGCCGCGGAGCTCGCGACCATCCTCCGCTTCGCCGGCGGGCTGCACCTCATCTCCGGCCGCGTCGCGGTCGAGGTCGAGCTCGACGCTCCGACGATCGCCCGGCGCGTGCGCCGCGACCTCGCCGAGCTCTACGGGATGCGCAGCGACGCCGCGATGATGTCGCCCGGCGGGATCCGCCGCACCCCCACCTACGTCGTGCGGGTCGTCGACGGCGGCGAGACGCTCGCCCGCCAGACGGGCCTGCTGGATGCCCGGCGTCGGCCCGTCCGCGGACTGCCCAACAAGCTCACCACCGGGTCGAAGGACGAGCTGGCGGCCGTCTGGCGCGGCGCCTTCCTCGCGCACGGCTCGCTCACCGATCCGGGACGCTCGGCGTCGCTGGAGATCACCTGCCCGGGCAACGAGTCGGCGATGGCCCTCGTCGGTGCCGCCGGCCGCCTGGGGGTTCCCGCGAAAGCCCGCGAGGTGCGCGGCGTCCACCGCGTCGTGATCCGCGACGGGGAGAAGATCAGCCAGATGCTCCGGCTCATGGGGGCGGCGCAGACGGTCTCCGAGTGGGAGGAGCTCCGCCAGCGCCGGGAGGTGCGAGCGACCGCGAACCGCCTGGTCAACTTCGACGACGCCAACCTCCGCCGCTCGGCCCAGGCGGCCGTCGCGGCCTGCGCGCGCGTCGCCCGGGCCATGGAGATCCTCGGCGACGACATCCCCGAGCACCTGCGGTACGCCGGCCAGCTGCGCCTCGATCACCGCGACGCGAGCCTCGACGAGCTGGGCCACCACGCCGACCCGCCCATGACGAAGGATGCCGTCGCCGGGCGCATCCGTCGCCTTCTCGCGATGGCCGACAAGCGCGCCGAGCAGCTCGGCGTGCCCGGGACGGATGCCGACCTCCCGAGCGAGGACGACGACTGAGTCCGCGCTCGCACGAAGACTGAACGTCCGGTGCGCATCGGGAAGAGGCCCGGGGCCTGAACGGTTGCCGTCAGTAGACTGACAGCCGTCAGCGGGGCCGCCGCCACCGCGGTCTCGGACCATCTGCGAGAAGAAAGCACGTGATGTCCGTTTACAGCCTTCCCGACCTTCCGTACGACTACGCCGCGCTCGAGCCGCACATCAGCGCCCGCATCATGGAGCTCCACCACTCCAAGCACCACGCCGCCTACGTGACCGGCGCGAACACCGCTCTGGAGAAGATGGCCGAGGCTCGCGAGTCCGGCGATTTCGCCAACATCAACCGCCTCGAGAAGGACCTCGCGTTCCACCTGGGCGGCCACGTGAACCACTCGATCTTCTGGACGAACCTCTCGCCCGAGGGCGGCGACAAGCCCGAGGGCGAGCTCGCCTCGGCGATCGACGAGTTCTTCGGCTCGTTCGACAAGTTCGTGGCGCACTTCACCGCCGCCTCGATGGGCATCCAGGGCTCCGGCTGGGGCGTGCTGTCGTGGGACCCGATCGGGCGCCGCCTGGTCATCCAGCAGCTCTTCGACCAGCAGGGCAACACCGCGCAGGCGACCGTCCCGCTGCTGCAGCTCGACATGTGGGAGCACGCCTTCTACCTCGACTACGTCAACGTCAAGGCCGACTACGTGAAGGCGTTCTGGAACATCGTGAACTGGAAGAACGTGGCCGAGCGCTTCCAGGCCGCCCGCTCGGGCACGGACGCCCTCCTGCTACTGTCGTAACGGGTCCCGTGGCCGGGGCCACGCGCCCCGGCCACCCCTCACCACCTCGAGCCACCACCCTCGAGCCGCCACCCCACCACCACCCTCCGGCGCGCTCTGCGCCGACCGAAACACCAGGAGTCTGCAGTGAGCGTGAAGATCGGAATCAACGGCTTCGGCCGCATTGGTCGCAACTACCTCCGGGCCGCGCTGGCCCAGGGCAGCGACCTCGAGATCGTGGCGGTCAACGACCTGACCGACAACGCGGCGCTCGCGCACCTCCTGAAGTACGACTCCGTCGGCGGCCCGCTCGCGCACGACGTCTCGCACGACGGCGACTCGATCACCGTCGGCGGCAAGCGCATCCGCGTGTTCGCCGAGCGCGAGCCCGCGAACCTGCCCTGGAGCGACCTGGACGTCGACATCGTCATCGAGTCGACCGGCCGCTTCACCAAGGCGGAGGACGCGAAGAAGCACATCGCCGGCGGCGCCAAGAAGGTCCTGATCTCGGCGCCCGCCACGGGAGACGACGCCACGATCGTGATGGGCGTCAACGAGGAGTCGTACGACCCCGCCACCGACGTCATCATCTCCAACGCCTCGTGCACCACGAACTGCCTCGCGCCGCTCGCCAAGGTCTTCAACGACGCCTTCGGCATCGAGCGCGGCTTCATGATGACGGCGCACGCCTACACGGCCGACCAGAACCTCCAGGACGGCCCGCACAGCGACCTGCGCCGCGCTCGCGCGGCCGCGATCAACATCGTTCCCGCCTCGACCGGAGCGGCGAAGGCCATCGGCCTCGTCCTGCCCGAGCTCAACGGCAAGCTCAGCGGCTCGTCGTACCGCGTGCCCGTCCCCACCGGGTCGATCGTCGACCTCACGATCATCACCCCGACCGAGGGCCTCACGGTCGACCAGATCAACGCGGCCTACCAGGCCGCCGCGTCGGAGGGCCGCCTCGCCGGCTACCTGCAGTACACCGCCGACCCGATCGTGTCGAGCGACATCCAGCTCAACGCCCACTCGTCGATCTTCGACTCGGGCCTGACCAACGTCAGCGGCAACCTCGTCAAGGTCTCGGCCTGGTACGACAACGAGTGGGGCTACTCCAACCGTCTCGTCGACCTCACCGAGTACGTCGCCGAGCGCCTCTAGTTCCGGAAGGGCGTCCTCCCCGTGGCACTGAGAACCATCGAGTCCCTCGGCGAGCTCGCCGGGAAGCGCGTCATCCTGCGCTGCGACCTCAACGTCCCGCTGAAGGACGGCGTCGTCACGGACGACGGTCGCATCCGCGCCTCGCTCCCGACGATCAACGCCCTCGTCCATCGGGGCGCCCGGGTCGTCATCGTCTCGCACCTCGGGCGCCCGGACGGCGCACCGGACCCGCAGTACAGCCTCGCGCCGGTCGCCCAGCGGCTGAGCGAGCTCCTCGGCGCTGCCGTCGCCGTCGCCGACGACACCGTCGGCGACGGCGCGGAGAGCACGGTCGCCGCCCTCGAGAACGGCGGCGTGGCGGTGCTCGAGAACCTGCGCTTCAACCCGGGCGAGACGAGCAAGGACGCGGACGAGCGACGTGCCTTCGCCGAGCGCCTCGCGCGCTTCGGCGACGCGATGGTCTCCGACGGCTTCGGCGTGGTGCATCGCAAGCAGGCGAGCGTGTACGAGCTCGCGCAGCTGCTGCCCAGCGCGGCCGGCTCGCTGATCTCGACCGAGACCGACGTCCTCGACCGCCTCACCGAGCGCCCCGAGCGCCCCTACACGGTCGTCCTCGGCGGCTCGAAGGTGAGCGACAAGCTCGGCGTCATCGCCCACCTCCTTCCCCGCGTGGACCGCCTCCTCATCGGCGGCGGCATGCTCTTCACCTTCCTCAAGGCCCAGGGTCACGAGGTCGGGGCGAGCCTGCTCGAGGAGGACCAGCTCGACACCGTCCGCGGGTACCTCGCCGAGGCCCAGGAGCGCGGCGTCGAGATCGTGCTGCCGACCGACGTCGTCGTCGCCGAGCGCTTCGCCGCGGATGCCGACCACACCGTTCTCGCGGCCGACGCGATCGAGACGGGGCCGGCCGGGGCATCCGGCATCGGCCTCGACATCGGCCCCGAGACCGCGGCGCGCTTCGCGGAGCTCGTGGCGTCGTCGGCCACCGTGTTCTGGAACGGCCCGATGGGCGTGTTCGAGTTCCCCGCCTTCGCCGGCGGAACCCGCGCGGTCGCCGAGGCGCTCACGCGCGTCCCCGGCCTCGGCGTCGTCGGGGGAGGCGACTCGGCCGCGGCCGTGCGCGCCCTCGGCTTCACCGACGCGCAGTTCGGTCACGTCTCCACCGGAGGCGGCGCCAGCCTCGAGTTCCTCGAGGGAAAGAAGCTCCCCGGACTGGAGGTCCTCGGATGGGCGTAGCCCGCACCCCGCTCATCGCGGGCAACTGGAAGATGAACCTCGACCACCTGCAGTCGATCGCGTTCGTGCAGAAGCTCGCCTGGGCGCTCAAGGACGCGAAGCACGGGTTCGGCGACGTCGAGGTCGCGGTCTTCCCGCCGTTCACCGACCTCCGCAGCGTCCAGACCCTCATCGCGGCCGACAAGCTCGAGCTCGCGCACGGCGCCCAGGACGTCTCGATCCACGACAGCGGCGCCTACACGGGCGAGATCTCGGGGGCGTTCCTCTCGGCGCTCGCCTGCCGCTACGTCATCATCGGCCACTCCGAGCGCCGTCAGTACCACCACGAGGACGACCAGGTCGTCGCGCAGAAGACCGTCGCGGCGCTGCGCCACGGCGTCGCGCCCGTCGTGTGCGTGGGCGAGACCGCCGAGGACCTCGAGGCCCACGGGCCCTCCGCGGTGCCGGTCGCGCAGCTCCGCGTCGTGCTCGACGCGCTCGAGGCCGACGCCGACATCGTCGTCGCCTATGAGCCCGTCTGGGCCATCGGCTCCGGCCAGGCGGCGACGCCCGAGCAGGCGCAGCAGGTCTGCGCGGCCCTGCGCGCCACGATCGCCGAGGTGCTCGGGGAGGACGCGGCCGCGCGCACGCGCATCCTCTACGGCGGCAGCGTGAAGTCGGGCAACATCGCCGGGTTCATGAACCAGAAGGACGTCGACGGCGCCCTCGTCGGGGGCGCGAGCCTCGACGTCGACGAGTTCGCGGCCATCGCGAGGTTCCGTCAGCACGTCGGCACCGTGTGACCCGACCGGCCCCTGCCGGTGCGTTAGAGTGGGACGCTGTTCTACACCCCGAGAGGCCCCTATCCCGTGGAAATCCTTCAGGTCGTGCTCCAGGTCATCCTGGGCATCACGAGCCTTCTGCTGACGCTCATGATCCTCCTCCACCGCGGTCGCGGCGGCGGGCTCTCTGACATGTTCGGCGGCGGCGTCACGTCCAACCTCGGCGCGTCCGGCGTCGCCGAGCGCAACCTCAACCGCATCACGATCATCCTCGCCCTCACCTGGGTGACCTCGATCGTGATCCTCGGTCTCATCACGCGCTTCGACGCGGTCTAGGGCAGGAGCACCATGGTTTCCGGAGGCAGCGCCATCCGCGGGTCCCGCGTCGGGTCCGGCCCGATGGGCGAGCAGGACCGCGGGGTCCACGCCGACCGCATCGCGGTCTCGTACTGGGACGCTCACGGCAACGAGACCGTCCGCCACTTCGCGGCGAATCTCCCGGAGGAGGAGATCCCCGAGGTCATCGACTCGCCGACCTCGGGGCTGCCCGCCGGTCGCGACAAGGACAACCCGCCGCAGCTCGCGAAGAACGAGCCGTACAAGACGCACCTCGCCTACGTGAAGGAGCGCCGCAGCGAGGACGAGGCGAAGCAGATCCTCGAGGATGCCCTCACGAAGCTGCGCGAGCGCCGCGGCACCTCGGCCTGACGCCGACCCGAATCCCGTTCCACCGGGAAGGGCCCCGACGGATCGTCGGGGCCCTTCCCGCATTCCGCCCCCGCTCCGGGAGACGGGACGGATGGCTCGAGGAGGCTCAGCTGCCGCCGGGCATCCAGTCCTTCTGGTCCATCGCGCCCGTCCAGTAGGAGGTGGGCATGACGAGCGACTCGGGCACCTCAGCGGAGGCGGCCTCGTCGATGAAGAACACGGTGCGCTTGCGGCCGAGGACGCCCGCGACGGGGACGTCGGAGGGCGAGGCGCCCGCGAGCGCGAGACCGAGGGCCGGAGCCTTGTCTGCGCCGGCGAGGACGAGCCAGATCCGCTCCGAGCTGTTGAGGAGGGGCAGGGTGAGGCTCAGTCGCTCCGGCGGCGGCTTGGGGGAGTCGCGGACGGCGATCACTCCGGCCGTCGCGACCGTCGGTCCGTCGCGCTCGGGGAAGAGCGAGGCGATGTGGCCGTCGGGGCCGACGCCGAGGAAGGTGATCGCGAACACGGGGTGGTCCTCGCCCTCGCGCGCGGCGGCGCGCAGCTCGGCCTCGTAGGCGGCCGCGGCCTCCTCGAGCGTGAGCCCGGCGTCGCTCGCGGGGAACGGGTGCACTTTCGCCTCGTCGACGGGAACGTGGTCGAGCAGCGCCTCCCGCGCCTGCTTCTCGTTGCGCTCGTCGTCGCCGCGCGGCAGCCAGCGCTCGTCGCCCCACCACACGTGCACGCGCGACCAGTCGATGCTATTGCGCGCGGGGGAGTCCGCGATCGCGGCGAGCACTCCGATGCCGACCGAGCCGCCGGTCAGCACGATGTGCGCCTCGCCCTCGTCCTCGATCAGGTCGATGACCTTCGTGAGGAAGCGGGCGGCGACGGAGGCGGCGAGGGCGGCCTTGTCGGGGTGGACGAGGACTCGGCGGTCGGTGGTCACGAGAGCCTTTCGGGGGTGGAGCGGCGGGGGACCCGGGCGGGTCAGACCCGGGCGTCGAGCCCCGAGCGGAGCACGTCGCCGTAGACGTCATCGGGGTCGAGCCTACGCAGTTCCTCTGCGAGGCACTCCCGGAGTCCCCGGCGCGGCAGCGACAGCTCGTGCGTCGGCTGACCCGCCTGCGAGAGCTGGGCGACGGCGGGCTGCACGCGCTCCAGGCGCACGGGGCCGGTCGCGCGGTGCAGGATGACGCGGTGGATGCCCGCCGTCGGGTTGCCGTCGGCCACGTCGACCGTCACCGGCACCTGGAGCTGGCGGCGCAGCCAGGCGGCGAGCAGCACGGTCGAGGGCGAGTCGGGAGCCCCGGAGACCTCGGCGCTCGTGATCGGCTCGTACGGCGGCTGGTCGAGCGCCGCGGCGAGCTGAGCGCGCCACAGCGTGAGTCGGGTCCACGCGAAGTCGGTGTCGCCCGGCTGGTAGTCCTCGGCGAGGCGCTCGAGCATCGCGACGGGGTCGGCCGCGGCTCCGGTGTCGGTGATACGGCGCTGCGCGATCCGGCCGAGCGGGGTGTCGCAGGCGCGCTCGTCGGGGCACTGCCCCGGCCACCACGTGACGACGGGAGCGTCCGGCAGCAGGAGTCCCGTGACGAGCCCCTGCTGGTCGCGGGCCGTGTCGCCGTGCGCGCGCAGCACGATGACCTCGCTCGCGCCGGCGTCGCCGCCGACGCGGATCTCGGCGTCGAGGCGCGGCTTCTCGCCCGCACCGTTGGTCGACACGACGATGATGCGCATCGGATGCTCGCGCGAGGCCTCGTTGGCGGCCTCGATGGCCTCCTCCTCGGCTCCGATCGCGGTCGCGATGACGAGCGTGAGAACGCGGCCGAGGGCAACCGCGCCGCCCTCCTCGCGGAGGGTGACGAGCTTCTTCGACACCTTGCTGGTGGTGGTGTCGGGCAGGTCGATGATCACGGGCGCCTCCAGACGCGGCCGTCGCGGGCGAGCAGCTCGTCCGCGGACTTCGGGCCCCAGGTGCCGGGGGCGTACTGCTCGGGCCGGCCCTGCGTGGCCCAGAACTCCTCGATCGGGTCGAGGATCTTCCAGCTGAGCTCGACCTCCTCGTGGCGGGGGAAGAGCGGCGGATCGCCCAGCAGCACATCGAGGATGAGGCGCTCGTAGGCCTCGGGGCTCTGCTCGGTGAACGCGTGCCCGTAGCCGAAGTCCATCGTCACGTCGCGCACCTGCATGCCCGCGCCCGGCACCTTCGATCCGAACCGCATCGTGACGCCCTCGTCGGGCTGGACGCGGATCACGAGCGCGTTCTGGCCGAGCGCGGACGTCTGGCTCTCAGCGAAGAGGTACTGCGGCGCGCGCTTGAACACGACCGCGATCTCCGTCACCCGCCGGCCGAGTCGCTTGCCGGCGCGGAGGTAGAACGGCACGCCCGCCCAGCGCCGCGTGCTGATGTCGAGGCGCATCGCCGCGTAGGTCTCGGTGA
The DNA here is from genome assembly GCF_001429705.1 of Yonghaparkia sp. Soil809. NCBI lineage: Bacteria > Bacillati > Actinomycetota > Actinomycetes > Micrococcales > Microbacteriaceae > Microcella > Yonghaparkia sp. Soil809. The sequence goes on from NZ_LMSV01000002.1 coordinate 769,560, forward strand.
CCGACTCGGGGTTCATGCCCTCCTCCTCGAGGAAGCCGGGCACGAGCTCGCCGCCCTGCCAGCCGCTCGCGTACTGGCCGCGCGCGGTCGCCGTCGAGAGGTCCTTGGGCAGCCGCACAGCCGAGAGTACCTTCTCCTTCTCGGCGCGCAGGTCGGCGGCGTCGAACGAGACGGGCTCCTCCATGGCCGTGAGGGCGAGCAGCTGCAGGAGGTGGTTCTGGATGACGTCGCGCGCGGCGCCGATGCCGTCGTAGTAGCCGGCGCGGCCGCCCACCCCGATGTCCTCGGCCATCGTGATCTGCACGTGGTCGACGTAGTTCGCGTTCCAGATCGGCTCGTACATCATGTTGGCGAAGCGCAGCGCGAGGAGGTTCTGGACGGTCTCCTTGCCGAGGTAGTGGTCGATGCGGAAGACCGAGTCGGGCGGGAAGACCGACTCCACGACGGCGTTGAGCTCGCGCGCGGTCGTCAGGTCGCTGCCGAACGGCTTCTCGATGACGACGCGGCGCCACTCGCCGTCCTCCGCCTCGGCGAGGCCGCTGCGACGCAGCTGCTCGGTCACGACGGGGAACGACTTCGGCGGGATCGACAGGTAGAACGCGTGGTTGCCCATCGTGCCGCGCTCGCGGTCGAGCTCGGCGATCGTCTCCGTCAGGCGCTCGAAGGCCCCGTCGTCGTCGAAATCGCCCGATACGAAGCGGATGCCCGCCGCGAGCTGCTTCCAGGTGGCCTCGTCGAACGGCGTGCGCGCGTACTGCCGCACGGCGTCGTGCACGACCTGCTCGAAGTCCTGGTCCTCCCAGTCGCGGCGGGCGAAGCCGACGAGCGCGAAGCCCGGGGGCAGAAGTCCGCGGTTGGCGAGGTCGTAGACCGCCGGCATGAGCTTCTTGCGCGACAGGTCGCCCGTCACGCCGAAGATGATGAGTCCGCTCGGCCCGGCGATGCGGGGGAGCCTGCGATCTTCGACGGCGCGCAGGGGGTTGTTCTCCGGCGAGATATCGACCGGTGCCATGGTTCTCCTCGTGGGCCGTGCGGGTCAGGCGATCGCGGCGATGAGCGCCGCGATCGCGTCCTCGTCCGCGACGGCGAGCGTCACGACGGGGCGACCGTGCTCGGCGAGCACGCGCGCGTCACCGGCGGCCTGCGCCGCGATGAGCTGACCGAAGGTGAAGGGGCGCTCGGGGATCACGAGGTCGTCGGACGACGCACCCACGATCTGCAGGAACACGCCGTGCGCGGGGCCGCCCTTGTGGTACTGCCCCGTCGAGTGCAGGAACCTCGGGCCCCAGCCGAACGTCACGGGGCGACCGCTCGCGCTCGCGAGCCGGTGGCGGATCGCCTCGAGCTCGGGATGCGCGGTTCGGTCGAGGTAGGCCTGGACGGCGATGTAGCCGTCGGCGGGCACGGCGTCGCGCAGTCGGGCGACGGCCTCGGCGGCCGTCGTCGCGCCCGCGAGCAGCTCGGCCGGGCCGGTGACGGCGATGCCGCCGTCGACGAAGGCGGGCGCGATGGGCTCCGGTCGGGCATCCAGCAGGCCGCGCGCGGCGATCTTCGCGCTCTCCACGTCGGGCTGGTCGAAGGGGTTGATCCCGAGAAGGATGCCCGCGACGGCCGTCGCGTACTCCCACGTCATGAGGAGCCCGCCGAGCGACCCCGACAGCTCGATCTCGCCGGGGGCGACCTCCTCGGTGGCGCGGGCGTTCGCGACGAGGCGCACGACCTGGACGTCGTCGGCGACGGAGCTCAGCTCGGGCGCGTCGACGCCGACGACGACCGGCAGGATGCCCGTGCCGTTCTTGCCCGTCGACTCGGCGATGAGCTGCTCCACCCAGTCGCCGAGCCCCACGATGTGGGTGCCGTCGGCGACGATGACGAGCTTGTCGCGGCGGGGCTCGGTTCCGGCGATGGCCGCGCCGAGCCGGAGGCCGGGGTTCGAGGCGCTGTCGATCGCGAGCGGCAGCAGCGCCGCCTCGGCCTCGTCGAGGATCTCCTCGATGTCGGCGCCCGCGAGCCCCGACGGCACGAGACCGAAGGCCGTGAGGGCCGAGTAGCGTCCGCCCACGGTCGGGTCGGCGCGGAAGACCCGGTACCCCGCGGCGAGCGAGGCCTGCTCGAGCGGCGAGCCGGGGTCGGTGACGATCACGATGCGCTCGGCCGGGTCGATGCCCGCCGCGACGAACGCCGCCTCGAAGGCGCGCTTCTGGCTGTCGGTCTCGACCGTCGAGCCCGACTTCGACGACACGACGACTACCGTCTCGGCGAGTCGGTTCTCGAGCACGGAGCGGACCTGGTGGGGGTCCGTGGAGTCGAGCACCACGAGGTCGGTGCCGACCGTCCGCGTGATGACCTCCGGGGCGAGCGAGGAGCCTCCCATCCCGCACAGCACGACGCGGGTGACGCCGCGCTCGGCGAGCTCGTCCCGCAGGGCGAGGATCTCGGGCACGAGCGGCCGGGAGACGGTCACGGCCTGGGTCCAGCCCAGACGCTTCGCCGCCTCCTCCTCGGCCGCGGCTCCCCACAGGCTCGCGTCGCCGTTCGTGATGCGGCTCGCGACGAGCTGCTCGACGAGCGCGGGGACGTGCCGCTCGATGGCGTCCGCGGCGGGCCCGCGGGCTCCGATCGTCGCCGTCATCGGGCGCTCTCGAGAGCCGCGGAGACGGTGTCGAGGAGCTCGTTCCAGCTCACGATGAACTTCTCCACACCCTCCTTCTCCAGCAGCGCAGTCACCTCGGCGATCGAGATGCCCAGGCCCTCGAGCGCCGCGAGAACTGCGCGGGCGCCGTCGTACGAGCCCGTCACGGCGTCGCCGTCGAGACGCGCGTGGTCGAACGTCGCCTCGAGCGTCTTCTCGGGCATCGTGTTGACGGTCGAGCCGACGGCGAGCTCGGTCACGTACAGCGTGTCGGGCAGCGCCGGGTCCTTGACGCCGGTCGACGCCCACAGGGGCCGCTGGACGTTGGCGCCCGACGCCAGGAGATCCTGCGCGCGGGCGCTCGCGAACTCCTGCTCGAACAGCTCGTATGCCAGTCGCGCGTTCGCGATGCCCGCCTTGCTCTTGAGAGCGAGCGCCTCGGGCGTGCCGATCGCCGTGAGCCGCTTGTCGATCTCCGTGTCGACGCGCGAGACGAAGAACGAGGCGACCGAGTGGATCGTCGCGAGATCGATGCCGGCCTCGCGGGCCTTCTCGAGGCCGGCGAGGTAGGCCTCGATGACCGCGCGGTAGCGCTCGAGGCTGAAGATGAGGGTCACGTTGACGCTGATGCCCGCGCCGATGGTCTCGGTGATGGCCTCCAGGCCCTCCTGGGTGGCGGGGATCTTGACCATCGCGTTCGGACGGTCGACCTTCGCCCACAGCTGGCGGGCCTGGGCGATCGTGCCCGCGGCGTCGTGCGCGAGACCGGGCTCGACCTCGATCGAGACACGGCCGTCCTGGCCGGCAGTGCTGGCGTAGATCGGCGCGAAGATGTCGCACGCCGCGGCGACGTCGTCCGTCGTGATCTCGAAGACCGCGTCGGTGACGTCGACGCCCGCCGCCGCGAGGTCGCGGACCTGCGCGTCGTAGGTCGTACCGGTCGCGAGCGCCGCCGCGAAGATCGTCGGGTTCGTCGTCACGCCGACGACGTCACGGTTCTCGATGAGGGAGGCGAGCGCACCGGAGGTGATGCGGTCGCGCGACAGGTCGTCGAGCCAGATGCTGACGCCGAGGGCGCTCAGCTGGGCGGTGGGGGTGGAGCTCATGGTGTCCTCTTTTGTCTCGTGCCCGGAGCGGAGAGCGCGGCGGGCGGCGGAGCCGGTGGTGGCGGGGGAGGGGGACGGTCGTCTAGGAGGCGATCGACTCGAGCGCGGCGGCCACGGCCGCCTCGGCCGTGATGCCGAACTCGCGGAACAGCGTCTGGTAGTCGGCGGAGGCGCCGAAGTGCTCGATCGAGATCGCGCGGCCGCGCGAGCCGAGGTAGCGGTGCCACGAGAGCGCGACACCGGCCTCGATCGACACGCGGGCCGTGACCCCGCTCGGCAGCACCGACTCGCGGTACTCCGCGCTCTGCTCCTCGAACCACTCCAGGCAGGGGGCCGAGACGACGCGGGCGTGGACGCCCTGCGCGGCGAGCTGCTCGCGGGCCGCGAGAGCGACCTGCACCTCGGAGCCCGTCGCGATGAGCAGCACGTCGGGCGCGCCGTTCGCGGCCTCGGCGAGCACGTAGGCGCCCCGGGACACGTGGTGCGCCGCGGCCAGGACGTCGCCCGAGGCGACGTCATCCCCCCGCTCGAAGACGGGGATGTTCTGGCGGGTGAGCGCGATTCCCGTGGGGCGGTCGTTGCGCTCGAGGATGGTGCTCCACGCGACGGCCGTCTCGTTCGCGTCTGCGGGCCGCACGATGTCCAGGCCCGGGATGGCGCGCAGGGAGGCGAGCTGCTCGATCGGCTGGTGCGTCGGGCCGTCCTCTCCGAGCGCCACGGAGTCGTGGGTCCAGACGTAGGTGACCGGCACGCGCATGAGGGCCGCGAGGCGCACGGCGGGGCGCATGTAGTCGCTGAAGATCAGGAAGGTGCCGCCGAACACGCGCGTGCGCCCGTGCAGGGCGATGCCGTTGAGGATCGCGCCCATCGCGTGCTCGCGGATGCCGAAGTGCAGGATGCGGCCGTAGGGGTTCGCCTGCCACTCATGCGTGGAGTGCTCGGCGGGGGCGAACGAGCCGCCGTTCGCGATCGTCGTGAGGTTCGACTCCGCGAGGTCGGCCGAGCCGCCCCAGAACTCCGGGAGGACGTCCGCGATCGCGTTGATCACCTTGCCGCTCGCGGCGCGGGTCGACACGCTCGTGCCGCCCTCGAAGACGGGCAGCGCTGCGTCGAGGCCCTCGGGCAGCTCGCCCGCGAGCATGCGGTCGAGCAGCGCCTTGCGTTCGGGGTTCGCGGCGGCCCAGGCGTCGAAGCGCTCCTGCCAGGCGGCGTGACGCTCGGCCCCGCGGGCGACGGCGCCGCGCGTGCGCGCGATGACCTCGTCGGCCACGACGAAGCTCTGCTCGGGGTCGAAGCCCATGACGGTCTTCGTCGCCGCGAGCTCCTCCGCGCCGAGGGCGGATCCGTGGATCTTGCCGGTGTTCTGCTTCGTGGGCGCCGGCCAGCCGATGATGGTGCGCAGGATGATGATGCTCGGCTTCGTCGTCTCGGCCTTCGCGGCCTCGATCGCGGCGTGGAGCGCGCGGACGTCCTCCACGTACTCGCCCGTCCTCTTCCAGTCGACCGTCTGCACGTGCCAGCCGTAGGAGCCGTAGCGCGCGGCGACGTCCTCGGTGAAGGCGATGTCGGTGTCGTCCTCGATCGAGATCTGGTTCGAGTCGTAGATGACGACGAGGTTGCCGAGCTGCTGGTGGCCGGCGAGCGAGCCGGCCTCGCTCGTGACGCCCTCCTGCAGGTCGCCGTCGCCGGCGATGACGTAGACGTGGTGGTCGAAGACGCTCTCGCCCGCGGGCGTCCCGGGGTCGAGCAGGCCGCGCTCGAAGCGGGCGGCGTAGGCGAATCCGACGGCGGAGGCGAGACCCTGGCCGAGCGGCCCCGTCGTGATCTCGACCCCGTCGGTGTGGCCGTACTCGGGGTGCCCGGGGGTCTTCGAGCCCCACGTGCGCAGCGCCTTGAGGTCGTCGAGCTCGAGGCCGTAGCCGCCCAGGTAGAGCTGCACGTACTGGGTCAGCGAGCTGTGCCCTGCGGAGAGGATGAAGCGGTCGCGGCCGAGCCAGTGCGGGTCGCCCGGGTCGTGCTCCATGACCTTCTGGTGCAGGAGGTACGCGACGGGGGCGAGGCTCATGGCCGTGCCCGGATGCCCGTTCCCCACCTTCTCGACGGCATCGGCCGCCAGCAGTCGTGCGGTGTCTACCGCGGCGGAGTCGATCTCGTCCCAGAGGAGGTCGGTCATTCGGGGGTACAGCCCTTTCTCGAATCGAGCCCGGTGGTGGTCGGGCGAAAGACTCTTGCCCAGATCACCGTTGATCGAGACCGCGGCCTGCTCGGGCGCCCGGTCGGATGACGACCGGGATGCCCCCGTTTCGAGAGACGGACGTGGCGGCGGACAAGCCCTCCCAGTATAAGAGTGAGCTGGGAGGCGGGGCCCCACCGCACTCGGCGGGGCATCGGAACGGCTCGCGTAGACTGGAGGCCGCACGCCGTACGAAGAGGAGACATGGACACAGCGCTGGATCAGCCCGCCGTCGCCCGGCGACCGACCCTCCGCCGCACCCTTCTCGCGTACGTCGCCCTCATGAAGCTGCGCGTGGTCGAGCTGCTGCTCGTGACGACGGCGCCCGTGATGGTGCTCGCCCAGGACGGCCTGCCCGACGCCTGGCTCGTCATCGCGACCCTCATCGGCGGCACGCTCTCCGCGGGTTCGGCGAACGCGTTCAACATGTACCTCGATCGCGACATCGATCGGCTCATGAACCGCACGCGCAACCGGCCTCTCGTGACGGGCGAGCTCACCGACCGTCAGGCGCTCGTGTTCGCCTTCGCCTCGGGCGCGGTCTCGATCGTCTGGCTCGGCGTGTTCGCCAACTGGCTCGCGGCGTCGCTGTCGCTCGCGGCGATCCTCTTCTACGTGATCCTGTACACGATGGTGCTCAAGCGCCGCACCGAGCAGAACATCATCTGGGGCGGCATCGCCGGCTGCTTCCCCGTCCTCATCGGCTGGAGCGCCGTGACGGGCTCGCTCGACTGGGCTCCGGTGATCCTCTTCCTCGTGGTCTTCCTCTGGACGCCGCCCCACTACTGGCCGCTGTCGATGCGCTACCGCGACGACTACGCCTCGGCCCACGTGCCGATGCTCGCGGTCGTGCGCGGCGGCACGGTCGTCGGCGTGCAGATCATCCTCTACGCCTGGGCGACCGTCGCGATGTCGCTCATCCTGATCCCCGTCGCGGGCATGGGTCTCGTGTACGTCCTCGCCGCAGTGGGAGCGGGCGCCTGGTTCATCGTCGAGAGCCACCAGCTCTACGGGCGCCTGCTGCGCGACGAGACGGCGGCGCCGATGCGGGTCTTCCACGCGAGCATCAGCTATCTGACGTTGCTGTTCGTCGCGGTCGGGATCGACCCGCTCCTGCCGTTCTAGCGGGGGATGCCCGTCACGCGCTGACCGCGTCGCGCACGATCGGCGCGCCCTCGGCCCCGTCCGCGGCTCGCGGCGCCCGCAGGCTCAGCAGCACGAGCGTCATCGCCGAGACGAGCACGCACGCGAGCACCATGTGGATCCCGACGAGGATGACCGGGAGCCCGAGCCGCGCCTGCGCGAGCCCGACGCCGATCTGCACGAGCTCGACGGCGACGAGCGCGCGCGTCGCCCGCTGCAGGAGCGCGGGGCCGGTGCGCCGGGCGACGATGACGAGCAGAACGCCGCCGGCGAAGGACGCGTAGGCGGGCCACGAGTGGACGTGCTGCCACAGCTCGGAGTCGAGCCCGTTGCGGGCGGCGCCGCCGTCGCCCGCGTGCGGGCCGGAGCCGGTCACGACGATGCCGACGAGCACCGTCACCCCGACGACGACGGCGGTGGCGGTGGCGAGCGGACGCACCGCGCGGGGGAGGGGGACGAGCGCACCGGCCGGGCCGCGGTAGACCCGCACGACGAGGACGGTCGCGAGGGAGACGAGCACGGCGGAGACGACGAAGTGGAACCCGACGATCCAGGGGTTGAGGTCGGTGAGCACCGTGATGCCGCCGATGATCGCCTGGGCGGGGATCCCGAGTCCGAGCGCGATCGACAGGCGCATCAGCTCGGGGCGCTCGCGCCGCATCCGCACCACGAAGGCGAACGCGAGGATCGCGATGATGACGAGAACGAAGGTCAGGAGGCGGTTGCCGAACTCGACGATGCCGTGGATGCCCATCTCGGGCGTCGCGACGAACGACTCGGGCGTGCAGCGCGGCCAGGTCGGGCACCCGAGACCGGAGCCCGTGAGGCGCACGGCGCCGCCCGTGCCGACGATGAGCGTCTGGCTCACGAGAGAGGCCCACGCGACGACCCGCACACGACGGTCGACCGTCGTCGGGAGCCACTGCCACAGCCGGGACTGCCACAGACGATTCACGGCTCGCATCCTCCGATTCCCGGTGAGGCCCTGTAGAATCATGGAGCTCACCATCAGTGTCGATCACGGGCGTCGATGCGGCGCAGAATCGCCGGTCGGCCCGTCCGTGGCCAGTCTAGTTCTGGCTCTTTGAGCATCAGCCCCCAGCCCGTTGCACCCTGCGGTCCAGGGGAGTTCGAGGGAATGCGTCGACATCGCGACCGGTTGGGTTCGGCAAGAGAGAGGAACAGCATGTCCGACGTGCTCATCGACCGACCCGAGCTGGAGGGCCTGGGGCAGTACGAGTTCGGCTGGGCCGACTCCGACACCGCGGGCGCCACGGCTCGCCGCGGGATCTCCGCCGAGGTCGTCACCGACATCTCGAACCTCAAGAACGAGCCCGAATGGATGCTCAAGCGGCGTCTTCGCGGCTACGAGCTCTTCGGCAAGAAACCCATGCCGCTGTGGGGCGCCGACCTGTCGGGCATCGACTTCGACAACATCAAGTACTTCGTGCGATCGACCGAGAAGCAGGCCACGTCGTGGGAGGAGCTGCCGGACGACATCAAGGCGACCTACGAGAAGCTCGGGATCCCCGAGGCCGAGCGCCAGCGCCTCGTCGCCGGCGTCGCCGCGCAGTACGAGTCCGAGGTGGTCTACCACCAGATCCGCGAGGACCTCGAGGCCCAGGGCGTCATCTTCATGGACACCGACACGGCCCTGCGCGAGCACCCCGAGTTCTTCGAGGAGTACTTCGGCACGGTCATCCCCGCCGGCGACAACAAGTTCGCCGCCCTCAACACGGCCGTCTGGTCGGGCGGGTCCTTCGTCTACGTGCCCCCTGGCGTGCAGGTGGAGATCCCGCTGCAGGCCTACTTCCGCATCAACACCGAGAACATGGGCCAGTTCGAGCGGACGCTCATCATCGCCGACGAGGGCTCGTACGTGCACTACATCGAGGGCTGCACCGCGCCGATCTACAAGAGCGACTCGCTGCACTCGGCCGTCGTCGAGATCATCGTGAAGAAGAACGCCCGCGTCCGCTACACGACGATCCAGAACTGGTCGAACAACGTCTACAACCTCGTCACCAAGCGCGCCGTGGCGCACGAGGGCGCGACGATGGAGTGGATCGACGGCAACATCGGCTCGAAGGTCACGATGAAGTACCCGTCGATCTTCCTGATGGGCGAGCACGCCAAGGGCGAGACGCTCTCGGTCGCGTTCGCGGGCCCCGGCCAGCACCAGGACGCCGGCGCGAAGATGATCCACATGGCGCCGTACACGACGTCGTCGATCGTCTCGAAGTCGATCGCGCGCGGCGGCGGCCGCGCGGGCTACCGCGGCGAGGTGCGGGTGGACGCCAACGCGCATCACTCGGCGAACACCGTGCGCTGCGACGCGCTGCTGGTCGACACCATCTCGCGCTCCGACACCTACCCGGCGATCGACATCCGCGTCGACGACGTGCAGCTCGGGCACGAGGCGACGGTCTCGCGCGTGAGCGAGGAGCAGCTGTTCTACCTGCAGTCGCGCGGGCTCCCGGAGGACGAGGCCATGGCGATGATCGTGCGCGGGTTCATCGAGCCCATCGCGCGCGAGCTCCCCATGGAGTACGCACTGGAACTCAACAAGCTCATCGAGATGAGCATGGAAGGCAGCGTCGGCTAGGAATGAGCTCCACCATCGAGACTGAGAAGCCTCTTGTCCCGGGCTCGACGGCCCACACCGACGGCGCGTGGGACGTCCCCGTGCAGACGCGCTCCGAGCGCTTCGCCTCAGCCGTGCACGACGACTTCCCCGAGGTCACCGGGCGCGAGCTCGAGTGGCGCCTCACGCCCGTCGAGAAGGTCCGCGACCTCATCGACGGCGAGCTCGACGGCGGCCGGTTCCCGGCCGTCGTGAGCGAGGCCGCGGGCGTCACGAGCGAGTGGATCGCCCGTGACGACGCGCGCATCGGCTCCGCGGGCCTCGCGGAGGAGCGCGCGGCGGCGAACGCCTGGTCGAGCTTCCAGGAGGCCCTCGCGGTCACCCTGACCGCCGAGGAGTTCACCGAGGTCGTCATCGATCGCACGGGGGATGACCGCACCCCGCGCGCCGCCCACACGATCATCACCGCGGACCCCAACGCGCGCGGCATCGTCGTGATCGACAACCGCGGCAGCGCTCGCCTGAGTGAGAACGTCGAGATCGTCGTCGGCGACGCAGCGCACCTCACCGTCGTGAGCCTGCAGGAGTGGGACGACGAGAGCGTCCACCTGTCGAGCCAGTTCGCGCGCATCGGGCGCGACGCCGTGCTCAAGCACGTCGTGGTCTCCCTCGGCGGCGCGGTCGTCCGCGTCAACCCCTCGGCGCACCTCGCCGAGCAGGGCGCCACGGGCGAGCTCCTCGGTCTGTACTTCTCCGACGCCGGCCAGCACCTCGAGCAGCGCGTCTACGTGCACCACGACGCCCCGAACACCGTCAGTCGCGTCACCTACAAGGGCGCGCTGAACGGCGACGGCGCCCGCACCGTCTGGGTGGGGGATGTCCTCATCGGCCGCACCGCGCCGGGAACCGACTCCTACGAGCAGAACCGCAACCTCGTCCTGAGCGACGGCACGCGCGCCGACTCGATCCCGAACCTCGAGATCGAGACCGGCGACATCGCCGGAGCCGGCCATGCGAGCGCGACGGGTCGCTTCGACGACGAGCAGCTGTTCTACCTGCGCTCGCGCGGGATCCCCGAGCAGGAGGCTCGCCGCCTCGTCGTCCTCGGCTTCCTGCTCGAGGTCGTCCAGAAGATCGGCCAGCCCGAGCTCGAGTCGCGGCTGCTGGCGGCGATCGAGGCCGAGCTCGCCGCCGTGGCGGTGGTGTGACGATGGCCGCGACACGCGTCTGCACCGACGCCGAGCTCGCGCCCGCGACGGCGATGAAGGTCGTCATCGACGGCAAGCCCATCGCCGTCGTGAAGGACTCCTCGGGCGCCGTGCACGCGCTCGGCGACACCTGCACCCACGGCGACATCTCGCTCAGCGAGGGCTTCGTCGAGGACGACAGCCTGGAGTGCTGGGCGCACGGCTCGAAGTTCGAGCTCGCGACCGGCAAGCCGAAGAACTTCCCGGCCTACGAGCCGGTCCCCGTCTACGCGGTCACCGTCGAGAACGGCGAGATCTTCGTCGACGCCGACCAGACCCTCACCACGTAAGGAAGAGACAGACATGGCAACCCTCGAGATCCGCGATCTCCACGTCAGCATCGAGACCGACCAGGGCGTCAAGCAGATCCTGCGCGGCGTGGACCTGACCATCAAGCAGGGCGAGATCCACGCCATCATGGGCCCCAACGGCTCGGGCAAGTCGACCCTCGCGTACACGATCGCCGGCCACCCCCGGTACACCGTCGACTCCGGCTCGATCACGCTCGACGGCGAGAACGTGCTCGAGATGAGCATCGACGAGCGCGCGAAGGCCGGGCTCTTCCTGGCGATGCAGTACCCCGTCGAGATCCCTGGCGTGACCGTGTCGAACTTCCTCCGCACCGCGAAGACCGCGATCGACGGCGAGGCCCCCGCGCTGCGCGGCTGGATCAAGGAGCTCCGCGGCTCGATGGAGGCCATGCGGATGGATACCTCCTTCGCCGAGCGCAACGTCAACGAGGGCTTCTCGGGCGGTGAGAAGAAGCGTCACGAGATCGTGCAGCTCGAGCTGCTCAAGCCGAAGATCGCCGTCCTCGACGAGACCGACTCGGGCCTCGACGTCGACGCGCTCAAGATCGTCTCGGAGGGTGTCAATCGCGTCAAGGAGCAGACGGGTCTCGGCGTGCTCCTCATCACGCACTACACGCGCATCCTGCGCTACATCCACCCCGACTTCGTGCACGTCTTCGTCGACGGCCGCGTCGCCGAGGAGGGCGGCGCTGAGCTGGCCGAGCGCTTGGAGAACGAGGGCTACGACCGCTACCTGACCGGGTCGACCGTAGGCTAGTCGCATGCCCACCGCACTCGAGCCGAAGCTCTTCGACCAGGTCGAGGAGGGGCTGAAGGACGTCGTCGACCCCGAGCTCGGGGTCAACATCGTCGATCTCGGCCTCGTCTACGACCTCGCGTGGGATGACGAGACGGACGCGCTCATCATCTCCATGACCCTGACCTCCGCCGGCTGCCCGCTCACCGATGTGATCGAGGAATCGGTCGCGAGCTCGCTCGACGGCATCGTCGAGCGGTTCCGCATCAACTGGGTGTGGATGCCGCCGTGGGGCCCCGAGCGCATCACCGACGACGGTCGCGACATGATGAGAGCGCTGGGCTTCAGCATCTGATCCCCGTCACGACCACGCGAAAGGCCCCCTCCCGATCGGGAGGGGGCCTTCGTGGTGCGAGAGACGACTAGGCCTCAGTGCGGTCGTTGCGCTCGACGGCCTTCCAGATCGCCGGCAGGAGCGCTGCAGCGATCGCGGCCTTGATGAGCCCACCGATGATGAAGGGGTAGAACCCCGCAACGAGGGTCGCCTGCAGGTCGTTCGGCAGGCCGAACCCGCCGAGCGAGTAAGACAGCCACGGCAGACCGACCGCGAAGACGACGAGCGAGCCACCGATGAACGTGACGGCGGCCTTGAGCCAGCCGCGGTCCCAGCGGCGCTCAGCCGCCCAGCCGACGATCGCGGCCGAGAGCACGAAGCCGATGATGTAGCCGCCGGTGGGGCCGACGAGCACGCTCCAGCCGGAGGCCGCGTCGCTGTAGATCGGGAGGCCGATCGCGCCGAGCAGCGCATAGAGGCCGAGCGATGCGGCGCCGCGTGCTGCGCCGAGCGAGGCGCCGACGAGCAGCACCGCGAGGGTCTGCCCGGTCACGGGCACCGGCCAGAGCGGGATGGCGACCTGCGCGAGCGCCGCGACGAGCGCCGTGCCGGCGATGACGAGCGCGGCGTCGGAGATCAGCGAGCGGGGGACGACGCGGTCGACGAGGGTCGAGCGGGCGGGGAGAGCGGTGGCGAGCGTCACGGGGATGCGTTCCTCACGGGAATCGGGGACCAGGGGACTGCGGTTAGACTATCGGGCTGGCCCCCCGTGCCCCTCCCTGACGAAACCCACGAAAGAAACGGACGTTCGCTGTGCTCGCTGTGCAGGATCTCGAGATCCGAGTCGGAGCGCGCCTGCTCATGGAGAACGTCTCCTTCCGCGTCGACAAGGGCGACAAGGTCGGACTCGTCGGTCGCAACGGCGCCGGTAAGACGACCCTCACGAAGGTTCTCGCAGGCGACGAGCTCCCCGCCGCCGGGCACGTGCAGCGCACGGGAGAGCTCGGCTACCTGCCGCAGGATCCCCGATCGGGAGACCCCGAGCAGCTCGCCCGCACGCGCATCCTCGACGCTCGAGGCCTGGGCCAGATCGTCATCGACATGCAGCAGGCGACGCTGGACATGGCGAGCCCCGACCCGGCGGTGAGCGAGAAGGCGATGAACCGCTACGGGCGGCTCACCGACCGATTCCTCGCGCTCGGCGGGTACGCGGCCGAGGCCGAGGCCGCCTCGATCGCGAGCAACCTGAACCTGCCCGACCGGATCCTCAGCCAGCCGCTGAAGACGCTGTCGGGCGGTCAGCGGCGCCGCATCGAGCTGGCCCGCATCCTCTTCAGCGATGCCGAGACGATGATCCTCGACGAGCCGACCAACCACCTCGACGCCGACTCCGTGGTGTGGCTGCGCGAGTTCCTGAGCTCGTACCAGGGCGGCTTCATCGTCATCAGCCACGACATCCACCTCGTGGAGGAGACCGTCAACAAGGTCTTCTACCTCGACGCGAACCGCCAGGTCATCGACGTCTACAACATGGGCTGGAAGAACTATCTGCGCCAGCGCGAGTCGGACGAGGAGAGGCGCAAGAAGGAGCGCGCCAACGTCGAGAAGAAGGCGACCGCCCTGCAGCTGCAGGCCGCGCGCTTCGGCGCGAAGGCCTCGAAGGCCGCCGCCGCCCACCAGATGGTCGCGCGCGCCGAGAAGATGCTCGCCGGCCTCGACGAGGTGCGCGCGGTCGACCGCGTGGCGAAGCTGCGGTTCCCCGAGCCCGCACCCGTCGGCAGGACGCCGCTGCAGGCGAAGAACCTCTCGAAGAGCTACGGCTCGCTCGAGATCTTCACGGCCGTCGACCTCGCCGTCGACCGCGGCTCGAAGGTCGTCATCCTCGGCCTCAACGGCGCGGGCAAGACGACCCTCCTGCGGATCCTCGCCGGCGTCGACCAGCCCGACACCGGCCAGCTCGAGCCCGGCCACGGCCTCAAGGTCGGCTACTACGCGCAGGAGCACGAGACGCTCGACGTCACGCGCAGCGTCCTGCAGAACATGATGTCGGCCTCGCCCGCGATCACCGAGCTCGAGGCGCGCAAGGTGCTCGGCTCGTTCCTCTTCACGGGTGACGACACCGCGAAGCCCGCAGGCGTGCTCTCGGGCGGCGAGAAGACGCGCCTCTCGCTCGCGATGCTCGTCGTCTCCAAGGCCAACCTGCTGCTGCTCGACGAGCCGACGAACAACCTCGACCCCGCGAGCCGCGAGGAGATCCTCGGAGCGCTCGCGAACTACTCCGGCGCCGTCATCCTCGTCAGCCACGACGAAGGCGCCGTCGAGGCGCTCAACCCCGAGCGCGTGCTCATCATGCCCGACGGCGTCGAGGACCTCTGGACGAAGGACTACGCCGAGCTCATCTCGCTCGCCTGACCCGCGTCTAGCGGTGCCCGAGCAGGGCATCCTCCTCATCGGCGTCGCTCGCCCGCGCGCGCACCCGCTGCGGGGTCGGCTCGCCGGTCTCCTCGGCGACGATGCGCTGGCGCTCCTTGCGCAGCGCCCAGCCGTAGCCGATGAAGCCCATGAGGCCGAACAGGTACCACTGGAAGGTGTAGCTGAGGTGCGGGCCCTCGTCGGGCACGGGCCGCGTCGCCGCGACCGGACGAGTGTCGGGGGCCGGCGACTCGCTGTCGAGCAGGCCGTACGCGCCCGTCATGACGGCGCCCGCCTCGACCCGCTGCGCGACGTCGGGCAGGTGGATGGTCGCGATCTGACCCTCGGGGGCGCCGCGGCCGCGCAGCTCGGGCTCGCCGGGCTTGAGCCGCGCGAGCACCTCCACGCGCCCGCTCGGAGGAGCGGGCACGACGTCGGGCGAGTCCTGCTCCGAGCCCACGGGCAGCCAGCCCCGGTCGACGACGAACACGGTGCCGTCGTCGAGCAGCAGGGGAGTGAGCACCTCGAAGCCGGGCCGGCCGTTGAGCGGCCGGGCGCGCACGAGCAGCTGCTCGTCGACGAGGTACTCGCCTACGAGCTCCACGGGCTGCCACTCGAGGTCCGGATCGAGCACGTCGGTCTCGGGCAGAGCCTCGGTGAGCGGAACCGGGGCCGCATCCCAGTTCGCCGCGACGACGCGGATCTCGGCGACCGCCTCCAGCCGCCGCTGCCACTGCCACTGGGCGAGGCCCACGCAGACCACGGCGAAGAGGGCCGTGAGGCCGAGCCAGCCGAGCCAGCGGCGCTGCAGGGCCAGGCTCAGGATGCTCACGCCCTCGATTCTCCCGGATCCGGCAGCGAGTCGACGACCACGCCCGCGGGCGTGATCGTCACGGGGAACGAGCGCTGGGCGACGAAGTCGTAGAGGAAGTCGCGGTGCTCGTCGCACGCGAGCCACACCTTGACGCGCTCGGGGCCGTGGATGCGCGTATTGCGCCAGTTCACCGCCCAGGTCGCCTCGGCGCGGCACCCGCTGCGCGAGCAGCGCGTTCCGGAGATCTCCCCGGGGAGCGAGATCACGCCGCGGGGCCCTGCGGCGTGTAGGGCAGCAGCTGGCCGGGGCGCTCGACCGCGCGGCCGTCGCTCGGGGCGACGTTGTTGGCGACGACCACGGCGAAGTACGGCAGGACGATCGCGCCGAGGGCGGGAAGGAGCAGCCACCAGCCGGGCACGACGAAGCACGCGCCGATGCAGACGAGGCGAACGGCCATCGCCACCGAGTACTTGATCATGCGCGTGCGCCGCTCGTCGGTCGGAGAGGACGGGAGGCTGGTGATGGCGGCGCCGGTCGGCTGCTTCATGAGGTCTCGAGTGTACGTTCGCCGCCTGCGAGATCACTGGTTCGAAGCCTGCCAATAGGCTTGATGCCATGACCACTCAGCGCACCGTTCTCGTCACCGGCGGCAACCGCGGCATCGGCTACGCGATCGCCGAGGAGTTCCTCGCCCAGGGCCACCGCGTCGCGGTCACCGCCCGCTCGGGCACCGGCCCGGAGGGCGCGCTGACCGTCACCGCCGACGTCACCGACGCCGCCTCCCTCGACGCCGCCTACAGCGAGGTCGAGGCCGCCTACGGCCCCATCGAGGTCGTCGTCGCCAACGCGGGCATCACGCGCGACACCCTGCTGCTGCGCATGTCGGACGAGGACTTCCAGACAGTCGTCGACACGAACCTGACGGGTGCCTTCCGCTCCGTGAAGAGGGCGATGAAGGGGATGCTCAAGGCGCGGTTCGGCCGCATCATCCTCATCTCCTCCGTCGTCGGGCTGTACGGCTCGCCCGGGCAGGTCAACTACTCCTCCTCGAAGGCGGCCCTCGTCGGCATGGCCCGCTCGATCACGCGCGAGCTCGGCGGCCGCGGCATCACCGCGAACGTCATCGCGCCCGGCTTCATCGAGACCGACATGACGGCCGAGCTGCCGGAGGAGCAGCAGAAGGCGTACAAGGACTCCATCCCCGCCGGCCGCTTCGCGAGCCCGCAGGAGGTCGCGCGCGTCGTGACGTGGATCGCGAGCGACGACGCCGCCTACATCTCCGGCGCGGTCATCCCGGTCGACGGCGGCCTCGGGATGGGGCACTGACGCCCCGCCCGACCCGCAGCGGGCTCAGCCGCGCAGGCCGAGCAGCGGGAGCACGTCGCGCAGGTCGCGGCGGGCGATGCTGACGTCGGCGCGCTCGCGCACGATGGACTTCGCGGCGAAGGCGACGCCGAGCCCCGCGGCCTCGAGCATCGCCAGGTCGTTCGCGCCGTCGCCGACAGCGACGGTGCGGGCCAGCGGCACCCCGCGCTCCGCTGCCCACTCGCGCAGGGCGATCGCCTTGGCCTCGGCATCGATGACGGGGCCGAGCGTGCGGCCGGTGAATCGACCTTCGACGACCTCGAGCCGATTGGCGCGGTGGTGATCGAGCCCGAGCTCGGCGGCGATCGGGTCGAGCAGCTCGTGGAACCCGCCGGACACGACGCCGACGGCCCCGTCGACGGCGTGGACGGCCGCGACGAGCTCGCGGGCTCCTGTCGTGAGGGTGATGCGGGCGCCGACGCGAGCGCAGCATCCGTCATCGAGGCCCGCGAGCGTCGCGACGCGCTCGGCGAGCGATGCCGCGAAATCGAGCTCGCCCGCCATCGCGCGATCGGTGATGGCGGCGACCGCGGGTCCGGATCCGGCCTCGTCCGCGAGGAGCGCGATGGCCTCCTGCTCGATGAGCGTGGAGTCGACGTCGAGGACGACGAGGAAGCGGGTCATGGGGCGGGCACTCCTCGTCGGGGGCGCACGCGCCCGATCACTCGATGCGGATGCCCTTGCCGACGACCGTGATGCCGGTGTCGGTGACCGTGAAGCCGCGGGCTCGGTCGGCGGCGTGGTCGACGCCGACCTGCGCGCCGGGGGAGACCACGACCTCCTTGTCGAGAATAGCCCGCCGGACGACGGCGCCCGCGCCGATCGTCGTGCGCTCGAAGACGACCGAATCGGTGACCTCGGCCGACTCGACCGTGACCCAGGTGCCGAGCACGCTGCGCTCGATGCGGGCGCCCGAGAGCACCGAGCCGAGCGACACGATCGAATCGATCACGTGGCCCGTCTCACCGGCGCCGTCGCGCACGAACTTCGCCGGCGGCATGTTGAGCTGCTGCGTGTAGATCGGCCACGCGGTGTTGTAGAGGTTGAAGACGGGGAGGGCCGCGATGAGGTCCTGGTGGGCGTCGAAGAACGACTCGATCGTGCCCACGTCGCGCCAGTAGAAGCGATCGCGCTCGGTCGCGCCCGGAACGTCGTTGTGGTTGAGGTCGTAGACGAACGCCTCGCCCCGGTTGACGAAGTCGGGCACGATGTCGCCGCCCATGTCGTGGGCGGAGTCCTCGAGCTCGGCATCGCGCGTCACCGCGTCCATGAGCACGTCGGCGTCGAAGACGTAGTTGCCCATCGAGGCGAGCACCTGGTCGGGGGCGTCGGCGAGGCCGACCGCCTGCCTCGGCTTCTCGTGGAAGGCGGCGATGCGCGAGGGGTTCGCGGGGTCGGTCTCGATGATGCCGAACTGGTCGGCGAGCTCGATCGGCTGGCGGATGCCGGCGACCGTGACGCCCGCGCCCGAGGCGATGTGCGCCTCGATCATCTGGGTGAAGTCCATGCGGTACACGTGGTCGGCGCCGACCACGACGACGATGTCGGGCTTCTCGTCGCGGATCAGGTTGAGGCTCTGGAAGATCGCGTCGGCGCTGCCGGAGAACCAGCGCTTGCCCAATCGCTGCTGCGCCGGAACGGAGGCGACGTAGGCGTTGAGCATGCCGCTCAGCCGCCAGGTCTGCGAGACGTGGCGGTCGAGCGAGTGGCTCTTGTACTGGGTCAGCACGACGATCTGGCGCAGCCCCGAGTTGATGAGGTTCGACAGCGCGAAGTCGATGAGGCGGTAGCCCCCCGCGAACGGCACGGCGGGCTTCGCCCTGTCCGCCGTGAGCGGCATGAGCCGCTTCCCCTCGCCGCCAGCCAGCACGATTCCGAACACCTTGGGGGTCGCCATGCCCCCACAGTAGGCGACTCCCAGGCGCTGTACTAGCGTCATCACCATGCGCGTCGACGTCATCTCCCGTGAGTATCCGCCCGAGGTCTACGGAGGGGCGGGAGTCCACGTCGCGGAGCTCGTGCGCGCGCTGCGCCACGATGCGCTGGATGTCCGCGTGCGCTGCTTCGGCGCCCCGCGCAACGAGGCCGACACGCACGCCTACCTCGTCCCCGGCGCCCTCTCCTCGGCGAATCCGGCCCTCGCGACGCTCGGCGTCGACCTCGCGATCGCCGACGACGTCGACGGCGCCGACATCGTGCACTCGCACACCTGGTACGCCAACGCCGCCGGTCAGCTCGCGCAGATGCTGCACGGGATCCCGCACGTCGTCACCGCCCACAGTCTCGAGCCGCTGCGGCCGTGGAAGGCCGAGCAGCTCGGCGGCGGCTACCGGATCTCCAGCTGGATCGAGCGCGAGGCGTTCGAGACGGCGGATGCCGTCATCGCCGTGAGCGACGGCATGCGCCGCGACATCCTGCGCTCCTACCCGAAGCTCGACGAGCAGAAGGTCGGCGTCATCCACAACGGCATCGACCTCGACGGATGGCAGCGGACGATCGACCACGAGTTCGTCCGCACGCTCGGCATCGACCCGGACCGCCCGACGATCGTCTTCGTCGGCCGCATCACCCGCCAGAAGGGTCTTCCGTATCTGCTCGAGGCCGTGCGGTCGCTGCCGAAGGACGTCCAGCTCGTGCTGTGCGCCGGCGCGCCCGACACGCCCGAGATCCTGCGCGAGGTGCAGAACGGCGTCGCCGCGCTCCAGGCGGAGCGCACGGGCGTCGTCTGGATCGAGCGGATGCTCTCGCAGCGCGAGCTCGCGGCCGTCCTGTCCCACGCCACGACGTTCGTGTGCCCGAGCGTCTACGAGCCGCTCGGCATCGTCAACCTCGAGGCCATGGCCTGCGGCGTCGCCGTCGTCGGCACCGCCACCGGAGGGATCCCCGAGGTCGTCGCCGACGGCGAGACCGGCCGGCTTGTCCCGATCGAGCAGGTGCAGGACGGCACCGGGATCCCCGTCGACCCCGCGAGGTTCGTCGCCGATCTCGCGGCTGTGCTCGGCGAGGTCGTGAGCGACCCCGAGCGCGCCGCGGCCATGGGCCGAGCGGGCCGTGCGCGCGCCGAGGAGCACTTCGCGTGGGGAGCGATCGCGGAACGGACACGCGCGCTCTACGCGAGCCTGCTCGTCTAGGCTGGACGCATCATGGCCAGCGTTCTCGAGTTCGACGATGTCTCCCTCAGCCGCGATGGCGCCGCCATCCTCGACGGCATCCGCTGGAACGTGGAGGACGCCGATCGCTGGGTCGTCCTCGGCCCCAACGGCGCGGGCAAGACGACGCTCCTGCAGCTCGCCGCCGCGAACCTGCACCCCACGAGCGGGCGCGTCACCGTGCTCGAGGAGGAGATCGGGCACTCCGACCTCGCCTCGCTGCGGCCGCGCATCGGCTTCGCTTCGACGGCGATGGCGCGCCGCGTGCCCGCCGATGAGCGAGTGCTCGACGTCGTCATGACTGCGGCGCACTCGGTCACGGGTCGGTGGAACGAGGAGTACGAGGACGTCGACGAGCGCCGCGCCCGCCGCGTGCTGCGCGAGTGGCACCTCGAGCGCTTCGCCGACCGCCGCTTCGGCAGCCTGAGCGACGGCGAGCAGAAGCGCGTGCAGATCGCGCGCTCGATCATGACCGACCCCGAGCTGCTGCTGCTCGACGAGCCCGCCGCGAGCCTCGACCTCGGCGCCCGGGAGGAGCTCGTGCTCCTGCTCGGCAGCTTCGCGAGCTCGCCCGACTCGCCCGCGATGGTCATGGTCACCCACCACGTCGAGGAGATCCCGGCCGGCTTCACGCACGCGCTGCTGCTGGCCGAGGGTCGCATCTCGGCCGCGGGGCCGATCGACGAGATCATCACGGCCGACCACCTGACGGAAGCCTTCGGGATCCCGCTCCAGGTCAGCCGCGAGGGCGACCGCTTCGCCGCGCGGGGCGCCTGACCCGACCCGAGCACCGAGCCGCGCTCTGCTAGTCTTGAGAGTCGGCCTCGAAGGTTCGCCCTTCGCCTGCCCATCAACCTGCCCGCAGCGGGGGCACCCCGCTGAACAGAGAATCCAAGGAACCGTTCATGAAGACTGACATCCACCCCGAGTACAAGGCGATCGTGTTCCGCGACCTCGCGTCGGGTGAGACCTTCCTCACGCGCTCGACCGTGTCGAGCGACAAGACGATCGAGCTCGACGGCGTGGAGTACCCCGTCATCGACGTCGAGATCTCGTCGGCCTCGCACCCGTTCTACACGGGCAAGCAGCGCATCATGGACTCGGCCGGTCGCGTCGAGAAGTTCAACCAGCGTTTCAAGAACTTCGGCAAGTAAGCCGCAGCAGCATCGAGAAAGGGCCCCGTCCTCGGACGGGGCCCTTTCTCGTGCGCGGAGGGGCGTGCGGAGCGGCGTGCGGTCAGGCGTGCGGTGCGGTACGGCGCTCGGTCAGGCGCGGAGGGGCCAGCCGCGGTCGGCCGTGAAGCGGTGGTCGCGCTCGCGGCGCATGTAGTCCTCGAACGAGTCGCACTGCTGCTCGTGCCAGCTCACCTGCGCGCCGTGGAGCGCCGCGAGGTCGTCGGGCAGCGCCTCGAGGTGCTGGCGGGCGAGAGCCTGCGCGACCCTGCCCGCGGCGATCGCGTCGGCGGCCGCGTCGTGCGCGCCCGTGAGCACGACGCCGTAATGCGCGGCCGCGGCCTCGAGCGTGCGCTTGCCGCGGCGGTAGCGGTCGACGGCCTTGTCGATCACGAGCGGGTCGACGATGGGGGAGGGCGATTGCAGCGGCTCCACGCCGTGGCGTCGGGCCTCGTGCTCGAGCAGGCTCAGATCGTAGGCCGCGTTGTAGACCACGAGCGGCAGGGGGCGGGCGAGGAGCGCGCGCAGGGCATCCACGATCTCGGCGACGACCTCGCGCGCGGGCCGGCCCTCCGCGCGGGCGCGCTCGGTCGTGATGCCGTGCACGGCCGTCGCGCCGGCCGGGATCTCCACGCCCGGGTCGGCGAGCCACGACCACGACTCGACGGGCTCGCCGTCGCGGCCGATGACGCCGATGTGCGCGGTGACGATGCGCGAGGTCGTGACGTCGACGCCCGTGGTCTCGAGGTCGAAGACCGCGAGGCGGTCGCTCCAGTGCCCAGTGGCCGGGACGCTCGGTTCAGTGGCGGTCATTCCGCGAGCCTAGGCGTGCGCACCGACGCCGAAGCCTCCGCCGCCGTGGTGCGGGTGCGGGTCGCGATCGCCGACGTGCAACCAGTAGAAGCTCTGCGTCGCCATCGTGAGGGTGACGTTCCCGCTCTCGTCGACCGAGGGGAAGTCGGCGCCGCCGAAGAGATCCCACAGCGGTGCGCCCTCGAAGCCCGACATGTCGATCGTCGCGGCGACCGGGTTGTGGGCGAACGAGAACACGCACAGGATGCGCTCGGGGGCGTCGCCGAGGTGCGTGCCGGTCCCGGCGTACTCGCGCACGAACGCGAGCACCGACTCGTGGTTGGTCGGAAGGATGCGGATCGACCCCAGGCCGAAGGTCGGGTGGGCCTTGCGCACATGGATCACGTTGCGGATCCAGTGCAGGAGAGACCGCGATTGCGCGAGCTGGCTCTCGACGTTGATCTGGTTGTAGTGGTAGACGAGCGACTGCACGACGGGGAGGTAGAGCTTGCCGGGGTCCGCGTGTGAGAAGCCCGCGTTGCGGTCGGGGGTCCACTGCATGGGCGTGCGCGAGCTGTCTCGGTCGGGCAGCCAGATGTTGTCGCCCATGCCGATCTCGTCGCCGTAGTACAGGAACGGGCTGCCGGGCAGCGAGAACAGCAGCGCGTGCGCGAGCTCGAGCTCGGCGCGCGAGTTGTCCAGCAGCGGCGCGAGGCGCCGGCGGATGCCGATGTTGGCGCGCATGCGCGGGTCGTAGGCGTACCAGCCGTACATCGCCTGCCGGTACTCCTCGCTCACCATCTCGAGCGTGAGCTCGTCGTGGTTGCGCAGGAACACGCCCCAGGCGGCGCCCTCGGGCGCGTTGATCTCCTCGCTCAGCTGCCGCTGAAGCTCGGTCGCCTGCTGCGAGCGGAGGGCGTAGAAGATGCGGGGCATGACGGGGAAGTCGAACGCCATGTGGCACTCCGGCTCCTCCTCGGAGCCGAAGAACTCGACGACCTCGTGCGGCCACTGGTTCGCCTCGGCGATGAGCACGCGGCCCGGGTACTCCTTGTCGACCATCGCGCGCATCTTCGCGATGAACGCGTGCGTCTCCGGCTCGCCCTCGCCGTTGCCCCCGTCGGACTCGTAGAGGNAGAGAGCCTCGTGGACGGCCGGGTTCTCGAAGTTGAGGTCGGGCTGGTGGGAGAAGAAGCGGTGCCAGTAGAACTGCCGGCGCACGGGGTCGAACGCCCAGTTCGACTCCTCGGTGTCGACGAAGATGATCCGGACGTCCTCGTACTTCTCGTCCGTGTCGCTCCAGACGTAGAAGTCGCCGTACGGGCCCTCCGGGTCCTCCCGCGAGGCCTGGAACCACGGGTGCTGGTCGGAGGTGTGGTTGACGACGAGGTCGATGACGATGCGCATGTTGCGCTCGTGGGCCTTCGTGACGAGCTCGCGGAACTCCTCGATCGTGCCGAACTCGGGCAGGATCGCCGTGTAGTCGCTCACGTCGTAGCCGCCGTCGCGCAGCGGGCTCTGGAAGAACGGCGGCAGCCACAGGGCGTCGATGCCGAGCCACTGCAGGTAGTCGAGCTTCGAGATGAGCCCGCCGAGGTCGCCCGTGCCATCCCCGTTGGAGTCCATGAACGACCGCACCATGACCTCGTAGAAGACGCTGCGCCGGTACCACTGCGGGTCCAGCGCGAGTCCGGGCAGGGTGATGGGTGCGGTGAAGTTCACGGGGCTCCTCGGCGAAGGGAGGCGGGAGAGGGCAGGTGGCGCATCGCGCGGGCGCGATCGCGTTCCACTGTAGACCGGGTGCCGCCGCGGCTCGCGCGGGCGCCCCGACCTAGACTGTGCGGGATGCCCGCGCCCTCTCCCTACGCCGCCGCGCTCAGCGCGATCCCTCGTCGCGATCGCGACCTGACGGTCGTCGGAGCGCGCACGCACGTCGCCGAGTACGGCCCGGCGGATGCCCCGCGCACACTCGTCGTCGTGCACGGGTTCCGCGGCGATCACCACGGGCTCGAGCCCGTCATCGCGCACCTGCCCGACCTGCGCATCATCGCTCCGGATCTGCCGGGGTTCGGCGCGTCGGCCCCGCTGCCCGACCGCGAGCACGACATCGCGGGCTACGCCGAATGGCTCGACGCGCTGCTCTCGGCCCTCGGCGTGCGCGGCACCGCGGTGCTGCTCGGCCACAGCTTCGGTTCGATCGTCGTGGCGGGGGCGCTCGCGGCGGGCGTGCCCGCGCCGCGAGCGGTGCTCATCAACCCGATCGGCCAGCCCGCTCTCGCGGGCCCCCGGGGCATCCTCACCCGCGGCGCGGTCGCCTTCTACCGTCTAGGCGCGCTGCTGCCCGAGCGGGCGGGTTTCGCCCTGCTGCGCAGTCGCGCGATCACGCGGATCATGAGCGTGTCGATGGCGAAGACCCGCGAGAAGAGCCTGCGGCGGTGGATACACGAGGAGCACGACCGCTTCTTCTCGGGCTTCGCCGAGCGCGACAGCCTGCTCGAGGCATTCCGGGCGTCGGTCTCGAACGACGTCTCCGACTTCGCCGCCGACATCCCGGTGCCGACGCTGCTCATCGCCGCGGAGCAGGACGACATCACGCCGCTCGAGGCGCAGCACCGGCTCGTGCGGCTCTTCCCCGACGCGCGGCTCGTCGTCGTGCCCGATGTCGGGCACCTCGTGCACTACGAGGCGCCGGCCGCCGCGGCGCGGGCGATCCGCGAGTTCCTGGCGTGAGCGAGGCGGCTGCGGGGGTGGGCGCGTGAGGATCGCGATCGACTGCCGCTACGTGCGCATCGGCCGGCACGACGGCATCAGCCGGTTCACGGCAAGCCTCGTGGAGCACCTGCTGCCCCTCCTCGGTGCCGGTGATGAGCTCGTCGCGCTCATCCACGACGACCGCCAGCTCGACATGCTGCCCGTGGGGCTCACGGTGCACCGCGTGAGCGCGCCGACGAGCGCGCGCGAACCGTGGGTCGCGAGCCAGGTCAACCGCATCCGCCCCGACGTCGTCTTCAGCCCCATGCAGACGATGGGCACGATCGGCCGGCGCTACCCGCTCGCCCTCACGCTGCACGACCTCATCTACTACGCGCACCCGACCCCGCCGCGCGACCTGCCCGCGCCCGTGCGGGTGCTGTGGCGGCTCTACCACCTCGCCTGGTGGCCGCAGCGGCTCCTGCTGAATCGGGCGGATGCCGTGGTCACGGTGAGCGAGACGACGCGCGGCCTCATCGAGACCCATCGCCTCACCTCGCGGCGCGTCGTCGTCGTGCCGAACGCGGCCGATCGGCCCGCTCAGCGAGAGCGCGCGCGGCCCGAGGGCGTCGAGCTCGTCTACATGGGCTCGTTCATGCCGTACAAGAACGTCGAGACGCTGTGCCGGGCTCTGCACGAGCTGCCCGGCGGGCGCCTGCACCTGCTCAGCCGGATCCGCCCGGAGGACCGCGCGCGCCTCGAGGGCCTCGCACCCGCCGGCGCGCTCGTGGTCTACGACGGAGTCACCGACGAGGAGTACGCGTCGATCCTCGACGGCGCCACCGCGCTCGTGCACGCCTCGCGCGACGAGGGCTTCGGCATCCCGCTCGTGGAGGCGATGGGGCGCGGCACGCCCGTCGTCGCCGCCGAGACAGCGATCTTCCGCGAGATCGGGGGCGAGGCGGCGCTCTACGCGGCTCCGGACGACGCGGCCGGGTTCGCGCAGCGGGTGCGCGAGCTGCTCGCCCCGGGGGAGTGGGAGGCGCGATCGCGGGCCGGGTACGCGCAGGCGGCGAGGTTCGACTGGGGGCGCAGCGCGGGCATCCTTCTGCAGCTGCTGCGCGAGCTCGCGGCGACGCCGCGGCGCTAGAGCAGCCGCACCGCGTCGAGGACGAGGACCGTCTCGTCGTCGCCGATGCAGAAGCCGGCGACGTTCGCCCAGTAGCCGTCGGGGCCCTCGATCGCGAGGAGGGCGTCGTAGGGCATCTCGACGCCCTCGGCCCCGACCGTCGCGCCGTCGGGGATGACCTCGCCGTCGGCGTCGACGACCGCGTCGCCGCCCGTCGTGAACCCGGGCGGCCAGATCACGAACCGCTCCCCGTCGGCCGTGTCTAGGCGGAAGCAGCCCTCGGATCCGACGACGAGCGCCGCTTCGAGATCGATCGGCTCACCCGTGTAGGTCTCGCCGGGCACCTGCGCCGGCAGACCGGGGCCGCCCTCGTTCGACCCGGGGGCCTCGGCCGGCGGAGCGGCGACGACGAGCAGCACGACGACCGCGATGATCGTCGAGAGGGCGACCGCGGTGATCGCGGTGAGCATCCGGCGGGAGGGCATGGCCGCACTGTACGCCCGCGGGGGCGCGTGACGGCGCAGACGAGCGGGCTCAGCCGGGCGTCGCGATGCGGGCGACGCGGCCGCTCGACCACGCGATGAGGCGCTCAGGGTCGGCGGCGAAGACGCTCTGCGCGTCGCCCGCGGCCGACCACACCTCGTCGAAGCGCAGCAGGCTGTCGTCGACGAGCGTGCGCACCGGGCTCGGATGCCCGATCGGGGGCACGCCGCCGATCGAGTAGCCCGTCGCGGCCTTGACGGTCTTCGCGTCGGCCTTCTCGACCGGCAGCCCGACCGCCTCGGCGAGCAGGTCGAGGTCGGCGCGGCGGTCGCCCGCGACGAGCGCGAGCAGCGGCGCGCGCTCGTCGCCGTCGAGCGCGACGAAGACGAGCGACTTGACGATCGCCCCGACCTCGCAGCCGACGGCGGCCGCGGCCGCGGCGGCCGTGTGGGTCGAGTCGGGCATCCGCACCGGGCTCAGGCCCAGGTCGGAGGTCGCGGCGGCGAAGCGCTCGGCGCCCGACGCCATCAGCGCTCGCCCCCTCGGTGCTCCTCGCGTCGCGCGAGGGCGTTCTGCTCCTCGAAGTCCTCCGCGAACGGGAAGATCGACTGCTCGTCGAGGGGGTCGTCGAAGCGCGACAGCGACAGGTCGCCGTCGGCGTGCAGGAACGAGTGCACCGAGCCGTTCGTGATCGGCTCGCGGTGGCGGCCCGGCGCGACCGATTCGAGAACGCTGCGGATCACGCCGCCGTGCGCCACGACGACGATCGACTCGCCCGGGTGCTCGGCGGCGAGGCGGTGCAGGGCGGCGACGACGCGCTCGGCGACGGCTTCACGGGTCTCGCGGCCGGGCACCTCCGCACCCTCGGGGTAGCGGGCGTCGAGCTCGGCGCCCGTGAGCCCCTCGGCGTCGCCGTAGTTGCGCTCCACGAAGGCGGCGTCGAGCTCGGGGCCGGGCATCCCGATCGCGTCGGCGATGATCGTCGCGGTCTCCGCGGCGCGGCCGAGCGGGGAGGCGACGATGCGCGACCACTGGCGGCCCCGCATCAGCTCGCCCGTCGCGGCGGCCTGTGCGCGGCCCGTGTCGTTCAGGGGGATGTCGGTCGAGCCCTGGATGCGGCGCTCGCGGTTCCAGTCGGTCTCGCCGTGGCGGACGAGGGCGAACGCGGTCATGGGGGCCTTTCCGGTGGCGGGGCGGGCGGCGCCGGCCGGCGGCGGGAGCGCTAGTCGGCGATGAGCGCGTCGCGCAGAGCCGCGAGCGTCTCGGTCGTGCCCGCATCGATCTTAACGGCGGCGCGCGCGTCGGCCTTCGTCTCTCCCCGGTTGACGATGATCGTCGGGATGCGGCGCTTCGCCGCGAGGCCCACGAGGCGGACGCCGGAGTTCACGACGAGCGAGGAGCCGAGCACGAGCAGCGCGTCTGCCCGGGCGACGATGCCCCGGGCCTCCTCGAACTTCACGGGGGGCACGAACTCGCCGAAGAAGACGATGTCGGGCTTGAGCGTGCCGCCGCACACGGTGCACTCGGGGATGGCGAAGCGCGACACGTCGTCGACCTCGGCGTCGCCGTCGGGGTTCACGCGGTGCTCGGCGTCGACGTCGAGCCACGGGTTGAGGGCCGTGATGCGGTCGGCGATCGACTCGCGCGCGAAGGCCTGGCCGCAGTGCAGGCACACGACGCGGTCCATCGAGCCGTGAAGGTCGACGACGCGGCGGCTGCCGGCGCGCACGTGCAGTCCGTCGACGTTCTGCGTGACGACCCCGGCGATGCGGCCGTGGTCCTCCAGCTCCGCGAGCGTCCGATGGCCGGCGTTGGGCCGGGCGTCCGAGAAGCGGCGCCAGCCGAGATGGCTGCCGGCCCAGTAGCGCTTGCGGTAGGGCTCGTCGGCGAGGAACTGGCTGAACGTCATCGGCGTCCGAGCGGGGGCGCCCGCGCCGCGGTAGTCGGGAATGCCCGAGTCGGTGCTGATGCCGGCGCCGGTGAGGACGGCGATGCGTCCGCCGCGCAGGAGCCCGATCGCCTCGTCGAGGCTCGCCCGCGCGGCATCGCCGAGCGGCAGCGGCTGAGCCGGGGCCGACGAGTGCGCCATGGTGCCTCCCTGCGGGGTCTCTCGCAGAGTAAACGCGCCGGGTTTCGGATATGTTTCCGGAGGCTGTGCGACCGGGGAGCGCCCTCGGCGAACGCGTGAACGGAAGGCGGAGGTCTCGATGCGGATCGTACGGATCGAAGGCCTGGAGCATCCCGACCTCGCCGACTACGCGCGCCTCACGGACGTCGCGCTGCGCCGCCTGACCGAGCCGGAGGGCGGGCTGTACCTGGCCGAGTCGCTCACGGTCATCGGCCGGGCGCTGCGCGCGGGTCACGAGCCGCGCTCGGTGCTCACGAGCGAGAAGTGGCTGCCGGACGTCGAGGCGCTGCTCGGCGATCGCGACGTTCCCGTGTACGTCGGCGCGGCGGGCGCGCTCGAGGAGCTCACGGGCTTCCACCTGCATCGCGGTGCCCTCGCGAGCATGCACCGGCCAGCGCCGCTCGACCCCCGGGCGCTGCTGGCGGATGCCCGGCGCGTCGTCATCGTCGAGGACGTCGTCGACCACACCAACGTCGGGGCGATCTTCCGCTCGGTCGCGGGGCTCGGGGCGGACGCCGTGCTCGTGACGCCGCGCTGCGCCGACCCGCTGTACCGCCGCAGCGTGCGCGTGTCGATGGGCACCGTGCTGCAGGTGCCGTGGACGCGCCTGCCGGAGTGGGAGGACGCGGCGCCGATCCTGCACGAGGCGGGCTTCACGATCGCCGCCCTCGCCCTCGCCGACGACGCGGTCCCGCTGCGCGACTTCGCCGCGACCGCGCCCGAGCGCGTCGCCGTGCTCGTCGGCGCCGAGGGCGACGGGCTCTCGCGGCAGGCGCTCGCGGCGGCCGACGTCGTCGTGACGATCCCCATGGCCCACGGCGTCGACTCGCTCAACGTCGCGGCCGCGAGCGCGGTCGCGCTCTACGCGCTGCAGGGCTGAGCCGTGATCACTCGATCGCGGTCGCGTGCAGCACGATCGCCTGCTCGGGCGCGAGCAGCGGCACCGGGATGCCCGCCTCGGCGAGCACTCGGCCCGAGGCGGTGATCTCGCCGGCCGCGAACCACGCGGGGGGAGCATCCTGCACCGCACGCGGAGGCGTGCCGAGCGGGACGAGCGCGACGCGATAGCGGCGATCGGGGTCGAGGCCCGGCAGCCGCAGCGGCGGCGGCACCGAGACGCGCGAGGCGGCGGTCGTCGCGAGGCTGAAGACCGCCTCACCGCGGTCGGGGGCGACGACGCCGTGCACGAGACGGCTCGCGTCATCGTCGGCGTCGACCCGAACGGTGCGCCCCGAGTGCAGCAGGGGCCGGAAACGCTGCACCGTCGCGACCCAGTCGCGCAGCAGGGCGCGGTCGTCGTCGCTCGCGCGCGTGACATCCCACTCGATGCCCGCGTGGCCGAAGAGCGCCGTCGCGAGGCGCAGCGAGAGGTCGTGCGTGCGGCCCGTGATGTGGGCGCGCGGGGCGCCGACGTGGCCGCCGAGCAGCTCGAGCGGCACGAGGATGCTCGAGAAGCGCTGGATGCTCTGCCTCTCGAGGGCGTCGTTCGTGTCGCTCGTCCAGAAGCGGTGGGTGCGGCGGGCGATGCCGAGGTCGATGCGACCGCCGCCCGAGGCGCACGACTCGATCGCGACATCCGGGTGCTGGGCGCGCAGCTCGTCGAGCAGTGCGTAGAGCGCGCGCGTCTGCGCCGCCGAGCCTCCGGCCATGAGGGCGCGGTTGTGATCCCACTTGAGGAACCGGATGGGGTACTCGGTCAGGAGCGCGTCGAGCGCGGCGAGCAGGTGCTCGCGCACCGCCGGGTTCGCGAGGTCGAGCGCGTGCTGCCAGCGCCACGTCGGCGGCACGGCTCCGTCGGAGGAGGCGAGCAGCCAGTCGGGATGCTCGCGCGCGAGCCGCGACTCGGGGCTCACCATCTCGGGCTCGACCCACAGGCCGAACTCCATGCCGCGCTGCTCGACGAGACCGACGAGCGGGTGCAGGCCCGCGGGCCAGCGATCGGGGTCGACGATCCAGTCGCCGAGCGCCCGGCGGTCGTCGGTGCGGCCCGCGAACCAGCCGTCATCGAGCACGAAGCGCTCGACGCCGAGATCGGCGGCGGCGTCGACGAGCGGGGCGAGGGCGTCGAGAGACTGATCGAAGTACACGGCCTCCCACGTGTTGAGCACGACGGGGCGGTGCGTGGGCGGCGAGATGCGGCGCACGTAGGGGTGGAAGCGGTCGGAGAGACCGTCGAGGCCGGCGCCCGAGAAGGCGAAGAGGGCGAGGGGTGCGTCGTAGCGCTCGCCCGGGGCGAGCGCGATCTCGCCCGGCTGCAGCAGCTCCTCGGCGCCGAGGTGGCGGTGGCCCGTCGCGAGCGACTCGAGGGCGATGCGGCTGTCGCCGCTCCACGCGTGGTGCAGGCTCCAGAGCTCGCCAGCGGCGAAGCCGAAGCCCGGTGTGCCGGCGACCGTGAGGAACGGCGCATCGTGACCGGGGCGGCCTTGGCGCTGCTCGCGCAAGTGCACGCCGTCGCGCACGGGGCCGCGCTGCGGGCGGCGCTCACCGGCCCAGAGCCCCGAGAAGTCGAGCAGATCGCTCGCGCGGGCGGGAACGGGCAGTCGCGCTGCGAGCCGACCGAGAGCGACGGGATGCTCGCCCGCGGCGGTCGCGGAGACCGACACCTCGACGAGCCCCTCGACGGTGAGCTCTGCGCTCCAGTCGAGGTCGAGCAGGAGGCCGTGCTCGTCGTGCGCGCGCAGCGAGACGACGAGACCGGCGGGGGCGGAGCGGTGCACGGCCGTGGCGGTGAGGCGCAGCGGGGAGCGCGAGGCGGGCATCCCCACTCGATGCGCCTCGATGCCGGGAAGTCCCGTCCAGCCCTCGGCGGGCGTGGGGAGGATCGAGGGCACGAGCGGGATGTCGGGCGAGCTCGGTGCGATCGCAGGAGCCGCGGCGACGACGGCGAGGTCGGCGTCAGCCAGATCGCCGAGGTCGGGGCCCCAGTAGCGGACGGCGGGCACGGCCGCGCCGCGGGCGTCGAGCACGAAGCTGACACCCGCGGCGCGGAGGTGGTGCAGGGAGATGGTTACTCCTTGACCGGGATCGCTGCTGCCTTGAGAGCATCGATCGTGGACGACTGGCCCGACTGCAGGGCTTCGAGGAGCGTACCGCTGCCCGAGACCGCACCGGAGAAGCCGTCGGCGACGTCGTTGTAGACCTGCGTCATCGTCGGGCCCCACGTGAAGTCGGGGTCGACGTTGTTGCCGGCCTCGGCGAACACCTCGTAGATCTTCTGTCCGCCGTAGAACTCGACGCCCTCGCCGAAGACGGGCAGGTCGGCGCCCTCGATCGTCGCGGGGTAGATGTTGGCGGTCTTGTTCATCGCGGTGAGCGCGTCAGCGTCGGTGTTGAGCCAGAGCGCGAACTGAGCGGCCTCGTACGGGTGGTCCGAGCCCTTCAGCACGGCCGTGGTCGAACCGCCCCAGTTGCCCGCGGCCGACTCGCCGGCCTCCCACTGCGGCATCGGCGCGACAGCCCAGTTGCCGGCGGTGTCAGGCGCGCCGCTCGCGATCGTGTTGGCGCCCCAGACGGCCGAGACCCAGGTCCAGATCTCGCTCGAGTTGTAGGCGGCGTTCCACTCATCGGTCCACGGCGGGTAGACGGCGACGAGGTCCTCGTCGATCAGACCCTGCCAGTACTCGGCGACGCGAGTGGTCTCCTCACCGGTGAGGTTGACCTCCCACTGCTCGCCGTCGTTGGCGAACCACTCGCCACCGGCCTGCCAGACGAGACCGGCGAAGGCGTTGATGTCGCTCTGCGAGAAGTTGTTGATGTACCCGCCCTGCTCGCGGATCTGCGCGGCAGCGGCCTGGTACTCCTCCCACGTGGTCGGCACCGGGATGCCAGCGGCCTCGAAGAGGTCGGCGCGGTAGAACATGGCCATGGGGCCGGTGTCCTGCGGGATCGCGTAGACCGCGTCCTCCTCGCCGAAGGTGACCTGGCTCCAGGTCCACGGCACGAACTGGTCCTCGGCCTCGAGGATTCCCTCGCAGGCCGCGATGTTCTCGAGGCCGTCCTGCACGCGGAAGTTGGGCATCGCGTCGAACTCGATCTGGCCCAGGTCGGGGGCGTTGCCGGCCTCGAGCTGGTTGAAGAAGTTCTGGTACGTGCCGCCGTTGCCGTTCGGTCCGGTCTGGACCTCGACCTGGATGTCGGGGTTCTCCTCGTTCCAGATGGCCACGGCCTCCTCGACGCCGGGGAGCCAGCTCGTGAAGGTCAGGGTGACGGGGCCGTCGGAGGGAGCGCAGTCGCCTCCGGCGGCGCCGGGGGCTTCGCTGCCTCCGGTCGAGCAGGCAGTGAGTGCCAGCGCCGTGAGAGCCGCCATGGCTCCGACGCGGGCGACGGTGGAGATCGCCATGCGATGTTCCTTTCTCTTGGTGGTTGTGGTGCGGGTCGTTCGGGTCGTGCGGTTTCGTGCGCCCGGCCTCAGGGGGGACGGGAGTTCGGGGGAGGGCCCTACTTGAGGCCGCCGTTCGCGAGCCCCGACTGCCAGAAGCGCTGCAGGCCGAGGAACGTGAGGATGAGCGGGATGATCGACAGGAGCGAGCCGATGATGACGAGCGCGCGGATGTCGGGGATCTGGCTCACCTGCGTGTTCCAGACGTACAGGCCGAGCGTGACGGGGAAGAGGCTCTCGTCGCGCAGCATGATGAGCGGCAGGAAGAAGTTGTTCCAGATCGCGACGAACTGGAACAGGAAGATCGTCACGAGCGCCGGCGCCATGAGGCGCGTGGCGACCGTGAAGAACGTGCGCACCTCGCCCGCGCCGTCGATGCGCGCCGCCTCGATGATCTCGTCGGGCACGCTCGCCGCGGCGTAGATGCGCGAGAGGTAGACGCCGAAGGGGCTCACGAGGCTCGGCAGGAAGACCGCCCAGATCGTGTTCGTCGCGCCGACCTGGCTGAAGAGCAGGAAGAGCGGGAGCGCGAGCGCCGTGGCGGGCACGAGCACGCCGCCGAGGATGACGTTGAAGAGCGTCTCGCGACCGCGGAAGGTGTACTTCGCGATCGCGTAGCCGGCCATCGCCGCGATGATCGTCGCGATGAGGGCGCCGATGCCCGCGTAGAGCGCGCTGTTGGCGAGCCAGCGCAGGAACACCGCGTTGCGGTAGTCGAAGAGCGCCGCGATGTTCTCGAAGAGCGCGAAGTCGGCGAACCACAGCGGCGCGGTCGTCGTGAAGTCGGTGCGCGTCTTGCTCGAGGCGACGAAGAGCCACCAGATCGGCGTGAGGAAGTACAGCGTCGCGACGACCATGACGGCCATGGCGATCGTGCGCGAGACGGCGCTCTCGCGGATGCCGCTGTGCTGGCTCGAGCCCGACCCGCGCGCGCGGCGCGGCGTCACGGCCTTCGCCGATCGAGGGGATGCTGTGGTCGCGGTCATGCTGCCGTCCTCCGCTGCGTGAGCTTGAGCACCGTGAACGAGAGCACGAACGTCGCGAGTGCGAGCACGACGCTCATCGCGGCGGCGAGGCTGATGTTCGGGATCGATGCCGTGGAGTAGATGGTGAGGTTCGGGGTGAACGTGCTCGTCACGGCCGAGCTGAACGACTGGAACACCTGCGGCTCGGCGAGCAGCTGCAGGGTGCCGATGATCGAGAAGATGCCCGTGAGCACGAGTGCCGGTACGACGAGGGGAATCTTGATCGACCACGCGATGCGGAACTGGCTCGCCCCGTCGAGGCGCGCGGCCTCGTAGATCTCGCTCGGGATCGCCAGGAGCGCCGAGTAGATGATGAGCATGTTGTAGCCCACGTAGACCCACGTGACGACGTTCGCGATCGACCAGAGCACCGATTCGGCCGAGAGGAAGTCGACGGTCTGCGTCACTCCCGTGAAGGGCGAGAGGTTGGGCGAGTACAGGAAGCCCCACATGATCGCGGCGATGACGCTCGGCACGGCGTACGGCGCGAAGAAGGCGAGTCGGAAGAACTTCGATCCGCGCACGAGCGGCGAGTCGAGCAGCAGCGCGAGGATCAGCGCCACTCCGAGCATGATCGGCACCTGCACGACGCCGAAGAGCAGCACGCGGCCGATCGACGACCAGAACGCCTCGTTCTCGAACACGGCGATGTACTGCGTCAGGCCGCCGAAGACCTGCACGGCGGGGCCGAAGGTGCCGTCGCGCTCGACGACGAGCAGCGACTGGTAGACGGCGTACCCGATGGGGATGACGTAGAACAGGGCGAAGAGCGCCCCGAACGGAACGAGGAAGACCGCGAGGGCTCCGCGATGGCGGATTCCGCGCGACTTCCGCACGGCTGTGTCGGTCACGATTCGCTCCTCTCGGTGAGCACGGCGATGACCCCGCCGGCGGGGACGACGGTCGACCCGGGGGCGACTTCGCTGCCCGAGACGAGGTCGACACCCGCGAGCGCGAGGCCCGTGAGTGCGAGCGGCTCGTCGCGGTGGTTGATGACGATCATGATGCTGCGGTCGGCGGCAGAGCGCACGACGATGTCGACATCGTCTCCGACCTCGATCGTGGGGATGCCCGCCTCGGCGCACAGCCGCCGCATGAGGTCGCGCAGCGGGTCGGCCTCGAGTGCCGTCGCGACGTACCACGCGGCGCCCGCGCCGTGCACGGCGCGCGTGAGCGCGGCAGACCCGGCCGCGGGGCCGGTCGCGAACCGATCGAGCACCTCGGCGCGCTCGGCGCGCAGCGCCTCGCTCCAGATGGTGCCCGTCGCGCCGCTCTCGAGCGTGACGGTCTCATCGGCGGCGAGAGGGCGCAGCTCGTCGATGACGAGGCCGAGCAGCTCGCGGAAGGCTCCCGGGTAGCCGCCGAGGCGGATCGCGGCCTCGTCATCGGCGATGCCGGTGAAGGGAGTGACGAGAACCGTCGCGCCGCTCGACGCGGCCCGAGCGATCGCGTCGGCAGCGGCATCCGATGCCGCGTAGAGAGTGGGGACGACGACGAGGTCGTAGCCCTCGAGCGCATCGCCGGGGCGGACCATGTCGACCGTGACGCCGAGCGAGCGCAGCGCCGCGTGATACCGGCGCGCCTCGGGCAGATAGCGCAGCAGCTGGCTGGGATGCGTGTCGACCTCGGCGGCCCAGCGGGCGTCGAACCCGACGACCATGGCGGCGCGCGCCTCGACGCGCGTGCCGACGACGGGCTCGAGGCGGTCGAGCAGCGCTGAGAGCTCGACGCTCTGCTGCCAGGCCGGGCCGGTCGCGCCGGCGTGGGGGAGGAGCGCGGAGTGGAACTTCTCGGCGCCGCGCTGCGAAGCGCGCCATTGGAAGAAGCACACCGAGTCGGCGCCGCGCGCGACATGGCCGAGCGCGGTGCGTGCGAGCTCGCCCTCGCGCTTGGCGTGGTTGACCGGCTGCCAGCTGACGGCGCTCGTCGAGGTCTCCATGAGCATCCACGGCGCACCGCCGGCGAGGCCGCGCGTGAGATCGGCGCTGAAGGCGAGCTCGGCGAGCGGGTCGGCGAGGCGGTGGTCGAGGTAGTGGTCGTTGGCGACGAGGTCGAGGTCGGCGGTCCAGCTCCAGTAGTCGAGCGCCGAGATGTGGTCGGTCACCATGAGGTTCGTCGTGACGGGCGCCGACGACGCGCGGCGGATGACAGCGGCCTCAGCTCGGTACTGCGCGAGCTGCTCGTCGGAGGAGAAGCGCTGGAAGTCGAGCAGCTGCGCCGGGTTGCCGGCCGAGAGCGTCGTGCGCGGGGGCAGGATGTCGGCCCACTCGCTGTAGCGCTGGCTCCAGAAGGCGGTGCCCCACGCGGTGTTGAGCGCCTCGATCGTGCCGTAGCGGGCCTCGAGCCAGCGACGGAACGCGGCCGCCGAGACGTCGCAGTAGCAGTGCGCGTTGTGGCAGCCGAGCTCGTTGCTCACGTGCCACAGGGCGATCGCGGGGTGCTGCCCGTAGCGGGTGGCGACGCGCTCGACGAGAGCGAGCGACCGCTCGCGGTACACGGGCGAGCTCGGGCACCAGGCCTGGCGACCACCGGGGTAGGCGATGACGCCGCTCCTGTCGCGCGGCAGGATCTCGGGGTGCAGGCGCGTCAGCCACGGCGGCGGCGAGGCGGTGCCCGTGCCCAGATTGATGCGGATGCCCGCCTCGTGCAGGAGGCCGATGATCTCGTCGAGCCCGCCGAAGTCGAACTCGCCGTCGCGAGGCTCGAGGTGCGCCCACCCGAAGATGTTGATCGCGACGAGGTCGATGCCGAGCTCGGTCATGAGCCGAACATCCTCGCGCCAGACCTCGCGACCCCACTGCTCGGGGTTGTAGTCGCACCCCAGCACGATCGACCGCGTCGGCCAGCCGGGCACGAGAGCGGCCGGGGCCGTGCGGGGGAGTACGGGGGTGAGGCTCACGGACCGTCCTGTTCCATCGTCAACATCGTTGTCGCTCGAGGAATCTGGGAGCGTGCACAGAGTGGCCCGTGACGATCGCTCGGAGGATTTCTGGGAGCGTGCACAGAATAGGCACCCCGGCGTCGGAGTGTCAACGATGCACCGCGCGTTCCGGCGTGTCGCGCGTGGTTACACTGGCGAAATGACCCCGCCGCCGTCGCGCCCCAAACGCGCCACGATCTTCGACGTCGCGGCCGAAGCGGGTGTCTCGCGCGGCACCGTCTCGCGCGTTCTCAACGGCGAGCCGTACGTCTCGGAGGCCGCGCGCCAGGCGATCGAGGCGGCCATCGCGAAGGTCGGCTACGTGCGGAACACCGCCGCGCGGAACCTCGCCAGGCAGTCCTCCGGAGCCATCGCGCTCATCGTGCACGAGCCGCACTCGGTCTTCGTCGACGACCCCAACATCGGCAACATCCTCCTCGGCACCAACAGCGCCCTCTCGGCCGCCGACTACCAGCTCGTCACGCTCGTGATCGAGACCGACCGCGACTCCGAGCGCGTGAGCGGCTACCTCGGCGGCGGCTTCGTCGACGGCGCCATCATCGTCTCCGCGCGCGAGGGCGACCCGATCTCGCGCGCGATCGCCGAGCTGCGCCTTCCGGCCGTCATGATCGGCCGACCCGACAACCAGCCTCGGCTCGCCTGGGTCGGCATCGACAACCGCGGCGCCGCGCAGCAGATCTCCGAGCGGCTCGCCGCGACCGGCCGCCGACGCGTCGGCATGATCGCCGCCGGCCTCGACCGCGACTCCGGCCGCGATCGCCTCGCCGGCTTCCGGGATGCCCTGGGCGAGCACTACGACGCCGATCTCGTCTCGCGACAGCCCTTCTACACCTTCGACGCCGGCGTCGCGGGCATGACCGAGCTCCTCGAGCGCGACCCGGCCGTGGACGGCGTCTTCGCGGCGTCGGACGCGGTCGCCGCAGGGGCGATCGACGTCCTGCGCGCCCGCGGGCGCCGAGTGCCGGAGGACGTCGGCGTCGTCGGCTTCGACGACTCGGCCTGGGCGCTGCGCAGCCAGCCGCTGCTGTCGACCGTCCGGCAGCCCGCCGCATCGCTCGGAGCCCGCGCGGCCGAGCTCGTGCTCGAGCAGATCCGCTCGGGAGGCACGAGCGGCGATGGGGGAGTCGTTCTCGACACCGAGGTCATCTGGCGCGCCTCGGCCTGAGCCGAGCATCCGTCGCCGCTTCGTAGACTGGGCGTATGCGCCGCCGTCCCCTCGCCCTCGTCGCCGGGATCACCGCCGGCGCTCTTGCGACGGGCGCCGGGCTGTACTCGACCGTCGCGCTCATGACGCCCGTGCCCGCCGTGACGGGCGAGGCCATCGCGCGGGCGAGCGTCGCGACCCCGGTCGAGACCGTCGCCCTGCCCGGATACGGGGCGAGCGCCGTCGGACCGCTCGAGGAGCGCGGGGAGGTCTACGCCGGGACCGACCTCGACACGCCGCGGCCGATCGCCTCGATCACGAAGGTCGTCACGGCGCTCGTCGTGCTCGACGCGAAGCCCCTCGCCGCGGGGGAGAAGGGACCGACGATCACCCTCGACGCCGCCGCGGGCGCGCTCGACGAGGAGTACACCGCGCGCAACGGCTCGGTCGCGCCGGCGCGCGAGGGACTGCAGCTGACGCAGCGCCAGCTCATCGACCTCATGCTCGTCTGGTCGGCCAACAACTACGCGGACACCCTCGCGATCTGGGCGTTCGGTTCGGTCGACGCCTACGTCGAGGCGGCTCGCGCGTGGATCGACCGCGCGGGTCTCGACGGCCTCCAGGTCGCCGACGCCACCGGCTTCTCGCCGCAGAGCGCCGCGACCCCCCGCGCGCTGCTCGACCTCGCCCGGCTCGCCGTCGCGAATCCCGTCATCGCCGACTCGGCCGGGCTCCAGCGGATCGACGTGCCCGGCGTCGGCGCCTTCGAGAACCGCAACACCGCGCTCGGGCTCGACGGCGTGACCGGCCTCAAGACCGGGACGACGGAGGAGGCCGGCGCGTGCCTGCTGTTCTCGGGGCGCGCCGAGGTCGACGGCGGGACCGTGGAGGTGGTGGGCGTCGTGCTCGACGCCGAGGTGCACGCCCGGGCCGCCGCCGACTCGCGCGCCCTGCTGACGAGCGTCGTCGACGACTACCGCACGGTCTCGCTCGGCACCGCAGGCGAGGTCGTCGCGCGCTGGCGCGCGCCGTGGGGCGACGAGGCCGAGCTGCGCATCGCCGAAGACGCGCGCGAGCTGGTCTGGGGCGGGGCGTCGAGCCAGTCGTTCGTGCCGATCCCGTCGCTGCCGCCGGGCGGCGCGGCGCCGTCCGATCCGCTCATGATCGTGCAGCTCGGCGACGAGCAGGTGGATGTCCCGCTCGAGTGGAGCGGACGGATCGCGGGCCCCGACCCCTGGTGGCGGCTGATGCGGCCGCTGCGCGAGTGGGGCATCCTCGCGGAGTGATCAGCGGCGCGGCGGCAGCGCGTCGGGCCGCTTGGCGGTGATGCGGTCGCCGGAGGACTGGTGGCGGATGCGCCGCACGACCCACGGCACGAGGTACTCGCGCGCCCAGCCCATGTCCTCCGTGCGGGCCTGCCGCCACGTGCGCACCGGGAGCGGCTCGGGCCTCATCGGCTCGAGGTCGTGGGCGACGCCGAGCGCGTCGAGCGTGGCCCGGGCGATCGTGTGGTGGCCGAGGGCGGAGAAGTGCAGCCGGTCGGGGTGCCACATCCGCGAGTCCTGCAGCTCGCGCAGCGCCCACATGTCGACCACGATCGCGTCGTGCGTCGCCGCGACGTACCGCAGGTTCTCGTTGTAGATCGCGACCTTGCCGCGCACGCGCCGCAGAACGGGCGTCATGCCGATGTCGGGTCCGTTGAACATGACCACCGTGGCGCCATCCGAGCGCAGGCGCACGATCGCCCGCTCGAAGCGCGCGGCGACCTCGTCCGGATCGGTGCCGGGCCGGATGATGTCGTTGCCGCCCGCGGAGATCGAGATGAGGTCGGGCCGCAGCGCGAGGGCCGGCTCGATCTGCTCGTCGGCGATCTGCTGGAGCAGACGGCCGCGGACGGCGAGGTTGGCGTAGGCGAAGTCGTCGGTGCGCTCGGCGAGCTTCTCGGCCACGCGGTCGGCCCACCCGCGGTGACCGCCGGGGGAGTCGGGCTCGGGGTCTCCGATGCCCTCGGTGAACGAGTCGCCGATCGCGACGTACCGCGACCAGGGGTGCAGCTGAGACATGCTCCCATCGTGACAGACGGGGCCGCTCCCGCGCAGTTCCGGGTGCCGAACCGGGTGCGTCCGGCCTCGCCAGGGCTAGCTGGGAGGAATCTGTAAGCTTCGTGGCCCCCGCACGGGGGGTGTGCTTGACTGTTCGCCGAGCGATTCCACCGAGTCGTTCGAACGAAGGCTGAGAGGCACCTGGCTCTCAGCCACAACGAAAGGGCAATCCCATGGGTTTCCTCGCTTTCCTCCTCCTCGGGCTCATCGCCGGCGCCATCGCGAAGCTGATCCTCCCGGGCAAGCAGAACGTCGGCTGGCTGATGACCCTCGTCCTCGGCGTCCTCGGCGCACTCCTCGGCGGATGGCTCGGCAGCGTGCTCTTCGGCACCGGCCTCGAGGAGTTCTTCGACCTCAGCACGTGGCTGCTCGCCATCGCCGGCGCCATCATCGTGCTCCTGATCTACGGCGCGATCGTCGGCCGCAAGGGCCGTCGCGCGTAATCGCGACCAGTACCGCCCACGGGGGCGGATCGCTTCGGCGGTCCGCCCCCGTTCGCGTGTCCGGCGGTCGTCGGTCGTCGGCGGTCGATGCCAGGATGTCCGCGTGAGCAAGCAGGACGGCAGCGGGCGGCAGGTCACGGCCGCGCCGACCGCCGACACGAGCGCGAGCATCCTGCATCTGGACATGGACGCGTTCTTCGCCTCGGTCGAGCTGCTCGAGCGGCCCGAGCTGCGAGGGAGGCCCGTCATCGTCGGCCAACGCGGGGCGCGATCGGTCGTCACGGCCGCGACCTACGAGGCCCGGCGCTACGGCGTGAACTCCGCGATGCCCATGGCCCTCGCGCTGCGCCGCTGCCCGAACGCGATCGTGCTCGAGCCCCACTACGACCGCTACCAGCACTTCTCTCGCGAGGTCATGCGGATCCTCGGCGACGCCACCCCCCTCGTCGAGCCGCTCTCGATCGACGAGGCGTTCCTCGACGTGCGCGGGGCCGTTCCGCTGTTCGGGCCGCCGTTCGCGATCGCGACCGCTCTGCGCGAGCGCATCCGGAGCGAGACGGGCCTCACCGCCTCGGTCGGGGCCGCTGCCACCAAGTTCGTCGCCAAGCTCGCCTCCAGCCAGGCCAAGCCCGACGGCCTGCTCGTCGTCCCCGAGGCCGACACGATCGCCTTCCTCCACCCCCAGCCGATCACCGCGCTGTGGGGCGTCGGCGCCTCGACGGAGGAGCGGCTCGCCCGACTCGGGCTGCGCACGATCGGCGACCTCGCCGCGACGCCGCTCGACTCCCTGCGCGCCGTCATCGGCGAGGCGGGCGCCGCGCGGCTGCACGAGCTCGCCTGGGGTCGAGACCCGCGCGCCGTGACGCCCGGGCGCGACGAGAAGTCGATCGGGCACGAGGTCACCTTCGAGCGCGACGTGAGCGACGCGGACGCGCTCGATCGCGAGCTGCTGCGCCTGTCGACGCGCGTCGCCGAGCGGCTGCGGCGCGGCGGCTGGGTCGCGCGCACGGTCGCGGTGAAGATCCGCTTCGGCGACTTCCGCACGATCACGCGCTCGCGCACGCTCGCCGAGCCGAGCGACGTGGCCGAGCGGCTCTCGCGCGAGGCGCGGGCGCTGCTGGGGGAGGCGCGGCCGGCGGGCACGGGCATCCGCCTCATCGGGGTCAGGGCCGAGAACCTGCTCCCCGCGGGGTCGGTGGCGCGCGGCCTCTGGGACGACGACGAGCCGTGGCGCGAGACGGAGACGACGCTCGACGCGGTCGCCGAGCGGTTCGGCCGCGGGGCGATCCAGCGCGCATCCCTGCTCGCGCCGGGGGAGCGGCGGCGGCGGTCGGCGCTCTCGACCCACGGGACGGACTCCTCGACCGACGGCGCGGCCCCGTCGACCGACGATGTCGGCGGCCTCGACTAGCATCGGGTCGAGTGAGCACCCCCGACCGCACCGCCCCCCACGTGGGCACCTTCGCGGCCGAGCATCTCTCCCCGTCCTTCCCCGAGCGGGCCGCTCGCGGCACCGCGAGCCGCCTGCGCGCCTGGCAGGCCGAGGCCCTCGACCGCTACTTCGAGCGCGAGCCCCGCGACTTCCTCGCCGCCGCGACGCCCGGCGCCGGGAAGACCACCTTCGCCCTGCGCCTCGCGACCGAGCTGCTCGCGCGCCGCAGCGTCGATCGCGTCATCGTCGTCGCACCGACCGAGCACCTCAAGCGGCAGTGGGCCGACGCGGCGCACCGCGTGGGCATCCGGCTCGACCCGGCGTTCCGGAACAGTCAGCGGGTCATCCCGCGCTCGTTCCACGGCATCGCCGTGACGTACGCGCAGGTCGCCGCGAAGCCCTACCTGCACCGCACGCTCACCGAGACCGCCTCGACCCTCGTGATCCTCGACGAGGTGCACCACGGCGGTGACGCGCTCAGCTGGGGCGACGCCATCCGCGAGGCCTACGAGGGCGCCGCGCGGCGGCTGTCGCTCACCGGCACGCCGTTCCGCTCCGATACCGCGCCGATCCCGTTCGTGTCGTACGTGCCCGACGAGCAGGGCATCCGCGTCTCGCAGACCGACTACTCCTACGGCTACGGGCGGGCTCTCGCCGACGGCGTCGTGCGCCCCGTGCTCTTCATGGCCTACGCGGGGAAGGTGCGCTGGCGCACCACCACGGGCGACGAGATGGAGGCCCACCTCGGGCAGGGCGACACGCAGGACGTCACCGCGCAGGCGTGGCGCACCGCCCTCGACCCCGAGGGGCAGTGGATGCCCGGGGTGCTGTCGGCGGCGGACCGCCGGCTCACCGAGGTGCGCCACGCCGTCCCCGACGCCGGGGGCCTCGTCATCGCGACCGACCAGACGGCCGCGCGAGCCTACGCCGCGCTGCTGCACCGGATCACCGGGGAGGCCCCGACGGTCGTCCTCTCCGACGACAAGGGCGCGAGCGAGCGGATCCAGCAGTACGCCGACGGCGACGGCCGCTGGCTCGTCGCGGTGCGCATGGTCTCGGAGGGCGTCGACGTGCCGCGCCTCGCGGTCGGCGTCTACGCGACCAGCTCGTCGACGCCGCTGTTCTTCGCGCAGGCGATCGGCCGCTTCGTGCGCGCCCGGCGACGCGGCGAGACGGCGTCGATCTTCATCCCGAGCGTGCCGCCCATCATGGGCCTCGCGAACGAGCTCGAGCGCGAGCGCGACCACGCCCTCGACCGCGAGGGCACCGGCGACGAGCTGCTCGCCGACGACCTCATGCGCGAGGCCGAGACGGGCGAGAGCGCGAGCGACGCGCTCACCGAGACGTACGCGTTCGCGGCGCTCGAGTCGCACGCCCAGTTCGACAAGGTGCTCTACGAGGGGGTCGAGTTCGGCCAGCAGGCCGAGGTCGGCAGCCTCGAGGAGCTCGACTTCCTCGGCCTGCCTGGCATCCTCGAGCCCGACCAGGTGCACGAGCTGCTGCGCTCGCGCTACCAGCGGCAGATGCGCCGCGTCGCCGAGCGTCCGCCGTCGGAGCGCCAGCCGGCGCCGCTCTACCGCACCCTCAAGGAGCAGCGCACGCTCCTCAACAGCCTCGTCGGCCTCCGCGCGAAGCTCACCGGGCAGCCCCACGGGCACGTCCACGCCGAGCTGCGCCGCGTGTGCGGCGGGCCCGCGGTCGGCCAGGCGAGCGTCGCGCAGCTGCAGTCGCGGATCGACTTCCTCCGCCGTCAGATGGCCGCAGGGGGCTGACGGCGGGCCCCGCGCCGTCGCGTCGGCGCCTCGCGCGGCAGGATGGTGCCATGCGCGACACCCCCTACCTCGTGATCGACGCCGACGTGCTCGAGGCGAACCTCGCTGAGATGGCCGCGCACGCCCGCGCCGTCGGCGTCGCGCTGCGCCCGCACGCGAAGACGCACAAGACGCTCGAGATCGCGCGCCGCCAGCTCGCGCACGGCGCCGTCGGGCTCACCGTGGCGACGGTCGCCGAAGCCGAGATCTTCGCCGCGGCCGGGTTCGCCGACCTGTTCATCGCGTATCCCGTCTGGGCCGAGGGGTCCCGCGCCCACCGCCTCCGCGCGCTCGCAGCAGCGGCGCGCGTGCGCGTCGGCGCCGACTCCGTCGAGGGCGTGCGGATGCTCGCCGACGCCGTGCGCGCCGGCCGCCCCGACGCGCCCCCGCTCGCGATCGCGGTCGAGGTGGACAGCGGTCACCACCGCTCTGGTCTCGCGCCCGAGCGCGCCGCGGAGGTCGCCGCCGCGGCGCTCGACGCCGGACTCGCGGTCGACGGGGTGTTCACCTTCCCCGGGCACGCCTACGGGGTCGGCGCGGGCGGCCTCGCGGCGCGCGACGAGGCCGGGGCGCTCGCGAGGGCGCGCGACGCGCTCGCGGCCGCGGGCATCCCGTGCCCCGTCGTGAGCGGGGGATCGACGCCGAGCGCCCGCGCGGCCGATCGCGGCGTGCTGACCGAGCTGCGACCGGGCGTCTACGCGCTCGGCGACGCCCAGCAGTGGGAGCTCGGGT
The DNA here is from genome assembly GCF_001429705.1 of Yonghaparkia sp. Soil809. NCBI lineage: Bacteria > Bacillati > Actinomycetota > Actinomycetes > Micrococcales > Microbacteriaceae > Microcella > Yonghaparkia sp. Soil809. Next base: position 814,029 of record NZ_LMSV01000002.1, read on the forward strand.
CGTGCGAACCGGGGGCCATCGCGCTGCAGGCCCGGGCCACCGTCGTGAGCCGTCGGCCGGGCGTCGTCGTCGTCGATGCCGGCAGCAAGACGCTCGGAGCCGACCGCCCGGGGTGGACGACGGGCTTCGGGCGCGTGCCCGCCCTGCCGGAGGCGCGCATCGTCGCCCTCTCGGAGCATCACGCGACGATCGCGCTGCCGGACGGCGTCGAGGCTCCTGACCTCGGCTCCCGGCTGAGCATCGCCCCGAACCACGTGTGCATGGCCGTCGCCCTCGCCGACGAGCTCGTCGTGGAGACCGCGGAAGCGGAGGCCGGGGTCTGGGCCGTCGCGGCGCGCGGGGCGAACGCGTAGGCCGGCGGCTCAGATCGTCGCGAGTCGGGCGCGCGCGATGCTGTAGACGCCGTAGATGATGAGTCCGGCGCCGATGGACGCGAGCCAGAACGGGCCGAGGAATCCGCGCCGGAGGGCTCCCAGAGCGCCGGCGAGCCCCGTGACGTCCGTCGGATCGACCTCGATCGCCTCGACGATGATGAGCCCGGCGAGCAGGAGGAAGGCGATGCCGCGGGCCACGTAGCCGACCGCGCCGAGCGCGCGCACGGCGCGGCCGCGTCGCCGCGACATCGGCCGGAGCTCCCACGAGAACCGGCGCCGCACGCCCTTCACCACGAAGTAGCCGCCGCCGATGGCGATGCCGGCACCGATCAGGATGAGCACCACGGCGCCCGTGGTCGAGTCGAGGAGGGCGGCGCTGAGCGCGCGTGCGCTGCGGCCCGACATGAGGTCGCCGCCGAACAGGAGGACGCCGGGCGGGATCGCGAGGGCGAGATACACCAGCCCCTGCGCGGCGCTCGCGAGCCCCGAGGTCCAGCGGTGCATGGGGCCGCGATTGAGGAACGCGTCGGCGATCATCCAGACCCCCAGACCGACGAGGCTCACGATGACCGCGACCAGCAGGACGTCGCCGAGCGGTGCCGCGGCGATCGTCTCGAAGGCGCCGACCTCATCCGGCAGGACGCGTCGATCGCCGAAGGCCACCGCGATCGCGAGCGCGCCGATGATGACGTGGAGCAGCCCCGTCACGACCCAGCCCGAGCGGGCGAGGAGGGTGAAGATCCGACTCCCGTGCACGTTCTGCACGGTCGCGGATCCGTTCATAGGCGCGCCCAGCGTGCGCGCGCCGCGCAGTAGACGCCGTAGGCGACGAGGCCGAGCCCCACGAGGCTCAGGAGGATGACGCCGAAGGGGAGCTCGGTGAGCGCGCGCAGGGCGCCGTCGAGTCCGGTGACCTCGCTCGGGTCGGTCGTGACCGCGGCGACGACGGCGAGGATGCCGAGGGAGACGAGAGCCACGCCCTTGGCGACGTACCCGATGACGCCGAGGGCGACGACCGTGCGACCGGTCGTGCCCGACGGCACGCGCAGATCGCGACGGAAGCGGCGGCGCAGACCCTTCACGACGAAGTACACGCCGATGCCGACGATGACGAGGCCCAGCAGCGCGAGGACGAAGACGCCGCCGGGGGTCGCGATGAGGACGGCGCTCAGCTCGCGCGCGTCCTCCGTGGAGTCGGAGCGGCCGCCCATCGCGATCGTGACGGCCGATGCGGCGAGGGCGGCGTACACGACGCCCTTCAGTGCGGTGATGAGGCCGTCGCCGATCTCGCCCGTGGGGATCAGCAGCAGGAGGCCCTCGACGAGCAGCCACAGGGCGAGCGCGACGAGGCCGGCCGCGAGCACCCAGATGAGGATGATCCCCCCGGGTGTCGCCGCGATCGCGGTGAGCGCACCGGAGGGGTCGGCGTCGCGACCTCCCGTGCCGGCGCCCGTGGCGACCCCGAGGGCGAGGAAGCCCATGAGCACGTGCAGGAGCCCGTTCGTGGCGAATCCCGCGCGAGCGGCCAGCTGGAACGGCCGGCTGCCGCGCACCTCGCGGACGGCGCGGGCCCTCACAGCCGGGCCAGTCGTGCGCGCGCCGCGGTGTAGAAGCCGTGGGCGATGAGTCCGAGCCCCACGACGGCGAGGAGGAGGGGGCCCGCGGGGGAGAGCGCGAGGGCGGCGAGAAGCCCGTCGACCCCGGCCGGGCCGGCCGGGACGAACGCGGCACCGAGGGTCAGGACGCCCAGGACGCCCAGCGCGACGGCCTTGCCGAGGTAGGCGACGCGCCCCGCGAGGAGCATCGGGCGGCGGCCGGAGGACTTCGCGGGGAGGCGGATGTCGTCGAGGAAGCCGCGCCGCCATCCCTTGAGGCCGAAGTACGTGGCGACGGTCAGGGTCAGCAGGGCGATGATGATCAGCACGACGGGGCCGAGCGGAAGCTGCACGACCGAGGCCGCCAGCGCACCGGGTTCCTCCTGCGGGTTGCTGCGTCCGGTGGCGGCGATGCTCCCGCTGCTGACGCCGAGGAGGAGGTACGCGACGCCGCGGCCGATCCTGACGGCGCGGTCACGGGGCGGCAGGTCGCGGTGGCGCTCGAGGAACGGAGCGGCGAGCATCCACGCGCCCAGGATCACGTAGCCGATCGCGATGACCCAGAACAGCACGGCTCCTCCCGGGTTGGCGGCGACGGCGCGCAGGGCCCCCACCCGCTCGGAGTCGGGCGTGATGAGCACGGCGATGGGGATCGACAGCGCGATGACGCCGAGCAGGACGTGCAGGACGCCGTTCACGGCGAGACCGGTCCGGGTGACGACGCGGTACGTCCGGGTGGGGATGGCGACGCCGTGCGGGCGCACGACTCCGCCCTCGGTGCGAGAGGTCATGGGCCCAGGCTAGAGGGCGAAAGGGATTCGCGGAGCGGGGTTGCCGTGATCCGGCTCAGGAGCTAGGCCGACCCGCCGGCCGCAGCGCCCGTGCGCTCGGCCTCGACGAGGGCGAAGTAGCGATCGAAGACCCCGCGCCCGACCCGTTCGACGGCCCGCGCCCGCTCGGGGTCGCGGTCGGCGTGCGCGGGCAGCTCGTCGGCGATGCCCGCGAGCTGATCCGGGCCCATCTCGAGGTGGAACTGGAACCCGTAGACGGTGCGTCCGAGCCGGAAGGCCTGGTGGGGGTAGTTCTCGTTGCTCGCGAGGAGCACGGCCCCTTCGGGCAGGGTGATGGTGTCCTCGTGCCAGTGGAAGACCGGCACGGTCGGCCCGGCGGGGCCGATCACGGGGTCGTCGAGCCCGGCGTCGGTGAGCTCGACCGTTCCCAGACCGTCCTCGCTCTCGTCGCCGCGGCTCAGCTGGGCGCCCGCGGCGACGGCGATGATCTGCGCGCCGAGGCACATGCCGAGCACGGGCACGCCCCGCTCGATGGCGGCGGCGACGAGCGCGCGCTCGGCGATCAGGGCGGGATGCGCGTCGTCGTCGAGCGCGCCCATCGCGCCCCCGAGGACGATGACACCCTCGTACGCCTCGACGGCGTCAGGGCTCGGGACGGGCTCGCCGGAGTCGGTGCGGACGACGCGGAGCTCGAGTCCGCGGGCCGCCGCGACCACGCCGATGAGCGCCGGACCCTCGAAGGACATCTGCTGCAGCACGAGCCAGGTCATCCCCCCACCGTAGAGGCCCGATCATCGGAAGTCGCGGCTCGCGAGGCTGGCTCTCAGCGGAAGGGTCTCGACCCGGTCGGCGACGATCGCGATGACGCCCTCGCGCGAGCGCTCGAGCGTGCCGCGGACGATGAGGGCGCGGCTCTCCCGCACCACGCGGCGGTAGCGGCTCCAGAGCCCGACCGAGCAGACGACGTTGACGAGCCCCGTCTCGTCCTCGATGTTGAGGAAGGTGATGCCGCTCGCGGTCGCGGGGCGCTGGCGGTGGGTGACGACCCCGGCGATCTCGACGCGGCGCCCCGGCTCGGTGGTCCGGAGGTCGATCGCGGCGAGCACGCCGCGGCGCGCGAGGGCCGGGCGCGCGTACCGCACGGGGTGGTCGCCGGGGGCGATGCCCGTCGAGACGAGGTTCGCCACCATCGTCTCGGCGTCGTCGAGGTCGCTGAACAGCGGCGGCTGCACGGCGACGACCGTGCCGGGCAGGTACTCGGGCCTGGCCTGCGCGGCTGCTCCCGCCGCCCACAGCGCGGCCCGGCGTGAGAGGCCGAGCACGTCGAAGGCGCCGGCCGTCGCGAGCGCCTCGAGCTGCGCCCCCGTCAGGCCCGTGCGGTACGCGAGCTCGGTGAGATCGCGGTACGGGCCGCCTCGCTCGCGCTCGGCGATGATGCGCTCGGCGGTGGGGCGGCCGATGCCCGACACGGCCGCGAGCCCCTGCCGCACGGCGAGGTCGGCGTCGCGGCGGTGCCGGGCGCAGTCGGCGAGGTCGCCGTCGGTGGAGTCGGGGCGGAACTCGGGCACGGGGGGCTGGATGCGGCAGGTGCAGGAGGCGAGCCCCGTCGGGGTCGCGCGGCGGGCATCCGCCCCGATCGCGGCGACGGCGTCGTCGACCACGAGGTCGACGCGCTCGAGCCCCGCCTCGACGCCCGAGCGCAGGATGCAGGGCGTGCGCACCTCGACGCCGTGCCGCTCGGCGTCGGCGGCGAGCGAGGCGGGGGAGTAGAAGCCCATCGGCTGCGCGCGCAGGAGCGCGGCGAGGAAGACGCCGGGGTAGTGCAGCTTGAGCCACGAGCTCGCGTAGACGAGCAGGCCGAAGCTGATGGAGTGGCTCTCGGCGAAGCCGAAGTTCGCGAAGGCCTGGATGCGGCCGTAGATCTCGTCGGCGAGGCGCCCGCTGATGCCGTTGCCCGCCATGCCCGCGTAGAGGGTCTCGCGCAGCGACTCGATGCGCTCGAGGCCGCGCTTGCTGCCCATCGCGCGGCGCAGCAGGTCGGCGTCGTCGCCCGTGCAGCCGCCGACCGCCATGGCGATCTGCATGAGCTGCTCCTGGAAGACGGGCACGCCGAGGGTGCGCTCGAGCGGCTCGACGAGCTTCGGATGGTCGTAGGTGATCGGCTCCTCCCCGAGCTTGCGGCGCACGAAGGGGTGCACGGCGCCGCCCTGGATGGGCCCGGGGCGCACGAGCGCGATCTGCACGACGAGGTCGTAGAAGCGGCGCGGCTGCAGGCGCGGCAGGAGGCTCATCTGCGCCCGGCTCTCGACCTGGAAGACGCCGATCGAGTCGGCGCGGCACAGCATGTCGTAGGTCGCCTGCTCCTCCTTCGGCAGGGTCGCGAGCTCCCACCGGTCGCCGAGGTGGTCGTCGATGAGGTCGAAGGCGTACTGCAGGGCCGCGAGCATGCCGAGGCCGAGCAGGTCGAACTTGACGAGGCCCATCCAGGCGCAGTCGTCCTTGTCCCACTGCAGCACCGTGCGACCCTCCATGCGCGCGTGCTCGATCGGCACGATCTCGCCGACGGGTCGATCGGTGAGCACCATGCCGCCCGAGTGGATGCCGAGGTGCCGCGGGTAGGTGAGCACCTGCTGGGCGAGCGCGACGACGGGCTCGGGGATGTCGTGGTCGTCGCTCGAGAGCACGGCGCCCCAGCGCTCCACCTGCTTGCTCCACGCGTCCTGCTGCCCCACGGAGTGCCCGAGCGCGCGCGCCATGTCGCGCACGGCGTTCTTCGGCCGGTACGAGATGACGTTCGCGACCTGGGCGGCGTTGCGCCGGCCGTAGCGCTCGTAGACGTACTGGATGACCTCCTCGCGCCGGTCGGAGTCGAAGTCGACGTCGATGTCGGGCTCCTCGTCGCGCAGCGCCGAGAGGAACCGCTCGAACGGCAGCTTGTAGCCGATCGAGTCGACCGCGGTGATGTCGAGCAGGTAGCAGACGGCCGAGTTCGCCGCCGAGCCGCGCCCCTGGCAGAGGATGCCGCGGCCTCGGGCGAACTGGACGATGTCGTGGACGATGAGGAAGTAGCCGGGGAACCCCTTCTGCTCGATGACGTCGAGCTCGCGGCCGATGCGCGCGCGGTCGGCGTCGCTGACGTCGGGGTACTTGCGCGGCACGGCCGCCCAGACGAGCTCGCGCAGCCAGCTCATGGGCGTGTGGCCGGGCGGCACCTCCTGCTTCGGCAGCTGCGGCTTCGCCTGCCGCAGCGGGAACCCGAGCGCGTCGGCGAGCTCGACGCTGCGCGCCACGGCGCCCGGGTGGCGGGCGAAGCGCTCGGCCATCTCGGCGCCGCTGCGCAGGTGCGCGGTGCCGGCGTGCGGCAGCCACCCCTCCATGTCGTCGAGGCTGCGCCGCGCCCGCAGCGCGGCGAACGCGGTGGCGAGGGGATGCCGGGCGGGCGTCGCGTAGTGCACGCCGCCGGTCGCCACGACGGGCAGGCCTCGATCGCGGNNGCGAGGGCCGCGAGGGCGTCGTTGTGCACGGAGTCGAGCGGGCGCCCGTGGTCCATGAGCTCGACGACGACGCCCTCGCGGCCGAAGCGGGCGAGGAGCCCATCGAGCGCGGAGCCCGCCGCCTCGACCTGCGCGCGCNGTCGGCACCGCGCGGTCGCCGAGCGCGGCGCGCACGGCGCCCTTGCGGCAGCCGGTGAGCACGACCCACTCGCCGGCGGCCTGCTCGGCGAGCGCGTCGAGGTCGTACACGGGGCGGCCCTTCTCGCCGCCGGAGAGCTGACCCTCGGTGAGGGCGGCGGCGAGCCGGTGGTAGCCGGACTGTCCGCGCGCGAGGACGAGCAGGTGGGTGCCCTCGGGGTCGGCGACGCCCTGCTGCGGCCCCGTGAGGCCGAGGCTGAGCTCGGCGCCGAACACGGTCGTGAGGCCGTAGGGCTCGGCGGCCTCGGCCATGCGCACGACGCCGTAGAGGCCGTCGTGGTCGGTGAGCGCGAGGCCGTGCAGACCGAGGCGCGCGGCCTCCTCCAGCAGCTCTTCCGGGCTCGAGGCGCCGTCGAGGAAGGAGAACGAGGAGTGCGCGTGCAGCTCGGCGTAGGGGACGACCGCCTCGGGGTCGGGGCGGTCGAGCTCGGCCGCGCGGTAGGGCGCGCGCTTGTGCGACCAGGCGGGGGAGTCGCCGCCGTCAGCGCCGGGCGGGGGAGCCGTGCCGGGGCGCGTGCCGTCGCGGAGGGCGCGCTCGAACTCGCTCCACGGGATGGGCGGGTTGTACCAGCCTGCCATCAGCGGCACCGACCCTCGTGCGCCGCGTGATGCCCAGCTCCCGCGCGCTCAGTCATACTTCGCCTCGGCCCACCAGCTCGCGCCCTCGAGCACGAGCAGCCACGCGACCCCTCCGGCGTCGACGACCTGCAGCCGGTGCGCCCGCCGCGCGCGCGCCGGATCCCACCAGCGCTCCTCGAGCGGCCACGGGCCCGCCCACGAGGCGATGGGCCTCACGGCGCCGCCCGCGCTCGGCGCGAACCCCGCGGGCGCGGCGCTGAGCCGCAGGCGCTCGTCGACCGAGACGGTCTCGCCCCGGGCATCCACGACCACCACGGGGTGGCGCGAGGCGTAGACGGTCGCGGGCGCGGGCTGCGGCAGCGCCCCGGGCCACGGCCGGTCGAGCGGCCGGGGGAGCACCGCGCGGTCGCCCCAGGGAACGAGCACGCGGCGCTCGGCGAGCGTTCGGCCGCCCGAGCGCTGCGCGGTGAGCACGGCCTCGTGGCCGAGCAGGCTCTGCACGCGCGCGAGGGCGTGGTGCACGCGCTCGTCAGGCCCCGAGCCCCACAGCCCCGGCTCGTGGTGCGCGAGGGCGTCGAGGCTCTCGGGCACGATGCGCACGCGCGCGATCGCGGCGCGCAGATCGGGACCGGTGGGAGCGCCGGGCGCCGAGCCCGCCGTGCGGGTCGCCCCGCTGAGCTGCCAGCGCACGCGGTCGACGATCTCGCTCGGCCTGAATGACCGCGGGTGCAGCCACGCGCGCTCGCTCTCGCCGCCGAGCTCGTCGCGGAACCCGATGCGCACCGCCGTGGCGACGAGCCGATGCCCCGCGAGCGTCTCGACGACCTCGTCGGCGAGGCGCCGCACGGCGAAGGCGACCTGGTCGACGCGATCGAGGGGAGGCTCGAGCTCGAGCACGCGCTCGAGGTCGAGGGGCGGGATGCGCGGCACGAGCCCGCGCGCATCGAGAGCGCTCGCGAGCGCGTGCCGGTGGGCCCCCCGCTCGCCGAAGCGATCGCGCACGGCCTCGGCGGGCAGCTGCGCGAACTCGCCGAGCGTGCGCACCCCGAGCCGCCCGAGCAGGGCCGCGAGCTCGGGGTCGTCGAGCGCGGCGACCGGCTGCGGAGCGAGGAAGGCCGCGGCCGCGCCGGGCGGCACGATGCGGACGGGGGCGTCGGCGAGGGCATCCCTCGCCGCGAGATCGGCTGTGAACGCGCCGTCGGCGATGCCGATGCGCGCGTCGGGCACCCCCTCCTCGGCGAGGGCGGCACGCAGCGCGAGGGCCGCCGCCCGCTCGCCTCCGTAGTAGCGCGCGGGACCACGGGCGCCGAGCATCACGAGGCCGGGGCGCACGACCTGCACGCCCGCGACGAGCGACTCGAGCGCGTCGACGAGCGGGGAGAACAGCCGGTGGTCGCGGTCGTCGTCGTGAGGCAGCACGACGAGCACGGGGCACAGCGACTGCGCCTCGCGCCGCCGCTGCCCGCGCCTCACCCCCTGGGCGCGCGCGGCGGACGAGCACGCGACGACGCGATTGGCCGCGACGACCGCGAGCGGGACCCCGGCGCGCGCGGCGCCGTCGCGCACCGCCGCGAGCACCGGCCAGTCGGGCACCCACAGGCACAGCGCCCGCAGCATCAGCCGACCTCGCGCCAGGCCTCGCGCGCCCGCTCGGCGGCCGTGCGCGACGCGGCGCCCGGCACCGCGCGCGGGTCGAGACGACGGATGCCCTGCTCGGGGTCGGGCATGAGCAGCCGCCCGCTCACGGGCCGAGGCGAGCGCCTGCTCGTCACCGTGACGGTGACCTCCCGGCTCGTGAGACAGCCGGAGCCGTGCCCGAGTCCCGACCACCGGCTCTCGGTGAGGCTGATCATGGCCTCGGTCTGCGGCCACGCGCCCACGACGAGCAGCGTCGACCCGCGCTCGCGCAGGCGGCTCGCGAGCCGCGCGACGGCCGCATCGCCCGCGGCGCGGCCGGGCTTCACGACGACGACGCCGAGAGCGTCGGCGATGGAGGCCGTGACGGTGAGCCACTGATCGCCGGGATGCGGGACGAGCACGAGGCGGTCGAGGTCGACTCCCATGGCCTCCGCGGCCTCGACCCCGAACTCGGGCATGCCGACGACCCCGCACCACGACCCGGCGGCAGACGGCCCGGCGAGGAGCGCCATGACGAGCGCGCTGGACGGGCTCACCGAGTACGCCGCCCCCTCCTTCAGCCCGCCGTCGGGCAGGAGGTCGGCGAGGGCCTCGTGGGTCGGCGTGAGCCTCGAGTCGAGCGTCGTGCGCTGCAGCGCGTCGATGCGCGCCTGCAGCGCCTGCACCGTGTCGACCGTCTGCAGTCGCGCGCCGCCGCCCGAGCCCGCACCCGCGACCGCGTCGGCCGACGCGGCGGGGGAGAGGGCGAGAGCGGGCATGCCTCCATGGTCGAACATACGTTCGAATATCGCAACCGCCACCGACATTCGACGGCGTGTCGCCAGCGGTGCCACCTCAGCGGCCCCGCCCTACTCCACCCAGTAGTCGCCGTCGAAGTGGAGGCGGCCGTTCTCCGAGGCCTCGTCGTCGAGGAACTCCTCCTCGCCGACCTCGCGGATCTCGAACGAGATCGAGGTCGACGTGGTGATGAGCACGCTCATGACGCGGTCGCCCGAGAGCCGGACATCCACGAAGGCACCGCCGGCGACGCACGCCGCCACGATCTCCTCCTTGAGCGCGTCGAGATCCTGGTTGTCGGCGAGATAGTTGCGGCTCTCGCCGATGCTGGCCTGCACGACTCTCATGAGCGACCTCCGTCGGTGATGGCGCTGTCGGTGATGGCGCTGTCGGCGATCGCGCCGTCGCCGCTGTCGGCGATGAGGCGGTCGTCCGGCGCGATGAGGAGCGACGAGTGGACCCGCGTGACGGGCGGCACGACGCCGCTCGGCTCGGGGACGATGCGGAGCCCCGCCGAGCTGTTGGCCGAGCTCATGAGGGCCTCGATCCAGGCGCGGCTGATGGTCGGCGCGCGGCCGCCGTGGAAGGTGAACACGAGCGGGATCGCGGGGTGCAGCCACAGGCTCGCCCGCCCGCTGCCCTCCTCGCGGGGCTTCGACCACGAGAACGCGAACGACTCCTGGCGCCGGAGCTTGGCGACGATCACGATCTGCAGGTGCGCGAGCACCCGGTCGTCGAATCTCGCCTCGAACGTCGACGCGTAGATCAGCTGGCCCATCGGTTCCTCACGATCGGGTGCTGCTCGCGGGGGGCGAGCAGGCGCTGCACCGGCTGAGTCGTGCGGGTCGGCCCTCTGACCGTACCCCCCTATTCCAGAGCCGCGACCCGCTCGCTCAGGAAGTCGGCACCCGCGTGATCGTGCACGAGCTCTCCGCGCACGTCGATCGGGTACGGGCGCTCCAGCACCCCGTCCGCGGGGCGCACGTCCACGTGCACGGCCTCGAGCCCGATCGCGTGCACGTGATCGGCCATGAGGTAGTCCGAGCGCGAATCGCCCACCGAGTACCAGCGCGGCGCCGTCGTGCCGCGCGCAGCGAACCAGTCGATCACGCGCCGCGCACCGTGATCCTTGTCGAGCCGCACCGACTCGATGTCGGTCGAGATGATCGTCGGGTCGATGCGGAACGGCACAGCGCCATCGGCGTCGGGGGAGACCCGGTCGCGGTGGCGGACGCCGAGCCCGCGGGCGGCGAGCGCCGCGAACGCCGCGTCCTCGAACTCCTCCTGCGCCTCGCGATAGACCTCCGACGAGACATCGACGCGCTGCTCGAGCGACACCATGACGCGCTTGCCCTCGTCGACGAACATCGCGTCGGCGAAGCGCTCGCGCGCGATCGACTCGACCTCCGTGCGGGCAGCGTCGGGCAGGGCGACCGTCGGGTCGACCTGCACCTCGCCGAGGCCCGCGGCCGTGATCGGGGCCCACGCCCCGCCCTTCTCGAAGACGCCGAAGAGGGCGACGTCCTCGCGCATCCCGTGCTCGAGAAGGCGCGAGACGACCTGCTCGCGCATGAAGGCGTCGCTGCGGCCGGTGACGAACGCGACCGGGATCCCCGCATGGGCGAGGGTCAGCAGGTCCTCCACGATCGAGGCGTGCACGATCGTGCGGGTCTCGGGGCTCGCGATCGGCCCGTCGACGTCGAGCAGCAGGCCGAACGGGGCGATGATGTCGGCATGACCCGTCACTGGACTCCTCGCGCCATCGTGTTCCTCGTTCTCGCGATCATCGGCCTCGTCGGCACGTGGACGTACAACGTCATCGCGATTCTTCAGCGCAACGACTTCGTGGGGGACTGGTTCAATAATGGCCCGGCCGTCGGCTCGCTCACGACCGACCTGCTGATCATGGCGGTCGCGGGGTGCGCCTTCATCGTCATCGAGGGGCGGCGCCTGGGCATGAGGCACCTGTGGGCGTACATCGCCTTCTCGGGGCTCACGGCGATCGCGTTCACCTTCCCGCTCTTCCTCGCGAACCGCGAGCGCCGCCTCACCGAGCTCGGCGCCACCGAGCCCGCGGAGGGCATGGCACCCTCGTAACGGTGAGCGAGCGCGCGACGGCACGGCGGGTGGTCGGCGGCCTGCGCCTGCTCGCGGCGCTCATCGGGGTCATCGCGCTCGTGGCTCGCTTCCAGTACGGGCTCGGCTTCAGCGTCTTCATCGCCTCCAACTTCTTCGGCTACCTCACCGTGCAGTCGAACATCGCGGCGATCGCGCTCGGCATCGTCTCGGGCGCGCTCGCGCTGCGCCGCTCCCGCGATCCGGCGTGGATGCCCGTGGCGCGCGTCGCCGTCCTCAGCTGGATGCTCGTGGCCGGCATCGTCTTCGCGCTCCTGGCCTCGCAGGCGGCGACCCGCGGCTACCGGCTCGACGTGCCGCTGAGCGATCAGCTGCTCCACTTCGTGCTGCCCGCATGGCTGCTGCTCGACTGGCTGCTCTCGCCGGGGGAGCGCCGCACGGATCCGCGCGTGATGCTCATCGTCGTCGGCTACCCGCTCGGCTGGGGCCTCGCGACGCTCATCCGCGGCGCGATCGTCGGCTGGTACCCGTACTTCTTCCTCGACCCCGACCAGGTGAGCGGCGTGGTTGAGCTGCTCGCCTACGGAGCGGCCGCGCTGGGACTGTTCGCGCTCGTCGGAGCGGTCGTGCGCGTGCTGCCGCGCATCCCCCTCGAACGGATGCCCGCCCTCAGCCGGTCGTGGGCTCGCGCCCGACCACGAGAGGAGCGAGGCCCGCGAGCGCCGCGGTGACCGCGTCGCCCTCGCCGAGCGCGCCGAAGCCGATCGCCCGCGCGCCCGCGACGACGCCGACGAGCACGGGCTCGCCCGTCACGGCCTGCAGGTTGACCCACAGCGGCACGGCCGCCTCCGGGTCGGCGAGCACCCAGATCGCGGCCTCCTCCTCCCAGAAGGGCGCGTCGAAGCGCAGCCAGATCGTCTCGACCGCTCCGACCCCGAGGCGGGCGATCGCGGAGTCCTTGACGGCCGGCAGCTCGAGGTCGATGCCGCGCGCCTGCAGCACGCCGAGCGGAGCCGTGAGCAGGACGCGGTCGGCCGAGAACGAGTCGCCCACCCCGAGCCGGACGCTCACGTCGTCGTCGCCGACCGCGATGCCCGTGACGGGGCTCGAGAGCTGCACGTCGACGTCCTCGAGCAGAGCGTCGACGAGCCGGGCCCACCCGCCCGTGACGAGGTTCTCGGCGCCGAGCGGCAGCTCGGCGAGCCCCTCGCGCGTCGAGAGCTCGCCCGTCGCAGCCCCCAGCCGGGGCTCGACGAGCCCGGAGAGCGCGAGCGCGATCGACTGCGCTTCGCTCGGCGCCCCCTCCATGCCGGGCGTGCCGTCCCACGGCCTCAGGAAGGCGAGCGCGGTCGCGAGCGCCACGTCGGGCTCGACGGCGGCGGCGGCCTGGCGCGCGGCCTCCAGTACGGGCAGCAGGACGGATTCGAGCGTCGCCGAGGTCGAGGGCCGCGTGATCGCGATCGGTTCGCCTGCCTCGTCGAACCCGCGCGCCGCATCGGCGATCGCGACGTCGACGCCCGCGCGCACGAGCCGCTCGAGCAGGTCGTGCCGACCGATCTCGCGCACCCACTGCGCGCCGAGCTCGACCGGCACGGGCCACGCGTCGCTGTCGATCGTATGGATCCGGCCGCCCGTGCGGCCCCGCGCCTCGAGCACGATGACCTCGAGGCCCTCCGGGCCGTCGTCGACGAGCAGGCGAGCGGCGGCCGCGCCGGCGATGCCCGCCCCGACGATCACGACGCGCTCTCCGGGCGCGGCGACCGCGAGGAGCTCGGCGGCGGCGCGCTCGCCCGACGCGAGGGCTCCGTGCACCGTGGATGGCGCATCCGTCGAGGTGGCCTCGCCCGCGAAGAACAGCCGATCGCGCCAGGGGGAGGCGAGCTCGTCGCGCAGCCGCGGCGACTCGCCGACGGGCAGGAAGCTCGTGGATCCGCGCGAGAACGAGTCGCCGAGCCAGTCGCTGCGGGCGACGCCGGCCGGGCGGGTCGGGCCGACCGCGGGCGCGGGCGTCGGCTCGGGCGAGGGCTGCGGCGGCTCATCGGTGCACGCCGCGAGCACCGCGACGGAGAGGCCCGTGGCCCCGACCAGGAAGGTGCGCCGTGTGATGCCCATCGCGGGCGAGCCTACCCGCGCGCGTCGGCCTCGCGGTCGGGGCTCCGCAGACAGCAGAACGGCCCCGGGCCGGAGCCTCGGGGCCGTTCACCGCTCTTCGGAGCGGACTGTCTCAACCAGTAATGGTTGGCTGGTGATCACTCACCGACCAGCGTGCGCGAGGGGGGACTTGAACCCCCACGCCCTTTCGGGCACTAGCACCTCAAGCTAGCGCGTCTGCCATTTCCGCCACCCGCGCTGGTCCGGTTCCTCCGCCGTGGCGGGGCAACCGAGAGACGACGATAGCACGTTCCGAGGTGCCGCCAGCACGCGGGGTAGCGTGGTCGGCATGGCAGGCCAGGAGCAGCTCAGCGAGACCGCCCGCATCGCCCGAGACCTCATCCGATTCGACACGACGAACCACGGCGAGGGGCGCAGCAACGGCGAGACGGAGGCGGCCGAGTACGTCGCCGCGATCCTCTCCGAGATGGGGCTCGAGCCCGAGCTCATCGACGCCGCGCCCGGCCGCACGAGCGTCGTCGCGCGCGTCGAGGGCTCGTACGCGAACCCCGTCGACACCGCCCGCGGCGAGCGCCCGGCCCTCGTCGTCCACGGCCACCTCGACGTCGTCCCGGCCGACCCCGCGAACTGGTCGGTCGACCCGTTCGGCGGCGAGATCCGTGACGGGATGCTCTGGGGGCGCGGCGCCGTCGACATGAAGAACATGGACGCGATGATCCTCACCTCCCTGCGCGAGATCCTCGCCGGGGGAGGGCGGCCCAACCGCGATCTCGTGGTCGCGTTCTTCTCCGACGAGGAGAACGGCGGCGCCTTCGGCGCGCACCACCTCGTCACCCACCGTCGGGAGCTCTTCGCGGGCGCGACCGAGGCCATCAGCGAGGTCGGCGGCTACTCGGTCGACATCGAGGGCCAGCGCGCGTACCTGCTGCAGACGGGCGAGAAGGCCCTCGTCTGGATCCGCCTGCGCACGCGCGGCACGGCGGCGCACGGCTCACGGGTCATCCGCGACAACGCCGTGACGAAGCTCGCCGAGGCCGTCGCCCTGCTCGGGCGCCGTGAGTGGCCGGTGCGGCTCACCGGCACGACGACCCAGCTGCTCGCCGAGCTCTCGCGCATCCTGGGCACCGACCCGGAGGCCGTGGGCGCCGACGGCTCCGGCGCCGACGAGCTGCTGCTGCGCACGGGCACCGCGGCGGGGTTCCTCACGGCGACCCTGCGCACGACGAGCAACCCGACGCTCCTGAAGGCCGGCTACAAGCACAACGTCATTCCCGACACGGCCGAGGCGCTCATCGACATCCGCACCCTGCCGGGCGAGGAGGACGCCGTGCTCGCCGAGGTGCGCGCGATGCTCCCGGACGAGGTCGAGATCGAGGTCGTGACGCGAGACGTGGGGCTCGAGAACCCCTTCTCGGGCGCCCTCGTCGAGGCCATGGTCGCGACACTGATGCGGCACGATCCGGAGGCGCAGGTCATCCCGTACCTGCTGAGCGGCGGCACCGACAACAAGGCGCTCAGCGAGCTCGGCATCACCGGCTACGGCTTCGCGCCCCTGAAGCTCACGCCCGACCTCGACTTCCCGGCGATGTTCCACGGCGTCGACGAGCGCGTGCCGCTCAGCGCCCTCGACTTCGGGCACCGCGCCCTCACCGACCTGCTGTCGACCTACTAGGAGCCGCGTGTCCCTCCTCGAAGCGATCATCCTCGGCCTCATCCAGGGCCTGACGGAGTTCCTGCCGATCTCCTCCAGCGCGCACCTGCGCATCGCCGGCGAGTTCCTGCCGAGCGCGACCGACCCGGGGGCGACGTTCACCGCGATCACGCAGATCGGCACCGAGCTCGCGGTCCTCCTGTATTTCTGGACGGACATCACGCGCATCATCGGGCGCTGGTTCCGGCACTTCTCGCCCTCCTCGGGCGTGCCGCGCACCGACCCCGACGTGCGCATGGGCTGGCTCATCATCATCGGCACCGTGCCGATCGTTCTCGTGGGCTTCTTCGCTCAGGAGTACATCCGCTCGACCTTCCGCTCGCTCTGGCTCGTCGCGGTCGTGCTCATCGTGTTCGGCCTCATCCTCGGCGTCGCCGACCGGCTCGGGCGCCGCACGCGCGAGCTCGACGAGCTCACCTATCCGCACGGCCTCCTCTACGGCGCCGCGCAGATGCTCGCGCTCATCCCCGGCGTCTCGCGCTCGGGCGCGACGACGACGATGGGCCTCGCGCTCGGCTACACGCGGCCGGCGGCTGCCCGCTACGCGTTCCTGCTCGCGATCCCCGCGGTGTTCGGCAGCGGTCTCTACGAGCTCGTGACGGCGATCCGCGAGCCGAGCGCGAGCCCGTTCGGCTGGTTCGACACGCTCGCGGCGACGGTCATCGCGTTCGGCGTCGGCTACCTCGTCATCGCCGGGCTCATGCGGTACATCTCGACCCGGTCGTTCCTGCCGTTCGTGATCTACCGCGTCGTGCTCGGCACTGTGCTGCTCATCCTCCTCGGCGCGGGAGTCATCGACCCTCTCTAGCCCGAGCCGAGCATCCGCCGCCGCTCGCCCGACTGCCCGCCCGCCCGCAGAATTCAGGAACCCTGCGCCCCATGGCGCGCTGACGGGATACTCCACCGGCGTGTCGCACGCGGTGCCCGCCCAGGACTCCCGAGTCGTGGAGGTGTCAGCGAGCGCACGGGCAGCTCGCTCGACTCGCGGCAGACCTGAGCCGCGCGAACTCGATCGCGGCGTCGCGCGTGCACGTTCTCCGGAGATCGGGCGCCGCGCGCGTCGCAGTTGCGCGACACCCCGCACCGGCAGCACCGGATCTCCGGAATTGTTGCACGCGCCCGCGGGCTGCCCGAGGGCGGTGGAACACCGTCGCTCGTTCCGAACGTGTCGGAGGGCGCGCACCTGGCCGGACGTCAGCCGGAGGACGCGAGCCGCGAGCCGCGGTACTCGCGACGCGAGAAGTGTCTGCGCCCCTACGCGGGCGGCTCGCTCGCCGACTGCGGCGGCTCGTCGTCGCCGCGCTTGCGCAGGTAGCGCTCGAACTCCTGCGCGATCGCCTCGCCGCTCGCCTCGGGCGCCTCGACGGCGTCGCGCGCCCGCTCGAGCGAGACGATGTACGACTTCATGTCGTCGTCGTCCTCGGCGAGCGCGTCGATGCCGTCCTCCCAGGCGCGAGCCTCGTCGATGAGGTCGCCGCGGGGGATGGTGACGTCGACGAACTCCTCGAGCTTGTCGAGCAGGGCGAGCGTCGCCTTGGGGGAGGGGGCGTTGTGCACGTAGTGCGGCACGGAGGCCCATAGCGACACGACCGGGATCCCGACCTCCTCCGCCGCAGCGGCGATGATGCTGAGGATCCCCACGGGACCCTCGTAGGTCGAGCGCTCGACGCCCAGCTCCTCCCGCACCTGCGCGTTCTCGCTCGTGGAGTGCACGGTGATGGGCCGGGAGTGCGGCACGTCGGCGAGCAGCGCGCCGAGAATGACGATGCCGGTGATGTCGGCCGTGAGCGCCTGGTCGATGGTCTCGGTCGCGAAGGTGCGCCAGCCGCGCGAGGGCTCGGTGCCCAGCAGCAGGTAGATGTTGTCGTGGTTGGTGCCGCTCACGTCGAGGATTCGCTCACCGGCCGAGCGCTCGGGCGCGATCTCGCGCGGCAGCCCATCGTCGTTCGCGGGGCCGTAGAAGGTGACCCCGGGCCACCGCACGCGACGCCGGCCCTCCTCGTCGAACTCCACGGTCGGGCGGTTGAGCTGGAAGTCGTAGTAGTCCTCGGGGTCGACGTCGGCGATGGGCACGACGTCGAGCACCTCCTTGAGCGCCTTGACCGCTCCGCTCGCCGCCTCGCCCGCGTCGTTCCAGCCCTCGAAGGCGACGACGAGCAGTCGCCCGCCTCGGAACAGGTCGCTCTGGGTCACGTCGCTCGCTCTCGGTCGAGCGCCGCCGGCCCGTCGCCCGCAGCGCGGTCTCCACAATAGAACGCAACTAGACTGGCCCGTCGTGACCGCACCGAGTCGAACCCCCGCCGCGCCGGCCGCAGTCCTGTGGGACATGGACGGCACGATCGTCGACACCGAGCCCTACTGGCTCTCCGCCGAGACGGAGCTCGTGGCCTCGTTCGGCGGCGTCTGGACGCAGGAGGACGGCCTCCGGCTCGTCGGCTCGGGCCTCCTCGACGCGGCAGGAGTGCTCCAGGACGCCGGGGTCGCGCTCGCGCGCGAGGAGATCATCGAGCGCCTCACCGACCACGTCATGGAGCAGATCGAGATCGCCGTGCCGTGGCGCCCGGGGGCGCGCGAGCTGCTCGCCGCGCTCCGCGCCGAGGGCATCCCGAGCGCTCTGGTCACGATGTCGCTGCGGCGCATGGCGCTGCGCGTCGCCGCGGCGATCGGCGAGGACGCCTTCGCCGTCGTCATCGCGGGCGACGACGTGACGAACGCGAAGCCGCACCCCGAGCCCTACCTGACGGCCGCCGATCGGCTGGGCGTGAGCATCCGCGACTGCGTCGCCATCGAGGACAGCGAGTTCGGCCTCGTCTCCGCCGTCGCCTCGGGCGCGGCGACGATCGGCGTCCCGTGCCACGTGAGCCTGCACGAGGCCCCGACCCACGAGCTGTGGACCACGCTCGACGGCCGCGGCATCGCCGACCTCGGCGCCGCGCTCGAGCGCCACCGTCACCACCGCGCCACGACGGGAGCCCCCGCATGACCCTCCGCCGCCAGTCCGGCCCGTTCATCGAGGGCGACCAGGTGCAGCTCACCGACCCGAAGGGCCGGCTCAACACCGTGACCCTCGAGCGCGGCAAGGCCTTCCACAGCCACCGCGGGGTGCTCCCGCACGAGTCGCTCATCGGCCTCCCCGACGGCAGCGTCGTCGAGAACTCCAGCGGGGTGCCCTACCTCGCGCTGCGCCCGCTCCTGAACGACTTCGTCATGTCGATGCCGCGCGGCGCCGCGATCGTCTACCCGAAGGACGCCGGCCAGATCGTCGCGATGGGCGACGTCTTCCCGGGCGCGACGGTCGTCGAGGCGGGCGTGGGCTCCGGCGCTCTGTCGCTCTCGCTCCTGCGCGCGATCGGACCGACCGGCCGCCTGCTGAGCTTCGAGCGCCGCGAGGAGTTCGCCGACATCGCCCGCGGCAACGCCTCCGCTTTCCTGGGCGAGGCGCCCGCGAACTGGACGATCACGATCGGCGACCTGCAGGCCTCCCTGCCCGAGACGTGCGAGGACGGCACGGTCGATCGCGTCGTGCTCGACATGCTCGCCCCGTGGGAGTGCCTGGAGGCCGTCGGCGACGCCCTCACGCCGGGCGGCGTCCTCGTCGTCTACGTCGCGACCGCCACGCAGCTGAGCCGCGTCGCCGAGGCGATCCGCGCCGCCGAGCGCTTCACCGAGCCGCTCTCGAGCGAGACGATGGTCCGCGGCTGGAACGTCGACGGCCTCTCCGTCCGCCCCGACCACCGCATGGTCGCCCACACGGGCTTCCTTCTCACCGCCCGCCGGCTCGCCGACGGCACCGCGCGCTTCGTCAAGGCCAAGCGCGGCAGCAAGACCGAGCACGGCGATGAGGATGTCGAGATCTGGACCCCGGGCGCCCTCGGCGACCGCATCGCGAGCCCCAAGCGCCTCCGCAAGGCCGTCCGCGAGGCTCAGTCGCTCGCCGAGCGCTCGGCGAAGCGCGCAGGCGACGCCCCGGTAGAGTTCTGACGGCCGCACCCGATCCGAGAAGAGGTTCCGTGCGCACTTCCGCACCCGCCATCATCCTGACCGCCGCACTCCTGGGCACGCTCACCGCGTGCGCCCCGTCGGGTGCCGAGGCGTGCGCGCCCGCCGTCCCGACCGGTGACCAGCCGAGCTACGTGGAGGCGACGGGCGAGCTCCTCTCGCCGCCCGAGGTCGAGTTCCCGACTCCGCTCCTCAGCGACGGGCCCGAGCAGGCCGTCCTCGTTCCGGGCGACGGCGAGACGGCTGACGCTGGCCAGATCGTCGACCTGCAGGTCAGCCTCTTCGACGGCGAGACCGGCGAGCTCATCACCGCCTCCGAGTACGACCCGGAGGCCGCGCCGCTGCGTCGCACCGCGGGCGCCGAGATCGACGTCATGGCCGAGGCCGTCCAGTGCGCCGAGGTCGGCTCGCGCATCGCCGTGACCGCCACCATCGCCGACGTGTTCGGCGCCGGCGCGCTCGACCCGCAGACCGGCCTGGAGGACGGCGACCCGGTAGTGCTCGTGATCGACGTCCAGGACGCCTACCTCGCGAAGGCCGACGGGGCGCCGCAGCTCGGCGCATCGGGCGTCCCCGCGGTCGTGACGACGCCCGAGGGCGTACCCGGCATCACCATCCCCGACGAAGACCCGTCGGCCGAGCTCATCGACCACGTCCTCGTCCTCGGCGACGGTGCCGCGCTCGAGGCCGGCGACCGCGCCGTTCTCCACTACACGGGCGTGGTGTGGGAGACGGGCGAAGTGTTCGACTCCAGCTGGGAGCGCGGCTCCGCCTCGACCTTCCCCGTGGTGAGCTTCGAGGAGGACCCGCAGGGCATCGTCCCTGGCCTCGCTCAGGCGCTCGAGGGCAAGACGGTCGGCTCGCAGGTCGTCGTCG
This sequence comes from Yonghaparkia sp. Soil809, assembly GCF_001429705.1. Classification (NCBI taxonomy): domain Bacteria; kingdom Bacillati; phylum Actinomycetota; class Actinomycetes; order Micrococcales; family Microbacteriaceae; genus Microcella; species Yonghaparkia sp. Soil809. The sequence goes on from NZ_LMSV01000002.1 coordinate 834,249, forward strand.
TCATCCCGCCCGAGCTCGGGTACCCCGAGGGCCAGGCGCCCGCGTCGATCCCCGCGGGCTCGACCATGGTCTTCGTCGTCGACGTCCTCGGCATCGAGGAGTAGTCGGCGCATGGCCGGGCGACGGACGACGGTCGACGCGGCCGGCGCCGCGCGCCGTCGCGTGCCGCCCGAGCAGCGGCAGTTCAACCTGATCCTCGCGCTCATGGCGACGGAGCAGGGGCTCACCAAGCAGGACATCCTCTCGACCGTCGCCGGCTACGCCGAGCGCTTCGACGACTCCTCCGACCGCGCGAGCCTCGAGCGGCAGTTCGAGCGCGACAAGGAGGACGTCCGCGAGCTCGGCGTCCCGCTCGAGACGGTCGATCAGCCGGGCGCCGAGGGCGACACGCGGCTGCAGCGGTACCGCATCCCCAAGTCGCTCTACCAGCTGCCCGACGACATCGAGTTCTCGGCGGAGGAGGTCGCACTGCTCGGCCTCGCCGCGCAGGTGTGGCGCGAGAGCTCGCTGTCGGAGCAGTCGCGCCGCGCCCTCACGAAGCTCAAGTCGTTCGGGCACGCCGTCGAGCAGAGCGTCATCGGCTTCGCGCCGTCGATCCGCGCCAGGGAGGCCGCGCACGACCCGCTCGCCGAGGCGATCGACCGCCGTCGCCGGGTCTCCTTCCCGTACCTCAAGCCCGGGGCGGCCGAGCCCGAGCTGCGCAGCGTCTCGCCGCTCGCGCTCGTCAACCACGAGGGGCGCTGGCACCTCCACGCCCACGACGAGGGCGTGGATGCCCCCCGCACCTTTCTCCTGCGCCGCATCGTCGGCGCGGTCCGCATCGACGACGTCGAGGCTCGGGCTCCTCGCCCCGACGAGGCCGCGCGCGTGCAGCGCGAGCTGCAGGAGGTGTTCGAGCGGACGACCGCCGCGGTCGTCCCGCGCCCCGGCAGCGAGGCGGATGTCGTCCTGCGCAATCGCGCCGGCACCGTCGTCGACGGCGAAACCCTCATCGTCCGCACGACCGACCTCGCCGTGCTCGCGGAGGAGCTCGCGGCCTTCGGCGCCGACATCCGCGTCCTCGGCCCCGAGCCGCTGCGCGAGGCCGTCGTGGAGCGCTGGCGCCGGGTGGTGAGCGCGCATGGCTGAGCGCAGGCCGCCGCAGCGCGCGGGCGACAAGCTCGCCCTGCTGCTCGGGCTCGTGCCGTACCTCATCGACGAGGTGCGCGTGAGCGTCGCGGAGGCCGCCGCGCAGTTCGACGTCAGCCCCGAGCAGATGCGCGCGCTCGTCGGCTACCTGACCGGCACGGGCGACCCGGGGCCCGAGGGGCTCTACCTCGCGCAGGGTCTGTTCGACATCGACTGGGACGACTTCGAGGAGCGCGACGTCATCCGCTTCCGCAACGCCCCGCTCGACCAGCGCCCGCGTCTGTCCTCGCGCGAGGCCGCGGCCCTGCTCGCCGGCCTGCAGGCGGTCTCGGCGATGCCCGGCTTCAGCGAGCGCGCCGATGTCGAGCGCCTCATGACGAAGCTCGCCCGCGGCGCGAGCGGCGAGGTCGCCCCCGTCTCGGTGCAGTCGCGCACCTCCGACGCGCTGCGCGAGACCGTCGCGGCGGCCGTCACGGCGGGGGAGCGCCTGCGCATCGACTACGTGACCACGCGCGGCGACCGGGAGGAGCGTGACGTCGACCCGATCCGGCTCGAGTCGGTCGACGACGTCTGGTATCTGCGCGGCTGGTGCCTCACGCGCGACGCCGAGCGCACCTTCCGGCTCGACCGCATGGCGAGCGCCGAGGCGATCGGCCCGGCCGAGGAGCACGCGCCGAGCACGACCGACGCGGGCGAGCTGTTCCGGGGCGACGCCGGCGACCTGCTCGTGACCGTCGAGCTGCCCGCGAGCGCGCTGCCGCTGCTGTCGGACTACCTCGGAGCAGACGACGCCGTCGAGTACGCGGGCGATCGCGCGATCGCGCGCATCCCTCTCGCCCATGAGGGCGTGATCGGCCGCCTCGCGGCCCGCATCGCGGGCGTCGGGGCGATCACCGATCCGCCGGATGCCCGACTCGCCGCCGCGCGATGGGCCGATGACGCTCTCGCCGCGGCGGAGCAGCGTCACGGCACGGGATCGTCTGAGCGAGTGCTCGGCCCGGGCACGGGGCCGACCGCTTAGACTCGAGACTCTCCGACCCCTTCCCGTGAGGACGACCACCCATGTTCGGCAATGCATTCACCGGCTGGCACGCGATCATCCTGCTCGTCGTCATCCTGCTCCTGTTCGGGGCGCCGAAGCTCCCGGCTCTCGCGCGCAGCCTCGGCCAGTCGATGAAGATCTTCAAGAACGAGGTGAAGAACCCCGACGCCCCCGCCGATCCGGCCCCGTCGACCGCCCCGAGCGCGGAGGGGACCGACACCGCCCCCAAGTCCTGACCGGTGGCGGTCCGTCCCGCCCGGCCCCGTAACGCCGAGGGCCGGATGTCGCTCGGCGAGCACCTCGTCGAGCTGCGCAAGCGTCTGACCATCACGGCCGTGACGATCATCCTCGCGGCAGTGGGGGGGTGGTTCCTCGCCGATCCCGTGTGGGCGGCGCTCAGCGAGCCGCTGAGGGTCGTCGCCGAGGCTCAGGGCCGCGATGCCACGATCAATTACACCGCCGTCACCGAGGCGTTCGACACGAAGCTCGTCATCGCCCTGGTCCTCGGGGTCGTCATCGGCTCGCCGGTGTGGCTCTATCAGCTCTGGGCCTTCATCGTTCCCGCGCTGCACCGCCGCGAGAAGCAGTACGCCGTGGGCTTCCTCGGCGCCGCGCTCCCGCTGTTCCTCGCCGGCTGCGCCGCCGGCTGGTTCGTGCTCCCGCACATCGTCGAGCTGCTCACCGGCTTCGCCGCTGAGGGGACCGCGACGCTCCTGACCGCGAAGGTCTACCTCGACTTCTCTCTCAAGCTCATCCTCGCGATCGGTATCGGCTTCGTGCTGCCCGTCGTGCTCGTGGTGATGAACTTCGCCCGCGTGCTCATGGGCGCGAGCATCCTCAAGGGGTGGCGCTGGGCGATCCTGGCGATCACCCTCTTCACCGCGTTCGCGACGCCCGCCGCGGACATCATGTCGATGTTCATCCTCGCGATCCCGATGGTGGGGCTCTACTTCCTGGCGGCCGGGATCGCCGTCCTCAACGATCGACGGCACGCCAAGAAGGACGCCGCCCTCGCCGCGGAGTACGGCATCGACGCGGCCCCCGCATGAGCCCGTCCTCAACGAGCGGCGCCGGCGGGGTCGCCCCCGAGCCCAGCCCGGCCGAGCGATTCGCCGCCGCGCGGGCGCTGCGCGAGCATCCCCGCCTGAAGGCCTTCCGCGACCAGCTCGCGTTCGATCTCGACCCCTTCCAGCAGGCCGCGTGCGCGGTGCTCGAGGAGGGGCGCAGCGTGCTCGTCGCCGCACCGACCGGCGCCGGCAAGACGATCGTGGCCGAGTTCGCGGTCTTCCTCGCGATGTTCGACCCGCGCGCGAAGATCTTCTACACCGCGCCGATGAAGGCGCTCAGCAATCAGAAGTACAACGAGCTCGTCGCCCAGTACGGCGCGAGCGAGGTGGGCCTGCTGACGGGCGACACGAACATCAACGCCTCCGCGCGCATCGTCGTCATGACGACCGAGGTGCTGCGCAACATGCTCTACGCCGACTCGGCGCTGCTCACCGACCTGCGGTACGTCGTCATGGATGAGGTGCACTACCTCGCCGACCGGTTCCGCGGGGCGGTGTGGGAGGAGGTCATCATCCACCTCCCGCTCCCGGTGCGGCTCATCTCGCTCAGCGCGACCGTGTCGAACGCCGAGGAGTTCGGCGACTGGCTGCAGGCCGTGCGCGGCGACACCGACGTCATCGTCTCCGAGACGAGGCCCGTGCCGCTCGAGCAGCACGTGCTCGTGCGCTCGAAGCTCGTCGACCTCTTCGACTCGAGCGGGCAGGCCGCGACGAACCGGGTGAACCCCGAGCTCGTGCAGCTCGCGAAGGCCGGAGGGCACGCGCCGCACCGCGGCCGGCAGCATCACCCCCGCCGGTGGGAGAAGCGGCCCGGCGCCGACGGCAAGGCCGACCGCGCCGAGATCGCCGCGATCCTCGCTCAGCGGAACCTCCTGCCGGCGATCTTCTTCATCTTCTCCCGCGCGGGCTGCGACGGCGCGGTTCGTCAGCTCCTGCGGGCCGGACTCAAGCTCACCGAGTCGTGGGAGCGCGAGGAGATCCGCCAGATCGTCGAGGAGCGCTGCCGCACGCTGCGCGACGACGACCTCGCCGTGCTCGGCTACTGGGAGTGGCTCGACGGCCTGCAGCGCGGCGTCGCCGCGCACCACGCGGGGTTGCTGCCCGCGTTCAAGGAGGTCGTCGAGGAGCTCTTCCAGAAGAAGCTCCTCAAGGTCGTCTTCGCGACCGAGACCCTCGCGCTCGGCATCAACATGCCGGCCCGCACGGTCGTGCTGGAGAAGCTCGAGAAGTTCAACGGCGAGGCGCGCGTGCCGATCACGCCGGGGGAGTACACGCAGCTCACCGGCCGCGCGGGCCGTCGCGGCATCGACACCGAGGGCCACTCGGTCATCCAGTGGACGGGCGGCCTGGACCCGCAGGCCGTCGCCTCCCTCGCCTCCCGCCGCACGTACCCGCTCAACTCCAGCTTCCGGCCGACGTACAACATGGCCGTCAACCTCATCGAGCAGTTCGGCCGGCAGCGCACGCGCGAGATCCTCGAGAGCTCGTTCGCGCAGTTCCAGGCGGACCGGGCCGTCGTCGACCTCGCCCGCACTGTCCGCAAGCAGCAGGAGTCGCTCGCCGGATACGAGAAGAGCATGCAGTGCCACCTCGGCGACTTCGGCGAGTATGCCGCGCTGCGCCGCGAGCTCAGCGACCTCGAGCGCGAGCGCGCCCGCACGGGCGAGCAGGGCGGTCGGGGCGAGCGCGATCGCCGCCAGCGGCAGATCGAGGGCGTCCGCTCGCGCATGCGCAAGCACCCCTGCCACGGCTGCGCGGACCGCGAGGCCCACTCCCGGTGGGCCGAGCGCTGGTGGCGACTGAAGCGCGACAGCGACAAGGTGAGCCGGCAGATCCGGGGCCGCACGGGGGCCGTCGCGCAGGTGTTCGATCGCGTGACCGAGGTGCTCGGCGAGCTCGGCTACCTCGTGAAGGACGAGCACGGGCGTCTCGGGCTCAGCGCCGACGGCCGAGCCCTCCGCCGCATCTACGGCGAGCGCGACCTCCTCGTGGCCGAGAGCCTGCGCCGAGGGCTGTGGGACGATCTCGACGCTCCCGCCCTCGCCGCGATGGCGTGCGCGATCGTCTTCGAGGCCCGGCGCGACGACGGCCAGGCGCCCGAGTACGCGCTCCCGCGCGGGCCGTTCCGCGTCGCGCTCGAGCGCACGCAGCTGCTCTGGGCCGACCTCGACGACCTCGAGCACGCGCACCGGCTGCCCGGGTCGAACCCGCTCGCGACGACGCTCGCCCTGCCGATGCACAAGTGGGCGAGCGGAGCCCAGCTCGAGGTCGTCCTGCGCGACGCCGACCTCGCCGCGGGCGACTTCGTGCGCTGGTGCAAGCAGACGATCGACCTCCTCGACCAGATCTCGCTCGTCGCCGACGGGCAGGTCGGGCGTACCGCGCGCGCGGCCCTCGACCGGGTGCGCCGCGGCATCGTCGCCTACAGCTCGGTGGCGTGAGCATCCGCCCCCTCGACGCTCTCTAGGATCGAATCGTGATGGATGCTCCCGACGGCCCGCGCGCCGCCGCGCCGTCGCCCAGCACCCCGCCGCTCGCGCTCGCCGCGCCCGCCCCTGCCGGGCCGCGACTCGGTGTCGCCGTGCTCGTCGCGGCCCTCGGCGGCTGGACGATGGACCTCGGCTTCCCCGACCTCGGCTGGTGGCCGTTCACGATCCTCGGAACCGCGCTCGTGCTCTGGAGCCTCCGCGGGCGCTCGGCCGGCGGCGCGCTCCTCGTCGGCGCCGTCGCGGGCTTCGTCTACTACGGCGCGCTCATCGAGTGGCTGACCGTCTACCTCGGCATCGTGCCGTGGCTCGCCCTCACGCTCGCGCAGGTCGTCTTCGTCGCGCTCGGCGCGATCCCGATCGCGCTCGCCTGGCGGTGGATGCCCGTGGCCTTCCCCGGCGTCGCCGGCCGTCTGCTGCTGCTCCCGATCGTCCTCGCGGGGCTGTGGACGGCGCGCGAGGGCGTCTCGAACGTGTGGCCCTGGGGCGGCTTCGCGTGGGGCAGGCTCGCGATCTCGCAGTCGGAGGGGCCGCTCGCGCACTGGGCGGCGTGGGCGGGTCTGTCCGGGCTCAGCTTCCTGGTCGCGCTGCTCGCGGCGGTGCTCGCGGCCGTCGCGGTCGAGCGACGCACCCCCGCCCTGTCGCGCGCCGTGCTCGTCGCCGGCCTCTCGGCGACGCTGCTGGTGTGGCCGGCGTTCCCGACGGCGACGAGCGGCAGCGTGCGCGTCGGCGCGGTGCAGGGCGACTCGCAGACGGGTCTGTTCGCGCAGTACGAGCCGGGAGACATCCTCCAGGACCACCTCGACGCGACTGTGCCGCTGTACGAGCTCGACGAGCCGCTCGACGTGGTCGTCTGGCCGGAGAACGGCTCCGACCTCGACCCGCTGCGCTCCGACTACGCCGCCGCCGCGCTCGACTCGGTCTCGAGTCGGCTCGACGCCCCCGTCGTGGTCGGGACGATCACGGCCGCAGGCGAGAAGACCTTCAACTCGGTCCTCCTGTGGCAGGCGGGCCGCGGCGCGATCGATCAGTACGACAAGATCCATCCCGTGCCGTTCGCCGAGTACCTGCCCGAGCGCGAGTTCTTCTACCCCCTCGCCCCGGACCTCTTCGACCTCGTGCCCCGCGACTACTCGTTCGGGCAGCGCGACACCGTGCTCGAGCTGCCCGACGGCGTCGTCGCGGGCGTCGCGATCTGCTACGACATCGTCGACGACGACCTCCTCGCCCGCATGATCGACGAGGATGCGACCGTACTGCTCGCCCCCACGAACAACGCGGACTTCGGCCGCACCGACCAGAGCGTGCAGCAGCTCGCGATCGCCCGCCTGCGCGCGATCGAGTCCGGGCGCAGCGTCGTGCAGGCCTCGACGGTCGGTGCGAGCGCGATCATCGCGCCCGACGGCTCCACGATCGACGATCTGCCGCTCTTCACCGCGGGCGTCATGGTCCAGGAGGTCCCCCTGAGCGAGGTCGTGACTCCCGCCCACGCCCTGGGCCGCGCACTCGAGTGGTTCCTCTGCCTGCTGTCGGCGGGCGCGCTGCTGGTCGCGGGCGCCGCGTCCCGCGCCGGCCGCGCCGGCCGCGCCGGCCGCGCATCCCAGCGTCGGGGAGAGGTCGCATGACCGCCGACCGCGCAGCGCGCGATCGTCTCGGCGCGGGGGCGAGCCGCTCCGGCGCGAGCACGCTGATCGTTCTGCCCACCTACAACGAGGCCGAGAGCCTGCGGGGCGTCCTCGCGCGCATCCGCGTCGCGGTGCCCGATGCCGACGTCCTCGTGGTCGACGACGCCTCGCCCGACGGCACCGGCCGGATCGCCGACGAGCTCGCCGCGAGCGACCCCGGCGTGCGCGTCCTGCACCGCCCCGGCAAGGACGGCCTGGGCTCGGCCTACCTCGCCGGCTTCGCCCGGGCGGCCGTGGAGGGCTATCGGTTCGTCGTGGAGATCGATGCCGACGGCTCGCACGATCCGGCCGAGCTGCCGGCGATGATCGCCCTCGCCGACGCCGAGTCCGCCGACCTCGTGATCGGCTCGCGCTGGGTGCCCGGCGGCGCGGTCGTCAACTGGCCCTGGGCCCGGCGGGCGATCTCGCGCGGCGGCAACCGCTACGCCCGGGGGATGCTTCGTTCGCGCATCCAGGACCTCACGGCCGGATTCCGGGTCTACCGCACCCTTGCCCTCACCGGTCTGGATGAATCGGTCGTGTCCTCGCACGGCTACTGCTTCCAGGTCGAGCTCGCCTGGCGCATCGAGCGCCGAGGAGGGCGCGTGCTCGAGCACCCGATCGCGTTCGTCGAGCGCGCGACGGGCCGCTCGAAGATGCACGCGGGCATCGTCGGGGAGGCCCTGTGGCGCGTCACCGCCTGGGGATTCGCCCTCCGCCTGGGACGGGGCCCGCTGCCCGGCTAGGCCATGCGCGCGGTCGTCGTCATGACGAGCTCGATACCGCCCTCGACGTCGGTGCGCTCGAGCGCGACCTCGATGCTCGTGAACGCGGCGAGGTCGTCGACGTGCGTGCCTCCGCACGGGATCCGCACCTCGCCCTCGGGCAGTGCGCACACCCACGTGCGCCGCGTCGTGATGGCGGCGTCGGCACGCTCGATGCGCACAGCGCCGCCCGCGGCGACCCACCCGGCGAGCAGGGCGTTCGCCCGCGCCGCGACGGCGGCGACGTCGTCGAGACCGGCGGGAGCGAAGCCCTTGCGACGCAGCGACTTCCCGATGCGGTAGGTGTCGATCGACCCGTGCTCGTGGATGCGCGAGGTCACGATCGCGAGCTGGTCGAATGCGGGATTCCCGAGCGCGTCGCGCGGCGTCTCCTTCGTCCACGAGTCCGAGAGCGCGCCATCGAGCGCGAGCGAGGCGAGGTGGCAGGCCGTGTGCCCCGCGCTGAGCGCCGCCCGCAGGTCGGCGTCGGCGACGACCTCGACGCTCTCGCCCTCGGCGGGCGCTGCGCCGTCGACGAGGTGGGCGACGACGAAGGTCCAGCCCTCGGTGCCGGTGCGCACCGGCAGGTCGGTGCCGAGCAGCAGCGCGCCGTCGTGGATCCCGCCCATGACGGCGCGCTCGATGCGCGCCTCGCCGGCGGCGCCGCGCAGGACGCCGCGATCGGAGGGCTGGTCGGGCCAGGCCGTGTCGATGGGGTGGACGGCTGTCGCGTCGAGGATGACGGCGCTGAGGCCGTCATCGAGAGGCTCGACGTGGAGGACGGTGCCGGTGGACGCCGTCGCGCCGTCGGGGTAGCTGACGAGGGTGTCGTGCGAGGGGAGCGCCATGATGATCGAGCCTAGAGGCTCGATTCCGGACGGCGGTGCGGGCTACGCGCCGAGGCGCTCGTCGGTGCCGCGACGCTGGCGGAGCAGCTGCAGGCGCTCCTCGAGGAGCTCCTCGAGCTCGGCGATCGAGCGGCGCTCGAGCAGCATGTCCCAGTGGGTGCGCACGGCCTTCACGTCGGCCTGGACGATGTCGATCGGCGTGCCGTCCGGGGCGAGGAGGACGCCCTCGCGGCCGGACTTCGGCGACTCCCACGTGTCGGGGAGCTCGGCGTCGGCGGAGAATACGACCTCGAACAGCTCGCCATCGGTGGTCAAATACTGCGCTCGCTGGCGGGAGGCGAACTCGACGCCCTCCTCGCTCTGCATGCTCTGAGATCCGAGGCGCATGCCTCGCAGAGTCCGATCGGCCATCGTGCTCTCCCCTCTCGTCGCGTACCCGAATCCATGTAAAGGTATAGACCCGTCAGGGGTGCGCGGTCGAGTCGAGGAACGCCTTTCCCAGACCATTGCCAGTGTCACGCGCCCCTACGTCGACGATCGGGAAAGGGTGGTCAGCGGTCGGGGTCGCGCTCCCGGATGAGCGCCATCGCGAGGTCGGCACGGTCGGTGACGATGCCGTCGACGCCGCGATCGAGCAGGCTCGCCATGACGGCGGGGTCGTTGATCGTCCACATGTGGACCTCGACGCCCGCGGACTGGAAGGCGCGCAGCAGCGGGGGAGCGGTGGTCTCGAGCCCCGCGGCGCGGAGCGGGATCTGCACCGCGTGGATGCCCTCGAGCGCCCGTCGCACGAGCGGGACGAGACCGAGGCGCGCGGCGAACAGGGCGGCGGCGAAGCGCGGGCCCGAGGCGCTCGTCGCGACGTCGGGCAGGAGCCGCAGGGCCGCCGCACGGCGACGCTCGCTGAACGAGGTGAGGAGGACGCGATCGTGGGCGCGCGTCTGCCGGACGGCGTCGACGGCGGGGGCGACGGCATCCATGCTCTTCAGATCGATGTTGAACCGCGCGTCGGGGAACGCCTCGAGGGCCTCGGCGAGCGTCGCGAAGCCCTGGCCCTCGCCGAGGTCGATGCCCTGCAGCTGGGCGGCCGTGAGCTCGGAGACCCGGCCGGCGAGACCCGCGACCCGATCGAGCTCGGGGTCGTGCGAGACGATCGCGACCCCGTCGCTCGAGGCGTGGACGTCGGTCTCGACGTGATCGACGCCGAGCGCGAGGGCGTGCGCGAACGCGAGCAGCGTGTTCTCCGGCGCGTCGACCGCGAGCCCCCGGTGCGCGAGCACTCGGGGGCGCGCGGGCGAGAAGTACGCCTCAGCCGACTCCGACCGCACCTACGACGTCGCCCCCGGGGGAACCGGGTCCGTGTGCGGGGCGCTCGGGCGCGGTGCGCCGCCGCCCATGCCGAAGCCGTTCGTCACGCCCTTGAGCGCCTCGGTGAGCTCGCTCGGAATGATCCACATCTTGTTCGATGCGCCCTCGGCGAGCTTCGGCAGCGTCTGCAGGTACTGGTAGGCGAGGAGCTTCGGGTCGGGGTCGCCGACGTGGATCGCCGCGAAGACCGTCTTGATCGCCTCGGCCTCGGCCTCGGCCCGGAGGATCTGCGCCTTCGCGTCACCCTCGGCCTTGAGGATGGCCGACTGCCGCGCGCCCTCGGCCTCGAGGATCTGCGACTGCTTCGTGCCCTCGGCGGTGAGGATGACGGCGCGGCGGTCGCGCTCGGCGCGCATCTGCTTCTCCATCGAGTCCTGGATGCTCGCGGGCGGGTCGATCGCCTTGAGCTCGACGCGGTTGACCCGGAGCCCCCACTTGCCGGTCGCCTCGTCGAGGACGACGCGGAGCTGACCGTTGATGTTGTCGCGGCTCGTGAGCGCCTCCTCGAGGTTGAGGCCGCCGACGACGTTGCGAAGGGTCGTGACCGTGAGCTGCTCGACGCCGGCGAGGTAGTTCGCGATCTCGTAGGTCGCCGCACGCGCGTCGGTCACCTGGAAGTAGATGACGGTGTCGATCGAGACGACGAGGTTGTCCTCGGTGATGACGGGCTGCGGCGGGAAGGAGACGACCTGCTCGCGCATGTCCACGAGCGGCCGGAGCCGGTCGATGAAGGGCACGAGCAGGTTGAGGCCCGGGTTGAGCGTCTTGTGGTACCGGCCGAGGCGCTCGACGACGCCCGCGTACGCCTGCGGCACGATGCGGATCGACCGCAGCAGCACCACGACGACGAAGATGCCGAGGACGACCAGGAGGGCGACCACGAAGAGCTGCCCGATGAACTCGGAGGGACTGATCACGCGGTGGTGCTCCTTTCCTCGGGTGCGACCTCGGCGGTCGCCCCGTCGATCCGGGTGACGACCACGCGGTCGCCCTCGGTGAGGGTGATGGTCTCGTGCGCGGCGTCGAGCCGGGAGGTCCAGGTCTCGCCGTTGCTGAGGCGGACGTAGCCCGTGCCGTCGCGGAAGTCGGTCGTGACGCGCCCGCGCATCCCGCGCAGGGCATCCACGTTGGTGAGCGCCCCGCGCTCATCGCCGCCCCGCCGGAGGGTCTTCAGCAGCAGCGGTCGGATCGTGAACAGCAGCAGGGCCGAGATCACCGCGGCGAGGCCGATCTGCAGCCACCACTCGCCGCCGGCGAGATTCGTGCCCAGCCCGCCGATGAGACTGCCGGCGGCGATCATGAGGAAGGTGAACTCGAGCGTCAGCAGCTCGATGATCACGCAGACGAGCGCGAACACGATCCAGATGATCCAGAGGTACTGAACGATGTCGGGCAACGGCGCCTCTTCCACGGTCGATTGTTCCTCACGCTATCACCGCCCTCCGACGCTCCTCCGGGCCCGACACGGCGCCGGAAGACCGGTAGTGTCGAGACTCGTGAACAGCCCCCTCGCCGCCGGCTCGCTCGCCGGCATGACCGCTCTCGTCACCGGCTCCTCCCGCGGCATCGGCGCCGACACCGTGCGCTTCTTCGCCGCCGCGGGCGCGAACGTCGTCATCAACTACCGCTCGAAGGCGCCGCGCGCCGAGAAGCTGCTCGCCGAGCTCGAGGCCGGCGGCACCGAGGGTCTCGCCGTCGGCGCCGACCTGACCGATCCGGCGTCGGTCGAGGCGATGATGCAGCAGGTGCAGGATCGCTTCGGGCGCATCGACATCCTCGTGCTCAACGCCTCGGGCGGCATGGAGGCCGGCATGGGCGAGGACTACGCGCTGCGCCTCAACCGCGACGCGCAGGTCACCGTCCTCACGAAGGCCCTCCCGCTGCTCCACGAGGGCGCGCGCATCGTGTTCGTCACGAGCCACCAGGCGCACTTCATCCGCACCGTGCCGACGATGCCCGAGTACGAGCCCGTCGCGCTGTCGAAGCGAGCGGGCGAGGATGCCCTGCGCGAGTTCATCCCTCAGCTCGAGGCCGCCGGCATCGGCTTCACCGTCGTCTCCGGCGACATGATCGAGGGCACGGTCACCGCGACGCTCCTCGATCGCGCGAACCCGGGAGCCATCGAGGCCCGCAAGGAGGCCGTGGGGAAGCTCTACAACGTGAGCGAGTTCGCCGCCGAGGTCGCCCGGGCCGCCGTCGACCCGGTCCCCGCGGACAGCACGCGTCTCGTGGGCGACGTGGCCTACTTCACCGAGTACGCGCCGACCGCGGGGGAGTAGCACCGTGGCCCCGACGCCGGGCCTGCGCCGGACATCCCGCATTCTGCTCGTCGACCCGTCGGGAGCCGCGCTCCTGTTCTTCACGGCATCGCCCGACACGACGCGCTTCGCCCGCTGGATCACGCCAGGCGGGGGAGTGGACCCGGGGGAGTCGCACGAGCAGGCCGCGATCCGCGAGCTGTTCGAGGAGACGGGGCTCGTGGTCGAGAGCGTCGGCGATCCGGTGTGGAGCCTCGACTTCGAGGTGACGTGGGATGCCGCGGATCACGACCGCGGTCACGCCGAGTACTTTCTTCTGCGCTGCGAGCGCTTCGAGCCGGTGTCGACGAACTGGACCGATGACGAGCACGTCGACGTGACCGCCCACGGGTGGTTCACCGCGGACGAGCTGCTCGCCACCGGCCAGCCCTTCGAGCCCTACGACCTGCCGCGGCTGCTGCGCTCGATCACCCCGTCCTGATCGACGCGGGCGGACCGCCGCCACACCGGCTCGGCCTCCGCCATCTCCTCCTCGGTCGCGATGCGGAACGGGGGAGCGTTCTCGACGACGATCTCGTGACGGCTCTGACCGCGCGTCGCCCGGAGGCTCGCGACGATCGAGACGGTGATGATGAGCGCGACGACCGCGAGCGAGAAGCTCGTGGGTATCTTGTAGACGTCGAGCAGCAGCATCTTGATACCCACCCAGATCAGGACGAACGCCAGGCCCAGCTTGAGGTAGATGAAGCGGTGCATGAGGTCGGCGAGCAGGAAGTACATCGCCCGCAGCCCCAGGATCGCGAAGGCGTTCGCGGTGAAGACGATGAACGGCTCGCTCGTGATCCCGAAGATGGCGGGGATGGAGTCGATCGCGAAGATGATGTCGGTCACCTCCACGAGCACGAGCACGGCGAGCAGGGGAGTGGCGACGATCACGCCGGCCTTGCGGATGAGGAACCTCTGACCGTGGTACGCGTCGGTCATCGGGATCGCCCGGCGGAAGACCTTGAGGATCGTCGAGTTCGCGACGTCCATGTGCTCGTTGCGCTTCCGGATCATCATCCAGCCGGTGTAGAGCAGGAACGCCGCGAACAGGTAGAGGATCCAGGAGAACTGGTCGATGAGCACCGCGCCGAGGGCGATGAAGATGCCGCGGAAGACGAGCGCGCCGAGCACGCCGAGGAACAGCACGCGGTGCTGGTACTCGCGGGGCACGTGGAAGAAGGCGAAGATGATCGCCCACACGAACACGTTGTCGACGGCGAGCGACTTCTCGACGAGGTAGCCGGCGTAGTACTGCTGCCCGAGCTCGGCGCCGTACTCGGCCCAGATGTAGCCGCCGAAGGCGACGCCGAGCGTCACCCAGATGATGGACCACACGGCGGCCTCGCGCACGCCGATGACGTGGGCCTTGCGGTGGGCGAAGAGATCGATCGCGAGCATGGCGATGATGACGCCGAGAACGGCGAACCACAGCCAGAGGGGTACGTCCATGACGGAGCTCCTGAATGGTCGATGAGGCGATTCAGGAGGTCTTTCCCGGCCGGAACGGTCAGATTCGGCCCGTGGCGCCGGATCCGTGCGGACGGAACGTAATGACGACGCGACGCGGGTCGGGGATACTCCCCTCCGAGAACGAGTGAACCACACGTCAGGCTTTCCGAGCGCATCCGGAGCGATCCTCTCGGCGGATTCTCGCTCTCGGGTCACCTGGGCGGGCCGATCCGATGGTGTGATGAACGGATGACCGTCCAGGCCACGCAGTACGACCTCGAGCCGACCGTGCCGGCGTTCTTCGACTCGCCGCTCTCGGTCATCCTGATCGCCTGGTTCGTCATGCTCGCGATCGCCATCCGCTCGATCCAGCGTCAGGTGGAACGGCTGGGCGTCCGGGGAGTCACCGCCTGGATCGTCGTCGTCATCATCGGTGGTCCGCTCGGCGTCCTGGCGTGGTTCTCGCTCGGACACCGCCCGGGATCACCGCCCACGGCGCAGGGGCCGTCGCCCCTTTCATGACCACACCGAAGACTTGCTCGCTTTTCGCGGCTGAGCGGCGCTAGTCCCGGCCCATGCCCGATGGTGAGCTCGTGAATCCGACCCTCGTCGTTGCGCCGACCCAGTTTCCGATAATCATCATTATGTCAGCTGGCTGACAGTGGCGGCACGGCTCAGCGCGCGATCGTGACGTGGACGACTCCGCTCTCGGCGACCTCGCTCGTGACAGTGCGGCCCTCGTCGAGTCGCCGCAGATCGTCCCACAGCCGCCCGCCGCGCCCGAGCACGATCGGCGCGATGCCGACGTGCAGCCGGTCGACGAGATCCGCGGCGAGGAATGCGCGCGCGACGCCGAGCCCTCCGCCGATCCGGATGTCGGCGTCGCCCGCGAGCCGCCGGGCACGCGCGAGCGCATCCTCCGGGCTCGCCGCCAGGAACTCGAACCGCGTCCCGTTCTCGAACTCGATCGGCGCGCGCTCGCGATGGGTCAGCACGAGCACGGGCACGCGGAACGGCGGCTCGTCGCCCCACCAGCCGCGCCAGTCCGGGTCGTCCGGGAAGGCGTGGAGGCCGAACATCCCCGCCCCCATGATCTCGGCGCCCACCTCGTCGAAGTAGGCGGACGCGTAGCGGTCGTCGACGCCCGTCGTGCCCGCGCCCGTCGGGTCGTGCAGGACCCGCTCGCGGAAGGTCCGCGTGGCGATGTAGGCCGCGACGAGCCGACCCCAGTCCTCCCCCATCGGGTTCTCCGGGCTCGGGTCGGCGGGCTTCGCGACGCCGTCGAGCGAGATGTTCAGGTCAAGGCGGACCACTATGGCGCAATTCCTTCCCTCAGTCGGCGAGCCCGAGCAGCGGCCGCAGCTCCACGCGTCGGCTGCAGGCGCGGGATGCCCGCGTCGCGAGCGCGAGAGCGGCATCCCGATCGGGCGCCCCGATGACCCAGAATCCGGCGACGTACTCGCGCGTGTCGTGGAGCGGCCCGGGCCGGACCTCCGGCTCTCCCCCGCGCGCGTCGATCACGGCCGCCTCCGCGGGCGCGGCGATGCCGCCGGCGACGACCCAGTGACCGCCCGCCCTGAGCGCGTCATTGAAGGAGTCGATCGCCGCGGCCTCGCCGCCGGTGGCCGATCCGCTCGTGTCGTCGATGACCGAGATCAGGAAGTGCACGTCAGACTCCTTCGTCGTCGGGCACCCAGCGAAGCACATCCCCCGGCTGGCAGTCGAGAGCCGCGCACAGGGAATCCAGCGTGCTGAACCGCACGGCCTTCGCGCGACCGTTCTTGAGCACCGCGAGGTTGGCGGGCGTGATGCCGACGCGCTCCGCGAGCACTCCGACGGGCATCTTGCGGCGGGCGAGCATGACGTCGACGTCGACGACGATCGGCATCAGATCACCTCGTCGAGCTCGGAGCGCAGCTCGCGCGCCTCTTGCTCTCGCGCGATCGCCTGGGCGAGCAGGGCGCGCATCACGACGACGACGAGCGCGACGCCCGCGATGACGAGCGACGCCCCGCACAGCAGCCCGACGACGCCCGGCGCGACCTCCCCCGGAGCGAGCGCGATCGCGAGAACGAGCACGAGCGCCGACAGAACGACGATCGCGCCGATGATGACGTCGACCCAGCGGACAGCCGCGGCGCTGAAGACCGAGCCGTGACGCACGAGGCCGAGCAGCCGCCACACTCCGATCGCGCCGACCTGCAGGCACAGGATGCTCAGCGCGGCGATCGCGACGAGCAGGATGCGCCCCCCGAACGCCTCCCCCGCGAGATCGGCCCAGACGAGCGGCAGGATGACCACCTGCACGAGGACCGACCCGAGAAGGGACAGCGCGAGGATCACGCGGGTGACGAGAATCAGTGCCGGGTTCACGAGACTTCCTATCGATCGACAGTCATAATCTATTGTTTTTCAATAGATATCGCAAGAGTCGTCCCTGCCGCTCCCCTGCCCGGCCCCTCCCCGGCTCCTAGGCTCGACTCGTGCCCGCCGCCGACCTGACCGCCCCGCGCCGCTGCCCCTGCGGCTCCGGGCTCACGTACGACGAGTGCTGCGGTCCGCTCCACCGGCGCGAGCGCGCCGCGCCCACGGCCGAGCAGCTCATGCGCTCGCGGTTCTCGGCGTTCGCGGTCGGCGATGCCGCCTACCTGCTCGCGACGTGGCATCCCTCGACCCGGCCCGCGACGCTCGAGCTCGACGCCTCGATGCGGTGGTACCGGCTCGACGTCCTGCGCACCGAGCGCGGCGGCCCGCTCGATCGCGACGGCGTCGTCGCCTTCGACGCCCACTACCGCTCCCCCGACGGCGCCGGAGTGCAGAACGAGGTCAGCGCGTTCCGCCGCGACGACGGCCGCTGGTTCTACCTCGCCGAGAGCTGACCCCCATCCGGGGGTCCGGTCGCTCCGAAGAGAGGATGCCAGCACCATCCGCTCCCCCCTCTCGGAGGTTTCAATGAAGAAGGTCCTCTCCACCGCGTTCGCGACGGCCCTCGTCGCGACCGGACTCGTCCTCGGCGGCGCGAGCGCCGCATCCGCCGCCCACTGCGTCGACTCGACGGGCACCTCGCCCGGCTTCTCGTGGTTCGGCGCTCACGTCCGCCTCGTCGACCACGCCGAGGGCGGCAACCCCGGCCCGCACATGGGCACCTCGGGCGCCTCGAACTGCCTCGAGACGAGCGGCAACCCTTCCGAGCGGTCCTCGAACCGCTAGCGGCACCGACTGCTCGCGCGGCCTCGACGACCGGCAGCGAGCCGAGCGACGCCCCGACCGCCCGACGGTCGGGGCGTCGTCGCGTCCGGGCGCGCAGTCGACGTCGGGCGCAGGGGCGCTCCGGTCAGCGGGCGCCGGCCGCGACCGACGCGCCGTCGACGCGGATGCCCGCGGCCGCCGAGCGCCCTCCCGTCGCCGTCGAGAGCGCGCGATCGAGGTCCAGCCAGAGATCCTCGACGCTCTCGAGCCCGATCGACAGGCGCAGGATCCCCGCGCCCGGGCGTGCCTCGGGTGCGACGGGTCGGTGGGTGAGCGAGGCGGGGTGCTGCACGAGCGAGTCGACGCCGCCGAGCGAGACCGCGTGGGTGAAGAGTCCGAGCTCCGCAATGGTCGACTCAGCCGCGGCGAGTCCGCCGGCGAGCTCGATCGCGAGCATCGCGCCGGGCCCGCGCATCTGCCGGCCGATGAGTCCGCTCGGGTCGCTGTCGCCGAGCCCCGGGTAGTGCACGTGCGCGATCGCGCCGTGGCTCGAGAGCCGGTCGGCGAGGGTGCGCGCCGAGTCCTGCTGCGCGCGGACGCGCAGGGCGAGGGTCGGCAGACCGCGGTGCAGCAGGTAGGCGCCGAGCGGGTGCAGCAGTCCGCCCGTGATCGCGCGCACGGGGCGGATCGCCGTGGCCCACTCCTCCGAGCACGCGATGACGCCGCCGATGACGTCCCCGTGCCCGCCGAGGTACTTCGTCGCGCTGTGCAGCACGAGCGCGGCGCCCTGATCGGCCGGGTTCTGCAGCACCGGGGTCGCGAAGGTGTTGTCGACGAGCACGGGAGCATCGCCAGCCGCGCCGACGACCGCGGCGATGTCGACGAGCTCGAGCGTGGGGTTCGCGGGGGTCTCGACGACGACGAGGCACGTGTCGGGGCGCATCGCCGCGGCGACGCCCTCGGCCGTCGTGAACGTCGTCTCGACGCTCAGCAGGCCCGAGGCGAGCAGGTGATCGGTGCCGCCGTAGAGGGGGCGGACGGCGACGACGTGCCGACCGCGACCCCGGTTGGCGGCAGCCATGACGGCTGCGGTGAACGCCGCCATCCCCGAGGCGAAGGCGACGGAGGCGTCCGTGCGCTCGAGCTGCGCGAGCGCCTCCTCGAAGCGCGCGACCGTGGGGTTCCACAGACGGGCGTAGACGTTGCCGCCCTCGGTGGGGCGATGCCCCGTCGCCATCGACTCGTACGAGCCGCCGCCGAGCTCGACGTCAGGCAGCGGGTTCGTGGTCGAGAGATCGATCGGCAGGGCGTGGACGCCCATCGCGGCGAGGTCCTCCCGCCCGGCGTGCACGGCAAGAGTCTCGAAAGCGACAGCATCGTCCATGCGCCCACAGTGGACTCTCCTGCGATTGAAGACAACGTCTCCCGAATCTTCCGCGGATCATCCTCGATCAGTCGAATCTCCTGCATGATGGGGGCATGGATGCTCGTCCCTCGTCGAAGATCCCGCGAGCCGCGCCGCTCGATGCCGTCGACCTCGCGATGCTCGCCGAGCTCGATGCGAACGGGCGGCTCACGAACGCCGCGCTCGCCGAGCGCGTCGGGGTCGCCGAGTCGACCTGCAGCCAGCGCCTGCGCGTCCTCCGCGAGTCGGGCGTCATCCGCCGGTTCCGCGCCCAGATCGACCCGACCGCTCTGGGGCTGGGGCTCGAGGCCGTGATCACCGTCCGTCTCGCGAGCCACTCGCGCGACCAGGTGCAGGCGTTCCAGTCGCGCCTGCGCGACATCCCGAACGTTGTGCGGATCTTCCACGTCGCGGGGGCCGACGACTACCTCCTGCACGTCGCCGTCGAGTCGGCCGCCGCCCTGCGCGACCTCGTGCTCGAGCACCTGCAGGTGCACCCGGGCGTGCGGCACACCGAGACGCAGCTGGTCTTCGAGGTCATCGACGGTGCGGGCCTGCTCCCCCGGTCCTGACCCCTCGCTCGCGCGGGGCCGTCAGGAGCGATCGGCGACGGCCCGCGTCGCGGCGGACCACTCCTGAAGCATGCGCGCAGCGCGCCCGGAGTCGACGACGTCGGCCGCGACCTGCAGCTGCTCGCGCAGACGCTCGACGATCGGCCGCGTGAGCTGCGAGGGATCCTGCGCGAGTCGGAACGACACGAGCCCGGCTGCGGCGTTGAGCAGCACGATGTCACGCACCGGGCCGGCCTCCCCGGCGAGGACGCCGCGAGCGAGTGCGGCGTTGTGCGCCGGGCCCGCGCCGAGGATCCCCTCGATCGGGCTGTACGGGATGCCGAGCTCGCGCGGGTCGATGTCGTGCTCCGTCACCGAGCCGCGGGAGACCTCCCACATGTGCGAGTGGCCCGTCGTCGTCAGCTTGTCGATCCCGTCGTCGCCGCGGTACACGAGGGCGGTCGCGCCCCGGGTGCGGAAGACGCCGACCACGAGCGGCACGCGGTCCAGATTCGCGACCCCGACCGCCGAGGCCTCCGGCCGCGCGGGGTTCACCAGCGGGCCGAGGATGTTGAAGAGGGTCGACACGCCCAGCTCGCGGCGCACCGGCCCCGCATGCCGGAAGCCGGGGTGGAAGGTCTGCGCGTGGAGGAAGGTCAGCCCCACCTCGCGGAAGACGCGTGCGACGTCGTCGGGCTCGAGCGCGAGGTCGATGCCGAGCTCGCTCAGCACGTCGGATGCGCCGGAGGCGCTGCTCGCGCCGCGGTTGCCGTGCTTGGCGACGGGGACGCCCGCGCCGGCGACCACGATCGACGCGATCGAGGAGACGTTCACGACGGCGCCGAAGGGGTCTCCGCCGGTTCCCACGATGTCGAGCGCCATCGGATCGATGTCGATCGTGCGGGCGTGGGCGAGAGCCGCGTCGCGGAATCCCACGAACTCGTCGACCGTCTCGCCCTTCGCCCGCAGGGCGATCAGGAAGCCCGCCAGCTGGGCGGGGGTGGCCTCCCCCTGCATGACCTGCTCCATGGCCCAGGCCGCCTCGGCGATGCTCAGATCCTCCCCGTCGAGCAGTCGAGCGAGCAGAGCGGGCCAGGTCGGGGCGGCAGACATGGGTAAAGGCTAGTGAATCGCCGCGAGAAGGCATGTCGACGGGCAAGAAGTGCCCCGGGCATCCGTCATAATGAAGAGGTGACCAGCACCTCTCTGTCGAGATCTCTCACCGCTCCCACGATCAACCGACCCAACATCGTTGCCGTCGGCACGATCGTCTGGCTCGGCAGCGAGGTCATGTTCTTCGCCGGCCTCTTCGCGATCTACTTCACGCTGCGGTCGACGTCGCCCGAGCTGTGGGAGGCGGGCACCGAGGTCTTCAACGTCCCCTTCGCTGCCGTCAATACGACCATCCTCGTGCTCTCGAGCGTGACGGCCCAGTTCGGCGTCTTCGCGGCCGAGCGGCTGCAGGCCCGCCGCACCGGCTGGAAGCCCACGCAGTGGGGGATGATCGAGTGGTTCTTCCTCACCTACGCCATGGGTGCGGTCTTCGTCATCGGCCAGGTCTACGAATACGCGATCCTCGTCAGCGAGCACGTCTCGCTCACCTCCGACGCGTTCGGCTCGGCGTTCTACCTAACGACCGGCTTCCACGGCCTCCACGTCACAGGCGGTCTGATCGCCTTCCTCCTCGTCATCGGCCGGGCCTACTCGGTCAAGGTCTTCACCCACCGCGACGCCACCAGCGCGATCGTCGTGTCGTACTACTGGCACTTCGTCGACGTCGTCTGGATCGGCCTCTTCCTCGTCATCTACGTCCTCCAATGAGCAATCGAATCGAGACGCAGCACACCATGGCATCCACCTCCCCCGCACGTCGCTCCGGCCGCCGGCACCCGCTGGCGACGGCCGCCCTGCTGGTCGTCGGCCTCCTCGCGACCGGCGGCGCCTACGCGCTCGCCACGACCTCGGCAACGGCCGAGACCACCGCGGCGAGCGAGCAGCTCGTCGAGGACGGCGGCAAGCTCTTCGCCGCGAACTGCGCGAGCTGCCACGGTCTCCAGGGCGCGGGCACCGAGGCCGGCCCGTCGATCATCGGCGTGGGTGCCCTCGCCGTCGACTTCCAGGTCGGCACCGGCCGCATGCCCATGGCCGCCTCCGGCCCGCAGGCCGAGGTCAAGCCCGTGCAGTTCACGCAGGAGCAGATCGACGCGATGGGCGCCTGGGTCGCGTCGCTCGCTCCCGGCCCGGCGGTCCCGCCGGAGCGCTACCTCGCCGGCGATGGCGACGCGGCGGTCGGCGCCGAGCTCTTCCGAATCAACTGCGCCATGTGCCACAACGTCGCCGGCGCGGGCGGTGCGCTCACCGAGGGCAAGTACGCTCCGAACCTCGCGGGCGTGGACCCGGTGCACATCTACGGCGCGATGGCGACCGGTCCGCAGAACATGCCCGTGTTCAGCGACCTGAACCTCACTCCCGAAGAGAAGAACGACATCATCACCTACCTGCAGTACATCGAGGAGACCCCGTCCGTCGGCGGCTTCGACCTCGGCGCGCTCGGCCCGGTGTCGGAGGGGCTCTTCATCTGGATCTTCGGCCTCGGCGGACTCGTCGCAGTGACCATCTGGCTCACCGCGAAGTCCAACTGACGGCCCGTGCAGCAGGTTAGGAAAGGACGATGATGGCGGACGTTCACGACGGCGCGACCGGCGGCGAGGCCGCGGAGACGGCTGTCGAGAAGCACGCGAGCAGCGCATCCCCCGGGGTCGCCGTGGAGCGCGCCGATCGGATCTCCAACCCCGGCTTCCCGCCGGAGCGCCAGCGCGTCACGGATCTCGACCCCGCGAAGGAGCGCTCCGCGGAGCGCACGGTGTCCGGGCTCTTCCTGCTCTCGGTCGTCGGGAGCGTGCTCGCGGTCGTCGCCTACGTCGCCTTCCCGATCGTCGAGGGCGACCCGAGCACCATCCGCCTCAACAACCTCTTCCTCGGCCTCGGCATCACGCTCGGCCTCCTCGGCATCGGCATCGGCGCGGTCCACTGGTCCAAGGCCCTCATGCACGGGCACGAGCTCGTGGAGGAGCGCCACGGCACGCGCGGCTCCGACGAGACCCGGGCCAAGGCCGTCGAGATCTTCCAGGCCGGCAACGCCGAGTCGGGCTTCACCCGTCGCAGCCTCGTCCGCAACACCCTCATCGGCGCGCTCGTGGCGACCCCCATCCCGGCGATCGCGATCTTCCGCGACCTGGCGCCGGCGGAGGATCCGATCGCGCTGCTGAAGCACACGATGTGGGAGGAGGGCGTGCGCCTCACCCGCGACCCCTCCGGCACGCCGATCAAGGCCTCCGACGTCACGATCGGCGCCGCGTTCCACGTCATCCCCGAGGGTCTCGCTGAGCTCGAGTCGCACAAGCTGGAGGAGAAGGCCAAGGCCGCCGTCCTCCTCATGCGCCTCCCCCTCGACCGGCTCAACGAGCGCGAGGACCGCAAGGACTGGTCCTACGACGGCATCGTCGCCTACTCCAAGATCTGTACGCACGTCGGCTGCCCCGTCGCGCTGTACGAGCAGCAGACCCACCACCTGCTGTGCCCCTGCCACCAGTCCGAGTTCGACGTGGCCAACCACGCCGAAGTCATCTTCGGACCGGCGGCGCGCCCCCTTCCCCAGCTCCCGATCACTGTGGATGAAGAGGGTTACCTCGTCGCCAAGAGCGACTTCACCGAACCTGTGGGTCCGAGCTTCTGGGAGCGTGCACTGTGAGTACCGCAACTGAGCCCGTCGCACCGGCCGCTGTCGCGCCGTCGCGCGGCATGCGTTTCACCGGGTGGGCGGCGAACTACATCGATGAGCGCACGAGCGCCTCGACGGCCGTCAAGGCGCTGGGTCGCAAGATCTTCCCCGATCACTGGTCGTTCATGCTCGGCGAGGTGGCGCTGTACAGCTTCGTCGTCATCCTGCTCAGCGGCACGTTCCTGACCTTCTTCTTCGACCCCTCCATGACCGAGGTCGAGTACGAGGGCTCCTACGTCCCGCTCCAGGGCATCCCGATGTCGGTCGCGTACCACTCCTCGCTCGACATCTCGTTCGAGATCCGCGGCGGCCTGCTCATGCGCCAGGTGCATCACTGGGCGGCGCTCCTGTTCGTCGCCTCCATCGGGCTGCACATGCTGCGCGTGTTCTTCACCGGCGCCTTCCGCAAGCCGCGCGAGCTCAACTGGGTCATCGGGTTCCTCCTCTTCGTGCTCGCGATGGCTCTCGGCTTCACGGGCTACTCGCTCCCCGACGACCTGCTCTCCGGAAACGGTCTGCGCATCATCGACGGCATGATCAAGGCCGTACCCCTCGCCGGCGGCTGGATCTCCTATCTGCTGTTCGGCGACGAGTTCCCGGGCACCGACATCATCCCCCGCCTCTACGTGCTGCACATCCTGCTGCTGCCGGCGATCCTGGTCGCCCTCATCGGCGCGCACATGGTCCTCCTGATCGTGAACAAGCACACCCAGTTCGCCGGCCCCGGCCGCACGAACGACAACGTCGTCGGCGCCCCGGTCATGCCGGTGTTCGCCGCGAAGGCCGGTGGCTTCTTCTTCATCGTCTTCGGCGTCATCGTGCTCATCGCGTCGCTGTTCACGATCAACCCGATCTGGAACTACGGCCCCTACGACCCCTCCCCGGTGTCCGCGGGAACGCAGCCCGACTGGTACATCGGCTTCGCCGACGGCGCCCTGCGCCTGATCCCGCCGGGCCTGGAGATCGTGGTGTTCGGCTACACGGTGTCGTTCAACGTCCTCATCCCGCTCGTCGGCCTGCTGGTCTTCCTCGCCGCCGCTGCCCTGTACCCGTTCCTCGAGGCGTGGGTCACGGGCGACAAGCGCGAGCACCACATCGCCGAGCGCCCGCGCAACAACCCGACCCGCACCGCGATCGGCGCGGCCGGCGTCACGTTCTACGCGGGCCTCTGGGCCGCGGCGAGCTCCGACCTCATCGCGACGCACTTCCGCCTCTCGATCGAGGGTGTCATCCACACCCTGCAGTTCGTGACGGTCGTCGGCCCGTTCATCGCCTACTTCGTCACGAAGCGCGTCTGCCTCGCGCTCATGAGGAAGGACCGCGAGATCGCGCTCCACGGCTACGAGTCGGGCCGCATCGTCCGCCTCCCGGGCGGCGAGTACATCGAGGTCCACGAGCAGCTCGACGACTACGAGCGCTGGAAGCTCGTGAGCTACGAGGAGTACCAGCCGCTCATGGTGCGCCCCGACGCCCGCGGTCGCATCACCGCCCGGCAGCGCGTCCGCGCGAGCATGTCGCGCTGGTTCTTCGAGGACCGCATCTCGCCCGTCACGCAGCGAGAGCTCGAATCGCAGCGCCACTAGCTCCACTCGCACGACGGC
>NZ_LMSV01000002.1:858917-859022 GCF_001429705.1 Yonghaparkia sp. Soil809
CCCGCTCCTCCGTTCGGAGGGCGGGGCCGTCGCCGTTCCGGGGCACGACGGCGTAGCGTGTGAGCATGACCGGCGCGCCCATCACCACCGTCCTGCTCGACGTCA
>NZ_LMSV01000002.1:859041-975393 GCF_001429705.1 Yonghaparkia sp. Soil809
ACGAGACGCTCACCGACCTCGGCCCCCTCGAGAGGTGGATGCGCGAGCGCAGTCTCCCCGCCGGCTCCGCGAGCGCGTGGCTCGCCGCGGTCCTCCGCGACGGCTTCGCGGCCTCTCTGGTCGGGCTGCCCATCGGCTTCGGCCCTCTCGGGGAGACCGCGCTGCGGGATCTCGCGGCGGGAGTCGATGACTCCGCGCCGCTCGACGCGGCCGCCGTCGACGCGATGCTCGAGGAGCTCCCGTCGGCGGTGGGGGCGCTGCCCGCCCACGACGACGTCGCCCCGGGCATCCGTCGCATGATCGCGGAGGGCCTCGGCGTCTCGACGCTCACGAACGGCTCGACGCGCGTCGCGCAGGGGCTCCTGGAGCGGCTGGGGCTCAGTCGCGAGGGGGTCGCGACGCTCAGCGTCGACGGCACCCGCACGTGGAAGCCGCATCCCGAGGCGTACCTGGGCGCCTGCGACCGGCTCGGCAGCATGCCCGAGCAGACCGCGCTCGTCGCGTGCCACCCGTGGGACGTGCTCGGCGCGCAGCGTGCGGGCCTTGTCGGCGTGTGGCTGCCCCGCGGCCGCACCTGGCCGACGGGCTACCCCGAGCCCGACCGGACGATCGCGGCGCTCACGGACCTCGTCGACGCGCTCTGATCGATCGGGCGACCGTCAGCGCTCGCGACTCTCGCGCCACTCGCGGTCAAGCAGCGCGAAACGCTCGAGCGTCGACCAGGCGCCCTTGAACCAGTCACCCTCGACGATCGCGCCCTCGTGCCGAAGACCCAGCCGGCGCATGAGGGCGAGCACGGGCGCGTTGCGGGCGTCCCCCTGCATGACGATGCGGTGGGCGCCCTGACGCTCCATCAGCCAGTCGATGACTGCATCGAGCGCCTCCCGCGCGTAGCCCTGGCCGTGGTGAGCGGGCGCGAGCGTGACACCGAGCTCGTACGTGTCGGGCTGGTGGGGGTCGGCGCCGACCGCGACGTCGCCCATCAGCGCGCTCGAACCGACCGCCGCATCCCGCGCGTGGAGGCCGAGCTGCACCCACTCCCCCGCCGACGGCACCGACGTACGCGGCTGCCCGTCGACGAGAGCCTGCGCGTCGGTCGCCGAGTACTCCGTGCTCCACGACTGGTGGCGCGCGATCTCGGGATCGCGACGATAGGCGACGAAGGCGGGGATGTCCGCGGTCACGATCGGCCGGATCACGAGCCGCGCGCTGCGCAGCTCCACGCTCACGGCCGGTTCCCTCGTCGGATCAGAAGACCCGGCGCATGTACTCGGCGTTCTGGCTGTAGCCGAGTCGGTCGTAGAAGCCGCCCGCGCGCCGACTGGCGACCGTGATCTGCCGGACGCCGCGGCGGATGCACTCGCGCTCGACGGCGTGGACGAGCTCCGTGCCGAGGTCCTGGCCGCGCGCGGCCTCGTCGACCGCGATCTCCTGGAGCTGCGCCGAGGCGCCGTTGGTGGAGAGCAGCCGGGCGATCGTCGTGACGGCATAGCCGCGCACCACGCCCTGATCGTCCTCGGCGACGAGCAGCAGGAGGTCGGAGTCCTCCTCCGCGGCGATCGCCTCGGAGAAGCTCACGTCGAAGGCCGCGCGCACGGGGATGAACGCCGCGCCGAGCTGCTGGACGAGCTCGAAGACCGCGTCCGCGTCCTCCGCGCGCGCGCGACGAACCGTCACCTCAGCGCCCGAAGTTGCCGCGGTAATACTCGTACACCCAGCCGACGAGACCGAGCATCGCGAGCGGAACCGCGTAGAACATGATCCAGATGCCCGCGGCCAGGCCGAGGAACGCCAGGCTCACCGCGCCGGCGAGGAACACCGGCCACCAGCTCCACGGCGAGAAGTGCCCGAGCTCGGGGTCGCCGTCGTCGATGTCGGCGTCGAGGCGGTCCTCCGGGAGAAGCCCGCCCGTGGAGCGGTTGACGAGCTGCAGGTAGAACGCGATGAACGCGGACAGAACGGCGCAGAGGCCGATGGCCACCGTCCCGACCCACTCGACCCGGTCCGTCGAGATGAGCGCCCAGGTCGTGTAGACCGCCGTCAGGAGGGCGAAGAACGCGACGAGGATCCAGAAGATGTTGATGTTGGTCTTCATGCGCGGACTACTTCACCTTCTCGTCGCCGAGGTCGTACGTGGGAGCGTCGGGGGCGTCCTTCGCGGGGCCGATCCCGACCGGGATGCCCGCCTCCGGGTGGTTGAGGTCGAACGCCGGCGACTCCGAGCGGATGCGCGGGATCGAGGTGAAGTTGTGACGCGGGGGCGGGCACGAGGTCGCCCACTCGAGCGACCGGCCGTAGCCCCACGGGTCGTTGACCGTCACCTTGGGGGCGCGACGCGCGGTGATGTACACGTTCAGCAGGAACGGGATCATCGACGCGGCGAGCAGGAACGAGCCGAAGGTCGACAGCTGGTTCATCCAGGTGAAGCCGTCCTCGACGAGGTACGTGGCGTAGCGGCGGGGCATGCCCACGACGCCGAGCCAGTGCTGCACGAGGAAGGTCGTGTGGAAGCCGACGAAGAGCAGCCAGAAGTGGATCTGACCGAGGCTCTCGTTGAGCATCTTGCCCGTCCACTTCGGCCACCAGAAGTAGAAGCCGGCGAACATCGCGAACACGACCGTGCCGAAGACGACGTAGTGGAAGTGGGCGACGACGAAGTAGGAGTCGGAGACGTGGAAGTCCAGCGGCGGCGAGGCGAGGATGACGCCCGTGAGACCGCCGAAGACGAACGTGATCAGGAAGCCGATCGTCCAGATCATCGGCGTCTCGAAGGTCACCGAGCCTCGCCACATCGTGCCGACCCAGTTGAAGATCTTCACGCCCGTGGGCACGGCGATGAGCATCGTCATGAGCGCGAAGAACGGCAGGAGCACCGAGCCCGTCACGTACATGTGGTGCGCCCACACCGTCATCGACAGCGCCGCGATCGCGATCGTCGCGTAGACGAGCGTCTTGTAGCCGAAGATCGGCTTGCGGCTGAACACCGGCAGGATCTCCGACACGATCCCGAAGAACGGCAGGGCGAGGATGTACACCTCCGGATGCCCGAAGAACCAGAAGAGGTGCTGCCAGAGGATCGCGCCGCCGTTCGCGGCGTCGAAGAAGTGCGAGCCGAACACGCGGTCGGCACCGAGAGCGAAGAGCGCACCGGCCAGGACGGGGAACGCCATGAGCACGAGCAGCGAGGTCACGAGGGTGTTCCACGTGAAGATCGGCATGCGCCACATCGTCATGCCGGGGGCGCGCATCGTGATGATGGTCGTGATGAAGTTCACGGCGCCGAGGATCGTGCCGAAGCCGCTCATCGCGAGGCCGAAGACCCAGAGGTTGCCGCCGACGCCGGGCGAGAAGGTCTGGCTCGACAGCGGCGCGTAGGCGAACCAGCCGAACGAGGCGGCGCCCTGGGGCGTGAAGAAGCCGGCGACCGCCATGAGCGAGCCGAAGGAGTAGAGCCAGTAGGCGAAGGCGTTCAGTCGCGGGAAGGCGACGTCGGGCGCACCGATCTGCAGGGGCATGATGACGTTGGCGAAGCCCGCGAAGAGCGGCGTCGCGAACATCAGCAGCATGATCGTGCCGTGCATCGTGAAGAGCTGGTTGTACTGCTCGTTCGTCGAGACGACCTCGAGGCCCGGAGCGAAGAGCTGCGCGCGGATGACGAGCGCCATGACGCCGCCGACGAGGAAGTAGATGAACGACGTGATCAGGTACATGTACCCGATCGTCTTGTGGTCGGTCGAGGTGACCCAGCCGACGAAGACGTTGCCCTTGCGGGCGATCCCGGGGTTGCTGTAGCCGGGCTCGGCAGTGCCGATGGAGGGACGCGGTGCGGTCGTCGTCATGATGCCGCCTACTCCTCTTCGCTGGAGCCGGTGGTGCCCGGCAGGTTGGAGTTCGTGTTGAAGGTCTCGTCGACCTGGCCCTCGAAGCCGGCGGCACGGAGGGACTCGATGTACGCGTCGTACTCGTCCTGGGAGACGACCTCGACGTTGAAGAGCATGAGCGAGTGGTACTCGCCGCAGAGCTCGGCGCACTTGCCGACGTACGAGCCCTCCTTCTCCGGGATGAAGTACCAGTAGTTGGACTTCGCGGGGATCATGTCCTTCTTGTAGAGGAAGTCGACGATCCAGAAGGAGTGCAGCACGTCGCGCGACTCGATCTTGACCTCGACCTTCTGCCCCACAGGCAGGTACAGGGTCGGGAGCGTCGAGGCGTCGATCTGGCCCTCGTCGGTCTTCTGGGCCTGGATGCCCTGGTAGTACACGTCCTCGTTGACGTAGTTGAAGTCCCAGGCCCAACGCTTGCCGTACACCTCGATCG
The DNA here is from genome assembly GCF_001429705.1 of Yonghaparkia sp. Soil809. Classification (NCBI taxonomy): domain Bacteria; kingdom Bacillati; phylum Actinomycetota; class Actinomycetes; order Micrococcales; family Microbacteriaceae; genus Microcella; species Yonghaparkia sp. Soil809. The sequence goes on from NZ_LMSV01000002.1 coordinate 863,359, forward strand.
TGACGTCGGGGTCGGCCAGGGGCTCCTCGATCGCGGTCTGGTCCCGTGCCGTGAAGGCGAAGAAGCCGATGATGAGGATGAGCGGCACGACCGTGTACAGGATCTCGATCGGCATGTTGTAGCGGAGCTGGACGGGGAGGCCCGTCTGGCCCTTGCGGCGGCGGTACACGACCGCGGCCCAGATGATGAGGCCCCACGTGATGATGCCCACACCGAGCAGGACGATCCACGACGTCACCCACAGGCCGATGACGCGGTCGACCTGGTTGGTCGTCCCCGGCTCGGTGGGCAGCCAGCCCAGCTGCTGCTGGGGCGTGCACGCCGCGAGGACGAGCGAGGTGACGACGGCGAGGGGGATCGCCGCCAATCGAAGACGTCGGTTGGAACGCACCGGTGGCCTCTCGAAAGGAGTGAATGAGGGACGTGGAACGTATGCCAGTCTACGTCACCCCCGCCGCCGGGAACGCCCTCCGACGCTCCGAGAACCCGGCGAGAACCCTGCTGAGCGGCCGGTCGGCCGGCCCGTCGCGGCCGGCCGCGGCGCGAACGACGACGGCGCGAGCATCCATGATCGCGGATGCCCGCGCCGTCGATCGCGCGGGTGCCGGGATACGGGCGCGGGCCCGCCCTCCCGGCAAGAGACGAAACTCAGTGGAAGCTGTCGCCGCACGCGCACGAGCCCTGCGCGTTGGGGTTGTCGATCGTGAAGCCCTGCTTCTGGATGGTGTCCTCGAAGTCGATCGAGGCGCCGTCGAGGTAGGGCACGCTCATCCTGTCGACGACGACCTCGACGCCCTCGAAGTCGCGCGTGACGTCGCCGTCGAGCAGGCGCTCGTCGAAGTAGAGCTGGTAGATCAGGCCCGAGCAGCCGCCCGGCTGCACCGCGAGGCGGAGGCGCAGGTCATCGCGGCCCTCCTGCTCGAGCAGCGACTTGACCTTGGCGGCGGCGGCATCGGTCAGGGCGACGCCGTGCGTCTCGAGAGCGGTGTCGGTCATGGGGTTCCTCCCGGAGTCGATGGGACTGGTGCCAGTGTACGTCGCGTTCCCGGATGCCCGGCCCGCACGGGAGTCAACGCCGGGCGCGTCGGATCTATTCGCGCTCGGGCAGCTCGACCGCTCCCCCGAGGCGCGCGAGCAGCACCGCCTCGGTGAGGATCGCCCGGTGCAGCACGCCCAGGTGCAGGGACTCGTTGGGGCTGTGGGCGCGGGTGTCCGGGTCCTCGACGCCCGTGACGAGCACGTGCGCGTCGGGGAAGGTCTCCGTCAGCTCGGCGATGAACGGGATCGAGCCGCCGACGCCCACCATGACGGGCTCGGCCTCCCACGCCTCGCGCATCGAGGCGAGGGCCTCGTCGACGGCCCAGGCGCTCGTGTCGACGAGGAACGGGTTGCCGAGGTCGACGGCGCCGAAGCTCACGTGGGCCCCGAACGGGACGTGCGCCTCGAGGTGGGCGCGGATGGCGGCGAAGGCCTCCGCCGCCGACTGGCCGGGCGCGACCCGCGCGCTGATCTTCACCGAGACGCTCGGAAGGAGGGTGTTGGAGGCGTTCTGCACGCTCGGCGCGTCGATTCCCGTGACGGTGATCGTCGGCTGCGCCCACAGGCGGTGGAGCACGGGCCCTCGGCCGATCGGGGTCACGCCCTCCAGCAGCGCGGCCTCCTCGCGCAGGCGCTCCTCCGTGTACTCCGGCACCTCCTGATCGTGCGCGCGCAGACCCTCGACTGCGACGGAGCCGTCGGCGTCGTGGAGCGTCGACAGGAGCCGGATCGTCGCGAGCATCGCATCGGGTGCGGCGCCGCCGAACATGCCCGAGTGGGAGGCGTGGCCGAGCGTCGAGACGGTGAGGGTGAAGGCGGCGTTGCCGCGCAGGCCGACCGTGAGCGACGGCGTGCGGACATCCCAGTTGTCGGAATCGGCGACGACGATGACGTCAGCGGCGAGGAGGGCGCGGTGCTTCTCGAGCAGGGCGGTGAAGGAGCGTGAGCCGAACTCCTCCTCCCCCTCGATGAAGAGCACGAGCCCGAGCTCGGGGTCGCCGACCGACTCGACGAGCGCGCGGATCGCCGCGACGTGGGCGATGACGCCGGCCTTGTCGTCCGCGGCGCCTCGGCCGTAGAGCCGGTCGCCGATGACGGTCGGCTCGAAGGGCGGGGTCTCCCAGTCCTCGTCACGGCCCGGGGGCTGCACGTCGTGGTGGGCGTAGAGGAGGACGGTCGGGCGGCCAGCCCCAGGCTCGCGGCGGGCGAGGACGGCGGGCTGCCCGAGAGTGCCGGCGCCCGGGATCTCCACGCGATCGACGATCACCTCGTCGAAGACGCCCAGCTCCCGCACCAGGCGGGCGACCTCGTCGGCCGAGGCCTGCACGCGAGCCGGATCGAAGCCGTCCCACGACACCGAGGGGATGCGCACGAGCGTCGAGAGATCGGCGATCGCGGCGGGGAGGCCGTCTCTCACGCTCCCCCGCAGCTGCTCGATGAGGTCGGTCGGAGTGGCGGGCCTCGTGGGCCGGTCGTGGAGCGTCATGCCGGTAATCTAGTGGGCGACTCCACCGGAAGGATGTGCCGCCGTGGCCCCCCGAGACAACGCTGACGCCGCCGCTGCGAAGGCGGGCACGACCGCGTCGACCGCCGCCGACTCGCGGGAGGAGGCCGCCGCGATCGCCGCCGGCAAGGGTCGCCCGACGCCGAGCCGCCGGGAGCGCGAGGCCGCGCGAAAGCGCCCCCTCGTGCCCAACGACCGCAAGGAGGCCGCGAAGGCCGCGCGCGCGAAGATGAACGAGGCGCGCGACCGCGCTCGCATCGGCATGGCCAACGGCGAGGAGCGCTACCTCCCGACCCGTGACAAGGGCCCGCAGAAGCGCTTCGTGCGCGACTACGTCGACGCCCGATGGGGCGTGGGCGAGTTCATGATCCCCGTGATGTTCGCCGTGATCCTGCTCAGCTTCGTGCCGACGCTCGACGTGTACGCGATCCTCGCGCTGTGGGCGTTCTTCCTCGTCGCCGTGCTCGACGCGACCATCCTCGGCTTCCTCGTCAAGCGCCGGCTCGCCGAGAAGTTCGGCGCCGATCGCGTCGAGAAGGGCGTCCGGTGGTACGCGGCGATGCGCTCGCTGCAGCTGCGCGCGCTGCGCCTGCCGAAGCCGCAGGTCCGTCGCGGGCAGTTCCCCGCCTGATCCGGCGCCGGGTCAGCGCGCGGCGGGTGCGGTGCGCCGCAGGCGCGCGAGCCCGCGGGTGACCTGCCGCGCCCAGCCGGGGCCGCGGTAGAGGAACGCCGTGTAGCCCTGGACGAGGGTGGCTCCGGCCGCGAGGCGCTCGGCGGCGTCCTCCGCGGTGTCGATGCCGCCCACGGCGATCACGCAGTAGTCGGCGGGGACGGCGGCCCGCACGCGGCGCAGCACCTCGAGCGATCGCTCCTTGAGAGGGGCGCCGCTCAGCCCGCCCGCGCCGGCGGCCTCGACGACGGCCGGGTCCGTCGCGAGACCCTCGCGACCGATGGTCGTGTTCGTCGCGATGATCCCGCGCAGGCCCTTGCTGACGGCGAGGCGCGCGACCGCGTCGATCGACTCGTCGTCGAGATCGGGGGCGATCTTCACGAGGACGGGAGTCGGCCCCGCCTCGTCGAGCACGGCATCCAGCAGCGGACCCAGGAGGGCCTCGTCCTGCAGTCCGCGGAGCCCGGGGGTGTTGGGCGAGGACACGTTGACGGCGAGATAGTCGGCGACGGGCGCGAGGAGGCGGGCCGACGCGCGGTAGTCGGCCACGGCATCCTCGACCGCGACGACGCGGCTCTTGCCGATGTTCGCGCCGATGATCGGGCGCGGGCGGCGGGCGGCCTCGCGCCGGACGTTCTCGGCCGCGTGCGCGGCGCCGCGGTTGTTGAAGCCCATGCGATTGACGACGGCGCGGTCGGCGATCAGGCGGAACAGGCGCGGGCGGGGGTTGCCCTCCTGCGGGATCGCGGTGACGGTGCCGATCTCGACGTGGCCGAACCCGAGAGCCCAGAGGCCTCGGATGCTCTCCGCATCCTTGTCGAACCCCGCGGCCATGCCGAACGGCGACTCGAAGCGCAGCCCCATCGCCTCGACCGCGAGGCTCGGGTCGGGCGCGGTGAACCGCCGGACGATGCTCGTCAGGCCGAGCCTCGGGATCGCGCGGATGACGGAGACGGCCACGTGGTGGGCCCGCTCCGGATCCATTCGGGCGAAGACCTGACGGAAGACGACGTCGTACGCGCCCACGCGCTCAAGCCTCGGTCGCGCGCTGCGCGTCCTCGATGCGCAGCTGGCGGATGGCGGACTCGAAGTCGTCGAGGTTCTCGAAGGCCTGGTAGACGCTCGCGAAGCGGAGGAACGCGACCTCGTCGAGCTGGCGCAGCTCGGGGAGGATCGCGAGGCCGATGTCGTTCGCCTCGAGCTGCGAGGCCCCCGTCGCGCGGAGGTTCTCCTCCACCTTCTGAGCGAGCAGGGCGAGATCGGTGTCGGTGACGGGCCGGCCCTGGCACGCCTTCCGGACGCCCGCGACGATCTTCTCGCGCGAGAACGGCTCGACCACGCCGTTGCGCTTGATGACCGACAGGCTCGCGGTCTCGGTGGTCGAGAAGCGGCGACCGCACTCGGGGCACTGCCGGCGTCGCCGGATCGAGAGCCCGTCGTCGCTCGTGCGCGAGTCGATGACGCGGCTGTCGGGGTACCGGCAGAAGGGGCAGTGCATGGTGATCGAGCCTACCCGTCGGCGTCGCGGAAGCGCGCGCGGACGGCCTCGCCGTGGGCGGGCAGCTGCTCCGCCTCGCTCAGCGCTCCGACGCGGTCGGCGACCGCGCGCAGGGCCGCGCGGTCGTACTCGACGATCTGCTGCGGGCGCAGGAAGCTGTACGCGCCGAGCCCCGCGGCGAAGCGCGCCTGCCCACCCGTCGGCAGGACGTGGTTCGATCCGGCGATGTAGTCGCCGAGGCTCACGGGCGTGTGGTCGCCGACGAAGACCGCGCCCGCGCTCGTGAGGCGCGGGACGAGCGCGTGCGGGTCGCGCACCTGGACCTCGAGATGCTCGGGGGCGTAGGCGTTGCTGAAGCGCGCCGCGGCATCCAGATCGTCGACGAGGACGAGCGCCGACTGCGGCCCGGAGAGGGCGATCTCGACGCGCTCGCGGTGACGCGTGGCGGCGACCGCGGCGGGCAGCGCCGCCTCGACCCCGGCCGCGAGGGCGGGCGAGTCGGTGACGAGCACCGCGCCGGCGAGCTCGTCGTGCTCGGCCTGGCTCACCAGGTCGGCGACGACGAGGTCGGCCGAGGCCGACTCGTCGGCGATCACCAGGATCTCAGTCGGGCCGGCCTCGGAGTCGATGCCGACGACGCCCGTGACCGCGCGCTTCGCGGTCGCGACGAACAGGTTGCCGGGGCCCGTGATGACCTGCACGGGCTCGAGGCCGAGCTCGGGCACCCCGTAGGCGAGGGCGCCGATGGCGCCGGCGCCGCCCATCGCGTAGACCTCGTCGACCCCCAGCAGGTGGGCCGCGCCGAGGATCGTCGGGTGCACGGCGCCCCCGAATGCGGCCTGCGCGGGGCTCGCGAGAGCGATCGACGCCACGCCCGCGACCTGCGCCGCGACGACGTTCATGACGACGCTCGAGGGGTAGACGGCCTTCCCGCCGGGCACGTACAGGCCGACGCGGTCGACCGGCTGCCAGCGCTGCACGATGCGCGCGCCCGGGGCGATCTCGGTCGTGACGGTCGGCGGCACCTGCGCGGCCGTGCCGCGGCGCACGCGGTCGATCGCCTCCACGAGGGCCTCGCGCACCGCGGGGTCGAGCGCGGCCTCGGCCTCGCGCAGCGCGTCGAGCGGCACGCGCACGTGCGGCGGGCGGACGCGATCGAAGCGCTCCGCCTGATCGAGGAGGGCGGCGGCGCCGCGGGCGCGGACATCCGCGATCAGGGCGTCGACCGCCTCGACGGCGGAGCCGATGTCGCTCGCCGAGCGCGGGACGAGGGCGAGGAGGTCGGCCGTCGACAGGACGCGGCCGCGGAGATCGAGGGTCTGGATCATGACGCGATCAGCCTAATCGCGGCCAGCCTCGGGAATACCCCGCTCCCTCGGGTGTTGGATCCGGTGTGATGACCACCGCAGCCGACGCCACCGGATTCGACGCCTTCGCCCAGGCATTCCGCCGCCACGCGGCGGGCGTCGCGGTGATCACGGCGCGCACCGCGGGCGGTGACCCGGTCGGCTTCACGGCGACGTCGCTCGCCTCCCTCGCCGCCGCTCCCCCGCTCGCGACCTTCAACATGGCGCGCACGGCGAGCAGCTGGCCCGCGATCGCCGAGACCGACCACGTCGCGATCCACATGCTCGGCCTCGACGACTTCGCGGTCGCGCGCATCATGGCCGGCGACCACGACCGCCGCTTCGACGGCGACCACTGGGAGCCCGGCCCGCACGGTCTGCCCATCCTGACGGGCGTCACCGCGTGGATGGTCGGGCGCATCGTCGCCCGCACGCACGTGGCGGAGAACGCGATGATCGCGGTGCAGATCGAGGAGGGCGCGCTCGGCGAGCCCGACGAGCCGCTGCTGTACCACGAGCGACGCTACCGCGCGCTCGGCGCCGAGCTCTAGAGCCCGCGCAGCGGCCCGTCGGGGACGGCGGCGCTACGCGCGGTCGGTGCCGATCGCGCCGTCGATGTTCGACTTGACGTCGGCGATCTGGTCGGTGAACTTGCCGCCGGTGACCTTGTCTGCCACGTCGGCGACGCCGTCGAGCACCTTGTCGCTGATGTCCTCGGCCTGCTCGCTCTCGAGCATGCCCTTGACCTCGTCGCTCTCGAGGAACTCCTTGGCCTTGTTCGTGATGTCGTCGATGCCCATGTCTGCTTCCTCCTCGCGCCGCTGGCGCTTCCGGGCGCCCCCGTCGGGCGCGTCGGCACGATTCTGCTCGTCCGCCCTCCCTCGCGGGCGCTCTCTCAGCGGATGCCCGGCTCAGGCGAGCGCGCGGGGCCCCAGCAGGCTCTTCACCTCGCCGAAGAAGCCCGCCGTGGGCGCGATGCGGTGCGGCAGCTCGAAGACCCTCGCGGCCTCGTCGCGGACGAGCCGCAGGCGCACCTCGGTCGAGCCGCGGTGGCGGCGCAGGACGGCCTCGAGCTCGGTGACGACGTCGACCGTCGCGCGCTGCTCGCGCACGGAGAGCACGAGCGGACCGTTGTCGGTGGCGAGGCCGAAGTCGGGCATCTGCAGCGTCATCGCCTGCAGGGTGATGCCGTCGTCGCGGTGGTTGACGCGACCGCGCAGCACGACGATCGAGTCGGCCTGCAGGCGCGGGCCGAACTCCTGGTAGGTCTTGCCGAGGAACATGACGGTGAGCTCGCCGCCGAAGTCCTCGATCGTGACCATGCCGTAGGCGTTGCCCGAGTTCCGCGCGACGCGGTGCTGGACGCTCGTGATGAGGCCGGCGACCGTCACCTGCTCGCCGTCGTCGGGCGGATTGTCGTTGATCTCGGCGATCGAGGCACCGGCGTGCTTCGCGAGCGCGACCTCGAGCCCCGCGAGCGGATGGTCGCTGACGTACAGGCCGAGCATCTCGCGCTCGAAGGCGAGCTTGTCCTTCTTCGCCCACTCCGGGCGCTCGGGCACGCTGGCGGGAGTCGCCTCCCCCTCGTCGAACAGGCTGTCGAAGTCGAAGCCGACGTCGCCCTTGTCCTCCGCGCGCTTGTCCTTCACGGCAGCCTCGACCGCGCCCTCATGGATCTCCATGAGCGCGCGACGCGTGTCGCCGAGCGAGTCGAACGCGCCGGCCTTGATGAGCGACTCGATCGCCCTCTTGTTCGCGACGGGGGTCGGAACCTTCTTGAGGAAGTCGTGGAAGCCCGTGAATCGCCCCTTCTCCTCCCGGGCGCGGCGGATGCCCTCGACGACGTTGGTGCCGACGTTGCGGACGGCGCCGAGGCCGAAGCGGATGTCGTCGCCCACGGCGGCGAAGAAGCCGATCGACTCGTTGACGTCCGGCGGCAGGACGGTGATGCCCATGCGACGGCACTCGTTGAGGTACACCGCCATCTTGTCCTTCGAGTCGCCGACGCTCGTGAGCAGTGCGGCCATGTACTCGGCCGGGTAGTGGGCCTTGAGGTAGGCCGTCCAGTACGAGACGACGCCGTAGGCGGCCGAGTGCGCCTTGTTGAAGGCGTAGTCGGAGAACGGGAGCAGGATGTCCCAGAGTGTCGTCACCGCGGCCATCGAGTAGCCGTTCGCCTGCATGCCGGCGCTGAAGTTCTCGAACTGCTTGTCGAGCTCGCTCTTCTTCTTCTTGCCCATCGCGCGCCGCAGCAGGTCGGCCTGCGCGAGCGTGTAGCCCGCGAGCTTCTGCGCGATCGCCATGACCTGCTCCTGGTAGACGATGAGGCCGTAGGTCGTGCCGAGCACCTCCTCCAGCGGCTCGGCGAGCTCGGGGTGGATCGGCGTGATCGGCTGCCGGCCGTTCTTGCGCAGCGCGTAGTTCGTGTGCGACTCCGCGCCCATCGGGCCCGGGCGGTAGAGCGCGAGGACGGCCGAGATGTCCTCGAAGTTGTCGGGCTTCATCATGCGCAGCAGCGACCGCATCGGGCCGCCGTCGAGCTGGAAGACGCCGAGGGTGTCGCCGCGCGCCATGAGCTCGTAGGCGGCCGGGTCGTCGAGCGCGAGGTCCTCCAGCACGAGCTCGGTGCCGCGGTTGGCGCGGATGTTGTCGAGCGCGTCGTCGATGATCGTGAGGTTGCGCAGCCCCAGGAAGTCCATCTTGATGAGCCCGAGCGACTCGCAGGCGGGGTAGTCGAACTGCGTGACGATCTGGCCGTCCTGCTCCCGCTTCATGATCGGGATGATGTCGATGAGCGGCTCGCTCGACATGATGACGCCGGCGGCGTGAACGCCCCACTGGCGCTTCAGGTTCTCCAGGCCCAGGGCGGTGTCGAAGACGCGCCGGGCATCCGGATCGACCTCGATGACGGCGCGGAAATCGCCGGCCTCCTTGTGACGGGGATGCGCGGGGTCGAGGATCCCGGAGAGCGCCATGTCCTTGCCCATGATCGCCGGGGGCATCGCCTTGGTCAGCTTCTCGCCCATGCCGAAGGGGAAGCCGAGCACGCGCGAGCTGTCCTTGAGCGCCTGCTTGGCCTTGATCGTGCCGTACGTGACGATCTGCGCGACCCGCTCGTCGCCGTACTTCTCGGTGACGTAGCGGATGACCTCGCCGCGACGGCGGTCGTCGAAGTCGACGTCGAAGTCTGGCATCGAGACGCGGTCGGGGTTGAGGAAGCGCTCGAAGAGCAGGCCGTGCTCGATGGGGTCGAGGTCGGTGATGCGCATCGCGAAGGCCGCCATGGAGCCTGCACCGGAGCCACGGCCGGGACCGACGCGGATGCCGTTGCGCTTGGACCAGTTGATGAAGTCGGCGACGACGAGGAAGTAGCCCGAGAAGCCCATCTGCGTGATGACGCCGATCTCGTACTCGGCTCGCGCCCGCACCTCGGCGGAGATGCCGCCCGGGTAGCGGTGCTCGAGGCCCTTCTCGACCTCCGTGATGAACCAGCTGTTCTCGGTCTCGCCCTCGGGCACCGGGAACCGGGGCATGTAGTTGGCGGCCGTGTCGAACGCGACATCCACGCGCTCGGCGATGAGCAGCGTCGAGTCGCACGCCTCCGGGTGGTCGCGGAAGAGCTCGCGCATCTGCGCCGGGGTCTTGAGGTAGAACTCGTCGGCGTCGAACTTGAAGCGGTTCGGATCGTCGAGAGTCGAGCCCGACTGCACGCACAGCAGGGCCGCGTGCGAGCTCGCGTCGCCCGGGTGCGTGTAGTGCAGGTCGTTCGTCGCGACGAGCGGCAGACCGAGATCCTTCGCGAGGCGGATGAGGTCGCTCATGATGCGGCGCTCGATGCCGAGGCCGTGGTCCATGATCTCGGCGAAGTAGTTCTCGCGCCCGAAGATGTCGCGGAACTCGGCCGCCGCCTCGACGGCCTTGTCGTACTGGCCGAGCCGCAGGCGCGTCTGCACCTCGCCGCTCGGGCAGCCCGTCGTGGCGATGATGCCCTCGCTGTAGCGGCTCAGCAGCTCGCGGTCCATGCGCGGCTTGAAGTAGTAGCCCTCGATCGAGGCGAGCGACGACATCCGGAACAGGTTGTGCATGCCCGTCGTCGACTCGGCGAGCATCGTGATGTGCGTGTACGAGCCCGCGCCCGAGACGTCGTCCTCGCCGCCCGTCCCCCACTTCACGCGCGTCTTGTCGGTGCGGTGCGTGCCCGGCGTGAGGTACGCCTCGGTGCCGATGATGGGCTTGATGCCGGCCTCGGTCGCGGTGCGCCAGAAGTCGAAGGCGCCGAACATGTTGCCGTGGTCGGTGACCGCGATCGCGGGCATGCCCTGGGCGACCGCCTCCTCGATGAGCGGCTTGACGCGGGCCGCTCCGTCGAGCATCGAGTACTCGCTGTGCACGTGGAGGTGGACGAACGAGTCGGTGGTCACGGCACCTCCGGGTGCGGGTCTGGGGCGTGGTCCGCGGCGTGCGGGGTCATCAGTCTAGGTCGCGCCGGAGGGCCGATCGGCGTGTCGCGGGCGCGTCGCGCGAGCCGCGCATCCGTCGCCGAGAACGACCGGTCAGGATGCTCGGAGCACGTCGAGCGCGTGCTGGAGATCGTCGGGGTAGACCGACGAGAACTCGACGTCGGCGCCCGTGGCGGGGTGCCGGAAACCGAGCCGCATGGCGTGGAGCCACTGGCGAGTGAGCCCCAGCCGAGCGCTGAGCGTCGGGTCGGCGCCGTACATCGCATCGCCGACGCAGGGGTGCCGCTGGGCGGCCATGTGCACGCGGATCTGGTGGGTGCGCCCCGTCTCGAGGTGGATCTCGAGCAGGGTCGCGGAGGGGAACGCCTCGAGCGTGTCGTAGTGCGTCACGGAGGGCTTGCCGTCGGCGACGACCGCGAACTTCCAAGCCGAGCCCGGGTGCCGGCCGATGGGCGCGTCGATCGTGCCGGAGAACGGGTCGGGGTGGCCCTGCACGATCGCGTGGTAGATCTTGCTGACCTCGCGGTCGTGGAAGAGCCGTTTGAGCTCGCGATAGGCCGCCTCGGTCTTCGCGACGACCATGAGTCCGCTCGTGCCCGCATCGAGGCGGTGCACGATGCCCGCGCGCTCGGCGGGGCCGGAGGTCGCGATGCGGAAGCCCGCGGCGGCCAGCGCACCGAGGACGGTGGGGCCCTCCCAGCCGACGCTCGGGTGCGCGGCCACCCCGACGGGCTTGTCGATCACCACGAGGTCGTCGTCATCGTGCACGATGCGGAGGTTGTCGACGGCGATGGGCTCGATCGAGGGCTCGCGACGGGGCTCCCACGAGACCTCGAGCCAGGCGTCGCGCGGAAGCCGGTCGGACTTGCCGAGGGTGCGGCCGTCGACCGTGACTCCTCCGGCCTCCGCGACCTCCGCGGCGAAGGTGCGCGAGAAGCCGAGGAGCTTCGCGAGGGCGGCGTCGACGCGTTCGCCGGAAAGCCCGTCGGGGACGGGGAGGGCGCGCGACTCGGTCACGAAACCCCTCCCCGTCCCCGACGGAGGGTGATGCTCAGGAGCCGTAGCCCGGGTACTGGCCCGGCGTCTGCTGCGGCTGGCCGAAGCTCGGCGCGGAGCCCGGGAACTGCGCGGAGCCGGGGGCGCCGACGGGCGCGGAGCCCACGGGGCCGGCCGCGGAGCCGGGAGCGGCGGCCTCGGGCTGACCCGTCGCGGCACTCGAGCCCTCGAGCTCGCGCAGCTGGCCCTGGATGTAGGTGCGGAGCTGGTTGCGGTACTCGCGCTCGAACACGCGCAGCTCCTCCACCCGGGCCTCGAGGGTCGTCTTCTCCGCCTGGAGCTGGTCGACGATCTGGCGCTGCTGGCCCTCGGCCTCGGAGACGAGGCGCTGGGCGGTCGCCTGGCCCTCGGCGATGAGCTCGTCGCGCTTGGCGATGCCCTCCCGGACGTGCTCCTCGTGGAGGCGGCGGGCGAGCTGCAGCAGGTTGTTCGTGCTCGTCGTCTCGAGCGAGGCGTCCTGGGCGGCGGGCGCCGAGGCCGGAGCCGGGGCGGCCGGAGCCGAGTACGCGGGCGTCGAGGCTGCGGGGACGGAGGCGACGGGCTGCGGGGCCGGCTGCTCCGCGGCGGGAGCAGCGCCGCCGCTGCGCTGCAGCTCGGCGATGCGGGCGTCGGCGGCGACCAGGCGCTGCTTGAGCTCGTCGTTCTCCTGGTTCAGGCGACGGAACTCGACGACGATCTCGTCGAGGAAGTCATCGACCTCGTCCTGGTCGTATCCCTCGCGGAACTTGGTCGACTGGAAGCGCTTGTTGACGACGTCTTCGGGAGTGAGGGCCATTCCGTGCTACCTCGGAACTTTCTGGAGAGCGGTCGGATAACGATGGGATAACGCTAGCAACAGCGAACCACACGCGTCACATCGGTTACCCCACCCTACCCACTCGACGCTCGACGCGTCAGGGGAGTCTCGCGCCGCGAAGGCTCAGCGCGCGCCCATGAGCGAGCTGGCGATCGACATCGCGATGAAGAGGGCGATCATGACGATCGTCCAGGCCAGATCGAGCTGGATCATGCCCAGCCGGATGGGCGGGATGACCCGGCGGACGGCCCGGATCGGCGGATCGGTGAGCGTGTAGCTGACCTCGGCGGCGACGACCACGGCGCCCGTCGGGCGCCATCCGCGATTGAGCGCCTGGATCCAGTCGAAGACGAATCGCGCCCACATGGCGAGGAAGACGATGAGAAGCGCGACGTAGATCACGCCGAACACGATGGAGAGGACGGCCTGCACGACGGTCAGTCTGTCAGGTCACACTGGGAGCCACGGCGCGCGGCGCGCGGCCGGACTCGCCCGCGGATTCGACGGCTCAGGAGAGGAACGATGCGTCGACGTCCGGCTCCGCCTCGGCCTGCTCGCCGCTCACCGCGACGTGCGAGGGCGAGAGCAGGAAGACCTTGCTCGTGACGCGCTCGATCTTGCCGTAGAGACCCTGCGACAGACCGCTCGCGAAGTCGACGAGGCGACGCGCCTCGGACTCGGTCATCTGCGAGAGGTTGATGATGACGGGGATTCCCTCGCGGAAGCTCTCGGCGATGACCTGCGCGTCCTTGTAGTGGCGCGGGTGGACGGTGAGGATCTCGTTCATGTCGGAGGGTGCGGCATTCCGTGTCGGGGCGGAGCGACGCAGAGGCGTCACGGGGGCGCGCTGCGGACCCGGAGCGGGCACCGCGGCGACGGAGGGCGCGGGCTGCGCACGGTGGTCGCGCTGCTCGGCGGGAGCGTCGTACTCGACCTCTTCATCGGCGAGGCCGAGGTAGACCATGGTCTTGCGAAGCGGGTTCGTCATGAGGCGTCCTTCGAGTCGTGGTGCTCTTGCAGGCTATTGGGGCGCCGGACGTTTTCCGGTGATTGCGGTCCCGATCCGAAGGTGTGTCGCCCCCTCGGCGATGGCCTCGGCGTAGTCGCCCGACATCCCGGCCGAGAGGTCGGTTGCCTCGGGCGCGATCGTGCGCACGCGGTCGCCGATCGCGCGCAGTCGCGCGAAGGCCGTACGGGCATCCTCGTCGAGGGGCGCGACGCCCATGACGCCGCGCAGGCGCAGGCGCTCCGTCTGGAGGACGGCCTCGGCGAGCTCCTCGACGCGATCGGGCGAGACTCCGCCGCGACCGGGGTCGTCGGTGAGGTTGATCTCGAGGAAGACGTCGACCGCGCGCTCGGCGCCCGCGAGCGCGGTGACGAGGGATGCGCGGTCGACGGAGTGGATCACGTCGGCGTAGCGGGCGACGGCCTTCGCCTTGTTCGACTGCAGCTGCCCCACGAAATGCCAGGTGAGCGGCAGATCGGCGAGCTCGGCGGCCTTCGGCGCCGCGTCCTGGTGCCGGTTCTCGCCCACGTGCCGCACGCCGAGCTCGACGAGCTCGCGCACGAGCTGCGCGGGGTGGAACTTCGTCACCACGATGAGCGTCAGCTCCTCCGGCGATCGCCCCGCGCGCGCGCACGCGTCGGCGATGCCCGCCGTCACGGCGGCGTAGCGCTCGGCGAGCTCGGGCGAGGCCGTCACGCGGGTCAGCGGAGGAACTCGGGGATGTCGAGGTCGTCGTCGCTGTCGGCCTCGACCTCGAGCGGGTCGATCGGCGCGGTTGCGGCGAGAACGGGCGCGTGCCCCGCCTCAGGCGCCGAGTCGCCGGGCTGAGCGGTGACACGCTCTCCGGGGGCGGCGGGCACGAAGCTCGAGCGGCGGTCCTTCTGCACGGTCGTCGGCTCGCCGCCGTCGAACCCGGCCGCGATGACGGTGACGCGCACCTCGTCGCCGAGCGAGTCATCGATGACCGCGCCGAAGATGATGTTGGCCTCGGGGTGCACTGCCTCCTGCACGAGCTTCGCGGCGTCGTTGATCTCGAAGATGCCGAGATTCGAGCCGCCCTGGATCGACAGGAGCACGCCGTGGGCGCCGTCGATGCTCGCCTCCAGCAGCGGGCTCGCGACGGCGAGCTCGGCGGCCTTGATGGCGCGATCGGCTCCGCGGCTGGAGCCGATGCCCATGAGGGCGCTTCCCGCGCCCTGCATGACGCTCTTGACGTCGGCGAAGTCGAGGTTGATGAGACCGGGGGTCGTGATGAGGTCGGTGATGCCCTGGACGCCGGCGAGGAGCACCTGGTCGGCGGTCGCGAAGGCCTCGAGCATGCTGATGCCGCGGTCGGAGATCTCGAGCAGCCGGTCGTTGGGGACGACGATGAGCGTGTCGACCTCGTTCTTGAGGGCCGCGACGCCGTCCTCCGCCTGCGCCTGACGGCGCTTGCCCTCGAAGCTGAAGGGCTTCGTGACGACGCCGATCGTGAGCGCGCCGATCGACTTGGCGATGCGCGCGACGACGGGCGCGCCGCCCGTGCCGGTGCCGCCGCCCTCGCCCGCGGTGACGAAGACCATGTCGGCGCCCGCGAGGGCCTCCTCGATCTCCTCAGCGTGGTCCTCCGCCGCACGGCGGCCGACCTCGGGGTCGGCGCCCGCGCCGAGACCGCGCGTGAGCTCGCGCCCGACGTCGAGTTTGACGTCGGCGTCGCTCATGAGCAGCGCCTGCGCGTCGGTGTTGATGGCGATGAACTCCACCCCGCGCAGGCCGAGCTCGATCATGCGGTTCACCGCGTTGACACCGCCGCCGCCGATGCCGACGACCTTGATCACGGCGAGGTAGTTCTGGTTGCTGGTCACGTCCGGCCTCCGCGTCAAACCCTAAACCTCCAGTTGAGGTCTAAAGTTATGCTCAGTATGTACTCCTGAGACATGACGGTAGGGGCGCGAGGGGCGCAGCGCCCTCAAGCGCGCCGCGTGTCGGAGCGATTGCGCGCGAGACCCGCCCGCGCGACGGGGCGCGGCCGGGTCCGTGCCCTCAGAGCCGGCGGACGATGACGCTATCGGGCGCCGAGACGTCGAACTGCCACGACACCGCCGGGTCGTTCACGGCGATCGCGGCCTCGAGCACGCGCGTCTTGAACGCCGAGCGCTCCGCACTCCCCCACACGACCCGGTGGCCCAGGTCGCGGATCGTGAAGGCGACGTCGTCGCGCGTCGACGCGGTCACGACGTCGACCCGGGACGCGAGCTCGTCCGGCAGAGCATCGAGCACCTCCGCGACCGAGCGGAACGCCGCCTCGTCGGGGTCGGCCTCCCCCGCCCGGATGAGCGGCACGCCCGTCGGCCGCTCGGGCGACGACTCCACGACCACGCCGGCCGCATCGACCAGATCGAAGGCCTCGCCGCGCTCGACGGCGCCGATGGGTGCCCGCTCCACGATGCGCACGACGAGCGAGTGCGGCGGAACGACCTCGAGCGAGTACGACCGGATGAGGGCGAACTCCTCCAGATCGGAGCGGATGCCCCCCTCGTCGAGCAGCGCGAGCGGGGTGTCGCGGTGCCGGTCCAGCGCTCCGCCCACCGCTGCCGGGTCGAGACGCACCGTGCCGGTGACGCGGATGTCCGTGAGGGCCATGAGCGGCGACAGCGTGACGGCGACGACCGTCGCGAGCAGCGCCGTGAGCACCGCGACCGAGCCCCATGTGAGCAGTCGGCGCCGACGCGAACGGCGCGTGAACCTGCGCGCCTCGGCCCGCTCCGCGCGACGCGCGGCGCGCGCCGCCGAACGCTCCAGGTGGTCGGCGCGGCGGCGCGCCTGCTCGACGGGGTCGATCGAGCGGGCGGGGATCAGGCGAGGGCGCGACCCGCGGCGCGGGAGGGGGACGGGGCCGGTGGTCGACCCGTGCGCGGCGCCGTCCGGCTCGGGCGGCGAGGGGCGCGAGCGCGGCCGGGAGGGACGGGGGGTGCGCGCCTCGGGCGCGGCCGACGGGCTCGGCGGGGCGGCCGGGCCGGTCGCGCCGCCGCGACCCGCGGGCCGGGAGGCCGCGGAGCCGGAGCCCGAGGGCGAGCCCGACCCGGGCTGGCGCCCGCGATCGAAGCCCTCGGGGCGCTTCACCGGGCGGGCTCCTCGGCGGTGCCGGCGGGGGCATCCCCCGCACCGGCGCCGACGACGGCGCTCGCGTCGGCACTCGCAGAGACGATCGCCTCGTGCACGCTCGGGAGGATGCGGTAGACATCGCCGCACGAGAGCGTCATGACGATGTCGCCGGGGCGGGCGATCTCGGCGACGCGCACGGCGGCCGCGCTCCAGTCGGGGCGGTAGTCGACGCGCGCAGGGTCGCGGAAGGCGTCGGTCACGAGGGCGCCCGTGACGCCGGGGATCGGGTCCTCGCGCGCCCCGTAGACGTCGAGCACGACCGTGTGGTCGGCGAGCCGCTCGTAGACCGCGGCGAAGTCGCCCGCCATCGCCTGCGTGCGGCTGTACAGGTGCGGCTGGTGGATCGCGATCACGCGGTGGTCGCCGACGACCGAGCGCGCCGTCTGCAGCGCCGCCGCGACCTCGGTCGGGTGGTGCGCGTAGTCGTCGTAGAGGCGCACGCCCGCGGCCTCGCCGTGCGACTCGAAGCGGCGCAGGGTGCCGGCGAAGCCGTCGAGCGCGCCGACCGCGTCCGCGAGCGGGACGCCGAGGCCGACGAGCACCGCGACGACTCCCGCCGCGTTGAGCGCGTTGTGCCGGCCGGGCACGCCGAGCTGGCCGTGCGCCTCCGCGCCGTCGGCGGCGATCGTGAACGCGATCGGGCCGGTCTCGCTCACCGCGGTGAGGCGCACGTCGGCGTCGGCGGCCTCGCCGAAGGTGAGGATGCGCGGCGCGGCCCTGCGGGCGAGCAGGGCGCCGTGCAGCGCCCGCGTTCCGGCGTCGTCCGCCGAGAGCACGACGAGCTCGGTCGCCGCCGCCGCGAACTCCACGAAGGCCTCCGCGATCGCCTCGGCCGAGCCGTAGTGGTCGAGGTGGTCGGTGTCGATGTTGGTGATGAGCGCGATGGCGGTGTCGTAGAGGAGGAACGACCCGTCGGACTCGTCGGCCTCCACCACGAAGAGATCCCCCTCGCCCCAGGCCGAGGAGGTGTTCGCGCCCTGGATCACGGCGCCGTTCACGAAGGAGGGATCGCGGTCGAGGGCGCGCAGGGCCGTGACGAGCATCCCCGTCGACGTCGACTTGCCGTGGGCGCCCGCGACGGCCACCAGGCGCTCGCCGCGCACGAGCCAGGCGAGGGCCTGCGAGCGGTGCAGGACGGGCAGGCCGCGGCGCAGGGCCTCCTGGTACTCGGGGTTCTCGACCCACAGCGCGCCGGTCACGACGAGCGTGTCGGCGTCGCCCACGTGGGCGGCGTCGTGCCCGATCGCGACGGGGATGCCCAGCTCGCGCAGCGCCTTGACGGTCGCGGAGTCCGACCGGTCGCTCCCGGTCACGGCGACGCCCCGCTCGTGGAACAGGCGGGCGATGCCGCTCATGCCCGAGCCGCCGATTCCGACGAAGTGGAGGCGGCCGAGGTCATCGGGGAGGACGAGGCTGGGGTCGGGCTTGATCGTCATATCGCCGTTCACCCTACGGGGTCGACGAGGCCAGGGCCTCGCGCACGAGGGCGAGGAGAGCCGCGCTGCCGTCGCGCCGCCCGACCGACTGCGCCGCCGCCGCCATGCGCGCGATCTCGGCGCGCCCGGTCAGGAGCGGGACGAGCTCGCCCGTCACGAACGCGGGGGTGAAGGCGGCGTCGTCGACGAGTCGCGCACCGCCGGCGGCGACGAGCTCGCGCGCGTTGAGACGTTGCTCGCCGTTGCCGACCGGGTACGGGACGAGGATCGAGGGCAGCCCCACGGCGGCGAGCTCGCTCACCGTCGCCGAGCCCGAGCGGCACACGACGAGGTCGGCCGCGGCGAACGCGAGATCCATGCGGTCGCAGTACTCCATGACGCGGTAGCCCGGCAGGCCCGGGTCGGCGCCGCCGCGGTCGCGGCCCGTGATGTGGAGGACGTTCCAGCCCGAGCCGAGGAGGTGCGCGATCGACTCGCCGATCGTCTCGTTGAGCCGCTTCGCCCCCGTCGATCCGCCCGTGACCAGGAGCGTCGGCCTCTCGGGGTCGAGGCCGAAGTGCGCGACGGCCTGCGGGCGCAGAGCCACCCGGTCGAGCTCGACGATCTCGCGGCGCAGCGGCATGCCGACGACCCGCGCGCCCCGCAGCGGGGTGCCGGGGAAGGTCGTGCCGACGCGGCCGCCGAGCCAGCCGGCGAGCCGGTTGGCGATGCCCGGGCGGGCGTTCGCCTCGTGCGCCACGATCGGCACGCGCTCGAGACGTGCGGCGACGTACGCGGGGGCCGAGGCGTACCCGCCGAAGCCGACCACGACATCCGCCCCCCGCTCGCGGATGATCGCACGGGTCTGGTCGACGGCATCGCGGAAGGCGCGCGGGAACCGCAGCGCCGCCGCGTTCGGGCGGCGCGGGAAGGGCACGCGCGGGATGGTCAGGAGCTCGTAGCCGCGGGCGGGGACGAGGCGCTCCTCGAGGCCGCCGGCCGTGCCGAGGGCGAGGATGCCCACCTCGGGCTCGACCGCGCGCCAGTGGTCCGCGAGAGCGAGCAGGGGGTTCACGTGGCCGGCGGTGCCGCCGCCGGCGAGCAGCGCGGTCGTCACGGGCGCGGCCCCGGGTGCACGTCGCGGGCGAGGGAGAGCACGACGCCGATCGCGACCAGTGTCGCGACAAGTGCGGAGCCCCCGTAGGAGATGAGGGGAAGCGGCACGCCCAGAACGGGGAGCATGCCGAGGACGACGGCGACGTTGACGAAGGCCTGGCCGACGATCCAGACGAGAACGGCACCCGTCGCGATGCGGCGGAAGGGATCCGTGTGGGCGCGCATGAGCCGCACCATGCCGACCGCGAGCACGGCGAAGAGGAGGAGGACCAGCATCGTGCCGACGAGCCCGAGCTCCTCGCCGACGATCGCGAAGATGTAGTCGCTCTCGGCGTGCGGCAGCCACGACCACTTGAGCGCCGAGTTGCCGAGGCCGACCCCGAAGACGCCGCCGGAGCCGAGCGCCCACATGCCGTGCATGGGCTGCCAGCAGACGTCCTCGAGCTGCTCGGGCGTGCAGCCGTTGAGCCACGCGCTGATGCGATCGGAGCGCGAGGCGCCGGAGAGCGCGAAGAGCACCGCGCCACCTGCGCCCAGCGCGACGAGTCCGAGGATGTGACGCATGGGCGCGCCGGCGAAGAACAGGGCGGCGAGGACGATCGCGGCCATGATCGTGACGGTCCCGAGATCCTGACCGAGGAGCACCATCGCGATCGCGAACCCCGAGACGGGCAGAGCGGGGATGACGACGCTCCGCCAGTCGGTGAAGTGATCGGCGCGGCCAGCGAGGACGGTCGCGAGCCAGACGACGAGCGCGAGTTTGAGGAACTCGCTCGGCTGCGCGTTGAAGCCGGCGATGCTGATCCAGTTGCGATTGTTGCCGTACTCCAGACCGATGCCGGGCACGAACACGAGCAGCTGGAGCCCAAGCCCGAGCAGCACGGCATTGCGGGCCCAGCGCCGCCAGAAGATCGCGGGCAGCCGGGAGACCAGGAGCATGACCGGGATGCCGATCAGGGCAAAGAGACCCTGACGCAGGAAGATCCCGAAGAAGTCCCCTCCGCCCTTTCCGGACTGCACGAACGAGCTGGAGAGGACCATGACCAGCCCGAGCAGCACCAGGAAGATCGTCGTACCGAGCACGAGCATCCAGTCGGCGCTCTGCGCGGTGAACAGGCGGCGCACGGCGACGATCGCCGCCCCGCCGTGGGCGGGCGCGGAGGCGCCGGCCGAGCGGGCCGTGCGGTCCGTGCCGTGCGGCGGTCGCGTCGCGGTCACGCGATCCCCCTTCCCCCGGTCGTCGCCTCGGTCGGATTCAGCTCGGGTCGTGGTGCTCGCGCACCGCGGCCTGGAACCGACGGCCGCGGTCGGCGTAGTCGGCGAACTGGTCCATCGATGCCGCGGCGGGCGCGAGGAGCACGGTGTCGCCATCGTGCGCCGCAGCGGCCGCCAGTCGCACGGCGACCGGCATCACCTGCTCAGTGTCGTCGGCCTCGACCTCGAACACGGGGAGCTCCGGCGCGTGTCGCCCGAACGCCGCGAGGACCGCCGCGCGATCGACGCCGACGACGACCGCGGCGCGCAGGCGCTCGCGGTGCGTCTCCACGAGCGCGTCGATCTCCACGCCCTTGAGCAGCCCGCCGACGATCCACACGACCGAGCGGAAGGCGCTGAGCGCGGAGTTCGCCGCGTGGGGGTTGGTCGCCTTGGAGTCGTCGACCCACATGACGCCCCCCTCGTCTCGGACGATCTCGGTGCGGTGGTGGTCGACGCGGAAGGCGCGCAGCCCGTCGCGGACGGCGAGCGGCGGGGCCCCCGCGGCGCGCGCGAGCGCGGCGGCGGCGAGGGCGTTCGCGAGGCCGTGGGGTGTCGCGAGTCCCGCGATCCTCACGTCGGCGAGCGTGCCGAGCTCGAGGGCGGAGCGGTGACGGTCGTCGAGGAAGGCGCGGTCGACGAGGATGTCGTCGACCACGCCGACGTCGCTCGGGCCGGGCGTGTCGGTGCCGAAGCCGATCGCGCGAGCGCCGTCGACGACATCGGCCTCCTCGACCATCCGCATGGTCGCAGCGTCGGCGCGGTTGTAGACGCACGCGAGGAGGGTGTTGGCGTAGACCTTCGCCTTCGCGTCGCGGTACGCCTCGGCCGAGCCGTGCCAGTCGTAGTGATCCTCCGCGAGATTGAGGCACGCGGACGCGATCGGCCCGAGAGCACCCGGGCCCTCGGTCGGCAGCTGGTGCAGCTGGAAGCTCGAGAGCTCGACGACGAGCACGTCGAAGCCGGCGGGGTCGCGCACGGCGTCGAGCACCGGGATCCCGATGTTCCCGCAGGGCGCGGCGCGGATCCCCGCCTCCCTCAGCATGGTCGCCGTCAGCTGCGTCGTCGTGGTCTTGCCGTTCGTCCCCGTGATGAGCACCCACTGCGCGGCGGGCGCGATCTTGTCGCGCACGCGCCAGGCGAGCTCGATGTCGCCCCACATCGGGATCCCGTGCGCCTCGGCCCAGCGGAGGATCGCGTGATCGGGGCGGAAGCCCGGCGAGACGATGAGCAGCTCGGGCTCGAGGGCGGCGAGCCGCGGCAGGGCATCCTCATCGGAGCCCTCGAGCTCGATCAGCTCGACGCCGATGACGGGCAGGATGCGCGCGCGATCGTCATCGGGATTGCGTGCGGCGACCGCGACCTGCGCTCCGAGCTCGGCGAGGGTGTCGGCGGCGGCGAAGCCCGTGACGCCGAGGCCCAGCACGAGGACGCGGAGCCCGGACCAGTCGGCGTGCCAGCTGGTCAGGTCGTCGAGGCGGTTCACGGTTACTGGCTCACCCATTCGAGGTAGAAGAGGCCGACTCCGACCGCGACGAAGAGACCGGCGATGAGCCAGAAGCGCACGACGACGGTGACCTCGGCCCAGCCCTTGAGCTCGAAGTGGTGGTGCAGCGGGCTCATGAGGAAGATGCGCTTGCCCTTGGTGAGCTTGAAGTAGACCCGCTGAACGATGACCGAGCCCGTGACGATGAGGAACAGGCCGCCGATGAGGACGAGCAGGAGCTCGGTGCGCGTCACGATCGCGAGGCCGGCGATCGCGCCGCCGATCCCGAGCGACCCGGTGTCGCCCATGAACACCTGCGCGGGCGAGGTGTTCCACCAGAGGAAGCCGATGAGCGACGCGGCGATCGCGGCCGAGACGATCGCGATGTCGAGAGAGTCGGCGCGCACCTCGTAGCACTTGTAGGCGAGCTCGGGGTCGAGGTTGGGGTTGAAGCAGTTCTGGTTGAACTGCCAGAACGCGATGATGATGTACGACGCCACTGCGAGGATCGCCGAGCCGGTCGCGAGGCCATCGAGCCCGTCCGCGACGTTCACGGCGTTCGAGGTGCTCACGACGATGAGGTTGATCCACAGCACGAAGAGGACGATGCCGATCGCCCCGAGCGCGGCGAAATCGAGCCACGGGATGTCGCGGACTCCGGAGACCATCGTCGACGCGGCCGTCTGCCCGTCGGCGTCCGGGTACGAGATCGCGAGGATCGCGAAGCCGGAGGCGACGACGACCTGCCCGGCGACCTTCGCCCAGCCCGTCAGCCCGAGGCTGCGCTGATTGCGCACCTTCATGAAGTCGTCGATGAATCCGACGAGCCCGAGGCCCACCATGAGCAGCAGGACGAGCATCGCGCTCTGCGTGGGCGCCGTCTGATCGACGAGGTGGCCGAAGAAGTACCCGAGCACCGAGCCGAAGATGACGATGATGCCGCCCATCGTGGGCGTGCCGCGCTTGGTGTGGTGCGTCTGCGGACCGTCGTCGCGGATGAACTGGCCCCACTCCAGGCGCCGGAAGAGGCGGATGAACAGCGGCGTCAGCAGGAGGGTGAAGGCCAGCGAGAAGGCCCCCGACAGGAGCAGGGCTCTCATGCGGTCTCCTCCGTCAGGCGGGCGATCAGGGTGGCGAGCGGGGTGACTCCGGCGGCGCTCACGAGCACCGCGTCGCCCGGCGCGAGCCGGGCTCGGAGTTCATCGTAGGCCGCGTCGACGTCGTCGACGAGGAGCGACTCCCCGTCCCACGAGCCCTCGAGCCCGGCGGCGGTGCTCGTGTGGCGCGCGCCGTGGCCGACGACGATGAGCTGGCCGATGTCGAGGCGCACGACGAGCCGTCCGAGCTGGTCGTGGTCCTCGAACCAGTCGGCCTGCTCGCTCACGAGCTCGCCCACGACGGCGAACGAGCGGGCGACGCCGCGCGTGGCGTCGGCGAGCACCTTGAGCGAGCGCCTCACCTCCGTCGCGGTCGTCGCCCGCGTGTCGTCGATGATCGTGATGCCGTCGGAGGTGCGGGTGCGGCGGCATCGCCCGGGGATCTCCCCGACGCCCTCCCCCGCCCTCGCGGCCTCCTCGAGCGTCGCGCCCGCCTCGAGCGCGGCGCGGACCGCCTCGACGGCCGCGTCGACCGCGGCGTCGCCGAGCGCATCGAGACGCATGAGGGTCGAGCCCTGAGCGCCGCGGATCGTCACGACCGCGCCGTCGAGCCGGTGCTCGACGTCGTCGACCACGAGCGCGGCGGTCATCGCGTCGGCCAGCCGGCCTCGCGGAGGGCGGCGCGCGCCTCCTCGCGGGCGGAGTACTCGGTCCGCACCCCGCGGATGTCGCGGTAGTCCTGGTGCCCGGGCCCCGCCCACAGGATGGAGTCGCCCTCCTCCGCGAGGCCGACCGCGACGCGGATCGCCGCCTCGGGCGGGCTCACCTCGTGGATCTCAGGCTTATTGGTCGCGAGCGCGGCGCCCTCGATCAGGGTGGCGCGGATGGACGCCGGGTCCTCGAAGCGCGGGTGGTGGTCGGTGATGACGAGCACGTCGCAGCCCTCGGCGGCGACGCGCGCCATCTCGTGCCGCTTGGTGGCGTCGCGGTCGCCATCGGCGCCGAAGACCATGATCGTTCGGCCGGTCGTGAAGCTGCGCACGGCGCCGAGCGTCTGCTCGAACGCGTCGGCGCTGTGGCCGAAGTCGACGTAGACGCTCGGGCCGCGATCTCCTGAGACGCGCTCGGTGCGCCCGGGGAGGTACGCGTCGATGCCGGTCTCGCCGAGCGCCTGCCCGATGACGGCGAGGTCGAAGCCCGCCTCGACCATCATGACGAGCGCGAGCCCGGCGTTGGCGGCCATGTGCCACCCGATGAGCGGGACGCGCGTGGTGAGCGAGCGGCCGTCGGGGCCGGTCAGACGGAAGCCCGTGAACGCCGGCTCCTCCTCCGTGAGCTCGACGCGCCACTCGGCGTCGACCCCGGGCCGGGCCGAGATCGTGGTGACGGGGATGCGCGCCGACTCCACGACCCGCTCGCCGTAGGGCGAGTCGAGCGAGACGACGCCGCGCTTCGCGCGATCGGGCTGGAAGAGCGGGAGCTTCGCCTGGAAGTACTCCTCCATGTCCGCGTAGTCGTCGAGGTGGTCGTGGCTGAGGTTGGTGAAGCCCGCGACGTCGAAGACGATGCCGTCCACGCGGTGCCGGCTGAGGGCCTGCGCGCTGACCTCGACGGCGACGGCGCGGACCCCGGCCTCGCGCATGCGCGCCAGGAGCGCGTGCATCTCGCTCGCCTCGGGCGTCGTGAGGCGGCTCACGACGGTCAGCTCGCCGATCTTGCGCTCGGCGGTCGACGAGAGCCCCGTGACGAGATCGAGCTGACGGAGGATCCCGTCGAGCAGGTAGGCGGTCGAGGTCTTCCCGTTCGTGCCGGTCACGCCGAAGAGCAGCGGCGGCTCCTCGCGGGTCCGGTACACCCACGCCGCGAGCTCTCCGAGCGCGGCTCGCGGGTCGTCGACGACGAGGACGGGCACCTCGAGCCCCGACGCGAGCTCAGCCCCCGCGGCATCCGTCAGGATCGCGACGGCGCCCGCCTCGACGGCAGCCGGCGCGAACTCGGCCCCGTGGCGGTGCTGGCCGCGGATGCCGACGTACAGGTCGCCGGGCTGCAGGTCGCTCGTCGCGAGCGTGATCCCCATGACCTCGACGCCGTCGGTGCGGCCGTGCGCGACCTCGATGCCGAACTCCTCCACGAGTCCGCCGAGGGGACGAGCGGAGGGGTGCTCGGGCCGCAGGACGGGGGGGATGCGACCGGACAACACGACCTCTTTCTCGACCGGACCTACCACGTGAGGGGCGGGCTCTGCGCGGGCTGCGTCGAGGGCGGCACCCGGAATGTCTTGAGCACTTGCGTCATGATCGACCGGAAGGTGGGCGCCGCAGCAGCCGACGTCTTCATCGTATCGGGACGCGCGAGCGTGACGACGACCACGAACTGCGGATCATCGGCGGGCGCCATGCCGGCGAGCGACACGATGCGCTGGCCGCCGTAGCGCCCGTTCTCCGCGACCTCGGCGGTGCCGGTCTTCGCGGCGACGCGATAGCCGGGGATGCTCAGCTGCGAGGACAGGAATCCGTCGGTCACGACCGACTCCAGGATCGAGACGGTCGTGTCGGCGGCCTCCTGCGACAGGATGCGCTCGCCCTCGCCCGTCGGCTGCATGGTGACCGTGCCGTCGGTGTGCCGGCACCCCGCCACGAGGGTGAGCGGCATGTGCACGCCCCCGTTCGCGATCGCCTGGTAGGCGCTCGCGACCTGCGCGCTCGTCGCCGTCATGCCCTGGCCGAACATCTGGGTGAACGCGCTGTGGCCGTCGATCGACGCCGGGTCCTGGATGTCGCCGCCCTCCTCGCCGAGGAACCCGACCGCGGTCGGCTCGTCGAGCCCGTAGCGCTGGAGCATCTCGGCCCGCTGCTCGAGGCTCGTGCGCTCGACCACCATCGAGGTGCCGACGTTGGAGGAGTTCATGAGGATGCCCGCGGTCGTGAGCGGCAGGTCGCCGTGCGCCCAGGCATCCCCGATCGTGTAGTTGAGGATCGTCGCGTACCGGCCCGGCACCGTGAACTTCTCCGTCGGGGTCGTGACCCCTTCGTCGAGCAGCGCCGCGAAGGTCAGCGCCTTGATCGTCGAGCCGGGCTCGTAGGGCGCCGTGAAGCTGCGCGCGCCGAGGTTGTCGGCCGGCGTACCGTTGACGTCGTTGGGGTCGACGGTCGGCCAGTCGGCGGCCGCGACGACCGCGCCGTCGGCGACGCGCACGACGAAGGCCGTCGCCCAGTCGGCGCCGATCGCGCTCGCCTGCTCGGCGATCGCCTGCTGCGCGAACCACTGCACGTCGCGGTCGATCGTGAGCTCGAGCGTCCCGCCGTCGACGGGCTCCTGCTCGACGACCGTGGTGCCCGGGAGACGGACGCCGTCGGCGCCGCGCTCGTAGGTCGAGGTGCCGTCGGTCGCCGCGAGGCACGCGTCTGCCGAGAGCTCGAGTCCCGTCTGCGGGCCATCGGTCCCGAGGAAGCCCACGAGGTTGCCGGCGACCTGCCCGTTCGGGTAGGCCCGCGCCGGCTGCCGCTCGAAGTACACCCACGGGATGCGCAGCTCGCGCACGGCCTGATACACCTCGGTCTCGACGCCGCGCACGAGGTAGGCGAAGTCGTCCTCCGGGTCGGCGGCGAGCTCCGCATCGATGAGCGACTTCAGCTGCAGCGGATCCTGCCCGGTGAGCGCCGCGAGCTGCCCGAGGGCGTCCTCCACCGAGCGCGTCGTCCGCTCGCCCGTCGTCTCGTCGAGGATCGTCGAAGGGGCGACGAATCGCGGCGACACGGTGATGTCGTATCGGTAGACGGTGTCGGCGAGCACGACCCCGTTGCGATCGACGATGTCTCCACGCGCCCCCTGCAGCACCTGCGGGATCGATCGGCGGGCCTCCGACTGCTCGGCGAGCTCGCCCGCTCGGACGACCTGGATGTCGATGAGCCGGACGAGGAAGGCGAGGAGGACGGCGGCGACCAGGAGGACGGTGAGCGCCAGTCGGCGGCGAGTGCGTCGGACGGCGATCACGATGTCGGCCTCCCCCTTCGGTGCTGCGTCAGTTGGTCACGGGCGACGGGATCGTCGTCGGGGCGGCGGGCGCCGCCGGCGCGGCCGGCTGGACCGCGCCAGGCGCCGGTGCCGCGGGAGCGGTCGGACCCGTCGCGGCGATTCCGCCCGAGGCTACCGACCCCGGCGCCGACGGCCCGGGTGAAACGCCCGCGACCTCCCCTGTCGACGCCGGAGTCACCAGCGGCACATCGGCCAGCAGCACATTGCCGATCATGCTGTCGCGCCCGTCGAGCACTCCTGCTCCGGCGCCTGCCGCGACGGGCGCTCCGAGCACCGTCGCGTCGGCCAGCCGCAGATACGCGGGGCTGGCGTTGGCGACCATGCCGAGCGATTCGGCATTGGCCGCGAGGTTCTGCGGAGACCGCAGAGTGTCGAGGCTCTCGGTGAGCACCTGCGCGTTGCGATCGAGCTCCACGGCGCTGGCCTGCAGCGCGGCGATCCTGTAGGCGCCCTCCGAGAGCGCGATCGAGAGCAGGAGCTGGGCGAGAAGGATCGCGAACGCGCCGGCGGTCGCGACGATCGCGTACACGGCGCGCGGGCGGGATCGGCGCTGCTCTCGCGTCGTGACGACCTCCACGGGCCGCGGCGCCCGGCGGGGGCTCGGAGCCGCGGCCCGACGGGGGGTCGTGGGGGCGAGGACGGCGCTCATGCTGCGGCCGCGAGTCGCTCGGCCGCGCGGAGGCGGACGGGGATGGCGCGCGGGTTCACGGCGCGCTCCTGCTCGCTCGCGAGCTCGGCGCCGCGGACGAGCAGGCGGAAGCGTGGAGCATGCTCCGGCAGCTCCATCGGCAGCCCCGCGGGGGCGGTCGACCGCACACGGGAGGCGAGCTCGCGCTTGACGATGCGGTCCTCCAGCGACTGGTAGGCGAGGACGACGATGCGGCCGCCGACGGCGAGCACGTCGAGCGCGGCGGGGAGGGCGGCCTCGAGGGCGGAGAGCTCGGCGTTCACCTCGATGCGCAGCGCCTGGTAGACGCGCTTGGCAGGGTGGCCGGTCCGCTGCGCGGAGCGCGGCGTCGCATCGAAGATGATCTGGTTCAGGTCGGTGCTCCGCTCGATCGCGCGGGCGGCGCGCGCCTCGACGATCCGGCGGGCGTAGCGCGGCGCGAGCTTCTCCTCGCCGTACGCGTAGAAGATGCGGCGGAGCTCCTCCTCCGGGTAGCTCGCGAGGACCTCGGCGGCGGTGATGCCGGTCGTGCGGTCCATGCGCATGTCGAGCGGGGCGTCCTGCGCGTAGGCGAAGCCGCGCTCGGCCTCGTCGAGCTGCATCGAGGAGACTCCGAGATCGAAGAGCACGGCATCGACCTCGTCGATGCCGACCGAGGCCAGTGCCTGCTCGATGCCGTCGTAGACCGTGTGCATGGGGCGGAAGCGGTCGCCGAACCGCGCGAGGCGCGCGATCGACGCGGCCAGGGCATCCGTGTCTCGATCGAGTCCGACGACCGTGAGGCCGGGGAAGCGCTCGAGCGCCGCCTCGGTGTGGCCGCCGAGGCCGAGGGTCGCGTCGACCATGACGGCGCCCTCGCGCGAGAGCGCGGGACCGAGGAGCTCGAGCGTGCGCGCGAGGAGGACGGGAGTGTGTCGGTTCTCGATCATGTCGTTCCGGTGGATGAGCGCGGGGCCCGGATCCCCATCCGTCGACCTGGCACCGGGGAAGTGATGTCAGGGCGATGACGGCTGGGAGTCCGACCCTCGCGATCAGAAGAGGCCCGGGATCACCTCCTCCTCGGTGTTCGAGAACGCTTCTTCCTTCTCGGCGTAGTAGGCGTTCCACGCCTCGGTCGACCAGATCTCGGCGCGGTCGCCGGCGCCGATGACCGTGAGGTCGCGGTCGAGCCCGGCGTAGTCGCGCAGCGCCGCGGGGATCGTGACGCGGTGCTGCTTGTCGGGGCGCTCGTCGCTCGCGCCGGAGAGGAAGACGCGGACGTAGTCGCGGGCGAGCTTGCTCGTGAGCGGGGCCTGGCGGATCTTCTCGACCTGCGCCGCGAAGCCCTCCGCGCTGAAGACGTAGATGCAGCGCTCCTGCCCGCGGGCGAGGACGAGGCCGTTGGCGAGCTCATCCCGGAACTTCGCCGGAAGGATGATGCGCCCCTTCTCGTCGAGCTTGGGGGTGTGCGTGCCGAGGAACATCGTCCGCTCCCCCTTCTTCTCCGGCCGGAAGTTCTAGGTACGCTCCACTTTACTCCACAATGCTCCACTTTGCTATCACTCGACGCCACTGTAGCCCGAATTGGGGGCACTTCTCCCCCGTGATCTCGCGGGAGGCCCGCGGGGAGGACGGTGGAGGGGAGCACGAGGACGCCCGCGCCTCGCCCGGGTCGCAGCGCGCGCCGAGCCGCGGACGGACGGTCCGAAGGCCCGGAACAGCGCGGATCCCCGGGAGTCAGTGCGCCGCCGCCGATCGCGGTGGAGGACGGTGGAGGGCGGGGAGGACGGTGGAGTGCGGGGAGGGCAATGGAGCGCGCGGGGGCGGACGCCGGCCCGCGGGAGCGCTGCGGCATGAAAAAAGGGGCCGATCTCTCGATCGGCCCCGGAGGGACTTGTGGTGCGGGCCCGGCCCTAGCGGCCCTGGTCGCCGTCCTGTCGACGTTCCCACCGCTCGTTGATCGTGTCCATGAACGACGAGCGTGAGCGCTTCGGAGCGGACGCGCGCGGTGCTGAGCCCGCGGGCTGCGCACTCGCCGCGGCCTTGCCGGGCGTGAGGGCCAGGAGCACCCCGCCGAGCATCAGCGCGAAGCCGATGACGCCGACGATCGGGAGCTGCACGATCACGCCCGCGACGAGAGTGGCGACTCCGGCGATCGCGAGCAGGGAGCCCAGGACGATCTGCGTGTAGTTCGGTCGACCGCGACGACCCGAGACGGTCGCCACGAAGTCGGCGTCGTTCTGGTAGAGGCTGCGCTCCATCTCTTCGAGGAGGCGCTGCTCCTGCTCCGACAGCGGCATGTGTGGACCCCTTGGTGCGAATACGGGTTGGGAGGCTCCCACCGTCTCCCCATTCTAGGCTCGCGCCGCTGGATAGGCTAGGCGAGTGCCTGAGAGATTGCGGTTAGTCGACCTGGTCAACGCCCGGCTCGACGCGTTCCTGGTCGATCGCTCGACCCACCTCGCGACGATCGCGGACGAGCTGGACGTCTTCATCGACGCGTCCCGCGACCTCCTGCGGGGCGGCAAGAGGTTCCGCGCGCTCTTCGCCTACTGGGGGTGGCACGCCGTCGCCGGCACCGTCAGGCCCGACGACCCCCTGGCCGAGATGGACGACCACGCCGAGCTCGACGCCGTCATCGCCCTCGCCGCCGCACTGGAGATCTTCCACGCCGCGGCTCTCGTCCACGACGACATCATGGACAACTCCGACACTCGGCGGGGCATGCCGTCGATGCACCGTCGATTCGAGACCGACCACGCGCGCCGCGAGTGGGTCGGGTCGGCCGCCTCGTACGGCACCTCCTCCGCGCTCATGCTCGGCGATCTCCTGCTCGGCTGGAGCGACGAGCTCCTCGCCGAGGGGCTGTCGATCGTCGCCGACCGCTCGGCGGCCCGCCGCGCGCGCCACGAGTTCCACGTCATGCGCACGGAGGTGACAATGGGCCAGTACCTCGACATCCTCGAGGAGGTGGCGTGGCGCGACGCTCCGGAGGAGGACCTCCTCCCCCGCGCCCACCGCGTGGTCACATACAAGTCGGCGAAGTACTCCATCGAGGCGCCGCTCGCGCTCGGCGGACTCATGGCCGGCGGCACGGCCGAGCAGGTCGACGCTCTGCGCGCCTTCGGCCTGCCGCTCGGCGTCGCCTTCCAGCTGCGCGACGACCTGCTCGGAGTCTTCGGCGATCCCGAGGTGACGGGCAAGCCCGCCGGCGACGATCTCCGCGAGGGCAAGCGCACCGTCCTCATCGCGCTCGCGCGCCGTGCTCTTCCCGCGTCCGCGGCGCGCCTCATCGACGAGCTGCTGGGCGACCCCGAGCTCTCGGAGCACCAGATCGCGACCCTGCAGGCCACGATCCGCGACAGCGGGGCCGTCGACACGGTCGAGACGATGATCGCGCGATCCGTGCGCGAGGCGACGGCCGCGATCGAGGATGCCCCGCTCAGCCGGGCGGCGCGCTCCGAGCTCGTCGGCCTGGCCGACCTCGTGACGCGCCGAGCGCACTGAGCCGCCGCCCTCGAGCGGAGGGGGCCAGCTGAGCGGCGGGAGGCACGAGCCGCTCGGCTAGAACGCCATGGCCTGCGCGACCCGCCTGACCTCGGCCTTGCGCCCCCGCCGGAGGGCCTCGATGGGCGAGGTGCCGAGCATCTCGTCGACCGACAGCATCCACTCCATCGCCTCGTCGTCGCTGAACCCGTTGTCGGCGAGCAGGATGAGCGTCCCGCGCAGCTCGTGGAGGGGCTCGCCGTCGCGCAGGAACTCCTCCGGGACCACCAGGACCCTGTCGCGACGAACGGCGAGGAGTGCGTGATCCTCGAGGAGACGGTGGACGCGGCCGGGCGAGACGCCCAGCAGCTCGACGAGGTCGGGGACGGTCAGCCAGCGGCTGGAGTCTGCGGTCACGACTCCAGCGTGCCATGAACCGAGTCGCCGCGCCCGCGCATGGTCGTGTTTCCGGCGTGTTAACTGCAGCAACATCCTCCACAGTGGTTGACACCAGTGTTAATGTGTAACAGCGGACGGGGATCCGCGCGCGGCGCTGTCGCCGCACCGCATCACGAGGGGACGACCGATGATCGAGCTCGACCGCACCGGGGCGGCGTCAGCGACCGACGACGCCTCGATCGCCCGCGATCAGGAGGACGCGAGAGCCCGCGCTCGAGCCGTGTTCGGCGGCCTCGCTCCCCGCATCAACTCCGCACCGTCACCGACCGCCCCGGCCGCCGATCCGGTCGTGTCCCGCGCGGCCGCTCGAGCACGGAGCGCCGCGCTGTCGACGATGCCGCTCGTGCTCACCGGCGCTCTCACGCTCGGGCTCGGCCTGACCGGCCCCGTCGACGCCGCCCATGCGGCGCCTCGCAAGCCGCTCAGCCCGAAGCCGCAGCAGGCCGCCGGCCCGTCCACTCTCCGAGCGGCGCTGGCCCACGTCGGGGCCGCCATCACCCCGGGCGCCATGAGCACGGTGGCTCTCACCACGAGCGCCGCCCCCGCCGTGTACACGGTCGAAGCCGGCGACACGGTCTCCGCGATCGCCGCGCGATTCGGGCTCTCGACGGCCGGAATCCTCGCGCTGAACGGTCTCAGCTGGAAGTCGGTGATCTTCCCCGGCCAGGTCCTCACGCTCACGAGCGCGCCGACCAAGGGCGCCACCGTCTCCGCGCCCGTCTCACCCGGCGGCACCTACCAGGTCCGCAGCGGCGACACGGTCTCGGCGATCGCGGCACGATTCGGCGTGTCCACCAAGTCGATCCTCGACGCCAACGCCCTCGGCTGGTCGAGCATCATCTACCCGGGTCAGACCCTGCTGATCCCCGGCACATCGAGCGCTCCCGCTCCCGCGGCCGCACCCGCCATGGAGACCGTCTCGTCGGTCACGTCGATGCCGATCGCGGAGCGCCCCGTACTCCCCGGCGGACCGGCGCCCGCGCCCGCGCCCGCGCCCGAGACCGCAGCGCCCGCGCCGGCGCAGCCGACCCCGACCGCACCGGTCCCCAGCGCGCCCGTGAGCGGGAGCATCCAGCCCCTCAACGCCGAGGGCCGCGTGCACGCCGCCACGATCATCCAGGTCGGCCGCTCGCTCGGCGTGCCCGACTACGGGATCGTCATCGCGCTCGCGACCGCCATGCAGGAGTCGTCGATGCGCAACCTCTCGTGGGGCGACCGCGACTCGGTCGGCCTCTTCCAGCAGCGGCCGAGCCAGGGCTGGGGCGATCCCGAGCAGCTGCAGGACCCGGCCTACGCCGCGCGCCTGTTCTACGTCGGCAACGAGGGGCACACCCGCGGCCTGCTGGATGTCCGCGGCTGGCAGTCCATGACCGTCACGCAGGCCGCGCAGGCGGTGCAGATCTCGGCCTACCCCGACCACTACGCGAAGTGGGAGACCTCCGCCTGGGCCTGGCTCTACGAACTGACCTAGGCCGTGTGGCGCCCGGCTCGGACGAGGCTCGCGACCTAGACTGGGGAGGGTGAGCACCTCGACGACCGACCCCATGATCGGGCGGCTCATCGACGGTCGATACCACGTCCGCTCGCGCATCGCGCGCGGCGGGATGGCCACGGTCTACCTCGCGACCGACCAGCGGCTCGAGCGCCTCGTTGCGGTGAAGATCATGCACGGCCACCTCGCCGATGACAGCCAGTTCACGGCGCGATTCATCCAGGAGGCCCGGTCGGCCGCGCGGCTCGCGCACCCCAACGTCGTCAACGTCTTCGACCAGGGTCAGGACGCCGATTCGGCGTACCTCGTCATGGAGTACCTGCCCGGCATCACCCTGCGCGAGCTGCTGCAGGAGTACGGCGCGCTCACGCCGCAGCAGACGCTCGACATCGTCGAAGCGATCCTCTCCGGCCTCTCGGCCGCCCACAAGGCGGGCATCGTGCACCGCGACCTCAAGCCCGAGAACGTGCTGCTCGCCGACGACGGCCGCATCAAGATCGGCGACTTCGGTCTCGCGCGCGCCGCGTCGGCCGCGACCGCCGCCGGGGCGGCCCTCCTCGGCACGATCGCCTACCTCTCCCCCGAGCTCGTGACCCGCGGCGTGGCCGACACCCGCAGCGACATCTACGCGGTCGGCATCATGATGTTCGAGATGCTCACCGGCGAGCAGCCCTTCAAGGGCGAGCAGCCGATGCAGATCGCGTTCCAGCACGCCAACGACACCGTTCCCGCGCCGAGCGCGACGAACCCGAGCGTCCCCGCGGAGCTCGACGAGCTCGTGCTGTGGGCGACCGCCCGCGACCCCGAGCACCGCCCGGCGGATGCCCGCGCCCTCCTGGAGCAGGTCGTCGAGACGGCACGATCGCTCGAGACCTCGCTGTCGGCGACGGGCCCGCAGAAGACCATGGTCTTCACGACCCCGCTCGTGCCGCCGACGATCACCGCCGAGACCCAGGTCATCGGCTCGCTCGCGACGGTCGGGTCGACCGGAGCGACCGGGTCGACGACCGTCATCGGGAACTCGGCGACGGGCGAGCTCGCGCGCGCGACCGGCCGGCGGCGCAAGCGCGGCTGGATCGCCTTCGCCCTCGTGCTGCTCCTCGCCCTCGCCGCGGGTGGGGCGGGCTGGTGGTTCGGGGCCGGCCCCGGCGCCCAGGTGACGATCACGGATGTCCGAGGCCAGTCGCCCGAGGCGGCCGGCGCCGCCCTGCTCGAGCAGGGGCTCGTCGTCGGCGCGGAGCCCGCGA
Source organism: Yonghaparkia sp. Soil809 (assembly GCF_001429705.1). Taxonomy (NCBI): domain Bacteria; kingdom Bacillati; phylum Actinomycetota; class Actinomycetes; order Micrococcales; family Microbacteriaceae; genus Microcella; species Yonghaparkia sp. Soil809. The sequence goes on from NZ_LMSV01000002.1 coordinate 897,610, forward strand.
CCGCCCACGACCTCGAGATCCCCGCGGGAGCGGTGCTCGGCACCGACCCGCCCGCCGGCGAGGTCGTTCCGCCCGACTCGACCGTGACTCTCGTGGTCTCCCTCGGTCCTGAGCCGACGACCGTCCCCGCCATCGCCGGGGTCCCCGAGGCGGATGCGCGCACGCTCCTCGACGGCGCGGGGCTCGTGGTCGCCGAGGACGCGATCCGGCAGATCGACCCTGGCGTCGCCCAGGGCTCGGCGATCGGCGTCGTCTCGATCGGCGAGGACGGCACGGAGTCCGGGCTCCCCGAGGGCTCGGAGTCCCTCAAGGGCACCCCGGTGACCCTCGTCGTCTCCCTCGGCCCGCTCCCCGATGTCGTCGGCGTCGAGCCGGGGACGGCGAGCGCGGCGTTCGAGGCGCTCGGGCTCACGGCGACTGTCGGGGGCGACTCCGAGTTCAACAACGACATCGCCGAGGGCCTCGTCCTGCGCGCGGTGCCCTCCGCCGACGAACCCTTCCGCCCGGGCGACGCCTTCACGCTCATCGTCTCGCGCGGGCCCGACCTCGTCGACATCCCCGACGTCATCGACCTGACCATCAACGAGGCGCGCACCGCGCTCGAGGCGGCGGGCTTCGTGCCGGTCATCGACACCAACGTGCCCGAGTTCTTCTGGGACATCGCGACCGTCCAGCAGGTCGAGCCGTCGCAGGACGGTCAGGCGATCCGCAACAGCGAGATCGTCATCAGCGCGTTCTTCGACTGACCGCGCCGACGCATCGGCGAGAGGCGGGGACGCCCACGCCGGCGGCTCAGGCGCGCTGCGCCTTGCTGAGCTCCTCGGCGACGAGGAACGCGAGCTCGAGCGACTGCATGTGGTTCAGTCGCGGGTCGCACAGCGACTCGTAGCGCGTCGCGAGCGTCGCCTCGTCGATCATCTCCGAGCCGCCGAGGCACTCGGTGACGTCGTCACCGGTGAGCTCGACGTGGATTCCTCCGGGGTGCGTTCCCGCCTCGCGGTGCGCCTCGAAGAATCCCGTGACCTCGTCGACGACGTCGTCGAAGCGCCGCGTCTTGTAGCCCGTGGGGGTCGTGAGCCCGTTGCCGTGCATGGGGTCGGTGACCCAGAGCGGGGTCGCGTCGACGGCCTTGATCGCCTCGAGCAGCGGCGGCAGGGCATCCCGGATCGTGCCGGCGCCCATGCGCGTGATGAAGGTCAGGCGACCCGGCTCGCGATCGGGGTCCAGGACGTCGATCAGGCGCTCCATGGTCTCGGGCGTCGTCGACGGGCCGAGCTTCACGCCGATGGGGTTGCGGATGCGGCGGAAGAAGTCGACGTGCGCGCCGTCGAGCTCGCGCGTGCGCTCGCCGATCCAGAGGAAGTGGGCGCTCGTGTTGTACGGGGTGCCCGTGCGCGAGTCGATGCGCGTCATGGGCCGCTCGTAGTCCATGAGGAGGCCCTCGTGGCTCGAGTAGAACTCGACGCGCTTGAGCTCGTCGAAGTCGGCGCCGGCGGCCTCCATGAAGCGGATGGCGCGGTCGATCTCGCTCGCGAGGCCCTCGTAGCGCTGGTTGGCGGGGTTCGAGGCGAAGCCCTTGTTCCAGCTGTGCACCATACGGAGGTCGGCGAAGCCACCCTGCGTGAAGGCGCGGATGAGGTTCAGCGTGGACGCGCTCGTGTGGTACCCCTTCACGAGGCGCGCGGGGTCGGCCTGGCGCGACTCGGGCGTGAAGTCGTAGCCGTTCACGATGTCGCCGCGGTAGGCGGGCAGCGTGACGTCGCCGCGGGTCTCGGTGTCGCTCGAGCGGGGCTTGGCGAACTGGCCGGCCATGCGACCCATCTTGATGACGGGCATCGAGGCGCCGTAGGTGAGCACGACGGCCATCTGCAGGATGGTCTTCACGCGATTGCGGATCTGGTCGGCCGTCGCGCCCGCGAAGGTCTCAGCGCAGTCGCCGCCCTGCAGGAGGAAGGCGTCGCCGCGCGCGGCGCGCGCGAGGCGCTCGCGGAGCTGGTCGACCTCGCCGGCGAACACGAGCGGAGGCATCGACGCGATCTCGGCCGACGCGGCGGCGACCGCGGCAGGGTCGGGCCAGGCGGGCTGCTGCTTGATCGGGAGGGTGCGCCAGTGATCGAGCCCCGCGATGACGGCGGGATCGGCGGAGATGACGGGCTCGGTCGCATCGACCACGGTGGAACATCCTTCACAGCGACAGGAATCAGGGCAGAGGGCGGCTCCCTTGCCGCTGGGACGAGCCTAGCCGAGCGCGGAGGCTCCTCAGCGCGCGGCGACGGCCCCGAGAAGGCCTCAGGGCTGGCGCTGCGAGCGGCGGAGGGCCGGGTCAGCGCACGTGCGCCGGCCGCTTGTCCTTCACGGTCGTCGCGTAGACGTCGTGGTACTCCTGTCCGCTGAGGCGGTTGAGCTCGTACATGATCTCGTCGGTGATGGAGCGGAGCACGAAGCGGTCGGACTCAAGGCCCGCGAAGCGCGAGAAGTCGAGCGGCTCGCCGAAGACGACTCCCGGCCGCATGACCTTCGGGATCCGCACGCCGATCGGCATGACCTTCTCGGTGTCGATCATCGCGACGGGCACGACCGTCGCGCCCGACTCCAGGATCATGCGGGCGACGCCGGTCCGGCCGCGGTACATCACGCCGTCGGGGCTGCGGGTGCCCTCCGGGTAGATGCCGAGCGCGAAGCCCTCGGAGAGCACCCGAAGACCGGTGTTGAGCGAGGCCTCGCTGGCCTTGCCTCCCGATCGGTCGATCGGCAGCTGGCCGCTCGCCTCGAAGAAGACGCGCGTGAGCCAGCCTTTGATGCCCGTGCCCGTGAAGTAGTCGCTCTTGGCGAGGAAGACCACGCGACGGTCGAGCACCAGAGGCAGGAAGATCGAGTCGACGAACGAGAGGTGGTTGCTGGCGAGGATGACCGGGCCCGTGCGCGGGACGTTCTCGACGCCGCGCACCCACGGTCGGAACACCGTCAGCAGAATGGGCCCGATGACGAGGTTCTTCATCAGCCAGTAGAACATCGTCGTCCCTCCCCCGTACCGGTCGTATCCGACAACCCTAGCTCGCGGTCGCGGCGCCGATGCCCGCCGCGTGGATCCGCGCGAGGTCGGCCGCGCCGACGACGCCGGCGTCGTTGACGAGCTGCGCGGTGACGAAGACCGGCTCCGGGTGGTAGCCGCGGGCGGGGAGGTGGGCCAGGTACGCCTCGCGCACCGGGTCGAGGAGCAGGTCGCCCGCGATCGAGACTCCCCCGCCGAAGACGAACATCTCGGGGTCGAGCACGGCCGACAGGCTCGCGCACGCCTGACCGAGCCAGCGCCCCAGCTGCGAGAGGGCGTGGAGGGCGCCCGGATCGCCCTCGGTGATGAGGGCGGCGAGGATGCTCCCATCGAGCGCACCGTTCTGCGCGCGCGCATCGGCGAGGGCCAGGCCGATGCCCCCGGCATCGGCGATCTCGTTGGCCATCCGCAGCAGCGCCCGGCCGGAGCCGTACTGCTCGATGCAGCCGCGCGCACCGCACCCGCAGGGCAGGCCGTCCGGCACGACGCGCAGGTGGCCGAGCTCGCCCGCCGTGCCGAAGCCGCCGCGGAGGAGCCGGTCGCCCGTGACGATGGCACCGCCGACGCCCGTGCCGATGGTGAGCATCGTCATGTCCCGCACGTCGCGCGCCGCGCCGAATCGGAACTCGGCCCACCCGGCGGCGTTCGCGTCGTTGTCGATCGTGACGTCGATGCCGAGACGGTCGCGGAGGCGATCGCGGAAGGGCTCGTTGCGCCAGTTGATGTTCGGCGCGTAGTAGACCGTCGACTGCGCGGAGTCGATGAAACCGGCGGCGGCGACGCCCGCGGCGATGACCTGCTGGCCCGCGCTCAGGCGCTGCACCATCTCCACGACGACGTCGACGATCGCATGCGGGTCGCCCGCGGGCGTCGGATGACGGTCCTCCGCGAGGATCCTTCCGTCATCGCCGACAAGAGCGCCCGCGATTTTCGTTCCACCGATGTCGATTCCCACAGCATGCACGAGGAGAGAGTCTAGTGAGCCTCGAGTCCCGTCCCCGGCCGCGATGCGCGGGCTAGAGTGGTCGCACTGTACCCACCCGTTGACGGTGCCAAAGGAGTCCCCGTGCAAGAATTCGTCGTCCCGGCCGTCGTGTCGCCCGATCCCGGCGCGAACGCGAGCGACCTGCTCGTCGACCGCGTCGCCGTCGATCCCGACGCGCCGCTCTTCTCGCTCCCGACCGCGGACGGCGGCTGGAGCGACGTCACGGCAGGCGAGTTCCACTCCCAGGTCGTCGCGCTCGCCAAGGGCCTCATGGCCGCCGGCGTTCAGGCCGGCGACAAGATCGGCTTCATGTGCAAGACGCGCTACGAGTGGACCCTCGTGGACTTCGCGACGTGGTTCGCCGGTGCCGTGCTCGTGCCGATCTACGAGACGAGCTCGCCGAGCCAGATCCAGTACATCCTGGAGGACTCGGGGGCGCGCGAGCTCATCGTCGAGACTGCGGAGCACTTCTCGCGCTACGACGAGGTCGCGGGAGATCTGCCCCACGTGGGCCGCGTCTGGCAGATGCACCTCGGCGACCTCGAGAAGCTCGCCGCCGACCCAGGGTCGGTCACCGACGAGCAGCTGGAGGAGCGCCGGCGCATCGCGAAGGGCACCGACCTGGCGACGCTCATCTACACCTCAGGCTCGACCGGCACCCCCAAGGGCTGCATCCTCACCCACTCCAACTTCGTCGAGACCTGCCGCAACGCGGCGGTCGCCATGAAGGAGGTCGTGGCACCCGGCTCCTCCACCCTGCTCTTCATCACGACGGCGCACATCTTCGCGCGCTTCATCTCGATCCTGGCCGTGCACGCCGGCGCGAAGGTGGGCCACCAGGCCGACACCAAGCAGCTGCTCGCCGCGCTCGGCTCGTTCAAGCCCTCCTTCCTCCTCGCGGTGCCGCGCGTGTTCGAGAAGGTCTACAACTCGGCCGAGCAGAAGGCGGAGGCCGGCGGCAAGGGCAAGATCTTCCGTCGGGCCGCCGACGTCGCTGTCGCGCACTCGAAGGCGCTCGACGCCGGCCACGTGCCGCTGGGGCTCAAGGTGCAGTTCGCCGTCTTCGATAGGCTCGTCTACTCGAAGCTCAAGACCGCGATGGGCGGGCGGGTGCAGTACGCCGTCTCCGGCTCCGCGCCGCTCGGCCCCCGCCTCGGCCACTTCTTCCGCAGCCTCGGCATCCGGATCCTCGAGGGCTACGGCCTGACCGAGACCACCGCCCCGGCGACCGTGAACCTCGTGAACAAGTTCAAGATCGGCACGACGGGGCCGGCGCTGCCGGGCGTCGGGGTCCGCATCGAGGACGACGGGGAGATCCTCGTCAAGGGCGTCAACGTCTTCGGCGGCTACTGGAACAAGCCCGAGGCGACCGCCGAGGTCATGGACGGCGAGTGGTTCCGGACGGGCGACATCGGCTCGCTCGATGCCGACGGCTACCTGACGATCACCGGCCGCAAGAAGGAGATCCTCGTCACGGCCGGCGGCAAGAACGTGGCCCCCGCCGCGCTCGAGGACCCGATCCGCGCCAACCCGATCGTCGGCCAGGTCGTCGTCGTCGGCGACCAGAAGCCGTTCGTCTCCGCGCTCGTGACGCTCGACCCGGAGATGCTCCCGGTGTGGCTCAACAACAACGGCGAGGACGCCACGATGCCCCTCACCGACGCGGTCAAGCACCCCAAGGTGCTCGCGGAGGTCCAGCGCTCGATCGACGCGGCCAACAGCCGCGTGTCGCGCGCGGAGTCGATCCGGAAGTTCACGGTCCTCCCCGTCGAGTTCACGGAGACCAGCGGCCATCTGACGCCCAAGATGAGCATCAAGCGCAACGTCATCGTCGCCGACTTCGCGAGCACGATCGAGGCGATGTACTCCGGCGCTCCGGCGACGCAGGGAATCTCGCTGCAGCAGTAGCAGCCGCGCGACTCGCGGGGCGTCGGACGCGGTCCGGCGCCCCGTCCGCGTTCTACGAGCGGCCGAACCACTCCGCCTGGCGGATCGCTCGCATGGCCTCGCGCTTGATCTCCGGAGCCAGGCCCTCGACGTAGAGCCGCCCGTCGAGATGATCGGTCTCGTGCTGCAGGGCCTGGGCGAGCAGCCCCTCCCCCGCGAGCTCGATCGGAGCGCCGTCGCCGTCGAGGCCGGTAACCCGCGCCCACGGGTGGCGGAGACGCGGGAAGCCGAACCCGGGCACCGAGAGGCAGCCCTCCTCGACGGGCTCCGGCTCACCGCGCACCTCGGCGAGGACGGGGTTGACGATGTAGCTCACCTCGCCGTCGATGTTGAGGCTGAACACCCGCAGGCCGACGCCGATCTGATTCGCCGCGACGCCCGCGCGGCCGGGAACCCGCACGGTGTCGAGGAGGTCGTCGACGAGCAATCGGAGAGAGGCGTCGAACCGGACGACCTCGTCGGCGCGCGATCGGAGCACCGGATCTCCGAAGAGTCGGATGGGACGGACGGTCATCGGACGGCGCTCACGACTCCCGGTCGGGCATGCCGTCGATGACGATCGCGGCGAGCTCTCGGGCCGACTGGCGGGTGAGCGGCCGCAGGTCGTTCCAGTGGATGACCGACCCCGCCGCGAGCTGCTCATCGTAGGGGATGCGGACGATCTGCCGCACGCGGGAGGCGAAGTGGGCCTCGATCTCCTCGAGCTTCACGAGGTTCGTGCCCTGCGTGGCGGTGTTGATCGCGACGACGGCGTTGCGGACCAGCTCGCCGTACCCGTTCGCCTCGAGCCAGGTGAGCGTCTCGGAGGCCAGTCGCGCCTCATCGACGCTGCCGCCCGACACGATGACGATCGAGTCGGCGCGCTGCAGGGTCGCGCGCATGACGGAGTGCACGATGCCCGTGCCGCAGTCGGTGAGCACGATCGAGTAGTAGCGCGCGGCGAGGTCGGCGACCACGTTGTAGTCGTTCTCATCGAACGCCTCCGAGAGCATCGGGTCGGTGTCGGAGGCGAGGATGTCCAAGCGGGTCGTATCGCGCGAGACGAGCTTCGTGAAGTCGGTGAAGCCCTGGATGCTCGCGGCCCGGTTGACGACGTCGCGCACGGTCGCGCGCGTCTGCTTGGTCACCCGCTCGGCGAGGGTTCCGCGGTCGGGATTGGCGTCGATCGCAATGATGCGGTCCTCTCGGACCGTGGCGAGCGCCATCCCGAGCAGGGTCGTGATGGTCGTCTTGCCGACGCCGCCCTTGCGGGTGAGCACGGGGACGAAGCGGGCTCCGCCCTCGAGCACGGCGTCGATGCGCGCATCGAGCTCCTTGCGGGCGCGGACGCGGGCGGAGTCGCCGAGATTCACGCGCGTGAGGGTGGCGCGGTAGACGAAGCGCTGCCACGCGCCCTCCGGGGCCGAACGGGGCCCGCGCCGCGGGTCGATGAGGCGATCGGCGGTGAGCATCGCGGCGGACTCGGGGCCGACATCCGCCCCCGCCATGCGCTCGCGGCGGGAGTAGTCGGCGATCGCGACCGAGCCCGTGTCCGCCGGGCTCGCCGGCGTCGTCACGGCGACGATGGCGGGCTCGGAGAGCGAGATCGACGTCGTCCCGCTCTCGAGAACCTCGATGACGGAGGGGTCGATTCCGGTGCCGACGAGGGCGACGGCGGTCTCCTCCTCCGGCGCCTCGTGCACCGGGGCGGGAAGCGCGACCTCGATCGTCAGGCTCTCGGGGAGCGCGGTCGCGAGGTCGTCCCCGCCGGCCGGCTCGAGGCCCTCGGCCACGGAGCGGGCGCGCCCGTGCACGATCTCGCTCTCATCGCCGGAGGCGCGGTCGGTCACCATTCACGAACCCTTCGTCGTTCTCGTGGACGGCCCAGTCTATCGCCCGAGCTGCCCGGGTCCCGCGAAGGAGTGAATCGTGCTCAGTCGATGACGACGAGAAGGTCGCCCGCCTCCACCTGCTGCGTGGCGGGGATCGCGAGCCGGCGCACCGTGCCCGAGACCGGGCTCGTGATCGCCGCCTCCATCTTCATGGCCTCGATCGTCGCGACGGGGGCCCCCGCCTCCACCGCGTCGCCCTCCGCGATCTTGAGCGTGACGACTCCCATGAAGGGCGCGGCGATCTGACCGGGATGCGCGGGATCGGCCTTCTCCGCCTGCACGGTGTCCACCGCGATGCCCCGATCGCGGATCGTGACCGGGCGCATCTGCCCGTTGAGGGTCGCCATGACGCTGCGCATGCCCTTCTCGTCGGGCTCGCCGATCGCCTCGAGGCTCACGAACAGGCTCACGCCGCGCTCGATCTCGATGATGTGCTCGACGCCGGGCTTGAGGCCGTAGAGGTAGTCGGGCGTGCTCAGCACGGAGAGGTCGCCGAACTGCTCGCGCACCTGCAGGAACTGCTGGGTGGGCTGCGGGAAGAGGAGCTGATTGAGCATGAGACGACGCTCATCGGTCGAGCCGTCGAGCTTGGCCTGCTGGTCCTCGGTGAGCGGCGTCGTGCCGATCTTGACCGTTCGACCGGCGAGCACCTTCGAGCGGAAGGGCTCGGGCCAGCCGCCGGGCAGGTCGCCCAGCTCGCCCGCCATGAACCCGATGACCGAGTCGGGGATGTCGTACTTCTCGGGGTTCGCCTCGAAGTCGGCCGGGTCGGCGCCGGCCGCGGCCATCTGCAGGGCGAGGTCGCCCACGACCTTGGAGGACGGCGTGACCTTCGTGGGGCGGCCGAGGATGCGGTTGGCCGCGGCGTACCAGTCCTCGATGAGCTCGAAGCGGTCGCCGAGCCCGAGCGCGATCGCCTGCTGGCGGAGGTTCGAGAGCTGCCCGCCCGGGATCTCGTGGTGGTACACGCGCCCCGTCGGGCCGGAGAGACCCGACTCGAACGGCGCGTAGACCCGCCGCACGGCCTCCCAGTACGGCTCGAGGTCGCTCACCGCCTGCAGGCTCAGCCCGGTGTCGCGCTCGGTGTGGGCGAGGGCGGCGACGAGCGCGGAGAACGGAGGCTGCGAGGTCGTGCCGGCCATGGGCGCGCTCGCCACGTCGACCGCGTCGACGCCCGCGCGCGACGCGGCCAGGAGCGTCGCGAGCTGACCGCCCGCCGTGTCGTGCGTGTGGAGGTGCACCGGCTGGTCGAAGCGCTCGCGCAGTGCGGCGACGAGCTTCTCGGCGGCGCCCGCGCGCAGCAGGCCCGCCATGTCCTTGATCGCGATGATGTGAGCGCCGGCGTCGACGACCTGCTCCGCGAGACGCAGGTAGTAGTCGAGCGTGTAGAGGTCCTCCGCCGGATCGAGCAGGTCGCCGGAGTAGCAGAGCGCGACCTCGGCGACGGTCGAGCCCGTCGCGAGCACGGCCTCGATCGCGGGCCGCATCTGGTCGACGTCGTTGAGCGCGTCGAAGATCCGGAACACGTCGATCCCCGTCTCGGCCGCCTCCCGCACGAACGCCTCGGTCACCTCCGTGGGGTACGGGGTGTAGCCGACCGTGTTACGGCCGCGCAGCAGCATCTGGATGGCGATGTTCGGCAGGGCCTCCCGCATCGCCGCGAGGCGCTGCCACGGGTCCTCGCCGAGGAAGCGCAGCGCGACGTCGTAGGTCGCCCCGCCCCAGGCCTCGACGCTCAGGAGCCCGGGCGTCATCCGGGCCACGTGCGGCATGACCTCGACGAGGTCCTTCGTGCGGACGCGCGTCGCGAGCAGCGACTGGTGCGCGTCGCGGAACGTCGTGTCGGTCACCGCGAGCGCGGTCTGCTCGCGCAGGGCGCGGGCGAAGCCCACCGGGCCGAGCTCGAGCAGGCGCTGGCGCGAGCCCGCCGGTGCGGAGGCGTCGAGGTCGATCTCCGGCAGCTTCGTCGCGGGATCGATCGCCGTCGCGCCGGCGCCGTTGGGCTGGTTGACCGTGACATCGGCGAGCCAGTTCAGGACCTTCGTGCCGCGGTCCTTGGAGATGTTGGCCCGAACGAGCTCCGGACGCTCGTCGATGAACGACGTGCTCAGATCGCCCGCCTGGAACTGCGGGTCGTCGAGGACGGCCTGGAGGAACGGGATGTTCGTGGTCACGCCGCGGATGCGGAACTCGGCGAGACCGCGACGGGCGCGCGCGACCGCGGCGCCGAAGTCGCGACCGCGGCAGGTCATCTTCGCGAGCATCGAGTCGAAGTGGGGCGAGATCTGAGCGCCCGAGGCGATCGTGCCGCCGTCGAGGCGCACTCCGGCGCCGCCGGGCGAGCGGTAGGTCGTGATCTTGCCGGTGTCGGGGCGGAAGCCGCTCGCCGGGTCCTCCGTCGTGATGCGGCACTGCAGCGCCGCGCCGCGCAGGTGGATCTGCTCCTGCGTCAGGCCCAGCTCGGCGAGCGACTGGCCGTAGGCGATCCGCATCTGGGACTGCACGAGGTCGACGTCGGTGACCTCCTCGGTCACGGTGTGCTCCACCTGGATGCGCGGGTTCATCTCGATGAAGACGTGCTGGCCCGTGCGCTCCCCCGCCGTGTCGAGGAGGAACTCGACCGTGCCGGCGTTGACGTAGCCGATGGACCTCGCGAAGGCGACGGCGTCGCGGTACATCGCCTGGCGGACATCCTCGTCGAGGTTCGGAGCCGGGGCGATCTCGACGACCTTCTGGTGTCGGCGCTGCACCGAGCAGTCGCGCTCGAACAGGTGCACGGTCTCGCCGTGCGAGTCGGCGAGGATCTGCACCTCGATGTGGCGCGGGCGCACGACGGCCTGCTCGACGAACATCGTCGCGTCGCCGAACGCGCTGTCCGCCTCGCGCATGGCGGCCTCGAGGGCCGCGCGCAGGTCCTCCCGCTTCTCCACCCGGCGCATCCCCCGCCCGCCGCCGCCGGCGACGGCCTTGGCGAAGACGGGGAAGCCGATCTCGTCGGCCGCGGCGACGAGCACCTCGATGTCGGTCGTCGCGGGGCTCGACTTCAGGACGGGCACTCCCGCGGCGATCGCGTGCTCCTTCGCTGTGACCTTGTTGCCGGCCATCTCGAGGACGGCGCGCGGCGGGCCGATGAAGGCGATTCCCGCGTCGGCGGCGGCCTGGGCCAGATCGGGGTTCTCGCTGAGGAAGCCGTAGCCGGGGTAGATCGCGTCGGCCCCGCTCTCCTTGGCGACGCGGATGATCTCGGCGACGTCCAGGTAGGCGCGCACGGGGTGCCCGGGCTCGCCGATCTGGTAGGCCTCGTCCGCCTTGAGGCGGTGCATCGAATTGCGATCCTCGTACGGGAAGACCGCGACGGTGCGCGCCCCCAGTTCGTACGCGGCTCGGAAGGCGCGGATCGCGATCTCCCCGCGATTGGCAACAAGGATCTTCCGGAACATCGATTCCTCTCAGGGTGACCCGAACGGGCGATGAGGAGGCCCGCGATGGATCGTGGTGGCATACCGAGGTCGGCGCGTGGGCGCGCACTTCAAGACTAGTGAAGGTAGGGTCGTTGATCGTGCACGTACTGAGCATCAGCTCCCTCAAGGGAGGCGTGGGGAAGACCACGGTGACGCTCGGGCTGGCATCCGCGGCCTTCTCGCGCGGGTTGCGAACGCTCGTCGTCGACCTGGACCCGCAGTCCGACGCCTCCACCGGGATGGACATCACCGTGACCGGGCGGCTCAACGTCGCCGACGTCCTCGCCTCCCCGAAGGAGAAGACCGTCCGTCAGGCGATCGCGCCGTCGGGCTGGACGAAGGGGCGCTCCGGCACGGTCGACGTGCTCATCGGCAGCCCCAGCGCGATCAATTTCGACGGGCCGCACCCGAGCATCCGAGAGATCTGGAAGCTCGAGGAGGCCCTCGCGCACGTCGAGGCCGACTACGACCTCGTCCTCATCGACTGCGCCCCGTCGCTCAACGCGCTCACCCGGACGGCCTGGGCCGCGAGCGACCGCGTCGTCGTCGTGACCGAGCCCGGCCTCTTCTCCGTCGCCGCCGCCGACCGCGCCCTGCGCGCGATCGAGGAGATCCGCCGCGGGCTCTCGCCCCGGCTGCAGCCGCTCGGCATCATCGTCAACCGGGCGCGCGTGCAGTCGATCGAGCACCAGTTCCGCATCAAGGAGCTCCGCGACATGTTCGGGCCGCTCGTGCTCGCCCCGCAGCTGCCCGAGCGCACCTCGCTCCAGCAGGCGCAGGGCGCGGCGAAGCCGCTGCACATCTGGCCGGGCGAGAGCGCCCAGGAGATGGCTCGGAACTTCGACCAGCTGCTCGAGCGCGTCATGCGCACCGCGCGCATGGGCGAGTACGCACAGCGCTAGATCCGCACTTCCCCGGCGGGACGACCGTCCGGACGGACGTCCCGCCGTCGAGGTCGCGCCGGGAGGCGCCGCGCGTGCGAGACGGGATGCCCGGGGCCGGGCCCGCGGGTCAGCTCGCGCGCGTGGCGCGGCGCTGGGCGAGCTCGTCGGCGGGGTCGGCGGCGGCTGTCGAGTCGAGGTCGACGAGCGAGCTCTCGACCTCGCGGAGGACCTTGCCGACGGCGATGCCGAAGACGCCCTGCCCGCGGCTGACGAGGTCGATGACCTCGTCGTCGGAGGTGCAGAGGTAGACGCTCGCGCCGTCGCTCATGAGAGTGGTCTGGGCGAGGTCGTTGACGCCGGCCTCACGGAGCTGGTTGACCGCGGTGCGGATCTGCTGGAGCGAGATGCCGGTGTCGAGCAGCCGCTTGACGAGCTTGAGCACGAGGATGTCGCGGAAGCCGTAGAGCCGCTGCGTGCCGGAGCCGGCGGCGCCGCGCACCGTGGGCTCGACGAGCTGCGTGCGCGCCCAGTAGTCGAGCTGCCGGTAGGAGATCCCGGCGGCGCGGGCGGCGACGGCGCCGCGGTAGCCGGCCTGGTCGTCGAGCTCGGGGAGGCCGTCGGTGAAGAGCAGGCCGAGGTCGTACCGTTCGTCGCGGCGGCTGACGTCGCTCATGGCCTCTACCTAACCTTCATCGTTAACGTGATACTTCGCATCACGTCATCCAGACTAGCGAGCCACCCGACCCCCGCCGCAGACATTCGCACCGTCGGCGCGGCGTGTCGGGCCCGACTACGACTGTAGCCTGCCGAGCGCCGATCTGATCAGGCTCGAGCGCACGATCTCGAGCTGCCCGGCGATCTCGAGGGCCAGCTCGGCCGCCCGCGCGCGGGAGGACGGATCGTTCCGTCGGGACACCGGGATGAGGGCGCTCTCGATGAGCCCGAGCTCGCGCTCGGCGGCCGCCCGGAACCCGCGGAGATGGCGCGGCTCGATGCCCGAGCGCTGCAGCTCCACGAGCGAGCGCAGCACCTGCAGGGCCTCCTCGCCGTACGTCTCGCCGGGGGCGATGAGTGATGCGCTGACCGCGTCGCCGAGGAGTGCCGTAGTCGCACCGGCCTCCCGCACGAGCTCGTCGCGGCTGTACCGGCGCTCGGTGGCGAGCATCGACGGGGCGGGGACGGCGCCGCCGAGCGGGAGGCTGGGCGTGCGCCCGGCGTCGAGCTCGTCGAGATAGCCGCGGATCACCTTGAGCGGGAGGTAGTGATCGCGCTGCATCGTCAGGACGAAGCGCAGACGGTCGACATCGGAGGGAGAGAACTTGCGGTAGCCCGACTCGGTGCGCGACGGGGAGATGAGCTGGCGCTCCTCCAGGAAGCGCAGCTTCGAGGGCGTCAGGTCGGGGAACTCCGGGCTGAGCTTGGCGAGCACCTGCCCGATGCTCAGCAGGGATGCCGCAGGCGTCGCGGGGCGACGGGCTGCGGCGGCGGACCGCTCCGCCACTAGGCGACCGGGCGGCGGTCGGCGCGCGAGGCGTAGAAGGTGAGGCGGAACTTGCCGACCTGCACCTCCGAGCCGTCGACGAGCGCGGCGGTGCCGTCGATGCGCTCGCCGTTGAAGAAGAGGCCGTTGAGCGAGCCGAGGTCGCGCACCGTGAATGACGTGCCGTCGCGGTGGAACTCCGCGTGCTTGCGCGAGACGGTCACGTCGTCCAGGAAGATGTCGGCGTCGGGGTGCCGACCCGCGACCGTCACGTCGGCGTCGAGGAGGAAGCGGGCTCCGGTGTTCGGGCCGCGACGCACGATGAGCAGAGCGGAGCCGGACGGCAGGGCCGCGATCGCCTCCTGCTCCTCGACGGTGACCCCGGCCTCCATGGCGGCGAGCTGCGCGACGAAGTCCGGACCGTAGTGGACCGTCGTCTCGGACGAGTTGTACGCCGGCGCGGCGCTGCTCTGCTCGTCCCCCGCGGGGCGGGCAGACACGTTCTCAGCCATCAGTGGACCTCCTCAGATCACTCAGCGTATCCGATGCCGGCAGGGGGGCTCCGGGTCGATTCCCCACGAGCTCGAGGGTCTGACGCAGGTAGAGAGCGCCCGCCCACCAGTAGAGGAAGGCACCCCAGAGGGCGAACGCCCAGCCGATCGGGTCGGATACGACGCGGGCGTCGGGGAACGCCTGCCCGAGCACGAGGATGGGCAGCGCGTAGAACAGCGCGAAGGTCGCGAGCTTGCCCAGGTGATGCACGGGAAGCGGACCGTAGCGATGCTGCGCGAGGACGACGCCGAGGACCACGAGCATGACGTCGCGGCCGACGATGACGACGACGAGCCACCACGGCACGACCTCGCGCACGGCGAGGGCGACGACCGCGGCGAAGATGAACAGGCGATCCGCGGCCGGGTCGAGCAGCTGCCCGAGGCGCGTGATCTGGCTGAAGCGACGGGCGATGATGCCGTCGACGTAGTCGGAGACGCTCGAGAACACGATCACGAGCAGAGCGGCGACGTCCTGGCCCGTCAGGACCAGCAGGAGGAAGACGGGCACGAGCGCGAGGCGGATGGCGCTCAGCAGGTTAGGGATGGTGAGGATGCGCGTGCTGACGGGCGGGCGGCTCGCCGGGGGCACTGCGTCGGCTTCGCTCACGCTGTCAGTGTAGTGAGGCACGGCGTGCCCGACAGCGCGGATGCCGCGGCCGCGGGTTATTCTGCCGCGCATGTCGTGCATCCGCTTCAACACCCCAGCCCAGCGCCGACAGCTCGCCGCGAGCGCCCCCGCGCGCGCGACCTCGCCCGACCCGGTCGCGCAGTTCCTCTCCCCCACCGTGACCGCATCGAAGATCGCCCGCATCCGCCGGCTCGCGAGCGACGCGAACCCGCGGATCCGCGAGAGCGCCGCGCTGTCGTACCACGCCCCTGATGAGGTCTACGCCGCCCTCGCGAAGGACCCGGTCGCGAGCGTGCGGGCGTGCGTGGCGAAGAACGAGCACACCCCGTGCGACATCCTCCGCGAGCTCGCCTCCGACCCCGACGAGACCGTCCGCGCGTGGGTCGCCATCAACTACTTCGTGCCCGCCGACGCCATGGAGCGCCTCGCGGAGGACGCGAGCGCCACCGTCCGCGGCCTCGTCGCGTGGAAGGCGCAGCTCGCCGACGAGCCCGCGCAGCCCGTCTCCGTCTAGTCGTTCGGCGCGAGGCTGCCCGCCGCCGCGACACGCGCTGGCAGCACGCGCGCGAGCCCCGCGATGATCTTGTACCGCAGGGTCGGGATCGACACCGCTCGGCCGCGGTCGATGTCGCGCAGCGCGAGCCGCACGAGGTCGCGCACGTCGAGCCAGAGCGCCCCGGGGACCCCCGTCGTGGCGACGCCCATGCGCTCGTGGAACTCGGTGCGCGTGAAGCCCGGCGCGACCGCCGTGACGCTCACGCCTCGGCCGCGGTACCGCAGGTTCGCCCAGCGCGCGAACGAGACGCCCCAGGCCTTCGCGGCGCCGTAGCTGCCGCGGGGGGTGAAGGCCGCGACGCTCGAGATCAGGACGATGCGGCCGTGGCCGCGGGAGAGCATCCCCTGCATCGCCGCGTGCGTGAGGCGCAGCGGCACACCCACGTGGAGGTCGAGGTGGCGCACCTCGTCGTCGAGCGGCGAGGAGGCGAAGTCGGTGACGAGCCCGTGCCCGGCGTTGTTGACCAGCAGGTCGACGGGATGCGCGTCGTCGCGGACGCGGCGCTCCACCGCGGCGACCCCGGCCTCGTCGAACAGATCGGCCGCGATCGTCTCGACGCCGACGCCGTGGCGCGAGCGCAGCTCGGCGGCGACCTGCTCGAGGCGGGAGGCCGTCCGGGCGACGAGCACCAGGTCGGTTCCGCGGGCGGCGAGCTGGCGGGCGAACTCGGCGCCGATGCCGGCGGTCGCGCCCGTGATGAGAGCCGTCGTCATAGAGCTACGGTAGCGGCGCCCAGCCGGACGGTCCGTTCGAGCCGGCGGGGTACTCCTCGAGCGGCACGCGGTCGGCGCGCCACGCCTCGAGCACGGGCTCGACGATGCGCCAGCACTCCTCGGCGATGTCCCCGCGGACGGTGAAGGCCGAGTCGCCCTCGAGCACGTCACCGAGCACCTCGCCGTACGCCGTGAGCTCGCCGGCCGCGAACTCCGCATCGAGGCTCACGCGGTCGAGATCGGAGGGGTCGCCGGCGCCGTTGATGTCGAGCTCGATCGAGAGCCGCTCGGGACTCAGCGCGACGATGATCGCCGGGGCTCCCGCCGCGGGCTCGAGCCCTCGGGGGAGGTGAGGCGCGGATCGCATGCTCGCCCGCACGTGCGTCGAGGGGTGGCCCAGCGCCTTGCCGCTGCGCAGCACGACCGGCACGCCCGCCCAGCGCGGCGTGGCGATGTCGAGCACGACCTCCGCGAGCGTCTCGGTCGCGCGCGCCGGGTCGACGCCCTCCTCCGCCGTGTAATCGGGCACGGCGTCGCCCTCGACCGCGCCCGCGGTGTACCGAGCGCGGCGGCTGGAGGCGACGGCGTCGCCGCCCCGGACGCTCGTCGCGCGCAGAACCTGCATCATCGCGCCGTGCAGGTCGTCGGCCTCGAGGCTCGAGGGCAGCTCCATCGCGGCGAGCGCGAGCACGAGGAGCAGGTGGCTCTGGATCATGTCGACGAGCGCCCCGGCCGTGTCGTAGTAGCCGGCCCTGCCCTCGAGCGCGAGCGACTCGTCGTAGACGATCTCGAGCCGGGCGATGCCCTCGCGGCTCCACACCGCCTCGATGACGCGATTGGCGGCCCGCAGGCCGATGAGGTTCGCGACCGTGGACTTGCCGAGGAAGTGGTCGACGCGGAAGACGCGGTCCTCCGGGAGGAGCTCGGCGAGCCGGGCGTTGAGGTGCGCGGCGCTCTCGCTGTCGACCCCGAAGGGCTTCTCGAGGACGAGGACCGCGCCGGCCGGCAGCTCGACCTCCGCGAGCGCCTCGACCGTCGCCAGCGCGATCGAGGGCGGGACGGCCAGGTACAGCAGCGGCGGGCGGGTCGCCGCGGCGAGCAGCGCGCGCAGGGCATCCGCGTCGGTCGCGTCGGTGCGCACGTACCGGGCCCGGTCGAGGATGCCCGGCAGCGCGTCGCCCGCGGAGTCCCCGAGCGTCGAGCGCAGGAGGTCGCGCCAGCGATCGTCGCTCCAGTCGCTGCTGCTCGCGCCGATGAGCTCGATTCCCCGCGCGCGCCCCGCGTCGAGGAGGCTCGCCAGGCCCGGGAGGAGGAGCCGTTCGGCGAGGTCGCCCGTCGCGCCGAGGATGATCAGAGAGCGGTCGCGGGAGGAAGGCATCCCTCCACGCTAGGCGCGACCGGGCGCGCCGCGACCCCGCGTGCACCGAGTTCGGAGGAAGCTCCGATTGGCTGGGAGGATGCCCGCCCCGATCGAGGACTACGCCATCATCGGCGACTGCCACACCGCCGCCCTCATCGACCGAGAGGGGGCGATCGACTGGCTGTGCCTCCCCCGCTTCGACTCGGCCTCGATGCTCGGCGCGCTGCTCGGCACCGAGGAGCACGGGCAGTGGGTGCTGCGCCCCGTCGGCGAGGCCGAGATGCTCGGCCGGCGCTACGAGCCCGACGCGCTCGTGCTCGTCACCCGCTGGCGCACCGCCACCGGCGAGATCGAGGTCATCGACGCGATGCCGCACGGCGATCGTCGCGCCGACGTCGTGCGCCGCGTGCGGGGCGTGAGCGGCGAGGTCGCCGTCGAGCAGGTGCTGAGGATCAGATTCGACTATGCGAGCGCGATGCCGTGGGTCCGGCAGATGGGCACGGACGAGCATCCCGCTCTCGTCGCCATCGCCGGCCCGGACGCGGTCGTCGTCCGGGGACCTCGCTTCCGCGCCATCGACCACGCGCACCGCGCCGAGACCCTCGTGCGCGCGGGCGAGACCGTCGACACCGTGCTCACCTGGTTCCCCGCCCACCGCCCCGCGCCGGGCCCGCTCGACGTCGACGCTCAGCTCGACCGCACGCGCGCGTGGTGGCGGGAGTGGGCGCTCACCTGCGCGGCGCCCGGCGCCTACGACGAGCACGTGCGGCTCTCGCTGCTCGTGCTGCGCGCCCTCACCCACGAGGACACCGGAGGCATCGTCGCGGCCCCCACGACGAGCCTGCCCGAGGACCTCGGCGGGAGCCGCAACTGGGACTACCGCTACGTCTGGCTGCGGGACGCCGCGCTCACGCTGGAGGCCCTCATGCTCCACGGTCACCAGACGGGAGCCGCCGAGTGGCGGGCGTGGCTGCTGCGCGCGATCGCGGGCGACCCGCAGGACCTCCAGATCATGTACGGGCTCTCGGGCGAGCGTCGCCTCGCGGAGTACGAGCTCGACTCGCTGCCCGGCTACCGCGGCTCGGCGCCCGTGCGGGTCGGCAACGGGGCCTTCACGCAGTTCCAGGGCGACATCTTCGGCGAGGTGCTCATCGCCCTCGATCGGGCCCGCGACCTCGGCGTCGAGGAGGACGAGTCGTCCTGGTCGCTGCAGAAGGCGCTCCTCGCGCACGCCGAGAAGCAGCTGGACCGGCGGGACAACGGGATCTGGGAGATCCGGGGCGAGCACCGCACGTTCACCCACTCGCGCGCGATGCTCTGGGCCGCCTTCGATCGCGGCGTCCACGCGGTCCGCGAGCACGGGCTCGACGGCGACGCCGACCACTGGGCGGCGCTGCGCGACGGGCTGCGCGCGGAGATCCTCGCGAACGGCGTGAGCGAGGGCGGCTGGTTCGTGCAGCACTACGACACCGACGAGGTCGACGCCTCTCTCCTGCAGCTGGCGCACATCGGCTTCGTCCCCCACGACGACCCGCGGATGCTCGCGACCGTCACCCGCATCGAGGAGACGCTGCTGCGGGGCGGGCTCCCCCTGCGCTACCGCACCGAATCGGGGGTCGACGGTCTGCCCGGCGACGAGCACCCGTTCCTGGCCTGCGCGTTCTGGCTCGTGGAGAACTTCGCCTATGGAGGCCGGCTCGACGACGCGGTCGCGCTCATGGACCGCCTGGTCGGCCTCACGAACGAGGTCGGACTGCTCGCCGAGGAGTACGACGTCGAGAACGATCGGCACATGGGCAACACGCCGCAGGCGCTCTCGCACCTCGCGCTCGTGCGGGCGGCGGATGCGATCGCGACCGCGCGCAAGCGGGTGTCGCCCGCGGTGCCGAGTCGGGCATCCTGACCCGATGCGATTGAAGCGATCCTCCCCCGACGCGCCAGGGATCCGCCGCGTGCGGCACGGCCGCGGCTTCCGGTATCTGGATGCCCGGGGCCGGTCGGTCGCGGACGCGGACGTGCGCGCGCGCATCGCCGCGCTCGCGATCCCGCCCGCGTGGAGCGACGTGTGGATCTGCCCCGACGAGCGGGGCCACGTGCAGGCGATGGGACTCGACGCCGACGGCCGACGCCAGTACCGCTACCACGAGGAGTGGACGCGGCGGGCCGGGGTGAAGAAGTTCGCGCGCGTGCGCGAGCTCGCCGCTGCGACCGGGGCGATGCGCGCGCGCGTGACGCGCGACCTGCGCGGCGATGACCCGCAGGCCCGGGCGCTCGCGATCGCCGCGCGCATCATCGACGCGCTCGGCGTGCGGGTCGGCGAGGAGCGCTACGCCCTCGAGCGCGGCACGATCGGCGCGCTCACCCTCAGCTGGGAGCACGTCGAGGTCTCGGGGTCGACGATCGCGTTCGACTTCCCGGCGAAGTCGGGCGTGCGCTGGGAGGCGGAGCACGAGGACGACGACCTCGCCGCGGCGCTCGTGCTCACCCGGAGCGCGCGCGGGCCCGGCGGCGAGAGCGCCGAGCGGGTCACCGAGTGGATCGATGACTCGGGGCTGCATCGCGTGCACTCGGCCGCGCTCAGCGACTACCTGCGCACGGCGACCGGGTGCGCGATCACGCCGAAGGACCTGCGGACTCTGCGCGGCTCGCGGCTCGCCGCGGAGCACCTCGCCCGGTGCGGTCCGGCCGCGACGAGGAAGGAGCAGGAGCGGGCGATCCGCGAGGCGGTCGCCGTCGTGGCAGAGGGGCTGCGGAACACTCCCGCCGTCGCTCGCAGCTCGTACATCGACCCGCTCGTGCTCGAGCGCTACCGCCGCGGCACGACCGCCGCGCTCAGCCGGGGACGCGTGAGCGACGCGGCGCTGGCCGAGCTGCTGGGCTGACGCGCACCGCGGTGCGGCCTACCCTGAGGGGATGAGCCCCGCCCCCGTTCCGACGAGCGCGCGGGTCGATGCGTGGGTGTGGGCGATCCGGCTGTACGCTACGCGCTCGGCGGCGACCGCGGCCTGCAAGGCCGGGCACGTCAAGGTCAACGGGGCGACGGCGAAGCCCTCGCAGACCGTGAGGGTCGGCGACCTGGTGCGCGCCTACACCCCCGGCGGCGAGCGGATCGTCGCCGTCACGGGACTCATCACCAAGCGGACGAGCGCGCCGCTCGCGCAGCAGAACTACGAGGATCGCACTCCCCCGCCCCCGCCCCGGGCCGAGCGGCCGCTCGACGTGCTCCGCGAGCGCGGCGCGGGCAGGCCCACCAAGCGCGACCGACGACTGATCGAGCGTCTGCGGGGACGCGAGGAGGGCATCCCCCCGTTCTGAGAGCTCGCGTCAGCCGAGCTCGAGCGCGTCGAGCGAGCGGCGGACCGCGGCCGCGCTCGCGTGGAGCGCACGCTCCTCCTCCGCGGAGAACGGCGTGTCGATGACGCGCGACACGCCGCCCGCGTCGACGACGCTCGGCACGGAGAGCGCGACGCCGCTGACCCCGTGGTAGTCGTCGAGCACGCTGCTGACGGGAAGGACCGCCTTCTCGTCGCGCAGCACCGCCTCGACGATGCGCGCGCCCGAGAGCCCGATCGCGTAGTTGGTCGCGCCCTTCCCCGCGATCACCGTGTACGCGGCGTTCTTGACCTCCTCGGCGATCGCGTCGAGCTCCTCGACGGCGAGTCGCTCGCCGTCGTCGCCCACCCAGTCGCGGACGGGGATGGGACCGATGCGCGACTGCGACCAGAGCGGGAACTCGCTGTCGCCGTGCTCGCCCACGATCATCGCGTGCACGCTCGAGGCGGCGACGCCCACCCGCTCGGCGAGCCGCCAGCGCAGGCGCGAGGAGTCGAGGACGGTGCCGCTGGAGAACACGCGCGCCGGGTCGAGGCCGCTGAAGCGCTGAGCGGCGACGGCCAGCACGTCGCACGGGTTCGTCACGAGCATGATCACGGCCTCGGGTGCGCGGGCGACGAGCTCGGGCATGAGCTCGCGGAGGATCGCGACGTTCGTGGCGGCGAGGTCAAGGCGGCTCTGGCCCGGGTGCTGCTTCGCGCCCGCGGTCACGACGACGATGTTCGCGCCTTCGACGACATCGAGATCGCCGCCGCCGACGATGCGGCTCGAGCCCGTGAACGGGGTGCCGTGCGCAAGGTCGAGCACCTCGGCCTCGGCGCGGCGCGCGTCGATGTCGTAGAGGGCGACCTCGCGCGCGGAGCCGCGGATGAGGGCGGCGTAGGCGAGGGAGGTTCCGACGGCGCCGGCACCGATGACGGCCAGGCGGGAGTTCTCGATCACGGGCATGCCTCAAGACTGGCAGAGTCGCCGCGCATGGCGACGGCCGCACCCCGAACCGGGGGTGCGGCCGTCGCGGATACGAAGGGCTAGAGCCCCTGCTGCTCGCCGATCGCGAAGCGAACAGCGCCCTCGTCGCTCACCTGGGCGTCGAGGATCTTGTCGTCGAGCGCCACCGAGGCGTGCTGCTCGAGGAAGACGCGGGCGGAGCCGGCCTCGACGACGTGGTCGCCGGGGAGGGGCGCCGGCTCGACGGTCACGGCGAACTCGTTCTGCTGCGCGGCTCCGTCGATGCGGAGCCCGGCGCTCTGGGGGTCGGCCTCGCGGGCGACGAGGTTCTCGATCACGGTGCTGGCGGTCGGCGTCAGTGTGAGCATGGGGGTGCCCCTTCCTGTCTCGCGGTCGTCGAGCCAGCCACGATGCCGAGAATGCGGCGGCAACTCAACCGCGCGGTCGTGTTTGCCAGGCTCCTCACACGAGGCCCTGCGGAGACTCTGCGGAAGCCCGGGCGTGTCGCCTCAGGGGGCGGCGTCGAGGTCGTGGGCCCGCGCGAAACGGATGATGAACGTGCTGCCGCGCTCGCCGTCCGACTCGACGAGGACGGATCCGCCGATCCCGTCGAGGAGCGTGCGCACGATCGAGAGGCCCAGTCCCGTTCCGGGGGTCGCCTTCGCCGTCGCGTCCTCCGTGCGGTAGAACCGATCGAAGACGCGCTCCTGATCGGCGAGCGGGATGCCCGGCCCGGCGTCGCGGACGAACAGCTCGATCGCCTCATCGTCCACGAGGGCGCTCACCACCACGCTCGAGTCGTCGGGAGAGAACTTGACGGCGTTGCTCATGATGTTGGTCAGCACCCGTGACACGGAGTCCTCCGTGCCGATGGCCTCCGGCAGGGCGGTCGCCGAGGTCTCGACGACGATCTCGACGCGCCGCGATGCGGCGACGGCGCGCAGGTCGTCCGCGACCTCGCCGATGATGCGGTCGAGAGCGAGAGGGTGCGGGTCGTCGACCGAGTCGGCCGCGCGCTTCGCGGCCGACAGAAGCTCCTCCACGCGCTCCTGCAGGCGGCCGGCATTGCGGACGATCGTGTCCACGAAGCGGCGCTGCATCGGGTCGAGCTCGGTCTCGTCGAGCGTCTCGGCGTAGCCGACGATGCTCGCGAGCGGGGTGCGCAGCTCGTGGCTGATGCTCGCGACGAAGTCGTCCTTCTGCCGCGAGAGCTCCTGGTACTGGGCGGAGAGCGCGCGCTCGCGTTCGACGAGCGCGCGCAGGCGGCGATCCTCCCGGCGCTTCTCGGTGACGTCGGTCAGCTCGACGGACATGACGCCGGACTTGTCCCCGGCGGCGCGCTCGATCGCGACCTCCGCGTCGGCCCGGCCCGCGAAAGCCTCCAGAACGAGCTCGCCGCGCCACCGCGGCTCGCCGTCCGCGACGACCGAGAGGCCCTCGATGAGCGGATGGTCGTCGGGCAGCGCGATGTTGATCTCGGAGGAGGCGGAGAAGAAGGCGTTGCTGGGGTCCATCCCGAGCGCCCGCAGACCGTGGTCGTTGGCCTGCACGACGATGAAGGCGTCGCCGATCGGCTCGACGAGGAGGAAGGCGGTCTGGGCCTGCTCGACGGCCCGGCGCAGCACCCTGTCCTTCGCGAGCGCGCGCTCCACCTCGAGCTCGCCCTCCACGCGCTTGGACCACAGCACGAGCGTCGAGCTGAGGAAGATGAACAGCCCGCCCTGCAGCACGACGATCGCGTCGCGCGTTCCGTCGGCGGCCATCGCGAACGGCCCCCAGCCGAGGATCGTCGCGATCGTCGTGCCGAACGTCACGAGGAGGAGCTGCAGCGTCACGCCGATCGCCGAGAGGCGCAGAGCCGCCCAGGCGAACAGCGGGAGCGGGAGGAAGGACACGGAGATGTTGATCGAGAGCGTGAAGGTCACGACCAGCGCGGTGGCCATGAGCAGCCACTGGGCGGTCACCTCGGTCCGCGACGCGATGGCCCCCTGGCGCACGCGCGCGAACGCGAGCGGCGTCGCGACGACGAAGGAGACGAGGTTCGCCACGAACGCGTCGTTCGCGAAGGCGTCGCCCAGGTCGATCCCCGCGAGGATCCGGACGACCGTGACGCCGGCCGCGAAGAAGGCCGAGGAGATCGTCGCGCCGAGGACGAGCCGGACGCTGTGGGCGACCGAGTCGAGGCGCGGGAGACGACCCGATCGCTCGACGATCGCGCAGAACAGCAGGATCTCGAGCACTCGCAGGAAACCGGTCTGGAGGACATAGTCGAGCGGCAGCCCCGTGATGACGTTGCCGATCGCGACGGCCGCGACGCCCGCCGTCGTGACCGGGATCCGCCAGCCGCTGCGCGCGATGAGCGTCAGGACGGCGATGACGCCGCTCGCCGGCGCGAGGGTTGCGCGCGAGATCGACACGTCGGTCGCGTTTCCCCCGGTGATCGAGAGGCCGAGGATCGCGAGGAGCACGACCGCGAGCATCGCGAGTCGCCGCGGCCTGCTCCACCGGCGCGCCGTCGACGCGAGACTCGCTCCGACCACGGCGGCCCTCCTCAGTTCTTCTGCATTATCGTCGTGTTCAGGCACGCGAAGGGCGTGACACGGCGAGGCGATCGCCGCCCGGGGGGAATCGAGGACGACGTGGCACGCATTCTGGTCGCCGACGACGATCAGGATCTCAACGACCTGGTGACGATGAAGCTCGAGGCCGCCGGCCACGAGGTCGTGAGCGTCGTCGACGGTGAGAACGCGCTCTCGCGCGCGATCTCCGACAAGCCCGACCTCATCGTGCTCGACTGGATGCTGCCGCGCCGCAACGGCCTCGAGGTGTGCCGCGAGGTGCGATCGGATCCGGGGCTCGCGCGCACGCGCATCCTCATGCTGACGGCGCGCGCCCAGGAGGTCGACGTCGAGCGCGCCTTCGCGGCCGGCGCCGAGGAGTACATCACGAAGCCGTTCAGCCCGCGCGAGCTCGTCCTGCGCGTCGCGACGCTCCTCTCCCGGCCGCTATGACCGCACTGCTCGTCGCGACCGCGGCGGCGGCACTCCTGTGCCTCGCGCTGCTCGCGACGGTGCTCATCGTGCGCGCCCGCATCGCGCGCCTGGATTCACGAACCCGCCATCGGCGCTCCGAGGTCTCCACGATCCTGCGCACGCTCCTCGTCGACGAGGGCATCGCGCCCGCTCCGCGATCGCCCTCGACGCTGCACGCGGTCGCCTCGGTCGTGACGCGCGTGCACGGGGAGGACCGGGAGTCCCTGCAGCGCTGGCTTGACGCGAACGGCGCGACCGCGCTCGCGAAGCAGGGAATGCGAGACCGTCGGGCGATCGAGCGGGCTCGAGCGATCCGGCTCTACGTGCGGACGACCACTGAGCCCTCGTCGATCCTCATGGTGCGGATGCTCGACGATCCCGATCCGCGCGTGCGGGGCGTCGCGGCTCTCGAGTGGGGCTCCACGGGGAGCACGGAGGCGATCGCGCCCGTGCTCGCGGCGGCGTGCCGCGCCGAGCGCCGCCTGCCCCCCCTCGTCGCCTCGATCGCCATCATGCGCTGCCGGCTCCTCGATGTGGAATCGCTCCACGCGGCGTGGAGCACGCGCGACCCGGACGGACTCCGCGTGGCTCTCAGCACCGGGAGCGCCGCCGGGCTCGCGGGAGTGCAGTCGCACGCGATCACTGCGCTGACCCATGACGACCCCCTCGTGCGCATCGCCGCCGCTGACGCGCTGCGCCGGGTCGGCACCCGCCGATCGCTCGAGCCGCTCCGCGAGCGTCTGACGCTCGAGGCCAATCCCATCGCCCGCCGCCACGTCGACGAGGCGATACTCGCGCTCGGAGGCGGCGCGTGATCCCCGCCGAGCTCGCGGCGTGGCTCGCGGCGTCGCTCGTCGTCGTCACGATCGCCTTCGGGATCTACTTCGCGCTGTACCAGCTGCTCTACGTGACGATCGTCATCCGCGCGATCGGGGCGATCGCCGACGAGCGGCGCTGGGCATCGGACGAGCTGCTCTCCGGAACCTTCGCGAGCCCTCTGACCCCGGGCGTGAGCGTGCTCGTCCCAGCGCACAACGAGAGCGCCGGCTCGGTCGCGTGCGTCGAATCGCTGCTGCGGCTGCACTACCCGCAGGTGCAGATCATCGTCGTCGACGACGGATCGACGGACGGTACGTCGGAGGTGCTGCGCGCGGCCTTCCCGATGACGCCCACCGACGAGGAGCCGATCAGCCCGGTGCCCGTGGGCGGCGTCATCGAGAGCATCCACCGCTTCGATCACCATGACGCGCTGCTGATCAGGAAGTCGTCCGTCGGGCGTCGCGCCGATGCCGTCAACGCGGCGCTGCAGTTCGCGCGGCACGAGCTCGTGTGCATGATCGACGGCGACTCGATCCTGTCGCCGACCGCTCTGCTGCGCGTCGTGCAGCCGTTCATCGACGACCCGACCGTCGTCGCCTCGGGCGGTATCGTGCGGCCCGCGAACGGCGCCGTCCTCATCGAGGCGGAGGTCGATCGCGTCGAGGTTCCGTCGCGGCTCATCGAGCGCATCCAGGTGCTCGAGTACCTGCGCGCCTTCCTCGTCGGGCGGGCCGGCTGGTCGGCGATCAAGGGGCTGCTCATCATCTCCGGGGCGTTCGGCGTCTTCCGCCGCGACACCCTCGTGCAGCTCGGCGGGCTCGACGCCGAGAGCCTCGCGGAGGACGCCGAGCTCGTCGTCGCCGCGCACCGCCACCACCGCACCGAGCGCGAGCCGTACCGCATCGTGTTCGTCGCCGACCCGGTGTGCTGGACGGAGGTGCCCGCGACGTGGTCGGCGGTGTCACGGCAGCGGAAGCGCTGGTCGCAGGGGCTCGGCGAGCTCCTGCGGGGCGCGCGCGACATGATGCTGCGGCCGCGGTACGGGGCGCTCGGCATGGTGACCCTGCCGTACTTCTGGCTGTTCGAGCAGTGGGGCGCCCCGCTCGTCATCGTCGCGATGGTGCTCGCAGCGCTCTCGGGGGCTCTCGGGCTCATCCCGTGGATCGCCATCGGCCTCGCGCTCGTCGTCTCCTACTTCGTGGCCGTCGCGACCTCGCTCCTCGCGATCGCGATCGAACTGGGAGCGACGCCCGACTACCGGACGGGCCGCTCGATGCGGCGACTGATCCTGACCGCGTTCCTGGAGCCGATCCTCTTCTACCTCCCGCACGCGCTGTGGCGGACGATCGGGCTCATCCGGGCGATCCGCTCGACACCGTCCGAGTGGGGCGTCCAGCAGCGCTCCGGTTTCGTGCAGCGGGCGACTACCGGGCAGGCGGCGTAGCATCGCGTCGTGAGCGACGACGCATCGCGGGCGGATGCCCGGCCCGACACCGCGCAGGCGACCAGTCGCCCGGTCCTGACCCGGCCGCCTCGGCCGTTCTCGGTCATGCAGTCGCTCCTGCTCTCCGCGCTCATCGGGACGATCATCGGCGGCCTCGCCTTCCAGCTCGGGCTCGGCGACACCTCGTTCGACCGGCCCGGCCAGGTCGTCCTGCTGTTCATCGACGTCGCGCCGGTGCTGTGGTTCGCAGCGGCCCCGATCATCATGCACGCGCTTCGGTGGCGCGCGATCGATCAGCGTTTCCGCTGGCTGCTCGTGGCCGCCGTCGCTGCCGCCACCCTGTCGATCGCGGCGCGCCTCCTCATCACCGGCGAGGGCGTGCCCGGCACGCTGCTCGATCCGTTCACGGCCGCGTTCGTCGTCTGGATCGCGGCGGCCCTCCAGTGGACCCGGACCCGGGTGAAGCGGCTGGCGGCGGGAACCGACCGCGGTATCACGGTCGTCGGCATGGCGCTCGGATTCGGCGTCGCCGCGGTCGGTCTCGCGCTCGGCACGCTGCGGCTCGTGCTCGTCGGGCCCGAGGTGCTGCCCGGCGCGGTGCCGGAGGCCTCGACCGCCTCGCCCACGACCGCGCTGCTGATCGCTGCCACGTTCGCGATGATCGCCGGGCTGTTCTGGCTGACCGACCGCACGCGCAACCGGTGAGCGGGCATCCGGCGCTGACGGCGCTACGCAACGCGCTCGGGGACGCGCTCTCGACCGAGCCGGCGGCGCTCGAGGCCGCGCGCGGCGACTACTCGGGGCTGCGGCGGAACGGCACCCCGCTCGCGGTCGTGCATGCGCGGACGATCGCCGACGTGCAGGCGGCGCTGCGCATCGCGACCGAGCATCGACTTCCTGTCGTGCCGCGCGGCGCCGGCACCGGCCTGACCGGCGGCGCGATGGGCGGCGAGGGAGAGCTCGTACTGTCGACCGCGCGCATGACGCGCATCATCGAGGTGTCGCCGGCCGACCAGCTCGCCGTCGTCGAGCCCGGCGTCATCAACGCGGAGCTCAACGCCGCGCTCGAGCCGACCGGCCTCTTCTTCGCCCCCGACCCCGCGAGCCGCGCGATCTCGACGATCGGCGGGAACATCGCGACGAACGCCGGCGGGCTGCTGTGCGCGAAGTACGGGGTGACCCGGGAGGCGATGCTGGGCCTGAAGGTCGTCCTCGCCGACGGCACCCTCCTCGAGCTCGGCCACCGCACGGTCAAGGGTGTCACGGGGCTCGACCTGACAGCGCTCGTCATCGGCTCGGAGGGCACGCTCGGAGTGGTCGTCGAGGCGACCGTGCGGCTCATGCCGCTCCCGGCGGGATCGCCGGCGACCATCGGTGCGTACTTCCCGTCCGTCGTCGACGCGGCCGCCGCATCCGCCGCCATCACGGCCGCCCACCTGCGCCCCGCGGTCATGGAGCTCATCGACGAGGTCGCGCTCGCGCGGATCCTCGCCCACCTGGGCCTGCCGGAGCGCGCCCCCGGCAGCGCCTACCTGCTCGTGCAGACCGACGGATCCGCGGCCATCGCCGAGGCCGAGGAGGCGCTCGCGATCATCCGGGCCCACGACGGCGCCGCGGCCCTCACCGCCGACCCCGACGAGGGCGAGCGGATGCTCGCGGTGCGCCGCGCGTTCCACCCGGCCATGGCGGCCTCCGCGAACGTGCTCATCGAGGACGTCGCCGTGCCGCGCAGCGCGCTGCCCGAGATGCTCGCGGCGATCCGCGAGATCGGGGCGCGGCACGACCTGGAGATCCCGACCGTCGCGCACGCGGGCGACGGCAACCTGCACCCCAACTTCCTCTTCGCGGGCGACGAGGTGCCGCCGCGGGTGTGGGAGGCGGCGGGCGAGCTGTTCCGCACGGCCATGAGCCTCGGCGGCACCCTCACGGGCGAGCACGGCGTCGGAACCCTCAAGCGGCAGTGGCTCGAGGAGGAGCTCGGCGCGCCGCAGCTCGACCTGCAGCGGCGCATCAAGGCCGTCTTCGACCCGCTCGGGATCATGAACCCCGGGAAGGTCTTCTAGGGGCTCTTCAGGCCCTCAGCGCGGCGTCCGCGCGACGTACACGCCGTTCTGCGAGGTGCCGCCCGTGACGGGGTTCGCGAACGGCACGATGTGCCCCTGCACCTCGACGAAGACCTCGGCGAGCGTGCCGAGGAAGCCCGCCTCGGGCACCTCGTCGCTCCACAGCGCGAAGA
Source organism: Yonghaparkia sp. Soil809 (assembly GCF_001429705.1). Lineage (NCBI taxonomy): Bacteria > Bacillati > Actinomycetota > Actinomycetes > Micrococcales > Microbacteriaceae > Microcella > Yonghaparkia sp. Soil809. Next base: position 926,913 of record NZ_LMSV01000002.1, read on the forward strand.
CGCCTCCGGGCGCGAGATGCCGCACCATGCGGCGCAGCCCGTCGACCGTGTACAGGTCGCGGTGCGACTCGGCGAGCGGGAAGCTCGGCGTGTGGTCGACATCGAGCAGGATCGCGTGGAAGACCGCGGGCAGGTCGGGCACCGCGCCCGGCTCGCCGCGCATGAGGGCGAAGAAGTCGACGTGGGCGAGGCGCGTGCGGGTGTCGTCGACGAGCTCGGCCGAGACGGGGAGCAGCTGACGGCTGTGCCAGTGGATGACCTCGGGCAGGGCATCCACGACGCTCAGCGACCGCACCCGGCGATCGCGCAGGGCGGCGACGGCGGTGTAGCCGAGACCGAGCCCGCCGACCAGGACGTCCCACTCGTCGCCGGCGAGGGGGGCGTCGATCGCCGCGAGGCCGAGGTCGGCGAGGGCCTCCTCTGCAACGGTGAACAGGCTCGACATGAGGTACTCGTCGCCGAGCTTCACCTCGAACACCTCCGCGTCGGCGGCCGGCTCGAACCGGCGGCGCAGCGTGAGCTCGCCCATAGGCGTCTGCTCGAAAGCGAGCTCCTCGAAGTTCTGCACGCCCGTCTCCCGTCGCGAGCGCGGGACAGACCGCGCTCCGGGGCCTCAGCCTAGGCGGCGCAGGCCGGCGGCGAGGTCATGCCCCCACCGGCGGGCGCGATCGAGCTCGCCCTCCTCCAGCGGACCGGAGGAGTCGCGCACCCAGAAGCTCTCGGGCTCGTGGTCGACCGCGAAGCCCTCGCGGCGGACGAGCCGCACCGCGGCACGGGCCGCCGACCCCGGGAAGCGCCGCGCGGCCAGGACCCGCGTGTCGAAGGTCGCGATGCGCGAGTGCTGGTGGTGATCGACGAGGGCCTGGAGGTACTCGCGCAGGCCGATCGCCGCGGACCCCGTCGTCGATCCCTGCCTCACGGCGCTGAGCCGGCTCGACTCGCGCGACATCGAGAAGGCGTGGGTGGGACCGCCCGCGACGAGGAGCTCGACGCCGTCGAGCGTCGTGGGAGCATCCATCACGCTCGCGACGCGCACGGCCGGGCCCTCGTCCTCGATGCCCGCCGCGATCGAGCGGGCGATCTGCTCGGTGTTGCCCCAGTGCGATTCGAAGACCACGAGCACCGTCATGGCGCCGAGCGTACGCGGGGCGGGGCGCGCGGGTCAGGGGCGAAAGTCCCGGGTGCGAGGGCCGCTCACTAGGGTGGTCGCGTGATCCGCCGCCGTGATGCCGCGCCCCGGAGGCCCGGCTCGTCCCGCCCCGCGCGCCTCGGCATCGCGGGCGAGCTGCTCGCGGGGGCCGGCCTGCTGTGGCGCGGCTTCGGGATGTGGCGGCGCCGCCCGGGAGTCATGGCTCTCGGCATGGTGCCTGCCGCGATCGTGGCCGCCGTCGTCATCGCCCTCGTCATCGCCCTCACCGCGAACGTCGCCGGCATCGGCGCCTGGCTCACCCCGTTCGCGGAGTCGTGGGGCGAGAACGAGAGCGAGCTCGTGCGCGGCGCCGCCGGCACGCTCGTCGTCGTGGGGCTGCTGGTGCTGGCGCTCTCCACGTTCACGACCCTGACCCTGCTCGTCGGCGATCCGTTCTACGAGCGCATCTGGCGCCGCGCGGAGGCCGACCTCGGCGCGCACTCCCCCGCCCCGTTCGGCTTCTGGCGGTCGGTCGGCGACGCGATCCTGCTCGTGCTGCGCGCGATCGGGTACGGGCTCACGACCCTCGCGGTCGGCCTCATCCCGGTCGTCGGCGCGGTCGCCGGCCCCGTCGTGGGCGCTCTCCTCGGCGGGCATCTGATCGCGCGCGAGCTCACGCAGCGTCCGTTCCAGGCCAGAGGCATGGGGCGGGATGCCCGGCGCGAGCTCCTGCGCGGGTCGCGCGCCCGCGAGCTCGGGTTCGGGGTCATGACGCAGCTGACGTTCCTGATCCCGGGCGGCGCGATCATCGTCATGCCCGCGGCGGTCGTGGGCTCGACGCTGCTCGCGCGGGAGCTGATGGAGCGAGCCGGGACGCGGGACGGAGCGCTGGAGACGCGGAACGGCCGGGCGCAGGATGCCGCGCCCGGCCGTTCCCCCGCAGCCGACTAGGCGATGCGGATCATCTTCTTGTTGACGAACTCGTCGATGCCGAGCGTGCCGAGCTCGCGGCCGGAGCCCGAGTTCTTGATGCCGCCGAAGGGCAGCTCGGGGCTGTCGGCGAGGACGCAGTTGACGTAGACCATGCCCGCGTCGATCTGGTCGGCGACGCGCGCCGCCTGCTCGGTGTCGGTCGTGAACAGGTACGAGCCGAGGCCGAACGGCGTGTCGTTGGCGAGCTGGATCGCCTCCGCCTCGTTCGCGACCTTGAACACCTGCGCGACGGGGCCGAAGAACTCCTCGTAGAAGGCCGGGTTGCCGGGCTTCACGTTCGCGAGCACGGTCGCGGAGAAGAACGTGCCTTCGCGCGTGCCGCCGGTGAGGACCTGCGCGCCGCCCTCGACGGCCTTCGCGACCTGGCCCTCGAGGTTCTCGGCGGCGGCGGCCGACGACAGCGGGCCGTATGCGGCCTCGCCCGCCATGGGGTCGCCGGGGCCGACCTCGTCCATCTTCGCGACGAACCTCTCGAGGAACGCGTCGTAGAGGTCCTCGACGACGATGAAGCGCTTGGCGCCGTTGCACGACTGGCCGCTGTTGTCCACGCGCGCGTTCACGGCCATCTCGACCGTCGCATCCAGGTCGTCGGTCGAGAGCAGGATGAAGGGGTCGCTGCCGCCGAGCTCGAGCACGACCTTCTTGAGGTGACGTCCGGCCTGCTCGGCGACGGCCGCGCCGGCGCGCTCCGAGCCGGTGAGCGAGACGCCCGCGACGCGGGGGTCGGCGATGATCGTGCCGATCTGGTCGTTGGTCGCGTAGACGTTGACGTAGGCGCCCTCGGGGAACCCGGCGTCGAGGAAGATCCTCTGGATCGCCTCGGCGGACGCGGGGCACTGCGCGGCGTGCTTGAGGATGATCGTGTTGCCGAGGATCATGTTCGGGCCGGCGAAGCGGGCGACCTGGTAGTACGGGAAGTTCCACGGCATGATGCCGAGCAGCACGCCGAGGGCGCTCTTTCGGATGAACGCCGAGCCCTCGCTGCCCTCGGCCAGGTCGACCGGCTCGTCAGCGAGCAGGGCGGGGCCGTTGTCGGCGTAGTACTGGTAGATGTCGGCCGAGAAGTCGACCTCGCCGAGGGCGTCGCCGATGGGCTTGCCCATCTCGCGCACGATGATCTCGGCGAGCTCCTGGCGGCGCTCGCGGTGCAGCTCGGCCACGCGCGTGACGAGGGCGGCGCGCTCCTCGCGGGTGGTCGTCCGCGCCCAGCCCCGCGCGGCGGCGTGGGCGGCGTCGATGGCGGCGGAGATCTCGGCGTCGGTCGCGGTCGCGTACTCCTTGACCGTCTCACCCGTGGCCGGGTTGATCACTGCGTACTTGCTCATGAGGCTCCTTGGGAATCGCGGTGCACGCATCCGCCCGGGTGAGGTCGGCAGCGTTGCACACCTCCCCCCACCCTATGAGTCGGCAGGCTGCGCGCGGCACTCCCCCTCGGCGGATTCTCGGAGCCGTCTCGCCGGTGTGTACAGCGGCGGCTCGGGGCGCGCGTCAGTCGGCGGCCGAGGCGAGCCACGCGCGCACGGCGTCGCCGTGCTCGTCGAGAGCGGGAGGCGGCGTCGGCGCGGCGGGCGTGAAGCCCGAGTACCGAAGGGGGTGCGCGAGCTGGGGCGGATGCTCCGGCCCCACGTCGACGGTCGGCTCGAGCCCGAGCCGCCGCGCGAGGGCGAGCGCCTCGTCGATGCCGTTCACGGTGCCCGCGGGCACCCCGGCCCCGAGCATCCGCGTCGCCCAGGAGCCCGCGTCGTCGACCGCCAGCAGTCCTTCGAGCGCGGCCTGGAGGGCGTCCCGGTGCTCGACCCGCGCGGGGTTGGTCGCGAAGCGCGGGTCGCGCGCGAGCGCGGGATCCCCCAGCACGCCGCAGAGCGCCGCGAACTGCGCGTCGTTGCCCACCGCGACGGCGAGGAGCGCATCGCGGCACCGCAGCGTCTCGTACGGCGCGATCGAGGGGTGGCGGTTCCCGAGTGCGCGCGGGGCGGCTCCGGTCGCGAGGTACGAGGCGGCCTGGTTGGCGAGCGAGGCGATGAGGCTGGAGAGGAGCGCGACCTCGACGTGCTGCCCGACCCCGGTCCGCTCGCGGTGAAGCAGCGCGGCGAGCACGCCCATCGCGGCGTGGTTCGCGGCGAGCAGGTCGACCATCGCGACGCCGACCTTGCGCGGCTCGCCTCCGGCGTCGCCCGTGATGCTCATGAGTCCGCCGACCGCCTGGACGAGGAAGTCGTAGCCCGGCATCGTCGCGCCCTCACCGGTCGATCCGAAGCCGGTGATCGAGCAGTAGACGGCGCGCGGGTTGCGCTCGAGCACGCTCGCGGCGTCGAGGCCGAAGCGCTCGAGAGCGCCGGTGCGGTAGTTCTCGAGCACGACGTCGGCCCGATCGGCGAGCGTGCGGGCGAGCGCGAGGTCGCTCGGGTCGGAGAAGTCGAGGGCCACCGACTCCTTCGACCGGTTGGCGGCCTCGAAGTAGGCGCTCGAGGAGCCGGCCCACGGCGGACCCCACGCCCGGGTCTCGTCTCCCGCGCCCGGACGCTCGACCTTGATCACGCGCGCGCCGAGGTCGGCGAGCAGCACGGCGGCGGTCGGGCCGGCGAGCACGCGGCTGAAGTCGGCCACGAGCATCCCGTCGAGGGGGCGGATCATGCCGCAACTGTACAGGTGGACAAATCGCGCGTCACGGGCCAGCATGAGGATGACCGGAAGGACCGTCATGACCGACTCGCCCCTCGATCTCATCGGCTTCGACTCCCTGCTCAGCGACGAGGAGCGCGCGACGCGCGATCGTGTGCGCGCCTACGTCGACGCCGAGCTGCGGCCGCACATCGCCGGATGGTACGACGCCGGGGTCTTCCCGACCGAGATCGTGCGCCCGATGGGTGAGCTCGGGCTGCTCGGCATGCACCTGCAGGGCTACGGCTGCGGCGGGCGCTCGGCCGTCGAGTACGGCCTCGCCGCCGCCGAGCTCGAGGCCGGCGACTCCGGGCTGCGAACCTTCGTCTCGGTGCAGGGCTCGCTCGCGATGACCGCGATCCACAGCTTCGGCTCGGAGGAGCAGAAGCAGGAGTGGTTGCCGCGCATGGCCGCTGGTGAGGCCGTGGGTTGCTTCGGACTCACCGAACCGAACGCCGGAAGCGACCCGGCCTCGATGCAGACCTTCGCGCGCCGCGAGGGCGACGACTGGGTCATCTCGGGGTCGAAGCGCTGGATCGGTCTCGCGTCGATCGCCGACATCGCGATCATCTGGGCGCAGACCGATGCGGGCATCCGCGGTTTCATCGTGCCCACGGACGAGCCCGGCTTCACCGCGACCCCCATCGGGCAGAAGCTCTCGATGCGCGCCTCGATCCAGTGCGACATCGTGCTCGACGATGTGCGCGTTCCCGGGAGCGCGCAGCTGCCGGGCGCCGAGGGCCTGCGCGGGCCGTTCACCTGCCTCAACCAGGCGCGCTACGGCATCGTGTGGGGCGTCATGGGGGCGGCGCTCGACAGCTACCGCGCGGCGCTCGACTACGTGCAGCAGCGCGAGGTCTTCGGCAAGCCCGTCGCGGCCTACCAGCTCACGCAGCAGAAGCTCGTCGACATGGCTCTCGAGATCGACAAGGGGTTCCTGCTCGCCCTGCAGCTCGGGCGCCTCAAGGACGCCGGGCTGCTGCAGCCGCACCAGATCTCGGTCGGCAAGCTCAACAACGCGCGCGTCGCGATCGACATCGCGCGCGAGGCCCGCGCGATGCTCGGCGGGAACGGTGTGACGCTCGAGCACTCGCCGCTGCGGCATGCGAACAACCTCGAGTCGGTGCGCACCTACGAGGGCACCGACGAGGTGCACACGCTCATCCTCGGCAGCGCGATCACGGGCATCCCCGCGTTCCGGTAGGGCGCCCGGGCTCGGCGCCTCGTGACACCGCGCCGCGCATCGGCCGCCCGGAGTGCCCGGCCGCTGCCGCACGGGGCGCACGAGGGCTGCGGGCCCGGGGAGCCGCTGCTCGAGGCCGCGACGCTGCGCCCGATTGCGGAGGAAGAGCGGGTTCGAACCGACTCTTCGTGCGCCAACCCGCTCATCGTCGGGCGCACAGCCGTCCGGGGCGGACCCGGGGCACGCCGCGGCCGGGCGGCGGATGCTGCGCTCGCGCCGCGCTACGCCCGAACGCGCGCCGGCACCACCCGCGGGTGCGACCCCGCCATCGTCTCGAGCACGCGGATCACCTGCGAGCTGTAGCCGAACTCGTTGTCGTACCAGACGTAGACGATGACCGAGTCGCCCGTGCAGATGGTGGCGAGCCCGTCGACGATGCCGGCGCGGTGCGAGCCGATGAAGTCGCTGGAGACGACCTCGGGGCTCTCGATGTAGTCGATCTGCTGGCGGAGGTCGCTGTGCAGCGACATCTGCCTGATGTGCTCGTTGACCTCCTCGCGCGTCGTCGGCCGCTCGAGCTGGAGGTTGAGGATCGCCATCGACACGTCGGGCGTCGGCACGCGGATGGCGTTGCCGGTGAGCCTGCCGGCGAGCTCGGGCAGCGCCTTCGCGACGGCCTTCGCGGCGCCGGTCTCGGTGATGACCATGTTGAGCGCGGCGGAGCGGCCGCGGCGGTCGCCCTTGTGGAAGTTGTCGATCAGGTTCTGGTCGTTCGTGTACGAGTGCACGGTCTCGACGTGCCCGTGGCGGATGCCCCAGGCGTCGTCGATCACCTTCAGCACGGGCGTGACGGCGTTCGTGGTGCACGACGCGGCCGTCACGATCCGGTCGTCGGGCCGGATCGTCTCGTGGTTGATGCCGTGCACGATGTTCTTCAGCGCGCCCTTGCCGGGTGCGGTGAGCAGCACCTTCGCCACACCCGGGCACTGCAGGTGCTGCGCGAGCCCCTCCTCGTCGCGCCAGCGGCCGGTGTTGTCGACGACGATCGCGTCGTGGATGCCGTACGCCGTGTAGTCGACGCTCGTCGGCGAGTCCGAGTAGATGACCTTGATGAGCGTGCCGTTGGCGAGGATCGTCCCCGCCTCCTCGTCGACCGAGATCGAGCCCTCGAACGGCCCGTGCACCGAGTCGCGGCGCAGCAGGCTCGCGCGCTTGACGATGTCGTTGTCGCTGCCGCGGCGCACGACGATCGCGCGCAGGCGCAGCCCTCCCCCGTTGCCGGCGTGGGCGATGAGGATGCGCGCGAGCAGTCGCCCGATGCGCCCGAAGCCATACAGCACGACGTCGGTGCCCGCGGGCTCGCCGTCCGCGGCAGCGTCGGCGCACACGAGATCGAGCTCGTCGCGCACGTACTCGACGAGCGAGCGGCCTGCCCCCGCCTCGGCGTAGCCGGTGATGAGGCGCGCGATGTCGAGCGACGCGGGCCGCGGCCCGATCTCGAGAAGCGCGCCGAGCACGCGCTCGGTGTCGTCGAGCGCGAGCGGCTCGCCCGTGACGTGCTCGGCGTACTTGTGCGCCTTGAGCACGCCGATCGCCGACTGGTTGATGAGGCGGCGGCCGTGGATGCTCGTCACCACCCCGTGCTCCCGATACAGCCGCCCGATCAGGGGGATCAGGTGCTCGGCGAGGGTCTCTCGGGCCTTCCAGGCCTCACGGTGGGCGGCGACGGCGTCGATCATGACGTTCACTCCTTGCGGCGGGCGCGGGTCATCGCGCCGCTCGCGGCTCGTTCAGGGGGTCGAGGCGATCGTAGCGATCGACGGATGCCCGCCCGCGAGGATCGGGGCGGGAATCCGCCGCAAGAATGGCCGTTCTTGCCGCGCGCGAAAGCCCGGAGGCCGGCTACGAGCCGATCGCGACCGCGAGAACGATGGCGAGGTCGGTGAGGACCATGAGCCAGAAGAGCGCGGCGAGGGCGACCAGGCGCGATCGGCGAGCGCGCACGGCGTAGCGCACGATGATCATCGTCAGCAGCAGGACGGCGGTGACGAGGGCTCCGGCGAGGGCGAGGGGCGCGTCGAGCCGCCACCACAGCGCGAGCAGCATGGCGCCGACGAGCACGGCCGCGACGGAGGCGGCGGCGATCCAGACGGTGCCCTCGGAGGTCGTGAGCGAGCCCTGGTTGCGCACGAGCGTGGGGTCGACCTCCCAGCGCTCGTCGTGCGGGTCGGTCATGGCTCCCCCTCTGCGGTCGGGGCCTCACGGTACTCCTCCGGCCTGCGAGCGGGGGATGCCCGGTTCCTCCCGCGCCCGCATCGGGCCATAGTGGGAGCGCGCGATGCGAGCCCGGCTCGACCCGCGCATCCCCCGCAGCGACGAAGGAGACGCCATGCCCCAGTTCATGCTCATCATGCGCTCGACCGACGAGGCGCTCGCGGCCTCGAAGGAGGTCGACTTCGAGGAGGTCATCACGGCCATGGGGAGGTACAACGAGTCGATGATGGAGGCGGGCGTCATGACCGGCGGCGCGGGCCTGGCCGATGCCGCGCAGGGCGCCGTCGTGCGCTTCGGCGAGAGCGGCGCCGCGAGCGAGGTCGCGCACGGCGCCTACGGCGAGACCGCCGCGCTCTTCAACGGCTACTGGGCGATCGAGACGGCCTCGCTCGAGGAGGCCGTCGAGTGGGCGAAGAAGTGCCCGCTGGGCCCCGGCAACGCGATCGAGGTGCGGCGCATCACCGACGAGAGCGACTTCGCCGACTTCGCCGACAACGAGTACATCCGGAAGGAGGAGGGCTGGGCGGCGGAGCTCTCCGAGAAGAGGGCGCAGCGCGAGCAGTAGGCGACGGATGCCCGGCACGGGCCGCCCGCCGGCCGCGGTTCCCCGCGCGCCGACTACGCGTCGGCCGCCGCGAGCTGCCCGCAGGCGCCGTCGATCTCCTTGCCGCGCGTGTCGCGCAGCGTCGTGGGGATGCCCGCCGCGTTGAGGCGGCGCACGAACTCGTTCTGCACGTCGCGGTCGGACGCCGTCCAGATCGACCCGGGCGTCGGATTGAGCGGGATGGGGTTGACGTGCACCCAACCGCGCCCGCGCTGCAGGAGCTTGTCGGCCAGCAGGTCGGCGCGCCAGGCGTGGTCGTTCATGTCCTTGATGAGGGCGTACTCGATCGAGACACGACGACCGGTCTTGTCGAAGTACTCGCGCGCGGCGTCGAGCGCCTCGTCGACCTTCCAGCGCGAGTTGACCGGGATCAGCTCGTCGCGCAGCGTGTCATCCGGCGCATGGAGGCTCAGGGCGAACGTCACGGGGATCTGCTCGTCGGCGAGCTTCCGGATCGCCGGCACGAGGCCCACGGTGGAGACGGTGATGTTGCGCGCGCTCATCCCGAGCCCGTCGGGCTGCGGCGCGACCATCGTGCGCACCGCGCTCATGAGCCGGGCATAGTTCGCGAGCGGCTCGCCCATCCCCATGAAGACGATGTTGCCGACGCGGTCGGGGGTCTCATCGCCCTTCCTGCGCCCGCCGAGTCCGCCCTCGGCGAGCACGCGGTTGGCGGCGACGACCTGGTCGACGATCTCGGCGGCCGACATGTTGCGCGTGAGCCCCGCCTGACCCGTCGCGCAGAACGGGCAGTTCATGCCGCAGCCGGCCTGCGAGCTCACGCACAGCGTGATGCGGCCGGGGTAGCGCATGAGCACGCTCTCGACGAGGGCGCCGTCGTGGAGCTTCCAGAGGAACTTGATGGTGTCGCCGTTGTCGGTCGTGAGCCGGCGCACCTCCGTCAGCAGCGGCGGCAGAAGCCCGGCGATGAGCTCGTCGCGCCCCGCCGCGGGTAGGTCGGTCATCGCCGCGGGGTCGGAGGTGTAGTGCGTGAAGTAGTGCGTCGAGATCTGCTTGGCGCGGAAGGCGGGCAGCCCGCGCTCGCGCACCGCGGCGACGCGGCCTTCGAGGTCGAGGTCCGCCCAGTGCACCGGGGGCTTGCCGCGCTTGGGCGACGCGAACTGCAGGAGCGGGCGGCCCTCCCCGTCGAGCTTCTGCTGCCAGCCCTCGGTCGCGGGGCGGACCTGCGGCCGGGCGTCCGCCACCGGTCGTGTCGTGCCGTTGTTGCGGATGCCTGCCATGCCCTCCAGGGTACGGGGGTCTAGGCGAGCAGCTCGTCGATCTGGCCGAGCGCGGCTCGCGTGCCCTCCTCGATGCCCATGCCGTTCAGCATCGCCTGATCCCCCGGAGTCGGGAATCGGGAGGTGAAGGTCATGCGCGTCCGACCGCCGCCGACGTCGTCGAGCTCGACGGTGCAGGAGATCGCGGGCATCGCGGGGTCGGGCTCGCCGTCCTGCCCCTCGAAGCCGTCGTCGAACTCGAACCGGTGCGGCGCGGAGACGCGCGTCGCGATCCACCACCCCGGTGCCCTCTCGCCGCTCGGCCCCGTCATGACGTACGTCGACCATCCCCCTGGCACGAAGTCGTGGCGGGTGAAGGTCGCGGGCCACTCGGGCGGGCCCCACCAGCGCTCGAGCTGCCGAGGGTCCGCCCACAGCTGCCAGACGCGGTCCACGGGAGCGTCGTGCTCCGTGACGAACGTCATGCTGAGAGCGTCGAGGTCGGTGCGAGCACTGATCACGGGCATGGGTCTGTCCTCCGGACGGGTCAGGGACGATCGGCGGCGAGGATGGCGTCCATCGTGGCGGAGCGGTGCCGCCACAGCGCCTCGTACGACTGCAGCAGGGCTCGGGCGCGCTCGATCGCGGCGGGGTTCGCCCGCACGAGCTGCTCGCGCCCGTGCCGCGCCTTGGCGATGAGGGATGCCCGCTCGAGCACCGCGACGTGCTTCTGCACGGCCGCGAAGCTCATCTCGTAGCGCGCGGCGAGCGCGGTGACCGAGTGCTCGCCGGTGAGCGCGCGCGTGAGGATGTCGCGGCGCGTGCCGTCGGCGAGCGCCTGGAACAGGCGATCGACCTCGTCAGGAGAGAGCGTATCTACAACCATTTGGTTGCACGTTACGCTCGCTCCCCCGCCCCGTCAAGGCCCGGGTGAGCGTGCGAAGCGTTCGGGGCATACCGTTAAGCCATGACCTCTGCTGATTCGACCACCGCGACCGAGGCCGACAGCGCGCCCCCGAGCATCCCCTTCTCGTCTCTGGGTCTCAGCGACGCCGTCATGAAGGCCCTCCACGACGTCGGGTACGAGACCCCGTCGGCGATCCAGGCGGCGACCATCCCGCCGCTGCTTCAGGGTCGCGACGTCGTCGGCCTCGCCCAGACCGGCACCGGCAAGACCGCGGCGTTCGCCCTGCCGATCCTGTCGCGACTCGACCTGTCGCAGAAGTCGCCCCAGGCCCTCGTCCTCGCCCCCACGCGCGAGCTCGCCCTGCAGGTGTGCGAGGCGTTCGAGAAGTACGCCGCCCACCTCAAGGGCGTCCACGTCCTCCCCGTCTACGGCGGGCAGGGCTACGGCGTGCAGCTGTCGGCGCTGCGCCGCGGCGTGCACATCGTCGTCGGAACCCCCGGCCGCATCATGGACCACCTCGAGAAGGGCACGCTCGACCTCACCGAGCTCAAGTACCTCGTGCTCGACGAGGCCGACGAGATGCTCAAGATGGGCTTCGCGGAGGACGTCGAGACGATCCTCGCCGACACTCCGACCGACAAGCAGGTGGCGCTGTTCTCGGCGACGATGCCCGCGTCGATCCGCCGCATCTCGCAGCAGTACCTCCGCGACCCGGAGGAGATCACGGTCAAGACGAAGACCACGACCTCCTCGACGATCTCGCAGCGGTACCTCGTCGTGTCGTACCAGCAGAAGGTCGACGCCCTCACGCGCATCCTCGAGGTCGAGAACTTCGAGGGCATGATCGTGTTCGTCCGCACCAAGAACGAGACCGAGACGCTCGCCGAGAAGCTGCGCGCCCGCGGGTACTCGGCGCAGGCGATCAACGGCGACGTCGCCCAGGTGCAGCGCGAGCGCACGGTCGAGCAGCTGAAGTCCGGCAAGCTCGACATCCTCGTCGCGACCGACGTCGCCGCGCGCGGACTCGACGTCGAGCGCATCAGCCACGTCGTCAACTTCGACATCCCCGTCGACACCGAGTCGTACGTGCACCGCATCGGCCGCACCGGCCGCGCCGGGCGCTCGGGCGCCGCGATCAGCTTCATCACCCCGCGCGAGCGCCGCCTGCTCGACGCGATCGAGCGCGCGACGCGCCAGCCGCTCACGCAGATGCAGCTGCCGAGCGTCGACGACGTCAACGCCACGCGCCTCGCGCGCTTCGACGACGCCATCAGCGAGGCGCTCTCGAACTCCTCCCTCATGGAGGTCTTCCGCGACATCATCGGCCACTACGTCGAGCACCATGACGTGCCCGAAGCCGACGTCGCGGCCGCGCTCGCGGTCGTCGCGCAGGGCGGTTCGCCGCTCCTGCTGACGGAGGAGGACATCCGCCCGCCCAAGTTCAGCCGGGATGCCGACGCTCGCGGTTCGGCCGGCGGCGCGTCCGGCGGCGGTGCCGGCTCCGATCGCGGCGAGCGTCGCCCGCGCCGCGAGGGCGGCCCGGCCCTCGCCCCCTACCGGATCGAGGTCGGCAAGCGCCACCGCGTCGAGCCGCGCCAGATCGTCGGCGCCCTCGCGAACGAGGGCGGGCTGTCGCGCGACGACTTCGGAGCGATCAGGATCATGCCCGACTTCTCGGTCGTCGAGCTGCCCGCAGAGCTGCCCCCGGCGACGCTGCGCAAGCTCGAGTCCACCCGCATCAGCGGCCGGCTCATCGAGCTCAAGCCTGATCGCGGCCCGCGCCGCGGCGCCTCGCGCGACGAGCGCGGCGGTGGCCGAGGCGGCGACCGCGACGACCGCCCGGCGCGCAAGCCGCGCCACTGAGCCGCGCCGCTGCGCGAGCCGTGGGCGGCGGTGCCGGTAAGGCGTGCGCCCGTCACGTACGCGAGCTCGTCTATCGGTCAGTTGTTGGGGTGAGGCCCAGTGGGCGGCGCAACGAGTGACCGATAGACGCGCGGCGTGACCCGCACGCCGTCACGAATGCGCTCACGAGCGAGTCGCTCGTCCAGCCCACGTCTGCGCAGGAGCCCGGCGTGCACGTTCTCCGGAGATCCGGCTGCGCTCCCCGCACGAGACGGGGCCCAGCGCGGCGGGCGCGCCGGGATTCCTGAGTTGGTGCACGCGCCGCGGCCAACCGGCTACTCCGAGCCGTAGAGTGCGAGGATGCGAGCGATACTCGAGGCCTGCGCCATGGGCGACCCGCGCTGCGATGACACAGCCGACCTCTTCGGCAATCAGCTCGACCTGATCCTCATCGGCGCCGCCCTCGTGGCCGTGGTCGTCGTGCTCACGTTGCTCATCGAGCGGGTTCTGCGGCGCCGCTCCCGCCGCTGATATCGTGACGCGATCGTCACTCCCGATCCGCGCTCGCGCGCGTAGCCTGACCGCATGAGCCGGTGGACCGAGCTGCTCGCCTCGTGCGTCGATCCGACCGTGTACTGCGACGACACGGTGGAGATCCTCAACTCGCCCCTCAATGCGTGGCTGCCGCTCATCGCGGGAGTCGTCGCGGTGCTGGCCATCGGCGCGGTGGTGCTGCGACTCGTCACCAGGCGCGAACGCGCCCGGCGCGATGCAGCGCGCGCAGGCGCCGCGCGCGCGACGGCTCCCGACGTCTAGTCGGCGCCGGAGTCGAAGGCCGAGTCTCGAGACGCTCTATCGCGAAGCGGCCTCACTGAGCTCGTTCCACCACGCGGCGATGATGGCTACGACGCGCTCGTCGATCGGGCGCCGGGCATCCGCTCGATAGGTGCGCAGCGTCGGCCGAGACTGCGTGCGCAGGATGTGGCTGACGCCCTCGAGCGCGATCGTGCGGGTCGGGCCTCCCGTGCGGGCCGCGATCACGGCGAGATCCTCCGGCGGCGACTGCAGATCGAACGTGCCGGTGATCGCGAGCAGCGGCGAGGGCGCCGCGTCGAGGTCGGCGCGCGGGTCGTAGGCCATGAACTCGCGGAACCAGCGCGCGTTCACGCGAGCCCCGCCGATACGCGCGACATCGCCGGTCGTGCGCAGCAGGCGCTGCCGGTTCTTCTCGGTCTGTTGCTCGACGTCGGTGCGCAGCAGTCGCAGCAGGCCGCGCACGAGACCGGGCACGTCGGCCGCGATGGCGCGCGACTGCCACCGCAGGACCTCGAGACCCGAGCGCGCGGAGCCGCTCAGCATGACGAATCCGGCGATGACGGGCCGACGCGCGGCGATGCGAGCCGCGACGAATGCCCCCTCGCTGTGGCCGATGACGATCACGGGGAGCTCGCTCTCGAGCACATCGTCGACGATGGCGAGTGCATCGTCGAGGAGGTCGTCGAAGCCCGTCGTGAGGAACTCCCCCTCCGACTCGCCGACGCCCCGCTTGTCCCATCGGACGCTCTCGAGGCCGCGCTCGGCGAGCCCTTCGGCGAGCTGACGCTGGATGCCCAGTGCGAGGCCGCGCGCATCGCCGTCGCGATCGGTCGGTCCGCTGCCGGGAAGCAGCACGGCGACGGCGCTCGGCGTCTCGACCCGTCGCCGCACCCCGACCAGCCGGACGGCGCCGTGATGCTCGAACGGCTGCTCGACGGCCGACGTCGTCACGAGCGCTCCCCTGCGAGCGCAGCCTGCAGAGCTGCTGCGCGCTCCGCGGCATCGGGAGCCGAGAGCACGATCCTGCGCACGGGACCGCCGGTCGCTGTGATCGACAGAGCAGGCCCCCGCCCGCGAACGACAGCGACGGTCGCCCCCTGACGCCGGCGCCAGGTGCCGATCTTCCGCGCCCCCGGGATCCCCAGCCCGGGAGCACGGATGCCGGCGACCGAGGCCAGCCCATCGGGGACGACAGCGATCACGTCGATGTCGGAAGCATGGATCCTGACATCGCCGCGGAGCGCGAGCACGCGGTCGAGCCACCCCAGTCTCAGTGTCAATCCGCTGGGGTCGGCGTGGATGGTGGTCGGCATGCATCCTCCTCGGGAGTCGTCGATCACAATGTTATCAGCGTTGATAACATTCCTGAAATTGATACAGTGGGCCGCACTCGACCTCCGCACTGCGGGAAGGACCCTGTGACCACCTCGACGCTCCTCCTGCACCCCGTCCGCCTGCGCATCGTGCAGGCGATGCTCGGTCGCGAGCAGATCACGACGCGTGAGCTGGCCGAGCGGCTCGGCGATGTCGCCCCGGCGACCCTCTACCGTCATGTCGCCGCGCTCGTCGACGGCGGCGTGATCGAGGTCGTCTCCGAAACGCGCGTGCGCGGAGCCAGCGAGCGCGCCCTGAGACTCAACCTCTCGAGGGCGAGCGTCGACCCCCACGACGAGGGGCTCGCGGACGACGAACGCGCACGCGCCGGCTTCCTCGCCTACCTGGCGTCGCTCGCCGCGGCCTTCGACGACTACCTCGCCGCGCCTCGGTCCACCCTGGAGGAGGATCTCGTCGGCTTCCGACAGGTCGCCGTGGTCGCCACGGACGACGAGTGGCGGGCGGTCGCCGCGACGATCCGGGATGCCCTGCTCCCCCTCATCGAGCGTTCGGAGGCGCCCGACGGCGCGCGTCGCCGCATCCTTGGAACCGTCAGCCTCCCGGTCGACTGACTCGACGGGAGCCGCAGGCGCTCACCGCGAGCTAGTCGGTGCCGGAATCGAAGGCCGAGGCCTCGTTCGCCGCGTCAACCGCGTGAGCGAGCGCCGCATCCGCCGACGACGACGGGGCGGCCGACTCGGTGACCTCGTCCGCGTGGCCGGCCGTGATGCGGCCCACGAGCTGCGCGGTCGCGCCGCCGATGATGCCCTGCGCCGCGTACTGCTCGAGGCGGGCGCGCGAGTCGGCGATGTCGAGGTTGCGCATCGTGAGCTGGCCGATGCGGTCGGTGGGGCCGAAGGCGGCGTCGCCGACGCGCTCCATCGAGAGCTTCTCGGGCGAGTACGACAGGCCGGGGCCGGTCGTGTCGAGGATCGTGTAGTCGTCGCCGCGGCGCAGTCGCAGCGACACCTCGCCGGTCACGGCCGATCCGACCCACTTCTGGATGCTCTCGCGCAGCATGAGCGACTGCGGGTCGAGCCACCGGCCCTCGTACATGAGGCGGCCCAGGCGGCGACCCTCGGCGTGGTAGTTCGCGATCGTGTCCTCGTTGTGGACGCCGTTGAGCAGCCGCTCGTACGCGATGTGCAGCAGCGCCATGCCCGGCGCCTCGTAGATGCCGCGGCTCTTGGCCTCGATGATGCGGTTCTCGATCTGGTCGCTCATGCCGAGGCCGTGGCGGCCGCCGATGCGGTTCGCCTCGAGCACGAGCTCGACCGCGTCGGCGAACTCGACGCCGTTGATCGCGGTCGGGCGGCCCTCGACGAACGCGATGCGGACATCCTCGGTCTCGATCTGCACCGACTCATCCCAGAAGCGCACGCCCATGATCGGCTCGACCGTCTCGAGCGAGACGTCCAGGTGCTCGAGCGTCTTCGCCTCGTGCGTGGCGCCCCAGATGTTGGCGTCGGTCGAGTAGGCCTTCTCGGCCGAGTCGCGGTACGGGAACCCGTGCGCGACGAGCCACTCGCTCATCTCCTGGCGGCCGCCGAGCTCGGTGACGAAGTCGGCGTCGAGCCACGGCTTGTAGATGCGCAGGCGGGGGTTGGCGAGCAGGCCGTAGCGGTAGAAGCGCTCGATGTCGTTGCCCTTGTAGGTGCTGCCGTCGCCCCAGATCTCGACGCCGTCGTCCTTCATGGCGCGCACGAGCAGGGTGCCGGTCACGGCGCGCCCGAGGGGCGTGGTGTTGAAGTAGGCCTTGCCGCCGCTGCGGATGTGGAAGGCGCCGCACGCGAGGGCGACGAGGCCCTCCTCGACGAGGGCGGCCTTCGCGTCGACGAGGCGGGCGATCTCGGCGCCGTACTCCTTGGCGCGGCCGGGCACGGCCTCGACGTCGGGCTCGTCCGGCTGACCGAGGTCGCCCGTGTAGGTGCAGGGGATCGCGCCCTTGTCGCGCATCCACGCGACGGCGACGGAGGTGTCGAGGCCCCCGGAGAAGGCGATGCCGACGCGCTCGCCGACGGGCAGGGAAGTCAGGACCTTGGACACGATCCCCGATTCTATCGGCGGCCGGGCCGGCCCGGTGCCGCCGTGCGGCACGAGCGGGCGACGGATGCGCGGGCGCGGCTGGGCATCGCCCGTGCAGCCCGCTGGCGGGCATCCGCAGCCCTCGGCTATCGTCGCTCGGATGCTCAAGCTCATCGTCGTCCTGCTCGTCATCTGGGCCGCCTTCGCGGTCATCGGCTTCGTGATCGAGGGGCTGCTCTGGCTCGCGTTCCTCGGCCTCGTCCTGCTCGTCGCGACCGCGGTGTGGGGCTGGTTCCGGCGCCGCGCGACGCGCGACTGACCGACGGCGGCGGGGCGGGCTGAGTACGCTCGGCGCATGACCGCACCGCTGCGCATCGCCCCGGCGAACGAGGCGAGCTGGGTCGAGCTGCAGCTGATCCTCACGGGCACCGCCGGCCGCTGCCAGTGCACGCGCCAGCGGCTCGGCGACCACGACTGGTACGCGGCCCCCGTCGAGCAGCGCGCGGCGATCCTCCGCGAGGCGGCCGGCTGCGACGACCCGAGGGCCACGCGCACGGTCGGCCTCGTCGCGTGGGTCGACGACGAGCCGGCCGGCTGGGTCGCGGTGGATGCCCGCCCCGCCTACCGCCGCCTGCGCAACTCCCCCGTGCCGTGGGCCGGTCGCCTCGAGGACAAGGACGACGAGGGTGTCTGGGCGATCGCGTGCCTCGTCGTGCGCCACGGGTTCCGGCATCAGGGCCTGACCTACCCGCTCGTCGCGGCCGCCGCCGAGCACGCGCGCGCGCAGGGAGCGCGCGCCGTCGAGGGCTATCCGATGGTCACGGGCGGCGCCGAGGTGACGTGGGACGAGCTGAGCGTCGGCCCCGTGGGGCCGTTCCTCGCGGCGGGCTTCACCGAGGTCTCGCGGCCGACGAAGCGCCGCCGCGTCATGCGGCTCGACTTCGACGCCTGAGCGGCAGCTCGCTCGCCGACGGGTCAGCCCGCGGCCGCCGCCTCGAGCTCGGCGATCACGAGCCGGTCCATCCGCATCATCGCCTCCATGACCCGCTTCGCCGCCTGCGGATCCGGCTGCTGGAGCAGCTCCGCCCAGCGGGCGGGCACGACCTGCCACGACACCCCGAAGCGATCGCGGAGCCAGCCGCAGCGGCCGGGCGCTCCCCCGTTGGCGATGAGGGCATCCCACAGCCGATCGATCTCCTCCTGCGAGTCCGCCTCGATCTGCAGCGAGAGCGCATCGGTGAAGCCCGGCTGCCCGGCGGAGCGCCCGTTGAGCGCGAGCATCCGCTGCCCCTGGAGCTCGAAGTCGACGCTCACCGGCGGCTGCCCCGGCGGCCCGTCCATGCGCCCGGTGAGGCGCGAGCCGGGCAGCAGCCCGACGTAGAACTCGGCGGCCTCCGCCGCCTCCGACTCGAACCACAGGCACGGCACGACACTCATGGAGCGCGACGCTACGCCCGGCGCGCTCCGCCGACAAGGGGCGGATGCTCGGCGCAGGCGCTGCGGCGGCGCGGCCCGGCCGACCCGGGCACCGATCATCGGGCACGGGCCGCGCTGCGCGCCTAGCGTGGATCACGACCGACGCGACACCGCGCGGTCGACGACCGAGGTGAGGAGTGCGCATGGAGGGCTGGAATCGCGCGATCGAGCTGATCGATGAGCGCCTCGGCGGCGACATCGACGCCGCCGAGCTCGCGCGCGTCGCGCTCACGAGCGAGTACCACTTCCGGCGCATGTTCTCGACGCTCGCCGGTATGCCGCTGTCGGAGTACATCCGCCGACGGCGGCTCACCGTCGCCGCCGCTGCGGTACGCGACGGGCGCGAGAGCCTCAGCGACATCGCCGTGCGCTTCGGCTACGGCTCCGCCGACTCGTTCTCGCGCGCGTTCAGCGCAGTGCATGGAATCGGGCCCGAGCAGGCCCGTCGACCCGGCGCGGTGCTGCGCTCGCAGCCGCGATTGTCATTCCACCTCACGATCGAAGGGAGCACCGACATGGAGTACCGCATCGTCACGACCGAGGAGTTCCGCATCGTCGGGCGCAGCACGCGCGCGCCGATCGTCTTCTCGGGCCCGAACCCGGCGATCGAGTCCTTTGAGCGATCGGTCAGCGCGACGGAGCGGGCGCGCCTCGCCGCGCTCTCCGACCGCGAGCCGACGGGCGTCCTGTCGGTCTGCGACGAGTTCGCCGACGAGCGCGTCGAGGGCTCGATGCTGCGCTACACCGTCGGCGTCGCGACGATGGCCGAGCCGTCGCCGGAGGACGACGTCGTCGCAGTTGCCGCGGGCTCCTGGCTCGTCATCGAGGGCGAGGGGCAGGCGCCCGAAGCGATCCAGCAGCTGTGGGCGCGCGCGTATGCCGAGTGGCTCCCCGCGAACCCCTACCGGCTCCGCCCCGGCCCCGAGCTGCTGTCGGTCGAACCCCTCGAACACGGACGCGCGCGCGGCGAGCTGTGGCTACCGGTCGAGCCCGCGAGCTGACCGTCTCGGCCCATCGGCACGAGGGGCGGATGCTCGACCAGCGCCGAGCATCCGCCCCTCGCTACTCGGCCGGGGTGGAGGAGCCGCTCGCGCGCTTGCCGCGCGAGCCCGAGCCGCGCGCGCCGCTGCCCGCGAGCGCCGCGCCGATGGCCTCGCCCGCGGCCTCGCCGGAGGCGCGTCCCTGGATGATCTCGGCGATGTCGATGCCGACGAGCTCCTTGATGAGCTTCGTGGAGGTCGCGAGCTGTCCGGCGACCGAGTCGCCGATCTGCCCGGCGCCCTTGCCGTCGCTTGAGATGACCGTCATCGACGAGATCGCCGAGAGCGGCTCGGAGGCCGCGCGCACGATCGCGGGCAGCTGGTCGATGATGCGCTGACGCAGCAGCGCCTCGGCGCGCTCGGCGAGCGCCTCGGCCTGGGCCCGCGTCGAGTCGGCCTCGGCCGTTCCCTTGAGACGGATGGCTCCGGCCTCGGCCTCGCCCTCCGCGGCGAGCGCCTCGGCGGCGGCGATGCGGCGGTTCTTCTCCGCGATGCCCTCGGCTTCGACGGCCTCCGCGGCGCTGCGGCGGCGATTGCGCTCGGCCACGCCCTCCGACTCGATGGCTTCGGCGGCCGCACGACGGGCATCCCTGTCGGCGCCGGCGCTCGCGACGGCCGCCGCGGCGGCTGCGCTCGCCTCCTTCTCGAGGGCGTACGCCTGCGCGTCGGCGACGGCGCGCACCTCGGCGTCGAGCTCCTGCTTGCGCAGGCCGACGCGCTTGGCGGCCGTGACCTCCTGCTGCGCGACGACCTCCTGCTGGGCGATCGCTTCGGCGAGCGGCTTCGCGGCCGAGGCCTCGGCGCGGGCCTTGTCGGTCTCCTTCTGGATCTCGGCGTTCCGCAGATCGAGCTTGCGCTGCTGCTCGGCGATCGCCTGGGCCGCGGCGATGCGGGCCTCCTCCGACGCCTGCTGCGCGATCGCCTCGGCGACCTCGGCGACCTGCTTGACGCGCGCCGCCTCGGCGCGACCGAGGTCGCGGATGTAGTTGTTGTCGTCGTCGATCTCCTTGATCTGCAGAGTGTCGATCTGCAGTCCCTGGATGTCGAGCGCCTCGCGCACGGCCTCGAGCACCTGCTCCTGCAGGGCCGAGCGGTTGGTGATGATCTCGGTCACGGTGAGCTGGCCGACGATCGAGCGCACCGAGCCGCTCAGGACCTCCTCGGTCGACGACTCGATCTGGTCCTGCTGGTTGAGGAATCGCTGCGCGGCGGCGCGGACCATGGTCTCGCTGCCGCCGACCTTGACGACGGCGACGGCGTTGACCTTGATCGTGATGGCGTCCTTCGTCTGCGCGGTCGCCTGCACGTTGAGCTGGCGGCTGCGGAGGCTGAGCTTGAAGTACGCCTCGATGATGGGCTTCACGAACACGCGCGAGCCGAAGACGACCTTCTGGCCGACGTTGTCGAACTCGTTGTTCTGCGGGCGCTCGGTGGTCGCCTTCTGGCGCGACGTGACGATGATCGCCTCGTCGGGCTTGGCGACCTTGATGCCGCGCAGGAGGACGATCGTGACGATCGCGAGCAGGAGGACGACGGCTCCGATGCCGATCGCGGTGGACAGGGCTTCGCTGGAGAGTGCTGGGGGCATGGCGCCAGTATGGCCGAGGAGCGGGCTGAAGACGAGGATCCGTCCGCTCCGCGCGGCGCGCCAGAATGAGCACATGACACGCCGCGGCCTCATCCTCTTCGCCTCCCTCGGCGTCATCTGGGGCATCCCGTACCTGTTCATCAAGATCGCGATCGCCGAGCTGAGCCCCGAGTTCCTCGTCCTCGCCCGCACGACCCTCGCCGCCGCCCTGCTGCTGCCCATCGCGGCCCGCCACCGCGCGATCCGCCCCGTGCTGCGCCGCTGGAGGCCGCTCCTCGCCTTCACCCTGTTCGAGATCGTTCTCGCCTGGTACTTCATCAACGCCGCCGAGCAGACGCTGCCGAGCTCGACGGTCGGGCTGCTGCTGGCGAGCATCCCCCTCGTGGCGATCGTCGTCGCGTTCGGGATGGGCCGCCGCGACCGGCTGACGGCGGTCAACGGGGTCGGGGTCGCGCTCGGGATGCTCGGCGTCGCCGCGATCGTCGGCCTCGACGTGGGCGGCTCCGACCTCGGAGCCGTCGCCCAGCTCGCCGTCGCCGTCATCGGCTACGCGATCGGCCCGGCCATCCTCGCCCGCTGGATGCACGACCTGCCCGGCGTCGGCGTCATCGCCGTCGCGCTCGGACTCAGCGCGCTCGCCTACCTCCCGATCGTGGCGCTCACCGGCGGGTGGCCGACCGAAGTGCCGTCGACGATGACGATCGTGTCCGTCGTGGTCCTCGCCGTGCTGTGCAGCGCCGTCGCCTTCCTGCTGATGTTCGCGCTCGTCGCGGAGGTCGGCCCCATTCGCATGTCGGCGATCACCTACGTGAACCCGGCGGTCGCGGTGCTCGCGGGCGCGCTCTTCCTCGGCGAGGCGATCACGATCTGGACGCTCGTGGGCTTCGTCACGATCCTCGCGGGCTGCGCGCTCGTGACGCGGCCCGACCCTCGAGGGCGAGCGGCCGCCGGCACCGGCGATCAGGCGATGGATGCTGATGCCGAGGCCTCCCCCGCGACCCAGCCCGAGCATCCGTCGCTCGACGAGGTGCTCGACGAGGCGATGCCGCCGACGGAGCCGATCGTCCGCTAGGCCGGCTCCGGGGCCGATGCGACGTCGGGGATATCCTCCGCGCCGGCCCCGGTGGTCAACGGCGGAAGATGTGCAGTGATGCCGCGGCCGACCAGCCAGAGCAGAAGCGACAGCACACCCCACTGGAGCAGGGAGCCGGCGATCGCGAAGTCGAGCGCCCCCGCGCCGAACTCCTGGGCGTCGCGCGCGATGCCCACGACCCACAGGAACGCCGCGATGGACGGGAGCACGATCGCGATGGCACCGAGCCACCGCAGATAAACATTCGTCATGTCGGTGACAGTACGGAGCCGCCGTCGCCGAAGCGCTCCACGACGCGCCGCAGAGTCGCGAGGCTGCGGGACGTCGCCGGCGTCACTGCGACCCTCTCGATCACGGGGGTGCCGTTGCTCTGCCGTTCGACGTCGTTGAGCACGACCGCCCAGGCGCTCCCGGCATGCTCGCCCGTCGCCACGATGCAGCAGCCCCCGAGACGCTGCGCGGACTCCGCCGCCGCGGTCGAGGGGTCGACGGCGGGCGCGGCGTGCACCGTCAGCTCGCGGCGCGAGGCGTCCGGCCGGTCGCCGTGGTCGTCGGCGATCGCCTCGATCACCTCCATCGGCAGAGCGAAGACCTCGCGGCGGATGCCCGTCGCGCTCCCGAGCGCATCCTCCACCGCCTCGGCGAGCGCCGACGGGTCGCCCGACTCGACCACCACCGTGCCGTTGCTCTGCACGCTCACCGCGTCGACCGCGCCCGCCGCGGCGACGCCGTCGAGCAGGTCGGCCGTGCTCGGCTGACCGCGCTGGCCGACATTGACGTTCCGGATGAGGAGGACGTGCCTCATGCCGTCGTCGGCTCCGCAGTCGAGACCCACTGCCGGACGAGGGCGCGCACGGCATCCGCGTTCCCCCGGACCGCGCCGTCGTCGGCGAACGTCGCGATCGCACGATCGACACCGCGCCACTCGAGCAGGGCATCCGGGTCGTCCATCGTCGGCCGCTGCGTGCCGGGTGCGGCTCTCGCGGCGCCCCGATGAAGAACCAGGCGGATGCTCCCATCGCGGTTCACGCCGGTGGTCACCACATCG
The DNA here is from genome assembly GCF_001429705.1 of Yonghaparkia sp. Soil809. NCBI lineage: Bacteria > Bacillati > Actinomycetota > Actinomycetes > Micrococcales > Microbacteriaceae > Microcella > Yonghaparkia sp. Soil809. The sequence continues at coordinate 950,186 of NZ_LMSV01000002.1, forward strand.
CGGCCGTCGAGCGTGAAGCTCGGGGCGTTCCACTTGATGGCGGCTCCGAGCCGCGGCTCCGCGGCGAGGATGAGCGCGCACAGCGTGCGGAGTGCCCGCGCGGCCTCGGGCTGCGGCACAGTGCCGAGGAACTGCTCGATCGCGGGCGGCAGCGGCGCAGCATCCGTCATCTGATCGCCCCTTCGCGTCGAGAACCCGTGCCGCCATCATGGCGCACGCACAGGCCCACGGCGGCGGGAACGCAGACGAGCCCTGCAGTGTTGTCTCCAGTGGCTGCCGATCGCGGCCCCGTCGGAAGGACCCGCCATGACGAATCAGTACCGCGCCACCCCCGAGGCGATCGCCCGCCTCACCCCCATGCAGCGCAAGGTGACGCAGAACGACGGCACCGAGCCCGCGTTCCGCAACGAGTACCACGACAACAAGGCCGAGGGCCTCTACGTCGACATCGTCTCGGGCCAGCCGCTGTTCTCGAGTCGCGACAAGTTCGACAGCGGCACCGGCTGGCCGAGCTTCACGAAGCCGATCAGCGCCGAGGCCGTGACGACGAAGACCGATCGCACGCTATGGATGAAGCGCGTCGAGGTGCGCTCCTCGGGCGCCGACTGCCATCTCGGGCACGTCTTCGATGACGGCCCGCGCGAGGCCGGAGGCCTGCGCTACTGCATGAACTCGGCATCGCTGCGGTTCATCCCCGTCGCCGAGCTCGAGGCCGAGGGCTACGGCGACTACGTCGCCCACTTCACGAACGACAGCGCCGGCACCACGACCACCGCGAACGGAGACCCCATGACCATCGACCTCAGCACCGGCGAGATCACTCGCACCTCCGGCACCGAGACGGCCGTCCTCGCGGGCGGCTGCTTCTGGGGCATGGAGGATCTGATCCGCAAGCAGCCCGGCGTCATCAGCACGCGCGTCGGCTACACCGGCGGGGCGAACGCGAACGCCACCTACCGCAACCACCCGGGCCACGCCGAGGCGGTCGAGATCGTCTTCGACCCGACCGCGACGACGTACCGCGACATCCTGGCGTTCTTCTTCCAGATCCATGACCCGTCGACGAAGGACCGCCAGGGCAACGACGTCGGCTCGAGCTACCGCTCGGCGATCTTCCCGCTCACCCCCGAGCAGGAGCACGTCGCCCGCGAGACCATCGCCGACGTCGACGCCACGCGCCGCTGGCCCGGCCCCGCCGTCACGACGATCGAGAAGGCGGGCCCGTTCTGGCAGGCCGAGGAGGAGCACCAGGACTACCTGATCAAGCACCCCAACGGCTACACGTGCCACTACCCGCGGCCGGGCTGGACCCTGCCGCGGCGCGACGAGGCGGCGGCGAGCTAGGCGCCCCCGCTAGCCTTGCGGCCATGACGAGCTGGTCGGGCGACGCATCGCTCCTGGCGACCGCCGACCGACTGCTCGGGAGCAGCCACCCGCGCGCGGCCGTCGCGCTCGTGACCCCGCAGGGCTCGGCGACGGCGTGGCGGGGCGTCTCCGAAGGCGCCGACTCCGAGATCGGCTCGATCTCGAAAGCGATGACGGGGATGCTCTACCGCGACTCGATCGACCGCGGCCGGGTCACCCCGACCACCGTGCTCGCCGAGCTCCTCCCGCTCGACGGGCACGGCGCTCTCGAGCGCGTGACGCTCGAGGCGCTCGCGACGCACCGCTCGGGGCTCCCCCGCCTCCCTCCCGGCATGCAGCCGATGCGGCGCTCGTGGCGCCTGTGGACGCGCGGCGAGAACCCGTACGGCGACTCGCTCGCCGAGCTGCTCGAGCAGTGCCGCGGGGTGCGGCTCGGCGCGGCGCGCGGCCGGTACTCGAATCTCGGCTTCCAGCTGCTCGGGCATGCGGTCGCCGCGGCCGAGGGCACGAGCTACGTCGAGCTGCTGCAGAGCCGGTTCGGGCCGGGCGACTGGGCGCCTCGAACCGAAGACGAGCTTCGACCCTCGAGCCTTCGGGGGGTCTCGCGTCGCGGCCGGCCACGGGAGGCGTGGACGGGAGAGGCGATCGCACTGGCCGGGGGCATCCGCGCCGGCATCGGAACCATGCGCGCGCTCCTGGAGGGCATCCTCGACGGCTCCGCCCCCGGGACCTCGGCGCTCGACCCCGACACCGCCTACGCGCCGGGGGTACGCATCGGCGCCGGCTGGATCACGATCGGCCGCGACGGGCGGAGCCTCACCTGGCACAACGGCGGCACGGGCGGCTTCCGGAGCTGGATCGGCGTCGATCGCGCCTCGGGCACCGGAGCCGCCATCCTCACCGCGTGCGCCCGCTCGGTCGATCGTGCCGGCTTCGGACTGCTCGGCGAGCACGCGCCCTCCTCATGAACGTCGCCGCAGCGACGTAGGGTGTGCTCGACCGACCCGGAGGATCCACCGATGCACGAGATCATCTGCCCGCACTGCAGCAAGGCCTTCACGGTCGACGAGGCCGGCTACGCGGACATCCTCAAGCAGGTGCGCGACCGCGAGTTCGCGCAGGAGCTCCACGAGCGGCTCGAGCTCGCCGCGCGAGAGAAGCAGACCGAGATCGCCCTCGCCGAGGCGACCCTCACGGCGAAGTTCGAGCGCGACGCCGCCAAGAGGCAGACCGAGCTCGAGCACGCCGCCGCAGAGCGGCAGGCCGAGATCGAGCGCCTCAAGGCCGAGCTGCGGTCGACCGAGACGACGCAGAAGCTCGCCGTGAGCGAGGCCCTCGCCGCCGTCGAGCGCGAGCGCGATGCCCTCAAGAGCGCCCTCGAGAAGGAGGTCGCGCAGACCCACGCCGAGGTCGAGAAGCTCAAAGCCGAGCTGTCGGCCGCCGACGTCGCCCGCCAGCTCGCCCTCGCCCAGGCAACGAGCGCCCTCGAGAAGGAGCGCGACGACCTCAAGCGCGACCTCGAGCTGCGGGCGACCGAGCAGAAGCTGCTCGAGGCCTCCCTCAAGGAGCAGCACAGCACCGAAGTCGCCCTGCTGCAGGAGACGATCGAGACCTACAAGGACTTCAAGGCCAAGCAGTCGACGAAGATGCTCGGCGAGACGCTCGAGCAGCACTGCGAGATCGTCTTCAACCGGGCCCGCTCCGGCGCCTTCCCGCGCGCCTACTTCGAGAAGGACAACGACGCGAGCGGCGGCACGAAGGGCGACTTCATCTTCCGCGAGTCGAACGACGAGGGCGTCGAGGTCATCTCGATCATGTTCGAGATGAAGAACGAGGCCGACGCGACGGCGTCGAAGAAGAAGAACGAGGACTTCTTCGACAAGCTCGACAAGGACCGCACGGCGAAGGGCTGCGAGTACGCCGTCCTCGTCTCGATGCTCGAGCCCGACAGCGAGCTCTACAACGAGGGCATCGTCGACGTCTCGTACCGCTACCCGAAGATGTACGTCGTCCGCCCGCAGTTCTTCCTGCCGATCATCACGCTGCTGCGCAACGCCGCCCTCAGCACCGAGCAGGTGAAGAGCGAGCTCGCCCGCGTGCGCGAGCAGAACGTCGACATCACCAACTTCGAGGAGCGCCTGAAGGTCTTCAAGACCGGCTTCGCCCGCAACTACTCGCTCGCATCGGACCAGTTCGGCGAGGCGGTGAAGCGCATCGACGAGGCGATCAAGGACCTCGAGAGGGTCAAGGATGCCCTCATGAAGTCGGCGAACAACCTGCGGCTGGCGAACGACAAGGCCGACGGTCTCACCATCAAGTCGCTCACGCGGGGCAACCCGACGATGGCGGCGAAGTTCGCCGAGCTCGAGAAGGGCGAGGTCGCGGTCGCCGAGGTCGACTGAGCGACCGCCGCTCAGGCCCGCGCTGCGCGCTCCTCGATCTCGTCGATGCGTCGCTGCAGGAACCGGCGCTCGGCCGCGGTCGGCGCGAGCGCCAGGGCGCGGTGGTAGTGCGGCAGCGCCTCCGCGTCCTCCCCCCGGCGGCGCCAGAGGTCGGCGCGCGTGGCGTGGAGGAGGTGGTACTCCGCGAGCAAGGCGTCGAGGTTGAGGGTGTCGAGCAGGGCGAGCCCAGCATCCGGGCCGTCGGAGAGCGCCACCGCGATCGCACGGTTCAGATCGATGACGGGAGACGGGGAGACCTCGCTCAGTCGCGCGTAAAGGGCGGCGATGCGGTCGAACCTCGTCGCCTGCGCCGTCGGGGCCGTCGCGTGCTCGGCCGCGATCTGCGCCTGCAGCAGGTACGGGCCGGGGGCGGCGCCGACCCCCTGGAGGGCCGTCTCGGCTTCGGCGAGCATGCGGGCGGCCTCGGCGATGGCCGCCGCGTCCCAGAGGGTGCGGTCCTGCTCGTCGAGCAGCACGAGCTCGCCATCCGCGTCGAGCCGGGCCGACGTGCGCGAGTGCTGGAAGAGCTGCAGGGCGAGCAGCGCGAGAACCTCGGGCTGCTGCGGCATGAGCGACGCCACGAGGCGCGTGAGCCGGATGGCCTCATCGGCGAGGGCCGGGCGCACGATGTCGTCGCCGCTCCCGGACGCGTAGCCCTCGGAGAAGAGCAGGTACAGCACCGCCAGAACCCCCGCCGTCCGCTCGGGCAGCAACCGGAGCGGCGGGACGCGGTAGGGGATGTTCGCGGCACGGATCTTCGCCCGCGCGCGCACCAGCCGCTTCTGCATCGTCTGCTCGCTCACGAGGAAGACGCCCGCGGTCTCGGCGACCGTGAGACCCAGGACGGTGCGGAGCGTGAGGGCGACGCGGGCCTCCATCGCGAGCGCCGGGTGGCAGCACGTGAAGATCAGGCGGAGTCGGTCGTCGTCGATCGGCATCGTCGGCTCCTCCTCTGCCGGCGGCTCAAGCTCTCGGGCGTGCCGCTCGGTGGCTCGGCGCTCGGTCTGTTCCTTGCGGATCGCGTCAGTGGCCGCGTTCCTCGCGACCGTCGTGAGCCAGGCGCCGGGGCTGTCGGGGATGCCGCGCTCGGGCCACGTCGTCAGCGCTCGGGTGACGGCGTCGTGGAAGGAGTCCTCGGCGAGATCCCAGTCGCCGGTGCGGCGGATCAGGGCTGCGACGATGCGCAGGCGCTCGGACGCGATGACCTCGGCGAGGGCTGCGCTCGCCTCGGTCGCCGCGTCACGAGATGCGGGCATCCGTCGTCTCGATGCTCAGCCCTCGAACGGCCAGATGGGCCGGACCTCGACCCGGCCGAAGCGGGCCATCGGGTGCGCGGCGGCGATCTCGAGGGCCTCGTCGAGGTTGTCGACGTCGATGAGGTCGAAGCCGGCGATCCACTCCTTGGTCTCGACGAAGGGGCCGTCGGTGAGGATGGTCGCGCCGTCGCGGACCGTCACCGTGGTGGCGTCCGACGGCGGGCGCAGGCGGTTGCCGGTGCGGGCGATGCCGCGGCGCTCGATGTCGGCGCTCCACTCCTCGATGTTGTCCTCCTCGGGGATGTACGTGGGCGCTTCGGGATCGCTGATGATGAGCAGCAGGTATTCCATGGTCGTCTCCTTCTGTCGCAGTCGAGGTCGATTACACCAGGACGACGAAGAAGGGCGGGCCGGGAGGACACACCGCGCGATGTTGGTCCCGAAGTCGGCGCTACAGCAGCTCGTCGTCCTCGTCGTCGACGTCATCGTTCGACCGCGAGGTCGACGACGCGGGCCGCTCGCCGACGGCCGTGCCGGGCTTCACGCCCGTCCCCGGCGCGTGCTTGTCGCGCTCGACGACGAGCCACTCGGGCATCTCCTCGAGCAGGGCCTTGATCTCGGCGGTCGTCATCGAGTCGCTCACTCCCCCGCGCGCGAGCGCCGAGTTCGACACGCCCAGGCGGCGGGCGACCTCATCCCGCGGGTGCGGGCCCTCGCGGCGCAGCGACGTCAGCCACTCGGGCGGGTTCTCCTGCAGCTCCATCAGCGCGGTGCGCGAGATCTGCGCCTCCTGGAACTCCGCGGGCGTCGCCGGCAGGAACACGCCGAGCTTCTTCGCGGCCGTCTTCGGGCTGAGCAGCTGCTCCTTCGGGGGCTTCGGCTGCTGGCGGCGGTCTTCGCGGGGCGCATCGGTCATACCCCGAGCGTAGGCGACCCCGGCGCCCGCCCGCCTCGCCGGTAGCCTGACCCCATGCCCGAACCGCGCCCCGAGCCCCTGCGCGTCGCCTTCGTGCCCGGCGTCACGCCGACCAAGTGGGAGCGCATCTGGCGCGAGCGCCGCCCCCGCGGTCGCATCGATCTCACCCCCATGACGCAGGCGGATGCTCTCACCGCCCTCCGCGACGGCACCGCGCACATGGCGCTCTTGCGCGACACCTCGGCGACCGACGACTGGCACGCCATCCCCCTGTACCGCGAGGCCGCGGTCGTCGTCGCCCCCAAGGACTCGCCCGTCGCTGATCGGGCCGCGCCCACGCTCGAGGATCTCGCGGACGAGACGGTTCTCCCCGTCGACCTCCTCGACGGCACTGGCGAGGATGCCGTCGCGCTCGTCGCCGCGAACGTCGGCGTCGCCGTCATGCCGCAGTCGGTCGCGCGGGCGCAGTCGCGCAAGGACGTCGTCGCACGCATCCTCGCTGGCGGGCCTGACACGGGGATTTCGCTCGTCTGGCCGATCGACGACCCACACCCGCTCGCGGATGAGTTCATCGGCATCGTGCGCGGGCGCACGGCGAACAGCTCGCGCTGACCTCCGCGGGCCACCCCCGCGGGTTTGACCCTGTGGTAGCCACACGGTGTTCACTCGACCGTGTTCGCCCGCACGACTCCGACGACCTCCGGGAGGCCGCCATGAGCGCCCCGTCCACGACCGACGAACCCACCGCCCCACCTCGCACCAAGACGCCTGGGTGGCCCGAGATCCTCACCGGCAGCGCGGCCTTCCTCCTCGCATTCGCCGCGATCGCGCTCACGCTCCCCCTCATCGACGACCCGGCCACGCAGGGCATCGCGGGGCTCTTCGCCTCAGGAGCGCTCGGGCTCGTCGCGTTCGGTGCGGCCGTGCTTCTGCGCATCCGATCGATCGACGCCTTCGGATTCCGACGCACGACACCCGCCCGCATCCTCGTCGGCGCCGGTCTCGGCATCGCGACCTACCTGCTGGGCGTGCTCGTCGCGATCGCGTACATCACCGTCACGGGCGACGCCGAGAACGTGCAGGCGGGCTACCAGGCGGCCGCGGCGGGCGGGTGGCTGTCGCTCGCCGTCACCCTCATCGCTGGCGCCGTCATCACTCCCCTCGGCGAGGAGGCCTTCTTCCGCGGCGTGCTCGCGAACGCCCTGATCGCCCGCCACGGCGCGTGGGTCGGCGTGCTCGTGAGCGCCGCGGTCTTCGCCGTCGCGCACGGCATCAATCCCGTGCTGCCGATCGCATTCGTCGTCGGCGTCAGCACCGCGCTGCTGTACCGCTGGTCGGGCTCGGTCTGGCCGGGCGTCGCGCTGCACGCCACCAACAACGCCACCGCTTTTCTCGTCCCGCTCGCGATCAACCTGGGCCTGGCATGATGGGCGCCGAACCGAGGCCCGGAACGACTCGAGCGAGGTCCAGCATGCAGACGCGCCGAACGGCGAGACGCGCCCCGCAGACGGTGCGCGCGACGACCGCGGGCCTGGCAGCCCTCGTCCTGCTGGTCGGGTCCGGATGCTCGGCCGTGGGCATCGGCGGAGCACCGACGCCGAGCCCCTCCGCCCCGGTGGCCGCCGAACCGAGCCCCACCATCGACCTCGACGACGACCTCGCCGACCTGGAGGGCGAGTACGACGCCCGCGTCGGTGTCTACGCCGTCGACACCGGCTCAGGCGAGACCGTCGCCTACCGGGAGGACGAGCGCTTCGCCTACGCGTCCACCTTCAAGGCGCTGCTCGCCGCCGTCGTACTGAAGACCGTCGACGACCTCGACCGCGTCATCACCTACTCGGCCGACGAGCTCGTCGACTACTCGCCGGTCACCGAGCAGAACGTGGATGGCGGGATGAGCATCCGCGAGCTCGCAGAGGCGACCGTGCGGACGAGCGACAACTCCGCCGCCAACCTGCTGCTGGACGAGCTCGGCGGGCCCGCAGGGTTCGCCGACGCTCTCACCCGCGTCGGCGACCGCACGACGCAGCCCGAGCGCCGCGAGACCGAGCTCAACACGGCCGTGCCGGGTGAGACGCGCGACACGAGCACGCCGCGCGCGCTCGCCGAGACGCTGCGCGGCTTCGCGCTCGACGGGCTCCTCGACGACACCCAGGCCGCGACGCTCATCGACTGGATGAGCGGCAACGCGACCGGTGACCCGCTCATCCGCGCCGGAGCCCCCGAGGGATGGGCCGTCGCCGACAAGTCGGGTGCCGGCGGCTACGGCACCCGCAACGACCTCGGCATCGTGTGGCCGCCCGACGGCGACCCCATCGTCATCGCCGTGCTCACCACGCGCGATGCCGCCGACGCCGAGTACGACAACGCGCTCGTCGCCGACGTCGCCGCCGTCGTGCTGGAGGAGCTCGGCTGATGGCGTGGAGCACGCGAGAGCTCGCCGAACTGGCGGGAACGACGGTGAACACCGTGCGCCACTACCACCAGCTCGGGCTGCTCGACGAGCCGGAGCGACGCCACAACGGCTACAAGCAGTACGAGGTCGCGCACCTCATGGCGCTGCTGCGCATCCGGCGCCTCGTCGACCTCGGCGTGCCGCTCGGGCAGATCCGCGAGCTCAGTGCGACGCCCGCCGCGAACCAGGCGCTGCACGAGGTCGACGCCGAGCTCGCGCAGAGCATCGAGCGGCTGCAGAGCGCACGCGCGGGGATCGCGGCGATCCTCCGCGAAGAGGTGCCGGCCGACGTGCCCGCCGGGTTCGAATCGGTGGCGTCGCGGATGTCGGACGCCGACCGCTCGATGATCCACCTCTACTCGCGCGTCTTCGATGAGGAGGCGCTCGCCGACCTGCGCACGAGCGTCGAGCTGTGCGACAGCGAGGTCGAAGCCGAGATCGACCGTCTTCCGGCCGATGCTGACGAGGCCACCGTCGCTCGGCTCGCCGACGCGCTCGCGCCGAGCCTCGTGCGCAGCATCATCGAGCACCCCTGGCTCGCCGACCCCGGCTCACGGCTCACCGGTGACCGGGCATCCGCCGGCGAAGCGCTCGCCGAAAGCATGAAAGCGCTGTACAACCGCCCGCAGCTCGAGGTCTTCGTGCGCGCGAACGCGCGGGCGCTCGAGCTCGCCGAGGAGATGCGCACCGCCGGCGAGCAGCCCCCTTCAGACGTCGCTGACTGAGCCGCGCGGTGGGCAGGCCGCTCGAGACTGCCGCTTTAGGCGAGGCGCGCGGTCGCTGCCGGGCGCAGGGAGCCGGCCGCCCCGAACGCCCGCGCGGCGAACCGCGAGCCGATGAGCGCGTGCGCCTCTGCGCTCGGGTGGAGCCCGTCCGGCAGCGGCAGCCGCTCGGCGTCGTCGGGGCCGTAGAGCGACAGGCCGTCGATGTAGCCGAGGTTCGCGTCGTCGCGTGCGGCGACGAGCTGCTCCATCGCGTCGCGGATGACGGTGAGCGTCAGTCGGCCGGCAGCGGTGTCGCCGGGCGAACCCGTCGCGATGAACCGCATCTCGCCGGCCGCGAAACCGGTCGGGTCGACTGCCCCCGGCCCCGGCGTGTCTTCGTGGATGCCGCAGAAGATCGGCGACACGAGCAGCAGCGGGGTATCCGGGTGGCCGTCGCGGATGGTGTCGAGGAAGCCGTGGACGGCGGGCACGAAGCTGCGCAGCCGCNTGACGACATTGATGCCGAGCTTGACGCTGATGACGTCGGCCGGAGCATCCCGGATGACGCGCGCCATGAACGGGTCGACGAGCGCACTGCCGCCGAACCCGAGATTGCGCAGCTGCACACCGGCGCTTCGGGCCGCCACGACGGGCCAGATGCCGGTCGGGGTGGCGGCGTTCGAACCGTGACTGATCGAGCTGCCGTGGTGCACCCACACCGGGCCGACAGGCGGAGCGGGCGACACCGGGGCACGGGCGTGCAGCGCCACCACGTCGACCTTCTCGTTGTGGGGCAGCCACAGTTCGACGACCCGCTCGCCCGCCCCGGGCAGCGACACCTCGATGCGATCGGGCTCCCCCGGCGTCAGCTCCCGGCCGCCCGTCTGCAGGTCGAGCTCGACGGCGTCGCCCGCCTGCAGCTCGTGCGAGGCCACGAGCTCGCCGTCCACGACGACGTCGACGACGCCGCGCGGGCGGGAGAACCCGCGATAGAAGACGCGCGTGGCGTGCAGCTCGAGGGTGATCGAGGTGGCGCTCGTCGCGAATCGGACCCGCACACCCGAGGGTTGCGCCTCCATCATCGCCAGCTGCGGATCAGCGTCGCGTTCGCGCACGGATCGCGGCAGACGGTGCGGGCGAACGCCTCGCTCTGTTCGTTCCAGCTCCGTCGCTCCCAGGATCAGATCCGGGGTGAGGGGGATGGTGATCACGATGCCTCCTTCATGGTCGTGCGGGTGCCGGATGCGTTCCGTCAACGTGGGCGACGGCACCGCCGCGCCGTCGTACCTCGGTACCACGAGGTCCGGATCAAGATCGGCCTGCAGACCGATGACCCGCGTCGCCGTGATTCGTAGCGTGGTTCGCGACACACGATACGAAAGGCCATTTGGATGATAGAAGCACGCGCACTCACAAAAAAGTTCGGCAAGCGGACAGCCGTGGACGGCATCGACTTCCGGGTTCAGCCCGGTCAGGTCACGGGGTTCCTCGGCCCGAACGGCGCCGGCAAGTCGACGACCATGCGCATGATCGCGGGGCTCGACCGCCCGACCTCGGGCGAGGTGACGGTCAACGGGCGCCACTACCGCGAGCACCGGGCGCCCCTCCGCGAAGTGGGCATCCTGCTCGACGCGAAAGCCGTGCACACCGGCCGCACCGCCTACCGACACCTTCTCGCCATGGCCGCGACCCACGGCATCGGCGCATCACGCGTGCGCGAGGTCATCGAGCTCGCGGGCCTCGAGTCCGTCGCCCATAAGCGGGTCGGCGGTTTCTCCCTCGGCATGGGTCAGCGACTGGGTATCGCCGCAGCGCTCCTGGGCGACCCGGCGACCGTGATCCTCGACGAGCCGGTCAACGGGCTCGACCCCGAAGGCGTGCGCTGGGTGCGGACGCTCGTCCGGGGTCTCGCGGCGGAAGGGCGCACAGTTCTGCTGTCCTCGCACCTCATGAGCGAGATGGCGCAGACGGCGGACCACCTCATCGTGCTCGGTCGGGGGCGGGTCGTCGCCGACGCCACGGTGGACGAGGTGATCGCCCGGGCCACGGGATCCTCGGTGAGAGTGCGCACTCCCGACCTGGCGAGGCTCCATCGCACCATCGCTGCGGGCGACGTCACCGTCACCACGCTCGATGACGGCGCCGCCGTCGTCTCCGGTCTCACGCCGACGCAGATCGGTGACGCTGCCGCGAGCGCGGGAGTCGCCATCCACGAACTCGTAGCGCTGAGCGGCTCGCTCGAAGACGCCTACCTCACCTTGACCACCGACGACGTGGAGTACCGCTCCGCGCACGTCACCCGAACCCCTGAGGAGGTTGCGCGATGACCGCCGCAACCCTGACCCCCAGCCCCACTGTCCGATCGGATGCGCGACTGACGTTCCCGCGCATCCTGCGATCGGAGTGGATCAAGCTCACGAGCCTGCGCTCGACGCTCTGGTCGCTCGGCCTCATCGTCGCGCTCGGCGTCGGACTGAGCTTCCTCGTCGCATCCCTGGGCTTCGGCATGGAGGGCGCATCGGCACCTGACCCCGGCGCAGTGGTGACGACGGCAACGATCGGCGTGTCGTTCGGTCAGCTGATCGCGGCCGTTCTCGGCGTCCTGATGGTCACCGGCGAGTATTCGACCGGGATGATCCGCTCGACCCTCGCGGCCGTGCCTGCTCGACTGCCCGTGCTGGCCGCCAAGTCGCTGGTGCTCTTCCTGCTCGTCTCCGCCGTCGGCGCGATCACCATGTTCGGATCGTGGGCCGCCACCTACCCGGTGCTCGACGCGCAGGGCCTTGCCGTCGGACTGGCCGAGCCCGGGCTCGCGCCCGCACTCGCTGGCGCCGCTGTGTACCTCGGGTTGACGGCCGTGTTCGCCCTGGGCCTCGGCACACTGCTGCGCTCCTCCGCCGGCGGAATCGCGGCGTCGCTCGGTGTGATCCTGGTTATCCCGACGGTGCTCCCCCTCCTCTCGCTCGCCGTCGACTGGGCCGATGAGGTCGCGCCGTACATCTTCTCGAATGCCGGAGTCGCCATGGCTCGCCTGCCCTCCACGGAGTCCGTCGAAGAATCAATCGGCCAGACCCTTCTCGAACCCGGGCTCGGCGGTCTGGTCGTCCTTGCGTGGACTCTCGTCTCCCTTACCCTGGGTGCCATCGCACTCCGCCGGAGGGACGCCTGACGCACGCCACGAACGGATCATCCGGCGCCTCCTCGGGGGCGCCGGATGATCTCGCGCTCCCCCGCCCGCCTGGCACCATCCGTCGATACCTGCACCGACACCCGTGGCTCACTGACTCCCTCGTCGCCCTCGTCTATCTGCTGTTCGCCGCGATCTTCGCCGTCGTCGCCGCGGTCGCACCCGACATGCCCCCGCTGTGGGCGGTCATCGCACTTGGCGTTGCAGGGGCGCCCGTCGTGCTGCTGCGACGCCGGTACCCCCTCCTCATGTTCGCCCTTGCCAACGTGCTGATCATCATCGGCTCGGCCATCGGCTCGACGGCGGAGATTCTGCTGCCACTGCTCACGATCTACGCCGTCGGCGTCTACCGCCCCACGCGCGCTGCGTGGATCAGCTTCGGAGCCGGCTCGGCGGCAGCGATCGTCGCGGGCCTCGTCGCGGCTGCACGCGCGCCGGCGCTCCCGGGCGCGGCTGCGGATGCGAGCCAAGACTTCGTGGGGGTCTGGTTCAACAACACGGCAACGGCCATCGTCTTCCTCCTCGTGGCAACCCTCATCGGCACCAACGTCGGCAGCCGCAAGCGATACGTCGCGGCACTCCTCGAGCGGGCCGCGCAGCTGGCCAGAGAGCGTGACGCGCAAGCGGAAATCGCGAGCGCGCACGAACGCGAGCGCATCGCACGGGAGATGCACGACGTCATCGCGCACAGCCTGTCCGTCATGATCGCGCTCACCGAGGGAGCCCGCGCCTCCGCACCCGAGCATCCGGAACGAGCGCAGGATGCCATGGGCCGGGCTGCCGAGACCGGGCGGCGCACCCTCGCTGAGGTTCGACGGCTCCTGGGGTCGGTTCGCGGTGACGGCGGAGACCAGCAGGTCACTCGCGCCCCGCAGCCGGGAGTCGACGAGCTGCCGGCGCTCGTGACCGAGTTCACGCGTGCCGGCCTGCCCGTGTCGCTCTCCATGAGCGGCTCCCCCGTCCGCGACCCGGCGTTGGAACTGACCGTCTTCCGGCTCGTCCAGGAGTCACTCACCAACGCGCTCAGACACGCGCCGCAGGCGACATCGGTGAGCGTGTCGCTCACCTGGACCACCGAGACCGTCGAGGTCGTCATCGAAGACGACGGCCCCACCGCGCCGTCGACGACGGGCGACGTCGGCCGCGGCATCCTCGGCATGCGCAAACGCGTGGCGTTCTACGGCGGCGAGCTCGAGGCCGGGCCGCGGTCCGCCAGGGGATGGCGGGTCCGCGCGACACTGCCCCTGGAGAGGAGCACATCGTGACGGCGCTTGTCCGAGTCCTCCTTGCCGATGATCAAGAACTCGTGCGGTACGGCTTTCGGCTTATGCTCGACGCCGATCCGCACCTCGAGGTCGTCGGCGAGGCCGCTGACGGGTTGGAGGCGGTCGAGGCGGCTGACCGGCTTCGCCCCGATGTCGTGCTCATGGACATCCGGATGCCCGGCATCGACGGGCTCGCCGCGACCGAGAGAATTACCTCCCGTCTCCCGGGCGTTCGCGTGCTCGCGCTCACGACCTTCGACCTCGACGAGTATGCGTTCGGCGCCCTCCAGGCGGGCGCGTCGGGCTTTCTGCTCAAAGACACCCGACCCGCCGAGCTGGTGACCGCCATCCTCGCCGTTCATCGAGGGGATGCGGTGGTCTCGCCCCGGATCACGGCGAAGCTCATCGAGATGGCCGCCCCGCACCTCGCTACCGGCGCCCATCGCATCCGGCGCGATGCAGAGGCAGCACTCGCACCGCTCACCGCGCGCGAGCGCGACGTATTCCTTCTCATCGGGCGCGGAGCGACGAACGGAGAAATCGGCGCCGAACTTCGGCTGACCGAGTCGACGGTCAAGACGCACGTCGGGCGGATCCTGCTGAAACTCGACCTCCGCGATCGCGTTCAGGCCGTGATCCTCGCCCACGAGCTCGGCATGGCGGGGGCCTAAAGGCCGATGGGAGCACTTCACCGAGATCTGAGAGCTCGCGTCGCTCGGCGGGTAGGTGCGACGCCGCTCGACCGTAGGAGGGCCGGCACGGCGAGGGCGCCGATGAGCACGGGGTGGCCGTCGCGGATGGTGTCGAGGAAGCCGTGGACGGCGGGCACGAAGCTGCGCAGCCGCNCGACGACGTTGACGCCGACCTTGACGCTGATGACGTCCGCCGGCGCATTACGGATGACCCGCGCCACGACTACCGCTCGAGGCGACGGGCACCCACCGACACGTGGTCGCTTTCAGGTCCGGGGGGGCCTCACACCACCCCGAGCGCGAGCATCGCATCGGCGACCTGGGTGACCCCGGCGATGTTGGCGCCGGCGACGTAGTCGTCGGGCACCCCGTACTCGTCGGCCGTCTCGAGGCACCGGTCGTGGATCTGCCGCATGATCTCGGCGAGCCGCTGCTCAGTGTGCTCGAAGCTCCACGAGTCGCGCGACGCGTTCTGCTGCATCTCCAGCGCGCTCGTCGCCACACCGCCCGCATTCACCGCCTTGCCGGGGGCGAAGAGGATGCCCGCCTCCCGCAGCACGCGCACGCCCGCCGGCGTGGTCGGCATGTTCGCCCCCTCGGCCACGACCTTCGCGCCATTGCGAGCGAGCGCCCGCGCTCCGCGGTCGTCGAGCTCGTTCTGCGTCGCGCACGGCAGCGCGATGTCGCACGGCACGTCCCAGATCGAGCCGCCCGCGACGTAGCTGACCTCGCCACCTCGCTCGTCGGCGTACTGGGAGATGCGACCGCGACGCACCGTCTTGATGTCGGTCAGCAGTTCGAGGTCGATGCCCCGGGCATCCGCCACATAGCCCCCGGAATCGGAGCACGCGACCACCGTCGCGCCCAGCTGGTGCGCCTTCTCGATCGCGGAGAGGGCGACGTTGCCGGAGCCCGAGACGACGACGCGCTTGCCTTCGAGGCTTCCGCCGTGGCGTCGCAGCATCTCGTCGACGAAGAACACCGCGCCGTAGCCGGTGGCCTCGCGACGCACGAGCGAGCCGCCCCAGCCGATGCCCTTGCCGGTGAGCACTCCCGACTCGTAGCGGTTCGTCAGACGCTTGTACTGGCCGAAGAGGTAGCCGATCTCGCGGCCGCCGACCCCGATGTCGCCCGCGGGCACGTCGGTGTACTCGCCGATGTGGCGGTGCAGCTCGGTCATGTACGACTGGCAGAAGCGCATGACCTCGGCGTCGCTCTTGCCCTTCGGGTCGAAGTCGGCGCCGCCCTTGCCGCCGCCGATCGGCATGCCGGTGAGCGCGTTCTTGAACGTCTGCTCGAAGCCGAGGAACTTGATGATGCCGACGTTCACCGAGGGGTGGAAGCGCAGACCGCCCTTGAACGGGCCGAGCGCCGAGTTGAACTGCACCCGGAAGCCGCGGTTCAGCTGCACGCTCCCCGCATCGTCGACCCACGGAACCCGGAAGATCAGCTGCCGCTCGGGCTCGACGAGGCGCTGCATGATCGCGGCGTCGGCGTACTCGGGGTGCTTCGCCACGACCGGCCCGAGGCTCTCGAACACCTCGAGCACGGCCTGGTGGAACTCGGTGTCACCCGGATTCCGGTGCACCACCTCGTCGAACACGGGCTGCAGAGCGGGGTCGAGAGCGAGCATGGGGAGGCCTCCGTGGAGCAGAAAAAAGCCGCGAGTTGTGCGCGGATACGGTCAGGGTACCGGTCACCCGACAGGTGTCGTGCACTGCTCGGATGGGACGTCGTCGCGGTCGCCCGCTCGCTTCATCGCGAGCGGCGGCGCCCTGGCCCGCGTGCGCGTCGGCCGCGCGACCGCGCAATGGCGGGCACGGCGAGGGCGCCGACGAGCAGCGCTCCCCCGAGCATCCGTCGACCCGCCTGTCGAGGCCGGCCGCCCCAACCGCCCTCGACGGTCGCCATCTCAAGCGGCGCCGACTCGAACAGGTTGCCGCTCGTGGCCGGTGCCGTCTCCGTCTTGGAGAGGTGCAGCTGGTCGACGTAGGTCGCCATCGACTTCTCGGCCGACTCCGGCGACGCGCGGTGCTGCGCGAGCAGGGCGCGCCCTCCGCTGCCCACCGGCACCTCCGCGCGCGGCTTCCGCGTGCTCTTCACGATCTCGCGGGCCACGCGCTGCGGCGCATTGACGGGCGGCGGCGCGAGCACGCGGCGGCCGGTGTAGTTGGCGGCCTGCGCGAAGATCGGGGTGTCGATGACGGCGGGCATGACCGTCACGACGTGAATGTGCTTGAGCTTGTCGAGCCGCAGCTCTGAGCGGATGCTCGCCGACAGCGCCGTGACCGCCGTCTTCGACATCGAGTACGCCGCCGTGTACGGCTGCGGCACCGAGCCGAGCACCGACGACACGTTGACGAGCACGCCCCGCTTCTGGCTGCGGAACACCCGCAGCGCCGCCCGCGCACCGTGCACGTATCCCATGACGTTGACGTCGAGCACGCGCCGGAAGTCCTCCAGCGGAACCTCGGTGAGCGACCCGGCCATCGTGACCGACGCGCCGTTCACCCACACGTCGATGCGGCCGAACGTCGCGATGACCCGGTCGGCGAGCGCGTCGACCGCCGCCGCGTCGGTGACGTCGAGCGGAACGACGAGCGTCTGCGCACCGAACCGCTCGCACTCGGCGGCGACCTCCCGCAGCGCCTCCTCGCGGCGGGCGGCGAGCACGACGTTCGCCCCCTTCTTCGCGAAGCGCAGCGCGGATGCTCGGCCGATGCCCGACGACGCTCCCGTGATGACGACGGTGGCGCCCTTGATCTTCTTCAGTCCCTTGGTCATCCGGCAACGGTAGGAAGCGGTTCGCCGGTGTCGCTAGCCCTGGGGGCGGCATGCACAGGGGGAGCCCAGGCGGGTCGGCCAGGCAACTCTCCTCAGGACTTCGCTACCCGAGCGCGACCACGAGCGACAGCACCGAAAGCACGACGCACACCGGCGTCATCGTGCACCACTCTGCCTTCGACCGCGAGATGCCGTTCATGACGATGCCCACCGCCGAGTAGGCCACGATCACCCAGATGCCGACCTCGGCGACGACCGGCGGCAGCGCCTCGACGAGCCCGGCGCGCCACGTCAACTTCCAAGGCCCCGGCGGTGCGTTCGAGCGGAATGAGGAGCACTTATGGCCACGGTTCGCCGGTCACCGCCGCGGAGCGTCGTTCGCCACTCAGACGGCAGGGCTGCTTCGATCCCGACCGCGTCCACGAGCTTGGCGAAGTTGGCCCACACTTCGATCCGCTGCACGCGCGATTCGATGCCGCGGAGGCCAGCAAGATTCTGTTCCACCTCGCTCACCCGACCGGGCTTGGCCCCTCGCGTACGCCGATCGCCATACGGGTGATCGGTTTCTGTGAGCAGCCGATGCGGTGGGATCGCGCGAATCGTCTCCTCGGAGGACATCATGGCTGGCGGCAGCGAGAAGTAGCACCCGAGCCGGACTGCCTCTTCGGTCACCTCAACTCCCCCGGTCCACCAATGCAGGATGACGCCCTCGACCGGAGTGCGGTGTAGCTCTCGCAGCACGCGAAGGTGCGCGCCCGAACTGTGCACGCTCACAATCCGCGGGTGACGCTGGAGTTCCTCAAGAATGTTTCGGAACGTTGTCGTCTGCAGCTCGATCGGCACCCGGCTCGAGCCGTCTAGGCCCACTTCACCCACGAGAGGCGTGTCCTGAATTTGCTGTCGGAAACGCTCGACAGTGAATGCTTTCTGCGCCCGGACACGTCCCGGGTGAACTCCGACACCCCAGAGTGCCTTGAGATCAGAACGTGAGCGCACTGCCTCGAACTCGTCGAGCGACCGAGTCATCGCGAAGATGAAGGCCCCGAGCTTCCGAAATTCAGAGGCATCGATGCCCGGGTCGACGTGCGCATGGGTATCGAGCGGTGCGGGGACCCTCATGGGTCAAGTCCCCGCAGTTCTTCGCGTCCTCGCCGACACAGCTCGAGAGCGTCGGCTAGAGCGATGCTCGACGGGAGCTGGAGCTTCGCAAGATCGGATTCCCCGAATGACTCGCGAAGGAAATCACGCATGGCTGGAACCACGGACTTTTCCTTCACCCAGGCCAATTGC
Source organism: Yonghaparkia sp. Soil809 (assembly GCF_001429705.1). Taxonomy (NCBI): domain Bacteria; kingdom Bacillati; phylum Actinomycetota; class Actinomycetes; order Micrococcales; family Microbacteriaceae; genus Microcella; species Yonghaparkia sp. Soil809. The sequence goes on from NZ_LMSV01000002.1 coordinate 968,541, forward strand.
TCGTCGCCCTCGGGGACGAGGTAGGGCGTGCTGTCGTCCAGCGCGGCCGCCTCGAACGAGGCCCGACGCAGTACACATCCAAAGCACACGCCGCACGCGATCTTGGCGGAGATCCCGTACGACTTCGCGCCCGTGTGCGAGCACGACGACGTGTCACTGAGGAACGCGCTGGCACGCTCCTTTCCAAGCAGCTCCCGCACACGCTGGAACATCTCTCCCTTGGTCTCGGCGGCGTGCGGATTGACCAGGTCATGGTGCGCCCCCACCGATGCGAGCAAGGACATCAGGTCACCGAGGAACTTGGGATGCGTTGTCTTGGTGGAGAGGCTCCCTCGACGACTTCGAGAGAGCGGCGGGTTTATCGATGCATAGCCGTTCTCGGGTAGCCAGAGCGGCACCTTGTGGACCGAAGCCACCGCGAGCCCCAAAGCAATGAACAGGAAGGAACGAGACCGCGTCGAGTTCTCCTTGCCGTAGGCCTTGCCGGTCGGGGAGTGACGGCCACGCGCCAGCAGCACCTTCACATGATCGGCCGTCGTACCAGGCGCGAGGTCCTCAATCGCATCTGCGACTCGAGTCTGAACTGGAGACAGGTTTGGAGACGCCCAGTGCGAGACGAGGATCTGTTGTTCACCGTGTGAAGCGAGGTCGGCAGCGGACAGCAAGGCGCCGGTCGCTGAGTCTGCCCCGCCGCTCAGCAGCACGACGCGCGTTGCACCAAGTCCAACGGTTGCGATCTGTTCCGGAGCTCCGGCGTTCTCGCGAAAGGTGAACCGCCAGATATCTCCGGTGAGGAAGCCGAGGAGCTTCTCGAGCTCAGGCTGGACGGTCTGCCACGGACTTGCCGCCAGCACGTCTACGGCAATGGAGATGTCCCGCTGGTTCCAATTGGACAGTCTCCCCGAGCGCAGCGACGAGCGGTCTGCTGCGAGGACGGCTATGGCAACGCGGACCAGATCGATGTTGCGGTCCATGACAGCGCCGAGACCTCCGAGCAGCGGTCCGTAGTTGGCTCGAAAGTACCGGTGGGAATGGGCGTCATGCCAATAGAAGGTTCGATCCGCGTCGGAGGTCGGCGTGGAGGGGACGGGCGTGACAGTGAGCTCATAGGAGAACACCGTTACTCGACCCCATCTTTGAAGATGCGGCGGAGACTACGAAGGCCACGCTCGATAGCCGAGTCGATAGCATCCGGACTTGCACCCGCATCCGAGAGATTGGCGCGTGCGGCCAACTGGTGGCTCGCGTCGTAGACCTCATCGATGAAGTTCTCGCGCGACACCGAGTCCGTCGAGGTGAACTCGTCTGATTCGGAGATGAAGATCTCGGCGATCATCACGCCGATAGCGTGTTCAGCTGTGGCTGCGGCGTCCGGAGTCGATGGGTTCACATCCGTGTCGAGCATCCACTCGAGAAGATGATGTGCGATGTCTCGCTGCTCTTCGGCGGGGATGTCGCTGGAAGTCTGCGCCTCGCAGACGACGTCGAGAATGGCTCGCACCATTTCGGCTCGGGAAGGCAGGGCGGATAGCGAATCAAAGTCGAGACCGGCCTTCGCGAGGGTCTCGCGATCACCTTCGCGGAATGCTCGCGCGAGTCTGGCAGCACGGCTCGCGGTCGCGGCGTACGCGCGAGCGTCACGACGCGGGGCGCTCTGCTTGCGGCCGGTGCCCCCGCCGCTACCGCCGGCCCCGCCGCCCCCGCCGCCTGCTGAGCGGCGCGAGAACACGGGGATCTTCAGCGCCTGAGCGACCACACCTTCAGGAATGCGCGTTTTCTGTCCGTCGGCCTGACCATCCGCCCACTGGTCGACGCCATCGCGGAGGGCACGACCGACCTTGCCCGTCGACCCCTTATACGACGAGCTTGTCCCCATGACTAGATGCCCTCCTTGGCAGCAGCAACGGCTTCGATGAGTTGCTTACGTCCGCTGGCGTTCGCCATCTGCGTCATCTGCTCGACGATCGGCTCAGGGTCGTCTGCGCGAAGCTGGACGAAACCGCCTACCTTGAGATCCGCAGGCCGCAACCGCTTCAGCGCCGAGACGGCCGTCGCGACAGACGACGGCCGAACACGAACGATCCGAAGTAACGCGACGATGCCGGCCGACTGCTTCTGCGGCTCATCAGCGATCACGCCACCGATGTGGTGGATCAGCTTGTCCGCTTCACTGCTTTGCAGGTTGCGAAGCATGTCTTCCGTCACGCGCCGAGCTTCACCGACCGATCGCGACAGGATCTGCGTCGCGATGTCTCGAATCGATTCCGGCAGTCCTTCGGAAGCCAGGAAGACACTCTTGAAGCTCGCCGCAAAGACGAGATACGGCGCGATGTCCTTCTTGGCGAGCGGCGGAGAAAGCCGCGCCCAGCGGATCAGCCCGTCGCCGAATCGAGGCTTCGAGGCGTCGCTGGTTGCTTCGGTTTCCGCAGGAGTGTCCGCGTTCGCTTCGGTGGTCTCAGCGGCTTCGGTCCCGGCGCCGTCAGCCGGTTCCGGCTGCTCCGCCTCGTCGTCAACCTGAGGCGTTCCGGCTTGTGCTTCGAGGGCAACGAGATTCTGCCGGAGCGTCTGCTCCCGCAGCCAGCCGGTGACCTCCTTGAACTCGTCAGGGAAGTACTGCTCGAGCACCATGAGCTTCGCGATCGTGGCCGCATCCAGCGTGATTCCACGCCGAGCCGCGATGCTCAAACGAACCGATAGGTCATTCAGGAACCGCTTGATGCGTCGGGGGTTGCCCTTCGTCTTCTCATGGACGATCGGGCGAATACGGGCCGCGTTGTTGCGCTGCTCGAGGAACTCGTCTTTCAGGAGCGAGGCGACCGTTTCCAGCGCGATTGCATCACGCCGCGCGACGGAGACATCGCTCACGATCTGCGCGTACTCGGCTGGTTCGACCAGTGCGCGGATCTGAAGGAGAACGAGATACGCCTCGGTGTCGAAATCCGAAAGCGCGGGTACGGGCACCGAGGTCTGGACGATCTTGTGCAGGTAGAGCTGTGCCGGTGTCTCTTCGCCCGGTTTTGTCTCGGGTGCAGCCGGGTAGCGCGTAGCGATCGCATCTGCAACCCGCTCTTCGTCAGCCGCTATAACGAAGGACATTTTCGGCACGGATAGGAAGAGCCTGATGGTTTCAAGCGTCTCGACGACGGTCTCGGGAAGGCAACGGTCCAGGTCGTCGACAAGCACGACGACGTTCTTGATTGTCTCCATGCCCTCCGATTCGAGGAGAGCGCGGAACTCAGCGCGGAACTGCACCATGTCCGTGATCGGCTCAGGGCTGTTTTCGCCTCCGCCTTCCGTTGGCTTGACGAGGCTCAGCACGCTATCTAGTGAGGGCAGGGTCACTGTCACCGCGGACTGGGCGGCGAGCTTCATCGCCTTGGTCCAGTCGATCCGCTTCATGAGGCGCTTGACGAGAGCCTTTGACTGCGCCCCGACGCCCTCGTCGGGGAGAGCCTCCTCGATGGCGGAGAGGATCTCGCCGATCAGCGACTCTTTGATCCCGAGCTGCGGGTCGTATCGCCACGGGTCAGTCTCGATGACGAGACGCGACACCGGGTCGCCGTGCTTCGGTTTCAGCTGCTTCGCGATGATGCGCAGCACGGAAGTCTTGCCGCTCCCCCATGAGCCGGAGAGCCCGAGAGCGATGGGATCGAGACGGGGGTCGAGCAGCGCATCAACGACCGTGCCGGCTACGGCGTCGAACGACAGCAGGTCGACATCGGTCGGCTCATCGAGGAATAGTGGATAAGTATTGGCGATCACGACACCTCCACGGCGTGTGGCCCGAGAAACTTGTCCCCATCGAGATGAATCATGTGCGTCGGGACGTCGGGTCGCTCCGCGCGAAGGCGGTCGACGAGCGCTGCGGCCAGCATGCCGCTCCCGGCACCGGGGTCGAGCACGCGGATCGTGTCGGCCTGCGGCATGCGGGGCAAACGCGCGATGATGAGCGCTGCCTGATACGGCGTGAAGTACTGCCCAAGCGCAGCTTGTTCCGATGGATTCAAGGCCGCGAGGGCGGACTTGCGTCGCGATTCAGCACGGTCAATCTGACTCATGTTCAGAGCGTACCGACGGGCTTCGACAGCCGCGGGGGCCGCGCCGCGCACTGCCGCAGTTCAGCGAGACTCGTTCGCCCTGAGTGAAGTGGGCCCTCAGAACGACATCGCATTTGGTTGCAGGCCCATCTGCGTCAGGCATCTCAGGATCAGATTTTCTCGTGGATAGGCAACGGAGCACCTCGACGAGCCGCACGTCCTGCCCGAGTCATGTCATTCGCCACCGCGCTTGCCAGTTCTCCTGCAAGGATTGGAGCGAGCAGAGGAGCGAGAAATATGGGCAATCCGGCATGGGGTCACGGATATCACAAAGGCTTTGGCGATGGTGCGAAGCAGGGAGGCGTTGTGGGCGCTCTGATCACCATGGGCGCTGCCGGACTGGTCATGGGCGGCAAATGGGCCGTCCGTAAGCTTCGCGAACGAAGCGTGGCGAAGCAGCTCGACGCCGAGTCGGCAACTGAACCGTCCGGCGAGGACCAGAACGGCACGCAGATGAAGTCCACCGACTGACCGGGCATTTACGAGGATCGCCTGTACGCCGAGCATCGCTCGCGGTAGCAGCCTGTCCAGGCTCCCAAATTTCACGACGGACGCCGATGCTCGACACGACTTCGCGTGCAACATCGTACGAGCCACGACGCGGCAGGTGCTCGATCACATGTCCGGATCGGATTCGCGTGCCGAGCGACTGGCTCACCGTGACTGATCACTGGCTCTCAACGGGGGAGGCCCCCAGGACGCGACCTCTGCACCGGATCGCGGCCTTGCAGCGCACTGCCCCCCGCTCGAACGGGCCTTTGACCCGTCGACGCGGCTCTGGAGGAATCGGCGCTCCGGGTCGGAAGGGGCAAGCTCAAGAGCTCGGCGATAGTGCGACAGGGCATCCGTCGGGTGTCCCGCGCGGTGGAGCAGGTCGGCGCGAGTCGCGTGCAGAAGGTGGTACTCCCCGAGCTGCGCGTCGAGGTTGAGCGTGTCGAGGAGGGTGAGGCCAGCATCCGGGCCCTCAAAGAACGCCACGGCGATCGCTCGGTTGAGGTCGACGATGGGCGACGGGGCCACCTCGCTGAGGTGGGCGTAGAGGTTGGCGATGCGGGCGAAGTTCGTCCTCGCGGCCGTCGGGGCGGTCGCGTGCTCTGCGGCGATCTGGGCCTGGAGAAGGTAGGGGCCGGACGGGGCGCCAAGGTGCTTGAGGGTCTGCTCGGCTGCGGCGAGCATCCGGGAGCCTTCGGCGATGGCGGCGGAGTCTTAGCGCAATCCGAACGAGGGGTGTCGGCCCTCACCTTTACTCTTGAGAATATATGGAACTCGACGAGCTGGATCGGCTGTGGGAGCGTCATGCCGCGTGGCGCTTGGTGCGCGCGCGCAATGCACCCCTCGTTCTGTCGTTTCTTGGCACGTACTTCATCGAAGCGAACCGAGGGGCCGCGCCCGCCGGTCAGCTCGTGTCGGCGCTCGACGACTTCTTGTACGTCGTGCATCGTTCCGAGCCCGACCGCTACCCCGCCGAGCCTGCAACCTACCTCGAAGACTGGGCGGCAGCCGAGTCAGCCTGGCTGCGCCGCTTCTATCCGTCAGGGTCAGAAGAGGTTCATTACGACGTTACGCCCGCGGTTCAGAAGGCGTATGCGTGGGCAGAGGGTCTGCGAGTGAGATCATTCGTCGGCACCGAGTCGCGACTGCAGACGGTCGTCGAGCTTCTGCGCAGCATCGTTCACGGTGCTGAGGTCGACCCCGACAGTCGTATTGCCCAACTCGAGCGGCGGCGCGACGCCGTCGAAGCCGAACTCGCAGAAGCGCGTGAAGGAAAATTTGAGGTGCTCGACGAGACGGCTGTGCGCGACCGATACCAGCAATTCGCGTCGACGGCGCGCGAACTGCTGAGCGACTTCCGTGAGGTCGAGGAGAATTTTCGCACGCTCGATCGTTCGGCCCGCGAGAAGATCGCGGGGNCTGATCAGGGTCGCAGTTTCCAGGCCTTCTACGACTTCCTGCTCTCGGAGGGTCGGCAGGACGAGCTGGCCACTTTGGTGGCGACGGTGCAGCGCATGCCACAGCTTTCGGCCGATCATCGGCTGCGTAGCGTGCACCACGACTGGAGCGATGCCGCCGAGCGCACGCAACAGACTGTGCGCGCGCTCTCTGAGCAGCTACGCCGGTTTCTTGACGATCAGGTGTGGGTCGAGAATCGCCGCGTCATAGACCTGGTGCGCTCGGTCGAGGCATCCGCTCTTGCCCTGCGCGACGCGCAGCCGCGCGATATCGGCCTGGTCGTCGACGAACCGGGCGTGCCGATCGCCCTGCCATTCGAGCGGCCACTGTACGATCCGCAGCCCGACGTGGTGGTCGACAGCATGCTCTCGCCCGACGAGATCGACATCGCCGAACTAGGCGACCTGTTCACACAGCGTTTCGTCGACACGGCGCGCCTCGCAGAGAACATTCGCGCCGTCGTGCCGCCGCGCACCACGGTCGCGCTCGATGAAATCGTAGGGCTGTACCCGGTGCAGGAGGGCGTGGCTGAGCTTCTTGGCTACCTCGCGCTCGACGAAGACGACATCACGATCGACGTCGGCGACAGCGAGATCACGATCGATTTCAATGACGCCTTCGGTGAAACGAAACGGGTGAGGATGCGGACGGTTCAGGTGACACGCGCGTGAGAAACGCCGACGAACAAGCGATCGCTGCGGCGATCATTCTTCTCATGCGCGAAGTCGTGTACCGCGAGGTGCCCTCACACGAAGGAGCGTGGCAGACACTACAGCGCCNACCCCGCCGCTGTCGCCGACCACTTC
>NZ_LMSV01000002.1:975398-981155 GCF_001429705.1 Yonghaparkia sp. Soil809
GCCACGCTCGGGATCGACGTCGTTCTCGACGAGGCCGAGGGGTACGCGTACCTCGCCACCCGCGAACCCGAAGACGGCGAAGAACCGCTGCCGCGACTCGTGCGGCGCCGCAGCCTCACCTACAACGTGAGCCTGCTCCTCGTCCTGTTGCGGAAGCGAATGGTCGAGTTCGAGTCGTCGGGCGAAGAAGGGAAGCTCGTCTTGACGAGAGATCAACTCGTCGACATGTTCCGCGTGTTCCAAGAGTCGTCGAGCAACGAAGCCCGGGTCGCTGACCAGGCTGATCGCACGATCGCACAGGCGGCCGAACTCGGATTCCTCCGCGAGCTTCGCGGCGATTCCGGCGCGTGGGAGGTGCGACGTATCTTGAAGGCGTACGTCGATGCGCAAACCCTCTCTGACTTCGCCGAACGTCTCGCCGCTTACGCGGGTGCTGGCGAACGAGCACCGAAGTGACCGACACGCTGTTCTCGGCCCTCGATATCCCGACGGCCGCTCACCAGCGCACCGGCTATCGGCTGCAGCGCATCGAATTGTTCAACTGGGGCACGTTCGACAAGCACGTGTGGTCGATGAACGCCAACGGTCAGACATCGTTGCTGACGGGGGACATCGGCAGTGGAAAGTCGACGCTTGTCGACGCGATCACCACCCTGCTGCTGCCGGCGAATCGCATCGCCTACAACAAGGCAGCGGGCGCCGACGTGAGAGAGCGCACACTGCGCAGCTACGTCGAGGGTCACTACAAGCACGAACGCAACGAGGCCACGGGCGCGTCTCGGCCGGTCGGTTTGCGCGATCACCGGTCGTACTCGGTGATTCTGGGCGTCTTCGCCAACGAGGGCTACGGCGAGAGCGTGTCGATCGCTCAGGTCTTCCATCAGAAAGATCGGATCGGTCAACCCGACCGCTTCTTCATCACAGCATCCGAAGCGTTATCCATCGATCCCGACTTCACCGGCTTCGGTTTCGAGCTGAAGACGTTGCGAGCACGGTTGCGCACACGCGGCGCCGATGTCGACACCACGTTCCCCGACTACCACCGCCGGGTGCGGCGCCTGCTCGGGATCCGCTCGGAGCAGGCGATGGAACTGTTCCATCAAACCGTATCGATGAAATCGGTCGGCAACCTCAACGACTTCGTCCGCGACCACATGCTCGAGCCCGTCGACGCCCAGCCAAGAGTGAAAGCGATCGTCGATCACTTCGAGAATCTCGTGAAGTCACATGAGGCGGTGCGCAAGGCGACCGACCAACTCGCGGTGCTGGTACCCCTCGTCGCCGCGGCAGATCGGTTCGACGAAACCGCGGCCCGCCACAAAGAGCTCATCGATCAGCGCAGCGCTGTCGCGCCGTACATCACTGAGCGCGTGCGCGAACTGCTCGACGGTGAGATTGTTGCGCGCGGCGCCGAACTCGCGGCGCTCGATGCGCAGAAGTCTGATCTCGCACAACGACGTCAAGCGTTCGTACCGACGCGTGATCGGCTCAAGCTCGAGCGGGCTGGGGTCGGTGGCGACCGGTTGAAAGAGCTGGACGCTGAGATTCCCCGAGCCGACGAGACGCACGCTCGGCGCGCCGAACGCCGCCGCAGTTACGACGAACTGCTGAATACTGCCGGGTTCGACCCCGCCAACGACGGCGACGACTTTCTGGCGCGCGCCGAAGAAGCAGGCCTTCGACGCGCCCGCCTCAACGACCAACGAGCCGACATCACGACGCGGCGAGACCCGCTGTTCGAGAGACGCACGGATACGCGCCGCGCGCGCGACACTGCGAAGCAGGAGATCGAGAGCCTTCGGCTGCGACGCAACAGTCTGCCCGCCGATCTAGATCGGGTCCGGTCGACGCTGTGCGACGCCCTGGATCTCACCGAAGATGAGCTGCCATTCGCCGGCGAGTTGCTCGAGGTCTCTGACGACTTTGCCGACTGGCGCGGTGCCGCCGAACGCGTTCTGCGGGGCTTCGCGCTGACCATGCTCGTGCCGCAGGATCTGTACGCGCGAATCTCCACATGGGTGAACGACAATCGGCTCAACGCGAAATTGGTGTATCTGCGCGTTCCCGAACGCCGAATACGCGCGGTTCCGACGGCCCACACCGGCAACCGACTTGTCGATGCCCTCACGATCGAACCCGGCCCATTCGGTGACTACCTCGCGTCAGAGCTCGCCGTTCGCGCGGATCACGTGCTTGCGGCATCCGTCGATCAACTTCGCAAAGAGGATCGGGCGGTGACCCGCGAAGGCCTCGTGCGCGATCGAGATCGGCACGAGAAAGATGACCGCAACAGCGCCGCCGACCCGCGTCGGTGGGTGCTCGGCCGCGGCAGCGAGCAGAAGATCGCCGCCCTGCAGACCGAGCTCGATGGTTCCATTGCCGAGCTCGAGTCTCTCGAGCAACAGCTGACGGCGATCGACGACGAGCACCGCACACTGCTGAGTCGTGCCGAGGCGCTCGCCGCGCTCGCGCAGTACCGCTCGTGGTCAGAGATCGACGCCGAGGCCTCTGCCTCGACGGCCTCGGCGTTGAAGGCCGAGCGCGATCGGCTCGTCGGCGGGTCGTCGCAACTCGCGGCGATCGACGCGCAGCTCGAGGAGATCGATGCACGCGATGCCGCTCTTGGCGACGAATCTGACGAGGTCGTCGCCCGCATCGGCGCAGCACGCGATGCGTTGGCGAAGGCACGTTTGCGGCGGCGCGCCGAAGACGAAGCTCTCGCTGCGATGGGGCCTTCGGTCATCGAGCAGGCGCGCACGTTGTACTCCGCACTGGCCGACCGGGTCACCAGGGTCAATGTGCGAACCGTCGAAGACTGTGACCGGATGCGTGGCACGCTGATCGACACACTCACGTCTGCCATCGAGTCGGCTCAGCGAGAGATGAACGGCTACACAACTGGCATCCAGCAGCAGATGGGTGAGTTTCTGCGGCGGTGGGCAGAGCATCGTGGCGAGCTTGATGCGAGCGTGCGGTCGATCCCCGAGTTCCGTGCGTTGCATGAACGCGTCACGCGCGATGATCTGCCCCGATTCGAGGCCGAGTTTCGGCATGAACTTGACACCAACGCAGTGCGCGAACTCGCGCAGTTCAATATGTGGCTGCGCCGACAGGCCGAAGAGATACGCGGGCGAGTTGAGATCATCAACGAAGCGCTCGCTGCAATCGACTACAACCCGGGCCGCATAATCGTGCTGGTCGCCGAGCCGACCGTCAATCAGGACGTGCGACAGTTTCGCTCCGATCTGCGGGAGGCGACCGCCGACGTGCTCGCTGCCGAAGGGAACGCTGCCGACGTTGAACAGCGGTTCGAGCAGATTCGACACCTCATCGAGCGCCTCAAGGGTCGCGTTGGGCACACCGATAGTGATCGGGTTTGGATGCGGCGCGTCACCGACGTGCGCAACTGGTACACGTTCGCAGCGAGCGAGAAGGATCGCCGCAGCGGTGAGGAGTTCGAGCACTACACCGACTCCGACGGCAAGTCAGGAGGGCAGAAGGAAAAGCTCGCGTACACGATTCTCGCGGCATCTCTCGCCTATCAGTTCGGACTCGAGTGGGGCGTCGAGAAGTCGCGCGACTTTCGGTTTGCGGTCATCGACGAGGCCTTCGGCCGAGGGTCCGACGCGTCGACCCGCTACGCGCTCGACTTGTTCGCAAAGCTCGGGCTTCAGCTGCTCATCGTCACACCGTTGCAAAAGGTGCACGTCATCGAACCGTACGTAAGCGCGATTGGCTTCGTCGACAATCCGACCGGCGCAGCATCGCGCGTGCATACGCTCACGATTGAGGAGTTTCGAACAAAGCAGCGGAGCCAGGGTTGAGCGACCCCGCACGGTGGTCGACGCCCGCGAATATCGCCGCCGCTGTGCGTCGTCGATGGACCGATGGCACGCTCTTGCGCGCATTCGCAACCGATGACCCGTTTCGCGCGATAGCAATTCCGCTACGCGGGCCAAGTGCCGGTGACCTCGGTGATCACTTTGACGCCGCGCGTGAGTGGTCGAACGACCTACGGCATGCCTCACGCGGCGGGCGCGCCTACACCCTACTCACGGGTCGTATCGGCGGCCGGCTGACCGGTTCCACTGAGGTGCCAATTCGAGCCGTGGTCGAATCGTACGAACAGGCGTGGCTGCTTCTGGGCAGCCAAGCGGATGCGGCGGCCTTCCGCCAACTTGTTGATTCTTCAGAGCATGTGCCTCGCGCGCGGAAGTGGGCTCTCGGTTCACCACTGGCGGCAGTGGCGCTCGCACCAATCTGGCAATCAGTGCTGGGCGCGTACACATGGCTCGACACGCATCGGGGTTCGGGCCATTATCTGCGCCAAGTGAGCGCACCGGGCGTCGACACGAAGTTCATCGAGCGACACCGCAGCGCCTTGGGTTCGATGCTGGGAGTGTCCACCGCGGCGGGAGCCTTCGCCCGAGAGCTCGGACTCGCAAGTAAGCCAGCGACGGTGCGCCTGCGGTTCGATCCCGCCGTGCTCGACGTGCCGAGCGGACTCAGTGAAGCCGTGCTGCGCACAGAGGAACTAGGTGCGCTCGACGCTCATCCACGTCGAGCGCTGATCGTCGAGAACGAAATCACCTACCTTAGCGTTCCGGTTCGACCGGGATGCGTCGTGCTTTGGGGCAAAGGCTACGACGCCGATCAACCGGCATCGCTCCAGTGGCTCAGCGGCACCGAGGTCGTGTACTGGGGCGACATCGACACCCACGGGTTCGCGATCCTCGACCGTGTTCGGGCACACCTCCCGAACGCTCGCTCAGTTCTGATGGACCGTGAGACGTTGCTCGCGCACGAATCGACCTGGGGCCGTGAACCGGCGCCGACCGATGTCGGACTGTCTCGGCTGGATGCTGCCGAGCGCATGTTGTACTCCGATCTCGTGACGGATCGCTACGGGCCTACCGTGCGCCTCGAGCAGGAGCGGATCAATTGGGAATGGGCGCTCGAACGGCTTGAGCAGTAGTCGGGGCCGCAATTCTGCTCGGCTGCGGCGAGCGTCCAAGAGTCTTCGCCGCAACTATGCTGAGCAATCCTGGGACTCCCCCACCGCGTCCCGTCATCCATCGTGATTTCTGACATGAGGTGTCCATCCTGCGATCCCACACCGCCTTGTACATTGACGCGGGCTACCTTCTCGCTGCAGCCGCTACGCGGCTGACTGGTTCTTCTTTTCGCCACAGTGTCGACGTCGACTTCGGGCGCCTACTCAATGACCTCATTGACCTTGTCGAGAAGCGGACGGGGCTCCCAATTCTCCGTGTTTATTGGTACGACGCTGCTCGCGATGGCATCGCGACTCCAGCACAGGAACGAATTGCACTCTTGCCGAAAGTAAAGCTCCGCCTTGGCCGGATCGGAGTCGAGGGCGAGCAGAAGGGAGTCGACCTTCGCATCGGCCTAGACATGGTCGGGCACTCGCGAAACGGAGCAGTGGCAACCATGTATCTTCTGTCGGGTGACGACGACCTAACTGAAGCCGTCGAAGAAGCACAATCTCAAGGCGTGCAGGTGATCGTCCTGGCGGTCCCCTCCAAGACGGGAGAGCGCCATGGCGTCAGCAGGCACTTGATGCTTGCCGCGGACGAACTCGAGATCATCGACGCCGACCTCCTGGATAGCTCAGTGAGCGGAGTTAGCCCACAAGGCACCCCCTCGACAACTGAAGACGAAGACAGCACTCCGACGACACAGGCAAGCCCGGCTGACGTCGCCCGCCAAGCACCTGCTCGCACAATCCCTCTCCTT
>NZ_LMSV01000002.1:981167-1008210 GCF_001429705.1 Yonghaparkia sp. Soil809
CGATCAATCAAGTAGCCACGCGAACGTTTGACGCNGTGGGCGACCGCGGCGACGGTTGCGCAACACCACGAACTCGCGGCAGGTCGCCCCTCGATTCCTCGGGAACTAGATCGAGCTCTGCTCATCGACCTCTCGGACGCGCTCGGTGAGTACTCGCTAAGCGACCAAGTGCGGGTTGATCTTCGCGCGGAGTTCTGGGCAGCCGCAGATCGCAAGTAGGGCCGGCCAGTTCGTCCATCTGACCGAAGATGGGTACGAGCGGGTCGAACTGCACTCAGGCAATTTCATCGCCTACTCGGAGCCTTGGGACGGGTTCGATTACCCCACTTGATTGAGCCGGCGCTGGAGGAAACGACGCTCGGGGTCGGAGGGGGCGAGCTCAAGGGCTCGGCGGTAGTGCGGCAGGGCATCCGCGGGGCGACCAGAGCGGCGGTGCAGGTCGGCGCGGGTGGCGTGCAGGAGGTGATACTCCCCCAACTGAGCGTCGAGATCGAGGGTGTCGAGGAGGGCGAGGCCAGCATCCGGGCCCTCGGAAAAGGCCACGGCGATCGCTCGGTTGAGGTCGACGATTGGCGACGGTGCCACCTCGCTGAGGTGGGCGTAGAGGGCGGCGATGCGCGCGAAGTCGGTCGCCGCGGCCGTCGGGGCGGTCGCGTGCTCAGCGGCGATCTGAGCCTGGAGGAGGTAGGGGCCGGGCGAGGTGCTGAGGTGCTGGAGGGTGTGCTCGGCTTCGGCGAGTGTCTGGGAGCCTTCGGCAATTGCGGGGGCGTCCCAGCGGGAGCGGTCTTGGTCTTCGAGCAGCACGATGTCTCCGGCGGCGTCGAGGCGCGTGGCCGCGCGCGAATGCTGGAAGAGTTCGAGGGCCAGCAGCGCGAGCACCTCGGGCTGCTGCGGCATGAGTTGCGCCACGAGGCGAGTGAGACGGATCGCCTCGTCGGCGAGGGCGGGGCGGATGAGGTCGGTTCCGCTGCCGGAGGAGTAACCCTCGGTGAAGAGCAGGTAGAGGACGGCGAGCACTCCCGCGGTGCGCTCGGGCAGCAAGTGCGGCGGCGGCACGCGGTACGGGATGCCCGCCGCACGGATCTTGCCGCGCGTGCGCACGAGCCGCTTCTGCATGGTCTGCTCGCTCACCAGGAAGACGTGCGCGGTCTCGGCCACGCTCAAGCCGAGAACGGTGCGGAGGGTGAGGGCGACGCGGGACTCCATCGCGAGGGCCGGGTGGCAGCAGGTGAAGATCAGGCGCAGGCGGTCGTCGTTCAGGGGGTCGGCGGGGTCGATGGGCATGGTCGGCTCCTCTCCCCCGTGCTCCTGTGCGTCGATCTCGGTCTCGATTGCCACGCGCTGGGCGGTGTTCCGCTCGGCGGCCACCTTGCGGAAGGCGTCGACGGCGATGTTCTTGGCCACCGTCGTCAGCCAGGCGCCCGGGTTGTCGGGGATGCCGCGCTCGGGCCACGTCGACAGCGCGCGGGTGACGGCGTCGTGGAGGCTGTCCTCCGCGAGATCCCAATCGCCGGTGGTGCGGATGAGGCTCGCCACAATGCGCAGGCGCTCGGACGCGACGACCTCGGCGAGCACTGCGCTCGCCTCGGTCGTCGCGTCGTCGGGCGTGAGGCCGGTCATCCGACCTGGTTCATAGTCACTCGAACGGCCAGACCGGGCGCACCTCGATGCGACCGAACCGCGCCATCGGGTGCGCGGCGGCGATCTCGAGCGCCTCATCGAGGTTCTCGACGTCGATGAGGTCGAAGCCGGCGATGGTCTCCTTCGACTCAGTGAACGGGCCGTCGGTGAAGATCGTCTTTCCGTCGCGCACCGTCACCGTCGTGGCGTCGGAGGGCGGGCGCAGGCGGTTGCCGACGCGGGAGGCTCCGCGCCGGTCGAGGTCGGCGACCCACTCCTGGATGTTGTCCTCCTCGGGGACGTAGGTGGGGGCGGCAGGGTCGTCGACGATCAGCAGCAGGTATTCCATGGTGGTCTCCTTCGTCAGTTCGGGGTTTGCATGAGGCGGCGGACCTCGACGGGCGAGTACTTCGTCTCGGCGAAGCGGCCGGCGATCTCGACGGCGCGCTCGTGGGAGGCGACGTCGACGATGTAGTAGCCGCCGATGTACTCGGTGCCCTCGGTGAACGGGCCGCGCGTGGTGACCGGTTGGCCGTTGTGGTGGCCAAGGACCGTGACGTTGTCGGTGTCGAGCTCGTTGGAGTCGATGATCTCGTTTCTCGCCTTGAGCTCGTTGTGCACGGCGGCGTGGGCTGAGTCGAGGTCGGGGTTTGCGCCGTCGGCCCAGGCGGCCTCGGCCGTCTCGTTCGAGTGGATGAGGATCATGAAGCGCACTGGCTGCCCTGCCTTCCGTTGAGGGTGATTACACCAGTACGACGGAGCGGGGTGGGGTGGGAGGACACAGTCCCGCGGAAAAGCGGGTGGAACTACTTCAGCGGAGGTCCTCCGCGACGCGGATGAGCACCTTGCCCGTGACTCCGGCCTCGACGGCGTCGTGAGCGGCCGCCGTGTCCTCGAGCGGGAACCACGACAGGGGTAGCCCCGCCTCATCGCCCACGGGCAACGCACCTGCCTCGAGCGCGGCAGTGATGTCCTCTGCGGCGACGGCCAGAGCATCCGGCCCGACCGTATAGAGCAGGAGGCCCTGCCAACGGACGTTCTTGGCGAAGCTCGCCACGATCGGAGCGGTGAACTCCTCGCCGTTGTTGTTCGCGTAGTACGCGATGCTGCCGTGGTTGGCGACCACGTCGACGTCGAAGGCGGCGTTCTGCGCGAGTGAGACTTCGACGATGTGGTCAACGCCGCCGGTGGCGATGGACAGCACCTTGGCCGCTAGCGCGCCATCCGGGTACTGGAGGACGTGATGCGCGCCCGCTGCACTAGCGAGAGCCGCCTTCTCGTCGCTGCTGACCGTGGCGATGACGGTCGCTCCAGCCCAGATCGCCAGCTGGATCGCGGCGTGCCCCACGGCCCCTGCCCCGCCCTGCACGAGCACCACACGGCCGTCGAGGCTGCCGGGGGCGAGACGCGTCGGCCCGAACTCGTGCACAGTGAGTGCACGGTGGGCGGTCATCGCGGGAACACCGAGGCTCGCGGCGACGTCGAACGCGATGCAGTCGGGGAGGCGAACGACGCGGCTCGCCGGTAGGACGGTGAATTCCTGCGCTGTGCCCGTCGGGCGTTCGTGGGCGGCAAGGAAGAGCCAGACGCGGTCGCCGACGCTCAAGTGCTCGACGTTCGAGCCGACCGCATCGACGACGCCGGCGCCGTCCTGATTCGGGACCATCTCGCCGGAGTCGACCGGCTTGCTGGCGCGGGCCTTCCAGTCGGTCGGGTTGACGCCAGACACGGCGACTCGGATGCGCACCTCGTCCGGACCGGGGGTCGCGGGCTCGCGGGTGGTGAGCTCGAGGACGGAAGAGGGGCCGGGGCGGGAGAAGGTGATGGCTCGCATGGTCGGTGCAAGGAGGCGCTGACGGCGGCTATTCCCGGCTCTCGGCGTCGAGCGGTGCTCGCCGCCGGTTGCTGCCTGGCAGGTCGGGATTTGTCCCCACCGCTACCCCAAACGCGGCGGAGCCGCGCCCGGGGCCCCTCGCGCCGTGGGCCCACCTGCTCGCAGGTCCGAGCCACCACGCCCGGGAAATGCCGAAAGGGCCGTCCTTTGGACGGCCCTTTCGGCATTTGTCGGGCTGACAGGATTTGAACCTGCGACCCCTTGACCCCCAGTCAAGTGCGCTACCAAGCTGCGCCACAGCCCGTGGCTGGCCCTCCGCGGGGGTGGGCCGTAGGAGAGTCTAGCGGCATCCGGGAGGGGGTGAGCGCATCGCGCGGCCCGCGTGCGAGGCTGGAGCCCATGACGACCACACGCGTGCTGGTGACCGGGTTCGAGGCGTTCGCGGGGGCCGCATCCAACCCGAGCGGTGAGGTCGTGCGCCGGCTCGTCAGCGTTCCTCAGCCCGAGCTCGCCGAGGCGGGGGTCGAAGTACGCGGGGTGATCCTGCCCGTGTCGTACCGGGCATCCGGGCCTGCGCTCATGGCGGCGATCGAGGCGCACGCTCCCGACGTCGTCATCGCGCTGGGGCTCGCGGAGGGGCGCAGCGGCATCACGCCCGAGCGCGTCGCGATCAACCTCGACGACGCGCGCATCGCCGACAACGACGGGGATCAGCCCATCGACGCGGCCATCGAGGAGGGCGGTCCCGCGGCTCGGTTCTCGACGCTGCCGGTCAAGGCCATCGTCGCCGCGCTCACCGAGGCGGGGCTGCCGGCGAGCCTGTCGCTCACGGCGGGCAGCTTCGTGTGCAACCACGTCGCATACCTCGCGGGCGGGGCGGTCGAGCGGGATCCGGGGCTGCGGGGCGGGTTCATCCATGTGCCCGCGACGCCCGACCTCGTGCCGCCCGGGTCGAGCGTGCCGACCATGACGATCGACGAGCTCGAGCGGGGCATCCGCCTCGCCATCATGACGGCGGTGCGGACGACGACCGATGCGAAGGTCGCCGGGGGCAGCATCCACTGACCTGAACAGGGGACGCGCCCCCGGCGCTCTCGACGTCAGCGGGCGGTGTAGCCGCCGTCGACGACGAACTCGGAGCCGGTCATGAACGACGCGTCGTCGCTCACGAGGAAGGCGATCGCGGCGGCGAGCTCCTCCGGCTGGGCGATGCGGCCCATGGGGGTGGTCTGGGCGAGCATCGAGCGGTCGGTCTCGCCCAGGATCGGCGTGTCGACGAAGCCCGGGTGGATCGAGTTGACCCGCACGCCCTCCGTCGCCCAGCCGAGCGCGACCGACTTGGTGAGCGTGCGCACGGCGCCCTTCGCGGCGGCGTAGGCGGGCGAGGTGCCGAAGCCGCCGACGATGCCGAACATCGACGAGACGTTCACGACGGCGCCGTTGCCGCTCGCCTTGAGCGCCTCGGCGGCGGCCTTGAGGCCGAAGTAGACGCTGTTCTGCGTGACCGCGACGACCTTCAGGTACTCGTCGGTCGTGCTCTGCTCGAGCGGCACGGTGTCGCCGATGCCGGCGTTGTTGACGAGGATGTCCAGGCCCCCGAACGCCTCCGTCGTCGCGGTGATGGCGGATGCCCAGCTCGACTCGTCCGTCACATCCAGGTGCATGGCGCTCGCGCGACCCCCGGCCTGCTCGATCTCGGCGACGACGGCGGCGGCTCGGTCGTCCTGCAGGTCGGCGACGACGACGCTCGCGCCCTCGCTCGCGAGGCGGAGCGCGGTCGCTCGGCCGATGCCGCTCGCGGCTCCGGTGACGAGGGCGATGCGGTTCTCGAGGCGGTTCATGATCACTCCCATGGCTCGGCCGGGTGGGCGAGTTCGGTCGCGCGTCCGGCGGTGTATTCGACAGGTGTCGTTTACATGCAACGGTGGCCGAGGCAGGGCTATTCCCCGACAGCTGACGGATACGATGGGCCGCATGACCGCGGCCGAGACGACCCCCGTCGGCCACGACCCGCGGTGGGTGCGGTCGCGCGATCGGCTGCACGCGGCGGTGCTCGAGCTCGCGCGCACCTCGCCCGCGTCGGCGATCACGGGGGCGGCCCTCGCGCGCGCCGCGGGAGTCCATCGCTCGACGATCTACGAGCACGGCGCCGACCCGGCCGACCTCCTCCGCAGCGCGCTGCGCGCCGAGCTCGACGAGATCCGCCGCCGCTGCATCGAGCCCGCGACCCCCGACACGATCGTCGCCGCGATCGGCTCCTCCGCCGACGAGGTCTTCGCCCACGTCGAGCGGCACTCCCCCGTCTACGCGCGCGAGCTCGCCGCCGGAACCTCCGGCCTCGGCGCGATGCTCGCCGAGCACTTCGCCCACTCGATCGCGCTCCTTATCGAGCACGGCGCGCTCACGCCTCCCGCGATCGACGACGACCCCGACCGGTTCGCCGAGACCGTCGCCGCCGCCCTCGCCGCGACCACGGTCGCCGTCATCACCGACTGGCTGCGCGACCCGGAACCCCGCGACCGCGCGCTGCTGCTGCGCCGCTGGCGAGCCGTGCAGCCGCCGTGGTGGCCCGCGGCATGAGGCCGGTCATCCACGTCTCGGCCGCGCTCGTCGTCGACGACGCGGGCCGGCTGCTCGTCGTCCGCAAGCGCGGGACGACCGTCTACATGCAGCCCGGCGGCAAGCCCGAGCCCGGCGAGACCCCCGCCGAGACCCTCAGCCGCGAGCTGCTCGAGGAGCTCGGCGTGCACGTTCCCGTCGCCGCGCTCGAGCCGCTCGGCCGCTTCACGACCGCCGCGGCGAACGAGGCCGCGACGACGCTCGTCGCCGACGTGTTCCGCGCCGTCATCACCGAGCCGTGCGTGGCGGCCGCCGAGATCGACGACGTGCGCTGGATGCACCCCGACGAGTTCGCGACCACCCCCGTCGCGCCGCTCATCACCGAGCACATGCTGCCGCTGATGCCCGGGAAATGACCTCGGTGCCGGGGTCGCGGCCCGGCTCCCCCTCGCGCCGGATCGGCGAGCGGGCAGATTCCCTCCCGCGAAGGATGCGGCGCTGACGGACATGAGGTTTCCTGGAGGGATGGACGACCAGGACCACCCGCCCATCGGCGACGAAGCGCCCGAACATCGCCTACCTGCCGATCGGCATCACCTTCATGATGCTCGGCGCGGTCTTCATGGCGACCCTCGACTCCGTCGCGCTCGGGCTCGTCTTCCTTCCCGTCGGCGTCGTGTTCATCGCGCTGTCGCTCTCGCCGGGCGACGCCGGCGGTGGTGGCGGGGCAGAGGTCGGTGGCGGGGCCGGGGGTGGGCCCGGGGCCGGGGGCCGGGGGCTGAGCTAACTACGACGCGCCGGTGACGACCGTCGACCGTGCGATCCCGCGCCCTCCCGTGCGTGACGGGCGCGCGCCGGCGTGGATGAGCCGTGTGCTTCTCGCGGCACGTGCCGCGGGCCGACCACGGCCGTGACCGCCGCGGTCACCAGCAGCACCCCCGACGCCACGAGCAGGGCCGTCGTCGTCCCGTCGAGGAACGCCTGGCGGGCCGCCGCGACGACGGGCTCGGCGGCGGGCCCGAGCGCGTCGACGAGCGGAGACTGCGTGAAGGCGACCGATCCCTCGACGGCGTCGCGGGCATCCGCCGGCAGCTCGGATGCCGCGTCGGCGACGCCCGACCGGTAGACGGCAGCGAGCACGCTGCCGAGCACGGCAATGCCGAGAGCGCTGCCGAATTCGCGCGCGACGTCGTTGACGGCCGAGGCGACGCCCTGCTTCTCGTGCGGGAGGGCCGTCGTGATCGCGGTCGTCGACGGGGTGCCCGCGAGAGCCATGCCTGCGCCGAAGAGCAGCAGACCGGCGACGAACACGGCGTAGTCGAAGTCGACCTCGAGCAGCGAGAGCGTCGCGAAGCCCGCCGCCATGAGCACGAGGCCGACCGGCGCCACCTTGCGGTACCCGACGCGCTGCGCGAGCACGGGCGCGAACCGCGCGAGCGGGATCATCGCGACCGGCAGCGGCAGCATGCACACCGCGGCCATGAGCGGGCTCAGCTCGACCACGAACTGCAGGTACTGAAGCGCAGTGAAGAAGAACCCGAACGCGGCGAAGAACTGCACCGTGAGCGTGAGCGCGCCCGCCCCGAACGCCCGCACGGCGAACAGGCGCGGATCGAGCAGGGGCTCGGGCCGGCGCCACTCCCACGCGACGAACGCGACGAGAGCGGCGAGCCCGACAGCGAGAACGATGATAGGCCCCGCCTCCTCGCCGTCGGTCGCGGCGATCTCGATGATGCCGAACACGATGCCGCCGACTGCGACGAGTGACAGCAGTGCGCCGAGGCCGTCGAAGCGGGGCGGATGCGCGTCACGACTCGGCGGGATCACGAGCGTCGCCCCGATGAGGCCCAGGATCGCGAGCACGACGTTGAGCCAGAAGAACGAGTGCCACTCGAAGAACTCCAGCAGCAAGCCGGTGCCGAAGAGCCCGAGCACGGCGCCGCTGCCCGCGACGCCCACCCAGACGCCGATCGCCTTCGGGCGCTCCTCGACGGGAAAGCTCGTCGTGATGACCGAGAGCGTCGTCGGCATGATCGCTGCCGCTCCGATCCCCATGACGGCGCGCAGGGCGATGAGCGCTGCGGGCTCCTCGACGAACGCGGCGGTCGCGGCGGCGGCGCCGAAGACCGCGAGCCCGACCATGAGGATCCCCTTGCGCCCCAGCCGGTCTCCGATCGCCCCGGCCGAGAGCAGAAGCCCGGCGAAGACGACGGTGTAGGCGTCGACGATCCAGGTCAGCTCGGTCTGCGTCGCGCCGGTGCCCCGCGCGAGGCTCGGCAGTGCGACGTTGAGGCCGCTCACCGCCGAGACGACCGTCATGAGCGAGACGGCGACGACCGCGAGCACGAGTCGGCGTCGGAGGGGGGTGAGCGCTGCGGTGACCATGAGGGCCTCCCGGAGGGCCGTCGAACCCTCCTGTGCGAGCCACAGCGTACTCCGGGTGCGGAAAGGCGGGGAGGGCGCATCACTGAGCAATCATCGCGAGATGCGTGCGGAACCCTCGACCGAGCGCTTGAATGAGGTCATGACCGAACCGGCGTCGTCCTCCCACCCGCAATCCGAACCCCGATCCGCGCGTCGTCGGCCGCAGCTGCGCTACCTGATCACCGGCATCGTGCTGCTCGTCGCGGGTGTCGTCTTCATCACCCTGCTCGACTCGACGCCGATGGGCATCGGACTGCTCATCATCGGCCTCGTCCTGGCCGGCCTGTCGTTCACGAGCAGCGGCTCGGGCCCGGGCGGCGGCACGCGCCCGAGCCACTCCGAGAGCGGATATCCCGGCGGGTACGGCGGGGGCTCCCTCTGGGGCGGCGGCGGCACGACCGCCGGGCGCGACGGCTAGAGCGCGGGCAGCCGCCCGCGGAGGGCGGGCCACGAGCTCGCGAATCCGGGGTGCAGGGGCAGGGCATCCACCTGCTCGATCGCGACCCAGCGCAGCTCGAGGCTCTCGAGATCGGCGACGACCGGCTCGAAGAGCGCGTCGACCCGGACGACGACCGTCGTGTACGACCAGAATCCGAGGTCGACGACGCTCTCGAACAGGACGCTGACCGCGTCGAGCGGCACGCCGGCCTCCTCGTTCGACTCGCGGAGGGCCGCGTCGGACGCGCTCTCGCCGAGCTTCCGCGCCCCTCCTGGGATGCCCCACGTACCGCCGTGGTGCGACCACTCGGCGCGGTGCTGCAGCAGGATGCCGGCCTCGGCGTGCCACGCGAGCAGGCCCGCTGCGCCGAAGCGGCCCCAGAATCGCTGGCCGTCGGGGCCCTCGACCCACGCGTCGCCGGGGTCGCGCAGGTGCGGCGGGGGCAGGGGCGGCGGGGTGCGGCGCGCGGCTCCGTCGGGTGCGGCGGAGGGCGGGGTCGACATGGTGCTCAGGCTACGGCGCGAAACCTGCGAAACGGGGGGTGCCGGGCGGGGCGCTGTCAGGCCAGCATCGCCCGGAAGGCGTGCGTGCGGTACGGCATGAGGATGTCGCCGTCGGCGGTCGCGACGCGTGCGCCGAGCGCGCCCACCTCCGCGAGCACCCGCTCGCGCTCGTCGTCGTGCATCGCGATGACGTCGCTGCGCGAGGCGGCGAGGTCCATGAGGCCCTCGATGGTGAGGGTCGCCGTCCACTCCCACGTGGCGTGCGCGAGCGCCCGGAAGGGTGCGCCGATCTCGGGCATGCCCTCCGTGAGCAGGCGCTCGGCGGCGCTCGAGTGCATGATGCCGCTGAGCTCGCGCACCCACGGGACGGTCTCGTCGCGGATGTTCCAGAACAGGCCGATGCGCCCTCCGGGTCGAAGCACGCGGGCGGCTTCGCGGCTCGCGGCGGTCGGGTCGACCCAGTGCCACGACTGGCCGAAAGTGACGGCGTCGACGGAGAGATCGTCGACGGGCAGGTTCTCGGCTGTGCCGACGGAAGTCGCGACGCTCGGCAGGCGACGCGCGAGCGTGGCGAGCATCGTGGGGTCGGGGTCGACGGCGCGCACGGCATGACCGGCGCGGGCGAGCTGAGCGGTGAGCTTGCCGGTGCCGGCGCCGACGTCGAGCACGAGAGCGCCCGGGCGCGGCAGCAGCCACTCGATCGCGGCGGCGGGGTAGCCGGGTCGGGCGCGCTCGTAGGCGTCGGCGGCCGTGCCGAATGACGTGGCGATCTCCATCCTCGCGACGCTACGGCACGCGAACTCCGGTGCGCAGGGGCTTGCGCTCGGGTGCGGCGAGCAGAATGAATCCGTGCCCGACCCCGCGCCGCTGCCCGAGCGGCCTCCCGCTCCCCCGCTGCCGGGTCGCGCGATCATCCGCCAGCGCTGGAGCGACTTCCTCTTCCTCCACTGGCGCGTCGACCCCGAGCTCGTCGCCCCGTTCCTCCCCGCCGGCACGCGCCCCGACGTGTTCGACGGCAGCGCGTGGGTGGGCCTCATCCCATTCGTGCTCGGCCGCCACCAGTTCCTGCCGCTCCCGCCCGTCCCCGGCCTCGGAACCTTCATCGAGATCAACGTCCGCACCTACTCGATCGACGGGGCGGGGAACCGCGGCGTCGTCTTCCGCTCGCTTGAGGCGCAGCACCTGCCGCCGGTGCTCGCCGCCCGCGCGCTGTTCGGTCTCCCCTATGAGTGGGCGGATGCTGCGCTCACGGTCGACGGAGACGAGCTCGAGTACCGCAGCCGACGTCACCGCCTCGCCAGCGGGGCCGCGCACCCGCTCGTCGATCGCCCGACGACGCGCATCCGCGCCCGCGTCTCGGCGTCGCCCGTCGACACCCCGCTCAGCCGCTTCCTCACCGACCGGTGGGGGTTCCACGAGCGACACCTCGGTCGCACGATCCACGCGCGCAACGCGCACGAGCCGTGGCCGCTCGTCGACGCGACGCTGATGTCGCTCGACGATCAGCTGCTCGAGGCCGCGGGGTTGCCCGGGCTCGCCGGGCGCGCGCCCGACTCGGTGCTCGCGACGCCGATCGGCCGCGGGGTCGTGACGGAGTTCGCGGCCGCGCGCCGCGTGAGTTGAGCGGCAGGTCGCCGGGCGCGCGCGGACGCGCCGCGGGCCGCGCTACCTACCGTTGTTGAGGAGTGTCGAAAACCAATTACGTCACTCCTCAACAACGGGAGGGCGCTGGCCGGGCACGCGAGTTTCGGCGGGCGGCGCGTCGGAGCGTCTGCGCGCTGGACGAGCCGCACGGGGGCGCTTCTCGCGCCCGCGATCCGAGACGGATCGCGGCGCGTTCGGGGCGGAGGTCAGAAATGACCTCCGCCGGTCACTTGCGTGCCCTTTTTTCCCGAACGCGCATGTTGACCTGGATGGGCGAGCCCTCGAAGCCCCACACCTCGCGCAGGCGGCGCGTGATGAAGCGGCGGTACTGCGGGTCCAGGAACCCGGTCGTGAAGAGCACGAAGGTCGGCGGGCGCGTCGACGCCTGCGTCGCGAACAGGATGCGCGGCTGCTTTCCGCTGCGGACGGGGTGCGGATGCTCCTGCGTCAGCTCGGCGATGAACGCGTTGAGCTTGCCGGTCGGGATGCGCGTGTCCCACGACTGGAGCGCGAGCTCGAGCGCCGGGACCAGCTTCTCCAGGTGACGGCCCGTGCGCGCCGAGATGTTGACGCGCGGCGCCCACGCGACGTGCGCGAGATCCTGATCGATCTCGCGCTCCAGGTAGCGGCGGCGCTCGTCGTCCAGCATGTCCCACTTGTTGAACGCGAGCACGAGGGCGCGGCCCGACTGGAGAACGAGCTCGATGATGCGGACGTCCTGCTCGCTGATCGGCTCGGTCACGTCGATGAGCACGACCGCGACCTCCGCCTTCTCGAGCGCCGCGGCGGTGCGCAGCGAGGCGTAGAAGTCGCTGCCCTGCTGCAGGTGCACGCGGCGGCGGATGCCGGCGGTGTCGACGAAGTTCCAGATCTTCCCGCCGAGCTCGATCTGCTCGTCGATCGGGTCGCGCGTCGTGCCGGCGAGCTCGTTGACGACGACGCGCTCCTCGCGCGCGGCCTTGTTGAGCAGGCTCGACTTGCCGACGTTCGGGCGGCCGATGAGGGCGACGCGGCGGGGACCGCCGAACTCCTGCTTCGCGACGGCCGACACCTCGGGAAGCACCGTGAGCACGTGGTCGAGCAGGTCGGCGACGCCGCGGCCGTGCACGGCCGACGTCGGCCACGGCTGCCCGAGGCCGAGGCCCCAGAGCTCGGCCGTCAGGGGCTCCTGGCGGGTGTCGTCGATCTTGTTGCCGACGAGGATCACCGGCTTCTTCGAGCGGCGCAGCATCTTCACGACGAACTCGTCCGTGGCGGTCGCGCCCGTGATGGCGTCGACGACGAACAGGACGGCGTCGGCGAGCTCGACGGCGACCTCCGCCTGCGCGGCGACCGAGGCGTTGATGCCCGTCGCGTCGGGCTCCCAGCCGCCCGTGTCGACGAGGGTGAAGCGCTTGTCGTTCCACTCGGCCTTGTAGGTGACGCGGTCGCGCGTGACACCGGGCGTGTCCTCCACGACGGCCTCCCGGCGGCCGAGGATGCGGTTCACGAGCGCGCTCTTGCCCACGTTCGGCCGGCCCACGATCGCGAGCACCGGCAGGGCGGGCAGCGTGATGATGCCGTCCTCGCCGAGCTCCGCGCTCTCGAGCAGGTCCAGGTCGTCGTCATCGAGGTCGTAGTCGGCGAGACCCTTGCGCAGCGACTCCGCGCGCGCGAGCGCCAGGTCGTCGTCGAGCTCGGCCAGGCGCGCGGCGACCTGCTCGGCCGCCTCCTGGTTCAGCTGCGGGTACTCGGCGTCGCCGTCGTCAGTCGAGACGGCGTCGGGGGTGTTCTGGTCGGCGGTCATGGGATCCTCCCACTGTCTCCTCGCCCACCGGCGAGGCGTGTTCCGCGCCCCCTCCCCTAGGCGGAAGGAGCGGCGCGCACGATATCGATCAACGCCTGCACCGTCTGCTCGAAGTCGAGCTCGGTGGAATCGAGGGTCGTGACACCCTCGGCGGCGTTCATGAAGTCGACGACCTTGAGGTCCTGCGCATCGCGTGAGGCGAGCTGCTGCGCTGTCGACTCGGTCGGCTCACTGCCCAGTTCGGCCGACCTTCTGGCCATTCTAGCCTCCGGGCTCGCCGTCAGCAGAACGCGGGCCCGGGCATCCGGTGCCACGACCGTCGTGATGTCGCGCCCCTCGATGATCATGCCCGCCTTGTCGCTGTCGGCGGCGATGCGCCGGAAGAGCTCCGTGAGCCCTTGCCGCACCTCCGGGACGCGCGCGACCGCGCTCACGACCGCCGTCACGCGCGGCTCGCGGATGTCGCTCGTGATCTCCTCCCCGCCCACGCGGACGAAGTAGAAGTCGGGATCGGTGCCGATCGCGTAGTCGAAGTCGGCGACGCGCGACGCCACCGCACGGGCATCCTCGACATCGACGCCCTCGTCGAGGCAGTGCCAGGCGAGCGCGCGGTAGGCGGCGCCCGTGTCGAGGTAGCCGAAGCCGAGGCGGCGGGCGGCCTCGCGGCTCACGCTCGACTTGCCGCTGCCGGCGGGGCCGTCGACGGCCACGATGAGGTCGGTCACTGCGTCTCCTGGGGGGTCAGAGTCAGAGGGGGAAGTGAAGGGGTCAGCTCGCGCCGGCGATGCGCCAGCCGCGCTCGGTGAGGGCCGCGATGAGCGGCGCCTCCGCCTCGGGAACGACCGACACCTCGGCGAAGCCGATCTGGGCGCCCGGCGAGTGCTCGAGCCGCAGGTCCTCCATGTTGACGCCGAGCTCGCCGATCTCGGTGAGCAGGCGCGCGAGCTGGCCGGGGGTGTCGTCGATCATGACGACGAGCTGCGCGTACCGGCGGGTCGAGCCGTGCTTGCCGGGGATGCGCGCGACTCCCGCGTTGCCCGCGCCCATGAGGTCGGCGATCGCGCGGCGCGCCCCGGGGGCATCGGGATGCTCGAGGGCCTCGATCGCGGTCGTCACGTCGTCGCGCACGCGCTTCAGGATCGCGGCCACCGGGTCGGCGTTGGCGGCGAGGATCTGCACCCACAGCCCCGGGTCGCTCCCGGCGATGCGCGTGACGTCCCGCACGCCCTGACCCGCGAGACCGACGGCGTCGTCCGTCGCCGCCGCGAGGCGCGCGGCCATGATCGTCGAGACGAGCTGCGGCACGTGGCTGATCATCGCGACGCTCGCGTCGTGCTCGTCGACCGTCATCTCGACCGGAACGGCGCCGAGGTCGAGGATGAGGTCCTCGATCGCTCCGGCGCGGACGTAGCTGATGCCGTCGTGGCCGGCGAGCACCCACGGCCGGCCGAGGAAGAGGTCGGCGCGCGCCGAGATCGGTCCGCCGCGCTCGCGCCCCGCCATCGGGTGCGTGCCGAGGTAGCGGCTCACGTCGGCGCCGAGCTCGCGCAGCTCGCGCAGCGGGCCTGCCTTGACGCTCGCGACATCGGTCACGAGGGCGTCCGGATGCGCAGCGAGCTCGTGCGCGACCGTGCGGGCCGTGACATCCGGCGGCACCGCGACGATCACGAGACCCGGACGATCGTCGTCGCGCGCGGGGCGTCCGGCGCCGTAGTCGACGGCGAGACGGACGGCCGTGGGCGAGAGGTCGTCGAGCGCGACGTCGACGCCCTTCTCGGTGAGCGCGAGGCCGATGCTCGTGCCGAGGAGGCCCGCGCCGACGACGCGGACGTCGAGCTGGAGGCGGCGGTCGCTCACTCCTCGCCCTCGCTCTCGGGGGCGGTTTCGCGAGCGCGTGCGGCTCGGGCGTCGCGCGCGAGGGTCAGCAGTGCGCCGCGCTCCGCGGTCGAGAGCTCGCGCGTGCGGCCGACGGGCAGGGTGCCGAGATTGAGGGGGCCGAAGCGGCGCCGGACGAGCTCCTCGACGGGGTGGTCGACGGCGGCGAGCATCCGTCGCACGATGCGATTGCGGCCGGAGTGCAGCGTCAGCTCGACCATGCTGCGCCCGCCGTTCGGCTCGCCCATGACGCGAACCTTATCGGCGGCGATCGGGCCGTCGTCGAGCTCGACGCCCGCGAGGAGCTTCCGGATCGTCGCCGGGTACACGGTGCCGCGCACCTGCGCGATGTAGGTCTTCTCGACGCCGAAGCTCGGGTGGGCGAGCACGTGCGCGAGGTCGCCGTCGTTCGTGAGCAGCAGCAGGCCGCTCGTCTCGGCGTCGAGGCGGCCGACGTTGTAGAGGCGCTCCTCGTACCTGTCGGTGAACTGGCGCAGGTCGGGGCGGCCGTTCTCGTCCTTCATCGTGCTCACGACGCCCGTCGGCTTGTTGAGCATGATGTA
Source organism: Yonghaparkia sp. Soil809 (assembly GCF_001429705.1). NCBI lineage: Bacteria > Bacillati > Actinomycetota > Actinomycetes > Micrococcales > Microbacteriaceae > Microcella > Yonghaparkia sp. Soil809. The sequence goes on from NZ_LMSV01000002.1 coordinate 996,415, forward strand.
CCGCTTCGTCTGGTCGAGCTGGATCACGACGCCGTCGACCGCGAGCTCGTCCGTGCCGGGCTCGATGCGCGCGCCGAGCTCGTCGACGACGACGCCGTTGACGCTCACGCGGCCGGCGATGATCATCTGCTCGCTCACGCGGCGCGACGCGACGCCGGCCGCCGCCATGACCTTCTGCAGGCGCTCGCTCGTGGGGCTGTCGCCCGCGCGGTCGTGCGCGGGGACATCCCACGGGTGCGGTTCCTGCTGATCGTGCTCAGACATCGTCGAACCCCTTGCTGCCGTCGTCGAGCAGCGGCGAGATCGGCGGCAGCTCGTCGAGCGAGTTGATGCCGAGCTGCGTCAGCAGCAGCTCGGTCGTCGCGTAGTGGATCGCTCCGGTCTCGGAGTCGGTGAACGCCTCGGTGATGAGGCCGCGGCCGAGGAGCGTGCGCACGACCGAGTCGACGTTGACCGCGCGGATGCTGGCGATCGCGCCGCGGCTGATCGGCTGCTTGTAGGCGATGACGGCGAGCGTCTCGAGCGCCGCCTGCGACAGCTTCGCGGGGCTCTGCGTGTGCACGAAGTCCCGCACCACCTGATCGAACTCTCCGCGGACGTAGAGCCGCCAGCCGCCGCCGACCTCGCGCAGCTCGAAGCCGCGGCGGGGGCCGCCGACCTCGCCGTCGTAATCGGCGACGAGCGCGGCGAGGGCGGCACGGACATCCGCGACCGGTCGGCCGACGCCCGCGGCGAGGCCCACGACGCTCTGCGGCTCGTCGGCGATCATGAGGATCGCCTCGAGCGCGCGGGCAACGTCGACGCCGTCGGGGATGCCCGCGGGCGCGCTCTCGGTGTCCGTCCCGTCGAGAGCGGGCGCGTCTTCGGTCGCGGCGTCGGTGCGGGTCTCACTGGCCATAATCGGCTCCCAGGTTCACGAGGTTCTCGTCGCTCCAGTTCTCGGCCGTCCAGCGGACGGTGAGCTCGCCGAGCGGCTCGAGCTGCTCGAAGCCGACCGCCGCGTGGCGGTACAGCTCGAGCAGGGCGAGGAAGCGCGCCACGACGACGCCCTTCTGGTCGGCACCGGCGATGAGCTGGCGGAAGGTCACGGGGTCGCCGCGGCGCAGCAGGCTCACGACGTGCGCGGCCTGCTCGCGGATCGAGATGAGCGGCGCGTGCAGATGGTCGAGCCCGACCATCGGGATCTCGCGCGGCGTGAAGGCGAGCAGCGCGAGCGCGGCGAAGTCGTCGAGACTCGTCGTCCAGCGCAGCTCGGGCGTGCGCTCGCGGAAGCGATCCTCGAGGCGCACGCTCCGCGCATGACGGCCGGCCTCGGCCTCGAGCCGGCCGGCGAACCAGCCGCTCGCCTCCTTGAACGCGCGGTACTGCAGCAGGCGGGCGAAGAGCAGGTCGCGGGCCTCGAGCAGCGCGACGTCCTCCGCGTCGACGAGCTCGCCCTGCGGCAGCAGGCTCGCGATCTTCCAGTCGAGCAGCGTCACGGCGACGACGAGGAACTCGCTCGCCTCCTCCAGCTCGTCCGGCCCGTCGAGCCCGCGCAGGTAGGTCAGGAACTCGTCGGTCACCGCGCTCAGCGCGATCTCGGTGATGTCGAGCTCGCGCTTGCTGATGAGGCTCAGCAGGAGGTCGAACGGTCCGTCGAAGGAGGCGAGGTGCACCTGGAACCCGGCGGGAGCATCCGTCGCCGCCACGTCGGTCGGTGCCGCCGGAGCCTCGGGCTCAGGCGACCGCGCCACGGTCGATCAGCTCTCGGGCCAGCTGACGGTAGGCCTTCGCGGCGGGGTGCTCGGGAGCGTAGCTCGTGATCGGCGTGCCCGCGACCGAGGCGTCGGGGAACTTCACGGTGCGGCCGATGACCGTCTCGAAGACCTTGTCGCCGAACGCGTCGACGACGCGCTCGAGCACCTCGCGCGAGTGCAGCGTGCGCGGGTCGTACATCGTCGCGATGATGCCGTCGAGCTGGATGGCGGGGTTCAGGCGGTCCTGGACCTTCTCGATCGTCTCCACCAGCAGGGCGACGCCGCGGAGGGCGAAGTACTCGCACTCGAGCGGGATCAGCACGCCGTGCGCGGCCGTGAGCGCGTTGACCGTCAGCAGGCCGAGGCTCGGCTGGCAGTCGATGAGGATCACGTCGTAGTCGCCGAGGACGGGGCGCAGCACGCGGGCGAGGATCTGCTCGCGCGCGACCTCGTTGATGAGGTGCACCTCGGCGGCGCTCAGGTCGATGTTGGCGGGGATGATGTCGAAGCCCGGCACGCTCGTCGGCTGGATGGCGGCCTTGGTGTCCTTCTCGCGGCCGAGCAGGAGGTCGTAGATCGTCGTGACGTCGTGGCTCTCGACGCCGAGACCGGCCGAGAGCGCGCCCTGCGGGTCGAAGTCGATCGCGAGAACGCGGCGGCCGTACTCGGCGAGGCTCGCGCCGAGGCTGATCGTGGTCGTCGTCTTGCCGACGCCGCCCTTCTGATTGCAGAGGGCGATGATGCGGGCGGGGCCGTGCTGGTCGAGGGGGGCGGGGGCGGCGAACTCGCGGGCGGGGCGCCCCGTGGGGCCGTTCTTCACGTCCGGGGTCGCGGTCATGCCCGGCAGCTCGGTGCCCGTCGTCGTCTTGCCGCTCATAGCGCTCGAGTCTACTGAGCGCCCGGCCGTCGAGCCGCGCGACGGGCCGGGCGCGAGCAGGCCGGACAGGCGCGAGTCGGGCGGCCGGGACGCCCTGGTGCGGGCGGGGGGTCGAACGCCGAGACAGCGACCGTGCGCAACTCAGGAAGCGGCTGCCTCGGCCCGCGTGCTTCCGGGCCGCATCCCGCCGTCGGCGCTCACCGTTCCTGAGTTGCGCATGAGCCAGGAGCGACGTGGGAGCCGGCGCCCCGCTCGCACCGCGGCGGGTCGCTCGTTGCGTCACCGGGTGCGAGCGTATTGACTGATCGTCATGAGTGAGGATGCTCCGCGGCCGGCGGGCGCGCCGGCCCCCGCGGGCGCCCGTACGGCCGCGATCGCGGCGAGCGCCGCGCACGTGCGCGACCTCGAACGGCGCGCCTTCGCGCGCCCGAGCTCGCGCGCCGGGGCGGCGGACGCCGCCGCGGCCGCCGCCGAGCTCGCGCGCCTCCGCGCCGTCGAGGACGAGCGCGCCCCCGACCGCGTCGTCGCGCCCGACCTCCTCGCCTCAGCCGACCGCGTCGGCGGGGCCGACCGCCTCGTCGGGGCCGACCGCGCTCCCGTCGTGCAGCGTCCTGCGCTCGACGGATCCGGCGACGGCCGGAATGACGCTGTCGCCGGCGACGTCGCCGACGACGTCGCCGGCGATGTCGACGACCTACCGCCGACCCTCGGCGAGCGCGCCGCCGCGATCGCCCGCGCAACCGGGGCCGCGCTGCACGCCCGCGCCCGCCGTCTCACCCGCCGCGACATCCGGCGACTGGGGGCCTCCGCCCTCGCGCTCGGTCTCGTCGCGGCGGTGGGTGGCACGGTCCACGCGGTGCTCACCGCTCCCCCGCCGGCCTATGCAGTGTTCGCCGAGGAGGTGCCGGAGGGCGACCGGGTCAGCCTGATCTCCGGCGACAGCATCGCCTGGGAGAACGAGCTGGAGCAGCGGGGCACGATCATCCTGGAAGGGCCGCACCTGTTCGGCGAGCGCGACGACCAGCTGCGCGTCGGCGTGTACCGCGAATGGCTCGACGCCGATCGCACCGAGGTGTGCGCGGGTCTCGTCGTCGACAACGCCTGGAGCTTCCGGACGACGTGCACGAGCGAGGCCGAGTTCCGCCGCTCGGGCCTGGTCTCGACCTTCGACCAGGAGGGGGTGCGAATCGAGTACGGGTGGATGCCCGACGGCGAGGTGCTGCTCGAGACCGAGCAGACCGGGGTGCAGACGTTCGACGAGCTGCGCGCGCTCGGGCTTCCCGCGGTCGAGTCGGTCGAGGCCGCGGGCGTCGACGTCGATGCCGCCCGCGAGGTCCTGCCGTGGTACCCCGAGGTGCTCGCGGGCCCGCTCGAGCTCGGTGAGTTCGACCGCTGGCGCTTCTTCGCGCTCATCGTGGAGGTCGAGGCCGCGCCGTGGGAGTCGGCCCCGCGCCCTCAGCTCTGCCTCGCCGCGCGCGACGACCGGACGCGCGCGGACGGCAACGGGATCATCGTCGGCTGCGCGCCCGCCGAGCGCTTCGAGGAGGAGGGTCTCTCGGTGCAGACGGACGACGGTGTCGTCGCGCAGTGGGATGCGCAGAACGTGTTCGACGCGGAGCTGCCGTGATCGACGATGACCGCCGTCGGCTCTACGGCCGGCCCGAGCCCGGCGCCGAGCCACCGGCGCTGGCACCCCTACCGCCCCCACCCGAGCCGGAGCCCGTGCGGGGCGGTGACACCGAGCCCTCGCCCGCGGCGCCCGTCCTCGAAGCGCCGGCGCCCGCATCCCGTCGCCGTCGCTCCGTCATCGCCGCGGTCGCGATCATCGCCGTGGGAGCCGCCGTCGTGGTCGCCGCCGCCGCCGTGCTCCTGCGCGACGCGGACGCCCCCTCCCTCGCCGTGTTCGACCGGGAGCCCACCGAGCAGGAGCGCGACGTGGAGGAGAACCTCGCCACGCAGGGCAGGCTCTTCTTCCCCGGAGCGGAGGTGCAGGCGAGGCTGATACTCGAGATGCCCGACACGGCGCAGACGACGGCGCGAGAGATCTGGGCGCTGCGCAGCGACGTGAGCGATCAGATGGAGAACCCGTACGCCGTGGTGTGCCTCGCGACCGATCCTCTCCTGGACAGCTGGAGCACGATCGGGTGCATGGAGGAGAAGGACGTCGCGCGGCGGGGCTTCATCCCGATCGACCAGCCGCGACCGACGCTGCTCGTCGACGGCGAGCAGCGCGCCATCGCGTGGGGTCCGACGGGGGATGCCCGGCTCATCGACGTGCCCGCGCCCCCGCGCGACGACGAGGGGTCATGAGCGACTCGACCGACGTCGAGCGCCTGCGCGAGCTGCAGCGTCGCGCGTTCTCCCGCCCCCGCACGGATGAGGAGGCGGCCGACGCGGAGCGGGCCGCGGCCGAGCTCGCCGCGCTGATGCCGGCGCGCGAGCCTGCCGCGACGACGCGATCGCTCGAGACCGTCCGAGCGCCCGCAACGAACGCCTTGCCCGAGAGGGACGCAGCGGAGCGGGACGACCCCTTCGACGACGACCCCTCCCCCGCGGAGCGCGCGTGGCGGGCGACCGTCGCGCGGATGCGCGGCGCGACCCGCGCCGAGCGGCGCGGTGCCGCGATCGCCGCGGTCGCGCTGCTCGCCGCCACGGGCATCCTCGCCGGGGTGCACGTCGCGCTCACTTCCCCGCCGCCCGCGTACGCCGTCTTCGCCGACGGCGCGCGTGCCGACGGCGCCGACGGCACCTCGGCGGGCGGCGCGAGCCCCGAGCGCGATGAGGAGAGCGCCGCACGCGACCTCGAGAGCGCGGCCGTCGAGCTCGCGGCCGGCCCGCGCGCGCTCGGCGAGCCGCGCAGCGACCCGCGGCTCGTGGTCTACCGTCAGCGGGTCTCCGATTCGATCACCGAGCCCTGCATGGCGCTGCTCATCGATCGGGGGTTCCTGACCGGGCACACGTGCACGACCGAGGAGGCCTTCCGCACCGAGGGGCTCGAACAGGAGTGGACGGACGGCGGGGCCTTCACCGTCGTCTACGCCTGGCGGCCCGACGGGTCGTCGACGCTCGAGGTCGAGCAGCGGGGCGCGATCACGCTCGATGAGGTCCGCGCCCTCGACATCCCGGCGCTGGAGCAGCTCGAGGCCGGGCCGACCCCGGCCGACCAGCTGATCTGGAACTACTCTCCGGGCACGATCGCCGGGCCGCTCCTGCTCGCCGAGGTCGAGGGCACGCAGTGGGTCGGCCTGCTCACCGACGACCAGGACGGCTTCGGACGCCTCGGCGACGCCCCGCAGTTCTGCCTGTGGGTCGGCGATCGCAGCGGCAACGCCGGGGCCTGCACGAGCGTCGAGGACTTCGCGGAGAACGGCATGACGGCACCCGAGATCGGGGGCGTCGCGAGCGGGGCGAGCCAGCCCTTCGCGGCGACGTGGCTCCCCTCCGGCGAGCTCGTGCTCGAGGAGCGCGCCGCCGACGAAGAGGCCTCGTCGTGAGCCGCGCGAGCCTGGTCGCCGCCGCGGTCGCGACGGGCATCCTCGCTGTCAGCGCCGCCGGCACCGCCGCCCTGACGACCCCGCCGCCGCGCTCGCTCGCGGTCTTCGAGCGACCGCCGACCGCGACCGAGCGCGAGCGCGCCGAGCAGTTCGCGACCGGCTCCGTGTTCTACCTCCAGGAGCGACCCGACGTCCGGCTCCTGCTGACGACCGAGGAGGGAGAGCGGTCGCAGGACGTGTGGGCGCTGCGACTCGACGCCGGCGATGGCGCGCCGGACTCCGAGATCTGCCTGCTCACGACGCGCCGCGGATCCGAGCAGGAGTTCTTCGCCGGCTGCATGCGCACGCTCGACGTCGCGCGCCGCGGCTTCGTGCCGCTGGACGAGCCGCCCCCGATCGTCACGGTCGACGGCGAGCAGCAGATCGTGCGGTGGGGTCCGACCGGGGATGCCCGACTCGAGCCGCGCCGCACAGCCGAGCCCGCGGGGTAGGCGCCGCGCGGGATCCGCCGCGCACGGACAGTTCCGCAGCAGCCGCTGCGCTGCCGCCGCTACCGGGCCCGCGGGTGCGCCGTCGCCCACGCCTCGCGCATCGCGTCGGCCGTGACGAGCGTGTAGATCTGGGTCGTCGCGACGCTCGCGTGGCCGAGGAGCTCCTGCACGACGCGCACGTCGGCACCGCCCTCGATGAGGTGCGTCGCGAACGAGTGCCGCAGCGTGTGCGGCGAGAGCTCGACGTCGAGGTGCGCGCGCTGCGCCGCCGCGCGGATCACCAGCCACGCCGACTGCCGACTGAGCCGCGCCCCGCGCGCGCCGAGGAAGAGCGCCGGAGTCGCCGCCCCGCGCGGAGCCGCGAGCGGTCGCGCCCGCACGAGGTAGGCGTCCAAGGCCTCCTGCGCGTAGCGGCCGAGCGGAACGATGCGCTGCTTGCGGCCCTTGCCGAAGAGCCGCACGGCCGTGCCGACGCGCGCGTCGTCGCCGATCACGTCGTCGACGTTGAGGTCGATCGCCTCGCTCACGCGCGCGCCCGTCGCGTACAGCAGCTCGAGCAGGGCGCGGTCGCGCAGCATGAGCGGGTCGTCCCCCGCGCACGCCTCCAGCAGCGCCTCGACCTCGGCGATCGAGATCGCCTTCGGCAGGCGCTTGGGCTGTCGGGGCGGCTTCTGATCGCGCGCGACGTCGGCGGTGAGGATGCCCTCCTCGACGAGGAACCGGTGCCAGCCGCGCACGCTCGACAGCATGCGCGCGGCGCTCGACGCGCTCACGGCCGCCGGAGCCGCACCGCTCTCGTCGAGGGGCACGCTCGGGTCGCGCAGCTCGGTCACGAACGCCGCGACGTCCGCGCTCGTGATCTCGACGGGCTCCTGCCGTCCGAGCCCGCCGACGAAGGCGGCGTAGCGGAGCAGGTCGCGGCGGTACGCCGCCACGGTGTGCGGGCTTCGTCCGCGCTCGAGGGCGACGTGCCTCACGTACGTCTCGATCGCGCGCACGAGAGCGGGAGGGGCATCCCCCGCGATCGTCGCGCGCGCGGTCATGGCCGGCTGCGCCGGGCGTGCGCGGCGAGCACCGCCGCGATGAGGATTCCGTTGCGAACGCGGCCCGCGAGCACGGCGTCGACGGCCTCGTCGAGCGACACCCAGCGCAGGGTCATGTCGACCTCCTCCGCCTCGCGGGCGAAGGCCTCCTCGGTGGGCGAGAGACCCGTCGCGAGGTAGATCGTGATGACCTCGTCCGAGCCGCCCGGGCTCGTGTGGAGGGTCAGCAGCGGCTCCCAGTGCTCGGCGACGAGGTCGACCTCCTCGGCGAGCTCGCGCTGCGCGGCCGCGAGAGGATCCTCCCCCTCGATGTCGAGGAGCCCCGCGGGCATCTCCCAGTCGCGCGACTGGATCGGGTGGCGGTACTGCTGGATCAGCAGGATGCGCTCCGCCTCGTCCATGACGAGCACCGCGACGGCGCCGGGGTGCTCCAGGAACTCGCGGACGAGCGTGACGTCGCCGTACGCGAAGCGCTCGCGCCGGATGTCCCACACCTTCCCATCGAACACGACCTCGGAGTCGAGCACCTCGACCGAGTGGGCCGCGTCGGCGAGCAGGTCGCCGCTCGCGTCGCCGGTCGCCGCGCCGCCCGCGCTCATGCTGGCACTCGCACTCGCACTCGCACTCGCGCTCACGCCTCGGCCGACGCCTCGTCGTCGAACAGCCGGCTCGCGAGCTGGCGCTCGATCGCGGCGCCGACGAGCCTGGCGAACAGGGGGTGCGCGTTATTGGGGCGCGACCGCAGCTCGGGGTGCGCCTGCGTCGCGACGTAGTACGGGTGCTGCTCTCGCGGAAGCTCGACGTACTCGACGAGCGTGCCGTCGGGGCTCGTGCCCGAGAAGTGCAGGCCCGCGGCGGCGATCTGCTCGCGGTAGGCGTTGTTGACCTCGTAGCGGTGGCGGTGGCGCTCGTGCGAGACCTCAGAGCCGTACACCTCGGCCACGATCGACCCGGGCGCGAGCTTCGCCTCGTACAGGCCCAGACGCATCGTGCCGCCGAGGTCGCCGCCGGCGAGATGAGCAACCTGCTCGGCCATCGTCGCGATGACGGGGAACTCGGTCTCGGGGTCGAACTCGGTCGAGGATGCCCCCGGCAGGTCCGCCTCGTTGCGCGCGTACTCGATGACCATGCACTGCAGTCCCAGGCATAGGCCGAGCGTCGGGATCTTGTTCTCGCGGGCGAACTTCAGCGCCCCGAGCTTGCCCTCGATGCCGCGGACGCCGAAGCCGCCCGGCACGCAGATGCCATCGAGGTCGCCGAGCATCTTCGCCGCGCCCTCGGGGGTCTCGCACTCGTCGCTGGGGATCCACCGGATGACGACCTTCGCCTGGTGCGCGAAGCCGCCGGCCCGCAGCGCCTCGGTGACGCTCAGATAGGCGTCGGGCAGGTCGATGTACTTGCCGACGAGGCCGATCGTGACCTCGCGCTTGGGCTCGTGGACGGCCGTGAGCAGCTCGCGCCAGCCGTCCCACACGACCTCGCCGGCCTCGAGATCGAGCTGGTCGATGATGTAGGCGTCGAGACCCTGGCTGTGCAGCATCGACGGGATGTCGTAGATCGACGGCACGTCGACCGCGTTGACGACACCGGCCTCCTCGACGTCGCACATGAGCGCGATCTTGCGGCGGTTGGCGCTCGTGACGGGGCGGTCCGATCGCAGGACCAGGGCATCCGGCTGGATGCCGATGGAGCGCAGGGCCGCGACCGAGTGCTGCGTCGGCTTGGTCTTCTGCTCGCCCGAGGCTCCCATGAACGGCACGAGGCTCACGTGCACGAAGAACACGTTCCTGCGGCCGAGCTCGTGGCGCACCTGGCGGGCCGACTCGATGAACGGCTGCGACTCGATGTCGCCGACCGTGCCGCCGATCTCGGTGATGATGACGTCGGGCTGCGGGTCGTCCTGCGCCTGCAGCCGCATGCGGCGCTTGATCTCGTCGGTGATGTGCGGAATCACCTGCACGGTGTCGCCGAGGTACTCGCCACGGCGCTCCTTGGCGATCACCTGCGAGTAGATCTGGCCGGTCGTGACGTTCGCGGCCTGGCTGAGGTTGATGTCGAGGAAGCGCTCGTAGTGCCCGATGTCGAGGTCGGTCTCGGCGCCATCGTCGGTCACGAAGACCTCGCCGTGCTGGAACGGGTTCATCGTTCCCGGGTCGACGTTGAGGTACGGGTCGAGCTTCTGCATGACGACGCGCAGCCCGCGCGCAGTGAGCAGATTGCCCAGACTCGCGGCGGTGAGGCCCTTGCCCAGAGAGGAGACGACACCCCCGGTCACGAAGATGTGCTTGGTGATCCGCGCGGTTCGGTCGGATGCAGGGCCCTGGTCGGAAGTGTTCGCCACGGGGTTCCATGCTATCCGAATCGTGACCTGCCGCACCTCGACGCGCGCACGCCGTGAGCGTACGGTCGGTCGCACCGATGGCTGCAGACCCTCCGGCAACAGCGCCCTAGGTCCGCGCGCGCTCCTGCGCGACGTCGATGAGCTCGCGCGCGTGGGCGAGGCCGCTCTCGCTGTCGGGCAGGCCGCTCAGCAGGCGCGCCATCTCGGCGATGCGATCCTCCCCGTCGAGCTGCTGCACGCTCGACGCGGTCACCTCGCCGTCGTCGCCCTTGATGACCCGCAGGTGGTTGGTCGCGAACGCGGCGACCTGGGCGAGGTGGGTGACGACGATGACCTGCGCGGTCTCGGCGAGGCGCGCGAGCCGCCGACCGATCTCGATCGCGCTCGCGCCTCCGACGCCCGCGTCGACCTCGTCGAAGATGAACGTGGGAACGGGGTCGGTGCCGGCGATGACGACCTCGAGGGCGAGCATGACGCGCGAGAGCTCGCCGCCGCTCGCGCCCTTCGCGATCGGCCGCGGCTCGGCTCCCGCGTGGGGCTGCAGCAGGATGGCGACGTCGTCGCGACCGTGCGCGGCGAAGTCGTCGCGCGTCGTCACGTCGACCGTGAGGCGCGCGTTGGGCATCGCGAGCGCGGCGAGCTCGGCGGTGACGGCCTCGCCGAGTCGCTCGGCCGCCGCCGTCCGCAGCGCGGTCAGGCGCTCGGCGAGAGCGGTGAGCGCTGCGAGGTCGGCGTCGACGCTCGCCCGCAGCTGCTCGACCCGCAGGTCGTCCTGGTCGAGCTCGAGCAGCCGCGCCGAGCCCTGCTCGAGGGTATCGATCACGTCGTCGAGGCTCGAACCGTGCTTGCGCACGAGCGCGGAGAGCGCGGCTCGGCGCTCCTGCACGATCTCGAGCTCGCGGCCGCCGTCGGTGTCGAGCGAGGCGAGGTAGCCGGAGAGCTGCACGGCGGCCTCGCCGAGCACGTAGCCGGCGTTCGCGATGGCCTCGACGATGGGCTCGAGCTGCGCGTCGTGCCCGGCAACCCGGTCGACGGCGCGGCGCGCGGCCTCGACGAGGCTCACGGCATCGCGCCCGTCGTCGAGCGACTCGCTCGAGAGCAGATCGTGCGCCTGCGCCGCGGCAAGACGGAGATCTTCGACGTTCGCGAGCCGATCGGCGCGCACGGCGAGCTCGTCGTCCTCGCCGCGCTGCGGCGCTGCGGCCTCGATCTCGTCGAGGGCGAGCCGCAGCTCCTCCGCCTCCCGCACGCGCGCGTCGCGGTGGGCGATGAGCGTGTCGAGGTCGGCACGCGCCTCCATCCAGCGCTCGTGGACCTCGCGGTAGTCCCCGAGCACCGTCTGCAGCTCGGCGCCGGCGAAGCGGTCGAGGGTGTCGCGCTGCGCGGCGGTCGAGCGCAGGCGCAGCTGGTCGCTCTGGCCGTGGACGACGACGAGCTGCTCGCCGATCTCGGTGAGCACACCGACGGGGGCGGAGCGACCCCCGACGACCGCGCGGCTGCGGCCCTCGGTCGAGAGCGAGCGGCTCAGGATCAGTTCGTCGCCGTCGATGTCGCCCCCGGCATCCCGCACCCGCTCGGCGACGGCCCCCTCGGGGTCGACGCGCCAGCGGCCCTCGACGAGCGCCTGGTCGCTGCCGAGGCGCACGGCGCCGGAGTCGGCGCGCGATCCGAGCAGGAGCCCGAGCGCGGTGACGACCATCGTCTTGCCAGCGCCGGTCTCGCCCGTGAGCGCCGTGAAACCGGGCCCGAGCGGCAGCGTGGCCTCGCCGATGACGCCGAGGCTGCGAATGCTGATCTCGTCGATCACGCCGCGG
>NZ_LMSV01000002.1:1008251-1012905 GCF_001429705.1 Yonghaparkia sp. Soil809
CGCGAGCCGCACGGGCGTGGACGAGCGGCGGGCGACGACGCGTGCGCCGATCGGCAGATCGAACGCGCGGCGCCCGTCGCACCAGAGGATGCCGAGGCCGGGCGTGCGGTCGAGCAGCTCGACCGCGAGCGACGAGTTCGGGCCGACCACGAGCGGGCGGGCGAACAGCGCGTGCGCGCTGAGCGGCACGAGCAGCAGCGCGTCGAGGCTCGGCCACACGATGGGCCCGCCGGCCGAGAACGCGTAGGCGGTCGAGCCGGTCGGCGTGGCCATGACGACGCCGTCGCAGCCGAAGCTCGACAGAGGGCGCCCGTCGACCTCGATGACGACATCGAGCATGCGCTCGCGGCTCGCTTTCTCGACGGTCGCCTCGTTGAGCGCCCAGGTCTCGTGGATGATCTCGTTGTCGAGCTTGACCCGCACGGAGAGCGTCATGCGCTCCTCCACGAGGTAGTCGCGGTCGAGGGCGCGACCGACCGCGGCACCCAGGTCGTCGCGCTCGCTCTCGGCGAGGAAGCCGACATGACCGAGGTTGATGCCGAGCAGCGGCGCGCTGCCCCCGCGGACGAGTTCGGCCGCGCGCAGGATGGTGCCGTCGCCGCCGAGCACGATCGCGAGCTCGATGTCGCCGACGCCGATCTGACCAGCGGCGGCATCGGCGCCGAGCACGTGCAGCTCGCCGTCGCTCATCGCGCCCTGGAGGTCATCGACCGCCTCGGCGTCGACGACGGGCACGAGCCCCGCGTCGCGCAGGAGCCCGCACACCGTGACGGCCGCGTCGAGCGTCTCGCGCCGCCCCGTATGGGCGACGACGAGGATGTGGCGAGCGGTCACGGGGAGCCTTCCTTACGGGGCGGGTGCCGCTCGCGCGATCGCGGCGACGCGGCTCCTCCATTCTGTCGGATGCTCCCCCGCGCCCGGCCGGAAGACCGCCAGATACTCGGAATTGCCGTTCGTCCCCACGATGGGCGAGGAGCGGACGTCGCTCGCGAGCAGCCCGATGTCGAACGCCGCCCACAGCACGCCCATGATCGCGTCCTCCCGCAGCGCCGCGTCGTGCACGATGCCTTCGCGAATGCCCGTCCGGCCCACCTCGAACTGCGGCTTCACGAGCAGGATCACCGGCACCTGCGGGCCGACGGTCGCGACGATCGCGGGCAGGATGTGCGCGAGCGAGATGAAGCTCAGGTCGCCCACGACGAGCTCGGGCCGCTCGGCCACGCCGCTCGCCTCGGCGAGCCGTTCGGCGGTCAGGAAGCGCGCGTTCTCGCCTTCGACGGCCACCACGCGGTGGTCGAGCGCGATGCTCGGAGCGAGCTGTCCGTGCCCGACGTCGAGCGCGATCACCTGCCGCGCGCCGCGCTCGAGCAGCACCTGAGTGAAGCCGCCCGTGCTCGCGCCGAGGTCGAGGCAGAGCATCCCGGCCGGATCGATGCCGCTGGAATCGAGCGCCGCGATGAGCTTGTGGGCGGCGCGGCTCACGTAGTGGTCCTCGCCCTCGACCTCGACGGCCGACGACGTGGCGACCGGATGCGCGGGCTTGACGACAGCGCGCCCGTCGACGCGCACGCGCCCCGCCTCGATCGCGGCGCGGGCAGTGGCGCGGCTGCGAGCCAGCCCGCGCTCCACGAGCGCGACGTCGAGTCGGGAGGTCGAGTCGTCGATCACGCCGCGGTCAGGCGCCGGGCCGTCGGGCGTCGCCGTCGGTGCCCTCGAGGTGCGCCCGCAGCTCGTCCGCGAGCTGCCCGAAGGCCGCGGCGCGGTCGCCGAGCGGCTGGTCCTCGATGAGCGCGATGCGCGTGAGGAACGCCTCGTCGACCTGGACCTCGTGCACGACGCCCGGGTCGTTGACCGGGGCGCCACCGCTGCTGCTGATTCCCTCGGGGTCGCTCATGCGTCGAGGCTACTCCTCAGCCTCCGGCGAGGGCGAGCAGGGCGGGGTCGACGTCGATCCCGTAGATCTGCAGCCCGCTGCCGTGGATCGCCGCGGCGCCCGCGCGCAGCAGGTCGAGGTCGTCGCGACCGCGCGAGGCGACGCGCACGACGTTCTCACGCATCATCACGACCGTCTCGCCCACCTCGATCGTGCGCACGCCGTCGGAGTCGGTCGTCTCGCGCACCTCCGGGTACGGCTCGAACAGCCCGCGCAGGTCGTCGAGGATGTACGTGGGCCGCATCGTCGCGTTGGCCGCGAGCACCTGCTTGGCGCGGTCGATGCCCGTGAGCACGAGCGCGGTGTCCATGCCCGCGCGATTGCCGCCGAGGATGTCGGTGTCGAGGCGGTCGCCGACGACGAGCGCGCGGGATGCCTCGAACCGCTCGGCCGCGACGTCGAAGATCGCCTTCTCCGGCTTGCCCGCGAACACGGGCAGGCGGCCGACGGCGAGGTGCACGGCCGAGACGAGCGTCCCGTTGCCGGGAGCGATGCCGCGCGCGACGGGGATCGTCCAATCGGTGTTGGTCGCGACCCACGGGATGCCCGTGTGCAGCGCGAAGCTCGCCTCCGCGAGGTGCTCCCACCCGACGTGCGGCGCGAAGCCCTGGATGACCGCGGCCGGGTCGTCCTCGGCCGATCGCGTGACCGTGAACCCGGCGCTCTCGACCTCGCTCACGAGGCCGTCGCCGCCGACGACGAGGATGCGCGACCCGGGCTCGACGAGCGTCGCGAGCACGCGGACCGCGGCCTGCGGGCTCGTCACGACGTCCGGCGCCGAGACGTGCAGGCCCAGCTCGCGCAGGTGCTCGGCGACCGACTCATCGGTGCGCGAGGCGTTGTTGGTGATGTACCCGACCCGCAGCTGCTCGGCCGCGCGGTTGATCGACTCGACCGCGTGCGGGATCGCCCCGGGCCCGGTGTACACGACGCCATCGAGGTCGAGCAGCAGAGCATCCCGGTCGGTCAGCGGCGTCGGGAGCGCCTTGCGGAACCTACCGAGCATCCGCGCCCTCCCCGGCCTCGTTCTTCCCGGCCTCGCCCTCCCCGGCCTCGTTCTTCCCGGCCTCGTCCTCCCCCGCCTCGGCGGCCCTCTCGGCGACGCGCTCGACGGTCGGCTCAGAGGCCGCTTCGCCCTCGAGCTCCTCGAGCTCCTCCTCGACGATCTCGATGATCTCGTCGACGTCGCCCTCGGCGTCGCCGATCGCCTGCGCGGCGACATCGGCGCGAGAGGCCCACGTGGCGGCCTCCTCGTCGCGCCCGAGCTCGGCGAGCACGACCGCGTAGGAGTCGAACAGCGCCGGGCTGTAGCTGTACGCCGTCGTCGGGTCGAGCTGCGGGATCTCCAGCTCGGTGAGCGCGAGCTCGTTCTGACCGAGGTCGAGGCGCGCGCCCGACATCGCGATCGCGAGCTCGACCCGGGTCGGCACGCTCAGCGTCGAGCGGTCGACCGAACGGCCGAGCTCGAGGCCCTTCTCCGGCCGGCCGAGCCCGCGCTCGCAGTCGACCATGAGCGGCAGCTGCTCGTTCGATCCCGAGAGCCGGCGATAGGTGCGCAGCTCGCGCAGCGCGAGGGCGAAGTCGCCCGTCGCGTACGCCGTGATCGCGAGCGTCTCGCGCACGACCGCGACACGACCCGCGCGACGCCCGGCCGCGAGGGCGTGCTCGTGCGCGAGCGCAGGGTCCTCCTCGATGAGCGTCGCCGCCATGACGAGGTGCTGCGCGACGCGGTCGGCGTTCTCCTTGCTGAGGGTCTTCAGCTCGAAGCGCGCGCTCTTGTCGAGCTCGCGCCCCGTGATCTCCTCAGGGATGCTCGGGTCGACGTGACGAGGAGCCTCCACTTCGTCCGTTCGGCGCGTCCGCACGCCCTCCTGGCGTGCGCCGGCGCTCCGAGCCGGGCGGTCGCTCCGCTCGGGCCGCGCACCGCGCGGCGCGTCATCGCGCCGCGGACGGTCGTAGCGCGGCGCATCCCCGTCGCGCTTCCCGGGGCGGTCGCGGCTCGGGGCGCCGTCCTTCTTCCACGAGCGGTCGCCTCGAGGCGCATCGCCGTCACGGCGAGGACGATCGGCGCGGTCCGGCCGTGCCCCGCGAGGAGCATCGCCGTCACGCTTCCACGGCTGATCGCGACGCGGAGCCTCGCCATCCCGCTTCCACGGCCGGTCGCCGCTAGGCGCGCCGTCCTTCTTCCACGGGCGATCACTGCGGGGCGCGTCGCCCTCACGGCGGGGCCGATCGGTGCGATCCGGGCGAGCGCCACGCGGAGCCTCGCCATCGCGCTTCCACGGCTGACCGCGACGCGGGGCCTCGCCGTCCCGCTTCCAGGGCTGGTCGCGACGCGGGGCCTCGCCGTCCCGCCGGGGCCGATCGGTGCGTTCCGGGCGAGCACCACGCGGAGCCTCGCCGTCCCGCTTCCACGGGCGATCCCCTCGGGGCGCGTCGCCCTCCCGACGGGGGCGTGACGCACTTGACGCCGATCGAGCTCCGCCGCCCGCGCCGCCGGAACCGGCGGCACCGCGAGAGCCTCCGCCGGTCCCGCCGCTCCGCGGCGCGCCACTGGGACCACCACGGCCGTTCCCGCTCGACGGCCGAACGTCTCGGCGGGGTCGATCGCGGTCGCGCTCGGGTCGATCGGGGCGCTCGGCCATGGTGACTCCTGTGGTGTTGTCTCGATGCGCGTCGTCGTGACGCTGCGTTAACGCAAAATGGCCACCCATTACTGGG